>CAVVCP010000015.1:0-661162 GCA_963746695.1 uncultured Solirubrobacterales bacterium | reverse complement strand
TCTCGAGCGCGACCGAGTACGGCTCGATGGCCGTTGACGATGGCCGCAGTCGACATGTTGTTTGTGGGGTGTGTCGAACTGGGCAGGCGGGGCGGCTCATCGTGCCTCGCTGCTCAGGTACCGGACGGGACTGCGGGTAGTCCTTCGGGCTCATGGACGTGCGACCGGCTGAGGCCGGCCGCTGACGACGTGTCGGTTGTGGTGCTGTGGCGGACCGTCGACGAGCGCCGGTCATGACGCCACCTGGACCGTGGTCGGCTGGGTGGAGCCGAGCGGGTCGCAGAATCTGTAGCCGACGCCCCACACATTGATCACGAGCCGTTGAGGGTGGCCGGAGAGCCGTTGCCGCAATCGATGCGCGTGGCTGTCGACCGTGCGGCTCGGGGTCCGGTAGCCCCACACGCCGCGCAGCAGCTCCTCGCGGGTGAACACGCGGTGGGGGTCGCTGGCCAGCGCGACCAGCAGCTCGTATTCCTTGGCGGCGAGATCGACCGGCTCGTCGCCGAGGCGGACTTGGCGAGCGGCGAGATCGATTGTGAGCGGTCCGAAGCGCAGCTGCCGGCGGTGGCGCCGGCACTCGGCGCGGCGCAGCACCGCGGCGACCCGGGCGCGTAGCTCGGGGTAGGAGAACGGCTTGGCGATGATGTCATCGCCGCCGCGGTCGAGCACCCGGATGCGGTGGATGTCATCGGGGCGGTGGCTGAGCACGATGATCGGCGTGTCGGGATCCACGGCCAGCCGCTCGCCGGAGCGGACGTCGTCGACGAGCTGGAGCGTCTGCCCGTTGACGTCGACGATGATCAGCTGCGGTTGCTCGACTGAGAGCAGCGCGATCGCCTTGGCGCGATCCTCAGCGGCTGTGATCCGGTAGCCGTCACAGCTGAGGTTGTCCTGGAGGAACGACCGGGTGGCGTCGTCCTCCTCGACGAGCAGGATGGTGTAACTGGTTTTGGTCATGCGGTGATGACCTCCCTCGAGGTTGGAGTGGTTTCTGATCCGCGCCGTCGTTGCGGCGCGTATCGGTGGCCGGCGATCCGCCGGAGCGGTGCTCGGAGGGGGCTGGTCTTTCTCGCCTGGGCGGTTGCGCGCGGCCGCGGCGATCTCCCAGAACGCCGCAGGCGGGCCACCATCGGGGAGGCGCCGGCCGCGCGGAACTCGCGGGCGCGCGTTTGCGTTAGCGAGTCCTCAGCCCCCCCGAGGCTGGCCCGTTAGAGCGTGGCTTTGAGCAGCAGCGTTGCGGCGAGGAGGGCTGCGATCGCGAGGGGCGCGAGGCGGCGGATGGTGAGTGGCGGGGTGGTGGGGCCGGCGAGGTCGGCGGCGATGATGGTCGCGACAGAGCCTTGGGGGGCGGCGAGCGCGCCGACGGCGAGGCCGATCGTGGCGGCGTAGGCGAGCGGGCCGGCGGCGAGCAGTGAGGCGGCCCAGACGCTCGCGGGGAGGTTGTTGATCAGCGCGGCGACGGCGCCTGTCCCGAGCGCGACGGCGAGCAGTGTGGGGAGGGTGAGTGCTGTCGGGCTCGGCGGGTGGAGGCCGAGCGCTTGGGCGAGGATGACGAGCCCGGCGATCTGCACGGTGATCCGCCAGGGGATCTGCAGGCGGGCGGTGTTGCGCGTCAGCAGCAGCGCGACGGCCACGACCGCGGTGAATGGCCACCACGGCGCGATCCCGATCAGTGGCGCGGTCCATGCGGTGAGCGCGGCTGCGGCAAGCGCGAGCGCGGCGTGGCGCTCCTGGCGGGTTGGCGGCGACGGGGCTGTTTGGGGCGGCTGGTAGGTGGTGGCGAGCGTGCGGTGGTGGGTGAGCGCGACGGCGAGGGCGCAGATCGTCGCGGCGGCGAGGCCGGGTGCGAGCATGTGCGCGGTGAAGGCGACGGGCGATAGTCGGAGATGGTTGATCACGACGAGGTTGGTGGGGTTGCCTTGGGGAACGGCGATCGAGGCGGCGTTCGCGACCGCGACGGCGCCGAGCAGCAGCGGCGCGATCGGTGCGCCGTAGCGGCGGTGAAGCGCGATGATGACCGGCACGATCAGCACCACGGCGCCGTCGAGCGAGACGGTCGCGGTCAGCAGCGCGCAGAGGCCGCAGACGAGCGCGTAGAGCGCCAGGCCGTTGCCGCGTGCGCGCCTGGCGAGCGCGACGGCGGCGCGGTCGGCGAGTCCGGAGCTCGCGATCAGCGCTGAGAGCGTCAGCGCGGCGGTCAGGAACGCGACCAGTGGCGCCACGGCCGCGAGCGCGGCGTGGCGCGAGCGCCGAGCGCGATGTCGAGCGCGGCCGCCGCCGCGACGACTGCGGCGGAGATCTTGCTGCGTGGCCCCAGCACGAGCGCAACGACCGCTGCGGCTGCGAGACTGAGATGGATGCTAAGCATGGTTATTGGTTAAGTTCACGTAGCTGATGCCCGCTCCCCGTCACACCGAGGCCGAGGCCGCCCAGGCGCTGGTGGCGGTCGCGCCGCTGGCGGCGCGGTGGATCGAGCGGCTGCTCGCCGCGCACGAGCCGCCGCTGACCACGCCGCAGTACCTGGCGCTGCGCGCGATCGCTCGCGAGCAGGTGTCGGTCAACGAGCTGGCGCGCCGCGCCGGCGTGTCTCTGGTCCCGCCGCCTCGCAGCTGGTGACCGCGCTGGCGGACGCGGGCCTGCTGGACCGGCGGACCGCCGAGCAGGACCGCCGGCGTCAGGAGCATGCCTTGACGGCCAAGGGTCGTAAGGCGCTGGCCAGCGCCGAGGCGCTGTTGGCGGGGCGGCTGGCGTCGCTGATCGGCGATCTGCCGCGACCGGAGATCGACGCGCTCGCCAGGGCGCTGCCGCAGGTCGAGGCGGCGCTGTCGGGCGCCGCCCCGCCCCGCCGGCCACCGCCACCGCGCCCGCCGCCCCCGCCTCACCATCGAGCGCCGCGCCCTCGGCCGTAGATCTCGGACGGCCGCTGCGGTTCAGGCGCTCGCCCAATGCGCCGCCTGGCGCCCGCGACCGGAACGCGGTCGATCCGCGGCATTCGTCGCCGCTGACCGTCGGCGCGTGCCCGCATGCCCGTCGCGAAATCGCCGATCTCGCGCGGACCGGCATCCGAGCGGGTCCGGCTGGCGAAGTCGCCAATCCTGCGCGCGGCAGGCGTGAACGATCCGGACATGCCGGTCGCGAACGTTCCTGCGCGCACCAGCGTCGTGCGCACGCGTGCGAACGCCCGGCCGCGAAATCGCCCTGCTGGACCGGCGCACCCGGCCCGGCGGCATAAGGCTCCACATTTGGCGACGCGGTCGCCTCGGCCGGGTCCATCAGCGCCTCGTATCCATGCATCGTGAGACCTCCAGAGGTCGGAGAGGTATGAAACACTGATTAGTAGCTTAGCTGACTTAGCTACTAAGTCAACTTATACCCGCGAGGCGATCCATGCCGAAACGATCGGTGCGAGTTCCTCAGCCCCGGACTCGCCGGTGCGTCTCGGGCGGCTATCTGCGCGGGGTGGCAGTGAGCTCGATCTCCCAGGCCTCGCCCAGAGCGATCGCCAGCCGCTCGCGGATCGTGCGGTTCTCGGCCTTGAGCCGCGCGATCTCGTCGTGCGCGCCGGCCAGCCGGGCTTGCAGCGAAGCGACCGTCGCACGGTCAGCGGCCGGCCGGCGTGCCAGCTTGACCGGCGTCTGTGGTGCGCCGCCGGCGGATCTCCTCGAGCAGCTCGGGTTGGTTGTAGATGTAGCTGCGATCAACGCCGGCCAGCGCCGCCACCCCGGACACGGTGACCGGCTGAGCGGCACGGTCGAGCTTGCCGATCGCGGCGGTCACCGCGCTGCGCCGCTGGGCGCTGCGCTGGCGCTGATAGGCGGCCAGCGCCTCGGGCTGAGCGGCGGCTCACTCGGCCAGCCGGTCCAGCCCGGCGATGATCCGTCGCAGATTGAGCACGTCGGGACGGTTGATCTCCGCCAGGCGCTCGTGCCCGGCGCGCTCGGCGTCGGCTGACCCGCTGCTCGGCCCGCTCGAGCTGCTCCTCGAGCACGGGCCGGTAGCGCTCATCGGTGAGGAAATGCGGACAGGAATGGCACGCGTTGGGGTGCGGACAGGACTGCTGGATCGGTAGCCCGCACTCGCCGTCCGGGAGCGTCTGCTTGGCCCGGGCGAGCTGATGTTTGAGCCACGCGGCGTCGTCGTCGATCACCGGGGTGGTCAGCGCGACGCGCTCGCCGGCGGCGTTGATCCGCGCTCCGTGGTGGCCAGCCACTCCTGCTTGAGCGTCTGGTCGAGCATGTGCGCGTAGACGTCGGTCATCGCCCCGGACTCGTGCGAGAGGAACCGCTGGATCCCGGCCTTGGAGAGCCCGCCGTTGAGCAGCTCGGTCGCGATCGTGTGCCGGAAGCGGTGGGGCTTGAACTCGATCGGCCCGCCTGACTGCTCGCGTGATCCCGCACTCGAGCACCCATCGCCGAAGCCGCCGGCGGACCTCCGAGTCGCACAGATGCTTCTGCCCGTCGCGGTTAGCGCGCTGCGCCGGCAAAAGCCACGGCGTGTGCGGGAACTGCTCGCGCGCGCGTTGCTGCTGGGCGCGGATCTCCTCGGCGACCTCGGCCGGGATCGGGACCAGGTCCTCATCATCGCCCTTGTGATCCAGATACATCAGCCATGGCTGCCCACCCGGGTCGACGGCCAGGCAGTCGAGCTTGAGCGAGCACGCCGAGCTGATCCGCAGCCCGGCGTGGCGCATCACCAAGAACGCGATCCGGGCGGGCGGGTCGGTCAACCGCGCCCGGTTGGCCGAGATCGTCGAACTGGGCGGCGACGTGCTCGTCGTAGAAGCGCGGCAGCCGCTTGGTCGTGCGCTGCGCCAACTCGCCGCGCAGATAGCACGCCGACGGGGCGAAGCTCTCAATCTCGAGCGCCCTGGCGAGTGACAGCATCGTGTCCAGCGACACCAGTCGCGCCTCACGCTCGAAGTCCGAATGAGGCAGTCGGCGCACGTGCGCGAGGTAGTCCTCCAGCAGCTCCCGGTCGATCGCCTCCGGCCCCGGGTCAAGCCGCTGCCCCGCCCAGCGCTCGAAGTGCGCCATGTGGGTCAGCGTGCGGTGCGCCGACATCGGGCCGACGCCCTGGCGGGCCATCCGCACCCAGGTCACCTCCTTGACGATCTCCCGCAGCCACGCGCCGCTCGACCTGGGTGAAGTCCATCCGCACCGGGATCTTGCGCTGCGTCAGCGCCGAACTGCTCATAGACCTCGCGCTCCCACACGTCCGCGTGGCGGTCATCCAGACCCGAGCACCGCCGCGGCGGAAGCGATCGACCACCCGGCGCACGAACGACGCCTCGCCGCGGTTGCCGAACTGCGGTGCGGATCCGCGCCGGGTCCAGATCGAGCACCGAGTCCACGCCGGCGCGCTCCAGACAGTGCCGCAAGCAGCCGACCACCGATCGCTCCTAAGCACCACCGTGTGCTGGCCGTCGTGCCAGCACTGCAGGCGTAGCGCAGCTCGACTCCAGCGACCCGCCGATCGTCAAGCCGGTAGCGCCGGTCGACACGCGACGCTGGTCGCGCAGCGGCCCCGCCCCCGCCAGCCACCGCTCCATGTCCCCGCCGCCATGGGTGCGGTAGTTGTGCAGATGGCCGTTGCAGACGTAGACCCCGCCGCGGCCGCCCAACGGTCCGCGGATCGGCAGCTCACAACCCCCGATCGCGCAGTGCGGCCCATAGAGCCACCGGTCATCCGGATCGGCCTCATAAACCGCGACGCGGAACTCCGGCCGGATCGCCGCCTCGAGCGCCGCCCGCCAGTCCGGCTCGGCGGGCACCAGCCGCAGCGCCGCGCGCGCTCACACCAGGTCCCTTCATCCGCTCCAGCATCCCCGCCGCCTCAAGCTCGCGGCGCAGATCCTCGGCGTCAAGGTGACTGTAGATATCCGCCGTGGTCTGCACGCACGCGTGACAGACCGCCTTTGAGATCACCTCGAGCGGCATCCGGTGACGCTGCGCGACCGTCACGAACGTGTGACGGAACATGTGCGGGTGAAAGTCAAACCCCACCCGCGCGCGGGTGCGGCGCACCAGCGCGTCCACCGCGCCGTAGCGCAGCGGCGCGCCGATCTCCCCCGCCCACAAGTTGACGAACACGTAGTCGGAGTCGATCAGCCCGTACTCCTCGGCCATATAGAGCGCGTGCAACCGCACCAGCTCATCCGAGACGATCGCGAACCCCCGCGCGCCCTTCCCTCGCGCGCCGTTGGCGTTGTCCTCCCGCGGCACCAGCTCCACCCGCCGCTCCCACGTGCGCATGTCCTCATGGCGCAGCCCCAACGCCTGCGAGACCCGCATGCCCGGTCTCCGCCAGCAGCGCGAACAGAAACCGATCCCGCAGCCGCCGCTGCGCCGCGATGATCGCCGCGATCTGCGCCAACGACAGCACCTTCGGCAGCTCACGCACCGTCCGCAGACGACCGGTCCGGGCTCGGGAGGAGCCCTTCGCGATCCCGTAAAGGAACGGGCGGTAGGACCCCCAGCCGCCGCGGCCGCGCTCGACCAGCGCAGCCGCGACCGGCACGCCGTGGCGGGCGTGGAAGTCATAGAAGCCCATCACCGCCGACAACGCCCGATTGGTCGTGCTCGGCGACCGCGCCGGCCGCGCGCCGGCAGCAGCAGCACGTTCTCAGCCGGGCGGCGCAACCACGCCGCGAAATCCCCCAGATCAGCCACGGCGACCGCGTCCCACGCCAAACCGCGGCCGGCCAGGAACTCGAAGAACAGCCTCAGATCATGCGCATACGCCCGCAGCGTATTCGGCGAGCGCTCGATCCGATGCAGATACCGCAGGAACCCTGCCGCCGGCTCGACCTCCCCGCCATCTGCGCCGAGCACCGTCCACGCCTCCCGCCCGTCCGGCAACACGACGCGATGAGCGATATGCGAGGAAGCCAAGCATTCAGTGACGAGGGGGTGGTCGGCGGGCGCGCAGCGCCCACGCCACGGCGCTTCGCCCTCCGGGCTCAGCCCCGCGGCGAGGGCGCTAACCACACCGCTGGAGATAAAGCGTCGTCTACGAGTCGGACAGAACCCGCAATCCACATAGACAACGGCCACATCCTTGCTCGAGATAACGTGGGAGTCGAGCGTGCGGGTGCGCACGTCTCCGCCGCATCCCCACACATCGCGCAAGAGCTCCTCGCGCGTATGGACGCGGGTCGGGTCGGCGCTCAACGCGCGAAGCAGCTCGAACTCCTTGGCCGCCAGTGACACCAGCTCCTCGCCGATGCGCACCTCGTGCGTGCGGTGATCGACGGTCAGCGCGCCGACGCGCGTGACCGAGACCGGGCGGGGCTGGTGGGCTCGGCGCAGCAGCACGCGGATCCGTCCGCGCAGCTCCGGATAGGAGAACGGCTTGGCCACCACATCGTCGCCGCCGCGGTCGAACACCCGCACCCGCGTCAGCTCGTCCGCGTGAGCGGTGAGCACGATCACCGGCGTGTGCGGGTCGATCTCCCCGCCAGGCCCGGAGCCGCCTCGCACGGCGTCGAGCAGCCCGAGCGTCTGCCCGTTGAGGTCGGCGAGCACCAGCTGCGGTCGGTGCGTGGCGAGGAGGTGCAGCGCGTGCCGGCCGCTGCCGGCGAGCAGGATCTCGTAGCCGTCGGCTGCGAGCTGATCGGCGAGGAACGCGCGGGTGCCCTCGTTCTCCTCGACGATCAGGATCAGGTGAGAACTCACGTGAGTCTCCTTCCGCTTGAGTAGGTACCGGCCGCATCGCGCCCTGCCCCGAACCCCAGGGGCGATGCGGTGACCGGTGTGAGACGTGGCTAGTTGCGCCGGTGCCCGACCCGGTATGGGCGAGTTCAGCCGAAGGACACCTGCAGGGGAGGGGAGCAGGTGGGATGCGAGCTGATCAGCTCGGGGCCTCGCGTGCTGCACGGCACCGCGAGCGGACCTGGGCGTCGAACAGCCGCCCGGTGCGAGCGAGCTGGGGCGGGAGTATCCGCGACAACCCGTGTCCGTTGTTGGCAGCGGTCGGGACCTTGACCGGCCGCTGCGGCGGCTCGCCTAGAGCAGCTCGCCGTCAGGCACGAAGATGCCGACGAGCGGCCGCCCGAGCTCGTCGGTGACCGCCGTGATCGCGAGCGCGACCGGGCGGGTGCACAGCGGCGCAAACCCGGGAGCGGGTTCCAGTGGGCTCAATGGCGCGCGGTGCCGATCGTCGCGCCCGTCGACGCCGGCGGTGGTGGGGGCGGGGTTGTGCATGGCTCTCCTTTGGTGGTCTGGTGATCGCGGGTCTGGTCGCTCCTGCTCAGCGCCAGAACGGGCGTGGGCGGGTGGAGCGAGGCTGCGGTGCGGGCCGGTTTCGCTGCGCGCTGCGGAGCGCGCAGCGCGGCAGACGGGCGACGATCGCGTAGGCCACGCACGCGGCCAGCGCGAGATCCGGATCGCGCCTGGCTCGGCGCGAGGTCCGGGCCGCGTCTCGACTGATCGACCACAGCGCCCGCCGGGCCGTCGCTCCTACCTCGACGATCCGGCCGCTCTGGAGCGCCTGCTCGAGCTCCCGCCACTGCGTGTACCAGTCCGCCGCGCCCGGATGTGCGAGTGCCGCGAGCGCGTCCGCGACGCACGCCGGCTCGCCCGTGCGCGCGATCCGGTCGCGGGCCTCCGCGCGCGCCTCCTCGGCCGCCTGCGCGCGACGCTCCCGGAAGGCGGCGATGTCACACTCGCGCCGCGGCCGCCGCGGGCTCGCAGCCGCGGCCGCGTCTGTCCGGGGAACCGTCACGACCGCACCGCTGCCGGCGTCCGGGCTGGATGAGTCGGCGGCCGGTCGTGCCGGGCCCGCCTGCCGGCGGACAACCGGCCGAGCGTGGACCGGGTGCGAGTCCGCCTGGTGCGCGTTGACCTGGTCGTGGCGCTCGAGCGCCTCGTTCACGATCCGGTCGACTGCCGCATCGACTTGCTCCTGCGCGGCGAGCTGCATCGCCGACAGCGGTGGCGGCGCGTCGATCTGCGAGCGCTTGCGCTCCCGAGCGTCTCGGCGCTCCTGCTTGCGCTCGATCCTCGCCTGCCGGCGCTCACGCACCAGCTCCCGCCGCTCCGAGTCGGCCTTCATCATCGAACCCATTTCGGGCCCTCCTTGTGCATGTCGTTGAGCGAGCCCGTCATCACGGGCTCGCGGGTTGTCGAACCGGCGCGCGTCACCCCACGCGATCCGAGCTTTCGCGTTCTCTTGTTCGGCGGTCCCGTGACCACGACCGCAACGCGGCGGCGTCAGCCTTGCGCCGAGCACGGTGCGGCACCGGCGTCACACGCCGGCGTCGTCCCTTTCAACTGCTCACAGAACAGAAGGCCCGGAGGCCGCCCGACGAACGGGCATGGCCTCCGGGCCTGGGATGCGTGTGCGTCCTAGAAGACGCCCAGCAGGTCGAACCCGCCGCCGTCGCGCATCGTCACGAGCTCCATCGCTCGCCCATCGGTGTCCCGGCAGGCGAACGCGAGCGCGTGCCGGCCGAGCTCACGCTCGTAGCCGAACTCCATCGGCTCGGGCACGAAGTTCACCGCGCGGTCGAGCAGGTACGAGCACGGCTCCCGGCCGTCGAACCAGGCCATCGCCCGCACCTGACCGAGCGTCGGCAGGTGCTCGAGCCGGCGATGCGCGCGGGCCAGGCGGACGACCGCGCGGGCCGTGCGCATCAACCCGGCGCTATCTGCGGATCCCGGCGGTACCGGGTCGTGCGATCCGCTGATCGCGGTGGTACGGTGTTCCCACATCTAATGTCCTCCTTTGAGGATCTCTGTCGGCCCCGGAGTAGGCGCTCTGGGGCCGATGCTTTTCAGGGAAGCTGAACTGCCCGACGCCGCTCGGCGTCGGGCTCGCCTCAAGCCAAGGCGGGCCTCCTTTCATGTGTGCGGGTCTGGCCCGGTCAGGCCAGCCACGATCGACGCCGTAGGTCCTACCGGCCTGGTTGCGGGGGGTTGGGCTGGGCGCGAGGACGGTGTCCACCGCTCGGTGCCACGTCGGCGAAGCCGGTCAGATCGCGGTTCGTCGATCGACGATCCACTCCAGATCCCGATGCGGCTCCTCCCAGACCACGGAGTTCTCACCGAGCCCGACGGTCGACGCGATTAGATCAACAGCTGCCGACGGCCGGGTGCCTCCAGTGGACGCTACGACGGTTGCCATATCGACATCAGCGTGCTCAACACCGACCCGCGAACGTGGGCTTTCGGGTGCTGAGGGCGCCATCCGAGCTCTGAAAGCGCTTCGGCTATGTCGGTCATCTCGGCCCCGTCTGGAGCGGGGAGGTCGCCGTATACCAGCGAGCCATCAATCGAGATGCCCAAAGCTACTAGCCGCCTCGGACGGATCAAGCCGGAAACCTGAGCTAACTAACGGGCGCGATACGCGGTCTCCTATCCGGACCACGACGCGCGAGCGCGTGGCGAACCGCCATGTGTACTCGGTCACTGTTGCGCGCCGACCCACGGAAGCTCCCGAAGAGAGCGTCGAGCTCACCACAGCCAGGCCGGCGACAGTGACGGCGGTTATGGCTAACTACCCAAGTCCCCGTGCCAGCCGGACCCGTACCTTGGATTACATCCCCGGAAACACCTGGAAATCGACACAGTGCGTCGGAGACTTTGAGACGCGCCCGGCCCGACCAAATCCAAGGTATCCGGCTTCGCCTCTGCACGACAATAGCCCCTGCAAATGTGCGTCACGAACGCTGAGGGAGGGCCTGTGTAGAAGAGTCCTTTGATAGGCGGTGCTGTGCGAGAGATGGAGGATTGCTGGCCCTCCAGCGTCGGCCTTGCGGGGGTAGGCGCTAAACCGCCCTGGTGCTGCGTTGGCTGAAGACCGTCGTGGTGAGCGTCCAGGGAAAAGGCGGGGCTTGACCCGGTCAGGTGGGGATCAGGAAGGCGCTCCAGAGCGCTCGGTCTGAAGGTGGGCTGGGTGTCGTCGTTGAGGCGTCGAAAGGGATAGATGGCATCGAAAACCGAGGGTTTAGTTTGCCCCGAGGGATGAGCCTGGCGGGTGCCCGTGTTCTTGGCCAGGCGGTGCCCGGCGTATAGGCGGCGTGAGCCTGATCTGCGGCTCTTGCTCGGAACGTGAGAAGGCGAGCGTCGATATGGCGATCGGGATCGCAGGTCCCAAGATCGTGAGAGGGAGCGTGCCGAGGCTGTCACACCGAAGGCATTGAGTACCGACGCGGCGCTCGCTGGCGGACCGGCCCGTAGTAGCTGGGAAGCCGCTGCTCGCTGGGGTGGTGGTGGAGCGAAGGGGCCGGCTCACCAGGAATGTCCATGTCGTTCAACCGGCGTATTGCCGGGAGGAAACGAAGATGAGCAAGCCAAGGCCCAACGGCAAGTCGTTTGCGATTCCCAAGCTGTTGGTGTGGGAGGCGTGGCGGCAGGTCAAGGCCAATAAGGGCGCCCCGTGAGTGGATGGGCAGGCCCTGGACGAGTTCGAGGCCGATCTGAGGGACAACCTGTACAGGATCTGGAATGAGCTATACCCAGAAGTTGTGGATGCGTGTGAAGAGGAAGGCGGCGTACCTTCCCGGTTGCTGAAGACCGAAGCCGGCGATGGCCGGCAGGAAGGCACGCCATGTCAGATGTTCGCAGGCTCCCCGTCGGGGAGGACAACGAGGGTCGGGTGACGCTTGATGGTCTCGCGCGCGAGGGCGCGCGTCGGATGATCGCGGCGGCGCTGGAGGCCGAGGTTGACGAGTACGTCGGTTCGTTCGTGGACGAGGTCGACCAGGACGGCAAGCGCCTGGTGGTTCGCAATGGTCGGGCGCGGGAGCGGCGGGTGACGGTCGGGTCGGGGACGGTGCCGATCCGGGCGCCGAGGGTGAACGACAAGCGGGTGGACGAGGAGTCGGGGGAGCGCAAGCGGTTCAGCTCGCGGATCCTGCCGGCGTACGCCCGGCGGTCGCCGAAGGTCACCGAGGTACTCCCGATCCTGTATCTGCACGGCCTCTCGACGGGCGATTTCGGGCCGGCGCTGCGGGATCTGCTTGGCGAGGATGCCTCGGGGTTGTCGTCCAGCTCGATCCAGCGGCTGACCGAGCAGTGGCAGGCCGAGCACGCCGCGTTCCGCACGCGGGAGCTGCGGTTTCATCGCTACGCCTACCTGTTCATCGACGGCGTGAACGTCAGTGTCCGCCTTGGCGAGGATCCCAAGCTGTGCCTGCTGGTGGTGATCGGTGTCCATGAGGACGGGCAGAAAGAGCTGCTCGCGGTCGAGGACGGTTACCGCGAGAGCGAAGACTCGTGGGCGGCGGTGTTCCGCGATCTTCGCGGCCGCGGGCTGAACGAGCCGAAGCTCGTGACCGGCGACGGCGCGCTGGGCGCGTGGGCTGCGCTGCGCAACGTGTTTCCCAGCGCTCGAGAGCAACGCTGCTGGGTTCACAAGACAGCGAACGTCCTCGACGCGCTGCCCAAGCGGCTGCAGCCGCGGGCCAAGACGCTGCTGCACGAGATGACCGAGGCGCCCTCGCGCGCGGACGCTCGCAAGGCGCTGGAGCGCTTCCGGGCCGAGTTCGACGCCAAATACCCCAAGGCGGTCGCGAAGCTCGACAAGGACTGGGACGCGCTCACCGCGTTCTACGACTTCCCCGCTGAGCACTGGCGGCACCTGCGCACGACAAACCCGATCGAGAGCAGCTTCGCGACCGTCAAGCTCCGCACCAAGGTCACCAAGGGCGCCGGCTCGAAGAAGGCCGCGCTCGCGATGGCCTACAAGCTCCTGGACGCCGCCCAGGAGCGCTGGCGGCGGTTCAACGGCCACGAGCTCGTGACCAACGTGCTCGACGGCGTGAAGTTCAAGGACGGCATCAAGGTCACAGACGACCACCACAACGGACGAGGAGGTCGCCGCCTGATGCTTCACCTTCTCATCCACAACTCTTGACAATTGCTCATCTGGAATCGAATGAGCTCGGGGACCTACTTCCCGCCCCCGGTCAGGGCGGTTGAGATCCCAAAGCCGCATGGCGACGGGGTTCGAGTGCTCGGCGTGCCAACAGTCGCGGATCGGGTCGCGCAGACGGTGGTGGCCATGTTCTTGGAGCCGCTGGTGGAACCTCGGTTCCACCCGGACTCCTATGGTTATCGTCCGGGCAAGTCGGCCCATGATGCACTGGAGGCATGTCGGGCGCGGTGCTGGAAGTACGACTGGGTGATCGATCTCGACGTCCAGAAGTTCTTCGACGAAGTGCCGTGGGACCTCATCGTTCGCGCGGTGGAGACGGTCACCGACGCCCGCTGGGTGCTGTTGTATGTGAAGCGGTGGCTGGCCGCGCCGCTCAAGCACCCAAACGGTGCTCTGATCGAGCGCACGAAGGGAACTCCGCAAGGATCGGCAGTCTCGCCCGTCCTGGCGAACCTGTTTATGCACTACGCGTTCGATGCCTGGATGGTCCGGGAGTTCCCGGGCTGCCCGTTCGAGCGCTACGCCGACGACGGTGTGCCGAGAACGTTGAAGGAGGATCGATGTAGAACGAGCCGACGGATGCGGTGCTGTACGAGAGATGAAGGAGCCAGGCCAGTGGCTTGGTGGCCCTTCGCGGCCGCCCTGCAGGGGGAGGCCGCAAACCACCGCGAGGTGCGCCGGTCAAGAGCCGGGGTGCTGAGCGTCGCGGAAAAGGCGCGCTGTCAGCGTGTCAGGTGTGGATCACGAAGGCGAGCGAAAGCGAACCACCGATGAAGTGTCGAAAGCGTATCGGTGACATCCAAAACCGGGGTCGAGTCATTGCCCCGGGACGAGTCTGGCGGGAGCCTGCTGACTGGCCAGGTGGGTGTCCGGCATGGATGGTGGCGCGAGCGTGATCCGGGCTCTCGTGCGGAACTCGGGAACCTGTCGCCCCGATCGGGCGGCTGGCCAGTGGAGCGGTTTGGGCCTGCGGCTGGTCGTCTGGAGCGAGAACCCCAAGCAGCTGATCTGTGAGGGGGAGAGTAGTGATGCGGGGCACAGGGGCGGACCTGCTCGTATTAGCTGTGAAGGCCCTGTAATGGGGCTGGAGCGAAGGGGACAGGGTCGTCCTGGCTGGCTTGGCGGTCAACCATCTTCGGGTGGGAGGAGCCGGGTGAGCGAGCCGAAGCCGAAGTCGTTTGAAATCTCCAAGTGGGCGGTTTGGGAGGCCTATCGGAGGGTCAAGGCAAACAGGGGCGGCGCCGGCGTGGACGAGCAGTCGATTGCGGAGTTCGAGGTTGACCTTCAAGGACAACCTGTACAAGCTCTGGAATAGGCTGTCGTCGGGAACGTATTTCCCGCCGCCGGTGCGTGCGGTGCGAGATACCGAAGCGGGATGGCAGCTCTAGAACGTTAGGGGTGCCGACCGTGGCGGATCGGATCGCCCAGACGGTCGTGCGTGGATACCTGGAGCCCGACGTGGAGCCGGTGTTCCACGAGGACTCCTATGGGTATCGGCCGGGCCGGTCGGCGCATCAGGCGTTGCGGGTGTGCCGGGAGCGCTGCTGGCGTCAGGACTGGGTTTTCGACCTGGACCTGAAGTCGTTTTTCGACAGTGTTCGATGGGATCTTGTTCTAAAGGCGGTAGCTCCCACACCGACCAGCGCTGGATTCTGCTCTACGTGGAGCGGTGGCTCAAAGCGCCGCTGCAACGCGAGGACGGCAGCCTGGTCGAGCGCGATCGCGGAACCCCTCAAGGGTCAGCGATCTCACCCCTGCTCGCCAACATGTTCCTCCATTATGCGTTTGATGCCTGGATGGCCAGGGAGCTCCCGGCCGTCCCGTTCGAACGCTACTGCGATGACATCATTGTCCACGCCCGAAGCGAGCGGCAGGCCCTGCAGCTGCGGGCCATGATCGCGGCGCGGCTGGCGGAGTGCGGGCTACAGCTCAACGAGCAAAAGACCTGCATCGTGTATTGCAAGGATGACAACCGGCGCGGCTCCTATGAGCACACGTCGTTTGACTTCCTCTCTACACGTTCCGTCCGCGGCTGTCGAAGAACAAGTACGGGAAGCACTTCCTGAACTTCTCTGCGGCGGTGTCGGGCGAGGCGAAGACGCGGATGCGGCGCGAGATGCGCCGCTGGCGCGTGAATCTTCGCTCGGACAAGACCCTCACGGACCTGGCGCTGATGTTCAACCGTCAGCTCCAGGGCTGGATCAACTACTTTGGGCATTTCTACAAGTCCATGTTGTATCCGGTCTTCCGCCACTTCAACGAGATCCTCGTGAGGTGGGCCATGCGGAAATACAAGCGACTGCGCCGCCGTCCCCGGCGAGCGCGCCGGTTCCTCGCTGACGTCGCAGGACGCCAGCCGGGCCTCTTCGCGCACTGGCGGTTCGGCGTGCGCCCTGACGGCTGGACGATGGGAGCCCGGTGAGCTGAGAGGTTCACGCTGGGTTCTACGAGCGCCGGGGGGTGAGACTCCCCCCGGCGACTCTCCCGATCGTGCACTGCACGACTCGTCGGGAGGCGGGCTACGTGCTGGACCGGATCGCCGCGCGAATGCAGGAGGTTGGGCTCAGGCTGCACCCCGACAAGACGAGGATCGTCTACTGCAAGGACAGCAACCGTCGCGGCCAGCACGAGCACATCTCCTTCACGTTCCTGGGGTTCGCCTTCCGGCCACGGAAGGCGGTCAACGGCAAGACCGGGGAGCAGTTCACCTCGTTCTCGCCCGCGATCAGCCCCGAAGCGCTCAAGGCCAAAGGTGGTCGGCTCCGCGAGATGCGGATCCACCGCCGCACCGACCTGACCCTCAACGACCTAGCGGCGTGGCTAAACCCAATCGTCGCTGGGTGGATGCGCTACTACGGCCGGTACTTCCGGTCGGCGCTCGATCCCCTCCTGCGGCGCGTCAGCTTCTACCTAAAGCGCTGGGCTGGGGACAAATACAAACGACTGCGGACCCACAAACGGTTCCAGCGGTGGTGGCGCGGACTCCAAAAACGAGAGCCCTCGCTGTTCGCCCACTGGGAGTGGACCCACTCGTACTGACGGGCTGGTGAGAAGAGCCCGGTGACGGGAGACTGTCACGCCGGGATCCGAGGGAGCCGGGGGCCGCAATGCCCCCGGCCACCCGACAACCTGTTTCCGTCTGTCCTTGGGGTTGACCTAATCGAAGGTTGTCGGCACCAAATCCAAAGTAGGGCGAAGGTGCGCAAGCGAGCCCGGGCGGCTGTCCAGCACGGCCGGTAGTCATCGTCTAGCGTCCGCCGTCTCGGCGCCGGACCACCGGAATGTCGCCGAGGCGCAAGCAAGCTAGGCGCCGGCGAGAATATGAATGCAATCGCGTGGCGATGAAGATCTTGGCGCTCCCGACTGGCCGAAACGGCCGCCTCCGCCGCCACCACCACGCGGTCGACGACTCCCCCGGGTGAAATGCGGTCACCCGGGATTGTTGATGCGCGCCGCCGGATCACGCCCGTAGCGGTCACGGCGCCCGCGCGGCCGCTTTACTCGGCGACCGGTAGCGCGACTGGTCGCAAGGTCGGTCGGCAGCCCACGGCCAGCGGGCGTACTTCGGCGTCGCGAGGATCGGACAGTCCCAGCCGGCGCGGTCCGATGCCGCACGGATTGACGGCGGCATCGGGAGGTTCGCTGGGTTGACGTCCGGTGCCCGCTGTTGGCCTGGGTTGGGTCAGGGCGTGGCTGGGTTGGCGTTCGTTTGGTCGGGTGGGCAGCCGCCGTGCATCTGTTCGGTCATGGGGTCAAGCACAGCGTGGCATCTGCGGCTGCGCGGTGGTGGATCGGGGCGGTGTGGGTGGAGGCGACGCGGGTGTGCGCGGCCGGGCTCGCGCGGAGGGTTGCGTGTGCGCCGGGCAGCGCGAGGATCAGCACGGTGACCGCGATCGCGATGACCGCGACGAGCGCGACCGCGGCGGCGCGCGATGCATTCCGGTGTTTGTTCGGGAGGAGGGGGCTGCTTTTGAGCGTGGGCATGGTGTGTCCGTTCCGGTGGTCGGTCAGGTGGTCGGTGTTGGGGGGCTGATGGGGCGCTGTGCGCGTCGGTGCGATGAGATGACCAGCGCGCCGCCGATGCCGAGCATCGAGAGCGCGAGGCCGCCGGCGGCGCCGATGCCAGCGTCTGCCCAGTCGAACCCGCCGGGCGGGGGGCTGATGCGGACGATCGTGGTCGGAGGTGGCGTGGTGTCTCTCTCGCCAAAGGGGGTGGTTCCGATTTCCTTGGCGGAGGCTCCGGCTGGGGCGATCGCGCCGAGTGTGAGCGCGAGCGCGATGGTCTTCTTGATGTGGTGGTTGGGGAGCATGCGTGTCTCCTGGTGGGTTGCCGGTCGCCCGGTGCGATCGGATCCCCGCGAACCGTGCGCTTGGGCGGCGAACGAGCGCTTAAAGGCGGTTAGAAATCGCTTAAAGCGCGGCGAGCATTGCCCCGGTTGGGGCAGCCTGCGGTGGTACGGTTGCCGCGGGGCACGAACTTGATCGAGTTCCGGATCCTGGGGCCGTTTGAGGTCCTCGAGAATGACCGCCCGCTTGCGTTTGGAGGTCCGAAGGTGCGGGCGCTGCTGGCGGTACTGCTGCTGCACCGTGGCGAGGTGGTCTCGACCGATCGGCTGATCGACGCGTTGTGGGGGGAACAGGCGTCCGAGACGGCGGCGAAGACCGTTCAGGTGTATGTCTCGAACCTCCGCAAGGCGCTGGGCGACGGCCTGCTGGTCACCCGCGGGCGCGCGAGGAGGATCGCGCCCGCCGCCGCGATCAGCCATCCGCCGCTCCGCGATCGACCCCCCGCCGCCCGTATCGCCGGAGCCGCCGAGTACGTGGCCGGCAAGACTCCGCACATCGCGGGCGTCGTCGTGAACGGGGACAGGCTCACGATCCGCCTCCTCGCGCCGGATCCGGAGATCCTCGCGCGAATGGCACAACCGACCTTCTGCGCCGTCCCCTCGAACACGCCGATCGATCCCAAGGGCGTCCGGACGCTTCCCTCGGCCGGGCCCTACTACATCACCTCCTACACACCCGGCAAGAGCGTAGTCCTCCTGCGCAACCCCAACTACCACGGGAGCCGACCACACCGGGTCGATCGGATCGAACTGGACATGGGAATCCCATACCGGCGGGCTGTCGCGGACGTGGAGTCCGGGACTGCCGACTTCACCACGCTCGACGGCCCGGGCGCAGCCAACCTGCGTGGTCTCAGTGCCGAACTTGCCGCCCGCTACGGACCCTACAGCCGGGCGGCAAAACAAGGAAGGCAGCAATACTTCGTCAACCCGTGGTTCCACACTGACTACTTCGTATTGAACACGCATCGACCGTTGTTCAGTGACGCGCGACTGCGGCGGGCGGTCAACTATGCGATCAGCCGCCGAGCGCTCGCCACACTGGGAAACCCACTCGACGCAGGACCTGCCCATCCGACCGACCACTACCTCCCACCCGAAATACCCGGATACATCGACCGGCGCAGCTATCCACTCACCGCGGATCCGGCACACGCGCGAGCGCTCGCGCAGGGCGGCGGCAGAACAGCAATCGTCTACACCTGCGACCTACCGCAGTGCGCCGACCAAGCGCAGATCCTCAAGACCGAACTCGCGGCGATCGGACTTCAGCTGCAGATCAAGCAGTTCTCGATAGTGAACATGTCTACACGGGAAGACACGCCCGGCGAGCGCTACGACATCGGCTACTCCGTCTGGATTCCCGACTACCCGGATCCCGGGAACGTACTAGGCCCACTACTCACGAGCGGGACCGGCCCGGCGTTCCCCGACCCCGCCTACCAGCGCCGCCTGGCCCAGGCCGCACAACTGACCGGACCCAAGCGCTACCAGACCTACGGCAACCTCGACATCGACCTCGCCCGCAACGCCGCCCCGCTCATCGCCTACGCCAACTCGAGCAGCCCGGACTTCTTCTCCGCCCGCACAGGCTGCCAGACCTACGGTGTACACGGCGTGGACCTCGCCGCACTCTGCATCAAACACGGCTAGCCGCTAACACATCAGCTCCGCATTACGACCGGGACCGCGCCGTCGACCGAGCGGAACGAGCGCCTTCCCGGGAAGACGTCTGCGGCGACCGGACCGCTGGAAACAATGGAAGACATTCGCCGCGACCCACCATAATCGAGACCCGGCACCCTGCAGCGCCTCGGCGCTTTCGCAACCCCGTGACCAAGTGGCAGTAGGAGCCCGTCCATCGTGAACCAAAATGAGCGGCAGTCGCATACAAACGAATCGTTGTTGCCGCCGCCTGTGCCGGCAGCGATCAGATGACCGCTCCGCATGACCAAGCGACAGCCGGGTGGTCAAGGTCGCAACGACCCTGGATACGTTCCGTGCCTACGCAAGATTCTGATCGTGGTTGCTCTGAATGGGCGGTCCAGCAAACCCGGTGCGCTGGTGGAATCGCCCACATCCAGGCGTGCGCAGCTGGGCGCGCAACGGCTGCTTCGGCTCTCGCGGCTGCTCCGGCCTCGCTATGCCTTTGCCACGATCTGGATCGTCAGAGCCAGCCCAGCCATGCGATCGCTTCGCCGATACGAGTGCCCGCACGGCCGCGGCGTCAGCCGGCAGACGCTCGCAGCGCTGCATAGGTGTAAGTCCCATCAAGGTTGGTTCCGCTCGTTGAGGCGAGCGATGGGCGGTTGGTGGCCGAGAGCCGAGTGTCGTCGTTGATGGTTGTAGTACCAGAGCCATCCGTCAAGGGCGGCGGTCCGTTCTGCGCTGGTGCGGTAGATCGCTCCGTAGGCCCAGCCGGCGGTGAGAGTGCGGATGAACCGCTCGGCCTTGCCGTTGGTCTGGGGACGGTACGCGCGGGTGCGAAGGTGCCGGTGCCGAGGGCGCGGCAGGCGATGGTGTGGATCGTGGAGCGGTAGGCGCCGCCGTTGTCGGTCAGCAGCTGCTGAACGGTGATGCCGTAGCGGGCGTAGAACGCGATGGCCCGGGTGAGGAATCCGATGACGGTGCTCGTTCTCTGGTCGGGTAGGACCTCGGCGTAGGCCAGGCGGGTGCAGTCATCGATCGCGATGTGGACGTACTCCCAGCCGGCGATCTGGCGCGATACGCCGAGAGCGTCCGTTCGGCGCGGGCGGCTTCCACGATTGGCCATGCCGGTGATCCGAGCTCCCGCGCCGCGCTCGATCCGTCCCAGCTTCTTGATGTCGATGTGGATCAGCTCTCCGGGACGCTCGCGCTCGTACCGCACGGCGGGCTCGAGGCCAACCCGGCCGAGCTTGCCCATCCCGATCCTGGCGAGGATCCCCGAGACGGTCGAGAGCGCCATCCCCAACACCTCGGCGATCTCCGAGCCGGTGAACCGCAACCGCCTCAGCGCGGCGATCGCCTCGACCCGCTGCTCGCTGGTGCGATGCGGGATCCGACGCGGCGCCGAGGACCGATCACGAAGCCCGACCTCTCCCTCGGCTTGGTAGCGACCCACCCACTTGCGGGCGCAGCGGACACTGACGCCGGCGGCCTCGGCCGCCTGCGCCAGTGTCCGCTCCCGCTCAACCACACCACGGCAGAGCTCCCGACGCCCTTTCAGACTGAGCGCCGCGTTAGCGTGCAGATTCATCCGGTGTCCTCCTTGGTGGGACTGAGGTGCTTGGCAGCTCTCAGCCTCCAAGGAGGCCCGGATGGACCAACCTACTCAGGAACTACACATAGGCAGCGCGCCCTTTCCGCAGGCGTTCTCGTGAGCCCTGCTCTCGGCGACGAGCGCGGTTCCGATTCGCTGGGGCGCGCGATCGCATTTCGCGAGAGCGATCGTGCGGATCGCAATCGAGCTGACGATGCCTATGGCGACAACTCGATGCCGCGACGCCTGTAGCCTCGCGGCGGGCGATGCCGGGATAGCGATCGTCGGGCTCGATCGCCGGCACGATCGCTTCGCCTGTACGGGCGCCGGCTATCGCCGCTATTGCTTGGCCACGACTGCAATTGCCCACGCGCCCGGCCGAGGACGCGCGGAAAGCACTGATGAGGTCCGGACCTGCTTGAGCGGTCTGTGCCTTCTGCCTCGGGAGAGCCAGGTCCGACCGGTGGGTGCGGCGGATGCGTTGGTTGGGTGGCGATGGGTGGGGGTGATTGAGATGATCCGCGGCGGGGTGTGTACATCGGAGCGCTCGCGGCAGGGACCTGACCGATGGCAGGTGGTGCGGTGGTGTCTGGTGGTCGTGCTCGGGACGCGTGTGTTGGTGTGGGAGGCGAGCGCGATCGCGGCTCGTGTGTTCGGCCTCGCGCAGCAGCCGGACGCGTATAACCCGAGTGCGCTCCAGCCCGCGGGACGTTCGTTGGGCGCGTTGTTGACGTTCCCGGTGGTCCGGTGGGACGGAGATTGGTATCTGGCGATCGCCGGCCACGGCTACGCGTTGTCGGCGGTCGCGCGGTCGCCGCCGCCGCGCGCGAATTTCTTTCCCTTGTATCCGTTGCTGGTCGGGGCGCTGGGGCGGATCGGCGTTCCGCTGGTGATCGCAGCCGCGACGGTCTCAATCGCGTTCCTAGTGGTTGCGTTGGTCGCGCTCGTGTCGCTGGTCGAACTCGAGTTGCGGGAGGGGCATCCGTGGGCGCATCCCGACGCGGCGCGCCTGACCGTGCTTGCGCTCGCGATCTCGCCGTTCGCTTTTCTGTTCTCCGCCGCGTACGCGGAGTCGTTGTATCTGGCGTTGTCGGTGGGCGTATTCCTGTGCGCGCGGCGGGGACGGTGGGCGCTGAGCGGGCTGTTGGCCGGGTTGGCGTCGGCGACGCGCGGGCCCGGCGTGCTGTTGGTCGTGCCGGCCCTGATCTTGTATCTGTACGGCCCGCGCGAGGATCGCGCTCCGGACCGCGAGGACGGCGGGTGGAGGCCCCGCTACCGCATCCGGCGGGATCTCGCGTGGCTGGCGCTCGCCCCGGCCGGGTTGGCGGCGTTCGCGGCCTACCTGGGTCTCTCGGGAGTGGGGGCGTTCGCGTTCGTGCAGACCCAGCGGGTCTATTGGCGTCATGTGCTCCGTCCGCCGTGGACGACGGTGTGGGACGGCGCCCGCGCCGCCTGGAGTGACGTGCACGGGATCTTCACCGGCTCGGGCCACCTGACGCTGTTCGGCACTCACGTTGGCGCGTCGGTTTCGACTGGGTGGGAGAACCTGCTGCCGTTCGTGGCGCTTGTGCTCGCGGTACCGGCGTTGATCGCGGTCTGGCGGCGGCTGCCGGTCGCGTACGGTGCGTTCGTGACCGCGGCGATCGGGCTGAATCTGCTCACGCCGGTCGTGGGCTGGCCGCTTCAGAGCATTCCCCGCTACCTCAGTGTGTTGTTCCCGCTATTCATGTGGGCGGGGGCGTGGCTGGCCGCGCACCCGCGCGCCCGGGTCCCGCTGCTGGTGCTGAGCGCCGCTGGGCTCGCGCTGCTCAGCGCGGAGTTCGCGACCTGGCACTACGTCGCGTGATCCGAACCCGCACGGGTCGCGAGGTGAACATGTCCGGACGCGGTCGTTGACCGCGCGTTGCCACGGTGATTGAATCCCTAGTGCCGGAGAAACGTCGCCATAGGGGGCTCGATGGGCTCTAAGGACCGCAAGCCGCGCGCGCTCGGGCGCGTGCGGAACATGACGCTCGCGTCATGGAAGCTGCTGCTTCCCGCGGTAGCTGTGCTCGGAGCGGGGGCCGCGGTCGCGATCGGTCAAATCCCAGGTTCGAACGGGACGATCACCGGATGCGCCAACACCGTCGGAACCAACCCCTCCGGGGCCCAGGTGCCGTTCGGAGAACTCCGGGTACTCGACCCGAGCGATACGAACGACCCGAACGCCGACGCCTGCATCGGCGGCGCGGAAGAAACCGTCACCTGGAACCAATCCGGCCCCGCGGGACCAGCCGGCGCGACCGGCGCAACCGGCCCCAGCGGCCCCCAGGGACCCCCGGGAGGCAACGGCCCCGCCGGCGAGACCGGCAACCCCGGCAAGGTCGTCAATCAGACCAGCTTCGGTATCAACTCCAGCAGCTCAAGCAAGCTCTACCTGAAGGTCGACGGAGTCCAGGGCAACCTCGGGCTGAAGGGAACGCCGCAGACTTGGAGCCAGGTGACGAACTCGAGCACAGGATCGGTCCCCAGTCTCGCGTCCGCCGCCGGCGCCAAAGGCAAGCCGCAAACAGTTACCGGCTTGATCCCGCTCGGATCGTTCGCCGCCGGCGACGAGGCGAACGCGGCGACCATAGGCTCGCAGACGTCGGGCGCGGGCGCGGGCAAAGCCGTGCTGCAAACGTTCGTGTTCACCAAAGCGATCGACTCTGCGAGCAAACAGCTGTCCAAGGACCTGTTCGACCACAAGACGATCGCCAAGATGGAGCTGATCGTCAACCACGCCTCGGGCAAACAACAGGTCGAAACCGCCACCTACACACTGTCCAACGTACAAATAACCAACATCCAGAACACCGGACGCAACGGCGATCACGCCGAGCAGGTCAGCGGCACCTTCAACCAGCTCACCGCCGCCATCGGAACCGGAAGCAACACCGTCCCAATGACCTGGAACAAAGTCACCAACCAGACAACGCTGTCGTTACCGTCCTCCCGCGGAAGCTGACCGCACCCCATCGGACCGCCCGGGCTGGCCCTGACGATCCAGATGCAAACCACTCGTCCGCCGGCCAGGGTGCCGGCTTCTCCCTTGTCGTGGGCGTTTACCGTGAGGCGTCATCGGACCATCGGTGGCCCTGGGGGTACTTCACCTTCCACTGCGGCGGGCTTGATGCCTCGTCCTGTCTTGATGGTGATGGGGCCGGCGCGGTAACGGGGGCGTTCACGCGGTCGGCTCGGCTATCCGGCGAGGCTACTCGGCCAGGCGTCAGCGGCCAGACCGACATCACCGGGTTGGTTCACGTCACCGGGCAGTTCTGCGCCCGCCACGATCTGTTTTCACGGACGGCGTTCGCCAAAGTCCGGGTGACGCTTCAGCCGCTCGCGCGTACGGTTCGACGAGCCGCAACGCGTTCGTCAGCGCCTCCAAACCGCATATCGACCACCGGTCGTCTCGAAGGCGCTTCCCGGTCCTTCGTCGAGGCGCCACCCCAAGGGCCGGGAAGTCGGCCGGCCCGGACCGTGGTCGCGCTCTCGTCAGGATGAACTTCGACCACGAAGCATCCGGTCGCCGTCGGACACGGGTGAAACGCGCGGCTCCGGCGGCCATTTTCGCGATTGCTGCTACATGCTGCTATGCGCTGAAGGGTCGAGCGGCTAACCTTCTTGCGGGGCCAGAAGAGAGAGCGGGGGTGTATACGATGGATCGTGCGTTGCGGGTCAGGACGGTGGCGGGGTTGGTGCTGATGCTGGTGGGGCTCGTCGTGGTTGTGTGGCCCTCTTTGGCGGTTGCCGATGCGTCGCCACAGTCTGATTTGGCGTTGTTGAACCAGGAGCGCGTCGCGTGGGGGCTGCCCGCGGGGATTACGGAGAACACGACGTGGTCGTCGGATTGTGCGGCGCACGACAACTACGAGCGTTTGAACGGGGGCGGCCTGACCCATCAGGAGCAGCCTGGCAACCCCGGCTACACCGCCGGCGGCGCATACGCGGGCGAGAACAGCATTCTGTCGTACGGCAGCGCGTGGTCCGCCTTCGATAACACGTTCGAGAACGCGCCGATCCATTTGATCCAGCTGTTCACGCCGAGCCTCGCGCAGGTCGGAATCGATGACAGCTCCGGGTATGTGTGCGTGACCACGTGGCCCGGCATGACCCGCGCGCCGCTGGCGCAGGAGACAGTCACGACCTACCCGGGAGACGGAACCAGCGGCTTTCCGACCGCCGAGGAGGCCGAGGAAAACCCATTCGTCCCGGGCGACTTCGTCGGCATTCCCGAAGGGACGACGGCGGGACGCGAGATCTTCGTGTACCTCGACGAGCCCGGACAGGCCGGTCCGGCCCAGGTCACGATCGATAGCGCGTCACTGACCGCCCCGGGAGGTGCGCTCGCGATCAAGTGGGTCGATAACAGCACCGGGACGCTCGGCCCGTATCTCACCGGGGGGATCATCATTCCGGTGCAGCCGCTCACGGAGGGCGTTCCGATCACCGCATCGGTGACGGTCGTGGGGGCGAATGGGCCGATCACGCACTCGTGGACCTTTACGACGGCGCAGGACCCTCAAGCATCGGTGAGCGTCAGCGGAAGCTCGATCACCTTCAGCTCGGCCAACCCGTCGACCGGGCGGCTTCGGGTATTCGTCCCGCCCGAAAGCAACAGCTACTATATCTATGGACAAGCCATCACCACCGGCACGAGCGCCCTCGACACCTCACGGCTTCCCACGAACACCGAGCTCGAGGCGTGCGTCTCCGAGCCTATCGCCGGAGGCTATGACCCGGCCGACGCCTGTAGCCAGCCGTTCACGATCTCGGCCGGTGGCGGTCCCGGTGGCGGCACGGGTACGGGCGGTGGCGGCACGGGTACGGGCGGCGGCAGTACCGGGCCGATCCAGACCTACTGGTCCCGGTTTACCCTTGCCCTGAGCGGTCGCCGGCTCAGAGTCTCGGGCGTGCCCACCGTTGCCTTCGGCCGCTTGATTGCGATCACCAGCGTCTATCAGCGCAAATCATGTAGCCGCCATGCATGCCACGTTCTGCGACTCGCGAGCGTCCGACGCACGCTCCGAGTGAGGGCTCGCTCCGTGAGCGTCATGCTGCCTCGTGTGCGGCACGCATCGAGCATTCAAGTAGCGGTTACCATGGCGTCGTTTTTGACTGGAAGCGAGCGGCTCGCATTCCGTGCCGCGAGGATCACCGGCCTGCTTTGAGTCACCACTCTCGAGACACGCCCGGCTTTCTCGAGGAACATCGCGAATCTGGGTTCGTCGAGCAGAATCAGGGCTTCTCGTAGCCGTTCAGTCCCCGCGAGGGCGCTCAGGTGAGCGCGGGGAATGGGTCGCCGCGGTTGTGGGCGGCGAGTAGTTCGCTGAGGTAGGTGAACAGCGAGCGGCGCTGCATTCGGCATGTGGTGGCGGCCGAGAGGGCGCGTTCAGCGAACCGCTCACCGTCCTGGCTTTGCGTGCCGAGCAAGAGTTTTGGGTGGATGACGGGGCCGCGGAGCGCGCGTTCGGCAGGGTTGTTGGTCGGCTCGATCCCGTCGAGGATGGTGAAGGTCCAGAGCGCGGGCCAGACCTTGAGCAGGTTGTTGGCGAATTGGCGGTGCCAGCGGTTGCGCCGATTCTTCGGCGAGGCGTCTTGGAGCAGTTGCCGCAGTTGGGTCTTGATCGGCTCAATCTTGGCCTGGAGTCGCTGGCGGTCGTGGTGTTCGTGCTGGTAGGAGCGCCAGGCGGCGAATACCTGGTCCCGCGCTGGAATGCCCCGAACACCGCCAAGCTCTCGGCGTAGGTCTCGATATGACCGATTGGGGTCCGTCGGCGGCCAGGGGTACCTTCACGGCGTTCGGGGTGCGTCATGTGAAGGGCGTGGCGATCAGCCGATGGGTCGCCGCGGTCTGTTTCGTGATCGCGGGGGCGTTGCTGTTGGCCTTCGGGCACTGGTGGGGGGCGCTTTTCTTCGTGGCGGCCGGGCTCAACGGCTCGCTCGCCAACCTGGTCCGCGCTGGAACCTGCTCCGGGAAGCCCCGTGGCGGCCGGGCTGAACGGCTCGCTCGCCTACCTGGTCCCGCGCTGGAACCTGCTCCGGGATGCGCCGAAGAACGTCGAGCGCGTGCGCGAGCTTGCAACGATCCCGGGCTCTCGTGGTGGACGACGCGGCAGCCCGGCTTCGCCGCATCGAGCAGGACCTGCACGACGGAGCCCAGGCCCAGATGGTCGCTGTCGTGATGAAGCTTGGGCTCGCTCGTGACCATCTCAGCACCTCGGCTGCCAGGCTGCAGGGCGCCGACCTCGACCGGGCCCTGGAGCTGGTCGACGCCGCCCACCGCGGAGCGATGGAGGCGATCACCGAACTGCGTGACCTGGCCCGGGGGATCCATCCACCGGCCCTGGACGAAGGCCTCGGTGCCGCCCTCGCCGGCCTCGCGGCACGCAGCGACCTGCCGGTCGAACTGGTCGTCGACCTGCCCGAGCGCCCGTCCCGTGCCATCGAGACGATCGCTTACTTCTGCGCCGCGGCGCTGCTCACGAACGCGGCCAAGCACAGCGGCGCCCAAGGCGCCAGGTTGGAGGTGCTGCACCAGCCCGGCCTCGTGACGATGCAAGTCAGCGACGACGGCACAGGCGGCGCCCGGCTCGAGCCGGGGGAGGCCTGGCCGGCCTCGCAGAGCGGGTCGAGACCGTTGATGGCAGGCTGCGGGTTGAAAGTCCGGCCCGCGTCCGGGCGCTCGATGCCGCCGACCAGTTCTCGGCGATCGTCGCCGCCGCAGTGCACCCGGATCAGCCGACCGAGCTGACGCAGTGCACGGAACGCTCGGAGATCCAGATCCACGACGCGGCACCGGGGCACTCGCTGCACATTCACCTGCCGTAAGGTGACCGGGCTGCGTTTGCCCGGTCGGCCGTCAGCGGCAGCAGGCGGGAGGAGTATTCGAGCGCGGAGTCCGAACGGACGAGCCGTTCACCGTGGGGATTTTTCTCCCCAATTGCGCCGGTCTGACGGCTGTTATGTCTACCGTTTGCGCCAGCGTCGAATCTCAGGGCTGGAGGCAGGGGTTCCAGAGAAAAGGGCGGCGCCCCGCTGGGGGCGAGCGGGGCGCCTGCCGGCTGCCGCGGCGGTGGTTGGGGGCAATGCGCCGCGGCGGCGGGGGCGTCCGTTCCCCACACTCTGATCCTTGCCATTTGGGGCCTTTTCTACTCATCTTGCCCAAGTGACGTAAAGGCAAAACGGACCGAAGGAGGGCTTCCGTGTTTACGGCGGCCCCTCCGACGGACCAAGCGTCTGGGCGGCGGATGCCAGCGCCGTGATCGCGGTGTCCAGCGCCGCACGGGCCTGCTCATCCGGGGCCGCGACGATCAACTCGAGAGCCGCCCTGACGGGCCGCCGGTCGTCGCTCTCATCGTCGGTGCCTGGCTCGGCTGTCTCGCCCGCGGCCAAAGAACGCGTCTAGTTGGGACTGGCGGACGCGGATGCGCCGTTGACCGACACGCACGGATCCCAGCTCGCCACGGTCAATCATGTTGCGGATCGTCTGCTGGTTGAGGTTCAGCAGCGCCGCGACTCCGGCCACGGTCAAACAGTTCATCTGGCATGTATTGAATCTAACCGAGTCCAACCGGACGCTCATATCCACATCACCTTGAGTAAACACCGCGGTCTCGGACAAGGCTCAGTGCGCCGACCGTCCTGCCGCCCCCGGGTCCTGGGTGGCGGCGGTCGGCCCTTCAGACCCCTCGTGCTCGCTTGACGACCGTGCGAACCTACGTTCGCCTATGCCCGAATTCAGCTACACCGTGGCCGAGTACGACCCGGGCCAACCGTGGATCGTCCTGGGCACAGGCCACGCTACGGTCGAGCTTCCGGATGACGCGAGATTTTTACGTGGGCGCATGAGAATTGGCCGCCGCCCCGCTGGAGCGTTCAGCTCGACGCATGGGAGCTCAGTCCGGACGGTCGTCCGTGGGGTCCAGACGCCGGGCCGCCGCCAAGCGACACGCTCGAGACCTGATCCGTGGGCGAGTTTTCAACCGGATCGCTGACGTACGAGCGGATCGGCGGATGGTGGGCTGCGGAGGGGTCTCCGAGCGCGAGCGTGGTGATCGAGCTCACCGCGACTCAACCACGGTCTCCGCTCTAACTGGGTGGACCGCTGCTTCCAGCGCGTCGCCGGCGGCTAGATCGCGTCGGCTTCGTGCAGCTTGGCGTGGTCCGGACCGGGGTCGCTCTGTTGGGCCTCACCGCTGTGCGCTCAGCCTCCACTGCGACTTTCAGCGCTTTCTCCGCCAGCTCGTACCCCTGATCTCCGATTGCCCGCAGTTGCGCGCCTAGCGCGCGCATCGGATACGGATTGTCGTCCCCGGCCATCGGCCCGTCATGCCGTGCACCGGCGAGATTCTCCGCTGTCACCCGAACGGCGGTGCACGCGGCTGAGGGTAGGAGTCGCCGTGAAGAAGGTCTTCGAGCTTCTGTTGTGCATCCTGCACCCGATCGCGGTCGTGCTGATCTGGATCACTCTCGTCCTCCGCGCGATCGCGGTTTGTCGCAAGGCTGACGTGGGGGATCGTCGCGATCATTCGATTCGTTCCCTTCGTTTACGTTCTTAGAGGCAACGAATTCATCTAGCCTCCCCGCGGATGAACGTTGCGTCAACACTTTCGTAGACTCCAGATCTTGAGGCCGAGCTAGCCAATCGACGGTTGGAAGAGACTCCACGGCAAAGCCGGGCGAGCAGCCGGCGAGTCACCTCCGATCATCCGCGGAGGCGCGGGAGGTCCATGAGCGTTTGATACCGAGGCGAAACGGGCTCGAGTACCGCGTCGGATGTCACGTAGCCGGACCCAACTGGTTGCGCTCCGACCCGGCGCTGGCAGGCGCGCGCGTCACGCTCAGTCTTCGTGTTTGCGGTCCTTGTAGCCGGGCCTGACGACGTTCGCGGCGGATGCGCGCGATGGGTCTGTCCGGCACGCTGGCGCGACGGTCGTTTCTGTCGGCCTTCTTTGACCTTTGGACCCGACTATTTCATTGCGAAGACGGACGCCGCGGTTCCAAACTGGTGCAGCGGGGTCCGCGTGCTGAGATTCAATAGGATGACGACCATGGGGTTCGAGACGTTTACCCGCCAGCGCCGCCTGGGAAGCCAGCCGTTCGTGACCATTCAGAAGAAGGGCGTCATCTCGATCAACAGGGCGGCGTTCGATGCGCTCGACAGCCCTGAGTCCGTGGAATTGCTTTATGACAGAGACGCCCGCCTGGTCGCGTTGCGCAAGGTCGACAGCTCCGTCGATCACGCCTATCAGGTGCGCGCTCCCGTGCAGGGTCACGCGACCTGGGTGATCTCCGGCGCCGCCTTCGTCAGCTACTACGAAATCGACACCTCGACGTCGGTCAGACGGCCTGCTCATATGGATGGCGAGCTGCTGGTCGTCAACCTGAACGAGCCAGGGGTCGATCCCCGAGGCGAGCAGGCCGATTCGGACGTCTAGGTTTGGTTGCCCAAACGCTCACACCAGGAGCGGACGAGGCGGGAGGACCGTCACTCAAAGTTCCGCCACGCTCCGGGCAACCTCGTGGACGGCCAGGAACCGCCTGGAACTCGCGTCCCGCTCAAGTCGAGCGGTCTGCGCGGCGGCACCGACGAGTCGCCCAGTCGGTGTCCGGCGCAGAGGTGGGTGCCAGCACGAGCAGCCGCCCGACGACCGTGCCCGAGTGTCTTTAGTCGGTGGTCGCCTGGACGTCCACTCGGTAGCCGCCAGCCGCAAACCAGCCCTGGCACAGCGTGTGCCGGCGCGCCGAGTGACCACGAGGCCGCTGGTCCTGCGGCAGTGTCCTCTGCGCGTGAGCGGCTGCAGGGTGACGTGTACCTTGGCCGCGCGGTTGAGCGAGAAGCCGAGTTTCACGCTTTGCACGCGGAAGCGGGTGAGGTCATCGGCGTCGCATGCCGGGAGAGCGAGACGCGCGTCAGCCTCACCGGGTTGACCGCTGACTTGGGGGCGGGCGGGGTGAGGGTAGGGGTCGGCGTCGGGGAGGAGTAGGCGTCAGGGCCGGGGTGGGATGCGTGGGGGTAGGGGCGTCGGTGTGCCGCTGTCAGCGTGAACGTCGCCGTTTCACCGTCGGAGGGCACCGACAGTGTCGCCGTTTGCGCTCGGTTCGCGGTCGACGCGACCGCCACGATGACGGTGGAGCTGCCGTTTCCTGGCACGGTCTGCCCGAGCAGTTGTCCTGGACGATGGAGAACTCAGAGGCGTTCGACCACTCGGGGAGCGGCCTGATTGATGGTGAGAGGCTGGCCGCCGGAGTTGGAGATGGTGATGCTGTCGCTCTGCGACTGAGCAGGGGTGACCACCCCGAAGTCCTGTGGGCTCGACGTGGTGATGGTCCTCAGCGTGTCGGTGATGGAGACCGAGCCGCCGCTGTCATAGCCGCCAGCCCGGAACTGAGAGAAGTCACGCTGGGCGCCAGATAGCTGCTGTCGCCGGCACCACCACCACCACCACCATACTGGCTAGGGGGCCGTGAAAAGGGCGCTTTTTCTCCCATCGCAGCTATGCGTTGCGAAGGGATCCTCGGCTCAGGGCCTCCTCTCGTCGTAAACGGTGGGCGGCGATCACTGCCTCGCGACGCGAAGGCACGCAGAGCTTGCGTAGGACGCTCTTGACGTGGCTGTACACCGTCAATGGCGAGAGCACGAGCTGGTCGGCGATCCGCTGGGTCGTGGCACCCTGGCCGAGCAACTCAACGATCTCCCATTCACGCGTCGTCAATCGGCTGCGCAACGGCCGCCATCCCGAGTCGGGAACCTCCCGCAACGCCTCGAGCAGCGGGGACATCAATCGCTGCGAAACGATCGCCTCGCCGTCGGCCGCCCGGAGGACCAACTCCGCCAAGCCCTCGGGCTCGACGTCCTTGCCGATATGGCCGACCGCCCCTGCGCGCAGGGCAGCGATCGCGGTTCGATCATCGTCCACCGAGACTGTCAACACTCGGGTGTCGGGGACGGTCAGCAGCAGTCTGCGAACCAGCTCGAGCCCGCCGCTGGGGGGCAGGACCGTGTCGACGACTGCGACGCTCGGACGGTAGTACCTCGCTAGTTCCAGCGCCTCGCGGCTGTTCGGCGCGGTGTGGACGACGGCAATCCGTTCGCTGTTGCGCAGGGCGAGCGACATCATGCCGCGCGCCAGGCCGTCGGAGTCCGCGATGAGTACCTGCAGGCGATTCTCGCGGACAGCGGCGGGTTGGGTCCGCTCCAACCGCGCCGCGAACTGCGATCCGTTCCGTGGACCGGTCATCGGTGACTCTCGTCGGCTCCGGTGAGCGCCAGCGCCCGAGCGCGTGCCATCTCGGCGATCTCTCGCTCCTCGGACGTCTGCGCTCGCTCGTAGGCCCGCAGCGCGCCACGATGGTCTTCCTGCCGCTCGAGCAGGACGCCAAGGTTGAATGCTGCAGCTGGATCACCTCGCTCTGTGCCGCGTCGGTAGGCATGAGCCGCCGCGGAGAGATCGCCATCCTGCTCGAGCAGCATCCCGAGATTGGATGCGGCCCCAGGATCACCGCGTTGATCGGCGCGGTGGTATGCAGCGGCGGCGCCTTCGAGGTCGCCGCGTTCGGCGAGTAACCCGCCGAGGTTGAACGCGCCGGTCGCGTCGCCCCGCGCATCGGCGCGGCGGTACGCGGCCTCCGCCGCCGGCAAGTCTCCCTCGCGCTCCAGGAGCACTCCGAGATTCGACGCGGCTCCTGCGTCACCTCGCTCATCGGCCCGGCGGTAAGCGGCCTTTGCCTCCGCCACGTCGCCCTGCTGTAAGAGCAGCAGCGCGAGGTTTGCTGCCGCGCCGGCGTCGCCCAGCTGGTCAGCGCGGCTATAGGCGGCCATCGCTTCGTCGATGTCCCCGCGTTCCGACAGCAATGCAGCCAGGTTGAAAGCACCGTTGGCATTGCCCCGCGCCGCGGAACGGCGATACGCCGCCGCGGCGCCCGCGATGTCGCCGCGACGCTCGAGCAGCACGCCGAGGTTGGACGCAGCTAAGGGATCACCGCGCTGATCGGCATAACGGTAAGCAAGCTCCGCGGCCGCGACGTCACCGCGCTCCTCCAACCGGAGACCCAGCCCGGTGGCATGTCCCGGCTCCGCCGACTCGTTGCTACCAGCAACGCCGGTGGCCTCGGCCGCGATATTTGACTCGGCCACAGCGTTCCATTCGGCCGCACCGCTCGACTCGGCCGCGGGCCGAGCCAGCTCGGGCCCTGCCTCGACTCCGCCGACTGCCACCGGCGCCATCTCAACGTCCGATCGTTGCAGCGCGGCGATCATCAACTGGTGCCGACGACGATCGATGAGCCATGCGCCGCTGGCGAACGCCGCCAGGCCGACCAGTCCGGCCAGGATGAGCAGTTCCGGCCATGAAGGGCCGCCATGCCGGTTCGTCCCACTTCCGGGCCGGTTCGTCTGGCCGGCAGGCGTAGTAGCGGAAGCGTGGGGTCGAGCGGCGGGCGGTGTGGCCGGTTGCGACGTCCTCGGGCGTAGCCTTTGCCCGGGGCGCGGGTGCGTCGTCCGCCGCGATTGTGTCCTCGGGCGCAAGGCTGCGGTTGGGCGTGAACGCGCCGTGGTCCCCGGGGCGCGCCGCTGGCTGGTCGCGATGCGCGCCAGTTCGCCGAACGTCTGCGGGCCGGCGATTCCGTCGGCCTGCAGGCCGTGGGCCGCCTGGAAGCGGGTCACTGCCCGCTCCGTCCGCAGTCCGTATCGACCGTCGATCGGTCCTGGCGCGTACCCGTCGCGACGCAGCCGACGCTGTAACGCACGGACCTCGCCAGCCCCGGCGCCTGCATAGCCCGCTCCTGGGAACAGCACGATCGATCGCGCACGCAAGGCCGCGAGCGTCAGCGGACCGGCGATGCCGTCCACGCGCAAACCGTGAGCGCTCTGGAACAGGTCCACGGCCTGCTCGGTCCGCGGGCCATAGCGCCCGTCGATCGGCCCGAGCGAGTATCCGGTGGTGTCCAGGCGACGCTGCAGCGCGCGGACACGCACCGCTTCCGTGCCGCCTGCATAGCCGCTTCCGTACGCCAACACCACCGGGTCCGACGGACGCGCGTTCGGCATTGACGAGTTCGTCGTGTGCGCTCCGTGATCTGACGTTGCCAGGGCGCGGGCTGGCTCCACGGCCATGACAAGCATGCCCGTCGCCAGCAATATGACTGCGTATTTCGTGGCCGAGACTGCACTGGGCAGGAGCCGCCGTTCGAGTCGCAACCGACCGTCGAGCCGACGTTGCTCCCCAGCTGCGTGGGCGGATCCGCCACGTCGCCGGGTCTCCGCCAACGCCCGAATCGAGCGTGACATGAGATCGTTCTCCTATTGCTTGCTAGACAGAGATGCACCCGGGCAAATCCACCCGGCTGCCACTACCTGGAGACCGACCTCGGTCTTAGCCAGGCCGCTCTAGCAATAGGAGAAACGGCTCGGGCGCTCGCAACAGTGCAAACGACCGCAGCGTGAGGGTTACGCCGGGCGCGTTCACGAACGTCTGCGAGTAGAGCGCCGCTGCGCCGGCGAAACCGCCCGTGCCGCCACCGGTAGCACCGTCGCCACCGTTTCCAGACCCGGCTCCTGCTGGAACCGGTGCCGTGGGACCGTCAGGCGCAGGATTAGGCGTATGCGCTGGTCCCTGGAACTGGTGTGAAGCCGGGAAGCTGCCACCGAGCCCCGCCACGAACATCGAGTAAAGCCTTGTTCCGCTCGCCCACAGCTCCGTCTGGCCGGCATTTGCCCGCGCCGGGTGATACGCGATCGGCGCGACGGTCTGAGCCGTTGGGACCTTCGTCCCGGGAGTCGTCGCCAGCCGGAGCGGCTCGGCGCCGCTTGCTTGGGGAGCCACCGCGCTCGTTGCCGGAGCCATCGCGTTGAGCGTCGTAGCGTCCGACGGGGGCGGCGTCGCGGAAGTGAGGCTAGTGCCCACGCCACCTTGAGTGGGCGTTCCCACCGTTGCCGGCGCTAGCGTCGCGCTCGCCATCGGCACGCCGCTCCGGGTGACGGGGGCCAGGGCCTGACTCACCGGCGCTACCGCACTCACGACCGGCGCGACTGCCTGGGCCACCGGCGCGACGACCGGCGCTACCGCACTCACGACCGGCGCGACCGCCTGGGCCACCGGCGCGACGACCGGCGCTACCGCACTCACGACCGGCGCGACTGCCTGGGCCACCGGCGCGACGACCGGCGCTACCGCACTCACGACCGGCGCGACTGCCTGGGCCACCGGCGCGACGACCGGCGCTACCGCACTCACGACCGGCGCGACCGCCTGGGCCACCGGCGCCATCATGCTCGGCGTGCTCACCGGCTTCGCCACCGCACCGAGGGCGATCGATACCGCCGTCGGCACGCTCGACGTGCTCACCGGCTTCGCCACCGCACCGAGGGCGGTCGATACCGCCGTCGGCACGCTCGACGTGCTCACCGGCTTCGCAACCGACGACGCCGCGGGCGATGCCGCTGGCGGTGTGGCGGACGGTACCGCTGGCTTAGTCGCGGGCGATGCCGCTGGCGGTGTTGCGGACGGTACCGCTGGCTTGGTCGCGGGCGATGCCGCTGGCGGTGTTGCGGACGGTACCGCTGGCTTGGTCGCGGGCGATGCCGCTGGCGGTGTTGCGGACGGTACCGCTGGCTTGGTCGCGGGCGATGCCGCTGGCGGTGTTGCGGACGGTACCGCTGGCTTGGTCGCGGGCGATGCCGCTGGCGGTGTTGCGGACGGTACCGCTGGCTTGGTCGCGGGCGATGCCGCTGGCGGTGTTGCGGACGGTACCGCTGGCTTGGTCGCGGGCGATGCCGCTGGCGGTGCGGCAGACAGCACCGCTGGCTTGGTCGCGGGCGATGCCGCTGGCGGTGCGGCAGACAACACCGCTGGCTTGGTCGCGGGCATTGCCGCCGCCGGTGCTGCAGACGGCACCGCCGGCTTGGTGCTCGGGGCGGGGGCGGCACTCCTTACCGTAGATGCCACCGTGGACGTCGTGGCCGATGTGGCCGACGCTGCGGAAGCCGTCGGGGGAGGAGTGGTACTCGCTGCGGCCGTAGATGTGCCGGATGCCGGACCCGTCGTGCGGGCGACCGCGGGTGTCGCCGGTGCGACGGCCGCGGAGGTCGTGGCCACCGCACCGCCATAGACGGACGAAACGAGGGATCCCGCGGACGCGGCCGAGATCGGGCTGACAACCGCCGCGATGCTCAGCACCAGGACCAATGCGCAAATCCTGAGGTGCAGGCGTTGCATTGCCTACCGGACCGCGCCTTCGTCAAAGCCGACCGTCATCGTCGGCGATCCGCTTTCGCTCGCGCCCGAGCGCGCTGTGAAAACATAGGCATTCGTTGCACACATTCCCGGTATTTACTTATCCCGGTTCACGGACGCCGAAACGCCTTAAGTCGTAAGAAAATATGTCCCGTTTGTGTCCTGCTCGTGTCGCAAAGCCGGCCACGGAAATAGCCGGTAAATGCAGACAAATTAGGATATGCCGACTGCGTTGTCGCGACATCGGCAACCACTCCAGGTCAGCCCGCTGAAGAATTGGTCGACCGGCCGACTCGATCAGACGCGTCTTTGGGCGCGCTGCGTGTGCACTAGACGCATACATCCTGGGTGCTTGGGACAGGTGGGTCACGACATGAGAGTGCTGAGCCTTGCTCCGCGCGCGGCCGTGTCTCGCCCCTTTCGACCTGCCGGTGACGACGACATTTTCACGGACCGCTCAGGCTGCCTCCTGGCGACTGCGCGACAAAGGCACGCCGGTGATGGTCGGGATCGCTGGCATACCGAAACCCGGCAAGTCGTCGCTGGTCAGCGCCCTGGCCGGCCTGGCCGCGGGAGGAGCCAACTGTCCATTCACGACGATCGAGCCCAGCGTCGCGGTGGTCCCGGTCGACGACCACGGCTCGACGCCGTAGCCCAACCCGTGGGAGCATCGAAGTAGGTCCCGGACACGGATCGTTTCCCACGATATCGCCGGTTCATCGCCGGTGCCCGGCGCTTGAAGATCTGGGCAACCAGCTCCTGGCCAGCATCCGCGAGACCGATGCGATCGTTCATGTGGCCCGGGTTCACGAAGATCCGAACGTCGTCCATCTCGAAGGCCGATTCGACCTGCTGGCCGACGTCGAGACGATCGAGACCGAGCTGATCTACGCGTGAGCTCGAGCAGGCCGAGCGGCGCCCCGCAGGTGCCGCGCGCACGGCCTAAAGCGGTGACGGCGAGCGGTCGCCGAGGCGCAACGGCTCGGTCAGCTGATCAAGGCCCTGCCGTCCGATCGGCCCAGTGGGACCGTTCCGCCCGCAGCCGACGCGCCGGATCCACTTAGGCTGCTGCAACCCCTGACAGCCAAGTCTGTCCTGGTCGTCGCCAACGTTGACGAGGGCAGCAGCGAGTTCCCGCCGGCGATCCTCGAGTACGCCCGGTCACAGAGGCCCGACCCGATCGCCATCTCGGCGCGTCTGGAGGCCGAGGGTATGGAGTTCGATCCCGAGAACGCGGCCGCGATGCGGGCGGATCTTGGCGTGACCGATTCGGGTCTCGACAGGGTGGTGCGAGGAGCACTCAGGCTGCTCCACCTGATCGCGTTTCTCACCACAGACGAGGACAAGCCCGCCAGCGGCACCTCCGCCAGGACTTTCTCGGTCTGGCACGCGGTGAGCCTGATCCACTCCGACATCCAGCCTGGCCCGTCCGGGCGGAGGTCGTCGACCGGGAGAAGCTAGTGCGCGCCGGCGGTATGCGGGGCCCCGCGAGCGAGGGACGCTACGCCTCGAGAAAACGGACTACGTGCTCGCCGACGGCGTCATCACGGTGCGGTTTACGCCGCAGCCCTTGGCGGTCAAAGTCGCACTCGACAGCTCTCGAAGGCGGTCGCATAAATAGCGTCCGAACCTAGGGTTGGGCTTAGCGCTAGCGACCCCGCCGAGGCCGCCCTGCAGTCCAACGCCGGCCCCGCCATTCTGGGAGGGCGTGGCACCGTGGCCGCCGCCGCTGCCGCTGCCGGACTGTAGCCCGCGTTCGGGCGGGGGGTCCGCAGGCGCCCGCGCCCGGTAAGTTCGCGCCGGGCGGGGCATCTCCCCAGCCGCTGCCTCCGGCGTGCGACGGCGGCCACGGCTGCATGCCATCGACCGCCGGGCCGCATTGTTTCGGCTGAGCCCGGCGGTCAGCGGCCCAGACGTTCGGAGATGGTCTGCTCAACCTCGATTGTCGGAATGTCCCCACCACCCGAGACGACGATGTCCTCCTTGCGGTCACATAGCTCGAGGTAGCCCTCGGAGCGGCGGACCGCGAGTCCCGGCGCGCGATCGTCTACCAGTGCCCCGCCTGCGCAAATCTGCAGGGCAACCATGGCGGATAAATCCCGAGCGTCCATCCGATCAGTAGCCCGTTCGCTCATTCCCTGCCGCGTCTAGACATCTCGGACACGTCGCTCAAGCCGCGCGCAGCGCCCACCGACAAGACAAAGGACAACAGCCCCGCGGCCACCTGGGCGCTCCAAACCCGCCGCGGGCGATATAGATCCCAACTCAATCGGGATGGGGGCGGGCCGCCATGAGCTGCCCGCCTCCGCAGCTTTCGAGGCAGCCTTGTGGGCGCCGTCTGAATACTGACCCACCTGCGCCAATCCAAAAAGTGAGCCGTCCGGCAGCGCAGCCGAGGAGTTCGCCACCGTCGGCTTCGTCACGCGAGATGCAGGTCGCCCCACGCGCTCGCGATCGCTGCGTCTGCGCATCCACCTGACGATTGCTACCGCGAAGGGGGCTGGCGCCCCGCGTGCGGGCCGACGGACGAGCGTTTTGCCGCGTAGGAGGCAGCGCGGACCTGTCCGGATGGTTGCACGGCGTCCAGCTAACCCTTGTGCAACGGACAGGCCCGCTGGGCGACGCCGAGACGCCGCGGTGTCACGGCAGCGCCCGGCCCGGCTTCGTCGGGATTACCGCGGTGGGTGCGCACCGATGTGGGTAGCCCGCGTCGGGTGAATCGCGAGCGGCGATGCAAGATCCGGCTGGTCAAGTCTTCAGGCGTGGCGTGACCGAAATGCCCGCGGGCCCGGATCTGCGGGACGTGTGCTGTTTGTGGCGCTCATCCTGCGGAGCGCACCGCCATCACGCGCCAGCTCCCGTGGACCTGACCGAGGATGCTGATCACCTGGTAGGTGTTCTGTCCGTCGGTGACGTTCGCGCTCGCCAGCCACCCTTTGCCGTCGGGTGAGAGCGCGAGGCTCGCGATCCGGGGGTCGAGCGCGCGCACCGTCGGCGGCACCCTCGGCGGGTTGGTGGCGAGCGCGGCGCGCAGCGCGCTGGTGACTCTGCGGAGCTGTCCGGCGCTGGCGTGGCCGTAGGTGTAGGCGAGGTAGTCGGTGGTGAACGTGATCGCCGTGTCGCGTGCCGCGTCCGGGCCGACCGGTCGCGCGGCCGGGGCGGGGGAGGCGATCAGGATGTCGGGGTCGGGTGCGACCAGCTCGGCGAGTTGCCATCCGGCGCTGCCCGGGGCGAGCAGCAGCCCGGCCGGGAGGGCGAACCGGCCGCGACTGTCAATGACCGCGAATCGTGCCGTCCAACTCGTGGCGGCTCCGTGGACGCTGATCAGCTGCACTCGCCTGATGTGCAGGCGTGCGGGGAGCGGCCCGCTCTGGCGTACCATCGCGGCTGCCGCTGGTGAGAGCGTCGGCAGCCGCTCGGCGGGCAGCCGATTGGCCAGGTAGCGGGCGTATGCCCGCGCGAACGTCACGGCGGTCGTCCGCGCATCCGGGCCCGGCGGCTTCGGCGTCGGTGTGGTCGGTCGCGCGGCCGTGGGCGGCCGAATCCGGGCGGCCGCCGCGCGGGTCCTTCGGGTGCGCGAGGTCGTCGCCGGTTGCCGGGCGGCGATGCCGATCACGAGCAGGCAGAGGGCGGCCAGGAGCGACCGCCTCGAGATGCTGCCGGGTCTCATAGGCCCGGGGGGTGTCGTTCGGTCCAGCTGTTTCCGTCGTTGAGCTGGGCCGGGAGGATCGATGTGGGCTGCCAGCGCGGCCCGCTGCCCGTGGGCATCGTGGGCGCGCCGAATCTGGAGGTGTCGAGCAGGATGCCGGCGATCTCGATGAACGCGTGCCCGCCGGAGGCGAACACGGTGATCCACCGGCCCGGGCCGGGATCGCCGTAGCTCTCGAGCATCCCCGAGTCACCGGCGATCCCGTCGCCGACATCGACCTGCGCCGCGTTCAGCCCGGCGTTGTAGAGCACGAAGTCGGTCGACCCCGAGCAGTCATAGGCGGACATCACCGTGGTGAGCATGTTCGGCTCGCGCTCGGTGCTGTAGGAGGCGTCGATGATCCGGTTGCCCGCCGCGATCGCCGCCCGCACGGGGGCGGGCGCGTCCTGGGGTGCCGCGGCGAGCCCGTCGGGGAGGATCCGCGCCGCCGACCCGCGCGTGGTCGGACCGACGGCAACGCAACCCGCCTGCGGGGCGGCCTGCGAGGCGTCGATCGCGACCGCGCTGCCCGCAGTTTGGGTGTAGTGCTGGGCGAGTTGCTTGACCTCTGAGACGTACCAGCCGGCGTGGTTGTAGGCGTAGATCGCCTGCGGCCAGTCGCCTGGCGCGCCGTTGGCGTGCAGGTCGTTGGCGGCGGCGAAGATCGCGTCCCAAGGGTCATAGGGGTCGGGTGGCGCGCCGGGCTTTGTCGGGTCGGCGGAGACGGCGTACTGAGCCCACGTGCCGGGTTCGAACTGCATCCATCCGATCGCGCCCTGGCTGGAGGGGGAGAGGTCCTGGCCGAAGCGGGTCTCCACGTAGTTGATCGCGGCCAGGTACGCCCATCCCTGCAGTCCGAGCTGGTAGGCGCCGGCCGCCTGGTCATAGATCCCGAGCAGACTGGCAGGAATCCCAGGGGCGCTGCCGGGACCTGCCGGCCCGTCGCCGCCGCACTGTGCCTGCGAGCCGGCGGCGGCGACCAGCATCAGGACCGCCACCGTCGGCAGGCCGACGGTGAGCGTGAGCGCGATGACGAACAGCCGTCGCACCGCTCACAACGCCGAGCTCAGCGGATGTCCGAGCATGCGACGGTCGTCGCGATCAGATAGACGGCGAGCAGGTGCGCCAGCCCGTCCGCGATCTCGGCGGGCACGAGCGTTTGGTCCTCGGCGGTGGCGTTCGTCGCGCGGGTTAGCGCGATCGCCGCCCGTCGCGCGTGGTCCAGTAGCGCTGGGACGTCAGCCTCGAGCGGGCGGGCGAGCCATGCGGCGGCCCGCTCGAGCGCCCGGTCGATCCACGCGCCGGGTCCACCGCCGGTTTCGCGGGCGTGTGTTTCGAGCGCCCGATGCGCGAGCCGAAGCGCCCCCGCGGCGATCACCCGCACCGCGTCCACGACCACCGCCGGGACCCGATCGACCTCCGGGTCCTCGCAGAACGCCTGGGCCACATGCGCGTACAGGAACAGGTCCGGCAGACGCAGCGTCGCCAGCCCCAGCAGCCGCAACGTCCCGTAGGAGCGCTCCTCATCGGCCGCGCACCGCGTGTTGCGGGCGCCGTGCGAGACGGCCGCCGCATACGCGTCACGCAGCTCCCGCTCGCTCGCGTGAGCGGCGCTCCCCAGCGCCTGATCGTCCCCCGGACTGTGTTCTCGGCTGGTTGCGCACACACGGCAAGTACCGGCCAACGCCAGGCCGAGCCTCCCTTGGGGCTGCGAATCTCTACGCTGGCGACCGCTGCGGCTTTCGACCCCGTGCCGGCGGTCGCAAGCGCGCTCCTGGCTTCGAAACCGTGCACAGCCTCGACTGCATCTATCGCCGCGTGGCTCGCCCGTGGACAGCCGAGCGAGCTCGCAGACCGCCACCAGGCCGCGTACCGCCGCGGATCCAGCGACCTGCCCGCCGGCGAGCCGCCGCCCGAGCGTCCGATCACGCTGCTCGCCACCGCGGTGCCGCGGCTGATCAGCCTCGCCGTCGCCTCCAACGTGCTGCACGTCCTCCCGGACCCGCGAAGCCAAGCCGGCGCCGGGGTTGCCGTCGGGCTGCTGGCCACGATCGACGCGACCGCCACCGGCAGCCTTTACCGCTGCCAGCTGGCACTGGAGGCCGACGGCCGCTCCCGCGGCTATCACCCCGACGAATGGCTCCCACTCGCCTACGAGCAGACAGCCGACTGGCTCGAGCACGCCTCACCGACGCGCGACACGCCGGCGCTGGTCGAGCACGCCCAACAGGCCGGCAGGCTCGCGGCGCTCGCTATCGGCGCGCTCGACCGCGACATCCCCAGCGTGCCCGAGGCGATCGCCGACTGCATCGCGCACCTCCTCGTCGTCTGCGTCCTGGCCAACGAAGCCGGCCAGAACCCACCCGCCTGACCACACCCCGCGGCCCGGCACGTCGCCGCACCCCGGTTCAGCTCCCGGCCACGGGCGGCGCCAGCAGGGAACGCGACGCCCCGGCCACCGTCAGCGGCGCGAGACGTCCGCAGCGATGAACCCCGGACGCCGTCGCCGTCCCGGCCGCGGTGCGAAGCGCCCCCACGAGCCGCTCCACCGACACGATCAGCACCCCATCATCGATCCGCTCCACCGCCCGTGCGCGCACGACGCACAGCACCGGGAGCGCGCCGCGGCGACACCACCGCCGCCGGCGGCGGTAGAGCCACACCGCCATCGCCCGCACCGCGGCAAGATGACCACGCTCAAACGACCTCGTCTTGACCTCTATCGCGAACGCGATCCCCGTCGGCGCGATCGCCACGCTGTCGATATCACCGCGGCCGCCGATACGCGAGCGAGTGATGCAGCCGCCACCCCTCCGCCTCGAGGGCAGCGAGCGCCTGGCGCACCTCGTCTTCTGACCGGGCACCGATCCGGCTGCGGGCAGCCAGGCGTGCCCAACGGCGAGCGTCGACGAGCAAGCCGACGGCGACCAGCAGCAGCGCCGTCGCGACCCCCCAGGCGCCAGAGTCCGCGACGATGATTGCGAGCGTGAGCGCCACGAGCCCTGCCGCGCCGCTCGCCGCTGCGCGGCGCAGGCGCCGGTACTCCTGGCGGCGGGGGTACGAGAAGCGTGGCATGGTCACACGCTGGCAGCCGTCGCGGACATGGACTCAACCAGGCAGGGCCGCAGACAGAGCTGCTTGTGTGCGATCACCGTTCCGGGGGCACGTCGGCCGGAGCGCCCTCTGTCCTGAGCATCCGGCTGGCCTTGCCCCCGCCGGAGGCTGACCCGATCCGACCCAAGGAGCGCGATGTCACCCGCCGACCACCGGCGACGCTCACCGGTGCCATGGCTCGCCAACCTGCAGGCGCGAGCTCGACGCGCAGTGAATGCCGATCAACCCGGCCAAAGCAACCCGGCCTGTCTCCGCCTCGCGCGTACCAAACGCGTACATCAGTGGAGCCGCCAGGGCTCTTCAGCGTCACTCCGGTTTGAGGTATGTCCTGCATATGAGGCATTTCCGGGAACGCCTGGGGACGCTCAGCCTCTCTCTCACGGCGGCGACCTGCATTGCTTGACGACGAACGACGTGCTCCAGGCGACGAGCACAGCGCCGTGCGTCCGCGTGACGGCCACGAACCGGTCAGGCCCGGAATCGGCGCATCTGGCGACCGCGCATACGCGTAGAGCGCCTCGGCGCGGTGCGCGAATCTCGGGACACAACGGGGACACGTGCGGTTTGTTACAAGCCCCGTTTCCCCTGCTAATCGGCCAAGGCGACGACCGGAATCGAACCGGTGTAGACGGCTTTGCAGGCCGCTGCGTAGCCACTCCGCCACGTCGCCGCGGCACGTAGGGTAGCGACGCGCGTGCTCCGGGTGGCAAGGACTCGGTCACGGGAAGTTCACGCGGGCCTCACGGAAAGCCACCGACGGGTCCGGCCATCTCGGCTTCGCCGCCGCGAACGGGCTTCAGCCGTTCGGGCGGGATGTGTTCAACCGTCGGTTCGGCCGGGCGTTCGGGCGCTGACCTGCCGCTCGGGCCGGCCTCTCAGAATCACGTCGTTGCCGAACGGGTCGCTCACGAGCACGCCGCCCGGAACCTGGGTGCTGGGAATCGACGCGGCGTCGATCCGCGCGAGCACCGCAGCGAGCTGTTCCTGATCCGGGAGATCGATCGTGAACGAGCGCAGTCCGACCGAGCCCGGCGCCGCGCGGGAGGCGCCGGCGCTGTGCCAGGTGTTGAGCCCGATGTGGTGGTGGTAGCCGCCCGCCGACACGAACAACGCGCCCGGGTAGCCGCTGGCCGACACGTCGAAGCCGAGCACGCCGTGGTAGAACGCCTCGGCCTCCGGGATGTCGACGACCTGAAGGTGCACGTGGCCGATCGTCGTCCCCGGCGGCGCGGCGGCCTGGAGCTCGGTGGCGACTCGGAGCTCGCCGAGCACGTCGTTGAGATCGAGCGCCAGCGTCGACATCTGGAGTTGGTCGCCGACGTATCTCCAGTCCGTACGCGGGCGATCACGGTAGATCTCGATCCCGTTGCCGTCGGGATCCGACAGGTAGAGCGCCTCGCTCACGAGATGGTCGGAGGCGCCGTCGAGCGGCCAGCGGGTCTCGGCCAGGCGGGCCAGCGCGAACGCGAGGTCGAGCCGGGTCGGCATCAGGATCGCCAGGTGATAGAGACCCGGGGCGCGCCGGTTCAGTCGCGGCGCCGCGGTATCGCCCCGCAGTTCGACCAGCGGCTTCTCGCCGGCCACTCCGAGCGCCAGCGTGCCGTCGTCGAGCTCGGTGGCCCGCAATCCGATCGACCGCTCGTAGAACGCGCGCGAGCGGTCGAGTTCAGAGACGGTCAGGGCGACCGGTCCGAGTGTGGTGGCGGCGTCGATCCGCCCCGGTGGCGTGCTCTGCAGGTCCGCTGACGTGGTCGCCACACTAAACCGCCGTCTTCGAGGCCGACTCATGATGAGCGACGAGACCGTTCACGATCTCGGCCAGCCGCGCGCGTGTCTCGGGATCCTTCAGCTCCCCGTCCGGACCGAACTCGTCAGGCGCCTTCGGAATCGCGAGCTCGAGGTCGAGTACGCGCGCGCCGGCGAGGCCCAGCGATTTGCGCAGGTGATCCTGGGCCCAGATCGCGCCGTAGTCGGTGACACTCGCGCCGATCACCGCGACCGGCTTTCCCCACAGCGACGAGCCCGGACCAAACGGTCGCGAGGCCCAATCGATGGCCGTCTTCAGATGGCCCGGGACGCTCCCGTTGTACTCGGGGGTCGAGATCAGGACGACGTCCGCCGCCGCCACCTCGTCGCGGAGGCGCTTCACCTCGGCGAGCGGCTCGTCGGTGTCGAGGTCCTCGTTGTAGTGGGGGAGCCGGTCGAGGCCCTCGAACTGGTGGACCTCGACGCCCTCCGGCGCGAGCTCCGCGGCGGCGCGCAGCAGCGCCGTGTTGTGTGACCCGACCCGCAAGCTTCCCGAGATCGTCAGGAGCCGCATGCGGGTTAGGCGGCCTTCACGGCCGAAACGCTCAGGACCAGCTTGACCTCGTTGGAGACGAGCAGGTTGCCGTTCGGAAGCGTCTGATTCCACTTGAGGTCGAACTCGCGGCGGTCGATCGCTCCCTCAAGCTCGAGGCCAATGCGCTCGTTGCCCCAGGGGTCGGTCCCGCCCTCGGAGACGACGCCGGTCAGTTCGATCGGCTTCGTGATGCCCTTGATCGTGATCTCGCCGTTCAGGCGGATCTTGCCGTCGTCGGTTGCGGCGCCGGCGGTGGAGTGGAAGGTGATTTTCGGGTGGCTCTCCGCGTCAAAGAACTCGGGCGACGCCAGGTGACCGTCGCGGTTCGGCTCATTCGTGTCGACGCTGGCCACCTCGACGGCGCCCTGGAGGACAGGCGCGTCGCCGGTGGCGTCGACCGTGCCCTCGAACTTGCGGAAGGCGCCGCGGACGGTGGCGATTCCCATATGACGAACCTCGAACCCGACGTTCGAGTGCACCGGATCGACGTTGTATGTCCCGGCGGGAATGCTCTCGAGGGAGATGGTGGCGGACACGGGGGCTCCGTTCGTAGGTGGTTGACTACGCAACCAACCTAGCACAAAATTGGTTGCCGCGGCAAGGAGCTGTCAAGGGCGTGGCTCGCGACGATCCGCCGCCGCCAGACGCGTGCCAACGTTTTGAGACAGGCTCTTACTCGACCGTGCAGGAGCCGCCGCGCCCGGCGCCGGGGAGGCGTCCGAGCAGAACGGCGAGTTGGCCGGTCTCGTCGGCGTCGAAGTGCTCAAGGAACAGCCGGCGGATGCTGCCCACGTGCGTGCAGCCGGCGCTGCGGAGCTTCTCGAAGCCGTTGTCGGTCAACTGCGCGTACGAGACCCGTGCGTCGTTCGGGCACGAGACTCGCTCGATGAAGCCGCCCGCGACCAGACCGTCCACGAGGCGCGTGATGCCCGACCGGGTCAGCATCGTGCTCTCGGCGAGCGCCGACATCGGCAACCGGCGATCGGGCGACTGGGCCAGGTAGAGCAGCACCTCGTAGTCGCGGGTGGTGATTCCGTGCTCGGAGATAAGCTCGGCATCGAGCAGCCGCACGATCGTCGCGTGACTCTGGAGGTAGCTCCGCCAGGCTTCGAGCGCGACGCCCTCGAGGCTCGAGGACTCTTCGTCGGTCGCGCACGCTCCCGGGCGGACCGCAACCGGCGAGGTCGTCGCGTCTGCCGAGCCGGGGACCTCCACGACCGAGGTGATGCCATCCGTTGCGCTCATATCCATGCTTATGATTGTAATTGACCGATCAACGGCAAACCGCCGGTTCCCGGTTGTTAGCGCAGGTGCGGTACTCGGCGACTCGGGGCGCGGTGGGGCGCGGCAGCGCGCCGCGGCGCGGCTACGCTAGCGGCACGATGATCGAGATCGCTCCCGGACTCTGGCACTGGACCGCGCGTCGCGACTCGATCGGCATGTACGTCAGCTCGTACTACCTCGAGGCCGAGCGTGTTCTGATCGACCCACTGATCCCGCCGGAGGGGCTCGAGTGGTTCGACGGGCACGGCGCGCCTGCCCACGTGATCCTCACCAACCGCCACCACGATCGGGACGCATGGCGGCTCAACGAGTCCTACGGGACCTCGGTTCACTGCATCCGGAACGGCCTGTACGAGCTCGAGGGACGCGGCCCCGTCGAGGCCTTCGATTTCGGCGCCGAGCTCCCGGGCGAGATCTCGGTGCACGAGGTCGACGCGATCTGCCCCGACGAGACCGCGTTGTACATCCCGCGACACCGGGCGCTCGCCTGCGCGGATGGCGTGGTCCGCTGGCGCGCCGGCGATCCGCTGGGGTTCGTTCCCGACCAGCTGATGGATGACCCCGAGCAGACCAAGGACCAGCTGCGCGAGGCCTACCGCCGGCTGCTCGAGCTCGACTTCGATCTGCTGCTGCTGGCTCACGGCGAGCCCGTGGTCGGCGGTGCGAACGACGCGCTTCGGGCGTTCGTCGACGGCGTCGCTTAGCCCGCTGCACGCTCGAAAACAGACTCTGCGGACCAAAACGGACCTCGATCCTCCGTACTGTGTCGGATCGATCCCGTATGGCCACAGCACCTACCGAAAGGAGACGTTCGTGGACTGGAAGCTCGAGCTCGTGGCGATCCCGGTGTCCGACGTCGACCGCGCGAAGTCGTTCTATGCCGACAAGGTCGGATTCCACGTTGACCACGACCACACGGTCAGTGACGAGATCCGCTTCGTTCAGCTGACGCCACCCGGCTCGGCGTGCTCGATCACGTTCGGCAAGGGCATCACCGAGGCCCCGCCGGGCTCGGTGAGGGGCGTGCAGATGGTGGTCGCGGACATCCAGCAGGCGCACTCCGAGCTGGCCGGCCGCGGGGTGGAGGTCAGCGACGTTCAGGAGTTCCCGTGGGGATCGTTCGTGTTCTTCAGCGATCCGGACGGGAATGCCTGGGCCGTTCAGCAGGTGCCCCCCCGCTAGCCGCGCCCGCAGATAAACGCTCGTCTCAGCCGACGAGCAGCACGAGCTTGCCGCGGACGTGACCGCCTTCGCTCACGCGGTGGGCGTCGCCGATCTGCTCGAGCGGGAACGTCTGCGCCACCGGCAGCGCGAACCGGCCGGACTCGATCAGCTCGCCGATTTCCTTCAGCGCATGTACCGCACGCGCGGTCCCCATGCCGCCGCTGAAACTGACACCGGTGGCCTGGGCGCCGGCGTAATCAGCGATCGTGACCACGTGCTCGGCGCCGCCCGCGAGCTCGACGAGTGCCGGAAGCGCGCCGCCGCCGGCAGCGTCGAGGGCGGCGTCGACGCCGTCGGGAGCGAGTTCGCGGACCCGCTCGACCAGGCCGTCGCCGTAGGTCGTCGGCTCGGCGCCGAGCGAGCGCAGGTAGTCGTGGTTGCCGGGGCTGGCGGTCCCGATCACGCGCGCGCCGCGAGCCCGCGCCAGCTGCACCGCGGAGCTGCCGACGGCGCCGGCCGCGCCGTTGACGAGCACAGTCGTGGCGCCGCCGACGCCGAGCAGGTCGAGCGTTCGCACCGCGGTCTCGACCGCGACCGGTAGCCCGGCGGCCCCGGCGAAATCCAGCGACGGCGGGACCCGAGCGTAGTCGGCGGCGAGCGCGAGCTCGGCGGCGCCGCCGCCGCCCGCGGCGAACCCGAACACAGCGTCCCCGGGCGCGACATCGGTGACCCCGTCGCCGAGCTCATCGACGACGCCGGCGACCTCGCGACCGGTCGTCTGGGGAAGCTCGCCGCCCATCGCGCCACTCCGGACCTTCCAGTCGATCGGATTGACGGCCGCGGCGCGAACTGCCACTCGGATCTGGCCCGGCCCCGGCCGCGGATCGGGCAGCTGGACGACCTCGAGGACCTCGGGACCGCCGAACCGGCTGAACTGGATCGCCTTCATGTGCGTCTTATAGCCGACCCGCGGGTTCGAGCCGGGACGGGCGTGTAGGAACCGACAGCCTTGGGTAGGGGCAAGAGGCCGCGGCAGGGGTGAACCGGTCCTGGGCCGCGCTCGACGATCATGAGTCGACCTCGTCGGGCTGAGCCGACTAGCCGGATGCCGCCGCCGCCCGCTCGCGCTCGCGCTCGATCAGCACCCGTCGCAGGATCTTGCCCGACGGAGACTTCGGTATCTCGTCGACGATCTCAACCGCGCGGATCTTCTTGTAGGGCGCGACGCGCTCGGCCGCGAACTGCATGATCTCGTCGGCGGTGATCGAGTCGCTGGCGACGACGACGAACGCCTTCGGGATCTCGCCGGCCTCCTCGTCGCGAACCGGGATAACGGCCGTGTCGGTGATCGCCGGGTGGGTGAGGAGCAGCGCCTCGAGCTCGGCGGGAGCGATCTGGTAGCCCTTGTACTTGATCAGCTCCTTGATCCGGTCGACGATCCACAGCGATCCGTCCTCGTCGAGCCGGGCCACGTCGCCGGTGTGGAACCATCCGTCGGCGTCGATCGAGTGCTCGGTGGCCTCGGGGTTGTTGAGGTAGCCCTTCATCACCTGCGGGCCGCGGATGCAGAGCTCGCCCGGCTCACCGGCCGCGACGTCCTCCTCGGTCACGACGTCGACGATCCGGCACTCCGTGTTCGGGACCGCCGGCCCGATCGAGCCCGGCATCGTTCCCGCGAGCTTGTCCGTCACCCAGTGGGTGGTCGGGCTGGTCTCGGTGAGTCCGTAGCCCTGTTGCATCAGGCAGCCCAGCCGCTCGCCGCATGCGACCTCGAGCTCGGCCGAAAGGGGGGCGGCGCCTGAGTTCATGTACTCGAGGCTCGAGAGATCGAACTCGTCGACGAGCGGGTGCTTGGCCAGCGCGAGCACGATCGGTGGCACCACCCACGACCGCGTGATGCGGTAGTCCTGGATCGTCTGCAGGAACTGGGCCAGGTCGAAGCGCGGCATCGTCACGACCGTCGCGCCGCGGAACAGTGGGATGTTCATCAGCACGACAAGCCCGTAGATGTGAAAGAACGGCAACGTGGCGATCGCGCGCTCCTGCGCGAACTGTGCGTCAGTCTTGTCAGACACCCCGGGGTGAGTGCACTGGCAGATGTTTGCCACGAGGTTCCGGTGGGTCAGCATCACGCCCTTCGGCAGACCCGTCGTGCCGCTCGAGTATGGGAGCGCGATCACGTCAACGCCGGGGTCGATCGCGACCGCGGGTGGCTCCGCTCCGGTCCGCACCAGCGACGCGAATGGCGTGGCGCCGGCCGCCTCGCCGTAGACGAGGATCTCCTCGACGCGTGTCCCGGCCGCCGCGGCGGTCGCCTTCTCCAAAAGCTCGGGCACGGTCAGCAACAGCCGTGCGCCGGAGTCCTCGAGCTGGGTCGAGAACTCCTCGACGGTCATCAACGGGTTGGCGGTGGTGTTCACGCCGCCGGCCGTCGCGACGCCATGAAAGGCGACCGCGTACTCCGGGAGGTTGGGCGTGTAATGCGCAAGCACGTCGCCCTTGCCGAACCCTCGCTCGGCGAGGCCGGCGGCCAGACCGTGCACCGATTCCACGAGCTCGGGGTAGGTGATCGTCCGGCCGCTGGGCCCGTCGATCAACGCCGGCTTGTCGCCGCGCTCGCTGGCGCGCGCGAGGATGAAATCGGTGAACGGGACATCCGGAACCTCGACGTCCGGAAACGGGCTGCGGATCATCCAATGACCTTTCTCATGCTGAGACGACGGCGCCGGGCACGAGTGTTACCAGCTCGGGTCGGCTCCGCACGCCGGTCTTCTCGTAGATCGCCTTGATGTGGTCCTGCACGGTCCACGGCGAGATCGTAAGCGCCCCGGCGATCGCCTTCGCCGAGTGCCCCTGGAGGAGAAGCGCGGTGACCTCGCGCTCGCGCGTGGTGAGCCCGAGCGCGCGTAGCGCGCCGTCGAGCACCCTCAGCGCGGGGGCCGGCTGCATCACGACCGCGACGTCGCCGCTGCCGACACTGTCGAGCCGCGATGCGTTGACGAGGAACCACCGGCCGTCGTCGGTGCGCATCCGCGCCGTCGACGATCGACCGTCGGCTCCCCAGCGCGCCTGCGCCGAGACGAACGCGATCAGCCCCGGAAGCTCGATCTGTCGGGGCTCGGGCACCATCGCCAGCCGCCGGCGCGCGGTGGCGTCGGCGGTCACGATCCGGTCGTCCCGGTTGAGGATCAGCACGGACGGGCCATCGTGCTCCGGGGGCGCGGCGGCGGGCGAGCAGCCCGTGAGCGCTTGCGCGGCGGCGGCGGAGCGGAGCGCCGGGGTGGCGATCGGGAGCAGCGCCGACACAAACGTCAGATCCTCGGCGGTCATCCGGCGATCGGTGAAGATGGCGAGCGCGGTCCACAGCCCGAACTGATCGACGAAGGCCACGCGGAGCTCGTCCGCCGAGCCGGCCGGCTCGATCATCTCGCGGAACCGCGCGCTGACCCGGAGCTCGCCGCCGGTCTCCGTCGAGATCGCAGACACCGGCGACCGGCGTGACCGCAGCTCGTCGAAGCGGTTGATGTCGGGGCGACGGAACTCGTAGATGAGCGACTCCTCAAGGCTCCCCGGAGGCTCGCCGAGCATCGAGTTGGTGGTCGGGAGGCCGGAGCCCGGATCGGTGTGATGCCAGCAAGATCCGGTGATGCCGAGCACGTCTGCCGACGCCTCCAAGATCGTCTCGATCGCTCCGTCGGCGCTCGCCGGCGGCTGATCGAGAGCGAGTTCGATTCGGCGCGCGACCCGGTTGTAGTCGCTGGTTCTGGGAGGCACGGGTCCATTGTCGCAGCGGCGGGCGGACCCGCAAATCCCTCGTTTTCTGGGATTGCGCCGGCGGTGTCACCGACCGACGATGCCGGCCATGAACACTCTCAACTCAACCGAAATCCGCCCCGTCATCCAACCATTCGACGAGGCGACCACTCGCTCAGTTCTCGGCGGCTCGATCACGGTCCGCCTGCGCCGGGTGCAGACCGGCGGTCTACTTGGTCTGATCGAGCAGGTCGTGCCCGGCGGCTACCCCGGCCCGGCGATGCACGTGCACCGCGACTTCGACGAAACCTTCTACGTCGTGGCAGGCACGCTGGCATTCCGGGTCGGCGATCACGCATACGAGGCCGGGCCCGGGACGGTCGCGTTCGTGCCCCGCGGCACGCCGCACACGTTCGCGAACGCCGGCCAGGATCCGGCGCGGTCGTTCGTGCTCGTGACCCCAGGCGGGTTCGAGCGCTACTTCGAGCAGCTGATCGATCTGATCGATGAGACGGGCGGGATCCCGCCCGAGCACGAGCTCCGTGACCTCGGGATCGCGCACGGGAGCATCCCGGTCTGACGCCTTACTCGAGCTCGAGCTGGCCGGACGCTTCGGACAGCTCGAGCTCGTGCGGCGCGTCGTCGGCCCGTAGCCGTCCGCGCTTGGCCCAATGCGCGACCACGTCATAGGCCCGGCAGCTTCGGTAGCTGACCCGCCGGTCGAGTGGCTGGACCGCCAGACCACCCGGCGCGTTCTCGGTGACGAGGGCATGAAACCGGCGGCCGAGGCGATCAACCTCGACGATGTCCCCGGCCTGGATTCCAGCGAGCCGCATTGCGCCGAAAGCTTACGAGCGCCCGAGGTCGGATCGAGGGCTGCGGCTCGGTCCGGCTCGCTTGGCCGGTTCGAGGCCGGGGGATATGGGTAATAAGACGATCGCTGGTCTGGTGTTAGCGTTCACATCACGGCGGGCGCCCGCACACGTTGCCCGTCGCGCGAGTCGGTCGAGGAGAGATCAATGAACAATCGTCTGCGCAGCTCGGTCCGGCTGCTCGGTGTCCTGCTCCTGTGCGGCGCGTCGGCGTTCCTAGCCGGTGCTGTCGTGCCGAACCATTCAGTCCGGCTCGGCAACGCCGCCGCCGACGAGTCGTCCCACGGCGGCGGGACCTCGTTGGATATCGGCCTAACCGGGACCGCGACCGCGTCCACGGAGGCGTCCGGCTCGCCGGCCGCGAACGCGATCGACGGAAGCGCGTCGACGGACTGGTGCTCGACCGAATGGACTGGGAGCCTGACCATCGATCTCGGCCAGGTCCGGTCGCTGGACGGCTTCGGGCTGACCCTCGGCAGCACCGCCACCACCGCGCTGGTCAATCTCAGCTACGGCACCACTGCCGGCTCGCTGCAACCGGTCCCCGATGCGCAGCAGCAGTCGGTGCCGGCGGGAGAGCCCGTGTACTGGCCGTCGGGCCGTCGCATGATTCGGGCCCGATACGTGACGATCGACGTCACCGACAACGACGGGACGCCGCCATGCATCGGTGAGCTCCGCCTGTTCGCCCCGGCGCCGCCGGGTGCCGTGCCGGACCGCGGCGCCGATCTCTCGTTCGAGCCCCAGGAGGAGCAGGCCGGCGCTCACTTCACCGACGACGGCGTGCCGGGTTCGCCGCTGTCGATCCTCAACAAACATGGCCTGAACTACGTGCGGCTGCGCCTGTGGGTCGACCCGCCGCCGGGTTACAGCGACCTCGCCAGCGACCTCCGGATGGCACGGCGGATCAAGGCTGCCGGCGACAAGCTGTACCTCGACATCCACTACTCGGACTTCTGGGCCGACCCTCAGCACCAGGACATCCCCGCGGCATGGCAGGGCCAGGACCTGAGCCAGCTGACGACCACGGTGCAGAACTACACGCACCAGGTGATCAGTGCATTTGCCGCCCAGGGCACTCCGGTCGACATGGTGTCGATCGGCAACGAGATACGTAACGGCATCCTGTGGCCGGTGGGTCAGGTCGACTGGACCACCGACACCGGTTGGGACAACCTGACCACGCTTCTGAAGGCGGGGGTCGCGGGCGCGCGTGCGGCCAACCCACGCGGCCACAAGCTGCTGGTCATGCTCCATTTCGACGAGGGCGGCAACAACGCCGACAGCGTCAGGTTCTACGACCACATGGTCGCCGGCGGCGTGCCGTTCGACGTGATCGGGCTCTCCTACTACCCGTTCTTCCACGGACCGCTGGCCGACATGAGAGCGAACGTCGACGATCTCGCCACGCGGTACGGCAAGCCGGTGGTGATCGCCGAGTCCCAATATCCGTGGACATTGGCGGGCGGGGACAGCACCGGCAACTTCGTCTGGGAGGCCAGTCAGGTCTCCGACGGTTACCCGGCCACGCCCGGGGGCCAGTTGTCGTTCTACAACGACATGCTCTCGATCCTTGCCCAGGTGCCGAACGGCCTCGGCATGGGCGTGTTCTACTGGGAGCCCGAATGGATCCCGGGGGTCGGCTGGGAGCCCGGCGCCGGCACGCCGAATGACAACCTGACTCTGTTCTCGTTCACCGGGCAGGCGCTCCCGTCTGTCGGCCTGTTCCAGAGCCCGCTCGCGGTGTGCGCCCACTACGACCCGTCGGCGCTGCCCTGCGAGGTGCCCGACGGCGCGAGCACGGGATAGACGTCCCAAACTGACACCTCCCGCGTCACGTTCTCACATTAACCCTCACACTTGTGAGTCATTGACTATCAGTGACTCGACGCCTACGATCTGCCTCGATGCGAGCGTGGGGAACGATGCTGGCCGGGGCTGTGTGCGCGGCGCTGATCGCCGGATGCGGCAGCAGCCACAAATCGGCTACCAACACCACGAACGCCACCACCACTGCCACCTCGACGGCGGCGACTTCGACGGCGGCGACCTCGACGGCAGCCGCGCCCGCGAATCCCCCGGCCGGCATCGCCGGGCGGCTCCTCACCAACAACGAGCTGCGGGGGTTCACGGCAAGCCCGCCGGCGGTGAACTCGACCGCACGGAGCTGGGTCACCGCCGAGCAGCTCCCGCCGAGCCAGCTCGACGCCGAGTTCGCCAGGCTGACGCGGCTTGGCTTCATCCGCGGAGCGCGCGAGGACCTGACGATGGGAAACACCCCCGGCCTGTCGCTCGTCGAGCAGTTCCACTCCGATAAGGCCGCCGCAGCCGAGCTTACGGCTCAGACCGCGGAGTCGAAGACCAGCGCGCCGCAGTTCAAGCCGTTCGCCGTTCCGGGAATCCCGGGAGCGCGCGGGTTCGCGCTCCTACAGCAAGGTCAGGGCGGGATCAACATCGCGTTCGCCAGGGGGCCTTATTACTACCTGGTCGGTCAGGAGCTGGCTTCCGGTGAATCCAACACCAAGGCGAGCATCGCGAGCCTGATCGCCGCCGCGCAGCACCTGTACCAGCGCGTGACCGCGTAGCCGCCGGTCTGATGCTCGCGTACCTGTTCTGGCATCGGCCCTTCGAGGGCGTGCCGCGAGAGAGCTACGAGCAGGCGCTGGTCGCGTTTCACCGACGTCTGCGGGAGGCTCCGGTGGCTGGACTTTTGGCGTCGAGCTCGGCGCGGGTGCGAGGGCTCCCTTGGATGTCTGGCGACGGCTATGAGGACTGGTACGCGGTTGACGACTACACCGCCCTGGGCGTCCTCAACGATGCGGCGGTCGACGTCTCGCACGTCGAGGCTCACGACCTCGTCGCCCATGCTGCCGGCTTCGGGACTGGGGGCCTGTATGTCCTCGAGCGGGGAGGGATCGCGGCGCCGGCAGGCCATTGCGTGTGGCTGACCAAGCCCGCCGGGGTCGGCTACCCGAGCTTCCGCGAGCAGCTGGCCGCCCACATCGCCGGCGAAGCCGTCAGCGTGTGGCGCCGCCAGATGGTGCTCGGCCCGGCCCCCGAGTTTCGCGTGAGCGCCGACCGCGAGCTGACGATGCCGGCCGCCTGGGCGCCGGTCGGCTGCGAGCTCGGAAGTCTCACGGTGCCGGCCCGTCCATGATGCGGGCGCCGAAGCGCTCGAGCACGCCGGCGTCGCTGAACAGCGTTATCCGGCCAATGCCCGCGGCGCTCACGGTCAGGACTGCGACCGCGTACGCCGCGTAAACCCCGCCCTGATCGCGTTGGTAGGCCAGGACGGCGGGCTGACCGTTCGCGACCGTCGGCACCATCCGCCAGTCGCCCGGGCTTCGGAGGAAGCGGCGGATGTACGGCACACACGTGCGCTTGCCGGCGAACCATGTGGTCGAACCGGCCATCTCGAGCGCGGCGTCGTCACGGAGCGCCTGTTCGAGCAGCGTCATGTCGGATCGCTCGAACGCGGCCACGTACTGGTCGAGCAGCGCCTGCGCGCGCGGCTCGCCTGGTTCTGTGAGCTCGCCGGCGCCGGCATCGTCGAGCGTGGCTCGGGCGCGCTGCAGGGCGCTCTTGACCGCGGCGGTGCTCGTCCCGAGCATCGCCGCCACCTCGTGGGCGCGGAACGACAGCGCGTCGCGCAGGATCAGCACCGCGCGCTGACGGGCGGGAAGGCGCTGGAGGCTCGCTATCAGCGCGAGCCGAAGGCCGGCTCTCGCCGCGACGACCGCGGCGGGGTCCTCGGATTCGGGCGCGATCAACGCGTCTGGGATCGGCTCGATCCACCGAACTCCGCGACCCGCCGGCACCGGGTCGGTCGTCGGATCGTCGCTCGGGGCGCCAAGCCCGGATGGCAGCACGCGGCGGGAGTGGTGCTCGAGCGCCGTCAGCGTCGCGTTGGTGGCGATGTGGTACAGCCAAGTCCGCACCGACGCGCGGCCCTCGAACCCCGAGTACGCCCGCCACGCGCGCATGTACGTCTCCTGGACGACGTCCTCGGCGTCATCGACCGAACCGAGCATGCGGTAGCAGTGGACGACGAGTTCACGGCGATACCGCTCCGTCGCCCGGACGAACTCGGGCTCGGTGGAGACGCCGGCGCTCACGCGATCACCGCCGCGCTGGCGAGCGTCGTCAGGCCGAGCCGGGGGTGGACCCATTCGGCGAGCTTACGGATCGCGTCATCGGCCTCGGGGGCCTTGCCCGCCGCCATCTGGAACGTGTGCTGCTGCTCCTCGAAAATCTCGAAGCGGGTCTCGACCCCGGCGTCTGACAGCCGCTCGGCGAGCGCTCGGCACTCGTCGAGCAAGGTCTCGTGGCCGCCGACCTGGATGCTCGTCGGCGCCAGCCCCGCGAGGTCGGCGTGGAGCGGGTTCGCGAGCGGGTCGCGCGGGTCGCCGTCGGGACCGAGGAAGCCGTTCGCGAGGCCGAGCACGAGCTCCCGGTAAAAGAACGCGTCGTTTGCCCAGTTCGTGCGGAACGAGCCGGTGCTCACCTCCATGTCGACCCAGGGCGACATCAGCAGTGCCGCCGCCGGCTTTGGCAGCCCGTGCTCGCGTGCCCGCAATTGCGCGGTGATCGCGAGCCCGCCACCCGCCGAGTCGCCGCCGAGCGCGATGTTCGCCGGCTCGAATCCCTGAGCGAGCAACCAGCGGTAGGCGACGATCGCATCGTCGACCGGGGCCGGGTGGACGCCCTCCGGAAGGAGGCGGTACTCGAAGTTCAGCACCCGCGCCCCGATCGCCTTCGCGAGGTGCCCGCACAGCTTCCGGTGGGAGTAGATCCCCCCGCTGATGAAACCGCCACCGTGAAACCACAGCAGCGCTCGACCGTCGTCTCGCTCCGCCGGGACGGCCCACATCGCCCGCATGCCGCCGATCTTCGAACTCGAGGTAGTCGACCGCTCCGGGCTCGGCTGTCAGATTGCCCCAGCTTTCGTTGTCCGGCTGCTCGCCTTTGATCCGTGCCGCCGTCCAGCCGAGGTACATGTCGCGGACTGCGCGTGATTCGATGCTTGCCATCGGTCTGCTCCTTTACGAGGTGTGTTCTCGTGCAGCTAGACCACGGGCGCGGCGAAAAGGAATCGATGGCTCGATGGAATCACGTCAGGTCGAGCTGGTCGCGGGCGCGGCGATCCACTCGTCGGCGTCGTAGCGGAGCAGTGCGGGGAAGGCGAGGACGACCGCGGCGACGCCGATCACGCACAGCACGCCGCCCGAGACGACCGAGAAACGCGGGGTCGTGGCGCCGGCGACGGCACCCGATTCGATGTCGCCGAGCCGCGGGCCACTGGTGACGACGAGCGAGTAGACCGCCGACATCCGGCCGCGCATCCGCTCGGGCGTCACCGTCTGGTTGATGGTCGTGCGACACACGGCGCTGACCGAGTCGGCGGCTCCGGCCAATGCGAACAAGACCGCCGCGAGCCACAGCGTGTGCGCCAGACCCGCGAACGCGATCGTCGTTCCCCACACGACCACGGCCCAGATCACCACCCGCCCGAGCCGGCGCGCGTGCGGGAGCCATCCGGTCGTCATCGCGGCCACCGTCGCGCCGGCGGCCGTGGCCGAGTACAGCGCCCCCGTGCCGGCCGCGCCGGTGTGGTAGACGCCGACCGACAGCACCGCGAACAGCGCTCGCGGCATCCCGAACGTCATCGCCACCAGATCGATCGCGAACGAGCCGAGCAGCGCCTGGTTGCCGCGGACGTAACGCAATCCCTCGACGATCGAGTCCCGCAGGCGCTCGTGCGGCGCGACGTCATGGGGCGGTTGCGGCGCCACCGGGATCATGGTCACGACCATCGCGGCGCAGCTGATCGCGTCGATTGCGTACGCCCATGTCAAGCCGAGCGCACTGATCACGAGGCCGCCGATGGCCGGACCGATGACCATCGTCAACGTGCCGAGCCCGTATTCGAGCGCGAGCGCTCCGCGCAGCTGGCTGCGGTCGACCAGGTTCGGCACGATCGCCGAGACCGCCACGTTCTCGAGCGAGACGAACGCCGCCAGCACAGCCGCCAGCGCGTACAGCACCGCGATCGGCGGGTGCCCGATCCACGCCGCCACCGCCAGGCCCGCCGCGGTCAGTACGAGACCGATCTGGTCGAGCAGCAGCAGCTTGCGCCGGTCGAACCGGTCCGCGATCGCCCCACCGAGTAGCGCGGCGGCGATGAGCGGCGCGAGTTCGACCGCGCCGAGGAGCCCGACCAGCAGCGCGGAGTGCGTCTGGACGTACACCTGGTAGGGCAGCGCGACGAGTGTCGCCTGCGCGCCCAGGCCCGACAGGAAGGTCCCGATCACGACGAGCCGGAAGTCGCGGCTGTCGCGCAGCGGTGCGAGGTCGGGTCTCAGCCGCGGAATGCGCAAGCGGGCGCGCAGCTACCTGCGGTGATGGCTGGGCTGCCGGGTCGCGCTGCGGTCCATGACCCAAGGATATTCAGAGCTTCAGTCCGAGCCGGAGAGTTCGACTACTGGACACGATCGGCCCGTCTCGGGGTTGAGTGACTTTCGGCTGATGCCCCTTGTCAATCGCGGTCGAGTGGGTTACGCTTCACGGCCCCGACAAATTCACTGCCATGCTCGCAATCATCCACAGCCACGTCAGTTCGCCTGTCGCTCTAATCGCGACGTCGTCGCCGTGCGGGAGCCGCCAAGCCGGCAAACGGCGGCCGGACGACTTCTCGTTCCTCGCTGGGAGGCGTGTGCGCTAAGAGCATTGGCGCAACTGCGGCTCACAGCGAGGGCGGCCAGAGGGCCGCCCTTTTTGTTTTCTGGTTCCGCGATGTGAGAGACGTACTCCCGTGTCATTCCGTGGACGTGTAGTCACACGTGTCACTGCACAGAGGACGCCGCACCGAACTGACAACCCGATCGACAGGAGGACTCTCCGATGCCACGCACACCCGACAACCACGACTGCCTACGACGAGCACGGGTTCTCGTTTTGAGGCAACCAGCAAGCGCCGGCGCGGTTATCCGTCCGAGGCCCGCGTCAAGCGCGGACCACGCTCGGTCAAGGGCGGCGAGATCGAGTTGCTCGAGCGGCTCGGTAACAACGATCCGTGCCCGTGCGGATCCGGTAGACGCTTTCAAGAAGTGCTGCCGCAACAGCGGACGCTTTTGACGGCGCCGGACGCGAGGACTACTACCGGGAGCGCTGAGCGCTCCCGGTGCCTTGCAGGGAAGACGAGCACAAGGGAGGATCTGAGGAACGATGAACGTCAAGACGTTCGGTCCGGTCGACGAGCGCAGCCTCAAGCAGCTCGAGCGCTGCATGGAGGCGGGGGACGCGGACTACGGCGTGCTGTGCGCCGACCACCACCCGGGCTACAGCCAGCCGATCGGCGGCGCCGTCGCCTACGAGGGATACGTGTCGCCGTCCGGCGTCGGCTACGACATCGGCTGCGGCAACAAGGCCGTGTGCACTGAGCTCACCCGCCAGGATCTCGACGCGCTCGGCGGCGTCGCGCGGCTCATGCGCGAGATCACGCAGCGGATCTCGTTCGGCATGGGGATGCCGGCGCGCGAGCGGGCCGGCCATCCGGTGCTCGAGAAGATCCGCACCGCGGCAGTTCGAGCCGCAGCGCAAGCTCGCCGGTCTGGCCGAGTCGCAGCTGGGCACGGTCGGGTCGGGCAACCACTACGTCAACCTGATGGAGGACGAGCAGCGGTCGCGTGTGGGTCGGCGTTCACTTCGGCTCGCGCGGGTTCGGGCACAAGACCGCGTCCGGATTCCTGGCGCTCGCGCAGGGCCTGCCGTTCGACGGGCATGCGACCGAGGGCGAGATGGACTCGCCGCCGGTGCTGCTCGATCTCGGGACGGAGCTCGGGACCGCCTACATCGCCGCGATGCAGCTCGCGGGCGAGTACGCCTACGCCGGTCGCGACGTCGTCGTCGGCAAGGTGCTCGAGATCCTGTCCACGGAGGCGGTGCACGAGGTGCACAACCACCACAACTTCGCGTGGCGGGAGGAGCACCTCGGCCGCACCTATTGGGTTATCCGCAAGGGCTGCACGCCGGCCCGGCCGGGCCAGGAGGGGTTCGTCGGCGGCTCGATGGGCGACGAGTCCGTGATCCTCGAGGGCGTCGAGTCCGATGAGGCGGAGGAGTCCCTGTTCTCGACGGTGCACGGCGCCGGCCGGATCATGAGCCGCACCCAGGCGGCCGGGCGGGTTCGTCGCCGCAAGCGCTGGCAGTGCGCCGACCGCGACTGCGAGCGGCTGTTCGAGTCGCCCGAGGGTCGTTGCCCAGAACATCCGGACGCACGCCTGCTGAAGGTGTGGGTGCAGGAGCAGCTCAAGCCGGGCAGGGTCGACTGGCCCGCCGTGCAGGCCCGCCTGCGCGAGCAGGGGATCGTCCTGATCGGCGGTGGCGCCGACGAGGCGCCGGAGGTGTACAAGCGCCTGCCGGACGTCCTTCAGGCCCATGCCGGTTCGATCCGGGTGAAGCACACGCTGCGCCCGCTCGGCGTGGCGATGGCGGGCCGCGACGTCCAGGACCCATACAAGGACTGACGCCCTCGCCGGAGGCAAACCGGTCAGGAATCGAGAAGCGCGGTAACCAACCCGGAGCTAGCCTCCTCACCCATGGAAATCACCGTTCAAACGACTGAGGAGTGACGATGGCCGCATCTTCCACCCAGGGAATCAAGGTCGTGCTGCATCCCGTCTCCGATCTGGAGCGGGCAAAGCCGCTGTACACCGCGCTGCTAGGCGTATCACCGACCGCGGACTCGTCCTACTACGTCGGATTTGAGGTCGGCGGTCAGCACATCGGGCTGGTGCCGGGCGGCGGACCGCAGGGCATGACTTCACCGGTGACCTTCTGGGAGGTGTCGGACATCGAGGCAAAGCTGGCCGAGTTGACCGCCGCGGGCGCGACCGTGAAGGAAGCCGCCCACGACGTCGGCGGCGGACGCCTGGTGGCCACAGTCACCGACGTCGACGGCAACGACCTCGGGCTGCTCCAAGACCCGTGAGCGCGACTGAGACAGATACGCAGCCTGCGCGGCAAATCGCCGACAGCCACGACTCGATCCGCGTGCACGGCGCGCGCGTGAACAACCTCAAGGACCTTACGCTGGAAATCCCGAAGCGCCGGCTGACGGTGTTCACCGGCGTGTCCGGCTCGGGCAAGAGCTCGCTGGTGTTCGGCACGATCGCCGCGGAGTCGCAGCGGTTGATCAATGAGACCTACAGCGCGTTCGTCCAGGGCTTCATGCCAACGCTGGCGCGGCCCGAGGTCGACGTGCTCGAGGGGCTGACGACCGCGATCGCCGTCGACCAGGAGCGGATGGGGTCCAACCCTCGCTCGACGGTCGGCACCGCCACCGACGCCGACGCGATGCTGCGCATCCTGTTCAGCCGGCTCGCGCAGCCGCACATCGGCTCGCCGGGCGCCTACTCATTCAACGTCGCCTCCGCGCACGGGAGCGGCGGAATCACGGTCGAGCGCGGCGACAAGACCATCACCCAGAGCGCAAGCTTCAGCCGGACCGGCGGCATGTGCCCGCGGTGCGAGGGCCGCGGCTCGGTGAGCGACTTCGACCTGTCCGCGCTCTACGACGACAGCAAGTCGATCAACGACGGCGCGATCACGATCCCCGGCTACAGCATGGACGGCTGGTATGGCCGGATCTTCCGCGGCTGCGGCTACTTCGATCCGGACAAGCCGATCAAGAAATTCAACAAGCGTGAGCTTCACGACCTGCTCTATAAGGAGCCGACCAGGATCAAGGTCGACGGCGTCAACCTGACCTACGACGGTCTGATCCCGAAGATCCAGAAATCGATGCTGTCCAAGGAAGTCGACGCGATGCAGCCGCACGTCCGCGCCTTCGTGGAGCGGGCCGTGGTGTTCACGACCTGCTCGGACTGCGACGGCACCCGGCTCAGCGAGGCGGCGCGATCGTCGAAGATCGGCGGGGCCAGCATCGCCGACCTGTCCGCGATGCAGATCTCGGACCTCGCCGAATGGGTCCGCGGCCGTGACGAGCCGTCGGTGGCTCCGCTGCTCGCGGCGCTGGCGGACACCCTTGACTCATTCGTTGACATTGGGCTGGGCTACCTCTCGCTCAACCGGCCGTCGGGCACGCTGTCGGGCGGTGAGGCGCAGCGGACCAAGATGATCCGCCACCTCGGCTCTTCGCTCACCGACGTCACCTACGTGTTCGATGAGCCCACGATCGGCATGCACCCGCATGACATCCAGCGGATGAACAACCTGTTGCTGGAGTTGCGCGACAAGGGCAACACGGTGCTTGTGGTGGAGCACAAGCCGGAGATGATTCAGGTCGCCGACCACGTCGTCGACCTCGGCCCGGGCGCCGGCGCGGCCGGTGGCGAGGTGGTGTTCGAGGGCACCGTCGAGGAGCTGCGGGACAGCAACACGATAACCGGGCGCCACCTGGACGACCGCGCCTCGTTGAAGGCGTCTGCGCGGACACCGTCGGGAGCGCTGGAGGTGCGCGGCGCGAGCACCAACAACCTTCAGGACGTGGACGTCGACATCCCGCTCGGCGTGCTGGTCGTGGTGACCGGGGTCGCCGGATCGGGCAAGAGCTCGCTGATCGGCGGCTCGGTCTCCGGCCGAGACGGGGTGGTGACGGTCGACCAGGCCGCGATCCGCGGCTCGCGACGGAGCTCCCCGGCGACCTACACCGGGCTGCTCGACCCGATCCGCAAGGCGTTCGCGAAGGCCAACGGCGTCAAGCCGGCGCTGTTCAGCGCCAACTCCGACGGCGCCTGCCCCAACTGCAACGGCGCCGGCGTCGTCTACACCGAGCTGACGATCATGTCGAGCGTCGCCTCCACTTGCGAGGAATGCGAGGGCAAGCGCTTCGACGCTTCCGTGCTCGACTACAAGCTCGGCGGCCGCGACATCAGCGAGGTGCTCGCCATGCCAGTCGCCGAGGCCACGGAGTTCTTCGGCGCTGGGGAGGCGCGGGTTCCGGCTGCGCACAAGATCCTCGAGCGGCTCGCCGACGTCGGGCTCGGTTACCTCACGATCGGCCAGCCGCTCACCACGCTGTCCGGCGGCGAGCGGCAGCGGCTCAAGCTCGCCACCCATCTGGCCGAGAGCGGCGGGATCTACGTGCTCGACGAGCCGACCGCCGGGCTCCACCTCGCAGACGTCGAGCGGCTGCTCGGCCTGCTCGACCGGATCGTCGACTCCGGCAAGTCGGTCATCGTCATCGAGCACCACCAGGCGGTCATGGCGCACGCCGACTGGATCATCGACCTCGGCCCGGGCGCCGGCAACGACGGTGGCCGGATCGTGTTCGAGGGCACACCCAGCGACCTCGTCGCCGCGGGCTCCACCGTCACCGGCGAGCACCTCGCGGCCTACATCGGCGGCTGACCGAGGCGCTCGCGGAAGCCCGGGTCGATCATGTGCCGGCCACGATTGCCTCGACGTGGCAGGATCTTGCCGGTGACCGCTAGATCCGCCTCGGGGCAGCACCTGCGCGACCTCGCCGTGTTGCGCCGCGTTCGCGACCGGATCGACCGGGAGTATGCGCAGCCGCTGGACGTGGAGGCGCTCGCCCGCGACGCGCACATGTCAGCCGGGCACTTCAGCCGCGAGTTCAAGCTCGCGTATGGCGAGTCTCCGTACAGCTATCTGATGACGCGGCGGATCGAGCGCGCGATGGCGCTGCTGCGCCGGGGCGACCTGAACGTCACCGAGGTGTGTTTCGAGGTCGGGTGCTCGTCGCTGGGCACGTTCAGCAGTCGATTCACCGAACTCGTCGGCATACCGCCCGGCGTCTACCGGCGCCAGCAGGCGGACGCGACTGCCGGCATGCCGCCCTGCGTGGCGAAACAGGTGACCAGACCGATCAGGAATCGAGAGCCGTCGGTCACGGGTCGAATAGGGTGACCGCCATGGACATCACCATTCACTCGAGCATGCTTCCGCACGACGACCCGGGCGCGTCCCTGGCCTTCTATCGCGACACCCTCGGCTTCGAGGTCCGCAACGACGTCGAGTACGGCGGGATGCACTGGATCACAGTCGGACCCGCCGACCAGCCGAACACGTCGATCGTTCTGTATCCGCCGGACGCCGCTCCCGGTCTCACCGACGACGAGCGTCGCACGATCGCCGAGATGATGGCGAAAGGCACTTACGCCAGCATCAACCTGGCCACCAATGACCTCGATGACACCTTCGAGCGGCTGCAGGCGAGCGACGCCGCCGAGGTCGTCCAAGAGCCGACCGAGCAGCCGTACGGGGTTCGCGACTGCGCCTTCCGCGATCCCGCGGGCAATCTCGTGCGCATCCAGGAGACGCGCTGAGGAGCAAGTAGTCGGCGATGCCGGGCTCGAAGCGGCAGCCGGTGGCACTACCCCTGTGGGCTCGGTACTCCGGTAGCCCGGCACGATGAGTTCCGAGTCCTTCGATCGGGAGTTCTGGGAGCGGCGCTGGGCGCAGGCGCTGCGCGAGCATCCGGACCGGATCGCGGGTCGTGAGCCGAGCGCGCATCTGCTGGCCGAGACCGACGGTCTACGGCCGGGGCTGGCGCTGGACGCCGGCTGTGGCTACGGCGCCGAAACGCTGTGGCTCGCCGCGCGCGGCTGGCGGGTGACTGCGGTGGACTTTTCCGTGACCGCGCTGAATCACGCCCGGTCGACAGCCCGGGCTTTGGGCGCGGACATCGCCGAGCGGATCGAGTGGACCGAAGGCGACCTCGCGATCTGGACCCCAGCGCCGGGTCGCTATGACCTCGTGATCAGTCTGTACGTTCACGTGCCGGGATCGGTCAAGGACATGATCGGGCGGCTCGGGGCAGGCGTCGCGCCCGGCGGGACCCTGCTGTTGGTTGGCCACCGCCCGGTCGACCCCGCGACCGGTGCTCCGACGCCGGCGGCCGGACAGGTGCAGGTCTCGGTTGACGCCGCCGTCGATGCTCTCGATCCGCGCGACTGGTGGATCGAGGTCGCGGAGGAGCGACCCCGCGCCGCGGCCGGGACCGGCGTGGACGCGGTGGTACGCGCGGTCTCGCGCGCCTAACCGAACCGGCGCTAGATCCTCGCCTACGGCTCGACTGCCGGGGCGTGGTCGGCGAGGGTGCTGGTGACCGTGTTGGAGATCTCGGTGCCGACCGACTCACCCGCGAGGATCCGTCGCATGGCGTCCGTCTGGCGAATGTCGAAGAGGTGGAGGGTGAGATCGTGGTCGCGCGCGAGGATGAACGCCGACGGGTCCATGACCCGCAGATCATCGGCGACCGCGTCGCGGAAATTCAGCCGCTCGTAGCGCCGTGCGCCCGGATCGGTGTGCGGGTCCCCGGTGTAGACGCCGTCGACGCCGTGCTTGGCGACGAACAGGGCGTCCGCGTCGAGTTCAAGTGCGCGTTGCACAGATGGATAGTCAGTGGTGACGTAAGGCTGCCCGATCCCGCCCGCGGCGACCACGATGTACCCCTTGTCAAGATGCGCCTGCGCACGCAGGCGGATGAACGGCTCGGCTACTGACGGGATCGGGACGGCAGTCATGACTCGCACCTCGCGATCGCCGCGTGCCTTGAGTACCCCGCGCAGCATCAGCCCGTTCATCACTGTGCCGAGGATCCCGACCGCATCAGCTTCGGCGCGCTCGATGCCCCACTGCTCCGCCAGCGACCCGCGGAAGAAGTTCCCGCCCCCGACCACCACCGCGACCTGCACGCCGCACCCCGCGACCTCGAGGACCTCATCGGCAACGTGTTCGAGGGCCGGGGCGTCCAACCCGACCGGCTCGCGGCCAGACAGAGCCGCGCCACTGAGCTTGATCACCACCCGCCGGTAGCGCATTCGAGGACGCCAATCTACCCCTCCAAACAACCTGATGGGCGATGCTGGGGTCGAACCAGCGACCTCCGGGCGCTACTGACCGTTGCTGCCAGGATCCAGCCCAGCAGCTGGGGGCCACTATCGGTAGGCGGGCTGCTCGCTGTCGGGGTTCAGCGGCGACTGCGTCGAGGCGTCTATCAGCGACGAGCCGTTCGATCGTCGGCACGGTCGCTCCTATCCCGGCCCAGTGTGGGTCGACGTCTGCTGCGACGCACCACGTGTGGTCTGACGGCCACACGAACGCGGGTGTGCCGCCCCGGGAGAATTCCGGCCGGCCCCAGATACCAGCCTTCGCGGGCGTACCCCAGATCTCAGCCTCCGAGAGCGCCCCATGAAACAGAAAAAAGGCGCGGGCTGCGATTTGAGCGCCGCGGGGAACGCCGAAGGTGGGCCACCGGCGAGCCGACTCCGGGAACCCCCACCCGTCCCAAAGACCGAAATAGCAGTCCGAAGGATCAGAGGTCTCGGTGGCAAGTCGCTGCACCAGAGCCCGCCACTGCTCAACCTCACCGGGCGATGCGCTGGGATCGGCTTCGGTCTCCCGCTGACCCTGGTGAGTGGGGTCGGGAATGAATCGCACACGCGCGTATGCCGCGAATCCGGCCGGTCCGAAAGTCACCAGCCGAACCCACGGAACGTCGCTCGTCACGATCCAGCTGGCCGGCGACAGGTCTGAGCAGACGGCGAGAGACACCTCAGCAATCTATAGCCGAATGCTCGCGGCCTGGGCGTAGCCTTGAGCGCCAGCGACACCGGATAGCTATCCGGCTCCCGCGCGCGACGGCGCCTGTCACGACGGGGGTCCGGGGAGGCCTAGCAATTGGACGACCGATACGACCAGCAGTCCGGCGGCGACCGCGATCAGTCCGTAGCGCGCCGAACGAGCGGGGAAGCGGCTACCGATCCCTACCAGGAATAAGACCGCAGCGAGCAGAACGGTGAGGCGTACATACTTGTCCGCAGTTCCAGCGGCGGACTCACCCGCGGTGAAGAGGGCATTGGCCTGGGCAGTGAGCACCGCTGCCTGCTTCTCTTGGGGTATCACGTATTGCGGCATGTCCGATGGGTCGGCCGGCGCGTTCGGGTTCTTCAGAGGATGTGTCGCGAGCCAGGCGTTGAACGCGGGGCGGTAGCCGGCTCGGAGCCGCTTGACGGCCAGGTTGAACAGCTTGACGTTGTGCGCGACGTACGCCCCTTCCACCGCGTTGAACGACACCGAGTCCAGCGTGCGTATCTGCGTGGCTTCGATCTGGTCGGCGCTGGCGTCGCTTCGGGCGCTGGATGCGTTCGAAAGCGAAAGCGACGATTCCGTGCTCCACTTGGCCGCCGAGTAGCCCGACCATGCGGCCATCAGGGCCACGACCGAGAGCAGAAGCGCCTCGATGATTGAGATCAGACGGTCACGACCGGCGTGGGCGTGCGCCGGGTGCTCGTCGTGCCCGGCGTGCTCAGCGTGCTCAGCGTGCTCGCGATGCTCGGCGATTTCCTTTCCGACCTCAGCTGCCGACAGACCCTCAGGCATCCACTGAACGTTTCCAGAGAGCCGCGGCGCCGCATCACCCAGAACAGATGACCCGTCATCACAACGTAGGGGGTTCGGATCGACCCGATCCGGCCGTCTGTTCCCACGGTCAGGCCGGCGGGTTTCAGCTGCACTTGTGGTCAGGACCTGCGCTCAGCACAACCAACACGGCTACCACCGAGGTGACGCGAGCCGCGGAGCGGGGCACGGCGGCACACCACCACGACCGCCGCCCATCCGCATCACCCCGATCGGATGACCTGCCCCGCCCGCGACAGCTCCCCGCTCCCGTCACATACAAACGCAGCAGATCGTTAGCTCGAATCCGTTCGCCTGCAAGCACCGGCGCTGAAAGCACCGGAGTGCACCCACGCCGCGGGGATGCCTGCCCACCGCACGATGCCAGCCTGCACCATTGCCCGGTGGTGGGGTCGGTGGGATCTTCACTCTCGGTCCCCTGGGCAGGCATGTCGCGGCATCGAAGTCATCTAGACAGAGGGCGAAATAGTTCAATCGGTTCCCGAAGCACAAGTGCCATCACGCCTTTTGACCCTAGGCGCTGAGGAACAAGCAGAGGCCAGAGTCAAGGGCATGATGCGGTCCAACAACACATGCGATTGGGCTGGCCGGGGGCAGCAGGGGACACATCGTCGTAACGAGTTGCCGACCGCCCGAGGTGGGCTCTCGTTCCTAGGCGTGTTGGTGGTCGCACGCTTTGGGATGAGCGGGTACAGCGTCGAGACGAACTTGGCGTAAGCACAACAGTAGGAGAGGAACATGTCTGCGGTGAGCTACCAGACGATCAAGATAAGTAGGGGTCGGCACACTCGTCCAGATGACGGGGTTTGCGTGATGGAGCTCGCCTCGATGCTTGCGGGAGAGCGCTTCACCGACCATCCCGCATCGGTGTGTCCGGTGATCGGATCGTTCCTCCGGGCGTACAACGACCTGGTCGACCACGGTCGCCGCCAGGGCCTCTACGAGTTGGCGTCGCTTGTCGTCGGCAGCCGCGCGTCGGCTACGGTAACGCGCGCGCGAGCCGATCGTCTGACAGCCTGGGCTCTGCAAAGGCGGAGGAGCCATTGGAGCAGGCGGTTTTTGCCCGCCCGCTGGCGGACCATCGGGCTTGAAGAGTGGGTCCCACTTTATGCGGTGGCTCCTTACGCCATTCGCTCAATTCCGAGGGTGCGCGACGAGACGCACGCGAGCGTGCTCTTGCTCATCCGCGAAATGCTCGCGATTGGCGCTCACGAGGCATCCGCCTCGTCCCAGCGCCCCGGACCGTGCGCCCCACCGCGACACGACGATCCAACGCGGCTTGGTGCGGCGCCTCCGGTCGTGAGCGGAGGCTGGAGGGACGGTGCTGCGGCATGAAGCTTTGACGCCAGTGGCCGTCGCGAAACGGCGCTGTGGCTCAGGCAGTCCGCAAGGATGCCTCAGCGAGCCGCGCACACTAGCTCCAAGAGTGGTGCGTCCACGCTTGTGCTCAAGGTCGCCGGTGGAGGAGACTCGGAGCAATACTCGGAGCGCCGTCTCAGCTGAGTCTCGACGTCTTTCGAGTAGTTCTGCAAAGACTACGGTTAGTGAGGCGTTTCAATGGCCATCGGCCCGGTGCAGCTCATCGTCGTCGGCTTCAACCACCCCGAATTTCATGGCGAGATCATCGCTGAGCTTGAGCGTCTGCATGACGAGCAAACGGTCCGCGTGATCGACGCCCTCGCCGTTCACAAGGACGCCGACGGGGAGATCGAGGTGCAGCACCTAAGCACCCTCAGCAAGGACGAGGCGATCGAGGTCGGCAGCACGATCGGCGCTCTCATCGGCCTCGGCATCGAGGGCGAGGAGGGTGCTGAGGAAGGCGCCCTGCTCGGCGCCGAGGCCGCCGAAGATGGCGTCGAGGTCTTCTCCGACGAACAGGCGTGGGATGTCCTTGAAGAGATCCCGAATGACTCGGCCGCGGCGCTGATTTTGCTTGAGCATCACTGGGCGGTCCCGTTGCGCGACGCGATTGCGCGCGCCGGCGGTTTCCGGGTCAGTGACGGCTTCATCAGTCCCCTTGACCTGGTCGGAATCGGGCTGATGTCCGCCGAGGATGCAAAGGCGTTGCACGCCGCCGAGACCGCCGGAACTGCCGGCTAGCCGAGCCCCAACCCAGGAGGTTTGAGATGTTTGCATGTCGCAGAGTGGCGCGCCGTACGTCTCGGCGCGTCGCTCGCCGACGCTAGGAGCCTGCGTGCTCGGCCGCGCTCCCAGCGGCCGAGCACGCAAAGCTGGTGGCATCCCACCTCGACCCCTCGGCGTCAATGCGCCGCGCCACGCCGGGGCGGTCCAGGTCGGCTCGGTCCGGTCCGGTCCGTAGATCTCGAACCAGGGTACGAAACGCAAAGCGAGGGCCTGGTAGTCGCGGTCGTTCTTAGTCGCGGTCGTTCTGCTCGGCGTAGGCGTTGGAGAACTCGAGGAGCGCGCGGGCGAAGGTGTCACCCTTGCCGAGATCGGCAGCAATGAAGCACCATAATCGTGCAAAGAGTCTCTGACGAGCAAGCTCACGAGCCGGCTGGATCTCGATCATCACGTGGTGATCACTGACACGCCGAACGTCGCCGTTGCGCAGAGCCGCGATAAGCGTCAGGAGCCAGTCTTCCACCCGGCGATACTTGAGCGTGAATCTACCCCCGGCGTCGCTGAGAAACCACTCGAACAGAGACCCGCCTGTCCAATCCGGGCCGTCGCACTCGGTTGATATGACGTCGTGACTCTCGTAGCACAGCGGGAAAAGTGTCGGGGCACGATTCCGGTGTCCTCGTGCTCCCTCCGCATCGAAAGCGCGAACTCGGGCCGCGCGAGCAACGGATAGAAACCGACGGACCGAGCGCGCGCGAACGATCAAGCTCCTGTCACCGCTGGCGCAGGATCTCGCTGAGTGGCGGCTCGCGTCGGGTCGACCTCCGTCCAGCGCACTGATCTTCCCGACCCACGACGGCGACGACTGGACGCTCCACGATTGGCAGAACTGGCGCCGGCGCGTCTACCAGCCGCGGCCAACGCAGCGGGGGTGACCGGCGACCTCCGCGTCTATCGCTTGCGGGGCTCCTTCGTCTCGCTGCTGCTGTGGGAGGGGCGCAGCCTCACGTTCGTCGCCCGACCAGGCAGGACACAGCGTCGCAACGCTTGCCAAGCACTACGCCGGCGTGCTCGAGGAGCTCGAAGCCAAGCCTCGGGTCCCGGCCGCCGAGGCGATCCGGGACGCCCGCAGCCAACTGAGGTGTGCGCAATCTGTGCGCACTCCCCAGATGACCGAACCGACCCCATCCGCGAACCCCCTGCAAACAACCTAATGGGCGATGCTGGGCTCGAACCAGCGACCTCCGCCTTGTCGAGACGGCGCTCTCCCAGCTGAGCTAATCGCCCGGGAGGCCCTAAATGTACCTGGCTGTCGGTGCGCGGGTAGACTCGCCGCCGAGATGAGGCTGAGGGCGGCGGTGCTGATCGCGCTCGTCGGAATCGCTGCGATTCCGACGGTCTCGGACGCGATCCAGCCGTTCGGCCAGCCGACGCTGAAGGTGACGGTGAAGCCGCGATCGGGATCTCCAGCGACGCATTTCGTGATCAGCTTCAAGTCGGCGGAGACGACCGGCCCGGTCGGCTCGGGTAACAGCCTGTACCGGGTCACCGCGAGCATCAGGCACCAGGGCAAGTGCCAGGCGACCACCAGCGTCGTGGCGCCACCGTCGCACGCGGGCGCGGCCGTACACGTCACGCTGGCGCCGGGTCACGCGCGCGCGTGGTGCGCGGGCACGTTCCGCGGCGAGGTGTGGAACCTCCTGGTCGAGCCCTGCCCGGCGGGAAAGGCGTGTCCCGCGATCGTCCCGCTGCCGCGGATCGTCGGCACGTTCTCGTTCCGCGTGAACCGCGGCTGACCGCGCACAGCCAGTCGCCAACCGCGCCGCAGGCCATCTGTGGACCATCCTTCAAACCGCACCCCTTCGCGGCTGCAAATCTTCGCCTGGCTTTGTCCTCGGATGCTCACGTAGCGCTGCTACGCGTCGCATCCTGCGTCCTCGCCAGGCTCGATTTTCGCTCGCGAATGGGGCACTGATTTTCAGGCCGGCCCACTAGCATCAGGACCCATGGAGCTCGAGCTTCCCGACGGAAAGACGTTGACGCTTCCCGACGGCGCCACCGGGGCGGACGCGGCCGCGGCGATCGGCCCGGGGCTGGCCCGCGCGGCGCTCGCGGTCAAGGTCGACGGCGAGCTGCGCGACCTCTCCCGTCCGCTGCCGGAGAACCACCGGAACGGGCCGGCGAAGCTCGAGATCCTCACCGACCGCAGCGGCGAGGAGGCGCTGAGCCTGATTCGCCACGACACCGCCCACGTGCTGGCGGCGGCGGTGATGGAGTTGTATCCGGGCGTGAAGATCTCGATCGGGCCGCCGATCGAGAACGGCTTCTACTACGACTTCGATTTCCCCGAGGGAGTCTCGCTGTCCGAGGCCGACTTCGAGCGGATCGAGGCCAAGATGCGCGAGCACGTCGCCGCCGACGAGCCGTTCGTACGCGAGGACATCCCGGCCCAGGAGGCGCTGGACCGGTTTCTGCGAGAGGCCCAGGACTACAAGGTCGAGCTGATCGAGGACCTGGTACGCAACGACGGCGTCCCGACGGTCTCGCTCTACACGAACGGACCGTTCACCGACCTGTGCCGGGGGCCGCACTCCCCGTCGACGAAGCGGATCAAGGCGTTCAAGCTGCAGTCGGTCGCCGGCGCGTACTGGCGCGGGGATTCGAACAAGCCGATGCTCACGCGGATCTACGGGACCGCGTTCTTCTCCGACAAGGACCTCCAGGACTACCTCGAGCGAGTCGAGCAGGCCCGCGCGCGCGACCATCGCAAGCTCGGCCCGCAGCTCGGCCTGTTCAACTTCTCCGACGTCGCGCCCGGGATGGCGTTCTGGTTCCCCCCGGGAACCCAGGTGTTCAACTCGCTGGTGGCGCTCAGCCGCGAGATGGGCGGCCCCCGCGGCTACACCGAGGTCAAGACCCCGCAGCTGTACGACAGCTCGCTGTGGAAGACCTCCGGGCACTGGGACAAGTACCAGGAGCACATGTTCCTGACCGATTCGGCCGACACCCCGATGGGGCTCAAGCCGATGAACTGCCCCGGCCATTGCCAGCTGTACTCGATGCAGCCGCACTCCTACCGGGACCTGCCGATCCGGTACTCCGAGCCGGGACTGCTCCACCGCAACGAGCTGAGCGGCGCGCTGCACGGGCTGCTGCGCACGCGGAACTTCGCCCAGGACGACGGACACGTGTTCTGCACCGAGGAGCAGGTCCAGGACGAGCTCGAGGCGTGCCTGGACTTCGCGTTCGACACGTACGCGGTGTTCGGCTTCGACGTCCGGCTCGAGCTCTCGACGCGCCCGGACGAGCGGCTCGGCTCCGACGAGGTGTGGGACCGCGCGGAGAGCCACCTGATCCAGGTGCTCGACCGCAAGGGGCTCACGTACGACATCAACCCCGGCGACGGTTCCTTCTACGGCCCCAAGATCGATCTCCACATGACCGATTCGCTCGGACGCTCGTGGCAGATCGGGACGGTGCAGCTCGACTACAACATGCCGGCGCGGTTCGGGCTCACGTACACGGGTGCCGACAACGCCGAGCATCAGCCGGCGATGATCCATCGGGCGCTGATGGGCTCCTACGAGCGGTTCATCGCGATCCTGGTCGAGCATTACGGCGGCGAGCTACCGGTGTGGCTGACGCCGGTGCAGGCGATCGTCCTCCCGATCTCCGACAAGCATCTCGACTACGCCCGGACGGTCCGCGACCAGCTGCATACCGGCGGGGTCAGGGCCGAGCTCGACGAGCGCACCGAGTCGGTCGGGCGGAAGATCCGCGACGCCGAGCTGCGCAAGATCCCGTTCATGCTGATCGTCGGAGACCGCGAGCAGGAGGCCAAGCAGGTCGCGGTCCGCGAGCATCGCCGTGGGGACGAAGGATCGGTGCCCGTGAGCGAGTTCATCGCGCGGGTAACGCAACTTGCTGAAAGTCGCTTGACGTCGTAGAACCACCGCTATACTCGCAGTCGTTGATCCACGCGCAACGCTACTCATAGGGTCCGTCACCGCTTGACGCACCCCTCTCATCGCAGCTAGTGCCGGTACCACGTAAGTTCGACCGGCGCCCGCCCGAACGGGATCAGACTCGGATCAACGATCGTATTCGCGTGCCCGAGGTGCGTCTGATCGGCGCCGACGGCAAGCAGATAGGGATCGTGAAGACCCCCGATGCGCTGTCGTACGCGCAGGAGCGCGACCTGGATCTCGTCGAGGTCGCGCCCGAGGCCCGGCCGCCGGTCTGCCGCGTGCTCGACTACTCGAAGTACAAGTACGAGCAGGCCCAGAAGCAGAAGGCCGCGCGCCGGCACCAGCAGCAGATCACGGTGCGCGAGATCAAGTTCCGCCCGAAGATCGCGCAGAACGACTACGACACGAAGAAGGGCCACGTGTCGCGGTTCCTCAAGAACAAGGACAAGGTCAAGATCACGATCATGTTCCGCGGGCGGGAGGTCACCCACCCCGAGCGCGGGACCGCGCTGCTCGACCGACTCGCCGGCGAACTGTCGGAGATCGGGGTCGTCGAGCAGTCCCCGGTTCAGGACGGGCGCAACATGACGATGCTGCTCGCGCCGTCGAAGGCCGTGCTTGCCGGCGAGAAGGACAAGCCGGCAGACGGCAAGGTGGAGAAGCCGGCCGACGGACATCAGCCGGAACCCGCCGGGGAGGCGCCCGAGGCTTCCGAAACCCCGACGAACTCGGCGAACGCCGACGAGTCGTCGGAGGCTTCCGAAACCCCGACGAACTCGGCGAACGCCGACGAGTCGTCGGAGGCTGCCGAGACGCCGGCGGAATCGGCGAACGGCGAGCAGCCGGCGCCGGTCGAAGCCGAGAGCTCGACCGCGGCCTGACCCGCCTCCCGAAGCCCGCCTGTCACAAAAGGGCGGCGTTCGGACAATAAGTAGGTATGGAGGCGCTCGACCTTCGCACCGACGGCCAGCTGCTCGTCGCGAAGGCGCGCGAGGCCGCGCCGCGGTAGACACCGGCGACGCGGCGGCGTAACGCCGGGGAGGAGGTGGTCAGCCTCCCCGGCGCAATGTCGCGTCCCGAGCTGCACGGCCGAAGGCGTGCAATCCCGAAGCGCTCTGCTTTACTAGGGCGCACTTCCGATGCCGAAGATGAAGACTCATTCGGGCGCCAAGAAGCGCTTCAAGGTGACCGCCAACGGCAAGGTCCGCGGCCGCCGGGCATTCTCGACCCACATCCTCGAGAAGAAGACGCCCAAGCGCAAGCGGCGCCAGGCGAAGCCGTCGTGGATCAGCGACCACGATGAGCCGCGGGTGAAGACGCTGCTCGGCGTCAAGCGGAGGCAGGGCGGATGACGCGCGTCAAGCGTTCGGTACACGCGCGCAAGAAGCGCCGCTCGACGCTGGCTCTCACCAAGGGCTTCCGGGGCGACGCCAGCCGGCATTATCGGGTCGCCAAGGAGGCGCTGCTCAAGGCCGACCAGTACCGCTACCGCGACCGGCGCAACCGCAAGCGCGACTTCCGCCGGCTGTGGATCACCCGCATCAACGCCGCCGCACGACAGAACGACATGTCCTACTCGCAGTTCATGCACGGTCTGCAGCTCGCCGGGGTGGAGCTCGACCGCAAGATCCTCGCGGACATCGCCGTCCGCGACGCCGACACCTTCCGACGCTTTGCCGACCGCGCCCGCGAGGCGCTGGCGGCCGGCTGACGAGAAGCCGAACCCCCAGCACCGCCACCCGGGCGCCGCTCCACAGGAGGGCGCCTTTTTTCGTTCATGACCCAGATCACAAGCCCGCACAACCAGAAGCTCAAGGAGATCCGCAAGCTCCGCCAGCGCCGCCGCTGGCGCGATCGGTCGGGTCTGTTCGTGGCTGAGGGTGAGGATTTACTCAGTTCGGCTGACGCCAGCGGCTGGATCGCCATCGAGCGGTATGCGGCCGCGGGCAGCGGCCTTGAGGGCGTCGAGGTCGAGCCTTCGGTGCTGGCCAGCGCTTCGGGCCTGAGCTCGGGGACCCGCACGCTCGCGGTGTACGAGGAGCGATGGGCGCCGGCGCCGGTGGGGCCGCTGTGCGTGTACCTGCACGGAGTGCACGATCCCGGCAACGTCGGGGCGGTGCTGCGCTCGGCGCAGGCGTTCGGGGCCTCGTGCGTCGCGCTCGGCCCGGGGACCGCCGACCCGTTCAGCCCGAAGGCGGTCCGGGCAGCATGGGGGCGATCTTCGCCGTGCCGCTCGCTCGCGCCGAGTCTGCGGCGGACCTTCCGGGCGTGAAGATCGCCCTCGTCCCGGGCGCGGGCGACCCGCTGTCAAGACTTTGGCGCTCAGGCCGCGCATATGCCAGCTCCAGCGCCAAAGACCTCGACTGTCATGATCGGCGCCGAGCGAGAGGGTCTTCCCGACGACCTGGTGGCGCGAGCCGACCACGTCGCGCACATCCCGATCGCCACCGATTCCCTGAACGCGGCGATGGCCGCCGCCATCGCCCTGTACGAGCTGACCCGTAGCATCACGCCCGAATGAGCGACCGAATCGCAGACATCCGGGCCGAGGCCGAGACCGCGATCGCCGGCGCCGGCGACAGCGACGCCCTCGAGAACGTCCGCATTCAGTACCTGGGCCGGAAGGCCGAGCTGCCGAACCTGTTGCGCAGCGTCGCCGAGCTCCCCGCCGCCGAGCGCGCCGCGACCGGCAAGGCCGCCAACGAGGCGCGCAAGGCGCTCGAAGCCGCGATCGATCAGCGCGCCGAGGCGCTCGCGGCCGCCGAGCTCGACCAGCGCCTCGAGCGCGATCGCGTCGACGTCACGCTGCCGGCGGACCCGCTGCCGTCGACCGGGCGGCTCCACCTGATCACCCAGACCCAGCGCGAGATCGAGGACGTGTTCATCGGGATGGGGTTCAACGTCGCCGAGGGACCCGAGGTCGAGACCGTCTACTACAACTTCGACGCGCTCAACTTCGAATCGACGCATCCCTCGCGGCTGATGTCGGACACGTTCTACGTGCAGCCGACCGACGACATCTTCGACCCGAGCGCGCTGCTGCTGCGCGTCCACACCTCGCCGGTCCAGGTCCGGGCGATGGAGCAGCATCCGCCCCCGCTCTACATCGTGATCCCGGGCCGGGTCTATCGGCCCGACAACGACGCCACCCACAGCCCCCAGTTCGCCCAGATGGAGGGGCTCGCCGTCGACACCGACATCAGCCTCGGCGACCTCCAGGGCACGCTGCTCACGTTCGCCCGTGCGATCTTCGGCGACGAGCGCGAGGTCCGGATGCGGCCGCACTTCTTCCCGTTCACCGAGCCGAGCGTCGAGGTCGACGTGTCGTGCTTCAACTGCAAGGACGGACTCACCGCCGACGGGCAGCGGTGCCCGCTGTGCAAGGGCGAGGGCTGGATCGAGATCCTCGGCGCCGGCATGGTCGACCCGAACGTGTTCGAGTACGTGCGCGACAACGGCTACGACCCGGAGCAGATCCAGGGGTTCGCGTTCGGGATGGGGATCGAGCGGATCGCGATGCTCAAGCACGGCATCCCCGACCTCCGGATGCTCTACGACAACGACGTGCGCTTCCTGGAGCAGTTCGGCTGATGCGCGTTCCGCTGCAGTGGCTGCGCGAGTACGTCGACCCGGCGCTCGACACGCATGCGATCGCCGACCGGCTGACGATGACCGGGACGAAGGTCGAGGCGATCCACCACCATGGCGTCGGCGCGCTCGAGAACTTCGTCGTCGGCCGCGTGCTAGCGGCCGATCAGCATCCGAACGCGGACCGCCTGAGCGTGTGCCTGGTCGACATCGGCGATCACGATCCGTCGCAGATCGTGTGCGGCGCGCCCAACGTCGCCGCTGGGCAGACGGTGGCGGTGGCCAAGCCCGGCGCGGTGATGCCCGACGGGTCGAAGCTCGGCACGGCCAAGCTCCGCGGCATCGAATCCAACGGGATGATCCTCGCCGAAGACGAGGTCGCGATCGGGACCGAGCATGCCGGGATCATGGTGCTCGAGCCGGACGGATTCGCTCCCGGAACGCCGCTCCAGAACGTCCTCCCGATCGCCACCGACGTGCTCGAGCTCGAGATCACCTCGAACCGGCCCGACTGCCTCGGCATCTACGGGGTCGCCCGGGAGGTCCACGCCGCGACCGGCGCGCCACTTGCGCCGCCGCCGTGGCGCGAGGACCCGGGCACGGCCGGCCCGGTGAGCGAGGCCAAGATCACCGTCGACTGCCCCGATCTGTGCCCGCGCTTCACCGCGCGCGTGTTCGAGGACGTGAAGATCGGGCCGAGCCCGCCGTGGCTGAAGGCGCGGCTGATGGCCGCCGGTCAGCGCCCGATCTCGAACGTCGTCGACATCACGAACTACGTGATGCTGCTGACCAGTCAGCCGCTCCACGCGTTCGACCTCGACCGAGTGCAGGGAGCGCAGCTCACGGTCCGGCGGGCCCGCGACGGCGAGCAGATCGAGACTCTCGACGGGCAAACGCGGACGCTCGACTCCGACATGGTGCTGATCGAGGACGACGCCGGGCCGACGTCGATCGCGGGTGTGATGGGCGGCGCGCGCTCGGAGGTCAGCGCCGGCACCACGCGTGTGCTGATGGAGGCCGCGAACTGGGACGGGGCGAACATCCACCGCACATCGCTGAAGCTCGGGCTGCGCAGCGAGGCGTCCGGCCGGTTCGAGAAGCAGATCCAGCCCGAGCAGGCGATGGAGGCGCAGGCGGTGTCGACCCAGCTGATGATCGAGCTGTGCGGGGCGCGGCTCGCGCCCGGCACGATCGATGTCGGCGGCGACGGGCCGCCGCCGCGAACGGTCCGCCTCCGCGATGCGCGGATCACGAGCCTCCTCGGCGCGTCGATCGCGCGCGGGCGGTGCGTCGAGATCCTCGAGGCGCTCGAGTTCACCACCGCTGACGCCGGCGATGGCCTCGACGTCACCGTGCCGGCCTTCCGCCGCTCCGACGTGACCCGCGAGGCCGATCTGATCGAAGAGGTCGCGCGGCTCGATGGGCTCGAGAAGCTGCCGGCCACGCTGCCCTCCCGGCACGGCGCGTCGGGTCGCCTGACTGCGCGCCAGCGCCTGCGCCGACGCGCTGCCGACGCGCTCGCGGCGCAAGGGATGTACGAGATCGTGGGGTGGAGCTTCGCCCATCCGGAGCTCGCCGACCGCCTCCGGCTGCCCGACGGGCACGAGTGGCGCAAGACCGTCGAGCTCGAGAACCCGATCTCGGGCGACCTCTCGCAGCTGCGCACGACGGTGATCGGCTCGCTGCTCGACGTCGCGCGCCACAACCGCGCTCGCGGCGCCGGCACGCTCCGCCTGTTCGAGGCGGGCGCGGTGTACCTGCCGACCGAGCCGGGGCAGCTGCCGCGCGAGCCCTACCAGCTCGGCGCGCTGCTGGCCGGCGCCGCGCGTCCGCCGAGCTGGCGCGATCCCCAGCCGCGCGCGGTCGACTTCTTCGCGGCCAAGGGCGTGCTCGGAGGCCTGATGGACGCGCTCCGCGCCGACTGGCGCCTCGAGCGCGCCCACGAGCCGTTCCTGCACCCGGGGCGGGCGGCGCGGATCCTCGTCGGCGGCGTGCCGGCCGGATGGATCGGCGAGGTCCATCCGCTCGTCGCCGCCCAATGGGACCTGCGCGACACGGTCGCCGCGTTTGAGCTCGACCTCGACGCCGTCCCCGAGCCGCAGATCGCGCTGTACCGCGAGCTGAGCGAGTTCCCCGACGTGCGCGAGGACATCGCCGTAGTCATCCCCGAGCACGTGACCGCGGCGCAGCTGCTCGCGCTCGTCCGTCACGCCGGTGGCCGCCTGCTCGCCGACGTCCAGGTGTTCGATGTGTATCGCGATCCCGAGCGGCTCGGCGAGGGCAACGTGTCGCTGGCGCTCCGGCTCACCTTCCGAGCCGGCGACCGCACGCTGACCGACGAGGAGGTCGCGGGGCGGCGCGAGGCGATCGCGTCCGCGGTGGCCGATCAACTCGGTGGGAGGATCCGTGCCTCATAGCGTTTCGGTGTTCGGAAGCGCTGGATTCACCGGAGCTTTGACCGCGCGGCTGCTCTACCGCCATCCGTCGCTCGAGCTCAGGGCGCTCACCGCCCGCAGCGACGTGGGGAGGCGGCTCGACGACCTGTACCCGTTTCATCGCGTGCCGATCGAACTCGAGGAGCTCGATCTCGATCGCCACGCCGAGGTCGATGCCGCGGTCGTCGCCTACCCGCACGGGGCCGCGGCGCCGCTCGTCGCCGACCTCCGCGAGCGGGGCGTCCGCGTGGTCGACCTGAGCGCGGACTTTCGCCTGCAGGACCCGGAGGTCTACGGGCGCTGGTACCGCGAGCATCAGGCGCCGGAGTTGCTCGGCGAGGCTGTCTACGGCCTGCCCGAGCGCTACCGCGAGGAGATCCGCGGCGCCTCGCTGGTCGCGAACCCGGGCTGCTACCCGACCGCGTCGCTGCTCGCGCTCGCACCGCTCGCCCGCGCGGGCCTGATCGAGGACGTGATCATCGACGCAAAGTCGGGCGTGTCGGGCGCCGGCCGCGCCGCCACCGAGAAGACCCATTTCGTCACCGCGGACGAGAACGTCAACGCGTACGGAGTCCCGAGCCACCGCCACATCCCCGAGATCGAACAGGAGCTCGCGACGCTCGGCGCGGATGTGCGGATCACGTTCGTCCCGCACCTGGTGCCGCTCGACCAGGGCGAGCTCGTCAGCTGCTACGTGACTCCGTCCGCGATGATCGACGGACCCGATCTCGAGCAACTGTATGCGGACGCCTACGCGAGCGAGCCGTTCGTCGAGCTCGCCTCCAAGCCACCCGGCGTGCGGGACGTCCGAGAGACGAACATCTGCCGGATCTCGGTCCACCGCGACGAGCGCGCCGGGCGGGTGATCGTGTTCGCGGTGATCGACAACCTGTGGAAGGGCGCGGCCTCGCAGGCGGTGCAGAATCTCAACCTGATGCTCGGGCTGCCGGAGGAGGAGGGGATCGGCGTCACCGCCTCCGCCGAACGAGAGGCGGTGCGGTGACGGCCACCCATTCGTTCTTCCGGTCGCGCTGGATCGACGTTCCCGGCAACGTGAGCGAGCCGGCCGGCGCCCTGCCCCGGGGGTTCCGGGCCGCCGGCGTCGCCTGCGGGATCAAGGCGAGCGGCGACCCCGACCTCGGCCTGCTCGTGTCCAGCGCGCCCGGGACGACGAGCGCGGCGCGGTTCACGAACTCGGGCACGCAGTCCGCGCCGGTGCTGCTGTGCCGGGAGCGCGTGACGCTGTCGAACATCCGCGCGATCGTGGTCAACTCCGGCAACGCGAACGCCGCCACCGGGCGGCCGGGGTTCGAGATGGCCGCCAAGATGCAGGGCGCCGCGGCGATCGCGACCGAGCCGGCTGCACCGAGAGCGCGGTGGCGGTCGCCTCGACCGGGGTGATCGGCGTGCCGCTGCCGATCGGCTCGGTGATGACGCGGGATCGTCGCGGCGACTCACGCGCTCCGTCCCGACGGCGACGCCGACTTCGCGCACGCGATCCGGACTACCGACGCGTTCGCCAAGCACGCCTGCCTCGACGTTGCTCTCAGCGGGGGAGTGGTCCGCTTGACCGCCCAGGCCAAGGGCGCGGGGATGATCTCGCCTGACTTCGCGACGCTGCTGTGCTTCGTGCAGACCGATGCGGCGCTGTCGGCCGAGACGTGTGACCTGCTGCTCGGCGTGACCGTCAAGCGCTCGTTCGAGCGGATCAGCGTCGACGGCCAGCTGTCGACCAGCGACACCGTGATCCTCCAGTGCAGCGGCGAGTCCGGCGTCGAGATCGTGCCCGAGACCGAGGACGAGCTCCGTTTCGGGGAGGCGCTCGACGCGCTGCTGCGGCAGCTCGCGCTGTACATCGCGACCGACGGGGAGGGTGCGCGCAGGGTCTGTCGCGTCGTCGTCCGCGGCGGCGACGGCCAGGCCGTCAACCGCGTCGCCCGCGCCGTCGCCGACTCGCCGCTGGTCAAGACTGCGCTGTACGGCGGCGACCCGAACTGGGGGAGGGTGATCCAGGCCGTCGGCAAGGCGATGCCGGGAACCGCGCCGTTGCAGGTCGGCGTGGCCATCGAGGGCATCACGGTGTGCGCGCGCGGCCAGTACGTGCCCCACGACGCGGACGCGCTGAAGGCCGCGGTTCAGGGGGATGAGATCGAGTACGAGATCGACCTCCCGGGCGAGGGCGCCGAGACCGAGCTGTACTTCTCCGACCTTGGTCATGAATACGTGGCGCTGAATGCCGAGTACACGACCTAGCCACAGCCCCGCGGCGTACGACGCGCAGCGCATGCGGGACGTCGGCACGCTGCTCGAGGCGCTGCCGTACATCCGCGAGTTCCACGGCAAGACCGTCGTGATCAAGTACGGCGGCGCCGCGATGACCGACGCCGCGCTCAAGGAGGACTTCGCCCGCGACGTCGTGCTGCTCAAGTACGTCGGGATGAACCCGGTGGTCGTGCACGGCGGCGGCCCGGAGATCACGAGCTACATGCGGCGGCTCGGCCTCCCGGTGGAGTTCGTCGACGGCCTGCGGGTGTCGAACCCCGAGACGGTCGAGGTCGCGAAGATGGTGCTCGTGGGCAAGGTGAACAAGGACATCGTGCTCCGGATCAACCGGCACGGCCAGCCGGCGGTCGGCCTGTGCGGCGACGACGGGCTGCTGTTCCGCGCCGCGCGCAAGGCCGCGCCGAGCGGCCAGGACATCGGCTTCGTCGGCGGAATCGAGCGCGTCGACGTCGACGTGCTGACCCACGTCGCGCAGGACTACATTCCGGTCGTGGCCAGCGTCGGCGCCGATCGCGAGGGGAACTCGTACAACATCAACGCGGATGAGGCAGCCGGCGCCGTGGCCCGGGCGCTGAGCGCCTACAAGATCATGTTCCTGACCGACGTGCCCGGCTGGCTCGAGGATCCCGGCGACCCCGCCACCGTCGTCTCCGAAGCCGACGTCGACGCGGTGGTCCGAGCGCTCGCGAACGTCGCCGGCGGGATGCGCCCGAAGCTCGAGGCCTGCGTCGAGGCGATCTCGGGCGGCGTGTCGTTCGCCCACATCGTCGACGGCCGCGTGCCGCATTCGCTGCTGCTCGAGCTGTTCACGGACGCCGGCCACGGTACGAAGATCGGACCCGCGGTTTGAGCCTGGCGGAGCTCGAGAGGCTCGAGCGCGAGTACGCGCTCCCGACCTACGTGCGCAACCCGGTGCAGTTCGTGCGCGGCGCCGGCGCACGCCTGTGGGACGCCGACGGCAACGAGTACCTCGACTTCCTGGCCGGGATCTCGGTCCTGAACGTCGGTCACTGTCACCCGCGCGTGGTCGAGGCGGTCCGCGACCAGGTCGGCCGACTGTCCCATGTGAGCAACCTGTACTACACCGAGCCGGCGCTGAGGCTGTCGGCGGAGCTGTCGCGGAGCTCGCTCGGCGGCAAGGTGTTCCTGTGTAACTCGGGCGCGGAGGCGAACGAGGCGGCGATCAAGCTCGTCCGGCGCGCTCGGCCCGGCGGGAACGTGGTCGTGCTCGAAGGCGCGTTCCACGGCCGTACCTACGGGGCGCTGTCGGCGACCCCGCAGGAGACCAAGCAGGCGCCGTTCGCGCCGCTGGTCCCGGGGTTCGTGGTCGTGCCGCGCGATCCGGGGGCGCTGGCCGCGGCGGTCGACGACCACACGGCGGCGGTGCTGCTCGAGCCGATCCAGGGGGAGACCGGGATCCACGTCCTGTCTGACGACCTGCTGCTGGCCGCGCGCGAGGCTTGCGACCGAACCGGCGCCGCGCTCGTGTTCGACGAGATCCAGACCGGGATGGGCCGGACCGGAACGCTGTGGGCCTACGAGCAGACCGACGTGGTCCCGGACGCGCTCACGAGTGCCAAGGCGCTCGGCGGCGGCCTGCCGATCGGGGCGTTGATAACCGGGCCGCGTCTGGCCGATGCGCTCCGGCCGGGGGACCACGGGTCGACGTTCGCCGGCGGCCCGGTGGTGGCGTCGGCGGCGCTTGTGGCGCTCGAGATCTGCTCGGACCCCGAGCTGCTGGCCAGAGTGCGCGCCGCGGGCGACCGGCTCGCCGCGGGTCTGGCGACGCTCCCGTACGTGCAGGACGTCCGCGGGCGGGGACTTATGCTGGCGATCGACGTGCGCGAAGGGATCAATGCGGGAGAGCTGGCCGCGCGAGCGCTGCTCGAGCAGCGGCTCGTCGTCAACGCCACCGGTCCGGCCACGATCCGGCTCGAGCCGCCGCTGATCGTCTCCGACGACGAGATCGACGACGCCGTCGCGCGTCTTGAGGCATTGAGGCCGTGAGCGGCTCGGAGTTGCTGCTACCCGACGAGATGACGATGCGCGGCGCCGGCGAGGCGCTCGCGGCTCGCCTGCAGGTCGAGGACGGCGTGCACCGCGAGCGCGACCGCATCTACTACGACACGTTCGACGGGTTGCTGCGCGGATGCCGGTCTGACTGTGATGCACGTGGACGGGACTCTGTCGATCTGTCGCAGGAGCTCCGGGGTCGTCGTCGCGTCGCTCCCGATGCGCGGCGCCGGCGAAGCCGCTGTTCGCGCGCGAGCTGCCGCCGGGTCCCCTGCGGGACACGCTGCTTCCGATCACCGACGTCCGGGCGCTGTTGCCGCTGGTCCACCTGCACAGCTCGCGAGCGCGTGTTGTCGGTGCTCGACGACGAGCGCAAGACGGTCGTCCGCCTCGCACTCGAGGAGACTCTCGCTGCTCGCGCTCGGACGGCGCAGACACCGCGCTGCGGCCGCGCCTGCGGATCACCGGCATTCGCGGCTACGACAAAGATCTCGGCCGCGTGCAGGAGGCGCTCGTCGGCGAGCTCGGCTTCAAGCTCGCCGATCAGCCGCTGATCGACGAGGCGGTCAGAGCGGCGGGGGGAGTGCCCGGCGGGCTGCCGACGAAGGTCGGCGTGCCGCTCCGCCCCGATCAGCGCGCGGACGGCGCCGCCGCGGCCGTGCTACGCGGGATGCTCGAGGTGATCGAGGCGAACCTCGACGGCACGATCGCCGACCTCGACAGCGAGTTCCTGCACGACCTGAGGGTGTCGGTGCGGCGCTCGCGCGCCGTCCAGCGCGAGCTCAAGACCGTGTTTCCGCCCGACGAGCTCGCGCACTACCGTGGCCGAGTTCCGCTGGCTCCAGCAGATCACCGGCGATGTTCGCGACCTCGATGTTCATGTGCTCGAGTTCGACGAGATGCGAGCGCTCGTGCCCGAGGCGATGCGGGGCGACCTCGAGCCGCTGCTGAGCGTGCTGCGGGCGCGGCGGGTCAAGGCGCGCCGGGCGATGGTCAGGGCGCTGCGGTCCAAGCGGGCCGATGACGCTGCTGTCAGGATGGGGGTCGTTCCTCGACGGGCTCGAGGCGATGCCCGTCGACGATCGCCCCGACGCCGCGCGTCCGATCGGCGAGGTCGCCGGCGAGCGGATCCGCAAGGTGTACCGGCGGATGCTCAAGATGGGCGGCGCTATCGACGATGCGAGCCCGGCGGAGTCCTACCACGAGCTTCGCAAGCAGGGCAAGGAGCTGCGCTACCTGCTCGAGCTGTTCGGTGCCCCGCTCTACCCCGAGGAGGTCGTCAAGCCGATGATCAAGACGCTCAAGGCGCTCCAGGACGTCCTCGGCCGCCACCAGGACCGCGAGGTGCAGATCGCACTGCTGCGCTCGCTCGGTCCCGAGGTCGGCGAGGCGGCGGGTGGAGGCGCGGCGCTGATGGCGATCGGGGCGCTGGTGGCGCGGCTCGGCGAGGACGAGCGCGCCGCGCGCGCGGAGTTCGCCGGCCGCTTCGCCGAGTTCTCCTCCGAGGACCAGCGGCGGCTGGTCAAGGAGACGTTCGCGTGAGCGCTTCTGACTTCGGCCACCTCCCGACCACCACGTACGAGGCGGATCCCTCGCAGGTCCATCGCGTGCTGCTGCTGTACAGCGGCGGACTCGACACGAGTGTGATGCTCAAATGGATCCAGGAGCAGTATCAGGCAGAGGTGGTGGCGCTGACCGTGAACCTGGGCCAGCCCGGCGAGGACTACGAGGTGATCCGGGGCAAGGCGTTGAATCTTGGCGCGCTCGACTGCCACGTGGTCGACGCACGCGAGGAGTTCGCGCGCGAGTACATCGTTCCCGCGATCAAGGCCAACGGGATCTACGGCCTCGGCTACCCGCTGTTCACCGCGCTCGGCCGGCCCCTGATCGCGAAGCTCGCGGTCAAGTACGCGCGCGAGAGCGGCTGCGACACGATCGCCCACGGCTGCACCGGCAAGGGCAACGACCAGGTGCGGATCGACGCCACGGTGGCCACGCTCGGCCCCGAGCTCAAGGTGATCGCGCCCGTGCGCGGGTGGCGGATGGGCCGCGAGGAGGAGGTCGCGTACGCGCGCGAGCACGGGATCCCGATCAAAGGCGGCAGCGAGATCGCTCCGTACTCGATCGACGACAACCTATGGGGACGGTCGAGCGAGGGTCGCTGGATCGAGGACCTCGATCACGCGCCCGAAGACGACGTGTTCCAGCTCGTCACCCGCCCTGAGGAGGCACCGGACGAGGTCGGAGGTCGTGACCGTCGAGTTCGAGCGCGGCGTCCCGGTGGCGCTGAACGGCGAGCGTATGGCGCTCGTGTCGCTGCTCGAGCGGGCGGGGGAGATCGGGGCGCGGCACGGCGTCGGGATCGTCGACCACATCGAGGACCGGATCGTCGGCCTGAAGGTCCGCGACATCTACGAGGTGCCCGCGGCGGCGATCGTGCTGCTCGCCCATCAGGAGCTCGAGAAGCTCGTCGGCACGATCCACCAGAACCAGCTCAAGCCGATGCTCGACCAGAGATGGGCCTATCTCGTCTACGCCGGCCTGTGGTGGGATCCGCTCCGGAGCGATCTCGACGCCTACATGGACGCCGCCAACTCGCAGGTCACCGGCACGATCGGGATCAAGCTGTACAAGGGCTCGGCGCGGGCGGTCACGCGCTCGTCGCCGAACGCGGTCTACGACGCCCAGCTCGCGTCGTTCGCCCAGTCCGGCGGGCTGTTCGCGCAGGCCGCGTCGCCCGGGTTCATCGAGCTGTGGTCGCTCCAGTCGCGGATGGCGTGGCGGCTGCGGGAAGGGCGTGCACCCGAGGATTGAGCCTCGAACCCGTGGGTAGCTTCATCCCAATGGGTTACAAAGTTCTTGGATATGTGGTCTGGCAAGGCGGCAAGCTGTACTTCCGCCGGCGCTTGCCCGGGGCTCCTCCGAAGCTCGCGCTTGCGGGGATCGCCGGCGTGGCGCTTGCCGGTGGCGCAGTTGCCGCGCAGCGGCGATTCGCCTCCAGTTAATACCGACTGAGCCCCGCTCGGGTCCTGTTGCGCCTCGTGACGGCAGGTTTTCGTCCGCCCGCGGCCGTACCGTCCCGGGCGATGAGCGATCTGCCGTCGGTCCTTGGCATCGAGGCGGTGGAGTTCGTGAACGATGGCGGACGCAACGTGACGGTACGCGTGACCGGACGGTGGCGTCGCCGGCGTCCCGAGCTCCGCGGCCAGGCGATGCTCGTGGTCGAGACCGGCACCGTCCGGCAGCGGTTCGTCGCGATGCCTGAGCCGCCGTCGCTGATGGGCGCGGCGCCGGGGACGTGGCGCATGAGCTTCTCGGTGCCGGCGGAGCTGGCGCCGCAGCTGCCGGGCAAGACCTTCCTCCAGCTCGGCGCGATGATGGTGCCGCTCCCGGTCGGGGAGGTACCGGCGCCGGTGGGGGAGGCGCCACCGTCCGTCGCGCCGATGGGGGAGGCGCCACCGCCCGTCGGGGACGCGCCCGGGCCGACTGCGGTAGACGGGGCTCCGGAACCGGCCGGACCCGATCTACTCGAGGCCAGGCAGCTCCGAAGCTCCGAGCTCGCCGCCGAGAGCGCGCGGCGGCGCGCGGCCGAGGCCGAGGCCGCCATGGCCGAGCTCGTGGCCCGCGTCGGCGAGGTCGAGCAAGAGCTCGCGCGGGCACGAGCCGAGTCCGAGCGGCTGACCGAGGTGATCGCCGAGGGCGACCGCCGGTCGCGGCTCGCCGACCAGCACGTCCACTCCGAGCGCGCGCTCCGTGCCGAGATCGAGCAGGAGCTCCGCGACCGGAGCCGAGCCGCCGACGACGAGCGCCGGGTCCTCCAGGCGCGGATCGGCGATCTCGAGCGGGAGCTCGCGCGGATGCGCCGGACCGTCGACGAGGCCCAGCATCTGGCTGCGGCCATGCAGGCCGCCCGTGTCGTCCCGGAGCATGGGCCGGGCGAGGAGCCTGCGCCGGCTCGGCCGCGGGCGCCCGTGCCGCCGAGTCTCCCGCGTGAGCCGCCCCGACCCGCACGCTTGGTCGACCATACCCGTGCCCATCGGATCGAAGCCGAGCTCGCGCTCGCCCAAAACCCGCCGCCCGCCCGCCCCGATCCGGCAGCACAGGCCACAGCCGCGCTCGAGCGCGAGCTCATGGATGCTCGCCGAGCGCTGGCCGACGCTCGGCGCGAGCTGACCCGGCAGCGGCTTCTGTGCGAGCGCGCCTACAACGCGATCGACCAGGTGCGCAACGAGCTGGTCCGGCTCGGCGAGGCTGCGGCGGAGCCGCCTCCGCCGACGCACGCGCCGGAGCCCCCCGAGCCTGTGCCCGAGCCCGGCGCGGCCGAACGCGCCGAGCCCGTGCAGGCCGAGCGACTGACCGAGGCGCTCGCCCGCCTGCGCGGCGGAGCGCTGGGCGTGCCCGCCAACGTCGCCCCCGAGGAACCGGCGGCGCCGAGCACCGAGCATGCGCCATCCGCCCGACCGACGAAGCCCTGGCTGGACAAGGCGTTCGGGACGCTCACGGCCCGCGACGCGCCCTCGGCCGGTCGGCTGCTGCTCGCGCTGCTGCCGGCGCAACGCGCGGCGGATCCACGACCGGTCGCGTACGACCTCGTGCTCGGGGACTTGGCCTGTGTTCGCGTGACCGTCGGGAGCGCGGCCGCCCACGTCGAGGTCGGGAACACTCCGCGGCCGATGTCCGAGGTCGACTTCCAGCTCGTCGGCGACCTCGCGAGCATCGCCCGCCTGCTGGTCGCCGGCCCGGTCAGACGGCGGCTGGGGGGCCTCCCGGGGGGCCTGCCGGGGCGCTACCGGCTGGCGCGGATCCGCGGGGACCGAAACCGGCTCGGAGCACTCGAGAGGCTGCTCGAGGCGCCGCTCAGCCTCAGCCGGCTCGGCACCGCTGGAGTGCGGCTCGATCCGGTCCTTGCGCTGACCGTCGCCGCGGTGATGATCGAGCCTGAGTGGACGGCCGGCGAGCGGTTCACGATCGGCCACCGGGAAGCGCCGGCGCCCGTGCCGGACGCCTACCTGCACGTCCTCGCCGGCAAGCCCCCGCTGGTCGCCGCAGAGCCGCCCCACGGACCGGTGGCAACCGTGATCGTGTGCTCCGGCGGCGAGCTCATGGGCGTGCTCGCGGGCGAGCCGGGCGCTCGATTCTCGGTCGAAGGCGACGATCGCCCGCTCGCGCTCGTGCGCCAGTGGCTCGATCGTGCACAGAGCGGCTGATCTCCTCGACAGGGACGGCTCGTGTCCGCGTCGATGCCTATGCTCGTAAGAGAGCGCTTCGGCGCCGACCCGAGACCCGAATGACTCCTACCTGCGCTCATCTGCACGTCCACTCCGAGTACTCCCTACTCGACGGGGCCTGCAAGATAGAGGCGCTTGCGGAGCGGGCCGCGTCGTTCGGCCAGCCGGCCATCGGCTTGACCGATCACGGCGTGATGAACGGCGCGGTCGAGCTGTTCACGGCGGCCCGCAAGCACGGCATCAAGCCGATCCTCGGGTGCGAGGCGTATGTGGTCGAGGACCACGAGCGACGCGCGCCCGGCCGGCTCGACCGCTTTCACCTGACCCTGCTGGCCGCGACCGCGACGGGCTATCGCAACCTGGTCAAGCTGTGCTCGGCCGGGTTCCTCGAGGGTTACCAGCGGGGAAAGCCGTCGGTCGATCTCGGGCAGATAGCGGCCCACGCCGAGGGCGTGATCGTGCTCACGGGCTGTCTGCAGTCGCGCTTCTGCCAGCACCTGCTCGACGGCCGGGAGGCGCAGGCTCGGGCTCATGCGGACGATCTGATCCAGGCGTTCGGCGCGGACAACGTGTACTTCGAGGTCCAGAAGAACGGCGTAACCGCCCAGGAGCAGGCCAACGAGGGGATCGTGAAGATCGCCCGCGAGGTCGGGCGTCCGCTGGTGGGGACAGGCGATGTCCACTACCTGCGGCGCGAGGACCACGGCCATCACGCGGCCCTGCTGTGCGTGCAGACGAAGTCGACGCTCGACCAGCCGAAGATCAGCTTCGACGCCAACGAGTTCTACCTGCGCTCGAGCGAGGAGATGGCACAGGCGTTCGTGGAGTGGCCCGAGGCGATCGCGACGACGCTGGAGATCGCCGAGCGCTGCGACGTCGAGCTCGAGCTCGGCCGCCAGCTGATCCCGCGCTACGCGACCCCGAGCGGCGAGAGCGAGGCAAAGTACCTGCGCTCGCTCGTGCTCGAGGGGCTGCGCGAGCGCTACGGCGACCCCGCCCCGGCCGAGGCGCTCGAGCGCGCCGACTACGAGCTCGGCGTGATCGAGCGGATGGGCTTCAGCGCCTACTTCCTGATCGTGTGGGACTTCGTCAAGTACGCCAAGGACTCGGGGATCGCGGTCGGACCGGGCCGCGGATCCGCCGCCGGCTCGCTGGTCGCATACTCGCTGCAGATCACCGACGTCGATCCGCTCCGATACGGGCTGCTGTTCGAGCGGTTCCTGAACCCCGATCGCGTGTCGATGCCGGATATCGACATCGACTTCTCGGTCCGCGGCCGCGAGCAGGTGATCCGTTACGTCACCGACAAGTACGGCAAGGAGTCGGTGGCGCAGATCGTCACGTTCGGCAAGATGTTCCCGCGGGCGGCGACCCGCGACGCCGCGCGTGTACTCGGTCACGACTATGCCGCCGGCGACCGCCTGGCCAAGCTGATCCCCGACCCGATCATGGGCCGGCCCCCGAGCTTCGAAGACTGCCTGGCGGCCGGCCAGCCGCTGCGGGCCGAGATCGACCGCGACCCAATCGCGAGGCAGATCGTCGACGTGGCGCGGGGCCTCGAGGGAATCGTCCGGAACTCCTCGATCCACGCCGCCGCCGTGGTGATCGCGGACCGGCCGCTGACCGACATCGTCCCGCTCCAGATCGCCGACGCCGGCTCGGACGAGAACGGCGAGCGGGTGTTCCGCACGGTCACGCAGTTCACGATGAAGCCGATCGAGGAGATCGGGCTGCTCAAGATGGACTTCCTGGGCCTGCGCAACCTCGACGTGATCGAGGACGCGCTCGACATCATCGGCCGCTCGACCGGTGAGCGGCCGGACATGGCCGCGCTGCCACTCGACCATCCGCCCACGTACGAGATGATGGCGCGCGGCGACTCGGTCGGCGTGTTCCAGTTCGAGTCCGAGGGGATGCGCGAGGCGCTCAAGAAGGTCAAGCCGGACGAGTTCGACGACCTCGTCGCGCTCAACGCGCTGTACCGCCCCGGCGCCATGGACCAGATCCCGACCTACGCCCGCGGCAAGCGCGACCCCGGCTCGATCTCCTACCCGGACGATCGCCTGCGGCCGATCCTCGAGGCGACCAAGGGCGTGATCCTCTACCAGGAGCAGGCGATGCAGATCGCCAAGGATCTGGCCGGATTCAGCGGCGGCGAGGCCGACAACCTGCGCAAGGCGATCGGCAAGAAGAACCGCGAGGCGATGGCCAAGATCAAGCCGAAGTTCGTGGAGGGCTGCCGGGGCACCGGGACCAGCGAGCAGGTGACCGAGTGGCTGTGGGCGACCAACGAGCGGTCCGCCGACTACTCGTTCAACCGCTCGCACGCCGCCTGCTATGCGCTGATCGCCTACCGCACCGCGTGGCTCAAGGCCAACTACCCGGCCGAGTACATGGCGGCGCTGATCTCGTCGGTGATGGACACCAAGGACAAGGTCCCGTTCTTCGCCTCCCAGGCCGAGCAGATGGGGATCTCGATCCTCCCGCCCGACGTCAACCTCTCAGACCACGAGTTCGTGGTCGTCGACGGAAACATCCGGTTCGGGCTCGATGCGGTCAAGGGCGTCGGCTACCAGGCCGTCGAGGCGATCAAGCGCGCGCGAGGCGACTACGACCGGAACGACGGAGATTCCGCTCGCCTGGCCCCCACGAGACCGTTCCTGAACCTGTTCGACTTCTGCGCCCGGGTCGACAGCCGCTCGGTCAACAAGAAGGCGATCGAGGCGCTGATCAAGTGCGGGGCGTTCGGGTCGACCGGCGCCACTCGCAAGGGCATGTTGATGATGCTCGAGCAGGCCCAGGGAGCGGGTCAGAAGGCCCAGCAGGACGCGATGATCGGCCAGGGCTCGATCTTCGATTTGATGCCCGCCCACCCACCCCCCACGACTGGCGGAGACGAGGCGGCCGTTTCCGGCGGCGGCTTCGCGCGCCCGAGCCATGCCCCGATTCCGGCGGTCGAGTTCGAGCGCGCGGAGCTGCTCGCGGCCGAGAAGGAGTCGATCGGCCTGTTCATCTCCGCCCACCCGCTGAAGGAGGTCAGGGCGGCTCTGAGTGCCCGGGTCGACTGCCCGCTGTCCGAGCTGTCCGGCCGGCGCGACGGCGACTGGGTGCTCGTGGGCGGCATGATCACCGAGACCAAGCGGATCCGGACCAAGAAGGGCGATCCGATGATGTTCGCGACGCTCGACGACCTCGAGGAGTCGGTCGAGCTGCTCGTGTTCGGGAACGCGCTGCCGGCCGCCGGGGACGTGCTCACGGCCGATTCGATCGTGCTCGTGCGCGGCCGCGTCGATCACAAGGACCGCGACAAGACGTGCATCGTGGTGCAGCAGATCGAATCCTTTCAGCCCACCGCCGAGGAGGTGATCGAAGCCCGGGAGCAGGAGGCCAAGCAGGTCGTCCCGCCGAGCGCGCTCCGGCTCCGGCTCGATGCGACAGCGCTCGCGGCTTCGGTGCTCCCCGAGCTGAAGGACGTCCTCGCCGGCTTCCCGGGCGATCGCGAGGTCGTGATCGAGCTGAGCACGTCCGTCGGCGACCGGCGGCTGAAGCTCGGCCCCGAGTTCCGGGTGGCTCACAGCGCGAGCCTGCACGCCGAGCTCGACGCGCTGCTCGGGCACGCGATCCTCTCAGGCGGCGACGTCGCCGCCGAGAACGTGAGCGTCGAGAGCGAGCGGCGGCGGGCCAGCGCAGCGGCGCTGTCCTGATCGCAGTCGTTGTTCGGATCGCAAGTATCCGAACATGACTTGCCTTGAGACCGCGGGTTCAGGGAAGCTTCCCGCCGTGCTCGACCTGCCGGACGGCATCACAACCTGTCTGTTCGACCTCGACGGCGTCCTGACCCAGACGGCGAAGGTCCACGCTCGGGCGTGGAAGCAGATGTTCGACGAGTTCCTGCACGGCTGGTATGCCAGTGCGGGCCAGCCGTTTCGCGAGTTCGTGCTCCCGGGCGACTACGAGAAGTACGTCGACGGGAAGCCGCGCCGCGACGGGGTCCGCTCGTTCCTGGAGTCAAGGGGGATCGAGCTTCCGCTCGGCTCCGCGGCGGATCCGCCCGAGGCCGACACGATCTACGGCCTTGGCCTGCGCAAGAACGACCTCGTCCTGAAGCTGATCCACGACGAAGGGGTCGAGCCCTACCCGGACGCGGTCGCGTTCGTGAAGGCCGCGAAGGAGCGCGGATTGCGGCGAGCGGTCGTGTCGTCGAGCGCGAACTGCCGGGACGTGCTGATCGCGGCCGGCATCGAGGATCTGTTCGAGGTGCGGATCGACGGGATCGTCGCCGAACGCGACCACCTGCCGGGCAAGCCGGCGCCCGACACGTTCCTGGCCGGCGCGAAGGCGCTCGGCGCCGAGCCCGCCCAGGCCTCGGTGTTCGAGGATGCGGAAGCCGGCGTCGAGGCCGGGCGCGCCGGGAACTTCGGTTGGGTGGTCGGGGTCGACCGCACCGGACACGCCGATGCCCTCCGCGCTCACGGGGCCGATGTGGTGGTGCAGGAGCTCTCCGAGCTGTTGGAGCGCGACCGGTGATCGGGCCCGACGTCTTCTCGGTCGAGCCGTGGATGGTGTGCGAGCGCGAGCTCAACCTCGACCTGCTGGCCCAGACCGAGTCGATCTTCGCGCTCTCTAACGGCCACATCGGCCTGCGCGGGAACCTCGATGAGGGCGAGCCGTCGGGGTCGCCCGGGACGTTCCTGAACAGCTTCTACGAGGTTCGCCCGCTGCCGTACGCCGAGTCCGCCTACGGCAATCCCGAGGCGGGCCAGACGCTCATCAACGTGACCAACGGCAAGGTGTTCCGCCTGCTCATCGACGACGAGCCATTCGACGTCCGGTACGGGAAGCTGATCCGCCACGAGCGGAAGCTCGATCTGCGCGAAGGGGTCCTGCGCCGAGAGGCCGAATGGGTCTCGCCCGCCGGGCAGGCCGTCCACGTACGTTCGACGCGGATGGTGTCGTTCGTGCAGCGGTCGATCGCGGCAATCCTGTTCGAGGTCGAGGCGATCGGATCGCCGGTCCGCATCGGCGTGCAGTCCGAGCTGGTCGCGAACGAGCCCGGCGCCGCCGAGTCGAACGACCCGCGCGCGGCGGCGGCGCTGGCGGCGCCGCTGATCCCCGAGGACCACGCCCACAACGCGCTCCGGGTCAGCCTCGTGCACCGCACGCGCGCGAGCGGCCTGCGGGTGGCCGCGGGCATGGACCACGTGGTCGAAGGCCCCGAGGGCACCGTGACCGCGGCCGAGAGCCAGCCCGACCTGGGGCGGTTGACCGTGAGCACGGAGCTCCAGCCGGGCGAGAAGCTCCGGATCGTCAAGTTCCTCGGATACGGCTGGTCGAGCCAGCGGTCGCTGCCGTCGCTCCGCGACCAGGTCCACCTGGGCCTCGCCGCCGCCCGCCGCACGGGCTGGGACGGACTGCTCAAGGGCCAGCGCGAGTATCTCGCCGATATCTGGGAGCGGGCCGACATCCAGGTCGATGGCGACTCGGCGCTTCAACAGGCGGTCCGCTTCGCGCTGTTTCACGTCGTCCAGGCGGCGGCGCGGGCCGAGCTGCGAGCGATTCCGGCCAAGGGCCTGACCGGCAGCGGCTACGACGGCCACACGTTCTGGGACATGGACGCGTACACGCTGCCGGTTCTCACCTACGTCGCTCCGAGCGCGGCGCGCGACGCGATCGCCTGGCGCCACGCGACCATGGACCTCGCCGCCGCCAGGGCGCGCGAGCTCGGGCTCAAGGGCGTGACGTTTCCGTGGCGGACGATCCGCGGTCAGGAGTGCTCGGGCTACTGGCCGGCGGGCACGGCCGCGTTCCACATCAACGCCGACATCGCCGACGCGGTCCGCCGCTATCTCGCCGCCACCGGCGACGCCGAGTTCGAGGAGGGCCCCGGGCTCGAGCTGCTGGTCGAGACCGCCCGCCTGTGGCGGTCTCTCGGCCACCACGATGCCCAGGGCGGGTTCCGGATCGACCGGGTCACCGGCCCGGATGAGTACACCGCGCTCGTCGACAACAACGTCTACACGAACCTGATGGCGGCTCGGAACATGGCGATCGCCGCCGACCTGGCCGTCCGCCACCCCAGGCGCGCCGATGAGCTCGGCGTGGACGACGAGGAGATCGCGAGCTGGCGCGACGCCGCCGCCGCGATCGTCGTGCCGTTCGACGTCGACGCGCGGATCACCCAGCAGTGCAACGGCTTCACCCGCCTGCGCAAGTGGGACTTCGAGAACACCCCCGCGGACCAGTACCCGTTGCTCCTGCACCACCACAACTACATGCTCTACTCGAGCCAGGTGATCAAGCAGGCGGACCTGGTGTTCGCGATCTACCTCTGCGGCGACCGCTGGACCGAGGAGCAGAAGGCGCGGGACTTCGCCTACTACGAGAGCGTCAACGTCCGCGACTCATCGCTGTCGGCGGCGATCCAGGCGGTGGTGGCGGCCGAGGTCGGCCACCTCGAGCTCGCGTTCGACTACCTGACCGAGACCGCGTTCATCGACCTGCGCGACCTGGCCTCGAACACTCACGACGGCGTCCACCTGGCCGCGCTGTCGGGCGTGTGGCTGGCGATCGTCGCCGGCTTCGGCGGCATGCGCGACCACGGCGACACGCTCGCGTTCGCGCCACGGTTGCCGTCGCGATTGACGCGCTTGCGGTTCGGCCTGCTGTATCGCGGTCGCCGGCTGCGGATCGAGGTCGGCCGCGATCGCGCGACCTACGAGCTGCTCGACGGCGAGCCGCTCGAGATCGTCCATCACGGTGAGCGGATAACGGTCGAGCCCGGCGAGCCCCTGGGCTGCCCGGTGCCGCCGGCGCCGCAGTACCCGCTCCCTCACTCCCCGCCGGGACGCGAGCCGGCGTTCGCCCACGGCGAGATCCACGCGCTCCCCCAAGCCCCCCACGGAGGCTGAACCAGACGCTGTGAGCGAGACCGGGCCGCGTGGGCAGCCGAAGCGAACTGCAAACGAATGCATAATGAGTTCCTCATGTCTGTAAGCAAGGTGACCCTCGCCGGCTCGGTGACGCTGCGGGACGTGGCGCGGGTGGCCGGTGTCCACCCGGGGACGGTGTCGCGGGCGCTCAACCCCGAGACGCGCGGGCTGGTCAACGAACGGACCGCGCAGCGCGTGCTCGCGGCGGCGAAGGAGCTCGGGTACCGGCCCAACCCGATCGCCCGCGGGTTGCGGACCAACCGGTCGAACACGATCGGGGTGCTCGTGCCCGACCTGATGAACCCGCTGTTCGCTGCGGTCGTCCGCGGGATCGAGGACGGCCTGCGCGACGGCGGCTACACGCCGCTGATTGCGAACACCGACAACGACCCCGAGCGCGAGCGGGTGGCGTTCGACGCGATGCGCGCTCGGCAGGTCGACGGCTTCATCGCCGCCACGGCCCGGCGCGACCACTGGCTGCTCGCCGACGAGATCGTCTCGGGCGCCACCGTGGTGCTCGTCAACCGGCGCGTGGACAGCGACGCGATCCCGGCCGTGACCGGAGACGACCACGAGGGCATCCGGCTCGCGGTCGAGCACCTGGCCGAGCTCGGACATCGCCGGATCGCCCACGTCGCCGGCTCCCAGTCGCTGTACACAGGATGGTCGCGACACCAGGGCTTCGTCGACGCGATGAAGGCCCGCGGGCTCGAGGTCGACCCCGGCCTGGTGGTGTTCAGCGGGGCGTTCACCGAACCCGAGGGCGAGCGATGCTGCGGCGAGCTGCTCGACCGGAGCCGCGACTTCACCGCGATCGTCGCCGGCAACGACCTGCTCGCGCTCGGCTGTTACGACGCGCTCGATGAGCGCGGGCTGCGCTGCCCCGACGACGTGTCGGTCGTCGGCTACAACGACATGCCGTTCGTCGACCGGTTCCAGCCTGCGCTCACCACCGTCCGGGTCCCGCACTACGAGCTCGGCTCGACCGCCGCGCAACTGATGCTCGAGCAGCTGCAGGGGGTCGGGGTGCCGGCGCGCCAGCTGGCGCTCGCGCCCGAGCTCGTGATCCGCGACTCGACCGCCCCGCCCGCGCCCGCGGGTCGCGCGCCGGGGTAAAGCAGATCCCAACACGTCTTCCCTTGACACCTCACAGTCGCGACGATAACGTCGCACACGATTGCAGCAAACGTTTGCAGTGCCGGTCGACGGAACGGCACGAAGGTGTTGTTGCCAGCCGGTGTGCGCAGGCGTTCGGGTGTCCGCAAGTCGACGTAATGAGCGCTGGGAGGAGAAGGTCCAGATGAGAGGGTCGAGGCGAAGGGCTTGTACTGGTATGGCCGTGGCCGTGGCCGCGATCGCCGTGTTGCTCGCTGGCTGTGGAGGTTCCAGCAGCAGCTCCTCGAGCGCGAGCTCGGGATCCGCGTCGAGCACGAGCAGCGCGAGCAGTTCAGGCGGCTCGAGCAGCTCGGCCAGCAAGTCGCCGGTCACGATCGGCACGTCGCTGTCGCTGTCCGGGGACTTCGCCGCGGACGGCCAGGCGTTCGAGAAGGGCTACAAGCTGTGGGCCGCCGACGTCAACGCGGCCGGGGGCCTGATGGGCCACCCCGTCAAGCTCGACATCGTGTCCGACGCGTCCAGCCCGGCGCAGGTCGTGACGAACTATCAGAAGCTGATCTCCTCAGACCACGACCAGCTCGTGTTCGGACCGTTCTCGACGCTGCTGACCGTGCCGGCCTCGAAGGTCGTCAACCGCTTCGGCTACGCGTTCGTCGAGGGCGCGGGCGGGGCGCCGGCGGCGTTCGGCAATGGTCTGAAGAACATCTTCGACGTCAGCCTGCCGGTCAAGGACAACCTCGTTCCGTTCGCCAAGTACATCGCATCGCTACCCGCGTCGCAGCGGCCGACGACCGCGGCGTATGCGACCAGCGACGACCCGTTCACCGAGCCGCAGATCCCGGTGGCTCGGAGCATCCTCGAGGCGGCCGGAGTCAAGACCGTCTACAACAAGGTGTTCCCGGCCGAGGTCACCGACTACACCCCGATCGCCACCGCGGTCGCCAGCAGCAAGGCCCAGGTGATGGTGCTCGGCTCCGTCGACGTCCCGACCGTCTCGGCGTTCATCCACACGTTCATCCAGCAGCACTACAACCCGAAGGCGTTCATCGCGACCGCCGGTCCGGACCAGGGAGGCGACTTCCTCAAGGCGGTCGGCGGCGCGTCCAACGCCGAGGCAGTGATGTACCCGAACGGCTGGTACCCGGGCTACGCCGAGGCCGCCAGCCAGAAGCTGGTGAGCGAGTACGTCGCGAAGTACGGAGGCACCGCCTCGGATGTGAACGCCGACGTCGCTGAGGCATACTCGGTGGGCCAGGCGGTCGCCCAGGCGGTCGCAGCCACGCATAGCCTCGACAACGCGAAGATCATCGCCTACCTTCACAGTGGAGTGACCCTGAACAGCGTGCAGGGCCCGGTGAAGTTCGACTCGCTCGGAGAGAACGGCGCGGCCGCGGCGTTCGTGTTCCAGTGGCAGAAGGGGAACCAGGTTCAAGTGCTGCCGACCGGCGCCTCGGGCTCGAAGCCGATCGAGTACCCGAAGCCGAACTGGGGATCGTGAACGCTTCCTCGTTAGCCAAGGCGGTCATCGACGGGATCCTCACCGGAGGCGTATATGCCCTGATGGCGGCCGGACTCACGCTCATCTTCGGGGTGATGGACATCATCAACATCGCCCAGGGCGCCCTGATCGTGCTCGGCGCCTACATGAGCTACGTCCTCTCCGTCCACCTCGGAATCGACCTGTTCGCCGGCTTGATCATCACGATCCCGGCGTTCTTCGCGCTCGGCGTGTTCATCGAGTGGGCGTTCATGCGCCGGCTACGCGACCAGGAGCGGACCGCGATGTCAATCCTCGTCACCTACGCGGTGGCGATCATCATCGAGGGCGTGCTGAGTGTCATCTTCGGGGCCGACTATCTCCAGCTCCAGGCCCCGTATGTGAACAGCACGTTCCATCTGCTCGGGTTCTACCTCCCGTACATCTACGTGTTCGGCTTCGTGCTCGCGATCGCCCTGATGGGCGTCCTCTACTTCATCCTGTACCGGACCCATTTCGGCCGCGGGGTGAGAGGGTCACTACAGAACCGGGCGGCGGCGGAGTTGATCGGCGTGAACGTCAACCGCGTCCGCGCACTGTCGGTCGGGATCGGTGTGTCGGTGACCGCGGCCGGGGGGATGCTGTTCGGCGCGACGAACTCGTTCAACCCGAGCAGCGGTTACGACCTGATCTCCCGCCTGTTGTCGATCGTGATTCTGGCCGGCCTCGGGAGCATCGGCGGGGCGCTGATCGCGGCGCTGTTCATGGTCACGCTCGAGGACGTGGTCGCGGTCGTGTGGTCGCCGGTGTGGGCGACACTCGTCTATTACGCGTCGCTGATCGTCGTGCTCTCGTTCATGCCGAACGGCCTGTTCGGCAGAGCGGCGGTCCGGGCGCAATGAGGCCACGGACCCGGGTCGCGTGACCGAACGCCTCCCGGCACGCGCGCTGCTGGTCGCGACCGGGCTCGCGATCCTCGGCGTGTTCCCGCTGCTCTTCAGCAACCCGACGACGACCTCGATCGCGGTGTTCACGCTGATCTTCATGATCTCGGCGTCCGCCTGGAACATCTTCTCCGGCTACTCGGGTTACATCGCGCTCGGCCACGCGGTGTACTTCGGCGTCGGCGCCTATGCGCTGACGCTACTCGCCAACCACCTCGGGTTCGCCGCGGGGTGGGGCATCTTCGCGCTGGTGCCGCTCGCCGGCATCATCGCCGGCCTGGTCGCGCTCCCCACCGGTTTGATCGCGCTGCGCGCGCGCCGGCACACGTTCGTGGTGATCACGATCGCGTTCATGTTCATCTTCCAGCTCGCGGCCTCGAACTTCGCGTTCACCGGCGGATCGTCGGGCCTACAGCCCCCGACGCCGCTGTGGACGGCCGTGGCCTACAACCAGCACTTCTATTACGTGAGCGCGATCGTGCTGGTCGGGACGGTCGCGCTGTCGTGGCTTGTCCGCCGCTCGCGGTTCGGGCTTCAGCTGTTCTCGATCCGCGACGACGAGGAGCGGGCGCGCGGGCTCGGCGTCCGCGTGGCGCGGGTGAAGCTATCCGCCTTCGTGCTGTCGGCGATTCCGATCGGGATGGCCGGCGGGATCTATGCGTACTTCCTGGGCCAGATCTTTCCCCAGTTCGCGTTCGATCCGCTGTTCGATCTGTCGATCGCGCTGATGGCGTTCGTCGGGGGGCTCGGGACGGTCGTCGGCCCGCTGCTGGGGGCGCTCGTGCTCGAGGCGCTCCAGCAGTACTTCACCGTGCAGTCGGGCGCGAGCCAGGTGTACCTGATCATCTACGGCTGCCTGTTCCTGGCGGTCGTACTGCTGCTGCCGCGCGGCGTGATCCCGAGCGTCGAGGAATTGGTGGCGCGGTGGCGGTCGCGCGGGTCGGCGCAGGATCGGGCTCGCGAGGAAGAGGAGTCCGGCCAGACCGCCGACGTCGTCAAGGCGGCGGGAGCGCGATGAGCGCGCTGATCGAGGCCGACGGCATCTCCAAGGCGTTCGGGGGCCTGCAGGCGCTCTCAGAATGCTCGCTGTCGGTGCCGAAGGGGTCGATCGCGGGACTGATCGGGCCCAACGGGTCGGGCAAGACGACGCTGTTCAACATCATGACCGGCTACGAGCGGTGCAACGCAGGCGAGGTCAGGTTCGACGGCGTGCCGCTCACCGGCGCGACACCGGAGCGGGTGTTCGACCTCGGCATCGGGCGGACGTTCCAGATCACCAGGCTGTTCTTCCGGATGACCGTGCTCGAGAACATCCTGGTGGCCACACAACGGCACGAGGGCTGGCTGCGGAGCGTCGCGCGCCGGGCCGGCTCGACTGCGGAGCGTGCCCGAGCACTCGAGATGCTCGAGTTCGTGGGGCTGGCGGGGCTGGCCGGGAGCCCCGCCGGAACGCTCTCCTACGGGCAGCGCAAGCTGCTCGAGCTCGCGTCGCTGCTCGTCGCGGACCCGGCGGTACTGCTCCTCGACGAGCCGACCGCGGGCGTCAACCCGGGCCTGATCGAGCAGCTGACCGAACGAATCCGCGAGCTGAACCGTGCCGGCAAGACGTTCCTGGTCGTCGAGCACAACATGGAGTTCGTGATGGGCCTCTGCCACGAGGTCACCGTGCTCCACCAGGGGCGGACGCTCGTGAGCGGCTCGCCGGACCAGGTTCGCACGGATCCGGCGGTGCTCGACGCCTACCTCGGCGGAGGCGACGACGATGACTTCTGACGCATCGGGCGCGAACGGCGCCGCCTCCCGCGGCGAGGTAGTCCTCGCGCTCGACGGCGTGACCGCGGGCTACGGCGGCGGCGACATCCTCAAGGGCGTCTCGTTCACCGTCGCCCGCCACGAGATCATGTGCATCGTCGGCCCCAACGGCGCCGGCAAGTCGACGCTGCTGGCCACGATCAGCGGGGTCCTCCGTCCCCGCCGCGGCGCGATCGCGTTCCAGGGGCAGTCGCTCGTCGGACTCGCGCCGCGCCAGGTCCTGGCGAAGGGAATCGTGCTGGTCCCGCAGGCGCACAGCCTGTTCGGCGAGATGACCGTGCGCGAGAACGTCGAGATGGGCGCCTACACGGTCCGCGACGGCGAGCTCGTGCGGCGCCGGTACGGCGAGGTCGAGGAGCTGTTTCCGCTCGTGCGGGAGCGGGCTCACGACAAGGCCGGCAGCCTGTCCGGCGGCCAGCAGCGCCTCGTCGAGCTGGCCCGCAGCCTGATGCTCGACCCGGCGCTGATCGTGCTCGACGAGCCGTCGATCGGGCTTGATCCGCCGACGCGCCGGACCGTCTTTCAGATGATCCGGCTGCTCAACCAGCAGGGGCGGACGATCCTCCTCGTCGAGCAGAACGCTCGCGCCGGCCTGAAGCTGAGCACCAGGGGTCTCGTGCTCGAGAACGGCAAGGTTCGCCTGACCGGAACCGGCCGCGAGATCCTCGAGCACCCGGAGATCGGAGCGCTGTACCTCGGCGGCGCGGTTTCGAGCACGCCGGCGAGCTGATGCCCGACGAGCGCGTCCAGGCCGCGATCGACCACTGGGCTCCTCGCTTCACCACGATGGGCGTCGACTACAACGACTTCGTCCGCGCCACCGGCGGGATCGAGCGGTGGGCGCAGTGGCTCGGGGCGTGGACCGCGGTGGCCGACGAGCACCTCGAGCTGGCCGAGGAGGCCGAGATCGTGGGGCGGGGGCGGACCGCCGGCGAGGCGTACCTGCGCGCCGCGCTGTGCCTGCACTTCGGGAAGTTCGTTTGGGTGCTAGACGGCGACCGCCACCGCGCCGCCACCGAGCGCGCCGTGGCCGCATTGCGGCGCGCCCACGCCCATCTGGATCCGACCGCCGAGCGGATCGAGGTGGCGCTCGGTCCGGGATGCCTGGCCGGGAACCTGCGCCGGCCCTCGGACGGGCGGGCGCGGCCGCCGCTCGTCGTGATCATCCCGGGCCTCGACTCGACCAAGGAGGAGTTCTTCCACTGGGAGAACGTGTTCCTTGTGCGCGGAATGGCGACCCTGTCGATGGACGGCCCCGGACAGGGCGAGAGCGGGTTCAGGCTGCCGATCCGCCCCGACTACGAGGTCGCGGTGGCGGCGATGCTCGATGCGGTGGCCGGACGCGAAGACCTCGACCTCGAGCAAGTCGGGGCGGTCGGCGTCAGCCTCGGCGGCTACTACGCGCCCCGGGCAGCCGCGTTCGAGCCGCGGATCCGGGCGGTCGCCGCCGTCAGCGGGCCGTACAACTTCGGCGAGCTGTGGGATCGGCTGCCGCCGCTCACCCGTGAGACGTTCGTGTTCAAGTCCGGCGCGCGCGACGACCAGGACGGCCGGGAGCGGGCCCTCGAGCTCGACCTCGACGGCGTGATGGCGCGCGTCACGCAGCCGTCGCTGTTCGCGACCGGCAAGCTCGACCGCATCATCCCGTGGAAGCAGACCGAGCGGGCCGCGCGCGAGGCCACGAGGGCCGAGTTCGTGCTCTACGAGCACGGCACGCACGTGTGCAGCAACGTCCCGTACCGGTACCGTCCGCTCGTGGCGGACTGGATGTGGGATCAGCTCACCGGGCCTCGCGCTTGAACCACCTTGGCGAGCCCGTGCGCCGGCGCGAGGACGTTCGCATCCTGCGGGGACAGACCCACTACCTCGACGACCTCGAGTTGCCGGGGATGGCGCACGCGGCGTTCGTCCGCAGCCCGCACGCGCACGCCTACATCACCGCGATGGCTGTGCCGACCCGTGCGCCGGGTCTGTTCGGAGTGCTGACGGCCGCCGACGTTGCCGGTCGCGCCCAGCCGTTCGCGGTGCCGCGGGTCGATGACGCGCTCCTCGCCAGCGCGCCCCACCCGATCCTGGCCGAGGAGGAGGTCCGCTACGCCGGCCAGCCGGTCGCGGCCGTGATCGCCGAATCCCGCGCGCAGGCCGAGGACTTGGCCGAGCTCGTCGAGGTCGAGTACGAGCCGGTCGAAGCGGTCGTCGATCCCCGGGGCGCCCCCGAGGAGCTGCTCCGGTGGCGACGAGTCGTCGGCGACGTCGACGGCGCGTTCGCCGGCGCGGCCCACGTCGTGCGCGGCCATTACGCGCTCCCGCGGCTGGTGGCGACGCCGATGGAGACCCGCGGGGTGATCGCCGCCTACGACGAGCGCGAGGACCTGTTGACCGTGTGGGGCTCGCTCCAGGACCCGCACCGTCCCCGGGCCCAGCTCGCGCACGCGCTCGGTCGCGCGCCGGACCGGATCCGGGTGATCGTGCCCGACGTCGGCGGCGCGTTCGGGAGCAAGGGCGTGTTCCCGGTCGAAGGGGTGGCGGTCGCGCTCGCCGCGATCGAGCTCGGCCGCCCGGTCAAATGGGCCGAGGACCGGATGGAGAACTTCGTGGCCGCGTATCAGGGCCGCGGGGTTGAGGCCGACGTCGAGCTCGCGCTCGGTCCGGACGGCCGGATCCTCGCGGTGCGCGCCGACATCCTCGCCGACCTCGGGGCGTTCCTGCTCCCGACGACCGCGATCCCGCCCCACACCACCGGGATGCTGATGACCGGCGTCTACGACGTCGAGTGCGCGGCGGTGACCGTGACCGGCGCGCGGACCGACAAGGTGCCGACCGGCCCGTACCGAGGCGCCGGCCGCCCGGAGGCCGCGTATGTGCTCGAGCTCACGATCGACGCGGCCGCGCGCGAGCTCGGGATCGAGCCCGCCGAGCTGCGCCGGCGCAACCTGATCCGATCGTTCCCTCACCGGTCCGCGCTCGGCTGGACGTACGACTCCGGCGACTACGCGCGCTGCCTCGAGCTGGCGCTCGACTGGTTGGCGGCGCCGCGGAGCGAGCGAGCGACGACCGGCACGCGGTCGGCACCGGGGTGGCGATGTACGTCGAACGCGCCGGCGGGATGTGGGAGAGCGCGTTGGTGACCGTGGAGCCGAGCGGGCACGTGGTCGCGCGCAGTGGCTCCTCGCCCCACGGCCAGGGCCACGAGACCACGTTTGCACAGATCGTCGCCGAGCGGCTCGGCATCGACCCGGCCGACGTCGAGCTGCGCTTCGGCGACACCGACGCCGTGCCCGAGGGCGTCGGCACGTTCGCGAGCCGGTCGACGGCGATGGGCGGCTCGGCGCTCGTGCGGGCGCTCGAGCGGATCGTGGCCGACGCACGCGTGTTCGCCGCCTCGCTGCTCGGCGTTTCGGCCGACTCGCTGACACGGTCGGGAGCCGGGTGGGTCGCCGTCGACGGGCGCTCGGTCTCGCTGGCCGAGGTCGCCGCGTCCGCCGGCGGCCTCGAGGCCGAGGCCCGGTTCGAGTCCGACCTCGTGTTCGGGTCCGGCGCGTACGCCGCGGTGGTCGAGATCGACCGCGCCACCGGGCAACTGCGGGTGTGCCGGCTCGCCGCCGTGGACGACGCCGGCACGATCCTCAACCCGTTGCTCGCCGAGGGGCAGGTCCTCGGCGGAACGGTGCAGGGCCTCGGCGCCGTGCTCGTCGAGGAGGCCGTGTTCGACGAGTACGGTCAGCCCCGCAGCGCGTCGTTCGCCGACTACAGCCTGCTGACCGCGGTCGAGCTGCCGCCGATCGAAACCCGGTTCGTGCAGACGCCCTCGCCGGTGAACCCACTCGGAGCGAAGGGGATCGGCGAGGGCGGGGCGATCGGGACGCCGGCGGCGATCGCGAGCGCGGTCGACCGATGCGCTCGGCGGGCCGGCGCCGGATCCGCCGTTCACGTCCGAGAAGCTGTGGCGGGCGTTGCGGGGCCGGCATTGAAGCCGGCGCCATTTGAGTACGCCGCGCCGCGCACGGTCGAAGAGGCCCTGCCGCTGCTCGGCGAAGACGTCACGCCGCTCGCCGGCGGCCAGAGCCTCGTGCCGCTCTTGAACCTCCGCCTGGCACGGCCGGCGATGGTGGTCGACCTCAACCGGATCGAGTCGCTCGCGCACGTGTCTCGAGGGCCCGAGGAGTCTTTGCGGATCGGGGCGCTCGCCCGGCAGGCCGCGGTCGAGCGGTCCGAGCTCGTGGCGGAAGGCTGGCCACTGCTCGGTCAGGCCGTCCGTTACGCCGGGCACCCGCAAACCCGTTCGCGCGGCACGGTCGGAGGCTCGGCCGCGCACGCCGACCCGGCCGCGGAGCTGCCGGCGGCGCTGCTCGCGCTCGACGCCCGCTTCCACCTGCGCTCGGCCGCGCGATCCCGGACCGTGGCGGCCGGCGACTTCTTCCTCGGGCCGCTCACCACCGTGCTCGAGCCCGGCGAGCTGCTCGTCGAGATCGAGGTGCCCGCGGTCGCGGCCGGGGCGCGGTCCGCGTTCGTCGAGCACGCCCGTACACATGGCGACTTCGCCACCGCCGGCGTTGCCGTCGTGCTCCGCCCGGACGGCGGCGGCGCGATCGCGATCCTCGGCATCGACGGCAAGCCGACCCGCGCGCGGGCCGCCGAGTACGCGCTGCTCGGCGGCGCGAGCGTCGAGGAGGCCGCCGAGTTCGCGGCCACGCCCGCCCGCGACGACTACCGTCGCGCGCTCGTCGCCGAGCTCGTTCGCCGCGCCCTGTCGGAGGCGGCTCGCTCCCGCTCATGAGGATCGCGGTCATGATCAACGGGGCGGACTACGAGGGCGAGGTCGAGCCGCGCACGCTGCTGTCCGACTTCATCCGCCACCAGGCCGGGCTGACCGGCACCAAGGTCGGGTGCGAGCAGGGCGTGTGCGGCGCGTGCACGGTGCAGCTCGACGGTGAGCCGGTCCGGTCGTGCCTGATGCTCGCGATCCAGGCGGATGGGCGGTCGTTGCGCACGGTCGAGGGCCTCGCGGATCCCGATGCGGAGCTGCACCCGCTTCAGCGCGCGTTCCAGCAGACCCACGCGCTCCAGTGCGGCTTCTGCACCGCCGGCATCCTGATGTCGATCGAGGCGTTTCTGCGCGAGCGCCCGAACCCGAGCGAGGACGAGATCCGCGAGGCGCTCGCCGGCAACCTCTGCCGGTGCACGGGCTACAGGGCGATGATCGAGGCGGTACAGCTGGTGGCCGGTGGCGCTTGGGACCGAGGTCGGAATAGTTCCGACTGAGTTCCCAAGCGACCGCGCGTCAGCCGAGCGCGAGCGATGCCCCGTGGTCGCCGGCCGGCATCGCCTCCTGGGTGTCGTGGTTGAGCACCGTGTTGCGCTCGGAGGTGACCTCGCGCTCGAGCGGCAGCGACCCGCCGACCGTGTAATAGGGCTTGCCGGCGATCACGAGATCCTCGGCGGGGAAGCGGGTGATCACCTCGCAGCCGTCCGCGGTCACGACCAACTGCTCCTCGATCCGGGCCGCCGACCACCCGTCGCTCGCGGGCCAGAACGTCTCGAGCGCGAACACCATCCCCTCGCGGATCTCCTCCGGATGGTCGAGCGAGACGAGCCGGCTGAAGATCGGCTTCTCCCAGATCGACAGCCCCACGCCGTGCCCGAACTGGAGCGCGAACGCCGCCTCCTCGTCGGCGAAGCCGAACTCCTGCGCCCGCGGCCACACGCTGACCACCTCGCCGGTGGTGGCGCCGGGGCGGATCAGCTCGATCGCCGCGTCGAGGTAGTAGCGGCACCGCTTGTACGCGTCGACCAATGCGCGCGAGCCGCTCGCCACCGCGAACGTGCGGTAGTAGCACGTGCGGTAGCCCATGAAGCTGTGGAGGATGTCGAAGTAGGCCGGGTCGCCGGGGCGGAGCGCTCGGTCGGTGTACACGTGAGGGTGCGGGTTGCAGCGCTCGCCGGAGATCGCGTTGACGCCCTCGACGAACTCCGAGCCCATGTCGTAGAGCACCTTGTTGACGAGGCCGACGCATTCGTTCTCGCGCATCCCGGGCTTCATCGCGCGGTACAGCTCCTCGTAGGCGGCGTCGACCATCGCGCACGCCTGATTGAGCAAGGTGATCTCGTCCCGGGTCTTGATCACGCGTGCCTGCTGCATCAGCTGCTGGCTGTCGACGACCTCGATTCCGCGCGCCTGCAACGCAAACAGCACCGGGAGCTCGACGGCGTCGACGCCGAGTGGCTCCTTCAAGAGATCGCGCTGCTCGAGCTCGACGGCGATCTTGTCCGCCACGTCCTCGGCGCGGCCCGACTCCGGAGACATCGCCCCGCGCAGGGTCGAGATGCCGGCGCGCGAGCGGCCGTCGGCAAGCCACGGGTTGTAGAGCTGGTGGTGGCGCGCGGCCGAGCCGAAGTCCCACATGATCGGCTCGTCGTGCTGGGGGAGCAGGCAGAAGCGGTTCAGCTTGTCCTGCGCCCACGTGCCGATGTGCGTCGCGGTGATGTACCGGATGTTCGTCATGTCGAAGCACAGCAGCGCCCCGAGCGAGGACTCGGCGAGCAGCCCGCTGATCCGCGCCAGGCGCTCCTCGCGCAGCCGGTCGAAGCGGATGCGCTCCTCCCAGTCGACGGCCATCGTGCCGTAGGTGTGCAGTCCCATCTGAAACCGGATCTTACAATCGTTTGCACACCGAGCGCGATGGGGGCTTTGGCACTGGACCTGACATATACGGAGGTGCAGCGCCAAAGTCCCCGGTGGTGTGCACTCGGATCACCACGTCTTGACGCCGCGCGCGGGATTGCGCTAGCCTGCAATCGTTTGCATCACCGGTGCGGGAGTGACCGCTAGGAGCGACTCATGCAGGATGAAAAGCTGAACGACAAGCGGCTCGGATGGGTGGGCGCAGGCCGCATGGGCCTCGCGCTCGCGACGCGGCTGCTCGAGGCCGGTTGCGACGTCGCCGTGTACAACCGCACCCGGTCAAAGGCCGAGCCGCTGGCCGAGCTCGGAGCGACGATCGTCGACCGGCCCGCCGAGCTCGCAGACCGCGACATCGTGTTCACGATCGTCGCCGGCCCGGACGACTTCAAGCAGGTCGTGGCCGGGCCCGAGGGGCTGCTGTCCGGATCCGGCCCGGTGCCGGCGGTCGTCGTCGACTCGACCACGATCTCCGCGGAGGCGTCCGCGGTGGTCAGAGCCGAGGCGGCGCGGCGCGGGACCGCACTGCTGGCTGCGCCCGTGAGCGGCAACCCGAAGGTGGTCAAGGCCGGGCGTCTGACGATGGTGACCTCCGGACCCGCGGACGCCCACCGCGCGGCGCTGCCGTACCTCGAGATCATGGCCGCCGGCGGCGTGACCTACTGCGGTGAAGGGGAGCGGGCCCGGCTGGTCAAGGTGTGCCACAACCTGATGCTCGGGATCGTCGCGCAGACGTTGGCCGAGATACTCGTGCTGGCCGAGAAGGGCGGCGTCTCGCGGGCCGACCTGATGGAGTTCATGAACAACAGCGTGATGGGCTCGACGTTCACCCGTTATAAAACCCCGGCATACGTGAACCTCGACTTCACGCCGACGTTCACTCCCGCGCTCCTGCTCAAGGACTTCGATCTCGGCCACGAGGCCGCGCGCGAGCTCGGCGTGCCGATGCCGGTGGCGTCCGCCGCCCAGCAGGTGGTCCAGGCGCTGATCGGCAACGGCTACACCGACGTCGACTTCGCGGCGCTGATCGCGCTCGAGGCCAAGGCGGCCGGGCTCGAGCTCGAGTCCGAGGCGGCGCCGGTGTCCGACGGGCTGGAGCGCGCGGCGTGACATCCGGCCCCGTCGGCATCGCGGTCGACACGGAGGCGCCGGCGGCGTACCTCGAGCGCTACGGGGCGATGCTGCTGATCCGCCAGTTCGAGACCGAGATGCACCGGCTGTTCCTCAAGGGCGAGGTGCACGGCACCACGCATCTGTCGGCGGGCCAGGAGGCCGTGCCGGTCGGCGTGTGCTCGGCGCTCGAGCCCGCCGACTACCTCGCCGGCACGTATCGCGGCCACGGCCACGCGCTCGCCAAGGGCACCGACCCGGGCGCCCTGATCGCCGAGATGCTCGGTCGCGCCACCGGAGTGTGCCGCGGGCGGGCGGGCTCGATGAACGTGATCGACGTCGAGCACAACCTGGTCGGCTGCTTCGGCATCGTCGGCGGCAGCATCGCCGCCGCCACCGGCGCCGCGCTCGCCGCCAAGCGCCAGGGCCAGGGTCAGGTCGCCGTCGCGATGTTCGGCGACGGGGCGACGAACCAGGGCTACTTCCACGAGTGCCTGAACTTCGCGAAGGTGCTCGCGCTGCCGGCGGTGTTCGTGTGCGAGAACAATTTCTACGGAGAGTTCACGCCGATGCTGAAGGTGACGGCCGGACAGGACATCGCCGCGCGCGCCGGGGCGTATGGGATTCCCGGCCGGCTCGTCGACGGCAACGACGTGTGGGCGGTGCGCGAAGCGGCGGTCGAGGCGGTCGGCCGCGCGCGCTCGGGGGCGGGGCCGACGCTCCTCGAGTGCCAGACCTACCGCCACCATGGCCATTCGAAGGCGGACCCGGCGCGGTACCGGCCGCCCGAGGAGGTCGAGCGCTGGCTCGCCCGCGACCCGCTGACGATCGCGCGGTCGCGACTGCTCGCGCTCGGGGTCGCCGAGCCGGCGATCGCCGAGGTCGAGGAGACGACGCGGGCGCGGATGGATCGCGCCGTCGAGGCCGCGCTGGCGGCGCCGTATCCGGATCCGGTCGCGGACGTCGGCAGGGAGTTCGCGCCATGAGCGACCAGCTCGAGTTCCGGGCGGCGATCCGCGAGGCGATCATCGAGGAGATGGAGCGCGACGAGTCCGTCGTGTTCTTCGGCGAGGACGTCGCCGCCGAGCAAGGAGGCGTGTTCGCGGTCACGCCGCGCATTCAGGAGCGGTTCGGCGAGCAGCGCGTGTTCGACACGCCGATCTCCGAGCTCGCGCTGTCGGGGGCGGCGTTCGGCGCCGCCGTCGCCGGACTGCGTCCGATCATCGAGATCATGTTCGGCGACTTCATGGGCCTGGCCATGGACTCGCTCGCGAACCAGTCGGCCAAGTACTGGTACGTGTCCGGGGAGCAGCGCAGCGTTCCGCTCGTGGTCCGCTCGGCGGTCGGCGGCGGCGGGCGGTTCGGCGCGATGCACTCGCAGACGCATGCGACCTGGTTTCAGGGGATCCCCGGGCTGAAGATCGTGTTCCCGTCCTCGCCGGCGGAGGCGAAGGGACTGCTCAAGGGCGCGATCCGCGACGACAACCCCGTGATCTTCCTCGAGCACAAGCGGCTGTACTCGGTCAAAGCACCGGCGCCCGGCGCCGGCGAGGTGCTGCCGCTCGGGCGGGCGCGCGTCGCTCGCGCCGGCAAGGACCTGACGATTGCGTCCGCCGGCAAGAGCGTGGCCGACGCGCTCGAGGCCGCCGACCAGCTTGCCGGCGAAGGCATCGAGGTCGAGGTCATCGATCTGCGCACGCTCCGGCCGCTCGACCTCGACACCGTGCTCGAGTCGGTGGCGCGGACCAATCGCCTGCTGGCGGTCGAGGAGGGCCCCCGGACCGGTGGCTTCGCATCGGGCCTGCTCGGACAGGTCGCCGAGCACGGCCTCCACGATCTCGACGACGCGTGGCTGCTGGCCACCGACGAGCTGCCGATCCCCTACAGCCCGACGCTCGAGGACGCGTTCATCCCGGGCGCCGGCGCGATCGCCGCGGCTGTGAGGGAACGAGCGGGGGTCTCAAGCTCCCATGCCTGAAGTCCTGATGCCGCGTCTGTCGGACTCGATGGAGGAGGGCACGATCGTCCGCTGGCTCAAGCAGGACGGCGACCCGGTGTCGGCGGGTGAGCCGCTCGCCGAGGTCGAGACCGACAAGGCAACGGTCACGTTCGACGCGGACGCCGACGGGATCCTGCGGATCCTGGCGGGCGAAGGGGAGACCGTGCCGATCGGAGGGCTGCTCGCGCGGATCGGCGAGCAGGACGAGGAGCCGGCGGGGCACGAGAACGGACGACCCAAGGCATCCCCGCTGGCCCGGCGGACCGCGCGCGAGACCGGGGTCGACCTGCACACGCTGTCCGGATCGGGCCCTCGCGGCAGGATCGTGAAGGCTGACGTCACCGCCGCCGCCGGGCAGGCCGACGTCGCGGCGGTGCCCTCGTCGCGAGCGCGTGGGGCCAAGGGCGTCGTCACGACCGTCGGGCCCTCGCGCATACAGGTCCAGATCGCCCAGCGGATGGCGGAGTCGAAGGCGACGATCCCCGACTTCACGCTGCACGCCGAGGTCGCGATGGAGTCGGCGGTGGAGTTGCGAAGCCAGTTGCGCAAGGCGGGACGCGGCGGCGACGCCGTCCCGTCCTACAACGACATGGTGGTCAAGGCGTGCGGGCTGGCGCTGCACGATCACCCGCGGGCCAACGCCGCCTATCGCGACGGTGCGTTCGAGCTGTACGAGCGGGTCAACGTCGGGATCGCGGTTGCCGCCCACGACACCCTCGTCGTCCCGACCGTGTTCGACGCCGACCGCAAATCGCTGGTCGAGATCGCGCGCGAGGCGCGCACCCTCGCCGAGCGCGTCCGCTCGCAACAGATCACGCCGGCTGAGCTGTCGGGCGGCACGTTCACGGTGTCGAACCTCGGGATGTACGGCGTGGCCGGCTTCTCGGCGATCATCAATCCGCCGCAGGCGGCGATCCTCGCCGTCGGGGAGCTGCGCGAGGTCCCGGTCGTGCGCGATGGGCAGGTCGTCCCCGGCCTGCGGATGAGCATCGCCCTCACCTGCGACCACCGGATCCTGTACGGCGCGCCCGCGGCGGAGTTCCTCGCCCGCGTACGTCAGCTGCTCGAGCAGCCGCTGTACCTGCTCGTCTGAGAGGCCGCTAATCCTCGCGGGCACCCACGGCCCGTGCCAGCCGCCGTAACCGGCGACCAGCTCGTGCGCCGCCTCGGGCCCCCACGAGCCCTGGGCGTAGGGGTGGTCGGGCGGCGGTGAGTCGAGCAGGGGCTGGACGATCCGCCAGGACTCCTCGACGTTGTCCTGGCGGGTGAAGTGGGTGGCGTCCCCGCACAGCGCCGCGTGCAGCAGCACCTCGTACGGCGTCGGGCCCTCGCCACCCTCGTCCGAGAACTCCATGTCGAGCTCGATCTCGTTTGCTCCCGGCTTGTCCGCGCGCTGGGCGTCGAGGATCAGCCTGATCCCGGTCGACGGATCGATCTTGAACACGATCTGGTTCGGCGCCGGCCGGCGGTGGCTGGGATCGATGAAGTGGACGCGCGGCGGCTGCTTGAACAGCAGCCGGAGCTCGGTCTGCCTGACCGCGAGGTGCTTGCCGGTCCGCAGGAAGAACGGGACGCCCGCCCAGCGCCAGTTGTCGATCTCGAGGCGAAGCGCGGCATAGGTCTCGGTGGTCGAGTTGGCGGCGACCCCGTGGGTGTCCAGGTAGCCGTCGTATTGGCCGCGCACGTAGTGGGACGGGTCGCCGTCGCCCATCGCGCGGAACACGGCCTGCTTGGCGTCCTTGAGCGTGTCGGGGTCCCCGCCGGAAGGCGGCTCCATCGCGGCGGTCGCGAGCAGCTGGAGCAGGTGGTTGACGACCACGTCGCGGAGCGCGCCGACCGGATCGTAGAAGCTGCCGCGATCCTCGACCCCGAAGTTCTCGGCCATCGTGATCTGCACGCACGCGAGGTAGTTCCGGTTCCACACCGGCTCGAGCATCGTGTTCGCGAACCGCAGATAGAGGATCTCCTCGAGCCCCATCTTCCCGAGGAAGTGGTCGATCCGGTAGATCTGGGACTCGTCGAGGTACTGATGCAGGTCTGTCGCGAGCTGGCGCGCCGACTTCAGGTCGTTCCCGAACGGCTTCTCGACGACCACGCGCTGCCCGTTCGACACAAGCTTCGCCTTGCCGAGGCCATCCACCACGGTGGCGAACAACGACGGCGGAATCTCCAGGTAAAACACAGGTTCGTGGTGGTCGCCGAGCGCCTTGCCCACCTTCGAATACAGCTCGCCGCCGTCGAAGTCACCGCTGACGTAGCTGAGCTTGGCCGCGAACCGGTCGAACACTTCGTCGTCGAGGTCCTCGCCGGTCTCCTTGATCGCGTCGCGGGCGCGGCCCCGAAGATCGTCGTCGGTGAGGTTCTGGCGAGCCACCCCGAGCACGGGCACATCGAGCAGCCCACGCCGCTCCAGCCGGTAGAGCGAGCGGAACGTCTGCTTCTTGGCCAGGTCGCCGGTTATCCCGAAGATGACAAGGGCGTCGGCTTCGCGTTCGCTCATCGCTTCGACCTCCTCCGATTGGACTTCCCGCGGCTGCGGAGCTTCTTCGCCAGCGCCACGTCCTCGGCCGCGGGACCGCCGTGGTCGCGACCGGTCTCGAGCACGCCCGGCAGCTTCTCGAACCTGGGTTCGGACAGGAACACCGCGCAACCGCTTTCGCCCAGCTCGCCCTCGCCCATGATCGCGTGCCGGTCGCGGTTGGATCCGAGCCCCACCGCCGAGTCGTTCGCGTGCAGCGACCCGAGGCGGTCGAGCCCGACGACGCGGTCGAACTCGTCGATCACCTCCCCGAGGGTCTTCGGCGTGCGGACGTCATAGCCCGAGGCGAACAGGTGGCACGAGTCCAGGCAGACGCCGAGCCGCTTGCCGCCCCCGGCGGCGTCGAGCAGCCCGGCGAGCTCCTCGAACGACCGCCCGAGCGTGCCGCCGGCGCCTGCCGTGTCCTCGAGGTGCAGGTGGCAGCGGTCGGTCTCCGCCAGAGCCTCCTTGATGACCTTGCCGGCGCGCTTGATCGCCTTGCCGACGTCGCCCTGCTTGGCCGAGCCCGCGTGCAGGACCACGCCCGCTGCGCCGATGCCGGCACCCACTCGCAGCGACTGAGTCAGCGAGACGAGCGACTTGTTGCGCATCTCGCGATCGGTCGTGGCGCAGTTGATCAGGTACACCGCGTGGATCAGGACGGCCTCGATCGGGCTGTCGGCGATCGCCTCGCGGAACTGTTCGAAGTCGTCTTCGCTGTACGCGGTCGGCCGCCACATGCGCGGCGACTGGCTGAAGATCTGGATCGCCTCGCAGCCTCGTTCGACTCCGCGCTCGACGGCGCGATCGAGCCCGCCGGCGTTCGAGACGTGTGCGCCGATTAGCATGAGAGTCTGTAGGCCATGCGCGTTCGCTTCGCTCCATCCCCGACCGGGGCCCTGCACATCGGCGGCGCCCGGACGGCCCTGTACAACTGGTTGCTCGCCCGCGGCCAAGCTTATGGGTCGTCCGGCGAGCCCGGGACACTTGTGCTGCGGATCGAAGATACCGATCGCGAGCGATCGACCCCCGAGAACGTGGAGCAGATCCTCGACGCGATGCGCTGGTTGAACCTCGACTGGGATGAGGGCCCGGTGTTCCAGTCCGAGCTATTCGAGCGCCACCGCGAGATGCTCGAGCAGCTGATCGAGTCCGGACACGCGTACTACTCGAACGCCACCGCCGACGACGTCCAGGCCTACAAGCAGCGCCACGGCTTCGAGCGCGGCTACCGCGGCAAGGAGGAGGCGTCCGGGGCGGTTCGCCTGCGGGTCCCCGACGAGGGCGAAACGCTCTTCGACGACATCATCCGCGGCCAGATCCGATTCGCCAACTCGAGCATCGACGACCCGGTGATCGCGCGCGCCGACGGCTCCGTGCTGTACGTGTTCGCGAATCTCGTCGACGATCTCGACGCCGGGATCACCGACGTCGTGCGCGGCGAGGACCACATTTCGAACACGCCCAAGCAGCTGCTCGTGCTCGACGCGCTGGGGATCCCGCCGCCCCGGTACGCGCACCTGCCGCTGCTCAACGGCCCTGACGGCCGCAAGCTGTCAAAGCGCCACGGCGCCGCCTCGGTCCAGGAGCTGCGCGCGGCCGGTTATCTGCCCGAGGCGGTCGACAACTACATCGCGCTGCTCGGTGCGGGGTTCGCGGCCGACGAGGAGTTCTTCTCGCTCGATGAGCTGGCCAAGCGGTTCCGGCTCGAGCGTGTATCGAAGAACCCCGCGGTGTTCGACGAGCGAAAGCTCCGTCACCTCAACGGCCGCTGGATCCGCGAGCTCGGGACCGACGAGCTGACCGCACGGCTCGAGGCGTTCACCGGGCGGACCGGTCTCCGGCGACGCGGTCGAGATCTCCGAGGAGAAGATCCAGACGCTGACCGAGTTCTGGCCACTGGTCGGCTTCTTGTTCGACGGGCCGGCACACGATCAGGCGGCGTTCGACAAGGTCATCGGCCGCGACGGAGGCGCGGAGTGCCTGAAAGCCGCACGCGAGGCGCTGGCGCGCGTCGAGCCGTTCACGGTCGAGAACGTCGAGACCGCGCTCCGCGAGGTCGTCGAGGACAAGGGTGTGAAATCCGGGAAGGTGTTCCAGCCCGTGCGGGTCGCGATCGCCGGGACGACGGTGTCGCCCGGCATCTTCGAAAGCGTTGCGTTACTCGGGAAAGACGAGACGCTGGCGCGGATCGACTCGGCGCTGGAGCATGCGGAATGACGACGCGACTAAACGAACGTCGTACCCCTGCCGATAACGCTGGCTAGGCGGGGATCACCTCCGTGGAACCGCCGACTACCCCTGAGCCCCCAAGAAGGACGGACCCGAGCATCGTGGCCACGCTAGCCGCAGTCAAGAACTCAACTGACCCGTACGCCTCGCGCGAGCGCCATCACAACGAGGGCCACGGGCGCAGGCTGACCGCCGCGTTCGAGGCGCTGGAAGCCTTCCCGATGCTCGCCGAGTCGCGCAATCGGGTTCTGCGTCTGTTCGAGCAGGGTGAGCCGTCGACCGCCGACGTCGTCGCCGCCGTCGAGGGCGACGTGGCGCTGGCCGTCACCGTCCTGCGCCTCGCCAACCGCATCGACAGCAAGACCCGCGGTCGCGTCGAGAGCGCGGTCAAGGGCGTCGAGGTCCTCTCGCCCCGCACCGTCCACTCGATCGCCAGCAAGGCGCGGACGTTCGACTTCTTCGAGCGCACCGCGGTGTGGCAGGGCGTGCCCGAGCGCTTCCGGCTGCATGCCGTCGCCACCCAGCGCGCCGCCGACCGGATCGCCCGCGAGCTCGGCTACGAGGCTCGCGACCGGTTGATGGTCACCTCTCTTCTGCACGACATCGGCAAGCTGGTCCTCGTCCATGCGTACCCGGGCTATCCCCGGCAGATCCACGCCGAGGCCCGCACGCCCGAGGAGCGGATCGCGTCCGAGCGCCGCGAGCTCGGTGTCGACCACGCGCTGGTCGGCGGCGTCCTCGCTCGCCGGTGGGGCCTGCCGAAGTCGATCGCCAGCGTGATCGAGCGCCACCATGCCGAGGACGTCGACGGCGAGGCCGCCGTGGTCCGCTTGGCCGACATGCTCGCGCATTACACGCTCGGTGGACCGGTGTCCCCGTCTGAGCTGCTGAACGTCGCGCGCCTGGTTGGGATCGCGCCGCCCGAGCTTCGCACGGTCATGTACGACCTGCCGCTGCCGACCTCCGGCGGGCGCCGCCGTCAGATCGATCCGTGCCCGATGTCCGCGCGCGAGGTCGAGGTTCTGCGCCGGCTCGCTCGCGGGATGGTCTACAAGCAGATCGCCTCCGAGCTCGGCCTGTCGACCAGCACCGTGCGCACGCACCTGCACAACGTGTACGGCAAGCTCGGCGCGATGGACCGCGCACAGGCGGTCCTGATCGCCACCGAACGGGGCTGGATCTAGGCCGCTCGCCTCGCGGCGGCGTCAGCGTTCCGACCTTCGGAAGGTCCCGCGAGCCTACGGATCCTGAGATGATCGGCGACGCCGATGATCTCGATCACGACGAAGTCGCCGTACGCGCTCAACGCGCTCGTTGAGCTCTACCACCAGGGCGATCGCGGGCCGGTGCCGATCGCGGAGCTCGCCCGGCGCCGGGAGATCCCGGTTCAGTTCCTCGAGCAGCTGTTCGCCACCCTGCGGCGAGCGGGAGTGTTGCGCTCCCAGCGCGGGGTGAAGGGCGGGTACTCGTTCGCCCGCGCGCCGGGCGAGATCACCGTGCTCGAGCTCGTGGAGCTGCTCGACGGCCCGCTCGGAGGCGGCGCCACCGGTGTGTTCGGCGACGCAGCGGAGGCGGCGCGCTCGGTGCTCGCCCAGTCGACCATCGCCGACGTCGCCGAGGCGGAATCCCGCGCCGCCGGCGCGGCGATGTACCACATCTAGCCCGCGCGCGGGTTAGGGCCTCCCCGTGATGATCGGCGCCATGATCGCCGTGCCGATGCCGGTCGCCATGTCGTACGCCGGCGTGCTCGGGAACAGGCCGTTATTGTCCGGCCCAGGCCCGAACGACGTGATGTCGTGGAAGTACAGGCTCGGGTTGCGGCTGTTGAACAACGCGTACAGAAGCTGGTTGGCGTTGCCGGTCCGCCGGCCGGTGAAGCTGTCGCGGTCGCCGATGATCGCGGACATGAACGGCGACGACAGGCTGGTCCCGCCGATTCCGAACCAGCCGGGCGGATTCTGATCGCCGCTGAACTGCGCACAGACGCTGAACGGCGTGTTGTCGTTGCCGGTGCAGTACTCGGAGTACGGCGTGTACTGGTCGGCGTTCATGGAGATGTCGGGGACCTCGCGGCATGGGGTTCCCCTCCGGGCCAGCGAGCAGTGCGTCGTGCCGTTCCCGTAGGTCGTGAACTGGTTGTTGACGCCCGGTCCCGACTGATAGAACGGCCGGCCCCAATACTGGCTCGTGCCTCCTCCGTCCGCGCCGGTGTCGAGGCACCAGTCGAGTCCGCTCTGGCCAAACTCGTTAGCGCTCGTGTTGCAGAGGCCCTGGGGATTCCAGACAGTCTCGGTCCCTACCCGCGGGTAGGACGGGTCCGGGTTCTGCCCTGGGTTGAAATTGGTGAATGACGTTCCGCCGACGCTCGTGATCCACGGCTGGCTCCCGGGATCCCCCGCGTTGACGATGGTGGTGCCGTCGATCTCGATGCAGCCAAAGGCACCGCTGTCGCCGGAGGAGGTGAACAGGCTTTGGCCCTGAGCGGCCATCTGCTCGAAGATCAGGTTCTCGGCCTCGGTGTAGGCCGGGGTCACGTCGTTCTCACATGTGCCCCAGCTCGAGCTCGTCGTGTCAGCGATGTCCTGGTTGGCGATCGCCGCGTACTCGTCGAGCGAGGTCTGGCCGGATTCATCGTTGGGCGCGTTGTAGACGACGATATGACGGGCGGCCGGCGAGATCGCCAGCGACATCTCGATGTCCGCGTCGACCTCGATGTCGCCGGCATACCCGTTGAAGTCCGGGGGGCAGGAGTCGCCGGCGGGACATTCGGGATTCAGCGGGCCGCCGTCGACGTTGACGTTGATCAGCGACGGCGTGTAACGCCTGCCGTAGAACTGGCGGGCCCACGTGTCGATGACAGGTACCTGGCGACACCCACGCTCTCTGCTCGGCTCGGGGCGAAACGGCCAGCGAACTGACCCCTGGAGAGCCAGTGCCCGTAGCTCGCGCTCGCCTTGTCGTACAGACGTCCGAGCAGCGCCTGCAGCTGCGCTTCATGACTCGGCGCGAGGACGACCTCGACCGACATGGCCGCACTCTGGAACGCACCCGTGGCGACGTTCGCGGTCGGAACCACGCTGGCGTGAACGGTCGCGAACCGGGGAGTCGCGGCGCCGGCTTGCGCCGGCAATGCGGCCGCGACAGCCAATGTCACGACCGTCACCCCCAGACTCGCCATCGGACCAACGACAGCAGTCACCGAACGTCTGCTCATGGTTGCAGCCTCCTCACGCCGACAGGGATTGACATCCTTCATCGGTCGAGGATCCTTGTCAAGCGCCGCCCGGCAGTCTCGCCGGCGTGCCGACAGTTCACATCTGAGCGCGCCTCGGCGGCCGCTCTCGTAGGGTGTGGCCGGACAATGGCCCGAATCCCGACCAACATTGCGGCGACGGTGGGGGGGACCCCGATGGTCGAGCTGACGCGGATGCTCCCCGGCTCCCACGCCCAGCTGTTCGCGAAGCTCGAGGCGTTCAATCCCGGGGCGAGCGTCAAGGACCGGATCGGCGTGGCGATGATCGAGGCCGCGGAGCGGGACGGGATCATCGAGCCCGGGAAGACGACGATCGTCGAGGCGACGAGCGGCAACACCGGGATCGCGCTGGCGTTCGTGTGCGCGGCCAAGGGCTATGACCTCGTGCTGACGATGCCGCAGGGTATGAGTCGCGAGCGCGAGGGCCTGTTGCGGCTGTACGGCGCCAGCGTCGAGATCACCGAATCGCTGGGCGGGATGAACGAGGCCGTCGATGCCGCACGGGCAATGGCGACCAGTTCCGGCGTTTTTCTGCCGGACCAATTTTCAAATCCAGCAAACCCGGAGATCCATCGCCTCACTACGGGGCCCGAGATATGGGACGCGCTCGACGGCCGGGTAGACGTGCTCGTCGCCGGCGTCGGGACCGGCGGCACGATCACGGGCACGGGGGAGATGCTGAAATCGCGCAACTCCCGATGTCGCGTGGTCGCGGTCGAGCCAAGCGCGTCAGCGGTGCTGTCGGGCGGGCGCCCCGGCCCGCACAAGATCCAGGGCATCGGCGCCGGCTTCGTCCCGAGCGTGCTCAACCGCGATGTGCTCGACGAGATCATTCCCGTCGACGACGAGGACGCGATCGAGACGGCTCGCGCGCTCGCCCATCGCGAAGGTGTGCTGGCGGGGATCTCGGGCGGCGCCGCCGTGTGGGCGGCACTCGAGGTCGCGCGCCGGCCGGAGTCGCGCGGGGCGCGGATCGTGACGATCTTGCCGGACTCAGGCGAGCGGTACGTGTCGACGCCGTTCTTCGCGCCGTAAACGGCCGATGGCCCCGGGTAGCTAGGCTTTTCGCATGTTCGGCTTCGGGCGGTTCGACCGCATCGTGGGGGAGGTGCGGCGCGACATCGACGCCGCGCGAACCCGCGATCCCGCCGCCCGGGACGTAGGCCCGCTCGAGATCCTCACCGCCTGGCCAGGAGTCCACGCGCTGCTGGCCCACCGTGTCGCGCACACGCTCCACAACGCCGGGGTCCCGCTCCTGCCGCGGATCGTCGCGTACCTGGCCCGGGCGATCACCGGGATCGAGATCCATCCCGCCGCCAAGATCGGCCGCGGTTTCTTCATCGACCACGGCATGGGCGTGGTCATCGGGGAGACCGCCGAGCTCGGCGACGACATCACGCTGTACCAGGGCGTGACCCTGGGCGGGACGGGCTTCGCAACCGGAAAGCGCCATCCGACAGTGCAGGACAACGTCACGATCGGGTCCGGCGCGAAGCTGCTCGGGCCGATCACCGTCGGGCACGGCTCGAAGATCGGTGCGAACAGCGTCGTGATCCACGATGTGCCGCCGAACTCGACGGTCGTCGGCAATCCGGGGCATCCCGTGCGGGTCGAGGGCCGGCGCCCGGAGGGCCCCGACGCGGACTGGGTCCACCTACCGGATCCGATCGCCGATGCGATCAAGACACTGGCCGGGAGGATCTCGGCGCTCGAGGAGGCCGCGGGCAACGGCGAGGCCGGCGACAACGGCGCGGACCTCGGCGCGCAGGTCAACCGCTCCGTCGGCCCGAACCCCGCCGGCGGGTAGGCGTTATCGGTCTCCGGGCGGCCGTTGCTGGTGGACCCGTCCGCAAGTCCTACGGCATTCGAGCGGCCCCTGGCGGCGCTGCGCTGTGTCCTCGGATCCTCACGTAGCGCTGCTACGCAGCGGATCCTGCGTCCTCGCGCAGCATCCCCCAGGGACCACTCTCGGTGCCGCACGACTTACGGACGGGCCCACTAAAGCGCGGTGTGCCCGGGCTCGCTCGAGGCGGGCGGCGCCGCAGACGGCACCGGCGCCTCGTCGTCCGGGATGTTCACCCGCGAGCGCACGAGGTACAGCGGCCGGCCCTTGACCTCGTCGTAGATCCGGCCGACGTACTCGCCGATGATCCCGATCGCGATCAGCTGGATCCCGCCGAGCAGCAGCACGGCGATCGTCAGCGAGCTGAACCCCGGCAGGTAGGAGCCGAGCACGCGGAGCACGATCACGACCGGGATCGCGATGAACGCAAGCGTCGAGATCACGAATCCGAACAGGGTCGCGAGCTGAAGCGGACGGTGTGAGAACGACGAGATCGCGTCGAGCGAGAACCTCAGCATCTTTGGGATCGTGTACTTCGTCTTGCCGGCGTAGCGTCGGTCGCGGCTGTACGGAACCGCGGCCTGGCGGTAGCCGACCCAGACGGTCATGCCGCGGAGGAAGCGGTTGCGCTCGCGCATCGACAGCAGCGCGTCCAGCGCGCGACGATCGAGCAGCCGGAAGTCACCCGAGTTGTGCTGAAGCTCGACCTGCGCGAGCTTGTCGAACAGCGAGTAGAACCAGCGCGCGGTGGCGAGCTTGAAGCGCGATTCGCCGTCGCGCTGCTCGCGGACGGCGTACACGACGTCACAGCCGGCACGCCAGTGGTCGAGCATCCGCGGGATCAGCTCGGGCGGGTCCTGGAGGTCGGCGTCGAGCATCACCACGGCGTCGCCCCGGGCATGGTCGAGCCCGGCGGTCAGCGCCGTCTGGTGACCGAAGTTGCGCGACAGCTGCACGACCCGCACCCGCGGGTCGTTGGAGGCGAGCTTGTGGAGCTCGGCCTCGGACTTGTCGGTCGAGCCGTCGTCGACGAGGACGATTTCGAAGCGCAGCCCGTCGAGGGCCGCGCACACCCGGGCGTAGAACTCCTCGATCGTGGCCTCCTCGTTGAAGACCGGCGCCACCACGCTGAGCAGCTTGAGCGATCTTCCCTCCTCGGCGGCGGCCGTCGGCTCGTTTACTCCGGGGTGATCGAGCGAGGTCACAGGGATCGCCTCACAGTCCCGGCACCGAGCTGGCGTGGTGGATGTAGCCGAGCAGCTCGAAGCACCCGATCGCGACCGTGAGCAAGATCGAGGCCCGCCACAGGCGGCGGTCCCGTCCGAGCGCCGCCAGCGGCATCAGCCACGCGACGTACCATGGCGCGAGCGATGCGGCGCTGACCAGTAGCGCGATCGCCGCCCAGCCGGCCGCCACGATCCAATCGAGCTGACCGCACCACACGCGCCAGAGCAGCCAGCACAGCACCGCCACGAACAACGCGCCCAGGGCCAGCGCCGCAGGTAGGCCGACCACGCCCAGGCCGAGATGAGTCCCGATGAACCCGGGGATGCTCTGCCCGTTGCCCTTGCTCTGGGCCGTCTCGATCGTCGCCGGGAGATGGAGCGGCCCGGTTCCGAACATCACAAACGCGAACACCGCCAACAGCGCGGCGGTAACGCCGGCTCCGATCAACAGGTCGTTGCGCCGCCCGCGCGACAGGCGCCCCCGGGCATCCGCGAGCGCGAACGGAAGCAACATGCCGGCGGTCACCTTGATCGCGGCGGCGAGCACGATCGAGCCCGCGCCGAGGCGGTCGCGGCGCTGCAGGATCAGAACGATGCCCGCGACCATCGGCGCGAGCATCAGGAGGTCGTTGTGGCCTCCGCCGACCGCGTACAGCACGATCAGCGGGTTCAGGCCGACGAGCGCTGCGGCCTTGACGGGATCGACGCCGCGCAGACGGGCGCCGTTCCACACCAGCGCCACGATCGCGAGGCTCGACAGGGCGGCGATCGCCTTGTAGGCGAACACGCTGGCGGGTATCGACAGCGGCGCGAGGACGTAGCTGAGCGCCGTGAACACCGGCCCGTAGACCGTGGGGGTGTCGTACCACTTCGAGCCGATGTACGAGTAGAGAGCATCGCCCGCGACCGCGTGGGGACCGGCCAAGTAGGGATTGGCGATCCCGTACAGGCCGCCCATCCGCCCGTAGAACTGATAGCTGAATATGTCGGTCGAGGCCAGCGGCGGGCCGAGCAGTATCAGCGCGTTGAGCGCCGCGATACAGCCGAGGACGAGCACCGGGGAGAGGCGGCGCGCGGCCCCCACGACCACCACGTAGGACACGAACATCAGCCCGACGGTGACCGTCAGGCCCGCGCTCCCGAGGTTGATGCCGGTGTTGCCGAACGAACCCGCGAGCCCGGTGGTTCTGATCCCCGCCTGGAGCGTCTGGGGCAGGAGCCGATCGGTGCTCGCCGCCGAGATCGACAGCAGCAGGCCGGTCGCGAGCATCCCGGCCAGGCCGAGCAGCCCGACCGGCGACAGCCGAGCAGTGGTTCGGGCCTCGAGCGCCGGCGCTCTGAGTTCGAACGCGCCGCTCTGCGTGGCGCCGAGCGGCGCACTGTTCACGCTCATCGTATGTAGCTTGCCCGACGGGCGGTCGGCGGGCGTTTGGCCATTGTTGACATTACGTTAGGGAACTTGCGCTCACAATGTTCACGGATCGCGAGTTTCCGTTACCCGCAGCTTGGCGCTTTGATCGCGGCCGTGCGATCCGGGGTCTTCAACTACCGCGGCCGCCGCGTCTGCGCAGGAACGGCACGGCCCACATGGCCTCAGCTGCGATTCGCGCCGACATCTTGCTGGTGCCGACGCTGCGGTCCCGGAACACGATAGGGATCTCGGCGACCCGGAACCCCGCCAACAACGCACGATAGGTGACCTCGATCTGGAAAACGTACCCCTCGGCCCGGATCGTTTCGAGCTGGATGGCCTCTAGCACCCGCCGGTGAATGCACTTGAAGCCGCCGGTGAGGTCGTGGACCTGGACACCGAGGATGGTCCGAGCGTAGAAGCAGCCGCCGCGGCTGATGAGGCGTCTCACGAGGCCCCAGTCTTCGACGCCGCCGCCCTCGACGTAGCGCGATCCGAGCACGAGGTCGGCGGTATTCGCAGCTTCAAGCAACGGGCCGAGGTAGCGCGGATCGTGGGAGAAGTCCGCGTCCATCTCGATCACGATCTCGGCGTTCCCGCTCAGCGCGCGCGAGAACCCCGCCAGGTACGCGTGCCCGAGGCCCGTCTTGGTGGCGCGATGAAGCACCTCGACGTTGGGCTGGGCCTCGGCGAGCCGATCGGCGATCGCCCCGGTGCCGTCCGGCGAGTTGTCGTCGACGATCAGGATGCGATGGTCGACCGGCGCCACGCGCTCGAGCTCGGCGGCGGCCGCGCGGACGATGCCCTCGATATTCGCCGCCTCGTTGTAGGTGGGGATCACGACCCAGACCGGCGCGTGCATCGTCCGGGAGCGTAGTCCACCAAATGGGACACGCGGCACGCCGAGCCCCGGGACGGTTGGCGGCCGTGCTTACATGGACGAGATCGTGCAGGTCGTGCGTGCCGGGCCCTGACTCGGCATCATGGCCTAGGGGCAAGACTCAATGGAACGAGGCGCCGGAATCACCCACCCGCCGGGTCCGACCGGGACCGCCGACGGCGCTCGTCCCGCGCGGCGCTGGAGCGCGGCGCCGCACCATCGCCGGCGCCGTGCGGTCGCGCTCCTGTCGCTTGTCGCGATTGCGCTGCTGGCGGTCCTGCTGCTCCTCGGCGGCGGCGCCGCCCCGCCGCAAGTCGTACACGAGCCTCGAGGCGGGTTCTTCACACGCGTGCGCGTACTGACTCACGAGGAGGCCACGGCGGTGACGGGCCGGGAGGCGGCCCACGAGACGGCCGCGATCAACCGGACGTTGGCGTACACGCCATATGTTCGGATCGCCGGCGCACAGCACCGAGAGATCGCGCTGACGTTCGACGACGGCCCGGGGCCGTACACGCCAGCGGTCCTGGCGATCCTCGAGCACGAGCACGTTCCCGCGACGTTCTTCGAGGTCGGCGTCGAGGACCGGTACTTCAGTGCGTCGACCTCGGCGATCGCCGCCGACGGCGACGTGATCGGAGACCACACCGAGATCCACGCGCCGATGTCGAAGCTGTCACGGGCCAAACAGCAGGCGCAACTGCTCGAGCAGGCGCGGTCGATCGAGCGCTTCGGCGCGTCGTTCCCACGCCTGTTCCGGCCGCCTTACGGGATGTGGAACGCGACGACGCTCGCACTGCTCCACAGGTACCGGATGCTGATGGTGCTCTGGACCGTCGACACGAGCGACTACCTCCGGCCTGGCGTGAACGCGATCGTCGATCGCGCCGTCGACGGCGCGAGGCCGGGCGCGATCATCCTGCTCCACGACGCGGGTGGCGACAGGTCGCAGACCGTCGCGGCGCTGCCGCGCATCATCGCGGCGCTGCGCAAGAAGCACTACGTGCTGGTCACGGTTCCGGAGCTGCTGCACGACAACCCGGCGCCGCGCGTCCAGAACATCGCGTCGGTGATCGGGAAAGGCGGGTAGGGCGGGCCGCGTGGCGATGGGGCGTGGAGGACCCCGGGGCGCAGCGGTGGCTGTGCTCAGCGCCGGACGTAGGCGACGCGGTCCCAGCTCGGCTCGGGCGCGAGCTGAATCGGCTCGCCGCCGCGGTCGGGCTGGATGTAGATGAACGCGTGCGAGTCCGTATCGAAGCTGATGTCGAGCTCACCTTCCTTGACGCGCTGGTCCAGCCAGGCGCCGCGGAAGATCAATCGGCGCAGCCAGTGGACGAGCGAGCGGTCCGAGGGGCCGACGAGGTCCGGCCAGCAGTCGTTGACGTGCTCGCCGAGGGCCGACGCGGGCTCGGCCACCTCGCCGTTGACGACCAGGTTGATCAGGTCCTCGCCCTCGTCGTCGTCGACCGAGCCGCCGATGAAGCCCAGCTTCCTCGCCGCTTGCTCGCACCGTTCGCGGAAGTCGCACTCGTTGAACGTGAATCGGAGCTCGCCGTATTCGAGTACGAAGTCCTCGCCCGAGCTGTAGTTGCCTCGCTTGTACATAGGGAGCGTCGGCATCATATGGTGGATTCCTCTATGCCTGCAGTGCCTGAAAGGGACGTTGCAGGAATGGGCGTCGGTCATTGCAGGGAAGGTCATGAAAACGCTGCAATGCTGGTGTCAGAGGCCCGATGACCGGCTCGCCGCCGACGCTGTGGCAGTACCCTTCCACGCGATGATGCCGGTGTCGCGATGACCGACAGTGGCCCGGTGTCCGGCGCGGAGCCTGGACGGGCGCGGGGGACAGAGGGCGAGCAGGTCACGGAAGCGCGCAGCGCCGCGGGCGGTGGGCGCTGGCCGTTCTGGTTGCCGGTCGGGGTGCTGCTCGTCGGGCTGCTCGTCACCGGGGTGCTCGTGTGGATCTCGGCCTCGACGTACTCGAGCAACGAGAAGCGGCTGCTCAACCTCCGCGTGCGCGACGCCGGCGCGCTGATCGCCGAGGCGCTGCCGAGCGTCCAGACGCCACTGGCGTCGGCCGCAGCGCTGGCCGACGCCACCGACGGCGACGTCGCGAAGTTCAAGAAGTTCATCGGCCCGTCGGTGGCGGCCAAGAGGTTCGCATCGGTCTCGCTGTGGCGGCTGGGTCCGAACCAGACCGGGCCAATCGCCGTGGTCGGCACGGCCCCCGAGCTCGGGTCCTCGCCCTCGCGGGCTGAGACGTTCTTCGCCAACGGCGCCGCTCATTCGGCGACTCGGGGTCATCGGTCTGCTGGCGCCCCCGCAGCGGCGCCTCGGCTACGCGTTCACCTCGCCGGGCCTGACCGGCCGCTACGTCGTCTACGGCGAGAGCGCGCTGCCGGCGAATGGTCGGTCGAAGCTCCAGAGCAGCTCCTCGTTTGCCGACCTCCACTACGCGCTGTACCTCGGCAATTCCCAGCGACCTGAGGACCTACTGGTCAGCGATCTGAAGAACCTGCCGATCACCGCGCAACACGCGTCGACCTCGATTCCGTTCGGCAACAACAGCTTCACGTTCGTGGTGAGCGCGCGGCATCCGCTGGTCGGATCGTTCCCGCAACGCCTGCCGTGGCTGATTGCGATCATCGGCGTCCTGCTGAGCATCGGGGCCGCGTTGCTGACGATGCGCCTGATCCAGCGCCGCAGCCATGCCGAGCAGCTCGCGGTTTCGCTTGAGGAGATCGCCGACGAGAACCGCCGCCTCTACTCGGAGCAGCGGTCGATCGCGCAGACGCTGCAACACGCCCTGCTGCCCGAGCGGCTGCCGAAGATCCGGGGCGTGGAGACGAGCGCTCGGTACGAGGCCGGCGTCGAGGGAGTCGACATCGGCGGCGATTGGTACGACCTGATCGCGCTCGACGATCACCGGCTGCTGCTCGTGGTCGGCGATGTCTCCGGCCGGGGCGTCCGTGCCGCGGCGACGATGGCGTCGCTGCGCTACGCAATCCATGCCTACGCCGCGCAGAACGACCCGCCGGCGACGATCCTGACCAAGCTGTCGAAGCTGGTGAACGTCGGCGCCACCGGGCAGCTCGCGACGATCTTGTGTGCGCTGATCGACGTCGAGGCGCACGAGCTGACCGTGACCAGCGCCGGGCATCTGCCGCCCCTGCTGATCAGCGACGGCACCGGAACGTTCATTCAAAGCGCGGTGGGCGTCCCGATCGGGGTGAACACCGGGGCCACGTACACTTCGACGGCCGTGTCGACACCGCCCGCCGCGACTCTGCTCGCATTTACCGACGGGTTGGTAGAGCGAAGGGGTGAGAGCATCGACGCAGGACTCGAGCGCCTGCAGCATGCCGCGACGGCGAACCATTGCGAGCTCGACGATCTGTTGGGCAAGCTGGTCGAGGAGCTTCGGCACGACGGCGACGACGACACGGCGATCGCGGGGTTGAGATGGCTGGACTAGACGCGAACAGCACGGAAGCGATGAGCTTCGAGGTCGTCGAAGCCGAGGATGACACGCTGATCGTCACGATCGCCGGCGAGATCGACATCACGAATGTAGACGCGCTCGAGTCGGCTGTCGGGACCGCGCTTGACCGTCATCCTCGAACGTTGATAATTGAGGTGGGCGACCTGCGGTTTGCCGACAGCTCGGCGATCGCGCTCTGGGTGCGGTGGTCGACATCGGTGCCCGCGATCGAGCTCCACGACGTTTCACCCATTCTGAGAAGGGTTATCGACTCCATGGGACTCGCCCAGACCCTGAACGTGAAGCCGTGACACACACTCGAACCTTCCCCCACCAACCCGACTCGGTGCCCGCGGCGCGGCGATTCGCCACCGGCATCCTGCGGGGCGTACCGGCCGAAACGCTGGAGGCCGTGGAGCTGATGGTGTCCGAGCTCGCCACGAACTGCATCCGGCACACGGATAGTGGATTCGAGCTCACGATCACCCGCGCCGGAGGCGACATCCGCGTATCGGCGACCGACGGCGCCGCCGGTACCCCCGAGATGCGCTCGCCCAAGCCGACCGACCCAAGCGGCCGGGGGTTGAAGATCATCGACATGCTGTCGTCGGACTGGGGCGTGGAGCAAAGCGCGAGCGCCGGCAAGACCGTGTGGTTCACGGTTCCCGACTCGGCCGCTTCATCCGCGCGGCAAGCGTCGCGCGCGTAGCGGGTTCCGCGTTCTGCGGGTCGGGAGGGTGAACTCTCGGCGTCCGAGGCTCTAGGGGGCATGGATCAACAGCCCGCCACGATCCTCGTCGTCGAGGACCATCACGCCACCCGCACGTTCCTGTCCGACAACCTCTCGGCCGACGGCTTCGACGTCCTCGAGGCCGAGAGCGTGTCCGACGCCCGGCACCTGCTCGAGCGCGCCTTCCCAGACCTGGTGATCGTCGACCTCGGCCTGCCCGACGGCGACGGCCTCGAGCTGCTGGCGCAGGTCCGCGACGCTGATCGGGTCGCCGGCCGGCTCGATCCCGATCTGCCGCTGCTCGTGCTGTCAGGGCGGGTCACCGAGCTCGACCGGCTGCGCGGGTTCGACCGCGGTTGCGACGATTACATGGTCAAGCCGTTCAGCTACCACGAGCTGAGCGCGCGCGTTCGGGCATTGTTGCGTCGCACGAGGCGCCGGCCCGGGACCGGGCGGCTGCGGGTCGGGTCGCTCGAGGTCGATGCACTCAGCCGGCAGGTGTGGCTGCGCGGCGAGCCGGTGGCGCTGTCCAAGAAGGAGTACGCGCTGCTGCGCGCCCTCGCGGGCGAGCCGACGAGGGTGTTCACGCGCGAGGAGTTGTTGCGGGGCGTCTGGGGTTTCCGATCTCTCGGCCACACTCGAACGCTCGACTCGCACGCGTTCCGGCTGCGCCAGAAGCTGAATCGAGACGGCGACCGGTTCGTGGTCAACGTGTGGGGCGTCGGCTACCGGCTGGTCGACGGGGGCCTCGACGGATGGACGCCGTAGAGGTCGGCGGCTGGCTCGCGGCGAGCGGCGCCGCCTGCGCGGCGGCCGGCGTGTGGCGGTCGTTTTCCTCCCGGATGGAGACCGTCGCCAGGGCATGCCACGAACTGCGTGGGCCGCTGACCGCCGCCAGGCTCGGGCTGGAGCTCGGGTCGAGCACGGGTGAGCTGTCGCCGGCGCGTCTGCGGGCGATCGATCTCGAGATCGGCCGGGCCGCACTCGCGCTCGATGACCTCGAGACCGTGCGGTCGCGGCGCTTGGCCCTGGCGCGGCGGGCAATCGAGGCCGTCGACGTACGGCAGCTCGTGTCGGATTCCGTCGAGGCATGGCGGGCGAGCGCGGTGGCGCAGGGCGTCGAGCTTCGGAGTTCGTGGTCGGGTGGCCAGGCGATCGTGTCGGGAGATCGTCTGCGCCTCGCGCAAGCCACGGGCAACCTGATCTCGAACGCGATCGAGCACGGGGGAGGCATGGTCGAGGTCCGTGGGAGTGGTGACGGCCTGCACGTCCGGATCGAGGTCAGCGATCGCGGCCCGGGGTTGCCGGCGCCTGTGTCGGAGCTGACGCGCCGAGCGCAGCGGGGGCGCGGCCGAAGGGGCCGGGGTCTGGCGATCGCGGTTGCGGTAGCGGCCGGGCACAGGGGAAGGCTGTCGGCGGCGCCGTCCGAGCGCGGGGCGCGGCTCGTACTCGAGTTGCCGGCGGTCGAGCGAGTGTCGGCGCCGCCTCGCGCGTGTAGTTAGGGCCCGGCCCGGCGGGGCCCGGCCCGGCGGTGGCGGCGGTGGCGGCCCTGGCGGGGGCGGCGGGTGGCGGTACGGGCGGGATTGCATCGGGCGCCGGGCGCGGGACAGCTGGCCCTACCTGCATGGCCTGACAAACGACGCGATCGGCGTCGGCCTTGCCATGTCACGCATGCCCCAGGTGAGGAACCTATCGAGGCCCCGCGGTGGCGGGTGAAATGTCAGGTTGCGCAGGTCCCCGGGCCGCCGCGGCGACCGCGGCGACCGCGCCGCGGGCCGCGCCGGGTCGCATCGCGCCGCTTCCGGGCCGCCACCGGGCCGCCACCGGGCCGCCACCGGGCCGCCACCGGGCCGCCACCGGGCCGCCACAGCCATACATATGCCCCGGACGGAATCGCGGCGAAAGTGCAACGCGGCGCCCAGGCCGGCGCGCTGCAACCCGAATTGCACCCACGTGCGCGGCGAACCTCCTGCTCGTTAGCCATATCTACCGGGGTTTGCGCCGAAATCGGCCCGGAATGGGCTCGGGTGGGAGTGACGGTGGGATTTGAGTTGCATTGTGGGGGGTCGTGGGGTAGAGTGGGGCAAGCGCATGATCATGCATTACGGAACCCGGGTGGCAGGGCTCCTCCCACCCAGCCACCCGGGTTCAGATTTCGTCCGTCGGCATGAGAACCCTTGATCTTCCGCGGGACCTTCGAACACGCGCTCGACGCGAAACACCGGCTGACGGTGCCGGCGAAGTTCCGCGCCGCGCTCGCTGTCGGGGTGGTGCTGGCGGCCTCGCCCGAGACCACAGCGGCGGCGCCGCGATCGATCGCGATCTGGACGCCCGAGTCGTACGAGACGTACACGGGCGCGGCGCTGGCGGGCTGGAGCCCGCTTTCGCCCGAGACCCGCGACCTACGCCGCTTCTTCTTCAACTACTCCCATGACACCGAACTCGACTCAGCGAACCGCGTGATGATCCCGCCGATGCTCATGGAGTACGCCGGCCTCGACAAGGACGTCGTGGTGACCGGCTCGGGCGACTGCCTCGAGGTGTTCGACCGGACCCGATACGCCGGCTACAGCGAAGACGTTCTGATCCGTGTCCCCGACATCGCAGCAAGGCTTGGCCACACTCCTTGACATGACCCAGACGCACGTCCCGGTCCTCGCCGGCGAGCTGATCGACTTGCTCGATCCGCGCCCAGGAGAGACGGCCGTGGACTGCACGTTCGGCGGTGGCGGCCACGCGCGGCTGATCGCGGACCGGATCGGGCCGACGGGCACGCTGATCGGGATCGACCGCGACCCCGTCGCCGAGGAGCGGTTCACCGAGATGGCGGCCGAGCTCCCGTGCCGCACCCGGTTCATCCGGGCGGACTTCGTGAGCGCACTCGGCCAGCTCGAGGAGGAGGGCGTCACGGCGGACATCGCCTACCTCGACCTCGGCATGTCCTCGATGCAGGTCGACACCTGGGAGCGCGGCTTCTCGTACGCGTACGACGCGCCGCTGGACATGCGAATGGGACCCGACGAGGAGCTCACCGCGCGCGAGATCGTCAACGAGTGGGACGAGCGCCGCCTGGCGCGGTTGCTGCGCGAGTACGGCGAGGAGCGCTACGCGAACCGGATCGCCCGGGGAATCGTGCGCGCCCGCGACCGCGAGGAGCTCTCCTCGACCCAGCAGCTGGTCGAGGTCATCAAGGCCGCGGTGCCGGTCCCCGCGCAGTTCGCCGGCGGCCATCCTGCCCGCAGGACCTTCCAGGCACTACGGATCGCGGTCAACGACGAGCTGTTCCAGCTCGACGCCGCACTGCCGGCGGTCTGGGACGTGCTGAGAGTCGGCGGCCGGTTCGCGGCAATCTCGTTCCACTCGCTCGAGGATCGCCGCGTCAAGCGCTTCCTCGCCTACCGTGCCCGCGGTTGCGTGTGCCCGCCCGAGCTACCCGTCTGCGTCTGCGGTCATCATCCCGACGCGGAGCTCTTGACTCGACGGGCATTGTCACCGACGCAGGGCGAGATCGAAGCCAACCCGAGGTCGAAGTCGGCCCATCTCCGTGCGGCTCGCAAGCTCGAGGGCGACGGGGAATGAGGCCGGGCGCACTGACCCAGGCCGCGCGCAGCGCCGCGAGCAGGCCCAGCGCCGCGAGCGCGCGCAGCGCGGCGAGCACGCGGGATGCCGGTGCGAAGCGTGCCCCGGACCGGCGGCAGAGAGCCCGAACCGCTCCGAAGGACGCCCCCGGGGAGCGCCGCCCTCCACGCGCGGCGCGGCCGCCGCGCCGGGTTTCCGGTCCGATCGGATGGGAACGGGGGAGCGAGCCGGACTCCGACCGCCGCCGCGCGCCGCTCGACCCCGGCGCCGCGCTTCGCCCGCCCGAGCCTGTCGGGCGCGGTCGCCGCCGCGGTCGCGCTTCCGCTTCCGCTTCCGTTCCGCCCGCAGCCGGCCCGCGAACGCCCGCAGCCCGTCCGGGAGCGCCCGCAGCCTGTCCGGGATCGAGCGCCGAAGCCGGATATCGGGGTCGGCCGCCGGATCGGCGCGGCCGTCCTGTCGCTGCCGGACCACCACCTGCTCGACCGCGTCATCCGCGGACGCGTGTGGATCCCGCTCCTCGGCGTGCTGCTGGCCGGGATCGTCGCGACTCAGGTCGAAATCTTGAAGCTGGGGGCGAGCATGGGCCGCTCGCTCGAGCAGACCTCGTCGCTCACCAGCCAGAACGAGCAGTTGCGCGACAACGTCGCCGCGCTGTCGGACGATCAACGAATCGAGCGCCTGGCCACCGGGATGGGCATGGTGCTGCCGCCGCCCGGAGCGGTGGGGTATCTCCCCGCTGGCTCCGGCGGTGATGTGGCGCGGGCGGTGGCGAACATCCACACGCCGGACACCGCCGGATTTCTCGCGCTGGCGGCGTCGAACGGCGCACTCGTGACCGGTCCGGGCACGTCGATGCTGCCCTCGAACGCGACTGTCCTGGCGCAGGCCGGGACACCGGGGAGCGCCACGCCGACGAGCAACTCGAGCCCGACTCAGGCGGTCGCGTCCGCTCCCCCGGCGAACACCACGAGCAGCGGCACCAGTGGCAGCACCAGCGGCACCACCCAGGCGCCGCCGGCCGAACAGGCGCCCCCGACGACGACGAGCACGGGCTCGCAGGCGCCGACCACGTCCGCGCAGCCGACGACCACCGACTCGCAGGGCGCGACCACGGCGCCGCAGACGACGCAGCCCACGCAGACGACGAGCACCGGGACGCAAGGCCCGGCGACGGGCGCGGCCGGCATCGGGCCGCCTAGTCCCACCGAGCCGAGCAGCGGGGGATAGCGTCCGGTGGGCGTCATCGACCGCCGCATCGGGATCCTCTTCATCGTCTTCATCGCGTTTCTGGGGATCGCGCTCGCCCGGGCGACATATCTGGGCTCGGTCCGGGCCGGGTCGCTCGAGCGCGAGGCGGCCACGCAGCAGGTGAGCAACGTGGTCACGCCGGCGCCGCGCGGCGCGATCACCGACAACAACGGGGCCGAGCTCGCGCTCAGCGAGTCGGCCGACGATGTTGTCGCCGACCCGTACCTGATCAAGAACGCGGTCTCGGCATCGGCGGAGCTCTCGTCGCTCCTGGGCACTCCGCAGCTGACCGAGCTCAAGCTGCTGACCAAGGCGCACACCGGGTTCGTCTACCTCGCGCATCTGCTTCCGGCGTCCCAGGCGCAGGCGATCGCGAACCTGCACATCGCCGGCATCAATCTGGTTCCCGAGACCCGCCGGGTGTATCCGCGCGGTGATGAGGCCGCGCAGGTGGTCGGCTCGGTTCATCAGAGCGGCGCCGGCGCCGACGGGATCGAGCTCAAGTACAACAACGTGCTTCAGGGCACGAGCGGACTGCGCCGGATCGTCAGCGACGCGAGGGGCCAGCCGATCTCGATCGACGACATCAAGGCCACCGTGCCCGGCAAGACCGTCGCGCTGACGATCGATTCCGGCCTCCAGCAGGAGGTCGAGCGGGTGCTGACCGAGGTCGGCGCCGAGTACTCGCCCAAGGGCGCGACCGCGATCGTGGTCGCCCCGACCTCGGGCGCGATTCTGGCGCTGGCCAACTGGCGGTCGCCGAGCAGCTCGCCCGCGGATGTGCCCGAGGACCAGGCGATCGGATTCAACTACGAGCCCGGCTCGACGTTCAAGGCGATCACGGTCGCCGGCGCGCTCCAGGACGGGGTGGTCTCGCCGAACACGGAGTTCGATATCCCGCCCGTGCTCCAGTTCGCCGACCGGCAGATCCACGACGCCGAGGACCACGGCTACGAGACGCTGACCGTCGCCCAGATCCTCAAGTACTCGAGCAACATCGGCGCCGATCTGATCGGTCAGAAGCTCGGGTCCAAGCCGTTCGACTCCTGGGTGCATAAGTTCGGGTTCGGCCAGCCCACGGGCGTCGACCTCCCGGGCGAGCAGAGCGGCATCGTTCTGCACTGGTGGCAGTACTCGGGCTCGTCGATGGCCAACCTACCGTTCGGGCAGGGCGAGTCCGTGACACCGATGCAGATGGTCGCGGCCTACTCGGCGATCGCCAACGGCGGCATCCTGCGTGCGCCGCACGTCGTGCAGTCGGTCGGAGGCAAGCCGACGGCGGTGCCGGCGGGGCATCGGATCATCTCCCCGACAACGGCATCGGAGCTCCGCGACATGCTCCGCGGCGTGCTCGCCGACGGCGGGACGGCGTCCGGGGCGGCGATCCCGGGCTACGACATGGCGGGCAAGACCGGCACCGCGAACATCGCGATCGACGGCCACTACTCGGACAGCGCCTACGTCGCCTCGTTCATCGGAATGGTTCCGACCGACCATCCCCGGCTGGTGGTGGCGGTCGTGGTCGACCAGCCGAACGGGTCGATCTACGGCGGCTCGGTGGCGGCGCCGGCGTTCCAGCAGATCGTCGGATGGGCCGTGCCGTACCTCGGGCTTCCCCCGCGCTAGCAGCTAGCGCAGCGGCCCGGAGCGGACCTCGCCGCCGAGCTGGCCCCGCAGCACCGCAAGCCGCTCGTCCCACTCCGCGCCCACCTCGGTCATCCAGCCGACCGCGTCAGACAGCGGCGCGGGGGTGAACTGGTAGCGGACCTCGCGGCCGGCTCGCGTGCGTCCCACGAGCCCGGCGTCGGTCAGGGCGTTGAGGTGCTTTACCACGGCCTGTCGGGAGATCGGCAGCTCGGAGGCGAGCTGCGTGGCGGTGGCCGCGGGATGGTCCGCGATCGCCTCGAGCAGCGCGCGCCGGGTCGGATCCGACAATGCGCCGAACACTGCGCCGGCGCGGTCGTCAGCCCCCGGCGGGTTCATGCCGCCACGAGCGCGGGACCGTAGGTGGCGCCGCCGACGCCAGGCAGGGGCACGCCCACGAGGTCGAGCACCTCGAGCGGGCGGGTCTCGACTATGCGCAGTCGGGTGCCGGCATCTCGCGCCTCGATCTTGAGCTCGACCCGGCTCGCGGGCTCGTCGTCAAGCGCCCACCAGAACGTAAGCCGCTCCGGCTCGGAGACGTCCTCCACCCATCCGCTGCGGACGGCGCCGTCGGAGTCGAATTGCGCGTCGCCACCGGGCCGCAGGTCCAGCCGGACGCGGTCCGCCAGCCAGCCGTCGGCCGTGATCGCGTCCCACACCTCGTCGGGCGGGGCGGGGAGCCACAGCTCACGCTCGATGCGCTCGGTCATCAGGACCTCCTCACGATTTCGGCAATGATGCGCAACCAATAGGTTGCAGGTCTGCTACGGTGTGTGCAACCAACTGGTTGCACCTTACCAGATCCACAGGAGGCCTCTGCCATGCCACTCGTTCCGATGGTCGTCGAGCAGACCGCTCGCGGCGAGCGCTCGTTCGACATCTACTCCCGTCTGCTCAACGATCGCGTCGTTTTCCTCGGCGGTCAGGTCGACGAGGAGTCGGCCAACCTGATCGTCGCCCAGCTCGTCCACCTGGAATCCGACGACCCCGACAAGGACATCCACCTCTACATCAACTCGCCCGGCGGCTCGATCTACGCCGGCATGGCGATCTACGACACGATGCAGTTCATCCGGCCCGACGTGCAGACGATCTGCTACGGGATCGCGATGTCAATGGGCTCCCTGTTGCTGGCCGGAGGAGCGCCTGGCAAGCGCCTGGCGCTGCCGAACAGTCGGATCCTGATCCACCAGCCCTCGGGCGGGTTCGAAGGCCCCTCGAGCGACATCGAAATCCACGCGCGTGAGGTGCTGTCGTTACGGGCGCGGCTCGATGAGATCTACGCCAAGCACACCGGCCAGGAACTCGAGCGGGTGCACGTCGATATGGAGCGCGACCGCTACTTCACGGGCGCCGAGGCGGTGGCCTACGGGCTGGCCGATCGGGTGATCGAGCATCGCGACCTCGCGCGGGGCGCGAGGGGCTTCGGCCAGGGCTAGCGCGGTCGTCCGTAGGACTTGCCGACAAGTCTGCTCGCAAAATAGCGCGGCTCCGGCGCTCATCAATGTTCGGGGCTCACGTCGAGCTTCCGCGCCCCACGGGAGCGCGCCCTTTCGTTCCGTCGACGATGATCCATACGGTGCTATGGCCGGAACCCCGCCCCGGCGTCCGGATGTAGGGCCGGCAACGAGGAGGTGCCGACGCGAGAGCGTCCCCTCCGCGCTCGAGGAACGTGTCCACGAGCCGATCTGCACCTCACCGCAGTCGGGACGTTGGCGGCGCGACCCCGAGGGGAAGTTCTCCATTGTTGTGTCGGTACAAACATATTTTCATCCGGACTTCAGGGCCACGGAGCAGACGAACGTACGCAGACACGTTCGTGAATCGGGGAGGTCGCGGTCGCCTTCGCGCTTGTGCGACATGTGTCGAAGTCCGGTGACCGGCTCACCGAACCGCAATATGGTGCGATTGCTGCGACCGCCGTCGCTATGGTCCTGTCGTAGCGCCTCCCGACAGAGGGCGTTACCACATTGCCGCTATCCTGCCGGTGGCGTTTGCGGTTTCGGTCGTTTCTGCGGGGAAATGCTACGGTGCGGTGTGACGCAGGGTGTGTGTGGTGTGGGCCCAGCGATCGGGTGCGAGCGCCGACCGGCGACCATCGTCACACCCCCCGGTGGCGACAGCTCAGGCCGAGGCGAGGACAGACGACGAGTCGCGTCATTGTCCACGTGGACCAAGATGCCAACTGAGACAAGCGCCACTTGGCCGGTGGCAAAGGACGGTGGATCGTTCATCCTTAATGCCAGCGCAGCAGTTGACATGAAGCATCATCGTCTCTATCGAGAGGTACGGGCACCAAGGCAATGTCATCTACAGTGACCGTGAACTGCACACAGTCCGCGGGCCGTAGTAGCCGCCTGTATCCTAAATGCGGTTGCGGACCTGGCGACCGGCACGCGTTCGCTACGGTAGGTCATTGATTGGGGATCGTCCTTTGAGGGTCATACCCGAAGTATGCGGCGGTCTGCATCGTGCAGCACCGACCATTTCCGCCCGGCCCACCCGCGATCCACTAAGTGCATTCTGCAACTATCACTGGACGCTACTAGCACTCGTATGAACACTCCACGGAGGATTGAGCCGATTGTCGAGCCGGGACGGCTGCTCAGCACCAGATCGACGGGAGCGCCGAGCGTACGGGCTACTGACATGAAGCTGTCGATCCTGATGCCGGTGTTCAATGAGCAGCGAACGGTCGCAGAAGCAGTCGCGGGTGTACTTCATGCTGACTACCCGTGTGACTTCGAGTTGATCGTGGTGGACGACGGAAGCGTCGACGCGACACCTCAGATCCTGCAGGCGCTTCGTCACCCCAACGCTGTTGTGGTCCCGCATCCGCGGAACCTCGGCAAGGGAGCTGCGCTCTTGACCGGCGCTCAGGTCGCCACGGGCACGCATCTGGTGCCGTTCGACGCCGACCTTGAATATGACCCCGCCGACCTCGCCGGAATGGTAGCGCCGGTGCTACAGGGCAGGTGTGAAATCGTTTATGGAACCCGATTGTTCGGGGCCCACACCCGATATCAGTCGTATCGGCACGCACTGGGAAATAGAGCGTTAACGTTCGCTGCCAATGTGCTGTTTGACGCATACCTCAGCGACTTGCACACTTGTCTTAAACTTGTCCCTGTCGGGCTGTTCCGGGACCTCGAGCTGTCAGAAGACGGCTTTGGACTCGACAGTGAGATCACCGCTAAGCTGCTGCAGCGCGGGATACGACCATTCGAGGTGCCGGTCAGCTACCACAGCCGGTCCATAGACCATGGCAAGAAGATCACCTGGCGTGACGGCGTGGAATGCCTGCAAGTCCTGACGAGAGTGCGGCTCAAGCGCCAGCGCTCGCGACAGGTCACGGACCTCGATGATCCGCTCGATGCTCTGGCCGCATCGATCAACGTCATCGCGAACCTGGTCCCCGGCAGCGTGGAGGAGATCAAGGGCAGCGCTGAGCACGCGACCATGAAGTTTGGTTGAGCCGGCGTGAGCCAGGCACCGGTAAGTCACGAACTGCGGTCGGCGGTGGCTGTTAGGGACCGCGTAAGAATCGCCAGCTCGAAGTTCGCGGGTTGGGCCATGCTGGCGATCGTGATGCTCCTTGTCGGGCTCGCGCAGACGCCCGGTGGGCATCACCTCACAACTGCACTCGGCTTATCCGCCCCGGCAGAGCCGTTCACCGAGCTGTACTTCACCCGCCCCTCGGCGCCCGCCGCCGAGTCTGGGTCGAGCAACGCGCGCGCAACAGTGTCATTTGTGATTCACAACAAGGGTCACGTCGAGATGAGATACACCTGGACGATCAGCGCTGGTGCGTCGCGAGAGCCCGCCACCGGCACGGTGCGGCTGGATGCTGGACAGCGGACGACGGTCCGGAGGCAGGTCGCGAGCGGCTGCCGAAGTGCGCGATCGGCAGGGCGGCAGGCGCACACGAAGCCGGTGCGGGTGAGGGTGTCGCTGAAGAGCCCAATGGAGTCGATCGACTACTGGCAAACGTGCGATGCCTAGCCGCCGGCCGATCATCGCGCTCGTCACCGATGCGATCGGCCCGTACCACCGTGGCGGCAAGGAGCAGCGGTACCTCGAGCTCTCCAACCGGCTCGCCGAGCGGGCGGAGATTCACATCTACACGATGAACTGGTGGAGAGGCCCGCGGACGCGACGCGACGGCCCGGTCACCTACCACGCAATCTCGCCGTTGCTGCCGCTGTACAGCGGCGGGCGCCGCTCTATATGGCAGGCCATCGTGTTCGCCGTCTGCTGCTGCCGGCTCGTCTTCGAGAGCTTCGACGTCATCGAAGCGGACCACATGCCGTACATCCAGCTTGTCGCGCTCAAAGCCGTCGCCGCGATTCGTGGGTGCAGGCTCGTCATCACCTGGCATGAGTGCTGGGGGCCTCAGTACTGGCGAAGCTATCTCGGGCAGGCAGGCCGGATCGGATGGATGTGCGAAAGCCTCGCGATGCGTCTGGCCGACACGATCATCGCGGCTTCGCCGGAAACTGCGTCTCGTCTACGCGAGTTCACCAACGACAGCGTGCCAATCGTCGTCGCGCCCAACGGCGTCGATCTGGACATGATCGGCGACGTGGAGGCCGCCGGAGATCCCACTGACATCGTCGTCGTCGGGCGTCTGTTGCCGCACAAGAGGATCGACCTGCTGCTCGAGGCTCTGGCGATCCAGCGCGATGGAGGGCGGAAGGTGAGCGCCGCCGTCGTCGGGAGCGGACCCGAGCTAGCGGTGCTGATCGGTCAGGCGGAGGCGCTGGGACTGAGCGAGCTCGTCGTCTTTCGCCAGGACATCGAGGGCCAGCGGGACCTCTATGGGGTGCTCAAGGCCGCTCGCGTGGCGGTCTTCCCGTCCGAGCGCGAGGGCTTCGGGATCGCCGTTCTGGAGGCGCTCGCCTGCGGCGTCCCTGTGGTCACGACCTCTGCACCGGACAATCTGGCGCGTCACCTGGTTACCCGCTCAACTGACGGCGGTGTCGTCTGCGAGCCGAACGCAGCCGCGCTCGCCGAAGCGATTGGCACCGTGCTCGACCGTGACGGTGGGCCGTCGTCCGACAACGGCTGGCTGAAGGAGTACGACTGGAGCAAGATCACCGACAGCGTCGCGGCCGCCCTCGCATGAGGCTCCTGTTCGTGAGCTCTTACCCGCCCGAGCGGGACGGAATTGGCGCGTACTGCGCGTTCATGCGTGGCGAGTTGGTGGCGCAGGGCCACGAGGTCGCGGTGATCGCCGCGCGCGCGTCCGTCGGAGCCCCGGACGAAGTGATCGGCTCGCTGCCGAGCCTCGCGGGAATCGGATTCCCGGCGTTGCTGCGCTCCGTGCGGGCGTTCGCACCCGATCTGGTCCACGTCCAGTTCGCGGTCGCAACCTACGGCGGGCTGCTCCCGTCGTTGGTGCGCGTGATCGACCGGCTCCGCCGCGAGGGGCTCAGCGTCGTGATCACGATGCATGAGGTCACACGCGACACCGAGTCGCTGCGTGCGGCCGGTAGGGCCCTGTACCGGACGATGGCCCGGCGCGCAGACCAGATCATCGTCCACACCGAGGCTGCGCGGCGGGCGCTCGACGGCCAGCTCGGCGGAAGACAGGTTCCCGTCCAGGTGATCGCCCATCCGCGGGCGGAGCTCCCGCCGGCCGGCATCGACGCTGACGAGTTGCGGCGGCGGCTCCGCCTTCGGGACGATCGCGTGGTTCTGGCGTTCGGCTTCATTGACGTGGATAAGGGCCTCGGCGACCTGTTCGCCGCCGCGGCCCTGCTTTCGGCGGCTGGGAAGCTCGGTGGCATTAGGGTTGTCGTGGCGGGGGCAGTACGCAGGCGGTTCGGGGCGTTACGGGTCTTCGAGCTGCGTGACATCTTGCACCTGCGTCGCCTGAAGCGAGCGGTCGTGAGGCACGGGCTGGCCGGGCAGGTGCTGTTCGTCGGCTTCGTGCCTGGGCGTGAGGTGCGCGCCTGGTTCGAGCTCGCGACCATCAGCGTGCTTCCGTACCGGCGCAGCGAGCAGAGCGGAGTTGCGAGCCTGGCCAGCGCGGCCGGTAGCCCGCTGCTCACCACCAGGGTGGGCGAGTTGGCAGCGTTCAGCACCGCAGATCCGGTGGCGCCGCGCGATCCCGCCGCGCTCGCTGCGGCGCTCGAGCGATTCCTGCTTGCGAGCGGCGATCGACCGGTACACCCCGCCGTGGGGGGCGATCTGGCGGAGATCGTCGATCAGACTGGCTCGGTTTACCGCCGGCTCACGCACGACATCCAGCCCGCCGCGGTGCTCCGGTGAGCGCGGTCGCGGTGGCAGCCGGGACCAGCGAGCAGCTGGTCGTACCACGCAGGCGGCGACGTATGCCGGCCGCCGCGGCGGGGCTGACGGGCTTGGTCGCGATCGCCGCTCTGCTCCCCTTGCGAGGCAACTGGCTCGTCGGTCTGCTGTTGACCGGCCTTACGTTGACGGTTCCCGGCGTCCGCACTGCGCGCGCTACGAGTCCCGAGCCAGCGGTGCGCGCTTACCCAATCTACATTCCAGCCGCGGCGATATTCGTGATGATTGCCGCCGGACTCGCGGCCGATCTCCTCGGACCCGCGCTGGGCGTCTCCAAGCCGCTTCATGGAGACACAACCGCGATCGCCACTCTAGGGGTGTCGATTGCGCTGTGGCTCGCGGGGATCCGTGCCCCCGCCGCCTCGAGCTACCCGTGGCGATTGCCCCTCGTGCGGCCGAGCCTGCTGGCGCCGATGGCGCTGCCGGCGCTTTCAGCGGCCGGGGCCTTGTTGCTCACCAATGGCCGGGGGGGCGCTGTTGGCACGGGTGGCCGCGGCACTGACGGTTGGCACCCTGTTGGTCTGCCTGTTTACCGCGAAGCGCCTCAGCCGCGCTCACGTCGGGATGTTGCTGTTCGGCTGCGCGCTCTCGGCCGAATGGGCATTCTCGCTGCGGAGCCAGGAGATTGTCGGCTTCGACATCACCACCGAGCTGCACATCGCGCAGCACGTTCAGACGGTCGGCGTGTGGCACACCTCGCACCGTGGCGATGCGTACGGCGCGATGCTCAGCGTGACGGTACTTCCGAGCACGCTCTCGGCGCTGACCGGTTGCTCGCCGCTCATCGTCTTCAAGGTGCTCTATCCGGTACTGACGGCGCTGCTCCCGGTGTCGGTCTTCGTGGTCGGCGAGCGGATCATGAGCCGGGCTTACGCTGCAGGCGCGGCAGCCCTGCTGATCGTCGAGAGCTACTTCTTCCAGCAGCTGCCGGAGCTGGCGCGCCAGGAGCTCGCCTTGCTGTTTTTCGCCGCGCTCGTCTCAGCGCTTTGCGACCCATACATACGCCCGCGTTCACGACTGCCGTTGGTGTCCGCGCTGGCGGCCGGGCTGGTCGTCTCCCACTACTCCACCACGTATCTCGCGATGCCAGCGGTCGTGCTCGCACTGATCGTCGGGGTGGCGATCTCCAAGTTGCGTCGGCTCCCATTGATGTCGGCCGAGCTGTTGTGCGCCGCGGCAGTGCTGGCAGGCGGGGCCGTGATTTGGTACGGCGCCGTCACGCACTCGACCAGCAACCTAACGCTGCTGGTGACCTCGCTGGAGCAGCGCGGCGTCGATCCCCTGCCCAACCACCAAGGCAACGTGGTTGCCGGCTACCTGAACGGCAACGTTGTGGAAAGCGTGAGCGGCCCGCGATTTGAACGTCTAGCAGTGCGGGATTATCAGCGCACGGCCCCGTACGTTGTTCCGCTCTTATCGGCATCTGAGCCACGCTACCGGCTGCGGTCGGCGAGCGTCCCGGTACCCGCGGTACGGCACCCCGCGCTAGCGCGTGCCGTCAACCTGCTCACGGTCGTGGTCGCCGAGCTCATGCTGCTGTTCGGCGTGATCGGAGCGGTGGTGATGATGGCCAGCCGGAGGACCCCGCAGCTAACGACGCGGATCGGAATCCTCGCGTTCGGCACGGTGGCGATGCTGGCACTGATCCGCATTAGCGGGACGGTCGCTGCTAACTACAACCAGACGCGCGCGCTGCTGCAGTCGCTGATTCTGCTCGCGCTTCCTGCTGCCTGGATGGCCGAGCGTTTGGTCCACCAGCTCCGGCGATTCAGGCCTATCGCGATTGTGACAAGCGCCGTGATGGTGCTCGCTATCACAGGGGTGTTCGCGGCGATCTCGGACTGACCACGCTGGCCGCCGGCGGGCGGACGTCGTTCAACCTCTCCCAGAGCGGTGAGGACTTCGAGCGCGAATACATGACACCGGCTGAGCTAGCCGGTGCCGACTGGGCTGCCGGCCAGAGCCACCACAAGCTGCTCTACGCCGATCGCTACGGGCAACTGCGGCTGTACGCGACCACCGGCACGGTTGCGCTGACCGATGTGACACCCGAGACGATCGACCGGCACGCGTGGGTGTACGGAACCCGGACTAACGTTGTCCTCGGTCGGGCACGCGGGCAGATCGCGGACTTCGCCTCGATCTACCGCTGGCCGGCGGCGTTCCTGAACCGCAACTTCAACACTGTGTACACGAACGGCGACAGCACCGTCTACCACCGATGAACAGCGTCAAATATCGATTCGGGTCAACGCTCAAGGTGCTCGCGTTTCCGCGGGATTCCAACCCCTACCAGTCCCTCCTGTATGAAGAGCTCGAACGGCTGGGAGTCGCGGTCACCTACGCTGGCGAGCTGACTCCGTCACGGACCGTGAACGTTCTGCTACTGCCATTCGAACTGGCGCTTCGCCGTCTTCGGGGAGCGAGGCTCCTACATATCCACTGGGTGTTCGGCTTCGCGTTTCCTGCGGTGCCGCGGGCCGGCCGGGTCGTGGCGCAACTCCAGTTCGCCTTGGTCCTCTTGGTTTGCCGTGCGCTCGGAATCCGGATCATATGGACGGCGCACAACGTGCTCCCACACAGCCCGGTGTTCGCAAACGACCTGCTCGCGCGGCGGTGGCTAGTTCAGGCGAGCGCGGTCGTGGTGACGCACGACGAGCGGGCGCTGGCTGAGCTCAACCAGCTTGGACTTCGGCCGAGGCGCGCCGCCGTAATCCCCCCTGGTCCTTTCGCGCCGCCGGTGCGAGCGCAGGCGCTGCGTCCGGCTGGCAGCGAGGCGGGACCGTGGCGGCTCTTGTTCTTTGGCAAGATTTCGCCGTACAAGGGAGTCGAGGAACTACTCATCGCCGCTACCGAGCTCGATCCCGACGTTGAGCTCGAGATCGTGGTCGCGGGGGAGTGTGATGATCCTGCGCTCGCCGAGCGGCTGCGAACCCTGGCGCGCGCAGGGCGCGGGCGCGTGGAGCTCCGCTTACACCGGGTTCCCGACGATGACGTGAGCCCGCTGATCGAGTCAGCGGACGCGGTGGTGCTGCCGTATCTCGCGGTGACGACCAGCAGCACGCTGCTGGTCGCGCAGCAGCATGCCCGACCAGTGCTTGTGTCGAACCTCCCGGCGTTCGCCGAACTCGACGGCGCCGCGCCGGTGCGCTATGACGGGACCGTCGCGGGCCTGCGCGACGCGCTCTGCCGGTTTGCGTCGCTGCAGCCCTGGGAGCTGGCTGCAGCGGGTGCGGCGGCGGCTGCTCAAGCGTCGGGGGCGAGCTGGCTCGATGCCGCGAGGGCCACCTATGCCGCGTTCATGGCGGCGCTGGACTGCGATGCCGCGGCCGCGTGAGATCAGCGTCGTACTGTGCGCCTACAACGGCGCGCCAGGGGTCGAGCGCTGCCTCAGGGCGTTGCGGGAGCAGACGATCGCCGAGGCGCTAGAGCTGATCGTTGTGGACGACGGCTCCAGCGACGACACCGCAGAGGTGGCGGGCCGCGGAGGGGCACGAGTTGTGCGCCATCCGGCGAACCGGGGCCTGGCCGCGGCGCGTAACAGCGGCATCCGCGCGGCTTCGGCGGACATCATCGCGTTCGTCGACGACGACTGCATCCCCGAGCCCAACTGGGCGGAGCGGCTGCTGGGCGCTTACGACGACGATCACGTGGCCGGCGTCGGCGGGCTGATCGTGGCGCTCTCCGGCGAGGGCATCATCGGCTCCTACCTAGAGCGTCACAACCCGCTCGGCCCGATGGAGATCGAGCTAGGGCGGAGCAACCGGCTGTGCTATCGCCTTCTTCAATACGCGAAGAGGCAATGGTCGACCGAGCGCCGGGACGAGCGCCGTCCGGTGTACGCGCTGGTCGGGGCGAACATGTCCTTCCGCCGCCGGGGGCTGATCCAAGCAGGGATGTTCGATCCGCGCTTCACCTTCGGTGCCGAGGAACTCGACCTCGCCCGGCGGGTGCACTTGCGCTGCCCGGAGGCGCAGTTGCTGCTCGAACCGTCCGCTCGCGTCCGGCACGAGTTCGAGCCCAGCCTGTCGGACGTGCTGCGGCGAAGCCGGGCCTACGGACGAGGGTCGGCACGGATGTTCGTCAAATGGCGCTCACAGCGCCCGACCGTGTTCCCGCTGCCGGTGATCGTGCTGGCGCTGGCGCTGTGCGGCTGCCGCTACAAGACGTGCTTCCTCGCCGCCGCTGTGGCACCGATCGCGAGCTTCCCGAAAGGCCCGCGGCAGGCGCTGAGTCGCCGCACTCCCGCCTTCCTTCTCGATCCATACATTCAGATACTCCAGGAGGCGGCCGAGAACGTCGGCTTCTTCGTGGGCTGGCGCGAGTACCGCCACCTTCAATGGGTGGACGAGAACCACGGCCACGCCGCATTGCCCGACCGCGACGAGCTCTCCGCGGCAGCATGAGCAGCAACGATGCGCCAACGGTGGTCTCGGTCGTGGTGATCAGCAGGAACGAGCCGGCACTCGACGAAACGCTCGCCGGCGTGCTCGCCCAGACAGGCGCTCATCCGCTGCCGTGCGAGGTGGTGGTCGTCGACGCGTCGGCAGGAAGCCTGGACCATATCCGAGCGCGGCATCCGGCGGTCCGATGGCTTGACTACCCAGCGCCGGCCGACGGCGCCGTCACGATCCCGCAGCAGCGGAACGTCGGGGTGCGACGCGCCGGGGGGCAAGTGATTGTGTTCACCGACTGCGGATGCCTGCCCGAGCCTCGTTGGCTCGAAGCGCTGACCGCGCCGCTGATCGCCGGACGGGAGGACGCCGTGTGTGGGCGCGCCCGCGGCCGCGAGGACGGACCCGCACTGCATGACCTGGGCCACGGTCCGCACGCCGGGACTGTGTATCTGCCCGAGTGTCCAACGATCAACGTCGGCTTCACCAGGAAGGCGCTCGCTGCGGTCGGGGGCTTCGACGAGAGCTTCGCTTACGGCTCCGACATTGACTTCTCGTGGCGGCTCGCGGCGATGGGTTTCCGGATCCGCTATGCACCCGAAGCGATCGTCCGCCACGACTGGGGAACCCAGGGTCGTCGGCTGCGGCGCTGGTTCTCATACGGACGGGGCCGGGCACGCCTGTACCGCAAGCACAAGCGGAGGCTGCTGCGGGGTTGGCGCACCGACGCAATGGTATGGGCTTACCCGGCGTTCCTGCTGGGACTGCCCTTGGCGGTCGCATGGCCTCCCTACCTGGCCCTGCTGGCAATCCCGGCCTGGCGCAACCGATCCCACGGCTCCCTGCGGACCGTGATCGGGCACCTGGCATTCGGGGCCGGGGTGCTTGCTGAGGTGCTGAGCTGAGTGAAGGTGCGCCTCGTGGCAGCGGCCGCGATCACCGCGGCGACGATCGGCATGGCCCTCGCGTGGAGATCCTCGCAGGGCGCGTCCGGACGGGACGCACGCACCTGCGTGTACTCGGGCAACAAGCTCAGCGGTCTGCGCGCCTTCGATCGGCTCGTACACGCCCGGATCAGGTGCGCGGTGGTATTCGCCGACGCCGCGCCCAACTGGAAGCAATGGGAGATGCCGTGGTTCATCGGCAACCGGATCGCCAACGAAAACTGGTCGCACTTCGGCTCGACGCCGGGCAACCAGCTCATCATCACCATCAATCTGTTCCCCACCGCGTACGCGGCGAGCGGCTGGCGCCGCATCGGCGCGGCTGCGCTTCGACGCACACGCCAGGGCACTCGCGACGAACCTAGTCAACGCCGGTCTCGGCCACGCCGTGATCAGACTCGGACACGAGGCCAACGGCACCTGGTATCCAGACAACATCGGCACCACGACGGCTCAGTTCCGGCAATGGAAGGCCTTCTGGCGCAACACCGTGAACGCGATGCGCTCGGTCCCCGGGGCGGGTTTCAGTTTCAACTGGTGCGTGGCCGCCGGATACCGTCCAATCCCGTTCTCGGACTACTACCCCGGGGACGACGTCGTCGACTCGATCGGCGTGGATGTCTACGACACGCATGCTCCCGCCGATGTGAACCGGTGGGCGTATCAGTACAACCGGCTCGGTGGAGTCGGCGCGATCGCGCGCTTCGCGCGCGATCACCACAAGCCGCTGACGATCCCCGAATGGGTGCTCGAGCCGACCTCGCAGGGTGGCGCTGGCGACGACCCGAGCTTCACCGAGGGGATCGCGCGGTTCGTCAAGCGGGCGCCGGTCTCCTTCCAGTCATACTTCTTCGCCGAGGGCTCCGGGACGGCCCTGCTGGACGCCAGCAAGAGCCTGAGCATCTACCGAGCGAAGCTGGTCGGCCGGTGAGGGCGAGCCGCCGTCCACTGCGTGGCTCAAACCCGGGCCAGGAAGTTCCACCGGCGGCCGGTGGCCACCGCCTCGGCCAACTCCGTGGGCGCGTAAGGACCGCAGCCGTCCATATCGAAGATCCGGTAGCCGAGCCGGTCCAGCAGGTTCCACAGCTGCTCGGCCCGAGTGGCGTAGTGCTGGGCTGTCTCTCGCTGGTGCTCGAACAGCAGGAGCGGGCGCGCTCGCTCGAGCGTCCGCGCCGCACCTTCCAGCACAGCGGCTCGGCCCCCTCGACGTCGATCTTGATCAAGTCCGGGACGTAGCCGTCAGGCAGCGCATCGTCGAGCCGGTCCATGCTCACGGTGATCGTCTCGGTCTCTTCGGACCGGTAGCCGACCGTACGAATGCTGCTGCGGCTGGGCGGCGCGGTGTGGACCACGAACCGTCTCCCGCGCTCGTCAGACAGCGCTACCTGGCGCACGTCGACCTCGGGGAAGCGCCGTGCGAGCGCGGTGGCGAGCGCCGGCACCGGCTCGAAAGCGATGTGCCGCCCCTCGAAGGCGATCTCCGTGAACAGCGCCAGGATGTGACCTTCGTTGGCGCCGACGTCGACACAGCATGCACCGGGAGACAGGGATGAGGCGGCGACGAGCCGCACAAGCGTGTCCTCGCGATGGTTGCGCCAGGCCCGCGGGCCTGAGCGCAACAGGTGTGCCTGGGCCAGCCACCTGTCGATCGGCTCGTCGATCCCCAGCTCGTGCGCGTGCCGGCGTAGCAGCCGACGCGTACGCTGCAGTGAACGTGTCACGGTTTCTCAATCTACACCCTCGTGATGAAAGGGCTTGATGATCTCCTTCATCGTCATCTCGAAAGACGAGCCGATGCTCGACCAGACCCTCTCGTCGATCTCGCGGCAGGCGCAGGACCTCGCCACGGACTCCGAGGTGATCGTCGTGGATGCCTCGAGCGGCAGGCTGGACGACATCCGCCGAGCCCATCCGGGAGACCGATGGATAGATTTTCGCCCTCCGGCTGGTGTTGGTGTGTCAATCGCCCATCAGCGTAACTACGGTGTACGCAACGCCCGGGGCGAGATTGTGGTGTTCACTGACAGTGGCTGCCTGCCGCGCGAATTGGGCCAGCAGGCTGCTGGCGCCAATCCTGGCTGGCGAGGAGCAGGTAACAGCCGGCCGAACGGTCGGACGAGGCGACGTCGACCTGTACGACAATGACGGTGCGACTCCCTGCGACTATCTCGGCGAGTGCCCCACGATCAACATGGCATTCACGCGACGCGCGTTCGAGCTTGTGGGCGGCTTTGACGAGTCATTTCAATATGGCTCGGACGTTGACTTCTCCTGGCGCCTGCTCGACGCGGGGTTTCGTCTGCGCAGCGTCCCAGACGCGCTCGTCAGTGCCGACTGGGGGTCTTCCCGGCGCCAGCTCAGACGAGCCTGGGCCTACGGCCGGGCGCGGGCGCGGCTGTACGCCAAGCACCGCCATCGCGTGGCGAGCGAATGGAGGACCAACCCGGTGCCGATGGCCTATGCGGCGTTTCTGTTGGGGCTACCCCTGACACTGTTCATCCCACCGTTTCCCCTGCTGCTGATGATCCCCGCCCTGCGCAACCGCCGCACCGGGGTAGCGCTCACCCTTGCGGACCACATCGTCCAGGGGGCCGGCTTCCTGCGGGAGTGTGCTCAGCTGTGAGGGTCGCTGGTTCCTCGGGGCATCGCTTCGTCGTCTGCCGCCCGGATTGCATCACCTGGCAGCCACCGGAGCCGACCGACGAGACCGGATACGACGTGGCCTACCTCGGGCAGGCCCTGGCGTACGCCGCGGAGTTGCTCGGCGGACAGGTCTCGCCGCTGACGTTCATCCTGACTTGGGACATACGCACGCTGCCCGAGACGGGCCGCCACGTCGTCGCGATTGTCCAGGGCGACGAGGACGCACGGTTCCCGGTTTGGGCGGGCGAGGTCCTGCTCACGTTCAAGTGCTATGGGACGCACCCGCCGTGGATGCCGGTCACTCTGCGCTCCGGGACGCTCGAAGCGCTGGAACTGCTGCACTTTCTGCGTCGCTGTGCGCGGTGGGCGCCGGGAGCACTGGTCCGTTTTTGGGGGGCTGGCCGTCCCTGGCGCCGCCGGCCGCCAGTGATGCCGATTCCCCTGGGGTACTACAACCAGGACGAGCAGCCCATGGTTCCGTTCGCGGATCGCCGCTGGTCGGTCTCGTTCGCCGGCAGCGGGCTCGCTCCGGCCCGCCGGCCGTGCTGGCGTGGCACCATCGGAACGCCGAAGGAACGCTCCCGGGCGGAGATGGTGAGGGCTCTCGCCGAACTCAGGCGGACGTTCCCGGACGAACCGATGACTACGCTAGCCCAGCCCGGATTTCCGGACCTGCATCCCGCCCAGGATCGCGAAGCGAGGCTTTTCACCCGATCCTATTCCGAGTTACTGGCACACACGCGGGTGTGCCTGGTCCCGCGGGGCAACTCGCCCGAGACGTTCCGCTTCTTCGAGGCGCTTCGCGCTGGATGCGTGGTCGTCTGCGAGTCGCTGCCTGACCACTGGTTCTACCGCGGGGCACCTGTTGTCAGGGTGAGGCGCTGGAATGAGCTCTCCGGCGTGCTGACAGCGCTGCTCGCTGACCCCGCTGCGCTCGAGCAGTTTCACAGCGCGAGCGTCGACTGGTGGCGGTCGCGTTGCTCCGAGGAGGCCCTCGGGCAGTACATGGCGGACCAGATCGGGCGGGTGCTGGCGGACAGTTCGGTCGTCGGCGGGCTCGAAAGGTGGTGTCGTGACCGACTGTCTAGGGCAGCTCGAGCTCGAAGCTTCGCTGCAACCGTCGAAAGTCCGCCACCGACGCCCGCATCAGTCCGGCCGCCGCGGCACGTATGAGCCCGACCCGCGCCCACCCAACGGTGCGAGACAACTGTCAAAGTTCACCGGGTCGGCCTCGGCGCGATGATCGTGGCACCGGGATAGCCCCGGGCGGAGACGAGCACGGACGCTAGGCCTCGCGGCCGAAGATCTCCTCGAGAACCGCGATGTCCGCGTAGTTGTCGGCGATCCAGGACACCATCCCGCCGCCGACGCGAGCGTCGACGAGCATCCGACGCCCGCACACGCGTCGTCAACGGGGTGCTCGACAGATGTGGAGCGACGTTGTCCAGGGCCGATCGTGCTTTCTCAACCATGTTGCCACCGATCTCGATAACGAACGCATGCGACACCGAGCACCGACGCGGCAGCGGATCTTTATCGGCACCCTTGGGGTCCTCTTGAGCTGCCTTCTCAGCCTCACGCTGGCCGCGGCGCCGCCGCAGCCGATTCAGTCAGCAACGCGAAGGACGACTGCGTCTACACCGCCAACGACGTGTCGCACCTGACCGCGTTCGAGCAGCTGGTCGGACGACAGTTCAACTGCGCGCTCGTGTACAACGACGCCGCACCCGACTGGCACGGATGGGAGAACCCGTGGTTCGTCAACTACTACAACAACCCAGACTACGACTGGAGCGAGTGGGCCACGGCACCGGGCACCAACCGGCAATTGATCATCACCCAGAACCTGATGCCAACCAGCGCCGACGACGACGACTGGCTGGACCTGGGGGCACAGGGCGCGTACAACGACCATGCCCGCGCGCTGGCCGAGAACCTCGTCGCCGCCGGGCTCGGGAACGCGATCATACGTCTCGGACACGAAGCAAACGGGTCCTGGTACCCAGACTCGCTCGGGTCGACTCCTTCTCAATGGTCGATGTGGGACGAGTTCTGGCGCCAGACGGTGCTGGCGATGAAGTCAGTTCCCGGCGCTCACTTCAAGTTTGACTGGTGCATCGCTGCGTTGTGGCGGGCTTTGCCTCTGAGCCAGATATACCCGGGCGACGATGTCGTCGACATGATTGGCGTCGACGCGTACGACACGGGCAACCTCGGCAGCACCGCGGCGGCTCGCTGGAACAAGCTGTATACCGCGCCAGACGGCATCAAGGCCGTGCTCGATTTCGCGAAGGCGCACGACAAACCAATCAGCATCCCGGAGTGGGGAGTGAGCCCGACCTCAGCCAACCAGGGCTTCGGGGATGACCCCACCTTCGTCAACGGGATCGCGAGCGTCGTGCGCAATAACTCGGTGGCGTACCAGTCCTACTTCTACAACTACGGCTATGCGACACAGCTTGCAGACGGGCCACTTAGCCTCACCGCATATGAGAGTCATTTCGGCCCGGACGGAGACAGTGTCGGCAGCGGTACCGCGGACCCGTCCACCGGCGCCGAGCCGACCAACAGCGGCGGCGACACGGTCGCGGCGGGCGGTGCCCGGTCGAGCGGTTCGAAGTCGCGACCGCGCAAGCGGCACGCGACGGCGATCGCCATCGTTGGCGGCCCCGCTGCGGGTTCGGTGGTCAGGAAGGGCCACGTTGTCTTCCGCTTTACGCTCCACGGATCCGTGCGGTCGCTGCGCTGCTCGATAGACGGGCGATCCCGGCGCTGCTCGGGCGCTCGCCGGGACGCCATGAACCTCGCCAACGGCAGGCACGTTTGGTCGGTCACGGCCACGATGAGCAGCGGCACATCGACGTGGCTGCGGCGGCGGTTCGCGGTCAGCGTTCCGAGCGTGAGCCCGAGCAGGATGCGATAAGCGGCCGCCGGCGATCCACCGATCCGGCCGCGATCACCACTCGGAGAGGGCGCCTATGGCGCGGTGACCTCCGCGGCGGGCGTACGACGAATATTCAGCGCCGGGCGGATCACCGCTGCCAGTAGCGCCACTGTCAGCAGCGCCCGCGCCACGAGTCCGTCGCCGCTGTCCGGTAGCAGGGCACCGAAAGCGATGGCCGGAGCCGCCGCCAGCCAGCTTCCCGCAGAGTTGGCAAGCAGCCCCGACCGCCCGACCTGACCCCGGCTCGCCCACACTCCCACGACCGCGAAGACCACGTACGCGATGACGGTCGCCGCTGCGGCAGCGATCAGCCCCCAGATTTGCAACAGGAGGACGTTCATCGCGATATTGACGACGGCGGCGATCGGCGCCGAGACCGCCATCGCCCTGGTTCTGCCCTCGTAGAACAGTCCGTGGAAGTAGGCCGAGCACGTCGCGTAGGGAAGGGCGCTGGCGGCCACGATCGCGCTCACCGGCACCAGCGCGGAGCGATCGTAGGACGGCGGTGCGATGAGCACGAGCGCCGCTGGGCGAGCAGCGCAAGCGCCCCGGAGACCCCAACCGCGATTCTGTGAACTGCCGCGGAGGTCCGCGCAAGCACGTCCCAGCGCTGCCCCTCCTCGGCACCCAGGAACAGCGGCAGCCAGGCCGGTTGATCGCGGTGATCAGTGTGACTCCCAAACCGCCGACCGCGTAGGCGACCTGGTACCGGCCCGCCGCGCCGAGACCCAGCACCGCGGCGACGAGCAACCGGTCCGCCGATGCCATCGCGTAAACCGCGAGGTTGTGCGGCAGCACCGGCAGGCCAATCGAGAGTCCCCTACGCATGTCTTGCACGGAGGGCAGCCCCTGGCGCAACACACCGTTGCACAGCAAAGCGACGAGCGCCGCGATCACCGTGCCGAGGCCGAGTCCCAACATGTAGGCGAACGGGGTTCGATAGGTGACGGTCAGCGCGAGTCCCAGGCCCTGCGCTCCCGCGCTCGCGATCGCGGCGATCGTAAGAAATGTCCACGGGCGATCGGCCGCCCGGAGCAGCGCCTGTGCGCTGAGCAACACTCCTCCCGCGCACCCGGTCCACACCGCTGTCCGGAGCGTGGCGTCGTAATGTAGGGACAGGATCTGTGCCCACCATGGGCCTGTGACATCGAACAGGACCCCGACCAGAGCGCGATCGGAACTGTCGATAGCGCCAGCCGCCGGGCTGGTCTGGACCTTCGTCCTTGCGAAACCACGAGCGGGCGGCGACTTCCGAGAGGCCGCCGGTGGCGAAGATCTGCACGCACGAGATGACCACTAGACCGATGGTGATCCGTCCGTAGTCCGCTGCCGGCAGCAGTCGCGTGAGGATCGGGACGACGATCACCCCAGCCGAAAGCTGGACCGCGAGGCACAAGGTGTAGATCGAGCCACGACCCACCAGGCGCCTTACGGCGCTATCGCTCTCGCCTGCCATGCCAACAGGTTAGCTGCGGCCGCGCCGGCCCAGCGCGTTGGCGGTCTTAGCTGCTGTATCAGCTCGCTGACGCATCGGTGAATGGCCTTTGTGCGGTTCCCATCAAAGTCCGACCTTCACACCACCAAGCCGTACGCGGCGAGATGTTTCGAACCCGGCGTGATCTGCGACCATCGGCACGGTGAGACGAATCTTCAATGCCATGTCGCTGGCGATCGCCATTTACGGTTTCGCGGCGTGGGTTTACGTCGCCGCAGTGGCGCTCGCGGAGCCGCAAACGCTCTCGTGGCGATTGACGCACCTGGCCAGCTGGCCGCGCACCGACACGTTCGGGGAGATCAGCTTCCTTGTGTCATTCGTTGCGTTCATCACGTATCGATTGACACGTCCGCGGTGTGACATCGAGGAGCGGTGAAGATCATGCGTCACAAATCCCCGGCGCGAAGCTGTGCGCTCGCGGCGAGGTCCTGCAGTTGTGGGCGCGGCGCCAGCTCGTCGTGCTCGTGCTCGGCCTTGACCGAATGCACGATGCTGTGGCCGCTCGAGGCGATCTCGGCCGGCCGCGACGGAAGGCCGCGCCAGGACAGGGCGAACGGCTCTCCGGGCCCAGTGAGGCTCCTCATCCGCAGGCCGGCGGCGGAGCTCAGTAGCCCGATGACGACGTCCTCGCCTAGCTGGCTTCGTATCCATGACTGCCAGTCGAGCGAGACGCTCCGTAGGAAGCGAGATGACACCGCGTACGCGCCGCCGAGACAGTGCGCGCCCGGAGGCGCGAACGAGTAGGCGGCTTCGGTGACGCGGCGGATGTACCGCCTATGCGCGCCCGGACGCCGCCATACGCGTGGGCGGCTCCCGTCCCGCGACAGCGTCACCGGCCGAGCCGCCCGCGCGATCGGTCTCCGCCACACGGACCAGTCCCGCCGACCGCCGTTCGACGTCCTCTCCTAGGAGCCGACTACGCCGAGGTCGCGGTCCGCGAAGGCGCGTCGAATCGCCTGCGAGAAGGGGCGGATGACACTCGCGTCGGTGTCGAGCTTGACCACGAACTCGAGCCCGCGGGCGGCCTGCAGGCCCTCGAGCGTACCCGCGACATGAGCGCTCAGGGGATCCGGCGGCCGACCGGACCACAGCGGCGTCCGCACGACTATCGGATCAGCCGAGATCAGGGGGAGATCACGAGGCTCGCTTGCGTCGTCGACGACCACCAGGCGCAGTCCGTCCGGTTCCTCGTGGCGCTGGAGTTCTCCGAGCAGCGACGCCAGACGCGAGACCTCGCGCGCTCCAGGACCCACGGGTATGAGAGCGCCGAACACGCCATCATCGTAGGGAACACCGCTCGGCTAGTGGGGCAGTCGGGCTCCCGGGCGGTGCGCCGGCGCGGTCGTTGGATGTGGCCACATGTCCGAGGCAGCCGTGCAGGGCGACGTGCCTGGCGTTACGCCGGGGCCGCACCCAAAAGCAGCGATACACCTCTCGTCCGCGGAACGGCTCGGGCCGGGTCAGTGTGACGTAGACCTGGATTCGCAGCCGGCGACCTCGGCCACAGCTCAGGCGGCAGTCATCGAGATACTCGATGCCCGTTGCGCGGGCCAACTGCTCATCCCACCGACGCCAGCGCAGACCGACTACGGTGTCGCGGCCCCCCGTCCTGAACGCAATCCGATCGGGACGGACGCGGGGGTGCCGCAGGCCGGTGACACGCTCGAAGAAGTAGATCCGAGGGGCACGCCCGGCGCCGTCCGGGTCGGTTGTGATCCCGGGCCCCACTGGGAACCAGGTTGAAGGGCCCTGGGTTAGCGGAGGCGAGGTTGGGGGAGGCGGCGTCGCGGCGGGACCGGGGCAGATCGGCGATGCCGGGGGCGTGGGCAGAGTCGACCACCCGCGCATCGTCATGACCGCGTCGAGATACGCCTGTCCAGAGGGCTTCGGCGAGCCGTCGAGATTCCATATTCCGAACCACTGCTCGGAGTCGGTGCCGTCGTGCTCGGCCGTCAGCCAGGTGTATGGGAGCAGATGGGCGATGTTGCAGCCCGAGCCTGGCAGCTCCAGCGCGAGCGCCTGCAAATCGGCTGCGCGCTGAGCCTCGGACACCTCTGTCGTGGGCCAGCCGATCTCGTTGATGTCGATCGGCACGGCCGGGCCCGCCACCCGGTCGAGTCCCTGACGGAACTCTCGAATTTGGTTATACACCTCGGCCAGGGTCGGCTCGTAGGGGTGGAATCCGACGGCGTCGATCTGGCCCCTCAGATCCGGACGACGGGCAAGCATTTGCTGCAGGAACCAGATGGGGTCGCTCTGCCGTGGCGGCTCAGCGCGCCCAAGCCCGCCGACGATCACACGGGCCGTCGGATCGACCTCCTGGAGCGCCGAGCGAGTTTCGGCGTATAGATCCGCGTAGCGCTCCGGCGCATCGGACTGCGGCAGCCAGAAATCGCTCGAGTTCTCCTCATTCCAGATTTCGTAGTCGTGCACGGGCAGTTGCGGCAGCGACGGGTGTGAGAGCCAGAACGTGCCGCCGGTTCCGTAGCGGCGCGCGAACGCGGTGACATAGTCCAGGAAATCGGTCACGTCCGCGGGGGCGATGCCGGACCCAACGCTGTCGGGCAGCGTGGCAGCCCAGCTCGGCGTCGAGTCGAGGATCGGATACCAGCGCACGTCCTCCTGGGCCATCGTGGCGACCATCTGGTCGAAGGTCGACCAGTCGTAGGTGTGCTCGCCGGACGCGCCGGGGGCTGTCGGCTCGACCACTGACCAGCGGGCGTCGTCGCGAGCGAGCTGGACGCCGCCGGAGGACATCGCCCGAAGCTGCGTCTGCGCGTTGGCGACCAGGCCGGAGAACACGTTCTGGATGTTCATGCCGTAGAAGTCCGCAGGCGCTATCGCCGGTCGCGGCGGGGGCAATTCCTTGGCTGGCGGATCCGGCCGTCGAGGCAGACGATGACAGGGCACGTGCGGCCGGCGCCGGTGCGAGCGCAACGGCGATGCTCACGACCAGGCCCGAGAGCATCCGGAACGACGCGGGGGCCCGGGCCGCGCATACGCCAAGGATCACATGTGAACGATGGCACGGGCGCGATCGGGCGACTCCGAGCGTTCGCGATTGGGGTCGGAAGCACCGTCGAGGTGATGCAATTGAGGACCGGGCGTGCGCCGCGGTTGGAAGTACGCTCTCGAGATGCGTCTGGATCGCTTGATCCGTAACGCTCCGCCGGCCGCCGGCGCCGTCGAGATCACCGGGCTCGCGTACGACAACCGCGCCGTCGAGCCCGGGACGCTGTTCTTCTGCGTCCCAGGGTTCACCCGCGATGGCCACGACTTCGCGCCGGATGCGATCGCCCGGGGCGCGGCGGCGCTCGTGGTGGAGCGCCCGCTGAACCTTGGCGTCCCCGAGATAAAGGTGCCGAGCGTCCGGGCGGCGATGGCGCCGGTCGCGGCCGCGTTCTACGGCGACCCGACCGCGACCCTGCAGACGGTCGGGGTGACGGGCACCAACGGCAAGACCACGACGGCGTTTCTGGTCCACGCGCTGCTCGAGGCCGACGGCCGCCAGACCGGGTTGCTGGGGACGGTCAAGAGCGTGATCGGTGGCGCCGAGCGGCCCGTGGAGCGCACGACGCCCGAGGCGATCGACCTGCAGCGGACGTTCCGGGAGATGCTCGACGGGGGCGATGTCGCGTGCGCGATGGAGGTCTCCTCGCACGCGCTCGATCTCCACCGGGCCGACGCGATCCATTTTGCGGTGGCGATTTTCACGAATCTGACCCAGGACCACCTCGACTTCCACGAGACGATGGAGGAGTACTTCCTGGCCAAGCGGCGGCTGTTCGCCGACGCGCGTCCGCGGCACGCCGTGATCAACGTCGACGACCCGTACGGGGCCCGACTGGCGGCGGAGACCCCCGGGGCGCTCACGTTCGCGATCAGACACCGAGGCGACCTACCGGGCGAGCGACGTCGAGACCGGCCTCGCCGGCTCGCGCTTCACGGTGACGGGCCCCGACGGCGTGACCGAGCTGCGGTCGCCGCTGCCGGGGCTGTTCAACGTCTACAACGTGCTCGGCGCGCTCGCCGCGGTGCGGGCGCTGGGCGTCTCGATCGACACCGCGGCCGCGGCGATCGAGACCGCGGGGAACGTCCCGGGCCGCTTCGAGCCGGTCGACGCCGGCCAGGAGTTCGCCGTGCTCGTCGACTACGCCCACACGCCCGACTCGCTCGAGAACGTCCTGCGCGCGGCCAGGCAGATCACCGACGGCCGCCTGCACGTCGTGTTCGGGTGCGGGGGGGACCGCGACCGCGGCAAGCGCCCCCTGATGGGCGAGATCGCCACGCGGCTGGCCGACCGCGTGATCGTGACCTCAGACAATCCGCGCTCGGAGAATCCCGAGGCGATCATCGACGAGATCCTCGTGGGCACCGGGCCGGCGGTCGAGCACGAGGCCGATCGCCGCGCGGCGATCCACAGTGCGCTCGCCGGCGCGCGGCGGGGCGACGTCGTCGTTATCGCCGGCAAGGGCCACGAACAGGGGCAGGAGTTCGAGGGAGGGCGCAAGATCCCGTTCGACGACGTGACGGTGGCCAGGGAAGCGCTCGAGGGCGTCCTGGCCGCTGGCTGAACGGCGCCCGGCCCTGACCGCCCGACCCGGCAAGTAGTCTCTCGTCAGAGCATGAGGACCTGGACACCCGAGCACCTCGCGCGGGCTGCCGGAGCCCGGCTCGTCGGCCCGCCGCCCAGCAGCGCGGGTCCCGAGCGCGTAGTCATTGACTCGCGCGAGGCCGGCCCCGGAGCGCTGTTCGTCGGGCTTCGGGGCGAGAACGCCGACGGCGGCAGGTTCGCGCCGCAGGCGCTGGCGGCCGGCGCCTGGGGGGTGCTGACGACCCCCGAGCACGCCGAGGCCGCCAGATGCGCGGTCCCCGGCGCCCTGCTCGCCGCCGAGGACCCGCTCGCCGCGATGCAGCGCCTCGCCGGCGCCTGGCGGCGTGAGCTGGACGCGGACGTGATCGGCGTGACCGGGTCCACCGGCAAGACCTCGACGAAGGATCTGCTCCGGGCGCTGCTCGCGCCGCACCGGCGCACGATCGCCTCGCGCGCCAACTTCAACACCGAGATCGGGCTGCCGCTGGAGATCCTGTCGACGCCGCCGGGCACCGAGGTGCTGGTGCTCGAGATGGCGATGCGCGGAGCGGGCCAGATCGCCGAGCTGGCGGCGATCGCGACGCCGGACGTCGGCGTGATCGTCAGCGTCGGCCCCGTGCACCTGGAGCTGCTCGGAACGCTCGAGGCGATCGCCGCCGCGAAGGCCGAGCTGATCGCGTCGCTGGCGCCCGGCGCAACCGCGATCGTGCCCGCGGACGAGCCGCTGCTCGCGCCGCATCTGCGCTCCGACGTGACGACGATCACGTTCGGAGAAGGCGGAGACGTGCAACTCCGCCGCTCCGACGACGGGGTTGTCGAGATCGACCTGGCCGGCCGCACGATCGTGCTCGAGGTGCCGTTCACGCAGGCCCATCTGCGGCGCAATCTCCTCCCCGCGGTGGCGGCCGCGAGCGCCGTCGGAGTGATCCCGGACGGGCGCGTCGCGCTCGAGCTGTCTCCGGGCCGCGGGCAGCGAGTGGCGCTTCCCGACGGGGTGACTTTGATCGATGACTGCTACAACGCCAACCCGATGTCGATGCGCGCCGCCCTCGAGGACCTGGTGCAGACCGCGGCCCGGGCGGATCACGCGCGAGCGGTGGCGGTGCTCGGCGACATGCGCGAGCTGGGGCCCACCGGGCGCGAGTACCACGTCGCGCTCGGCGCGGAGGCGGCCCGAGCCCGAGTCGACCTGGTGGTCACGGTCGGCTCGCTCGCGCAGGCGGTCGCCGAGCGGTTCGACGGCGAGCTCCACTCGGTGCCGGACGCCGCCGCGGCGGCCGAGATCGTCCCCGAGCTGCTGCGCTCCGGAGACATCGTGCTGGTCAAGGGCTCGCACGCGGTCGGGCTCGAGGTGGTGTGCCAGGCGCTCCGCGCCGGCGCTGGGACCGCGTCCTCGGCGGCACCCAACGGGGCGGGCGCCTGATGGGCTCGATATCGGGACGCGTGCTGATCGCGGGCACCGCCTCGCTGCTGCTGTGCCTGTTCCTGAGCCCCAAGTTCATCGAGTTCCTGCGCCGGCGGTCGTTCGGCCAGAACATCCGCGAGGAGGGACCCGAGGGCCACAAGACCAAGGCCGGGACACCGACGATGGGCGGGATCATCATCATGATCGCGGTCGCGATCCCGTTCCTGATCCTCTCCACCCGCGATGCGCAATCGCTCGGAGTGTTCGGAGGCGCTGTCGCGTGCGCGCTGCTCGGGTTCGCCGACGATTACACGAAGATCGTCAAGCGCCGGTCGCTCGGCCTGCGGGCGCGGACGAAACTGGCGGTCACGATCGCGATCTCGCTCGGCCTGTGGTGGGTCGCGACCCAGAAGGCCCACGTGCCCGAGACGATCAGCCTCCGGTTCGTCGACGTCAGCATCGACCTCGGTCCGCTGTACCCGGTGCTGATCTACCTGGTGGTCGCCGGCACGACCAGCGCCGTCAACCTCACCGACGGGCTCGACGGTCTCGCCGCCGGCTGTGCCGCGATCGTGCTGCTGGCATACATCGGGATCACGTTCATCACCAACGGGCAGGCCGACCTGACACTGCTCGCGGCCTGCCTGGTCGGGGGCTGCATCGGCTTCCTGTGGTTCAACAGCTTCCCCGCGAGCATCTTCATGGGCGACACCGGTTCGCTCGGGATCGGTGGCGCAATCGCCGGCCTGGCGGTGATGACCAACACCGAGGTGCTGCTGATTCTGCTGGGCGGGATCTTCGTGATCGAGGCCCTGTCGGTGCTGATCCAGGTGTTCTCGTTCCAGATGTTCCGCAAGCGCGTGTTCCTGATGGCGCCGATCCACCACCACTTCGAGCTGCAGGCCTGGTCGGAGACGAAGATCATCCTGCGCTTCTGGATCGTCGCCGCGGCATGCGCGGCGATCGCGTTCACGGTGTATCGCCTCAGCATTCGTGGGTAAGAAACGGCCGCCGCTTCCGCCGGGGCCGTATCTGGTCGTAGGGCTGGCTCGGTCCGGGGTGGCCGCGGCGCTCGCGCTCCGGGCCCGCGGGGCCGAGGTGATCGGGTGCGATGCCGGCGGACCGGACGTGCCGGCGCTCGCGCAGGCCGCGGGAAGGCTTCGGGAGGCCGGCGTCGAAGTACGACTGGATGCGTCAGGCGTCGATCTTGCCGCCCGCGCCAGGACGCTCATCAAGAGCCCTGGCGTACCCCAAGACGCGCCCGCGATCCGGGCGGCGCGATCCCGCGAGCTCACCGTGCTCGGCGAGCTCGAGCTCGCGTGGCGGCTCATCCCCAACGAGTTCGTGGGCGTGACCGGGACCAACGGCAAGACGACCACGACCGAATGGATCGGGCACGTCCACCGCGAGGCAGGGCTGCCGGTTGCGGTCGCCGGCAACGTCGGCACCGCGGCCTCGTCACTGATCGGCGGCCTCGCCGATGACGTCACGGTCGTGTGCGAGGCATCCTCGTTCCAGCTCGAGGACACGGTGGCGTTCTCGCCCGAGGCCGCGGTCCTGCTGAATCTCTCGCCGGACCACCTCGACCGCCATACGACCTACGAGGACTACGTCGCGGCCAAGCTCCGGATCTTCGTCAACCAGGGCAACTACGACCTCGCCGTTGCGCCGGCGGATCTCGGGGTCGAGGACCTCGGCGGGTGCGCGCGGCGTGTCCTGTTCGGCTCGGGGCCCGGCCCGGAGCTGTCAGAGCGCGCCGGCCATCTGTGGTGGTCAGAGCAGCCGATCATCCGCGTCGACGAGATCGCGCTCCCCGGAGCGCACAACCGCCAGAACGCGATGGCGACCGCAGCAACGTGCCTGGCGCGCGGCATCGACGCCGAAGCCGTTGCGACCGGCCTGCGGACGTTCGCCGGGGTCCGCCACCGGCTCGAACAGATCGCGGTCCAGGACGGCGTGGCCTGGATCAACGACTCCAAGGCCACCAACGTCGCGAGCACCATCGTCGCGCTCGAGGCGTTCGCGAGCCCGATTCACCTCATCGCCGGCGGGCGCGGCAAGCAACAGGACTTCTCGCCGCTGGCGCCGCTGGTCGCCGAGCGCTGTCGGGCGGTGTACCTGATCGGCGAGGCGGCGGGCGAGCTCGAGGCCGCGCTGGCCCCCGCCGGGGTTCCGCTGCACCAGGCTGGCGATCTCGAGCACGCGGTCGCGCTCGCGCGGGCCTCCGCCGTCGCCGGTGAGGTCGTGCTGCTCTCGCCCGCGTGCGCGAGCTACGACCAGTACCACGACTTCGAGGCGCGCGGCGACCACTTCCGGGCGCTCGTAGAGGCCGCCTGATGGCTCGCGCGGCGACCGCTACGACCGCCCGCGAGCCCGCCCGCGAAGCATCGGGCCGGACCTCGAAGCGCTCGAAGACGGCGGCGCGCCGCGTGCCCCCGCCGCTCGAGCATCGAATCCTGATGACCGCGACGCTGTGCCTGCTCGCATTCGGCGCGGTGATGGTCTACAGCGCGTCCTCGCCGCTCGGCGTGCTCTCGAGCGGAGGCAGCGGCGCCGGGGAATTCGTGCGCTACCTGGTGTTCGGCGCGTTGGGCCTGGCGGCGATGCACGTGCTCGCGCGCCGCGGCCTTCAGATCTTCACCCCGCAACTCGTGAACGGGCTGCTGGCGGTCTCGTTCGTGCTGCTGCTGCTCGTGCTCGTCCCGGGGTTCGGCGTGGTCGTCAACGGCGCCCGCCGCTGGTTCTCCGCCGGCCCGATCCAGTTCCAGCCCTCGGAGCTGATGAAGCTCGCGCTGGTGCTTTATGCGGCCCGGTATCTCGCCGACCATCCCAAGCGGATGCGGGGCTTCCGGCAGGCGGTGGCGCCGATCGCGATCCTCGCCGGCCCGGCCTGCCTGCTGATCGTGGTCGAGCCCGACCTGGGCACCACGATCGTCGTGGCGCTGTCGATGGCCGCGCTGCTGGTCGCGGCCGGGATGCCGATGCGCTACGTCGCGCTGCTCGCGGGGGTCGTCGTGGTGTGCGTGATCCTGCTGGCCACGGCACAGCCGTACGAGCGGGCGCGGCTGACCTCATTCCTGCATCCGTGGGCGTCCGAGACCAAGTCCGGCGCGAGTTACCAGGCGGTTCAAGGGCAGATCGCGCTCGGGTCGGGCGGGCTGTTCGGCGTCGGGCTCGGCCGCTCGGTGCAGAAGATCTTCTATCTGCCGGAGGCGCAGACGGACTTCATCCTCGCGGTGATCGGCGAGGAGCTCGGCGTGCTCGGCATCCTCGGCGTCGTCTGCCTGTACGGGATGATCGCCTACGCGGGGCTGCGGACCGCGCGCCGCGCGGCCGACCGGTATGCCAAGCTGCTGGCGACCGGGCTCACGTCGCTGATTCTGTGCCAGGGGATCCTCAACATCTTCGTCGTCCTCGGGCTCGCCCCGCTGACCGGCGTGCCGTTGCCGTTCATCTCGTACGCGCCGACGAACCTGTGCGTGCTGCTTGCCGGCGTCGGCCTCCTGCTCAACATCGCCCGTCCCGGGACGCGGCTCCAGGTCGTCCGGCCTTCGAAACTTGAAAGCGCAGCGGATCGTGATCGGCGCCGGCGGGACCGCCGGGCACGTCGTGCCGGCGTTGGCGGTGGCCGACGCGCTGCGAGCTGAGGGCGCCGAGGTCACGTTCGTCGGGGGCGACCGAGCCGAGGTCGAGCTCGTTCCGGCCGCCGGGTTTGAGCTGCGCAGGTTGCGTGTCGTGCCGCTGCCCCGCAAACGCCCGGCGCAGGCGATGCGGGCGGGTGCGGTGGCGGCCGGCGCCGTCCGGGAGGCGCGGCGGATCGTCAGGGAGCTCCGTCCCGCCGCGGTCCTTGGAGGCGGCGGATACGTGGCCGGGCCGGTTGGGATGGCCGCGGTGCTCTCGAGGGTTCCGCTGGTGCTGACCGAGGCCGACAGCCATCTCGGGTTGACCAACCGGATGCTGGCGCCGTTCGCGCGGCGGGTGTGCCTGGCGTTTCCGATCGAGGGCCTCGACGGTCCCCGGTACGTGGTCACCGGTCGGCCCGTCCCGCCGCCCGCCACCGACTGGCTGGCCGCCCGGGCCCGGTTCGGGATCGGCCTGCGCGAGCCGTGCGTGCTCGTGTTCGGCGGCTCCCAGGGCGCCCGCTCGATCAACCGCGCCGCGGTCGAGGCGTTCGCGGGAGCGCGATTCCACGTGCTCCACGCCGCCGGCGAGCGCGATCTGCGCGAACTCGACGACCTGCAGGCGCCCGGGCCCCACTACGACCTGCGCGGCTACATCCCCCGATTCGGCGAGGCGTTGCTCGCGTGCGACCTCGTGGTGGCGCGCGCCGGCGGTTCGATCTTCGAGATCGCCGCGCACGGGAAGCCGGCGATCCTGGTGCCGTACCCGTACGCCACCGCCGACCATCAGACCGCCAACGCGAGCTTCATGGAACGCGCCGGCGCGGCGGTCGTGATCCCCGACAGCGAGCTGACCGGCGCTCGGCTCGCCAACGAGGTCGGGCGGCTGCTGGCCGACCGCGGGCGGCTGGCGGCGATGGCGCGGGCGTCGGCGGCGGTGGCGCGGCCGGACGCGGCCAGGGACATCGCGCACGAGTTGCTGGCGGCCGCGCGCGAGCAGTGATTGGGGCCGCCTTCGGCGGCATCCATGGGGCCATGCGGGCCCGTCCGGACCTGCCGGAACCCCGCAAGCTGCGCGATTATCACGCTTTGGGATACCCTCGCGCCCGAAACCCCGAATCGAGGTGAGGATGCTGTTCGGCCAGGAGCACGTCAGGCGGTATCTGCGGACCGATGGTGCCGAGGGACACGACTGGCAGGGGACGACGGTCTTGATCTTGACGACGACGGGCCGGCGCTCGGGCGAGCCGCGCAGCACACCGTTGATATACGGAAAGCGCGGCGAGGACCACGTGGTGGTGGCATCCAAGGGAGGGGCGGAGGAGCACCCGGCCTGGTATCTCAACCTGTCGGAGGCGCCCGAGGTGACGGTCCAGGTACGAGGGGACCGGTTCAAGGCACGGGCGCGGACGGCCACGGCCGAGGAGAAACCCGAGCTGTGGACGATGATGGCCGAGCGGTGGCCGGCCTACGACGAGTATCAGCTCAAGACGAACCGGGACATCCCGGTCGTCGTGCTCGAGCGCGAGGAGTGATTCGGCCCGGAGACGACTGGTCCGCGCGGGCGCTGCACTTCGTCGGCATCGGCGGGGCGGGCATGAGCGGTCTGGCGCTGATCGCCCACGAGCTTGGCGCCACCGTCACCGGCTCGGACCGGGCCGAGTCCTCGTACGTGGCCCGGCTCCGAGAGCACGGGATCGAGCCCGAGCTCGGCCACCGCGCGGAAAACGTCCCCGCCGGCGCGGAGGTCGTGTTCTCGACCGCGGTGCCGCCGGACAATCCCGAACGGGAGGCGGCCGAGGGGCGCGAGCTGCATCGCGCAGAGCTGCTGGCGCAGATCGCCGCTCTGCGACGGTGCCTGGCGGTCACCGGCACCCACGGAAAGACGACGACCGCCGCGATGATCGTCCACATCCTGCAGGGATGCGGCCTCGATCCGGCGTACGTCGTCGGCGGCGAGCTCCGCGACACCGGCGCCAACGCCGGGTGGGGGAGCGGAGACTGGATCGTGGTCGAGGCCGACGAATCTGACCGCTCGCTATTGCAACTGTGGCCGGATATCGCGGTGCTCACGAACGCCGAGCTCGACCATCATTCGACGTACAGCTCGCGCTTGGACCTGGAGCAGACGCTGCGCGAGTTCATGGGGCGGGCCAAGCTCGGCGCGGTTGCCTGGGACCGTCCGGAGCTCCTTTCCCTCTGCCCCGACGGTGCGCTCGCGTACGACGCCGGCGATGCCGCGATGTCCCCGCACGGCTCGCGTTTTCACTGGCGCGGCGTCGAGGTGTCGCTCACGGTCCCGGGGGCCCACAACGCGGTCAACGCCGCCGGCGCGCTCACGGCCTCCGCGCTGGCCGGCGCGGACCCGCCGCAGGCCGCGGCGACGCTGGCGTCTTTCCGCGGGGCGCGCCGGAGGTTCGAGCTCGTCGGGACGACGAGCGCCGGGGTGCCGGTGTACGACGACTATGCCCACCATCCGACGGAGGTCGCGGCGACGATCGCGGCGGCTCGGACGCTGGCGCCGGCGAGACTGGTGGCGGTCTTCCAGCCCCATCTCTACTCGCGCACGCGCGCGCTCGCGCGAGAGTTCGGTCGGGCGCTGGCCGGCGCCGACCTGGTCGTGGTTCTCGCCGTGTATCCGGCGCGCGAGCGAGCCGAGGACTTCCCGGGGGTGGACGGTCACGTGGTCGCGGCGAGCGCCGCCGACGCCGCGCACGGCCGCCGGGTTGCCTGGCTGCCGTCGTTCGCGGACGCCGCGGGGTTCCTGTCGGACACGTTGCGCGAAGGGGATCTGTGCCTGGCGATGGGGGCCGGCGACATCGACTCGCTGGCCCGCTCGCTGGTGGCGTAGCCGGGGGAACCCGCCGGACCGCGATCTACGCTGGGTCGCGATGCCTGAGATGCCCGCCGGGGTCAAGCGCGACTACCCGCTGGCCCGCCTGACGACGATCCGCACGGGCGGAGACGCCGAGCTGTTCGCGCGACCCGGGTCGCTCGAGGAGCTCGAGCGGCTGCTCGCCTGGGCCGGCGCGGAGCAGCACGAGGTAGGGGTCGTCGGATCGGGGTCGAACCTCCTGGTGGCGGACGCAGGCGTCCGTGGACTGGTCCTCAAGCTGGACAAGGAGCTGAGCACGATCGAACTCGAGGGAACGCAGATTCACTGCGGAGGAGGAGCGCGGCTGCCGTCGGTTTCGGCGCGGGCGGCCCAGGCCGGGCTGACCGGAATCGAGTTCGGCGTGAACATCCCGGGGACGGTCGGAGGCGCGGTCCGTATGAACGCCAACGCATACGGCGGCGAACTGGCGCGGGTGCTCGAATGGGTGGACGTGGCCGGGCCCGCCGGCACCGAGCGACGGACCCCCGAGCAGCTCGGGTTCGCCTACCGCCGCTCGAGTCTTCGAGCCGGCGAGGTCGTCGCCCGGGCCTCGTTCGCGCTCAGCGAGGCGGACAGCGCTGTGGTCAAGGCGACGCTCGCGGATATGCGGGCGCGGCGCAAGGCGGCTCAGCCGTCCGGCATCAAGACATTCGGCTCGACCTTCAAGAACCCCGACGACCCAGCCGCCGAGCGCCGCACCGCGGGCCAGTTGCTCGACGCCGCCGGCTGCCGGGGGCTGCGGATCGGGGGCGCCGGGTTCTCGGCCAAGCACGCGAACTTCATCGAGAACCACGGCGACGCCACCACCGCCGACGTCATCGCGGTGATGGCCGAGGGACGCCGGCGGGTCAAGGAACGGTTCGGGATCGAGCTCGAGCCGGAGGTCCAGGCGCTCGGGCCGGTCGAGCTCCCGGCCGAGTGGAGGCGAGGATGATCGTCGCCAGAGGACGCGTGCGGCTCCGGGTGAAGCTGGTCGTCGCCGGGCTGGCGACGCTCGCGCTGCTGGCCGGCGCCTGGGTGTGGCTGCGCGATTCCTCGTTCGTCGCGGTCAAGCGGGTCACGGTGACCGGTGTCTCGGGTCCCGACGCCGCCCGGATCCGGTCGGCGCTGGTTCTGTCGGCGCGGAACATGACGACGCTCGACGTCCACGTCGGCCAGCTGAAGACGGTGGTGGCGCCGTACCCGATAGTCAAGAACCTGCAGGTCTCCACGCAGTTCCCGCACGGGATGCGGATCCACGTGATCGAGGACCTTCCGGTCGGCGTGATCGTCGCCGGCGGGGAGTCGATCGCCGCCAGCAGCGACGGAACGCTGCTTCGCGACGCGCCGACGGCGTCGCTGCCGCAGATCCGGCTGCAGTCGTTCCCGGGCGGTTCGCGCCTAACCGACGCCTCGGCGCTCGGCGCGCTGGCGTTGCTCGCGGTCGCGCCGGATCGGCTGCTGTCGAGGATCAGCCAGGTCACGACGATCCCGCCCCATGGTCTCGTGGTCGCGCTCCGCTCCGGCCCCAGCCTGTACTTCGGCGACGCCGGCGACCTCGGCGCGAAATGGACCGCGGCCACCGAGGTCCTCGCCGCTCCCACCTCGGCCGGCGCCGCCTACATCGACGTGACCGACCCGGCCCGCCCCGTCGCCGGCGTCAGCTCGGGGGCCGTCAGCGCGGCGGGGCTCGCGCCCGCCCCCTCCCAAGCCGCGACGGACGGAACCCCCCAGGCCGGGGCCGATTCGCAAGCCTCAACCTCAACGCCCGGAACCTAACCCTCAACTCGAGCTTTAGTGTCCAAAATCGGCAACTCTGCGCCGTTCATCGAGGGTTGGGCGATCTGCAACAGAGCTTGCGTCTCGGCCGTCGACGTTGACTTCCCGCAACATCAGGGAATAACGTGCGAAACTCCCGCTAAGAGCGACTGACCACAAAACGCTCAACGCTAACTCAAGGGTCGGACGGTCATCAATGGAAAGCGGCAGCTACCTCGCAGTCATCAAAGTCGTCGGCGTCGGCGGCGGCGGCACCAACGCGGTCAACCGCATGGTCGACGCCGGCCTGCGCGGCGTCGAATTCATCGCGTGCAACACCGACGCCCAGGCGCTCGCGATGTGCGATGCCGACATCAAGCTGAACATCGGCCACGAGCTCACCAAGGGCCTCGGCGCCGGCGCGAACCCTGACATCGGACAGGGCGCGGCGGCCGAGTCGCGCGACGAGATCAAGGAGGCGCTGAAGGGCGCGGACATGGTGTTCGTCACCGCCGGCGAGGGGGGCGGCACCGGCACCGGCGCGGCGCCCGTGATCGCCGAGATCGCGAAGAACGAGATCGGCGCGCTTACCGTCGGGTGCGTGACGCGTCCGTTCGCGTTCGAGGGAACTCAGCGCGCCCGCCAGGCCCAGGACGGCATCCAGAAGCTGCGCGAGCACGTCGACACGCTGATCGTGATCCCGAACGAGAAGCTGCTGGCGATCGTCGAGCGGCGCACGACGATCCTCGACGCGTTCCGCGAGGCCGACAACGTCCTGCGTCAGGGCGTCCAGGGCATCACGGACCTGATCACGATCCCCGGGCTGATCAACCTCGACTTCGCCGACGTCCGGACGATCATGCATGACGCCGGCACCGCGCTGATGGGGATCGGCAACGCCGGCGGCGAGAACCGGGCCGCCGAGGCCGCCAAGGCCGCGATCTCCTCGCCGCTGCTCGAGGAGTCCGTCGAGGGCGCCACCGGCATCCTGCTCAACATCACCGGCGGGCACGACCTCGGGCTGTTCGAGGTCAACGAGGCCGCGGAGATCGTTCAGAGCGCGGCGGACCAGAACTCGAACATCATCTTCGGCGCCGTGATCGACGACAGCATGGGCGACGAGGTGCGGGTCACGGTGATCGCGACCGGATTCGATCACCGCTACGCGCGCCCGAGCCAGGCTCGCGAGTCGACCCGCCGGCGCGGGCGGGACCGCGACGTCACGATGGACGACGACCAGCGCTCCTCGCTCGAGATCCGCGACGACGAGATCGACATCCCGTCGTTCCTGAAAGATCGCTGACCCTTAACAATCGGCGCGAACGCCACGGCGCAACCCTGCGCGGTCCCGAGTTGTTGTAGACCCGTCAGACGTTACGGCCGACAACTGATTCAGGTTTCGTCGACCCGCGCTGTGCTGCTCGCGCTGGGCGCGCTCGGGGCACTCGCGAGCCCCGCGCTGGCGCAGCCCTCGCCGGCGCCGCCGAATGTGATCGACGGACCCAGCGGGGCGATCCTGGGCTTGGGGGGGCTGTCGGTCGCGCGCGACGGAACCGGTGGCCTCGTCTACACCAAGGCGGTCGCCGGAATCCCGCACGTGTTCGCCTCAGCGCTCCTCGGCGGGACGCTACAGCCGCCGCAGGAGGTCGACTCGGGCCTTGCCGGTGCCTCCTCGCAGCCGGTCATCGCGGCCGGCAACGGAGGCGTCCTGCTGATCGGGTTCATCAACGGCGGCCAGCTGTACGTGGTCGATCGCGCGAGCGCCACCGCGGCCTACGGCGCGCCGGACGCGCTCGCCGCCGGCGCGATCAACCCCGCGCTCGAGATGACCAACTTCGGCAAGGGCTACCTGGCCTTCACGGTCGCCGACGGGGCCGGACACGACGTCCGGACCGCCTACTACGACAACGGCGCCTGGTCGCTGGAATCCTCGCCGCTGAACGCCGCCCCCGCCGACGACGCCGGAACGGGGACGGGAGCGCCGCAGGTCGCGGCCGCCGGCGACGGGGTAGCGATCGTGGCCTGGGGCGAAGGCGGCCATGTCGTCACACGAAAGGTATGGGGGACCGCGCCCAGCATCGTCGACGAGCAGGCCGACCCCTCGTCGATATCGGGTTGCCCAGAGGTGTCGGCGGGACAGCCCGAAGTGGCCTCCGGAGGCGATTCGTCCTACGCCGACGTGGCGTTCCAGGAGACGGTCTCGTGCGGCGGTGTCGAGCAGACGCGAGTGATGGTCAACCGGCTCCACGCGTCGCAGTACGACGGCGCCACCGCGGGCGACGGGCTCTCGACCCCCGGGACCGAGAGCGGGACCGAGCCCGAGGTCGCGATGACCGAGTACGGCCAGGGATTCGTGACCTCGGCCGGCGGGACCTCGAACGACGTGTTCGCAATGGAGCTCGGCAACAACGGCGGCTACGGCCCGATCCTCCAGATCAACAGCCTGCCGGCGAGCGGGCCGCCGTATGCGGTCCCCGGGGTCGCCGGACTGTTCTCGACGTTCGTGGCCTGGCAGCAGACTCCGGGGACGTCCGGGCCGTCGGAGATCCGACTCCGCTACGAGCCGCGCGCGTCGACGCTCGGCCCGGAGCTCGTGGTGTCCTCGCCGCGCCAGGGCACAACCGACGCGGCTCGAGGGCTCGCGGCTGCCGGCGACATCAGCGGTGACGTGGCGATCGCATGGGTGCAGGGGGCCGGCGCGTCGACGGAGATCGTCGCCGACGAGCTCTACCAGCCACCGGGCGCGGCCGCCGTCCCGAAGGCGCTCGCTTATTCCCGGACGGCCAACCCCGTGTTCCGGTGGAAGGCGTCGAGCGCCCGGTGGGGGCCGATCACCTACACCGTGAGCGTCGGCGGGGTTGAGGTCGGGCAGACCGGGGGCGACTCGCTCCGGGCGCCGTCGGCGCTCGCCGACGGCGCCCACGCCTGGCGGGTGACCGCGTCGAACCCGGCGGGTCTGACCGCCACCTCGAAGACCGCCAGGGTGTTCGTCGACACGGTGGCGCCGCAGCTGAAGGTCACCGCGTTCGGCCCGCGACGGGCCGGCTCCGAGGAGGTGCTCCGGCTGTTCTACCGCGACCGCGCGCCCGCCTCCGGCGTAGCGAAGTTGACGATCCGGTGGGGAGACGGGACGGTCACGCACGTCAAGCCCGGCACGCACCGGATCGCCCACGTCTATGGCCGGCCGGGCCGTTACAAGATCGCGGCCACGGTGGCCGACCGTGCCGGCAACCAGAGGACCGTGGTTCGCACCGTCAAGATCAGCGCGCCGGCAGGTAAGCGCAAATGATCCGGCGCACGCTCTTCCTCGCGGTCCTGCTGGCCGTCGGCGTGTGTGGCGCGGCGCGGGCCCAGGGGCCGGCGTACAGCGCCTCGCCGCCCACCAAGGGCGCCCTCTACAGCGACGGGCAGAGCGGCCGCTACCTGCTCGGCGGGACCTGGCTCTACCGCGCCGACACGTCCGACGTGGGTCTCGCCCAGGGGTGGTGGCGGAATGTCGCCTCAACTGACGGCTGGTCGACGACCACGATCCCCAACGCCTACAACGCGGGTGATTTCTCGCAGGCCAGCATGAACGGCTACGTCGGCTGGTACCGCCGCGACTTCACGGTCCCCGCCGGCGCGTTCGCGAGCTACGTCCCGAACGCCAGCCGGCACTGGATCATTCGGTTCGAGTCGGTCAACTACCGCGCGACGGTGTGGTTGAACGGACGCCAGATCGGCAGCCACGCCGGCGCGTACGTGCCCTGGGAGCTCGACCTGTCAGGCCTGCATAGCGGCGTCAACCGCCTGATCGTGCGGGTCGACAATCGGCGCACCGCCGCTGACCTGCCGCCCGGTCCCGGGGGGCAATGGTGGAACTACGGGGGGATCTTGCGCGAGGTGTACCTGAGGGCGGTGCAAACCGCCGACCTCGAGCAGGTACAGATCCGCACGCTCCATCCCTGCCCCCGCTGCGAGGCGAACATCGAGGAGCAGGTGCTCGTCCGTAACGTCACCGGTTCGCGCCAGAAGGTGAGCCTGCGCGGGTCGTACGGGCGCGGGACGATCAATTTCGGATCGGCGACGATCGCGCCGCACGCGACCTGGACCGCCGCCGGGTCGGTGCGTGTCCCGCATCCGAGCCTGTGGGCGCCGGGCCATCCGAAGCTGTACACCGCGACGCTGTCGCTGTCGGACTCCCGCGGGCGGCGCCTCGGCGGCTACTTGACCGACAGCGGGATTCGCACGATCACGGTCAAGGACGGCCACCTCGAGCTCAACGGCCGGCAGCTCAACCTGCGCGGCGTGAACCTCCACGAGCAGACGCTCCAGACCGGTGCCGCGATGACGCCGGCACAGGATGCGCAGCTCATGTCATATGTCCAGCAGCTCGGCGCCACCGTGATCCGCGCGCACTACCCGGTCGGCCCGGAGATGGAGGAGATGGCCGACCGCGACGGGATCCTGATCTGGTCGGAGGTCCCCGTATACCAGGTGCAGTCGCAGTACCTCGATCAGCCGGCATGGCTCGCGCGTGCCCACGCGATGCTCGAGGACAACATCCTCTCCAACGAGAACCATCCGTCGGTGCTGTTGTGGAGCATCGGCAACGAGCTCCCTGCGGGGGTCACCCCGGCCGAGGCGAAGTACATCGCCGGCGCCGCCGCGCTGGCCAAGAAGCTCGATCCCACCCGCCCGGTCGGGATGGCGATCAGCAACTGGCCGGGCCTCGGCTGCCAGCAGAAGGCGTACGCACCGCTCGACGTGATCGGGGACAACGAGTACTTCGGGTGGTTCGACGCCGGCGGCGGACTCGACGACGACCGCGACGCACTCGGCCCGTTCCTCGACACGGTGCGGGCGTGCTACTCGAAGCAGGCGATCATGATCACCGAGTTCGGGTTCGACGGCAGCCGCGACGGCCCGGTCGACGAGCGGGGCACGTACGCGTTCCAGGCCAACTCGGTGGCGTTCCATCTGGGAGTGTTCGCGACCAAGCCGTGGCTGTCGGGAGCGATGTACTTCGCGGTCCAGAACTACGTCGCGTTCCCGACCTATTCGGGCGGCGATCCGCGCCCGGATCCGCCGTTCAACCAGAAGGGGCTGGTCGACTTCGCGGGCGATCCGAAGCCGGCGTTTTCGGTCGTGTCGCAGATCTACCACTCGACCCAGCAGATCGCGCCATAGGCAGGTAGGCCCGGACACCGGGCGCCCGCCGGCCTAGGCCCGGCGGCAGGCTCGCCCGGTCGCAGCGTCGCGTGTACTAGGCTCCTCTTTCGGTGTCGTCCACCACCGAATTACGCCGCACTCCACTGCACGACCGGCACGCCGCTGCCGGCGCGAAGCTGGTCCCGTTCGCCGGCTGGGAGATGCCGGTCCAGTACGCCGGTATCCGCGACGAGCATCTCGCGGTGCGACGCGACGTCGGCGTGTTCGATGTCTCCCACATGGGTCAGGTCGAGACCACGGGCCCGCAGGCGTTCGAGTTCCTGCAGCGGATGGTGTCCAACGACGTCCGGCGGCTCCCCGAGGGCGGGGCTCAGTACAGCCTGCTGTGCCGGGACGATGGAGGGGTGCTCGATGACCTTTTCACCTACCGCCTGGCCGAGAACACGTTCCTGACCGTCACCAACGCCGCCAACCACGCGAAGGACCTCGCGTGGCTGCAGGCGCACGCCGACGGGTTCGACGTCGACGTGATCGACCGCCAGGCGGAGTTTGCGATGCTCGCGGTCCAGGGCCCGCGCGCGTGTGCGCTCGTGAGGGAACTCTCCGACGGATCCTGCCCGGCGCGCTTCCATGTCTGCGAGCGCACGGTGGCGGGGGCGGCGGTGCTCGTGTGCGGTACGGGCTATACGGGCGAGGACGGTGTCGAGCTGCTCGTCCGTCCCGAGGACGCTACCGAGGTCTGGGATGCGGTCACTGGGGCGGGCGCGACGCCCGTCGGGCTCGGCGCGCGCGACACGCTCCGCCTCGAAGCCTGCTTTCACCTGTACGGAAACGACCTGAGCGAGGACCGCGGTCCGATCGAGGCGGGCCTCGGCTGGTGCTGCAAGGAGGCGACCGGCTTCATCGGCGCCGAGCCGATTGCGGCCGCGCGCCGCGAGGGCACCGCCGAGAAGCTCGTGCCGTTCGCGATCGAGGGGCCGGGCATCGCCCGTCAGGGCAATCCGGTCCTCGGCGGCGGCGAGGTCACGAGCGGCACGTTCTCGCCCTGCCTGGAGCGCGGAATCGGGATGGCGTACGTTTCCACCGCGCGTGCCGCCGAGGGCACGCGGTTCGAGATCGACGTGCGCGGCCGTGTCCGGCCGGCGGTCATCGAGAGCAAGCCTCTGTACCGAAAGGGAGCGTGACATGGCCGACCCCAGCTATCCGGACGACCTGAAGTACCACCCCGAGCACGACTGGGCTCGAATCGAGGGCGACAGCGCCACGTTCGGGATCACCTGGTACGCCCAGGATGCCCTCGGAGAGGTCGTGTTCTACGACGCGCCGAAGATCGGCGCGCAGATAACGAAGGACCAGCCGTACACCGAGGTCGAATCGGTAAAGGCCGTCTCCGACGTGTTCGCGCCGCTGTCGGGCGAGGTGACTGAGGTCAACGAGGCGCTCGCCGACAAGCCCGAGACGATCAACGATGACCCATACGGGGAAGGCTGGCTCGTAAAGGTGAAGCTGTCCGACCCAGGGGAGGTCGATTCGCTGATGAGCTCGTCCGATTACCAGGCAAGCCTGGACTAGCCATGGCGTCCGCATGACCACGTACACGTCGGTCACCGACGCCGACCTGAGCGAGATGCTCGGGACGATCGGCGTTGGCTCGATCGCGGAGCTGTTCGCTGACATTCCCGCCGCCCTGCGTCTGGACCGGCCGCTCTCGCTCGGGCCCGGCCTGTCCGAGCACGAGGTGTACGAGGAGCTCCGCGCGCTCGCCGCCAAGAGCACCTCGGCCGAGGACGAGGTGTCGTTCGTCGGCGCCGGGATGTACGACCACTACGTGCCGGCGCTGATCGACTCGATCATCCTGCGCTCGGAGTTCCTGACGCCGTACACGCCGTATCAGCCCGAGATCTCCCAGGGCGGGCTCCAGGCCATGTTCGAGTACCAGACGGCGATCTCCGAGCTGACCGGGCTGCCGATCTCGAACGCGTCGGTGTACGAGGGCCCGAGCGCGGTGGCCGCGGCCGGGTACGTCGCCAAGGTCCACAACGGCCGAAACCGGTTCGTGATCTCCCGCGGCGTGCACCCGCACTCCCGCGAGTGCGTGCGCACGCTCGCTCACGCGTGGGAGATGGAGGTCGTCGAGGCTCCGCTGCAGGCCGGCGCCACCGAGCTCCCGGAGCTCGACGACCAGGTCAGCGCGGTGATCGTGCAGCAGCCGAACTTCCTCGGAGCCATCGAGGACCTGAGCGCGCTCGTCGATGCCGCGCATGCCGTGGGGGCGCTGGTGATCTGTGCGTGCGACCCGCTCCCGCTCGCGCTGCTCAAGACTCCGGCCGAGTGCGGTGTCGACATCGCGGTCGGCGAGGGCCAGACGCTCGGCAACCGGCTCGACTTCGGCGGACCGTCGTTCGGGTTCTTCGCCGCCACCGAGGCACTCGTGCGGCGGATGCCCGGGCGTATCGCCGGCGAGACCAAGGACATCGACGGCAAGCGCGGGTTCGTGCTCACGCTCCAGACCCGCGAGCAGCACATCCGCCGCGAGAAGGCGACGTCCAACATCTGCACCGCGCAGGCGCTGAACGCGCTCGCCGGCGTGATCTACCTGAGCTGGCTCGGCCGGCAGGGGATCGTCGACCTGGTCGAGCTGATGGTCCGGCGGACCGCGTACGCGCGCGACCGCCTGCGTGAGGTCGAAGGAGTGAGCGAGATCCACAACCGGCCGGTGGTCAGAGAGTTCGCGGTCGAGCTCGACGCGCCGGTCGAGCGGGTGCTCGCGCGGTGCCGTGAGGCCGGGATCAACCCCGGCTATCCGCTGGCGCGCGACTACCCGGAGCACGAGAACGGGCTGCTGGTCGCGATCACCGAGCGCCGCACGCGCGCCGACATCGACCGGCTGACCGACACGATCGGCGCGGCCGTCGCCGCCGAACGCCAAGCCGTGGGGGCCAAGTCGTGATCCGCGAGGCCGACGACACGCTGACGATCTTCGAGCGCTCGAAGGACGGCCGCCGGGCATTCACCGCCCCGGCGCTCGACGTCCCCGAGCGGCCGCTCGACGAGCTGCTGCCGCCGGCGCTCCGACGCCCCGAGCCGCCGCGCCTGCCCGAGGTCTCAGAACCCGAGATCGTGCGCCATTACAACCGCCTGTCGAAGCGGAACTTCGATCTCGACACCGGCTTCTACCCGCTCGGCTCGTGCACGATGAAGCACAACCCCAAGCTCCACGAGCGGGTTGCGGGCCTGTCGGGCCACGCCCGCCTGCACCCGCTCCAGGACCCGCGCTACGCCCAGGGCGCGCTCGAGCTGATGTGGCGCCTGCAGGACGCGCTCGGCGAGATCGCCGGGCTGCCGCACGTCTCGCTCCAGCCGAGCGCCGGGTCGCAGGGCGAGCTCGCCGGCGTGCTGCTCACGCGCGCGCTCCACGAGGACCGCGGCGAGCACCGGACCAAGGTGCTGACGCCGGACACCGCACACGGAACCAACCCCGCGACCGTGACCATGGCCGGCTACGAGGTGGTCAAGGTGGTCAGCGATGCGAACGGCAACGTCGACCTCGACGACCTGCGGGCCAAGGCGGATGAGGACGTCGCCTGCCTGATGCTGACCAACCCCTCGACGCTCGGGCTGTTCGAGACCGGGATCGAGGAGATCGAGCGGATCGTCCACGGCGTCGGCGCCACGCTCTACTACGACGGGGCCAACCTGAACGCGATCATGGGCATCTCCCGGCCGGGCGACATGGGGTTCGACATCGTCCACTTCAACCTGCACAAGTCGTTCACCCAGCCCCACGGCGGCGGCGGCCCGGGCGCCGGCCCGGTGGCCGTGTCCGACCGGATCGAGCCGTACCTGCCGCGCCCGCAGGTGGTCCGTCGCGAGTCGACCACGAACGGCTCCGAGCCGTTCTACGACCTGGACTACGACCGGCCGAAGTCGATCGGCCGCCTGCGCGGCTTCCAGGGCAACTACGGCGTGTTCGTCCGCTCGTACGCGTACATCCGCTCACTCGGAGCGCCCGGGCTGCGCGAGGCCTCCGAGGTCGCGGTGCTGAACGCCAACTACCTGCTCGCGCTGCTGCGCCGCAAGGGCGTCGCCGAGTACCTGCCGGCCGCCTACGACCGCGTGTGCATGCACGAGTTCGTTCTCTCCGGGGAACCGATGCGCCGCGAGCTGCACATCAAGACGCTCGACCTGGCCAAGCGGCTGCTCGACCACGGCGTCCACCCGCCGACCGTGTACTTCCCGCTGATCGTCGACGAGGCGCTGATGGTCGAGCCGACCGAGACCGAGACCAAGGAGACGCTCGACCACTTCGCCGAGATCATCGCCGAGATCCTGCGCGAGGCGCGCGAGGATCCCGCGGTGGCCCACGGCGCGCCGTACACGACGCCGGTCAGGCGCCTGGATGAGGCCGGCGCGGCCCGCCGGCCGGTCGTTCGCCAGGCGATGCCGGTATAGATCGCCCGATGCGATTCGTGATCTACGGCGCGGGCGCGATCGGTGGCGTGGTCGGCGCGAAGCTGCACCAGGCCGGCTTCGACGTCGCGTTGATCGCGCGCGGCGCCCACTACCGGGCGATCCGCGACCGCGGGCTCACGCTCGAGCAGCCCCACGAGCCCGCCGCGCATCTCCGGATTCCGGTCGCCGACTCGCCCGAGGGGATCGAGTGGAACGGCGACGAGGTCGTGCTGCTGGCGACCAAGAGCCAGGACACGACCGGCGCGCTCGACGCGCTGCGGGCGGCCGCGCCGGCGCGCACGCCCGTCGTCTGCATGCAGAACGGCGTCGAGAACGAGCGGATCGCGTTGCGTCTGATGCCGAATGTGTACGGCGCGGTGGTGATGTCCCCGACCGCCCATCTCGAGCCGGGGATCGTCCAGGCGTACGGCACTCAGGGCACGGGCGTGATCGATCTCGGCTGCTACCCGAGCGGCCTTGACTCGTTGTGCGAGGAGATCGCGCGGGCGCTCGAGCAGGCCGACTTCAGCTCGGTGCCGCGCGAGGACATCATGCGCTACAAGCACGCGAAGCTGCTCTCGAACCTCGGCAATGCGATCGACGCGATCTGTGAGGAGGGCCCGGACGCTGAGGAGCTGTTCGAGCTCGCGCAGGAGGAGGGGCGGGCCGTCCTGCGCGCCGCCGGGATCGAGTTCGTCGCCGAGGAGGTCAATGACGTCGTCGGCCGGTGGAAGCGGCTCGAACTGCAGCCGATCGCCGGCCGCGAGCGCGCCGGCTCCTCGACCCGTCAGAGCCTCGCTCGCGGCGCGCCGACCGTCGAGACCGACTACCTGAACGGCGAGATCGCGCTGATCGGCCGCCTGCACGGCGAGCCGACGCCGGTCAACGACGCCCTGTGCGAACTGTCGGCACGGCACGTGCGCGAGCGCCGCGCGCCCCAGACGCTGCCCGCCGCCGAGGTCCTGGCCCTCGCCCGGTCGGGAGACTATGCCGATGGACCCGTTCGTCGCTGACGGCGCCGCCGAGATCGCCTCCCGGGCCCAGCGCGAGCTCGAGGCGCTGGTCGCGGTGTCCTCGCCGTCGGGCGACGTCGAGGGGGCGGAAGAGGCGATCGCGCTGTGCGCCGCGTTCCTGCCGCCGCAGGCCGAGATCGAGCGCGTGCCGTGCTCGACCCCCGGCAGCGCCGCCGACATGGTGGCGCGGATCGGCGGGCAGGGCTCGCGCCGGCTGCTGTTGCTCGGACATCTCGACACGGTGATCGAGCACTCGTCGCACGCGCCGCTCCGGCGCGACGGCGACCGCCTGTACGGACCCGGCACGGTCGACATGAAGGGCGGCGTGGTGCTGTCGCTCGGGGTCGCCCGAGCGCTGGCCGCCGATCCGGAGAAGTTCGCCGAGATCACGGTGCTGCTCGTGACCGACGAGGAGTGGCGCCGGCACGAGTTCGTCCACGTCAAGACGTTCTCCTCCTATGACGCCTGCCTGTGCTTCGAGGGCGGCCAGCTCACCTCCGACGGGGACGAGGCCGTGGTCGTCCACCGCAAAGCCGCCGGGACGATGCGGGTCGAGGCGACGGGGCGGGCGTCGCATTCGGGCAGCGCGCCCGACCGGGGACGGAACGCGCTGCTGGCGCTGGCGGCGACGGCGATCGACGTCGCCCGCCACCACGACCCGGGCGGCCCCGAGCGGCTCAGCGTGGTTCCGACCGTGGTCCGGTCCGGCGACGCGTTCAACGTCGTGCCCGCCGACGGCGAGCTGCTGTGCGACATGCGCGCGGACCGGAGTGAGGCGTTCGACGCAGTGTGCGCGGCCGTGCCCGCCGATCTCGACGGCGTCGGTCTCGAGACGAAGATGCTGCGGATCTGGCCCGGGATGGACTCGCGCGAGGCCACGCGCGGGCTGCTCGAGCGCGCCGGGGAGCGGCTCGAGCGTCCGATCATCGGCTGTCCCCGCGGCGGCGCCAGCGACGCGAGCCACTTCGCGCCGCATATCCCGTTGACCGTCGACGGCCTCGGCCCGCGTGGCGGCGGCGCCCACACCCCCGAGGAGTTCGTCCACGCGCCCTCGCTGCGCCAGCGCGCGGAGGTTGCGCTGGCGGTGGCGGCCGAAGTGCTCGATTCTTAGCCGGAGCTTCATCGCCCGTCTCGTCTATTTGCGATCCTTGTGACGTGAGTACCACGGTCCCCAGCCCAAGACCCCCAGCGTCGCCCGGCGTTCGCCGGGGTCAGGCCCAGCTCGAGGGCGTCGCGCTGCTGGCCGGCGTCGTCGCGCTGATGTGGGTGATCGAAGCGATCAACACGCTCGATTCGAACAACCTCGACAACGACGGCATCTACGCCCGGAACATCGATCACCTGTGGGGCATCTTCACCGCGCCGTTCATCCACGTGAGCTGGCAGCACCTGATCGCCAACACGGTGCCGTTCGTGTTCATGGGGCTGATCATCGCCCTCCAGGGCGCCAAGCGGTTCGCGCTCGTGACGATCATCGTGATCGTTGTCGGCGGGATCGGGACGTGGCTGGTTTCGCCCTCGGGCGTGGTCACCGACGGGGCCAGCGGCGTCGTGTTCGGCTACGCCACGTATCTGTTCACGCGGGGGTTCTTCAACCGCAACATCCTCGAGTTGCTGATCGGCCTGATCGTCGGCGTGGTCTGGGGCGGGGCGCTGCTGTCGAGCATCGTGCCGCACTACGGGGTGTCGTGGCAGGGGCACGTTTGCGGAGCGATCGGCGGGGTCGTGGCCGCGTACCTCCTGCGGAACCAGCGCACACCAGCGCCTGCGAAGAGTGCGGCGCAGACGCCGCTCGAACGCCTGCTCGCCGACCAGTAGGTCACACGTCGCGCCCGGCGCGCTCTGGGTAGCCTGAGGTGTCCATGCGGATCTTCTCGGGCATCCAGCCGACCGGACGCAAGCACCTCGGCAACTACATCGGCGCGATCACCCAGTACGTCGCCGGGCAGGATCGCGGCGAGGCGATCTACTGCGTGGTCGACCTGCACGCGATAACCGTCCCGTACGAGCCCTCGGCGCTGCGCGACGCGGTCTACGACACCGCGGCCACGCTGCTCGCGGCCGGCCTCGATCCGGACCGGTGCATCTTCTTCCGCCAGGGCGACGTCCAGGAGCACTCAGAGCTGTGCTGGCTGCTCTCGAGCGTGACCTCGTTCGGCGAGCTGAACCGCATGACCCAGTTCAAGGACAAGGCCGGCGCTCAGCGCGACCTGGTGTCTGGCGGCCTGTTCTTCTATCCGGTGCTCCAGGCGGCCGACGTGCTCGCGTACCGGGCGAACGAGGTGCCGGTCGGGGAGGATCAGCGCCAGCACGTCGAGTTGATGCGCGACGTCGCCGAGCGCTTCAACGCCCGCTTCGGCGAGACGCTCGTCGTGCCGGAGTTGCGCGTCCCCGCGGTCGGCGCGCGGATCATGGACCTCCAGGTGCCTGAGAAGAAGATGTCGACTACCGGCGGCAGCCCGCAGGGGACCGTGCTCGTCCTCGACGAGCCCGAGGTGATCGTCAAGAAGTTCCGCTCGGCGGTGACCGACTCCGGGAGCGAGGTCGTGCGCGGCCCCGACAAGGCCGGCATCTCCAACCTGATCGACATCCTCGCCGCAGTTCGCGGCGTCACGCCCGAGGAGGTCGAACAGACGTTCGATGGGTCGGGCTATGGGGCGTTCAAGCAGGCCGTGGCCGACGCGGTCGTCGAATATCTCGCGCCGGTCCGGGAGCGCTACCAGGACCTCCGCGCCGACGAGCCGGCGCTCGAGCGGACGCTGGCCGAGGGCGCTGAGAAGGCCCGCGCGATCGCGTCCGGCGTGCTACTGGACGTCCGACGGGCGATGGGCGTCGGACCGGTCCGGCCCCGACAGTAGCCTGCTCGCGATGCGGATCGCCGACCTCGAGCTCGACCTCGACGTTTTCGCCGGGCCCTTCGACCTGCTGCTGACGCTGATCCTGCGCGAGGAGATCGATCTACTCGAGGTCGACCTCGCCGACGTCGTCATCTCCTATATCGACCATCTCGAGCGCCGCGGGGAGCTCGAGCTCGAGGCCGCGACCGAGTTCCTGGTGCTGATCGCCGCCCTGCTCGAGCTGAAATCGCGACTGCTGCTGCCCGGCGAGGAGATGCAGGAGCTGATCGAGCTCGATCCGGGCGAGGCCGCCGAGGAGCTGCTCGCCCGCCTGCTCGACGCCCACCGCTACCGTGCCGCATCGGCGGAGCTGCGCGAGCGCCTCGCCGCGCAGGAGGGACATCGTTTCCGCGCGGCGCCGCTGCCGCCCTCGCTCCGGCGCGCGCCGCTGACCGAAGCCAGCGCCGCGTACGACCCGGCGGTGCTCGCACAGGCGATCGGCGGGCTGCTCGAGATGCCCGAGCGCGTCGACATCCGGCACATGGTCGGATCGCGGGTGACGGTCGCCGAGCGCCTCACGCACCTGCGCATGCTGCTGCGACGCGGCAGCTTCTCGTTCGACGACGCGGTAGCGCAGGCCGACCGGGTCACGGTGGCGGTGACGCTGTACGCGGTGCTCGAGCTGCACAAGCAGGGCGAGCTCAGCTGGACCCAGGACGAGCCGTTCGGCGAGATCCTGATCGCCGCCAATGGTCACCGGGCGGGTCAAGGCGGGGTTGTGACCCGGCCCGAGGAGCGGCTGAGCGCATGAGCTTGTCGCTCGAGGGCACGATCGAGGCGCTCCTGTTCCTCAGCCCGGAGCCGGTCGACCCCGACGCGCTCGCTGACGCGTGCGGCGCGGAACTACACGAGGTGGTCTCGGCGCTCGAGCGGTTGCGCGAGCACTACGAGTTCGAACGGCGCGGGCTCGTGCTGCGTGAGCTCGCGGGCGGCTGGGTGCTGTCGACTCATGCCGAGGCGGAGCCCGCGGCGCGGCGGCTGCTGGCGCGGCCGCGGACGCCCGCGCTGACGCCGGCGCAGGCCGAGACGCTCGCGATCGTCGCCTACCTGCAGCCGGTCTCGCGACCGGAGATCGCGCGGATCCGCGGCGTCAACGCCGAGTCGGCGGCGGCCACGCTGCTCGAGCGGGGACTCGTTGAGGAGTCGGGCCGATCGCAGTTCGGCGCGGTCCTCTACCGGACCAGCGAGCTGTTCCTTCGGCTGTTCGGCCTGCGCTCGCTCGAGGAGCTGCCGGCGCTCGAGACGTTCGACCCGTCGCCCGAGCTCGAGGCCGAGCTTCGCGAGCGGCTGCTCCAGGCCGGCGAGGCCCGCGCCGCGAGCTGAGTCTGAAAAAACCCTCATGCCGCCGCTCCTGGTGGTAGGTTGTCGCGCGAGGTGGGAACGAGACCCTTGGCGGCAGTCGCTCACGGACTCACGCGCAGCTGCGGAGGGCGCTTACGACTGGCGCTGGCGATGGCGCTGGTATCCGCGGGCTGGCTGGCGTTCGGTGCAAGTCCGGTGCTGGCGCAGGGGCACGGACCGAGCTACGAGGTGACATTCGTCGCGCGCTGGTGTCCGGCGTACACGGACATCTTTGCCAACCGGGCGCGTAACGACATCGTCGAGAGCCTCCAGGATCTCGGCCCGGACACTCAGTACGACGACACCGGCATCCTGATCAATCCAGCGTACGAGAGGATGCCTCCGCAGGACCGGTGTCAGTCCATCCCGCAATGGGAGTTCACGCTCGGCACCGGCTATCAGAGCCGCGCCGTGACCGGCGTCTGGGGGTCGCTGTCGAAGGTCACCAACCCCTACAGCACGCCGATCGTCACGAAGGTTCTGACGCCGCTCCTGAACGACGACGGGTCGCCGGTGCCGTTCAGGTTTCTCGCCGGTGCGGTGACGATCCGGCTGACCCCGGACCAAGCGGCAGAGGCCGGTGAGCCGGACCGGTTGTGGGCGCAGGGTGGAACGCCGGACGATCCGGTGCTTGCGCACAAGTTCGGCACGGTCGACGCACCGGAGTACGCATTCGGCACCCTTCGCTGTGCCAGCGACAACCTGAACGGCGACAACGTCGAGTTCATCTACTTCCCCGCCGGCGTGACCCACGTGTTCTGCTACGCGTTGTACGTCAAGCCGCCGCCGCCGAGCGGGACGATCACGATCACGAAGCACGTCGTCGGCGCCCCGGCGGGGACACACCCTGAGTTCCTCTTCCCCGGCGGTTGTACCGGGTGCCTCTCGTTCGATCCAGGTGGGTTCACGCTCGCCGACAGCGAGTCCGCCACCTTCTACCGCGCCGCCGGCAACCCCGGGACGGCGCTGCCAACTTGGACAGTGACCGAGAACCCGGTTGAGGGATACACCACGTCGGTGAGCTGTCAGGCGCTGGCGCCCGGAGGCGGTCCCGGCCAGAGCGTGTCCGACGTGAACGGAGCGAACCTGACGATCCACCTGGCGGCGGGCGAGCACGTGACATGCACGTACACGAACACCTACGTGCCGCCAACCGGCGGTCTCAGGATCACCAAGATCACCCAGGGCGGGGTCGGGACGTTCGCCTACGACGTGACCCCGGCGTCGGGTCCCGGGGCCACACAGCGAGTGTCCATCACCACTACCGAACCCGGCGAGCCCGCGAACGCCGACCTGACGGGGCTGGCGCCCGGCGACTACCGGATCGTCGAGCGAGTACCCAAACCACCCGGCGGGACATGGCGGCGGGTGAGCGTGAGCTGCGGCGGCCAGCCCCGCTCGACCACGACTCCCGTGACCGTGACGGTCCCGAGCGGGGGGCCAGCCATCTGCACATTCACGAACGCCCTGATTCCGAAAGGCTCGATCTCGCTCGCGAAGATCACCGAGGGCGGCACCGGCACGGCGAGCTTCCAGATCGAGCCGACATCCGGAACGCTCGGCGCAGTACCTGCAAACCGCGACCACGACGACGCCCGGGGTCGCGGCCGACGCCGTGCCCGACACGCCCGCGGACAAGACCAATCGACTGCGCCTCGCCACCTACCGGATCATCGAGCAGCCACCCCTCAGCACCCCTGCCGGCGCTTGGACGCTGACCCAGGTCGAATGCAACGGCGTGCTGGTGCCATTCGCCCAGGGGACCGCCGAGGTCACCCTGACCAAGGCCGATCCGAACGAGCGCTGCGTGTTCACCGACGTGTTCTCCGCGACGCCACCGCCGGAGCCCGGACCGCAGCCTCCCGAGCCGCTCCCGCCCGAGCCCCACGTTCCGCCGGTACCAAACCCCGACCAGCCGAGCATACCGTGGGCTGATCTCGCGGTTACGAAGACGGCCTCGCCCCCGGTCGTCGTGGCCGGCGACGTCATCACCTACCGCATCACGGTGACCAACCACGGCCCCAACGACGCCGCGCGCGTGGTGGTCGACGACAAGCCCGCCGGCGCCGCGGCTGTCGTCTCCGTCCACTCCGAGCGTCGGGACCTGTCAGGTCGGACACCCCGTGGTGTGTCAGCTCGGCACGCTGAAGCCCGGCGCCAAGGTCACGATCATGCTCAGCGTGCGGGCGGGCGCGCCGACGCACGGCTTCACGAACCGCGCGGTCGTCGGCACCGAGACCTATGACCCGGATCTATCGAACAACGCCGCCCACGCGACCGTCAAGGTGGTCGCGCCGCCGCCCCCGGTCGGCCTGGGCTGAGCCGGCCGCCCTCGGTGTCGCTCGCGCCGCGAGCTGACCGCAGGCGGCGTCGATCTCGCGACCCCGGGTGAGGCGGACGGTGGCGTCGAGTCCCCGGCGCTCGAGCTCATCCTTGAAGGCCGCGATCGCCTTCGGGCTCGAACCCGTGAATGCCGACCCGGTGGGGTTGTAGGGGATCAGGTTCACCTTGAACATCCGCGGGTCGAGGATCTCGGCGAGCTGGACGGCCTGAGGGTGCGAGTCGTTGACGCCCGCGAGCATCACGTACTCGACGAACACCTTGCGGCGCTTGCGAGCGTAGTGGGCCTCGCACGCGGCGATCACGTCCGGCAGCGGGTAGCGCTCGTTGACCGGCATCAGCTCCGTCCGGAGCGCCTCGTCGGCGGCGTGAAGGGACAGCGCGAGCCGGATCGGCATCGGGTTCTCCGCCAGCCGCTCGATTCCCGGGATCCAGCCGATCGTCGAGATCGCCGTGTGGCGATGGCCGATCCCGATGTCGGGCAGGCGCTCGCACGCGGTGAGCACGTTGTCGAGGTTCATCATCGGCTCGCCCATCCCCATGAACACCGCGTGATCGACCGCGCCGATCCGGCGGAAGTGGAGCGCCTGGTCGAGGATCTCCGATGCGGTCAGGTTGCGACCGAACTTCATCTGCCCGGTGGCGCAGAACGTGCAGGTCAGCGGGCAGCCCGACTGCGAGGACAGGCACGCCGACCGGCGCCCGTCCCGGTAGGTCATCAGCACCGCCTCGACGGGCCGCCCGTCGTGGGTTTCGAACAGCGCCTTGACCGTGCCATCGGTGGCGCGCGCCTCGCGCTGGATCGACAGGCTGCTGAACGGCACAGTCTCAGACAGCGTGTCGCGCAGGCTCTGAGGGAGGTCCGACATCGCGTCGAACGCGCCGGCACCGCGCGCCGTCCAGCGCCACACCTGGCCCGCGCGGTACCGCGGCTCACCGAATTCGTCGAGCTTCGTTGCGAGCAGATCGAGATCCACGCTGACTATGGTGGCAGGCCTCAGTATGCGACTGGTCAAGTACCTCGCCACCGCGGGAGTGGCCTCGCGCCGCGCATCGGAGGAAATCGTCCGCGCCGGCCGGGTCACGGTCGGCGGGTCGGTCGTGACCGATCCGGCTCGCGATGTGGGTGAGGGGGACGCGGTGGCGCTCGACGGCCGGCCGGTGTCGCCGGTGCACGAGCGGGTGGTTTACGCGCTCAACAAGCCGGCCGGCGTCGTATCGACCGCCCGCGATCCTCAGGGCCGTCCGACCGTGGTCACGATGGTCCCGCAGACCGAGCGCCTGTACCCGGTGGGACGGCTCGACATCGACACCACCGGCCTGATCCTGCTCACGAACGAGGGGGATCTGGCCCACCGGTTGACCCATCCGAGCTTCGAGGTCCCGAAGACCTATCGAGCGGTGGTGGCGCGTCCGCCGGTGCGCGAGGCGGCGTTGCGCGCGCTCCGCGCCGGCGTCGAGCTTGATGACGGCATGACCGCGCCGGCGCGGGTACGACGCGTTACCGCCGACACGCTCGAGCTCACGATCCACGAGGGCCGCAAGCGCCAGGTGAAGCGGATGTGCGAGGCGGTCGGGCATCCGGCCAAGCGCCTGGAGCGGGTGGCGTTCGGCCCGCTGTCGCTGGGGGATCTGCCGCGGGGGCGGTGGCGGAAGCTCGGCCCGGATGAAGTGCAGGCGCTGCTGGACGCCGCGTCTGGGTGAGGGCGGCTCGGCGGTGGCGAGGGCTGGCGTCGGGCTGAGCCCATTGGGGCGGATTCACACGGGGAGCGCCGGGACCGCTACTTCTGAATCAGCAGACCGTCGTTCGCGAGCCGTGTGGCGGTCAGGGCGCGCGACACGGCGGCGGGCGTCAGCCGTACTGGGTGCGGCGCCACCAGTCGCACCACAGTGAACTGGAGCTCGTGGCGCTCGGACACCGCGTGGAAGCCGGCGACCGGGTACGAGGATTGCGCCCGCGACGGCCACAGGTTGCACGCCGACCCCCACCAGCAGAAGCCGTGGCTCGATGGCGAGGTGAACGACACCACGTCGAGCTCGGACACGGTGGCGCCGGCGCCGCCCATGAAATGCAGCCCGGGCACGTACAGCGACAGCGGCAGCAGATCGCGATAGTGCTGGATGAGGATCGCGCGCGTGCCCGGCGGCCCCGGGTGCGTTCCGAGCGCCCGCGCCACGACCCGCCAGTCGGGCCGCTCGAGCCCCCGGTCGAAGGCGACGCCGAGCGCAGTCGCCACCCCGAGCGCGCACAGCACGCCGGCCGCGACCAAACCGACCCGCCGGGCGCGCGCCGCCGCGAGACCGCCGGCGACGAACAAAGCCGCCGGCATCCAGATCGCGAGCACGTTGCGCGTGATCAGGTCGTCGACCCCGCCCGCGATCAGCAACAGGTTCAAGACCAGGCCGGCGAGCGCGATCCCGCCGGCGATCAGGGCGCCCCGCCGCGCGGCGCCCTCGGACCGCGCAAAGACCAACACGGCGGCGAGCACGAGCACGGCGATCGCAATGGGCTCGAGCACCGAATGCGCCGGCCCGTCGAACCCGGCCGCGAACTGCGGAACGACCTGGCCGAGCCGGCGCCCGAGCGGATCGATGGCGATCCAGCTCGCGTTGCCGGTCCCGCTCTGGCCGATCGCGAGCGGAATCAGCGCGACCCCGCACAGGCCGACGACGCCGACCGCGATCTGCACCGAGCGTCGCCCACGGTACGTCCAGAGCAACAGCACGGCCTCGGGTATGACCGCCAGGATCGCGTAGTAATGCGTGGCCAGCGCCAGCGCCGACGCGACCACCCACGCGGCGAGGAGCCGCGGCGTCGGCCGGGCGCGCGCGTACGCGAACGCGAGCAGCGACACGCTCGACAGGAGCACCAGCATCTCGTACGAGCGCGCCTCCTGCGAGTACCAGATCAGCAGCGGGCTGCACGCGGTCAGCGCCGCCGCGATCAGACCGGCCCGTCGCGAGATCAGCTTCGACCCCGCGCCGTAGGCAACGGGAACGACCAACACCCCGCACACCGCCGACAAGGACCGCAGCCCGGCCTCGCCGTAGCCGAACACCCGCGCCCACACCCACGCCACGCAGTAGTAGAGCGGGGGAGTGGACTCGGTCTGGGGGATGAGTCCGAGCATCTTCCCGGGCGAGAAATGGACGAGCAGCGCGGTGTTGCCCTCGTCGAACCAGAAGCCCTGATGGCCGATCCGGTAGAAGCGCAGGACCGCCGCCAGCAGCGTCAAAGCAGCGACCGCGAGCACCGCGGAATCGGCGAGCAGCGCGCGAGTGCGCGAGGGCTGCGAGCGCGCCTCCGGACGGCGCAGGTCGGTTGCCGCCGTGCCGACGCTCACGCGCGACATACTAGGGTTGGACTCGGCTGCGGCCCCGTACGGTGAGCGCTTAACACGATTTCAACCCGCCCACCGGGCATTGCGGCCCGCCTACAGGGCAAGATTCCTTAAACCAATGCGTCAGGATTCCGGTCATATCGACGGGCCACCGCCGGTACTCGCCTCGAGCACGGGGACGTCAGGAGTGCTCGCATCGAGCGCCGCGGGCGCGGCCCCCGCCGACGGCACGGTCGCGCTGCCCCGGCTGGCCGGGCTGCCGAGACCCGGGGCATGGCGCTGGCCGGAGGTGTCGTTCGGACCGCGAGCGGGGAAGATCGCGCTGGCGACGATCGTCGGCTGCGCGCTGATCCTCGTGCTGTTCGCCACGCACGGCCCGACGATCCTCGTCCCGCGCTCGAGCCAGATCTTCGCGAAGTGGGAGGCCGGCCCGCTGTACGGGCTGGTCGGGGACCTCAAGGTCGGCCCGACCGCCACCAACTACGCGCTCAGCGGGCTGATTCTGATGATGCTGGCCGCGTATGGCGTGGCGCTGTCGGCGCTGCGGACGCTGTCGATGCGGATGATCGCGGTCGCGATCGTCGCCGCGAGCCTGATCCTGATGCTCGGGCCGCCGTTCCAGCTCACCGACATCAGCAACTACCTCGGCTACGCGCGCCTCGGTGGCCTGCACGGGATGAACCCGTACACCCACGTGATCGGGCAGGAGATGCACGACCCGATCTACCACTTCGCGACTTGGGACAACCTTCACAGCCCCTACGGAGAGCTGTTCACGGCGCTGAGCTATCCGCTTGGGTTCCTGTCGATCCCGGTGGCGTACTGGATCGTGAAGGTCGTCACAGTCCTCCTGAGCCTCGGGTTCATCGGGATCGTCTGCTGGTGCGCGAAGCGGCTCGGACGCGATCCGCGGTATGCCGCCGTGCTCGTCGGGCTCAACCCGATCTACCTGGTGTACGCGGTCGGCGGGTTCCACAACGACTTCTTCATGCTCGTCCCGCTGACCGCGTCGATCGCGTTTCTGCTGGCGCGCCGCGACAAGACCGCGGGCGCGATGCTGGTGATCGCGGTCGCGGTCAAGTTCACCGCGGTGCTGCTGCTGCCGTTCCTGCTGGTGGCGGCGCGCCCGGCCCGCCGGCGCCGTCAGGTCGTCTACGGCTGTGTGCTCGCGGCGATTCCGCTGGCCGTGATGAGCGTCGCGCTGTTCGGATTCTCGCTGCCGAACCTGTCCCAGCAGGGCAGCCTGCTCACACCGTTCAGCTTCCCGAACCTGTTCGGCTTGTTCCTGGGCGTAGGCGGCGGCACGTCGGGAGTCCTTCGGCTCGCGGACGTCGCGCTCGTCGTCGCCGTGATCCTGCTGCTCCGCCGCGACGGAGACTGGATCACGCGCGCCGGCTGGGCGACGTTCGCGCTGATCGCGAGCCTCGCCTGGGTGATGCCCTGGTACGTGATCTGGCTGCTGCCACTGGCCGCGCTCGGCTCGAGCGTGTGGTTGCGGCGCGTCGCCCTGGGGCTGACGGTGTTCCTGGTGCTGGTGTTCCTGCCGTCGTCGGGGAAGTTCTTCAATCTCATCAACGTCCACCCGTTGAACGGGTCGGCGGGCCAGGCCTCGCAGACGCTTCAGTCCAAGCTGGCCGTGTACCACCCGATGCCGCCCGGCAGCCAGTAGGCGGCCGCCGCTACCGCCAGGAAGGCGGCGCCTCACCGGCCCGTGCGAGTGCCTCATCCGCCGGTAGGAGGGGCGCTCGGCGAATGCGACGGGCGCGGTCGATAAAGTAAGGGCCCTCATACCGTGGGATGGCCGACCCCACGGGCACCATGGCTGTAGCGGCCGGAAACGCCCAAGCGCGGCGTCCGGCATTAGCCGAATTCTTCGAGCCCTCGCTGGTTTATGCCTTGATTATTAGCATCGTGTTAGCGTCCGCGCGCCCATGCGCCTTGAAGTAGAGCTGGTCGATGGCGGCGGCGGCGGTCCGGCGCCCGATCTGCCCCCGCCCCCGACCACGCCACGTCCCCGCCGACTGGACGGGTTCGAGCTGTCGATCCTGCTCGCGTTCGCGGCCATCTCGATGTGGGTGGTCGCGCTCGACGTGTGGCGGGTCGTGTTCGACGGCGGCGTGTGGACGGGCACCGACGGCGTGTACATCGTCGACCAGATGCAGTACCTCGCGTGGATCAAGGACGCCTCCAAGCACGTGCTGGCATCGAACCTGTTCGTGCTGCGCGGCACGCCGGCGGACTACTTCAACCCGGCCGTGGTCGTCTCCGGCGGGCTGACCGCGCTCGGGATGGCGCCGTGGCTGTCGTTGCTGTTGTGGAAGCCGGTCGCGGTGGTCGGGTTCTTCTTCGCCGTGCGGGCGTTCGCGTGGCGGCTGCTGACCGGGCTGTGGCCGCGCCGCGCGGCGCTCGTGCTCGCGCTGTTCTTCGGGTCGTTCACGAATGTGTACGGGAGCTTCAGCGTCCTCGGCGACCTGTTCCCGGGGTTCCTGACGTGGGGATACGTGTTCAGCGTGCTGGGGCTGGCCGCGATGGTGTGGGCGCTGGTGGCGCACCAGGACTCTCGGTACAGCGACCGCCGGCTGTGGCTGGCCGGATTGCTCGGCGGTCTCGCGAGCCTGCTTCACCCGTGGAACGGCGAGCTCCTGATCGCGGTGGTGGTGGCGGCGGAGCTCGTGATGGCGCTCGGCCATCGGTACGAGCGCGCCCATCTCAAGCTGACGCTCGCCACGGTCGGCGGCACCGCGGTCCCGCTCGTCTACTACCTGATCCTCGGTAAGGCCGACCTCAGCTGGAAGCTCGCCCAGGTCGCGAGCAAGCACGCGTTCTCGTTCTGGGCGATCACGATCGCGATCGTGCCGCTGCTCGTCCCCGCGGCGGTCGCGTACTCAAGGCGGCCGACGACGTTCCTGGCCGCGGCCACTCGGACCTGGCCGCTGGCGGCGTTCGCGATCTTCGTGCTGTCGGGCACGAGCCTCGGCGCGACGCCGCTGCACTCCTTCCAGGGGATCACGATCCCGCTGTCGGTCCTCGCCGTCGAGGGCTTCCAGATCATCGGCTGGAGCCGGATCCAGCGCCCGGTGCTCGCCGGCGCGGTCCTCGTCGCGCTGTTCACGATCCCGACCACGTACGAGGAGCTGAAGATCTCGCACGCGCTGGCGGCGCCCACCACGAACAACGCGAACTTCATCAAGGGCGACGAGCGCGACGCGCTCAACTACCTCGAGAACCTCAAGGAGCCGGGGAGCGTCATGACCCGGAGTTATCTTGGCGCCTACGTGCCGGGCAAAACCGGCCGGCGGACGTATGTCGGCGATTGCCTGTGGTCCGAACCCGGTTGCCTCAACTTGACCTATCACGCGAACACGCTGTTCCAGACAAAAGGCGCGCTGACCCCGGCTCAGGCTCAGAGCTTCGTCCTCGGCAGCGGCGCCAAGTTCGTGCTGGCCGACTGTCAAACCAGGGTCGATCTCAGGACGCTGCTCGGCCCGATCATCCGCTCGGCGCACGGATTCGGATGCGCGGCGGTGTATGAGGTCGAGTAACCGCCGCTTGACCAGGCACGGACGCCGACAGCTGAGGGTGACGGAGCAGCAGCGCCGTGGCGCCGGGATCGGCGCGGTGCTCGTCGCGGCTGCGCTGATCGGTCTGTCGCTGGCGGGCTGCGGATCGGGATCCTCGTCGGCGGCGACACCGACCGTCAGCGTGTTCCCGATCCCGGGCGCCCGCGTCGCCTCACCGCAGACCCAGATCGCGTTCCGCGGCGTGCCGGTCGGCCAGGTGGGCAAGGTGGTCGTGACCGGCTCTCGCAGCGGCGTCCACGCGGGCCGGTTCGAATCGGACTCCGACGGGGACGGCGGTAGCTTCCTGCCGGCGAAGCCGTTCGTGCCCGGCGAGGTGGTCACGGTCCAGACCGGCCTGCACATCCTCGGCACGAAGGCGCCGGGAACGTTCCACTTCACGATCGCCAACCCGTCGGGAACGATCTCGGCGACGCCGCTGCCCCCCGCGGGGCGCGTGCCCGGCGACGTGCTCACCCTCCACTCGCGCCCGGACCTGTCGCCGGCGGCGGTGGAGATCACCAAGGCGGACCCCGATCCAGGTCCCGATGCCGACGACATCTTCATCACGCCGCAGCAGGGCCCGACGCAGAACGGCGTGATGATCCTCAACAACCAGGGCGGCCTGCTGTGGTTCCAGCCGGTGCCGAACGGCGACCTCGCGGCGAACCTCCAGGTGCAGCGGTACGAGGGCCGGCGCGTATTGACCTGGTGGCAGGGCTACTCGGGGGCGGGCGTCGGCGCCGGCGAGGACATGATCGAGAACTCCTCCTACCAACAGGTCGCGGTGGTGCACGCTGCCAACGGCCTGAGCGCCGACCTCCACGAGTTCCGGCTCACGCCCCAGGGCACGGCGCTGATCACCGCGTACTACCCGGTGTACTGGAACGCCACCGACGTCCATCTGAACGCGAAGCAGGTCGTGCTCGACTCGGTGGTGCAGGAGATCGACGTCAAGACCGGCCTGCTGCTGTTCCAGTGGGACAGCCTCGACCACGTCTCGCTGACCGACACCTACGAGCCGCCCGTGAAGTCGGCGGGCGCGCCGTATGACTACTTCCACATCAACTCGGTCCAGCTCCAGAACGACGGCAACCTGCTGATCTCTGCAAGGAACACGTGGGCCGCGTACGAGGTCAGCCACGACAACGGCGCGATCATGTGGGCGCTCGGCGGCAAGAGCTCGAGCTACAAGCTCGGCTCCGGGGTCGAGTTCGCGTTCCAGCACGACGTGAGGCTCCACACCGACACCGACCCGACCGTGACGCTGTTCGACGACGGCGGGGGCCCGCCGAGGGCCCACACCGAGTCGCGCGGGATCACGGTCCACCTGGACAGCAAGACCATGACCGCGACGCTCGTGAGCGAGGACCTGCACTCGCCGGCGCTCGCGGCGGCGTTCGAGGGGAACGTGCAGGAGCTGCCGGGCGGCGACGACTTCGTCGGCTGGGGGCAGCAGCCGTACTTCAGCGAGTACGACTCGAAGGGCGCGCTCGTGTTCGACGGCCGGTTCGTCGACTCCAACTCGAGCTACCGCGCGTACCGGTTCCCGTGGATCGGCACACCGGCGACGCCGCCGGCGGTGGCGACCTCGAGCAGCGGGAGCAACACGAACGTGTACGTGAGCTGGAACGGCGCCACCCAGGTCAGCTCGTGGCGGGTGCTCGCCGGCGCCACCGAGGACACCCTGGAGGCGGTCGAGACCGCGACCAAGCAGGGGTTCGAGAGCCAGCTCACGATCCCGACGCAGCCTTACGTCCAGGTCCAGGCGCTCGACAGCGCGGGGCGGACGCTCGCGTCGTCGAGCGTGGTCCACACGTTGCAGTAGACGGCGCTCTGGCACACTGCCGCTCCCATGCGGCTCTTCGCGCTGCGCGGCGCCAACACGGTCACCGACAATGACGCTGCGGCGATCCTCGGCGCCACCGACGAACTGATGCGCGAGTTGATGGCGCGAAACGCTCTGGAGCCCGAGGCGATGGTCAGCTGCATCTTCACGCTGACCGACGACCTCGACGCCGAGTTCCCCGCGGTCGCCGCCCGGAACCTCGGGCTCAGCCGCGTTCCGCTGCTGTGCGCGCGGGAGGTGCCGGTGCCCGGCTCGCTGCCGCACGTGATCCGGGTGATGGTCCACTACTACGCGGCCGACGATCACGAGCCCCGGCACGTGTATCTGGGTGACTCACGCGTGCTGAGGACGGATCTCGAGTCGGCACAATAGGGAGGGCGATGGCACTCGAATTCGCACAGCGCACCCGCCGCATCCCGGTCTATCCACTCGCCGCCGGCTACGACCTCGGAGCCGATGTCGCGATGCTCGCGTCGAATGAGTCGTGCTTCGCTCCGCTCCCGGAGGTGGTTCAGGCGGCCGCCGGCGTGCTCGGCGGGACCAACCGCTATCCCGACCCGTCCTACCTTCCGCTCCGCCGGGCGCTCGCGGACCGGTACGGGATCCCGCCCCAGCGGATCGCCCTCGGCAACGGCTCGTGCGACATCCTGCTCGCCGCCGGCGAGGCGCTGCTCGAGCCCGGGGCCGAGGTCGTCTACGCGTGGCCGGCGTTCAGCGTGTATCCGCACCTCGCGGCCGCGTCGGGCGCCCGGGCGATCCAGGTGCCGCTCGACTCCGAGGACCGCCACGACCTTGACGCGATCGCCACCGAGGTCACGGTGGCGACGCGGCTCGTGATGATCTGCAACCCGAACAATCCGACCTCGACCGCGATTGGGCTCGACGAGATCGAAGCGTTCATGCGGCGGATCCCCGCGCACGTTGCGGTGATCCTCGACGAGGCCTACTGCGAGTTCGCGCTGACCCTCGGCGATACGTACGCCTCGCTCGAGCTGCTTCGCAAGCATCCGAACCTGGTGCTGCTGCGGACGTTCTCGAAGGTCTATGGGCTGGCCGGGCTGCGGGTCGGGTACGCGCTGTGCGGCTCGGAGGACTTCCGCGTCGCGGTCGACCAGGTCCGCCAGCCGTTCTACCTGAACGCCGCCGCCCAGGCGGCCGCGGTCGAGGCCCTGGAGCACCAGGACGAGGTCGAGCGGCGCGTGACCGCCACGATCGCCTCGCGGCTCGAGCTCGAGGATCGCGGGCGGGCGCTCGGGCTGTGGGTGGCGCAGTCGGACGCGAACTTCGTCTGGCTGCACCTGCCCGAGACCGTCGAGGAGGCTTCCGTGGTCGAGGGTCTTCGCGAGCGAGGGGTGCTCGTGCGGGCCGGTGCCGCCCTGGGGCGAGATGGTTCCCTCCGCGTGACGGTCGGCACCGACCCGGAGAACGAGCGCTTCGGCTGACGCCCTCGCCCAGGTCCTCGGCTAGGGGCTTGCTGGATTTCCCATCCACGTATAGCGGGGCGAATCGAGCAAGCCTTGGAATCTCTGCGGCCGTCTGGTACAACCCGCCACGATGAGCGCCCGTAGCCGCACGTCCTTCTATTACCGCGGCTACGCCTACGCCTGGCGATTTAGCTAGGCGCCCGGCCCGCTCCCGTCGTTGCCCGTCCGCGCTGCCGGCGGGCCCCTCGAAAGGCCGAGCGCCGAAAAACCCCCCGGTCGGGTGAAACCCGCACCGCCCGCTTTCGTAGAGTTTCCCAGGCACAAGAGAGGACCGACAGATGATGATCGTGATGAAACCGACGGCGACCGAGCAGGAGGTGCAGGCCGTCATTGACCGAGTGGAGAGCGTCGGCGCGCGCGCCCATCTGAGCACCGGCGACGAGCTGACCGTGATCGGGGCGATCGGCGACCGCGAGCACGTGCAGCGGCTCGAGCTCGACGGCGCCCCCGGCGTCGACCGCGTGGTCCCGATCTCCAAGCCATACAAGCTCTCCTCGACCCAGTTCAAGCACGGCGAGCGAACCGTGCTCGACATCGCCGGGCGCAAGGTGGGGGGGAACAGCTTCGCGATGATCGCCGGGCCCTGCACGGTCGAGTCGCGCGAGCAGACGCTCGAGACCGCGCGCGCGGTCCGCGACGCCGGCGGCACACTGTTCCGCGGTGGCGCCTACAAGCCGCGCACGTCGCCGTACGCGTTCCAGGGGCTCGGGCAGGAGGGGCTGCGGCTGCTCGCCGAGGCCAAGGCCGAGACCGGGCTGCCGATCGTCACCGAGCTGATGGACCAGCGTGACCTCGAACCGGTGCTCGAGGTGGCCGACGTGATCCAGATCGGTGCGCGCAACATGCAGAACTACACGCTGCTGGCCGAGGTCGGGCGCTCCGGCTGTCCGGTGCTGCTCAAGCGCGGCTTCTCCTCGACGCTCGAGGAGCTGCTGATGGCCGCCGAGTACGTGCTGAAAGAGGGCAACGAGGCCGTGATGCTGTGCGAGCGCGGTATCCGCACGTTCGAGACCGCCTACCGCTTCACGCTCGACCTGATGGCCGTCCCGGTGCTCAAGGAGCTCAGCCACCTGCCGGTGATCGTCGACCCGAGCCACGCCGCCGGCCGGCGTGACCTCGTGATGCCGCTGTCGCTGGCGGCCGCCGCGGCCGGCGCCGACGGGATCATCGTCGAGGTCCATCCGCACCCGGAGACCGCGATCTGCGACGGGCCCCAGCAGCTCTACGCGGACGACTTCGCCGACTACGTGGAGCGCGTGCAGGCCGCCGCTGCGGTCGCCGGGAAAGCACTCGCCGCCGTCTAGGTCTCTTTGCGGATCGCGCTCATCGGCGTCGGGCTGATCGGCGGCTCGATCGGGCTCGCCGCGCGCGGGCGCCTCGATGCCTCGGTCGCGGGCTACGACTCGAGCGGCGACGCGCTCGAGCTGGCCGGTGAGCTGGGCGCGATCGATCGCAGCTGCACGAGCGTCGCCGACGCGGTCGCCGACGCCGAGGCGGTGTTCGTCGCCGTCCCGGTGGGGATGCTGCCCGACGCGGTGCAGGGCGTGCTCGCGGCCGCGCCGGCCGACTGCGTGGTCTCGGACGTCGGGTCGACCAAGCGGGCGATCGTCGCCGCGCTCGAGGACTCGCGATTCGTCGGCGGCCATCCGCTCGCCGGTGCCGAGACATCCGGGGTCAGGCATGCGCGCGCCGACCTGTTCGAGGGCGCCACCTGGTACCTGACCCCGGCCTCGACGACGTCGGGGATCCTGTACGAGCGGCTGCACCGCTTCCTGCACGGCCTCGGCGCCCGTCCGACTGCGATTGATCCCGAGACCCACGACACGATCCTGGCCACGGTCTCGCACCTGCCCCACGTGCTCGCCAACGTGCTCGTCTCCCAGGCGGCCCGAACGCTCGCGACCGGCGGCGAGCGACTGCCGGCGACCGGCCCGAGCTTCCGCGACGCGACCCGCGTCGCCGGGGCCCCAAGCGCGATCTGGACCGACATCTACATCTCGAACCGCGACGCGCTGGCGGCACGGATCGACGACACGATCGCGCGTCTGACCTCAGTCCGCGACGCGCTGGCCGCGGCAGACGCAGACGGTCTGAGCGACTGGAACGACGGAGCCGCGGACGACCGCCGCCGGCTGCTCGAGGCGCAGCTCGCCGGCGGACCGCTGTTCGAGCTGCGCGCGTCGGTCCCGAATCGGCCCGGCGTGATCGCGCAGCTGGCGCTCGAGCTCGGGCGCGCCGGGGTCAACATCACCGACATGGCGCTGTATCCCGCGCCCGACATGCGCGAGGGGGTCGTGGCGCTGTGGATCGCCGGCGAGGACCACGCGCGCCGGACCGAGGAGCTCGTCGGCCGGCTCGGATACCCGGTGGCGCGGGCATGAACATGCGCTTCGACCCATCCGGACCCTTACGGGGGCGCGTGAGAGTGCCGGCGGACAAGTCGATCTCCCATCGCGCGGCGCTGATCGGCGGGATGGCGTCCGAACCCGTAAGGGTCAGCAACTACCTCGACGCCGCCGACACGAACTCGACGCTGGCGGCGGTGCAGAAGCTCGGTGCGATCGTCGAGCGGCGTGGCGACGAGCTGATGATCCGAGGATGCGGGCTTCGGAATGCGATCGCGCCCAGCGAGCCGATCGACGTCGGCAATGCGGGGACGCTGATGCGGCTGCTCCCGGGTTGGCTCGCCTTCCAGCCGGGCTCGAGCTTCGAGCTCGACGGCGACGAATCGATCCGCCGGCGCCCGGTCGACCGGATAAGGGAGCCGCTGTCGCGGATGGGCGCGCGGATCGATGCGCGAGACGGCAGGTTCCCGCCATTCACCGTTCACGGCGCGCCGCTGACCGGGATCGAATACGAGCTGCCGGTGGCGAGCGCCCAGGTCAAGTCGTGCGTGCTGCTGGCCGGGCTCGTCACGGACGCGACCACGGTCACCGAGCCGGTCCCGAGTCGCGACCACACCGAGCGGATGCTCGCGGCGGCCGGGGCTCCGATCGCCCGCGAGGGCGACCCCGCTCGCGGGTATCGCACGACCGTCGGCAACACCGACGAGCTGGAGCTCGGGGTCGTCGAGGTCCCCGGCGACCCCTCCTCGGCCGCGTTCCTGATCGCCGCCGGCGTGCTCGTCAAGGACTCGCGGCTCGTGCTCGAGCGCGTCGGCGTCAACTGGACCCGCGCCGGGTTCCTGCGGATCCTCGAGCGGATGGGCGCGATCGTGCTCGCCGACCTCGAGGCCCCGGGAACGTTCCATCCGCACGAGCCGATCGCGGACATCGACGTGCGCAACGCGCCGATCGAGGCGACGACGGTCGAGGCCGAGGAGGTCCCGCTGGCGATCGACGAGCTGCCGCTGGTGGCGCTGCTCGGCTGCTTCGCCGAGGGCGACACCGTCGTGCGGGGCGCCGGTGAGCTTAGGGTCAAGGAATCGGACCGGATCGCGACGGTCGTCGACGGGCTGCGCGGACTCGGCGCTGAGATCGAGGCGTTGCCCGACGGCTTCGTCGTCACCGGGACCGGCGGTCTGCGCGGCGGGCGGCTGCACAGCCACGGCGACCACCGGCTCGCGCTGCTCGGGGCGGTCGCCGGGCTCGCGTCGGATGAAGGCGTGGAGGTAGTGGGGATGGACGCCGCGGCGGTGTCCTACCCGCGGTTTGCCGACGATGTCGCGGGGCTGATCGCGTGACCGTGGTCGCGATCGACGGTCCCGCCGGCGCCGGCAAGTCGACGGTTGCGCGAGCTGTTGCCGACGGGCTCGGGTTCACGTACCTGGACACCGGAGCGATGTACCGGTGCGTGGCGCTGGCCGCCGCGCAGCGGGGCGAGCCGGCCGCCTCGATCGCCGGGTCGCTGAAGATCGAGCCCGGCGAACGGATCCTGCTCGACGGCCGCGACGTCACCGAAGAGATCCGCACGCCGGCGGTGTCGGAGGCGGCGTCACTGGCAGCGGCGAACCCCACGGTGCGCGACGCGATCGTCGCCGAGCAACGGCGGCTGCTCTCGCGCGGGGACTGGGTGGCCGAAGGCCGTGATATCGGGAGCGTGGTCGCGCCCGACGCCGAGGTCAAGGTGTTCCTGACCGCAGACCCGGTCGAACGCGCACGGCGGCGGGCCGCCGAGCTCGGCGTCGACGCGGCCACGGTCCTCGCCGAGCAGACGATTCGTGATCAGCGCGACCAGACCCGCGAGCACTCGCCGCTCGCGCCCGCCGAGGGGGCCGTCGTGATCGACACGACCGGCATCACGCTGCCCGAGGTCGTCGACCGGATCGCCGGTCTGGTTCGCGAGACGGGCAGCGCGCAAGGCGCACGCTAGCCTCGGGTCCGCCATGAAGGTCGCAATCGTCGGGTATCCGAACGTCGGCAAGTCCTCCCTCGTCAACCGCCTCACCGAGTCGCGGGAGGCCGTCGTGCACGAGCGGCCCGGGGTGACCCGCGACCGCAAGGAACTCCACACCGACTGGAACGGACGGGCGTTGACGCTGATCGACACCGGCGGGGTCGATCTCGACGATCGGGCCGAGCTCGCGACCGCGATACACGCGCAGGTGCTGAACGCGCTCGCCGACGCCGACGTCGCGGTGCTCGTCGTCGACGCGCGCGCCGGCGCCCGGCCAGGGGATCACGAGGTCGCGGACCTCCTCAGGCGCGGGCCGCTGCCCGTGCTCGTGGCCGCGAACAAGATCGACTCGGTCCGCGATCTGCCGCTCGCGGCCGAGTTCCACGGGCTCGGCCTCGGCGAGCCGATCGCGGTGTCGGCGGCGCAGGGGCTCGGCACCGGAGATCTGCTCGACCGGATCGTGGAGCTCGGCCCGGACGAGGAGCAATCGGACGGCGGGGAGGCGGAGAACGCGATCGTGCGGCTGGCGGTCATCGGCCGCCCGAACGTCGGGAAGTCCTCGCTGGTGAATCGGTTCGCGCGCGCCGAGCGGGTGATCGTCTCGCCGGTGGCCGGGACCACACGAGATGCGATCGATCTGCCGATCGAGTTCGAAGGGCGCTCGCTGATCCTGGTCGACACCGCCGGACTCCGCCGCCAGGCCAAGGTGGGGGAGCCGATCGAGTACTACACGTCGCTGCGCTCGCGCCGGGCGGCGGAGCGGGCCGACGTGGCGCTGGTGGTGTGCGACGCGACCGACGGCATCACCGCGCAGGACCTGCGGGTCGCCGAGCTCGCGATGGTGAGCGGCTGCGCCACCGCGCTGGTGCTCAATAAGTGGGACCTCGCCGACGACATCGACCTCGACTATGAGCGGGCCCGCGCCCAGAAGAAGCTCCGGCTGCGCCCGCGAGTGCTGACCGCGAGCGCGAAGACCGGCCGGAACATCGAACGGCTGCTCGCCGAGGCGATCGCGCTGGCCGACCGCAGCGCCGCCCGGATCCCGACGCCGCAGCTGAACCGCTTCCTGTCCGATGTGGTCGCCACGCGCCAGCCGCCCGCGGGCGGTCCGCAGCACAGCGGGCACCGGCTGCGGCTGCTGTTCATGACCCAGACGAGCGAGCGGCCGCCGCGGTTCTCGATCCAGGTCAACTCCAGGGCGAGGGTCACGCGGGACTATGCGTACTTCATCGAGAACCGACTGCGTGAGCGATACCGGCTCGAGGGGGTTCCGGTGATCATCGACTTCGTCGAGCGCAACGAGCGGCGGGCTCCCGGACCCCGCGCGGCCGCCTGACCCCGCGTAGAGCGCGGCGGCCGGCCGGCGGACCCCAAGCAGCGATCAGCCGCGTTTGCGAGCTTTGTGCACCGGGAAGTGTGTGAAGGCCACCCGGCCACACGCACCGTGGCCAAGTGGCGCAAAGGGCGCCCGGAGATGCTTCATTGAACGTGCCGATGTCGACCGTCACGCGGCTACGTACCCCCGTGCCGAGCATGCCCGAGCGGCGCCAGCGAGACTCGCCGCCGCGCCCGGGCGGCGAGGACCGTGAACGCCGGTTCCGCCGCCGGCGGATCGGGCTGATTGCCGCCGTGTTGACGCTGCTGATCGCCGCCGCCGCCGCGGTGGCGCTGGCGCTCAGCGGCTCGGGCGAGGCGCCGCCGGCGACCGGCGCCGCCGAGGTCATCCCCGCCGACGTGCTCGCGTACGTACACCTGTCGACGGACACCTCGCGGCCGGCGGTCCGCCGGGCCGAGGCGCTCGCCCGGCGCTTCCCCGACTATCCGCTCGCCTACGCCGCGGTGATCAACCGGTTGACCGCGATCCTCGGCGGCGGCTCCGGCTCGGTCGACTTCGCAACCGGGATCCGACCGTGGATCGGGAAGGAGGCGGCGCTTGCCCTGCTCGACACGCCTGGCGCATCGGCCTCGTCGGTGATCGTGCTCGACGTCCGCGACCGCGCGCGGGCGAGGAGGTTCGTCGCCTCGGCGGGCGCCGGCGCGGTCACGACCTACGACGGGGTCCGAGTGCTCGGCTACAGCTCGGGAACGGAGCTCGCGTTCGTCCGCCGCTACCTGGTCACCGGTGCCGACGCCGGCGTCCGCGCCGCGATCGCCGCCGCCACGGGCAGAGCTCGGTCGCTCGCGAACGACCCGGCGTACGAGCGCGCTTCTGCCGGCGAGCCCGCGGGCCGCGTGCTCGACGCCTATCTGCCAGTCGCCGGCGTGCGGCGGCTACTCGAGCCCCAGCCCGGCATAGCCGGCGCGATCGGGGCGCTGCTCGACCGCCCGGCGCTCGCCGGGACGGCGCTGTCGGTCTCGGCGGCCGCGGGTGGCGCGGACGTGTGGGTGCACAGCGCGCTCGACGCGAGCGGGACGCGCGCGGGCCGGCCCGGATCCGGCGCGAGTGGGTTCACACCCACGCTCTCCTCCCTCCTGCCCGCGGGGTCGACGTTGATGCTCGACGTCGACGGGCTCAACCGATTCGCGCCCGTGCTGCTCCGTGCCGCGGCGACCGCGGGCTTCGCCGCCAACCTCGCGCCGCTGCTCGGCCGGCTGGGGTCCGCGCTGACCGCCGAGGGCGTCAACGTCCGCAAGATCGAGTCGATGTTCGGTGGCGAGACCGCGGTGGCGCTCTCGCCCGGGCCGTCGCCGGCACTGCTGATCGTCGCCCGGACGTCGAACCAGTCCGCGACGCAGTCCGAGCTCGCGTCGCTCGAGGCGCCGCTGACCGCGCTGTTCCCGGCCCCGAGCTCAGGGCCCGGTCAGATCCCCGGGATCGTCGACCGGCAGATCGACGGCATCACCGTGCACGAGCTCGGACTCGGGCCTGGGCTCCAGCTCGACTACGCCGTGTTCGATGGCCTCGTGGTCGTCTCGACCAGCGTGGCGGCGATCGACGAGGTGGCGGGTCGCAGCCACTCGCTTGCAGATGAGAAGGCGTACAAAACCGCGCTCGCAGGCCAGCCCGCGCAGGTGTCGTCGGTACTCTTTACCGACTTCAGCCAGCTCCTCAGCCTCGGCGATCAGACCGGACTGACGAGCAGCACGCGCGAGCGCGCATTGCTCGGAGATCTCACGAAGGTCCGCACGATCGGTCTGAGCTCCACCAGTGGCGAGAGCGACACGACCACGGAGCTACACCTCGAGATCCCATGAACCTGCTTTCCGACAACGAGTTTCTGTTCACCTCCGAATCGGTGACAGAAGGTCACCCGGACAAGGTTGCCGATCAGATCTCCGACGGTGTGCTGGATGCCGTGCTGCGGGACGATCCGTTGGGCCGGGTCGCGTGTGAGACGCTGGTGAACACCGGGCTGGTGGTGGTGTCGGGGGAGATCACCACCTCGACGTATGTCGACATCCAGGACATCGCGCGCGAGACGATCAGGAAAATCGGTTACACGAACGCGGAGTATGGCTTCGACTATCACACCTGCGCGGTGATCAACGCGATCGACAAGCAGTCACCCGACATCGCGCAGGGAGTCGACCGCGCCTGGGAGTCGCGCGTCGATCCGGGCGACGACGACGAGCTCGATCTCGCCGGCGCGGGCGACCAGGGAATGATGTTCGGTTACGCCAGCAGCGAGACCGAGGAGCTGATGCCGTTACCGATCTCGCTGGCGCACCGGCTGGCCAAGCGGCTGGCCGATGTGCGCCGGGCCGAGATCCTCCCGTACCTGCGTCCGGACGGAAAGACGCAGGTGACCGTGCGGTACGTGGACGGGCGTCCGGCGGAGGTCGAGCGGGTGCTGATCTCGGCCCAGCACCGCGACGGCGCCGAGTCACTGTTGACCGACGACCTGTGGGAGCACGTGATCGAGCCGGTGATACCCCAGGATCTGTACGACGCGCGCAAGCTGCGCAAGTCGCTGCTGGTTAACCCGACGGGCCGGTTCGTGATCGGCGGGCCGATGGGCGACTGCGGGTTGACCGGGCGCAAGATCATCGTCGACACGTACGGCGGGATGGCCCGTCACGGCGGTGGCGCGTTCAGCGGCAAGGACCCGTCGAAGGTGGACCGGTCGGCCGCGTACGCGGCGCGTTACGTGGCCAAGAACCTCGTCGCGGCGGGATTGGCGGACCGGCTCGAGGTCCAGGTCGCCTATGCGATCGGGGTCGCGCATCCGGTGTCGGTGATGGTGGAGACGTTCGGCACCGAGCGGATCGGCCGCGCGCGGATCCTCGAGCTGATCGGCGAACACTTCGATCTGCGGCCGGGCGCGTTCCGGCAATACCTTCGTCTGCATCGTCCGATCTATCAGAAGACCGCTGCGTACGGCCACTTCGGCCGGGAAGACCACGACTTCACCTGGGAGCGGACCGACAAGGCGGCCACGCTGCGCGCCGCCGCCGGGCTCGACCCCGCCGCGGTCAAGGCGTAGACGGCCGGGCTACACCTGCGGGTGGGTCAGCCTCAGATCGTGCAGCGCCTTGTCGACGGTGCGCACGATCTGCGCCGGATCGTCGACGCCGCGGAACGAGAAGTCGAATTCCGCGCTGCCCGCAGTATCGAAGTCGACGGACCCGACTCCAAGGACCCGTTCCAGCACCCGCTGGCGCGAGTTGACGTTCTGAACGCGCTCGAGCCGGGTCTCGTGCATCTCGCGCGACAGCAACCCCGTCCGGATCGTCAAGCGACGGTTCGTGATCGTGTAGGTCGTGCTGATCCGCCGGACCAGCCCCCACACGAGCACGATGATGAAAATCACGAGCACGGCCGTGGTCACCCAGCCGGCCTGCACGCCGCCGTTTGCGATCCGCGTGACGATCCCCGCGATCACCCCGGCCACGATTGCGAACAGCAGTCCTCGCAGGTAGAACGCGAGCATCGACCGCCACGACGGGTGACCGTGGAAGAAGACGAGTTCACCGGGCTCCGGATCCACTCCGCCCAGGGTACCGTCCGCGTTCAGCTTCCGATGAACAGCGCCAGTAGGGCGAGCGCACCGGCCGCGAGCGCGAGCAGCCCGGCCAGCGGGGCGGGCTCGACCTCGACGCGACCGGAGCGCCGCAGCAGCGAGCACCAGGCCACGACCGGGGACCCCCCGACCGCGCACGCGCATGCGAGGCCGCGCCGCCCGTCGCGCTCCGAGGCGGCGGTTCCGAGCGCGCGAGAGAACGCGTCGATCACGATCGCGAGCCCGAGCACGAGCCGGCCGGCCCCGATCGCGACCTTGATGACGCCGAGGTAGACCTCGACGATCAGCACGACGGCGAACGCGAGCCCCGCGATCACCCCGAGGCCCTGCACCCAGCCCCGCGGGACCGAGGTGTGAGCGACCTTGACCGGGGTCCACTCGGGCGACGCCGGCCCCGACGCCGGTCGCGGGGCGCGCTCGGGTGTCGGCGGCGCCGCGGGCAGCGGTGCGGGCGGGGCCGCCTTCGGAGTGCGCGACGGACGCACGCGCGGCACGTGCTCGAGGTCGAAGATCTTGGCCGCGAGCGTCGCCTCGACGGCGTCTCGGTCGTTTCCGAGGACCGGCGGATCGAGCGTCAGCAGCCCGAGCCCGTGCGCCGGCACGAGCTCGCGGTAGACCGAGTCGTGGGGCGCGGGCTGGGGCCGGCACATCACGACGAGACGCGCTCGCGGGTAGTAGGCGTCGACCGCGAGCCATTCGCCGGCGCCGGCACCGGGGGCCCTGAGCCACCCGAACATGTGGTGGCGTCGCCCCACCTCGCCCAGCAGGCGATCGCACATCGAGAGGATCGTCGGGGCCGGAAGGCCGAGCTCGGCCCGCTCGCTCCGGCCGGGAACAGGCTCCCGCAGGTCCTGGGCGGGACGATCGGCCGTCATCCTGGTCTGACTTTACCCTCCGAGACAGCGATGCACGCCCCCTCCGCCAGCCCGCAACTTATCGCCCGCGTCGAGCCGCTCACCCTCACGCGGAACGTGCGTGGGCCGTTCGACTACCGGTTGCGCCCCGAGCAGTCCGATGTCGAAGTCGGCGCGCTCCTGCGAGTCCCGTTCGGTGGGCGGACGATGCTCGGGGTCGTGCTCGGGCTCGCCACCGAGACCGAGATCGCGCCGGACCGGCTGTCCGAGCCCGACGCCGTGCTGCCGCCGGGCGTGCCCGCGGACCTGGTCGAGCTAGCGGCATGGATCGCCGAGCAGTACTGCTCGACGCCGGCGCGGGCGCTCACGCTCGTGCTCCCGCCCGGAGCGGCAGGCGGGGCCCGGCGCAAGCGGGTGCTGGTGGCCGAGCTGACCGACGCCGGCGCGCAGGCGCTCGGCGACGGCGCGACCCTGACCGACCGCCAGCGGAGCGCGCTTGAGGCGCTCGAGCGGGACGGACCTGCGGTCGCGGCCACGCTCGGAACCCCGACGCTGCGGAGGCTGGAGACCCGGGGGCTCGTGCGGTTGGAGTCGTCCACGCGCGCCCGCCGCCCGGCTTCGGTGGCGATCGGCCGGCGGCTCGACGGCGCTCCCGAGTTGACCGGCGAGCAGCGCGACGCCCTCGATGCCGTCTTGAGCGCCGGTGGCGACGCTCCCCGGCGGTTTCTGCTCCACGGCGTCACCGGCTCGGGCAAGACCGAGGTGTACCTGCGGGCTGTCCAGGAGACGCTCGCTGCCGGGCGCGGGGCGATCGTGCTCGTCCCCGAGATCGCGCTGACCCCCCAGACCGTCGGGCGGTTCCAGGCGCGGTTCGGCGACGTCGTCGCGGTCCTGCATTCCGGGCTCGGCCTGGGCGAGCGGCACGACGAGTGGCTCCGGCTCCGGTCCGGGGAGGCGCGCGTCTGCGTAGGTCCGCGATCGGCGGTGTTCGCGCCGCTCGCGGACATCGGCCTGATCGTCGTCGACGAGGAGCACGACGCGTCCTACAAGCACGAGGGGGACCCTCGCTACGACGCCCGCACGGTCGCGGTCCGCCGGGCCGAGCAGCACAACGCGATCCTGCTCGCGGGCAGCGCGACCCCGCGGCCCGAGAGCGTCGTCGCGCTCCGCCCGCTGCGGCTGCGCGAGCGGATCGATCGGCGGCCGCTGCCACCGGTCGAGGTGGTCGACATGCGTGGCGTCCACCATCCCCTCCACCCGCGGACCCGGATGGCGCTGGCCGACGTGCGCGGAGCCGGCGGCAAGGCGATCGTCCTGCTCAACCGGCGCGGCTGGTCGAACTTCCTCTCCTGCCGCGGTTGCGGACACGTGTGGATGTGCCCGAACTGCGAGGTCGCGCTCGTGCTCCATCGGGCTCGGGACCTGCTTGCTTGCCATCACTGCGGACACCGCCGCCGGGTGCCGAGCCGCTGCGAGGAGTGCGGATCGGTCGCCGTCGCCCGCCACGGCGCGGGCACCGAGAGCGTCGAGCAGGAGCTGCTCGAAGCGTTCGGCGGCGAGCTTCCGGTGTTCCGGCTCGACGCCGACGTCGCCGCGGGCAAGGACCGGCTGGCGCAGACGCTCGGCGCGTTCGAGGCCGCCGACGCCGGCGTGCTTGTCGGAACCCAGATGGTGGCCAAGGGCCACGACTTCGACGGGGTGACGCTCGGGGTCGTGCTCGACGCCGACCAGACGCTCCGGTTCCCGGACTTCCGCGCCGAGGAGCGGACGTTCGCGCTCGTCACCCAGCTCGCCGGCCGGGTCGGCCGCGGCGCTGACAGCAGCCCATCCGCGCCCCCGGCGCGGGTGCTGGTGCAGACGCTGGCCCCGACCGCGAGCTCGCTCGCGTTCGCGGCCCGGCACGACTCGGACGGGTTCGTCGAGGCCGAGCTCGCGCGGCGCCGCGTGCTCGACTACCCGCCGTTCGGGTCGCTGATCCGCATCGTCTGCTCGTCCCCCGACGCGTCCGAGGCGGTCGCGGTCGCCGGTCGCCTGCAGGGACTGATCGCGCCGGCGGGGCAGACGGTGCTCGGGCCGGCGCCGCTGTTCCGGCTGCGCGGCCGCTCGCGCAGCCAGCTCGTGATCAAGTGCCGGGATCGGCAGGCCGCGGTGCTCGCAGTCGGCGCCGCGGTCGATCAGTGCGCCGCCGACGCCGGGCGACGCGGAGTCAGCGTCAGCGTCGACGTCGACCCGCAGTGAGCCCCGATCGCGCGGCATCTTGTTCGACGCTCTAAGCTGAAATCGTGTCCGAATCCACGACGGAAACACCTGTAGAGCCCGAGCCCGAGGCCGGCGTCGAGCCCGAGGCCAAGGCGGCCGAGCTCGATCCCGAGACCGCGGCCCGGCGGGCCGCGGCGCTCGCCCAGATCCGCCAGTTCGGCGACCCGGTGCTGCGCACCCGCGCGCGCCCGATCGACCGGTTCGACGACGAGCTCCGGCAGGAGATCGAGCGGATGGGCCACCTGATGGAAGACGCCATCGGCGTGGGTCTGGCCGCCACCCAGGTCGGCGTCGTGCATCGGCTGCTCGTGTACCGGATTGGCCAGGACGCGGAGCTCGCGGCGCTCATCAATCCGGAGGTCGAATGGTCAGGGCGCGACACGGAGTCGATGGAGGAGGGGTGCCTCAGCCTTCCGGGCGTGCTGGTCGAGGTCGACCGTCCCGTGCACGTCCGCGTCCGGGCGGTGGACGAGCATGGCGAGCCGATCCTGATCGAGGCCTCAGGGCTCGAGGCGCGGGTGATCCAGCACGAGATCGATCATCTCGACGGCGTGCTGATCCTCGACCGGACCTCGCGCGACCAGCGCAAGGAGGCGATGCGGATTCTGCGCGAGGCGCAGGAGGCTGCGTAGCCTGATCGGTTGCCGAGAGCGCTGAGCCGGCGCGTGCGGACCGTCTACCTTGGCACCTCCGAGTTCGCCGCCACCGTTCTGCGACGGCTCGCCGAGTCGCCGCATCGGCCGGCGCTGGTCGTCACGCGCCCCGACCGGCCGCGTGGCCGCGGGCGCAAGCTGGCCTCGCCACCGGTCGCCGATGCCGCCCGCGAGCTCGGCATCGCGCTCGCTCAGCCGGCATCGGTCAACGCACCGGAGTCGGTCGACACGATCGCCCGGTACGAGCCGGAAGCCGTGTGCGTGTGCGCGTTCGGCGCATTGATCTCCGAGCCGCTGCTGTCCCGCTACCCCACGCTCAACGTACACCCGTCGCTGCTGCCCCGGTGGCGCGGCGCCGCCCCCGTCGAACGGGCGATCATGAGCGGCGACGAGGCCACCGGCGTGTCGATCATGGAGCTCGTCGAGGCGCTCGACGCGGGTCCGGTGTGCGCGCAGGCGATCGAGCCGATCAACCCGGACGACACGTACGGATCGCTCGCCCCGCGGCTCGCGGCGCTTGGCGGGGAACTGCTCGTCGCTGCGCTCGATCAGCAGCCGGAATGCGTCGCCCAGGATGACGCGCTCGCCACCTACGCCCACAAGATCACGGCCGAGGACCGCGAGCTCGACCCGTCACGATCGGCGGTCGAGCTCGAGCGGGTCGTGCGGGCGCTGACGCCGCACATCGGGTCGCACGTCGGGCTCGGCGACGGCTCGCGGCTGGGGGTGAAGGCGGCGCGGGTGGCGAGTGGCGACGGCCCGCCCGAGGGCATCGTCTCGTTCGACGGGTCGGTTCCCGTACTCGGCTGCGCGCAGCACAGCGCGCTCGAGCTCGTCGAGGTCCAGCCGCCGGGCGGACGTCCGATGAGCGGCGCGGACTACCTCCGCGGGCGCCGGAGATAACGGCTTGCCGGCGACCAGGAGCGAGAGCCGGGTGTCGCCGGCGCGCGCGTGCGCGCTACGCGTGGTCCGGCGAGTGTTCGAGCAGGGCGCGTACGCCGATCGGGCGTTCACGGGCGAGGCGGCCGGGCTCGAGCCGCGTGACCGAGCGCTGGCGATGGCGCTCAGCTACGGGACCGTCCAGCGGCGCGCGACGCTCGATTACGTCGCCGCGGAACTTACCGATCGTCCGCTCGGGCGCCTGCAGCCGCCGGTGCTGGCGGCGCTCCGGCTCGGGCTGTTCGAGCTTCTGTACCTCGGCGGCACCGCGGCCCACGCCGCGGTCAACGAGAGCGTCGAGCTCGTCAAGCGCTCGAGCCCCAAGGCCGCCGGGCTCCTCAACGCGGTGCTCAGACGGGCGGCGAGGGAAGGCCCGGGCCTGCTCGAACGCCTCGACGACGACACGCCGGCCGCGGCGGCGGTGCTCCATTCGGTGCCGCAGTGGCTGGCCGAACGGTGGTGGAGCGAGCTCGGCGCCGAGGAGGCGCGGAGCCTGCTCCGGGTGATCAACGACCCGGCGGAGTCGGCGCTCCGGGTCAACCCGCTCGTGGCCACGGTGGCGGAAGTCGCGGTCGCGCTGCCGGTTTCGAGCCGTCCGGCCCCGGACCTGCCGGAGGGCCTCGTGCTCGAGGGCGCGTTCGACGCCGCGGGGTCGGAGCTGTGGGCCGCGGGCGCGATCCAGCCCCAGGCCCGCGCCTCGATGCTGGTCTCGCGCATCCTCGGGCCGATCCCGGGCGACCGGGTGCTCGATCTGTGCGCGGCCCCCGGCGGTAAAACCACGCATCTGGCCGCCCTGATCGAGAACCGGGGCGAGGTCGTCGCGGTCGAGCGCCATCCTGGCCGGGCCGCGGCGCTTGAGCGCACGCACGCCCGGATGCGGGCCTCGTGCGTGCGGGTCGAGGTCGGCGACGCCGCGACGGCCCGGACCGACGGGCCTTACGACCGGGTGCTGGTCGATCCGCCGTGCAGCGGGCTCGGGACGTTGCAGTCCCGGCCGGATCTGCGCTGGCGCGCACGGCCCGAGGCGATCGGCGAGCTCGCCGCGCTCCAGGCCGGGATTCTCGCGGCCGGGGCGCAGGCCCTACGCCCCGGCGGTGCGCTCGTCTATTCGGTATGCACGATCTCCCGCGCCGAGAGCGAGGACGTCGTCGACGGGTTCCTAAGCGAGCACGGCGACTTCAGCGCGGAACGGCGCCTCCGGCTGCTTCCGCACCGAGATGGGACCGACGGGTTCTTCATCGCGAGGCTTCGCCGGGCTTGAGCCGCCCGCACGGCTCGTTAACCTTTGTGATGACCGTGACCGATCCGATGCCCAAGCTCGGTCCGGAGTGCCCGGGGTGCGGTGAGCCCTGGCTGCGCCCGACCGCGGCACCCGGGCGCTACCGATGCGTCTATTGCCTGCAGCGCTACGAGCTCGTCTCGGTGTGCCCTAATTGCGGGGAGCACTCGACGATCGTGCGGATGTCCAGCACCGCGGTCGTCGCGTGCAATCACTGCCACGGCAGCATGCTGCGGGCGGTCTGAGTGGGCGAGGAGCCCGAGGCCACGCTGCGCCTGCTGCGCGAGCGCCGGCTCGCCCCGTCGATCCTGTCGGCGGACTTCGCCCGTCTTGGCGAACACGTCCAGGAGGTGCTCGACGCCGGCGCCCGGGTGATCCACGTCGACGTCATGGACGGCCACTTCGTGCCACCGATCACGTTCGGCGCGTTGGCCGTCGGCGCGCTCGCCGAGCGGGTCCACGGCGCGGGCGGGGTCATCGACGTGCACCTGATGATCGAGCGCCCCGAGCGGTACGTGGGCGAGATCGCCCGCGCTGGCGCTGACAGCATCACGATCCACGTCGAGGCGACGCCGCACCTCCACTACACGCTGAACGCGATCCGCGAGGCGGGCTGCACGGCCAGCGCCGCCATCAATCCGGGGACCCCGGCCGGAAGCCTCGACGAGGTCGCGGGCGAGCTGCTCGACATGGCGCTGTGCATGAGCGTCAACCCGGGTTGGGGCAACCAGACGTTCATCCCCGGGTCGCTCGACAAGCTCGCGAGGATGCGCCGCGCGCTTCCCGATCACGTGGCGCTCGAGGTCGACGGGGGAGTCCACGAGGCCACCGCGGGGCCTTGCGTGGAGGCCGGAGCGAATCTGCTCGTGACCGGCTCCGCGGTGTTCGGCTCGGCCGATCCGGCCGCCGCCTACGCTGCGATCGCGGCCGTCGCCGGCGCCGTCTGAGCACCCGGCGCGAGCGCATCGCGTCCGCTCCGCCGCTAGCCTGACCTGGATGCGCCGCGGGAGTCTCTGGTCAGCCCTGACGCTGATTGCCGTCGCCGCGCTGTGCGCGGGGTGTGGGTCGAGCGACTCCTCGAAGGTCAGCGCCAGCACCTACGTGGGCACGCTGTGCTCGGCGATCTCCCCGCTCGAGAAGGACGTGGTGACGCGGAGCGCGGCGCTCAAGAAACAGACCGCGACGAGCGCGTCGCAGGCCAAGCAGAACCTCCGCGGGTTCCTCAATGTCGTCGCGCTGGACTCGGACCACGCGCTGTCCCGGATCCAGTCCGCGGGCACGCCGGACATCTCGAACGGCAAGGTGGTCGCGGGGACGATCGTCAAGACGTTCACGCAGCTCAGGGACGCCATGCGCTCGGCCGTGACCAAGTCCGCCACGCTGCCCACCGACTCCCCGCAGTCGTTCCAGACCGCGGCGCAGGCACTGCTCACGAGCGTGGGCGGCGCGCTGAACAAGATCGACTCGAGCGGGCTCAACAATCCCGACGTCGAGAAGGCCGAGGTGGGCCAGGCCGCCTGCAAGAGCCTGAGCTCGACCGCGAGCTAGGCGCTCCCGTGGGCTGGGCGCTAGGGCGCTAGGGCCGCTGGCGCAGGCCGGCGGCGGCGGCCCGCGCCTGAGGCGAGGGCGCCGCCCCGCGCCGGTAGATCGCCCACAGCAGGCCGCACAGGACCAGCGTGGCGGTGAAGTAGGAGACCTCGACTCGCGTCACCTGATTGCTGATCGCCTCCGACAGCATGAACCCGACGAACAGCGCCGCCGAGATCAGCCATGCGACCGCGGCGAGCGGCGCGCGGCCTCGGGCCAGCGCGGCCTGGTTGAGTGTGCCCGCGGTCAGGTGGAAGCCCATCCCGAGGCCGACCAGCGCGAGGCCGATCCGGCCGTAGGGGAAGCCCTTGTCGCCGAGCAGCGCGGTCATCACAAACGGTCCGATCGCGAGCAGGCCGATCGCCACCGCGCCGGCGAACGCGGCGATCACCTTGATCGTGATACGGATCGCCTGGTGGAACTCCGCCGCCGACTCGCGCACCTCGAGGCTCGCGAGGTGGGGGAGGATCGAGGTCTGGATCGCCTGGAACAGCTGCAGCGGCGCGCGCACGATCAAAAGCACGTTGAACACGAACCCGGTGATGCCCACGGTCAGCCCCGCCTTCCCGCCGGCGTTCGCGGCGACGATCAGGACGCCCGCGTTCATCAGGGTCTGCTCGGCGAGCATGATCCCGACGACGGAGACCGCAAACCCGGTGCCGCGCTTGAGACTGAGGTCGGCCGCGGCCTCCTCGATCTCGGCGTGGGCGGGCCCCTCGCGGGCCGCGTCGGCCACCGGCACGCCGGCCGGGGCGTCGACGCGCAGGCGCGAGAACGCGAACGGGATCACGCATAGCGACGCGAACGGCGCCACCGCCATGCCGAGCCCGACCGCCGCCTGACCCGACGCGATGCCGACCGCGACCGCGAGCGCGAACAGGAACCGCGACGTCGACTCGAGGAACACGAGGCCGCCGTACAGCGCGAACCGCTGGTGACCGGCGAGCCAGCCGCGGGCGAAGTAGCTCGCGGCGTACGCGAGCACGCCGATCACCAGGATCCAATACAGCGCGCTCGAGCCGTCGAAGATCCCCTGCTCGATCTCGGGTCGCAGCGCGAGCGCGACGATCAGGAACAACGTCGCGAAGCTCCCCTGGATCAGCGCCGGGATCCGCAGGGAATGGCCGTGCAAACCCCGCGCCCGCCGGTCGGCGATCGTCCGCGAGAGCAGCTGCTCGATCGGGCGATATATCACCGACAGGATCACGAACATGATCGCCCAGCACAGCGAGATCCGGCTGTAGGACGCCGGATCGAGTTCGTGGCTCGCGGCGGCCAGGTAGAGGAACGTGAAGATGCCGGTCGAGGCGATCCCGATCGACAGGATGCGCGCCCCAGACCGTAGGACGGCTGGCCCGTCCCTTCCGGCGCGCCGTCCGGCGCGCCGTCCGGCGCCCCGCAGGAGCGTCGGCAGGTGGCGCCGGCGCGGTGGTGGCGTTCTCGGGCGGGGTCACTTGACGCGCACCAGCAGCATCGTCCACGGGAACGGAGAGCAGGCTTCGACGACCTCACCGTGGCGTTCAGCCAGCCGGATGAAGTCGGGCTTGGACCAGTGGTTGACGTGCCCCGGCGTGTTTCCGAGGTTGCGCACGTACGCTCCCCGGGCGACGTTCAGCGCGCGCCACAGCGGCTCGCGCGGCACCGACACGAGCAGATGGCCGGCCGCGACCCGTGCCATCTCGCTCATCGTGGCCTCAGGGTCCGGGACGTGCTCGAGCACCTCGATCGCGGCGGCGAGGTCGAACGACCGATCCGGGAACGGGAGGCTCTCTGCCGGCAGCTCGCGAAACTCGAGGTTCGGGCGCCGGCGGGTCTCCCACTCGGCCTGGAGCTTGGGGTCGGCCAGGTCGATTCCGAGCACGGGCCTGTCCCCGAGCTGCTCAGCCCACTGGAACGTCAGGACGCCCTCGCCGCAGCCGACGTCAAGCACCGACTCGGGCGCGGCCTGGGTGAACAGGCGCTGGAGGGTGCCCTCGAAGGCGGCCATCAGCCGGCGCACGACCGGGTTCGTCGAGCCGTATTTGTCGAACGTGTTGCCGGTCGGGACCGCGACCGGGCCGTCGCCGGCGGTGGCGACGTCCGGCGTCCGGCTCATACCTCGAGGGCCTTGCGGTCGGGAGCGCCGCCGGGGGACGGGGCGTCGCCGGCGTCTGCGGGGCCATTGCCGGCGTCTGCGGGGCCGTCTCCGGCGTTCGATGGGCCGGGCTCCTGGGCGGGTCCGGTGGCGTCCTCGGCCGGCAGGGCGGTGGTGTCCTTGGCCGGCTCGGGTGTGTTCGCGGGCGCGCCGGGCTCGTAGTGCGAGGGCTCGACCCCGAGCTGGAGCTCGATCCGCCGGACGCGCTCGAACGTCCGCTGCGACAGCGTGCGCTGGGCGTCGAGCAGATCGCCGATCACCCCGAGCGCCCCGAGCAGCATGGCGGCGTTGAACAGGACGGCGCCGGCGATCAGCGACTGGATGTGGCCGCGGCCGGCAGTCGAGGGGTTGTCGATGAAGAACACCAGGAACCGGATGAACACCGCGAGGGCGGCCAGGCCCATGATCACCGCGCCCGTCCAGAACACCTTCAGCGGCTGGTACTGGGAGTAGACGCGGAAGATCGAGAGCGCGTTGCGCCGCACGTAAGCGGCCATCGAGGGGAACAGGCGCGACTCGCGCGTCTTCGGGTTGGTCCGGATGGGGACGTGGTCGACCGCGACCTGGAGCCTGCCGGCCTGGATGATCGTCTCGAGCGTGTACGTGAACTTCGACACGGCCTGTACCTGCAGGGCCGCCTCCCGGTTGTAGGCGCGGAAGCCGGAGGTGGTGTCGGGGATGTCGGTCGAGGAGGCGTGGCGCACCACCCACGAGCCGAGCCGCTGGAGCATCTTCTTGGGGGCCGAGAAGTGCTCGATCGTCTCGACCTGCCGGTCCCCGACGACCATGTCGGCGTCGCCGCGCAGGATCGGCGCGACGAGCTTGGGGATGTCCGAGCCTTCGTACTGGTTGTCGGCGTCGGTGTTGACGATCACGTCCGCCCCGAGCTTCAGGCCGGCGTCGAGACCGGCCTGGAACGCTGCTGCCAGGCCCTTGTGGTTGGTGAGCCGGACGATGTGGTTCACGCCGTGCTCGCGCGCGACCTCGACGGTCCGGTCGCTCGAGCCGTCGTCGATGATCAGCCACTCGACGGTGTCGATCCCGGGCATCTCGCGAGGGAGGCGGCCGAGTGTCACCGGAAGCTGGTCCTCCTCGTTGAAACAGGGAACTTGGATGATGAGCTTCATTTGAAAGGGCCGGATCTCAGGTTAAAACGAGCATTCCGGCAAGACGGAGCGCGGTACACCCCGGGGCACCAGACAACACGGTAGCGAGCGAGGCGCCGGACGACCGGCGCCGCACGCGAACCTGCGAACGTGGCTTTCGACTCGCGGCCACCCCCGCGAGCACGTGGGTGACCGCTTAGGTTCGGGCCCTATTCTCCAGGGCGCCGCCATGTCCGCCACCACCGACATCGATCGCCTCCATCTCGCCCGCGCGATCGAGCTCGCCGAGGGAGGTCGCGGCCGGGTGAGCCCGAACCCGCTCGTGGGCGCGGTTATCGGCCGCCAGCACGAGGTGCTCGGAGAGGGCTTCCATCAGGAACTCGGAGCGCCGCACGCCGAAGTCGAGGCGATCCGCGCCGCCGAGGGTCGCGATCTGGGCGGCGCGACCCTGTACGTGTCACTCGAGCCCTGCTGCCACCAGGGCCGCACCCCGCCGTGCACCGACGCGATCCGGGAGGCCGGGATCGCGCGACTGGTCGTCGCCTCCGATGACCCGAGCGAGCACGCATCCGGCCGGGGGCTCGGGATCCTGCGCGACGAGGGGATCGAGGTCGTGGTCGCCGACGGAGAACTCGCGATCCGCGCCCGGCTGCTCAACCAGTCGTTTCGCAAGCATGCCCGCACCGGACGGCCGTGGGTGCTGTTCAAGTCCGCGATGACGCTCGACGGCAAGGTGGCGACGCGCAGCGGCGACTCGAAGTGGATCTCGGGGGAGGAAAGCCGACGGCTCGCCCACGAATGGCGGGCCCAGTGCGATGCGGTCGCGGTCGGGGTGGGCACCGCGCTCGCCGACGATCCGTTGTTGACCGCGCGGATCGACGGTGTGGTCAGCCAGCCGCGCCGGATCGTGTTCGACTCGCTCGCGCGCCTGCCGCTGACCTCCAAGCTGGTTCAGGGTGCCCGTAAGGTCCCGCTGACCGTGGTCGTCTCGCGCGCCGCCCCGAGGACGTCGACCGATGCGCTCGCCACCCACGGCGCGGAGGTGGTCGTGGCGACCGGGCAGAACGAGCCGGCGCGCGTCCGCTCGGCACTCGATCAGCTCGGCGCCGACGGCGTCGGATCGATCCTGCTCGAGGGGGGCCCACATCTCGCCGGCGCGTTCCTCGACGCCGGCGAGATCGACGAGATGCGGCTGTTCCTGGCCCCGATGGTGCTTGGCGGGCGGACGGCGCGCGACCCGCTCGAGGGCGAGGGCGTCGACGTGATCGCCGACGCGGCGCGAGCGCTGAGCCTCGAATGCGACCGCGTGGGCGAGGATCTGCTGGTGTCCGCGCGCATCAGGGAATGGTGAGTGGATTCGCCGTGTTTACGGGACTTGTGCAAGGGGTCGGCGCGGTCGCGGGCGTCGAGCGCTCCGGGGACGGGGCGCGCGTCACGATCGCCACGCCGCTCGTGGCCGAGCTGAGCGCCGGGGACTCGGTCGCGATCAACGGCGTCTGCCTCACGGCGGTCGAGCTCGACGAGGACTCGTTCGCGGCCGACGCGATGAACGAGACGCTCGCGCGCACCTCGCTGGGCGATCTGGCGCTCGGCTCGGGGGTGAACCTCGAGCTCCCGCTACGGGCGACCGATCGTCTCGGCGGCCATGTCGTCCAGGGCCACGTCGACGGACTCGGTGAGGTGATGGAGCAACACGACGACGGCTTCGCCCGCCGGATCCGGTTCGGGGCCCCTCCGGACGTGCTGCGCTACGTGGTCGAGAAGGGGTCGATCGCCGTCGACGGCGTCTCGCTGACCGTCACCGAGGTCGATGAGCGATCGTTTACCGTTTCTCTCATCCCCGAGACGTTGCAGCGGACGAATCTCGGGCAACTCGAAGCGGGCAGCAAGGTGAACCTGGAGGTCGATGTGCTGGCGAAATACGTGGAGAAATTGATGGTGGTCACCAGATGAGCTCGGTCCAGACGCCGTTCGCGACGATCGAGGACGCGATCGAGGACATCCGCCAGGGGAAGATGGTCGTGGTCGTCGACGACCCGACCCGCGAGAACGAGGGCGATCTCACGATGGCCGCCCAGTTCATCACTCCCGAGGCGATCAACTTCATGGCCAAGGAGGCACGCGGGCTGATCTGTCTGTCGCTCACGCCCGAGCGCTGCGACGAGCTCGGGCTCGACCTGATGGCGGCCAAGAACGAGTCCGCGTTCGCGACCCCGTTCACGATCTCGATCGAGGCGCGTTCGGGCGTCAGCACCGGCATCTCGGCCGCCGATCGCGCACGCACGATCCAGGTCGCGATCGATCCGAAGACGAGCCCGCGCGAGCTCGTCCAGCCGGGTCACGTGTTCCCGCTCAAGTCAAAGCCGGGCGGCGTGCTCGAGCGCGTCGGCCAGACCGAGGCGGCGGTCGACCTCGCCCGCCTGGCCGGCCTGATCCCGGCCGGGGTGATCTGCGAGGTCATGAACGACGACGGGACGATGGCGCGCGTCCCCGATCTCGCGCGGTACTGCGAGCGGCATGGCCTGAAGATGGTCACGGTGGCGGACCTGGTCGCGTACCGCCGCAAGCACGAGAAGCTCGTCGAGCGCGTCGTCTCCACGAAGCTCCCGACCGGGTTCGGCGAGTTCGTGGCGGTCGGATACCGCTCGCTGCTCGACAACAAGCATCACGTCGCGCTGGTCAAGGGCGACGTCGAGGGACAGGACGACGTGCTCGTCCGCGTCCATTCCGAGTGCCTTACCGGGGACGTGTTCCACTCGCTGCGGTGCGACTGCGGCGAGCAGCTCGAGTCGGCGCTGTCGATGATCGAGTCCGAAGGGCGCGGGGTGCTGCTGTACCTGAGCCAGGAGGGCCGCGGGATCGGCCTGCTCAACAAGCTGCGGGCGTACAAGCTCCAGGAGGAGGGCCTCGACACCGTCGACGCCAACCTCAAGCTGGGCCTCCCGGCCGATCTGCGCGACTACGGCATCGGCGCCCAGATCCTCGTCGACCTCGGCCTGACGAGCATCCGGATCCTCACGAACAACCCCAAGAAGATCTCGGGGCTGGCGGGCCATGGGCTGTCGGTCGCCGACCAGATCCCGATCCAGCACGTCCCGAACCCCCACAACGAGGCGTACCTGCGGGCCAAGCGCGACCGGCTCGGGCACACCCTCCATCACCAGGGACTCGCGCTCGACGAGGAGATGCTCCGCGACGAGCACGAGCACGATCGCCAGCGCCAACTGCCAGACGGATGAGCGAGCGCGGTGGCGCCGTGGGCCCGGTGGCACTGTGCGTGGCGACGTTCTACTCGGAGCTCGCCACCAAGCTCGAGGCCGGCGCCCGTGAGGCACTGGCGCAGGCCGGCGTGGACGAGGTGGACCGGTTCGAGGTCCCGGGCGCGTTCGAGCTGCCGCTGATCGCCAGCTACGCGGCGGGGTCGGGTCGGTATCGGGCGATCGTCTGCCTCGGCGCGGTGATCCGGGGCGAGACCGACCACTACGACTACGTGTGCGGCGAAGCGGCTCGTGGAATCCAGCACGTGCAGCTCGAGACCGGGGTGCCGTGCGGCTTCGGCGTGCTCACGGTAGACACGATGGCGCAGGCGCTCGAGCGCGTGTCCGGCGGCTCCAAGCGCGACACCGGTGCTCACGCGGCCGAGGCGGCGCTCGCGTCGCTGGCGGTCAAGGACGAGCTCGCCTGGCGGAAAACTCGCGCTATGGCCGAGAAATCCGCCGAGCGCGGGTAGCTAATCGCCCTGGTCGTTGCCCTGCCCGGGCCCACTCGCGGGGCCTGGGGGTCCACCAGGGCTCGGTCCGCCGCCGGGACCGTCGTTCCCAGGACCGCCGTGGTCGTGGCGATGGCCGGGCGGTCCGCCGGGCGGTCCGGTCGCGCCGCCGCCGCCGTTCGCGGCCTGTCCGAGCGCGATCAGCGCGAGCTGCAGCTGCTGGCGGACCTCGGGCGTCTGGTTGGGGATCTGCAGGCGCTGGTAGAGCACCGTGACCGCGTCGCGTGGATCGCCGGCCAGCCGCAGCGAGCGGCCGAGGTCGTACAGCGCGTAGGCGTAGGACAGGCTCGTGGGGCTGGCCGCCTGGATGGCCTGGCGGAGAACCGGTATCGCGGCGGCGTAGTCGCCGTCGAGCATCAGCTGATGACCGCGCGCCTCGAGCGTGTCCGCGGTCGGGGGAGGCGTCGTCGCGGCGGCCGCGGTGGCGGTGACGGTCTGCTCCGTCGTCTTGCGTTTCGCGGCCGGCTTGCGCGGCGTGGTCCGGTTGTGGGTGGCGGCCGAAGCCTGCCGCTGCTCGGTGCTCGAGGACCCGGCCGAGGTGCCGCTGTGCCCGAGCGTGCCCGCGATCGCGACTGCCGCGGCCGCTCCGGCGATCAGCGCGGCCAGCGCCGGGATCCGGGCGCGCCGCCGTCGTGGCCCTTGCCCGGTGGCGGGCGGGTGCGAGGCCGTCCGCGGTGCCGCACGGCGCGTGGCGGTCGAAGGCGAGGGCCTGGGTGGTCTCGCGGCGGCCGCGGCTACGACCCGCGGGTGGGACCTGGTCGTCGCCTCGGTGAGCGCGCTGTCGAGCGCCTGGGCGAAATCTTGCGCGGTCGGCCAGCGGTCCTCCGGGCGCTTGGCCATGCCGCGCGCCAGAACCGGGTCGACTGCCGGCGGGAGCGCTCGGTTGCGGACGCTCGCGGCTGGAGGCTCCTCGTCGACGTGCTGGCGGGCCTGAGCGGCGAAGTGAGTGGAGGTGAACGGACGCTCTCCGACCAGCAGCTCGAACGCCACCACCGCGAGCGAGTAGCGATCGCTGGCGTTGGTGGCGGGCTCGCCGAGCGCGCGCTCGGGGGCGAGGTAGGAGGCGGTGCCGAGCACCTGGCCGGTCGCGGTGATCGTGTCCTCGGTGCCGAGTCGAGCGATGCCGAAGTCGGCCACGTGCAGGACCCGGTCGCGATCGAGCAGCAGATTGGCGGGCTTGATGTCCCGGTGGAGAACGCCGCGGCTGTGGGCGAAATCGAGCGCGGACGCGGCCTCGCCGACCCATTTGACGGCATGGACGCGCCGGACTGAGTCGACCCGCAGCGCGTCTGCGACCGTCCCGCCGGCCAGGTACTCCATCACGATGAACGCCCGCCCGTCCGAGGAGGTCTCGCCGACGTCGTAGATCATCACCACGTTGGGATGGCCGGACAGTCGCGCGGCGGCGCGGGCCTCGCGCAGGAACCGCTCGTGCGCCTCATCGTCGCCGGCCAATCGCTCGGCGAGAAGCTTGACGGCGACGTTGCGGCCGAGTGCCTGATCGCGCGCACACCACACCGACGCCATGCCGCCGCTGGCGATGTGGCGGACCGCCTCATAGCGTTCCGGAAGCCCCAGGTCCTTCCGGACGCGCGCGCCCGGCGGGGATTGATTACCCATCGAAACGCCTCATTACCCGGCTCAAAGAATACGAACCCTCACGGAGACTGTCGCGCGGGCCCGTTCGGACCCGCTGCGGACGGTGTCGCTTCGGCACGCTTGGGGCGGGTTGGGACCGCGCGATTTCGAGGGGGCGCGGAAGCTATACTCGCCCGCCATGGCCAGGGTCTGTCACGTATGCAAGAAGGGTCCGGCGTTCGGCAACAGCCGCAGCCACTCGATGGTCGCCACCAAGCGCCGCTTCGACCCGAACCTCCAGCGGGTCCGGATCGACGACAACGGGACGCCGCGGCGGGTGTACGTCTGCACCCGGTGCCTGAAGGCCGGCAAGGTCGCAAAAGCTCAGTGAGCGAAGCGGCTCGGGCTCCCGCGCAGGACCCGAGCCCCGACCCGACCACCGGGTCGGACCCGAGTCTGCTTCCCACCCCGGGCGTGCTGCCTGACCCGAGCCTGCTCAGGTTCCGCGCAGTGCTCGAGGCCGGGCTCGCGGCGCTCGAGGCGCGCCGCGAAGAGGTCAATGAGATCAACGTGTTCCCGGTCGCCGACGGCGACACCGGGGACAACATGGTGCTGACGCTCCGCGCGGTCGTCGAGGAGCTCGACCGCCTCGCCACCGCGCCGGACGGCACGATCGAGCGGGTCGGCCGTGACGAGATCGTCGCCTCGGTGGCGCGGGCGGCGCTGCTCGGGGCCCGCGGAAACTCGGGGGTGATCCTCTCGCAGCTGATTCGCGGTGCCGCCGAGGAGCTCGCGAGCCGCCCGGGGGAGCTCGTCGACCCGGTCCTGATCAGCGCCGCGCTCGCGCGGGCCGCGGACCAGGCGTACGGGTCGGTCCGCGAGCCGGTCGAGGGGACGATCCTGACCGTGGTCCGTGAGATGGGCGTACACGTCGCATCCGAGGTCGCCCGGATGCGCGATGCCCGGCTGGCGCCGGATGCCAGCGCGGAGGCGCAGAACGCGGCGATCGTGAGGGTCATCGAGACCGCGCTCGTGGCGGCCGAGGGCTCGGTCCTGCGGGGACCCGATCTGTTGCCGGCGCTTCGCGAGGCCGGCGTCGTCGACGCCGGCGGCTACGGGCTGACCTTGTTTGTCGCGGGCATCGTCGGGGTGCTCCGAGGTACTGTCCGGGCGCCGCTCGAGCACCACGCGACCGCGCGCGTCACTCATCCCCAGCACACCTCGACGACGTATCGCTACTGCGCGAGCTTCGCGGTCACGGGCTCAGATCTCGAGCGGCGGCAGTTCGCGCCCGAGCTCGAGCGGCTCGGGGACTCGCTGCTGATCGTGGGCGACCAGACAACGCTCAAGGTGCACATCCATACCGACGATCCCGACACGGTCACCGCGGTGTTCGCCGCGCAGGGCGCGGTCTCTCATGTCGACGTCGCCGACATGCGCGCCCAGGTCGACTCTCGCGAGCGCTCCATGGCGAAGGAGCCGGTGGTGTGCGGTGCCGTGGCGGTCACGAGTGGCGCCGGCATGAGCTCGCTGTTCGAGAGCCTCGGCGTCCGCGCGCTCGACGGTGGCCCGTCGCTGTCGCCCTCGACCTACGACCTCCTGGCCGCGATTCATACGATCACCGCCGAGCAGGTCGTGGTGCTGCCGAACAGCCCCGCCGGCCTGGAAGCCGCGCGGCAGGCCGCCCAGCTTTCGGACAAGGCCGTGTGCGTCGTTCCGTCGCTCTCACCCCAGGCGGGGCTGGCGGCGGCGGTGGCGCTCGATCCGACCCGCAACTCGGGGCAGAACGCGGCGTCGATGACCAGCGCGCTCGAGCACATCCGGACGGGCGCGGTCGCGCCCGCCATCCTCGACGACGCTCAGGGCCGATTCCGGGCCGGAGACGCGGTCGGGTTCGTCGAGGAGGAGATCGTCGCCTGGGGGAGGCCTCGGGAGGCGCTGCGCGAGGTGCTGGAGCAGCTCGCGCACGACGCGGAGCTGATCACATGCCTGCGGGGAGCCGAAGCGCCGCTGGACGATGGGACGGTCCAGGCACTCGCTCATGGTGATGTCGAGTTCGAGCTGTCCGACGGGGGTCAACAGGCCCAGTGGTGGCTGCTGTCTGCTGAATAGGGACGACGTTCGGGCTGCTCAGCAGCGCCTCGAGCTCGGACGCCGGCATCGGCCGGGCCAGCAGGAAGCCCTGAACACGCTCGCAGTCGAGCGCACGGAGCGCCTCGAGCTGCTCCTCGGTCTCGACGCCCTCGGCGGTGACCGTGCATCCGAGCGCCCTCGACATCCCGACGAGCGAGGACACGATCGCCTGATCGCGGAAGTCCTCGGCGAGACCGCTGACGAAACCCCGGTCGATCTTGATCGCGTTCAGCGGGTGCTCCTTCAGCCACGACAGCGACGAGAAGCCCGTGCCGAAGTCGTCGAGCACGATGCGGACGCCGTGGGCCTCGAGCTCGCGGAGCGTGCGGGCGATCACCGCGTCGGCGCGGATCAGCGCGGTTTCGGTGATCTCGAGCGTCAGCTGAGCGGCCGGGAACTGCGCATGGGAGAGCGTCTTCTGGACAGTCTGGGCAAAGCCGGGATGGGCGATCTGCCGCCCGGAGACGTTGACCGCGAGCTCGATCGGGCGTCCGGCCGCCTCAGAGACACGACGGATCGTCTCGCAGCTCTCCCGTAGCACCCAGGCGCCGATCGGCACGATCGATCCGGTGTCCTCGGCCACCGGGACGAACTCCGCCGGCGACACCGGGCCGAGCGTGGGATTGTTCCAGCGCAGCAGCGCTTCCACGGCGGTGATCTCACCGGTCTCGAGCTCGAATACGGGCTGGAACGCGATCGCGAGCTCGCCGCGGGTCTCCGCGCCTCGGAGCTCCCGGCCGAGCGCCAGGCGCCGCCCCTCGTGGGCGCGGCGGCTCCCGCGGAAGAACACGATGCGGTCGCCGCCGGCGCGCTTGGCCTCGTACATCGCGCTGTCGGCCTGGCGGATCGCCTCGCGGGCGTCGGCGTCGGCGCCGGCGCCGGCGATCAGGGCGATCCCGATGCTCGCGGTGACGACCGTCGAGTCGATCCCGGGCAGCGGCTGGGAGATCGCCTCGAGCAGGCGGAACCCGAGCTTGGACGCCTCCTCCTGGTTTCCGATCTCCTCGGCGACGACGATGAATTCGTCACCGCCGAAGCGACCGACGAAGTCCGTGCTGCGGACGGCGTTCGAGAGGCGCTGGCCGACCTCCCGGATCATCTCGTCTGCCCGGTCGTGGCCGAGCGTGTCATTGAGGGTCTTGAGGCCGTCGAGGTCGACGAACAGGACGGCTACAGACGCGTCGGGATCGATCCGCACGATCGCCTCGTCGAGCGACTCGAAGATCGCGGTGCGGTTCGGAAGCCCGCTGAGGCCGTCGTGACGGGCGTCGTGGATCAGCTGCTCGAGTGCGCGGTGGCGCTCGATGGCGATCCCAGCCAGACGAGCGCCGTCCGCCATCAGCGTCAGATGCTCGGGCAGCGGGCGGCGCGGACGCGATCCGTACAGCGCCAGCGTGCCGAGCACCTCGCCCGTCGTGGACTTGATCGGCATCGACCAGCAGTGGCGCAGTCCGGCACCGACCGCGAAGTCGCGGATCGGAGCCCATTTCGGATCCTCGGCGATGTCGTCGGAGATCGTCAGCTGTCCCGACCAGGCCGCCGAGCCGCAGGCGCCGACGTTGGGCCCGATCACGACGCCGTCGATCGCGGCGAAATAGTGGGGCGGGAGCGACGGCGCCGCACCGGGACGCAGCGCGCCGGCCTCGTGGTCGAGCAGCACCACGCAGGCGATCACCGACGGGTCGTGGCGCTCGATGCCCTCGACCAGCTCGACGAGCACCTCGCGCAGCGGCGCGCCCCGTGCGATCAGCTCGTGCACGCGGTTGTGGGAGGCCACGAGGTCGTGGAAGCGGAGCGCGTCGTGGTTGGCCAGGCGAAGCCGGATCTGCACGGCCACGGCCGAGGCGGCGTTATCGAGCGTCTGGAGGTCGCGCTCGGTCCATTCGCGCGGCGCCGTGTCGGCGAGACCGATCTTGCACAGCACGTGACCGTCGACGGTCACCGTCCCCTCGAGGTACGTGGGGGCGGGCTGCCGCGCCTTGCCAGCATGGGGGATCCGTGCGGTGAGGAACTGCTCGACGCTCTCACCGGCGGGGATCTCGGCCGTCTGCGGCGTCGCCGCAGCGCCGGCCCACAGCCCCTTCACTAGCGTGCGCTCGGGCGTCTCGATGCAGACCGCCACGACCGAGGCGCCGGTGGCGCGGCGCAGCACCGACGTCCAATGGTCGAGCTCGGGGTCGGGAGCAGGGTCGAGCAGGCCACTGCGGGCGAGCAGGACCGCGTGCGTCTCCTCGCCTGTGCCGGCCGCGTCTGCGGGGACCGCGGTCGTGAATGCCTGGACGTGTTCCATCTGGCTCCGGGGTCGTCCGTTTGGGTGAGATGTTTGATCGGGGGCGGATCGGCTGGACGTATAGGCGTGTCCGCAACCTGACGTCCAGTTGGGGCTTTTGGGCCGACCGCGGCGCGGGTCATCATCTAGGGCACGATGGCCGCCACCGCCTTTGCCACATCGGAGCCGCTCCAGCCACCCGAGCTCGAAGCCGCGACGGTCCACTACCCCCGGCCGTCGGCGCTGGAAGCGACCCTGTCGTTCGAGGGAGCGAAGACGCGGCGCGCCGCCGAGACCCTCGGGCTGGTCACGGTCGAGGACCTGCTGCTGCACCTCCCGCGTGATCGCCGCGAGGCCCGGGCGGTCGCAGAGCTCGTACCCGGCGACAACGCGACGGTCGTCGTCCAGGTCAGGAGCATCTCCTCGCGGTCGGTCCGCCGGCGCGGGATGCGGCCGCTCGTCGAGGCGACCGTGGCCGACGACTCCGGCGCAATGAAGGCGACGTTCTTCAACCAGCCGTGGCTCGAGCAGCGCTACCCGGTGGGTACGCGGCTCGCGCTGCACGGCAAGTTCGAGGGGCGCCGGGAGATTCCGGGTCCAGGCGCATGCGCGGACGGGGGACGCGGTTGGCGGCGATGGGACGGTCGCGCACTACCCCGCGACCGAGGGGCTGTCCTCGACCCAGATCCTTGCGCTCGTCCGCGAGCACCGGGGCGCGTTCGCCGACGTGGTCGAGCCGTTGCCGGCGCCCGTGCTGGTCAGGGAGCGGCTGCCCGACCGGGTCGCAGCGCTGCTCGAGGCCCATTTCGCCGGCTCGGACGGCGGGCTCGAGCTCGCCCGCCGCCGCCTGGCGTTCGACGAGCTGCTGCTCGTGCAACTGACCCTGCTGCGCCGGCGTCTGCGGAGGCGGGCCGCGAGCACGGCTCGCGTGATGGCGGGCGAGCGCGAGCTGACCGCGCGGTGGCTCGCGGAGATGCTGCCGTTCACGCTTGACCGCCGACCAGACGCGCGCGCTGTCGGAGGTCGACGGCGATCTCGCGCGGTCCGTTCCCATGCAACGCCTGCTGATGGGCGAGGTTGGGTCGGGCAAGACCGTCGTCGCGCTGTACACGCTGCTGCGCGCCGTCGAGCACGGCTACCAGGGCGCGCTGATGGCACCGACCGAGACGCTCGCCGAGCAGCACTTCGCGACGATTCAGCGGCTGATGCCGGGGTCGTTGGTCCCCGTCGGGTTGCTGACCGGATCGACGCCGGGCCGCCGGCGTGCAGATCTGCTCGGGAAGCTCGGGACCGGTGAGCTTCAGTTGATCGTCGGGACGCACGCGCTGATCGAGGACCCGGTGCAGTTCGCGCGGCTCGGGGTCGCCGTCGTCGACGAGCAGCACCGGTTCGGCGTCCGACAGCGCGCGGCGCTCGACGCCAAGGCAGCGGGGGACGAGCGGCCGCACGTCCTGCACATGACCGCGACGCCGATTCCGCGCACGCTGGCGTTGGCCGGCTACGGGGATCTCGACCACACGCTGCTCCAGGAACTGCCGGCCGGACGGCGGCCGATTCAAGACATTCGTGTGCTCGACCGCAGAGCGAGCGGGCGCGGGCGTATGACCGCATCCGTGAGGAGCTGCGCGCAGGCCGGCAGGCGTTCGTGGTGTGCCCGCTGGTCGAGGAGTCCGATCTGCTGCAGGCGCGGGCGGCGACGGTGGAGTTCGAGCGCCTGCGGACCGGCGAGTTTCGCGACTTCGAGGTCGTGCTCGTCCACGGCCAGATGCGCTCAGCCGCCAAGCAGGAGGCGATGGCCGCGTTCACATCGGGCTCTGCGGATGTGCTGGTGGCGACGTCGGTGATCGAGGTCGGGATCGACGTTCCGAACGCGACCGTGATGCTCGTCGAGGACGCCGACCGGTATGGGATCTCACAGCTCCACCAGCTCCGCGGTCGGATCGGGCGCGGGTCGCACGACTCGGTGTGCCTGCTGTTCGGGTCCAAGGACTCGTTGCGTCTGCGCGCGCTGGCCCAGCACACCGACGGGTTTGAGCTGGCTGCAATCGATCTCGAGCTACGCGGCGAGGGCGAGCTCGCGGGGACGCGTCAGCATGGCGAGGCCGTGTACCGCGTCGCCGAGCTGCCGCGCGACGCGGAGCTGCTCGAGCGCGCGCGACGGTACGCCGAGGAGGTTGTCGACGCCGATCCCGAGCTGGCGGAGCCCGAGCACGCCCTGCTCAGCGACGCGCTGGTGGGGGCGTTCGGCGCCGAGGCGCTCGCGCCGATCCGCGCGTGAGGGTCGTCGCCGGCCGGTTCCGCGGCCACAACCTGGTCGCGCCCCGGGGCGTTTCGACTCGGCCGACGTCCGATCGAGTTCGAGAGGCGCTGTTCTCGATTCTGCGGCCACTCGGTCGAGGGCGCGGAGGTGCTCGATCTGTTCGCCGGGTCGGGCGCGCTGGCGATCGAGGCGCTCTCGCGGGGGGCGGCCGGGGCGGTACTGATCGACTCCTCGCCGGCGGCCGTGGCGGCGATCCGGCGCAACCTGTCGGCGGTCGGGGCGGACGCCGAGGTGCGTCGCCAGGATGCCTTGGCTTACCTCCAGCGGGCAAGTTCGGACGGTCGTCAATACGATCTGGTGTTCCTTGATCCCCCATATCGGCAGGCGAGCGTCATCGGGCAGAGGCTCTCGGCCGCGCTGGGACCGGTTCTCAGACCCGGCGCCCGGGTAGTGGTCGAAAGCGACCGGCGGGCCCCGCTCGAGCTCGACCTGGCACTGCTTGACGAGCGCCGGTACGGCGACACCTTGATACGAATCCATGGCTCCTGACAACCGCGTAGCGATCTGTCCCGGCACGTTCGACCCGGTCACGTTCGGCCATCTCGACGTGATCGCGCGGTCCTCGAAGATGTACGACCGGGTGATCGTCGCGGTGGTGAACCTGCCGTGGCGCAAGGGCTCGACGGTGTTCAGCACCGAGGAACGCGTGGGTTTCCTGGAGGGCGCGACGCGCGAGCTCGCGAACGTCGAGGTCGAGCCGTTCAGCACGCTGTTGGTCGATTTCGCGCGTCAGCGCGGCGCGATGGCGATCGTCAAGGGCCTGCGCGCGATCTCGGACTTCGAGTACGAACTCGAGATGAACCAGCTCAACCGCCGGCAGGACCCCGAGATCGAGTCCGTTTACCTAATGGCGTCCGCCAAGTACAGTTTCTTGAGCTCCAGCGGCATCAAGGAACTTGCCACGTTCGGCGGGGAGATCGATGATCTTGTTCCCGCAGAGGTGTCCAGCGCCTTGAAGGAACGGCTAGGCCGCTAACGAAACAGAGGTTTTGGGATGGATGTCCTAGTACTCATCGACAAGCTTGACGACCTGGTGCACAACGCGCGTGCGGTGCCGCTGACCGATCAGGTGCGGGTCGACAAGGAGGAGATCTACGACATCCTCGACCAGATGCGCGCCACGATCCCCGAGGAGATCAAGCAGGCGCGGTGGATCGTCAAGGAGCGCCAGGAGATGCTGGCCGAGGCCAAGCGCGAGGCCGAGCGGATCGTCAAGGAGGCGCGCGAGCGCCAGGAGCGGATGGTCTCCGAGGAGGAGATCACCAAGCAGGCCGAGCGTGGCGCCGAGGACATCATCGAGGACGCTCGCGCCCGCGAGCGCGAGATCCGGCTCGGGGCCGAGGACTACGCCGACGAGATCCTGAACACGCTCGAGGTCAACCTGTCGAAGTTCATCGCGGCCGTGCGCCGCGGGCGGGAACGCCTGGCGGGCAAGGAAGAGCCCGCCGAAGTCGGGTAGTCGCTTCGCGGTTTCGCCTGCGCCGAGGCCCGGGCGACGGACTTTGGCGCTGGGCCTGACACATACGAGGGTAAATCGCCAAAGTTCCCGTCGATGCGCGCGCTGCTGATCGAGCACGAGGAGGACATCCCGGGGGGGCTCGTGACCGAGTGGCTCGACCGGCGCGGCGCCGAGGTCGACCTGTACCGGATCGCCACCGACGCGCGCGACGCTCCGGATCCCCGCGATTACGACCTCGTCGTCACGCTCGGCTCTGAGTGCGCGGCGTTCGACGACACCGTCGCCTGGCTCGCGCGCGAGCGGCGCCTGCTCGCTGCCGCGGCTGACGCCGACGTTCCGGTCCTCGGCATCTGCTTCGGCGGCCAGCTGCTCGCGCGCGTCCTCGGTGGCGAGGCCCGGCGCGCGGAGCGGCGGGAGATCGCGTGGGTCACGGTCGACTCCCGCGACCGCGCGCTGATCGACGAGGGGCCGTGGCTCCAGTGGCATTCGGACACGTTCACGGTCCCGCCCGGCGCCACGCTGCTCGCCGACGGTGCCGTCGGTCCGGCGGCGTTCGTGCTCGGTCGGTCCCTCGGCCTGCAGTTCCATCCCGAGGTGACGCCGGAGCTCGTCGCGGCGTGGGCGGCCGGGTCCAGCGACGAGCTCGAGCGCGAGGGCGTCGACCCCGAGCGGCTGGTGGCCGAGAGCCGTGCGTACGACGCGGGGAACCGGGCCCGGACGCTCGCGCTGCTCGACCGGTTCGCGACGCGCGTCGCCCAGATCGACGGCGCCGCCGCATGACCGAGCCGTCGCGCCGCCCGGTGATCGGGATCTGCGCGGTACGTGAGCGTGCACGCTGGGCGTTCTGGGACCAGCCGGCGCACCTGGTCGCCGATTCCTACGTGGCGCCGGTGCAGCGCGCCGGCGGGGCCGCGGTCCTGTTGCCGGTCGACGCGACGCCGCCGCTCGAGCTACTCGATTGGATCGACGGTCTGATGCTGATCGGCGGCGCCGATCTCGACCCCGACTCCTACGGCGCCGAGCGCGATCCGGCGACCGAATCGACCTACCCCGAGCGCGACGAGTTCGAGCTCGTGCTGCTACGCGCGGCGATCGAGCGCGCGTTGCCGGCGCTGTGCATCTGCCGGGGCATGCAGGTCCTCAACGTCGCCTATGGCGGCACGCTCGAGCAGCACCTGAACGAGGTCGACGGCATCAGCCCGCACCGCAAGGTCAAGGGAACGTTCGACGGCAACGAGCACACGGTCACGCTCACCGGGGGCTCGCTCGTGGCCGGGGCGGTCGGCGAGCAGGTCCACATCGCCCGCTGTCACCACCACCAGGCCGTGCGCGAGCTCGGCGCCGGGCTCGTCGTCACCGGCCGCGCGGACTCGGACGGTGTGATCGAGGCGATCGAGCCCGCCGACGGGCGCTGGGCGCTCGGCGTCCAGTGGCATCCCGAGGCCGACGATCGGAGCAGGCTGTTCGGAGCACTGGTGGAAGCGGCTCGCGGGGTCGAGCGGACATCCGGATGAGCGAGACGAGCGTGCCCGCCGGCGCCGAGGGGCGCACCGGGGCCGACCGCGCCGGGCTATACGACATCTCTCAGCGGACCGACGTCCATCTCCTCTCCAGAGGGGCGGTGGGACTTGCCGGCGTGCTGTTCCTGACCGTCACCGGGTCGGCGCCGATCTCGGCGATGCTGTTCAACACGCCGATCTCGGTCGGGTTCGGCAACGGCATCGGCACGCCGGCCGGGTTCGTGTTCGCGACGATCGTGCTCGTGATCTTCTCGGTCGGCTACACGGCGATGGCGTCGAAGGTCACGGCCACGGGCGGCTTCTACTCGTACATCAGCCAGGGACTTGGGCGGGAGCTCGGGATGGGCGCGGGGTTTGCGTCGGTCGTCGCCTACGCGGTGTTCGAGGCCTCGCTGGCGGGCGGGTTCGCGTACTTCCTCGGGCTCAAGCTCTCGGGCGCCGGCATCCATGTGGCGTGGGTCTGGCTCGCGCTGTCGATGGTCGCGGGGATCTGCGTGCTCACCTACTTCGACGTGCGCGTGTCGGCGCGCCTGCTCGGGATCGCGCTCGTGTGCGAGGTCGTGATCCTGCTGATCATGGACGCCGGCATCTTCGGCTCGAGCGGCGCTCACGTCGACACCGCGGCGATCAACCCGGTCAACGCGTTCAAGGGCTACCCGGACGGGCATGGGCTGGCGGCCGGCGGCGCCGGCGTCGGCATCTTCTTCGCGTTCTGGTCGTGGGTCGGATTCGAGATGGCGCCGAACTACGCCGAGGAGTCGAAGAACCCCAAGCGGATCGTCCCGCTGTCGCTGTACATCTCGGTGATCGGGCTCGGTGTCTTCTACACGGTCACGAGCTGGGCGTCGATCTCGGGCTACCACTCGATCGACGCCGCCGCGGGCGTGGCGCAGAACAACGCGGCCAACTTCTTCTTCATCCCGACCGAGGTGTTCGTCGGGCACTGGGCCAAGGAGGTCATGAGCTTCCTGATCATCACCGGTTCGTTCGCGTGCGGGATGGCGTTCCACAACACCGCGGCGCGGTACTTCTACTCGCTGGGGCGCGAGCGGCTGCTGCCGGCCGCGCTCGGCCGTACCCATCCCCGCTGGAAGAGCCCGCATGTCGCGACCTGCGTGCAGTCCGTGATCGCGGCGCTGATCGTCGCCGGCTTCGGCGTATTCGCGGGCACGGACGATCCGAACTCGCAGGCCTACGTGCAGCTGTACGGGCTGATGGCGGTGATGGGCGTGATCATCATCCTGGCGGTGCAGGCGGTGGTGTCGCTCGCGATCGCCAACTATTTCCGCACCCACCATCCCGGCGAGCATCACCTCTTCAGGACGCTGTTCGCGCCGCTGATCTCGTTCGCGGGCCAGACCGTCGTGCTGATCCTGCTGTTCAGGAACCTCGGCTTGATCGGCGGGGGCTACAGCTACGCCGGTTACCTCGGGCCGATCGACGCCGGCATCTTCGTGCTCGCGGTGGCGGCCGCGTTCTACCTCAAGCGCAGCGATCCCGACCGGTTCGACGCGATCGGCCGTCTGGTCCACGACGGCATCTGACCTCGGCCGCTGCTCAGCGGATCTCGAAGCCGCTCAGGCCCTCGGGCGCCTCGTCCTGGATCTCGACGCCGTCCACGCGGGCCTGGCGCGGTCCGAGCCGGCAGAACCGGACCACGCGCTCGACGTTGTCGGACCGGCCCTCGAGCACCGCCTCGACCGCCCCGTCCGAGCGGTTGCAGATCCACCCCGAGACGCCGTGTGCGCGGGCCCGCTCGCGGACCGAGTCGCGGAAGAACACGCCCTGGACGTGTCCCTGCACGATCACGCGACGGCGTATCCGGTCGCTGGGCACGGCGAGCGATTCTCGCAGTCGGACGAGACTTGCCGTTTTGCGGGACTTTCGTTCTGTCCGACCCCCGCGCCATGCTGACGAGCCCCATGAACGCGCTGTGGTTACTACTCGGTCTGCTCGCCGGTGCCGGCGTCGTGCTCGTCGCGCTCCGGCCCCGGATGCGCTCGCTCTCGCAAGAGGCGGCGCGTTCCGGCGAGCTCGAGCGCGAGCTGGTCCGCGCCCACGGAGACCTCGAGCACGAGCGCGCGCGGGGAGAGGAGCGGCTGGCGACGATCACCGACGCCCAGGAGCGGCTGTCGGCGTCGTTCAAGGCGATGAGCAACGACGCCCTTCAGGCAAGCATCTCGCAGCTGGCCGAGCTCAATCGCGCCCAGTTGAACGCGGCGCGGGCCGAGGCCAGGGGAGACCTCGATAACCGCAAGCAGGCGGTCGAGCAGCTTGTCGCGCCGCTCAAGGAGCAGCTCGGCCGGGTCGACGCCCAGCTGCTGGCACTCGATCAGGACCGGCGGGAGTCGCGAGGGCGGCTCGAGTCGCAGCTGCGGACCCTTGCGGAGACCGGCGAGCGCCTGCGGACCGAGACCGGCGCGCTCGTGACCGCGCTCCGCAAGCCGAATGCGCGCGGGCAGTGGGGGCAGATGCAGCTGCGCAACGTGGTCGAGCTCGCGGGCATGGTCCGGTATTGCGATTTCGCCGAGCAGGCCGCGGTCGCGGGCGACGAGACGACGCTGCGCCCGGACCTGATCGTCAGCCTGCCCGGCGGCAAACACGTCGTCGTCGACGCCAAGGCGCCGCTGCAGGGGGTGCTCGACGCCTACCAGGCCCGCGACGAGGACGAGCGCCAGCAGCATCTGCGCGACCACGCGCGGCTGCTCCGCCGGCACGTGAAGTCGCTCGCCGACAAGGCGTACTGGGCCGGGCTCGACTCGGCGCCCGACGTCGTCGTGATGTTCCTGCCGGGCGAGCATCTGTACGGCGCGGCGCTCGAGGCGGATCCGACGCTGATCGAAGATGCGATGGCCAAGAGAGTCCTGATCGCCACTCCGACGACGCTGCTGGCGATGTTGCGGGCGATCGCCTACGGGTGGCAGCAGGAGCGCGTGGCCGAGTCGGCGCAGGCGATCTCGGCCCTCGGGCGGGAGCTGCACGGGCGCCTGGTGAAGTTGTCGAGCCTGCTCGCGACGCTCGGTACCCGACTGAACAGCTCCGTCCGCGCGTACAACGAAGCGGTTGGGTCGTACGAGGCGCGCGTGCTCCCGGCGGCACGCCGGTTCGAGGACCACGGCTCGGTCGCGGCCGGCCGCGAGCTGCCCGAGCTTGAGCAGGTGACGGTCAGCGCCCGGAGCGTGCACGCCGCCGAGCTCGACTCGGGCGCCGGCGACGAGCCCCGGCGGCCGGAGAACGTGCCCGAGCAGCTCACGATGCGGCGGCTGCGCGCGGCGGATTAGCCCCGGGCGGATCGGCTGCGGAGGTCGATCAGCCGCGCCCCGCCCACCACCGCCGCAGGTCATCCTGCTGGTGCGGCAGCGGATCGGCCGACGGCTTGCGGTCGCGGACGGCGGCGAGGGCCTCGTCGATCTCGACGCCGGTGCGGACGGCGACGACTCCGGCGGCGATTGCGGCCGACCGCTGCCAGCCGGCGCGGCAGTGGAGATACGTGCGCTCGCCGTCGTCGAGCCAGTGGCCGATCTCCTGCACGGCGGCCTCGATCCGGTCGGCGGGGAGCGAGCCGTAGTCGGTCAGGTGCAGGCGATACTCGACGATGCCGGCGGCGGCGAACGCGCGCTCGATCGTCTGGCGATCGCCGGGGCGGTACTCGTCGTCCTCGGTCAGGTTCAGCACGCGGCGCGTCCCGAGACGGGCGAGCGTGGCGATGTCGTCCTGATCGAGCGGGTAGGCGCCGACGAGCAGGTCGTCGAGCACCTCCGCGAACCCATACGTGCGAAACCACCGCGACATGCCAGGAGATGATCGCGGCTCGGCCTGTTCGCCCGCGGTCGCCGGGCGGGCCGCGGTCGTCGGCCGGGGCGCGGTCGTCGGCCGGGGCGCGGTCGCCGGGCGGGCCGCGGACGGACCGGGATCGATCGCCACCGCCGGCGATAACCTCGAAGGGGAGATGTCACCGCTCCGCACCGACACGTTCGATCTCGGTGGGTTGCGCCTCACGACCGGCGAGGGGCGCCGGCTTGACCTGTTCGTGGCGATCGAGCCGCTCGAGCTCGCCAGCGAGCGTTATTCGGTCGAGCCGGCACCGGTGCCCGTCCGTCTCGACGTCTCGCGCACGACCGGAAACGGCTACGCGCTCCGGATGCGCTTCGACGCCACGCTGGTCGGTCCGTGCATGCGGTGCCTCGAGCCGGCCGCGCCGACCTTCTCGGTGGACGCACTCGAGGTCTGGCAACCGAACGAGGCGCGTGCGCATCAGGCCGCGGACGCCGGGCGCGGACGCGCCAGGCACGACGAAGGCGACGACGACGAGTTGCTTTCCCCGTACGTCGAGGAAGGCGCGCTCGATCTGCACGGGTGGGCGCGTGACGCGCTCGCGCTGTCGGTGCCGGCGAATCTGCTGTGCCGTGAGGACTGCGCGGGACTGTGCCCGGTGTGCGGAGTCAACCTGAACGAGGCCGGACCGGACCACGGCCACGAGCCCGAGCCGGATCCCCGCTGGGCCGCACTTTCGGAGCTTCGGTTCGAGTAGCCGCGCCCAGGTCCGACCAGGCGCGGCGTTTTGACGCCGCAGGGCGGTTACACTGCCGACCATGGCCGTCCCTAAGCAGAAGCAGTCCCACGCGCGGACTACCCAGCGCCGCTCTCAGCACAAGATCAGCGCTCCGACCTACAACGCGTGCCCGACCTGCCACAGCCCTCGCCTCCCGCACCGGGTGTGCCCGGTGTGTGGCAGCTACAAGGGCCGCGAGGTCGTCGTTCCCGATCGGGACGACCAGCTCTCCTAAGGGCAGCGCGACACGTGATCACCGTCGCTGTCGATGCGGGCGGGGCGGATCTCGGACCCCGCGAGGTCGCGGCGGGCGCTGCCCGCGCCGCCGCTGACGGCGTCGGCGTTCTGCTCTTCGGTCCGGCGGACGAGATCGGCGACGTGCCCGCGGGCGTCGTGGTCGTAGACGCCCCCGTCTCGATCGCCAAGAGCGCCGATCCCGCGAACGCGGTGCGGACTACGCCTGAGGCTTCGATCGTCCAGGCGACCAGGGCCGTCGCTGAGGGCCGAGCCCAGGCGTTCGTCTCCGGGGGCTCGACCGGGCCGGCGCTGGCCGCCGCTCTCTTCAACCTCCGGCGCGACCGCGGCGTGTACCGGCCCGGCGCTCGCGCTGCCGCTGCCCAACCCCGGCCGGTCGCCGATCCTGCTGCTCGACGTCGGCGCCAACGTGAACTGCCGGCCCGAGCATCTCGTCCAGTTCGCGCACATGGGATCGGCATTTGCCCAGGCCGTCCTCGGGATCGACTCACCGCGGGTCGCGCTGCTCTCCAACGGCGAGGAGCCCGGGAAGGGCACCCCGGAGCTGGTCAGCGTCCACGAGCAGCTCGCGGGCTCCCGCGGCGCCGGCCTGAACTTCGTCGGCAACGTCGAGGGCAACAACATCCCCGAGGGCGTCGCCGACGTGGTCGTGATGGACGGGTTCACCGGCAACATCACGCTGAAGCTGATCGAAGGTGTCTCGAGCCGGGCGCTGCGACTCGTCGGCGAGAGGGCCGGCACGTCGCTCCGAGGCCGGCTCGGGAGCCATCTGATCGGGCCGACCATGCACGAGCTGCAGGCGGCGATCGACCCCGAGGGGCCCGGTGGCGCGTACATGCTCGGCCTTCGCCAACTCGGCGTGGTCGCTCATGGCCGCTTCAGCGCCCGCGGGTTTGCCCAGGCGATCAACGTTGCCGCGCGCGGCGTCCAGCAGGACGTGATCGGCCGCACTCGCACGGCGCTCCAGCAGGCAGGCGCGCTGCGGCCGCCCGCCGGGCATTCCGCCGCGGAGCGCGATCTGGCCGGTGCCCCGTCCGAGCCGGCGGCTACGGTTTGACGCTCGTGACCCGCGAAGAGATCTTCCAGGCGATCCGCGGCCATCTCGCCGATGAGCTCGAGGTGGACCCCGCAACGATCTCCGAGTCGACGCGCTTCAAAGAGGATCTCGAGGCCGATTCGCTGGACCTCTACACGCTCGTGCAGGAGCTCGAGGACTCCTACGGTGTGCGGATCTCCGACGAGCAGGCGGCGAAGATCCGGACCGTCGGCCAAGCCGTGGAGTACGTCTTGGCCGTGAGCGGAGGTGAGGCGCACGCGTCGGCGTCGGCGAGCGCGGGCCCCGATGCTGAGTGACCGCGAAGCGCCATCCACGCGAGAGTGACTCGTCGGCGCTCCTCCGGGAGCTACTCGACAACCTGCCCGATGACCTCTCGACCTCGGTGTTCACCCACGCCTCGTGGACCGCGCGGCGGTCGGACTCCTACGAACGGTTGGCCTTCCTCGGTGACAGCGTGCTCGCGCTGGCGGTGACGTCGCATCTGTATCCGCGGCTCGAGGCCGACCGGTTCGGCCCCGGGCGGCTGACCAAGATTCGAGCCCAGGCGGTCTCGGGTCGCTCCTGCCGCGAGGTCGCCGAACGCCTGGGCGTGCCAGACCGGCTCATCGCCGCGGCGCCGCCGGAGGTGGCTTCGACGGTGCCCGCGCTGGTCAGCACCGAGCGGGTCCTGGCCTCGGTGATCGAGGCGGTGATCGGCGCCTGCTTTCTCGCGTTCGGCTACGAGACCACGGCTGAGGCCGTGGTCGCGGCGTTCGCACCCGAGATCGAGGAGTCGCTCGAGCATCCGGTCGATTTCAAGTCCGCGCTGCAGGAGCGGCTGGCGCGCAAGGGCGCGCTCGTCACCTACGACGTCGTCGAGGAGCAAGGCCCGCCTCACGACAGGGTGTTCTCGATCAGCGCGATGATCGCCGGGGTCGAGGTCGGCCGCGGCCGCGGCCGGAGCAAGAAGGACGCCGAGCAGGAGGCTGCCCAGGTCGCACTGGAGGCGCTCGAATGAGGAGCCGATCGTGTATCTGAAGTCGATCGTGCTGAAGGGCTTCAAGTCGTTCCCTGACCGGACCAAGCTCGAGTTCGGCCCAGGCGTGAGCGTGATCGTGGGGCCGAACGGATCCGGGAAGTCCAACGTCACCGACGCGGTGCTGTGGGCGCTCGGGGAACAGTCGCCGCTCGCCGTCCGCGGACAGTCGATGCAGGACGTGATCTTCGGCGGAGCCCCGGGGCGTCAGGGCGCCCGCGGCGCCGAGGTCGAGCTCGTGCTCGACGACAGCGAGGGGATGCTCGGGCTAGGCGCGCCCGAGGTGTCGATCGTGCGGCGGCTCGATCGCGGCGGCGAGGGCGAGTACCGGCTCGCCGGGGCGCGCTGTCGCCTGGTCGACGTGATCGAGGTGCTGTCCGACACCGGGCTCGGCAAGGAGATGCACTCGGTGATCTCCCAGGGCCGGGTCGAGTCGATCGTGACCTCCAAGCCGCGCGATCGCCGGATGCTGATCGAGGAGGCGGCCGGGCTCGGCAAGCATCGTAAGCGCCGGCGCCGGGCGCAGTTGAAGCTGGCCCGCACTCAGGACAACCTCGACCGGGCGCTCGACGTCGAGCGCGAGGCCCGCTCGCGCCTGCGGCCGCTCAAGCGACAGGCCGAGGCCGCCGAGCTGCACGCCCGGATCGAGCGCCAGACGCTCGAGGCGCGATGGGAGCTAGCCCGCGACGACCTGCGCCGCCACGGCGAGGAGCTGACCGCCGCGCAGGACGCCGCCTCCCGGGCGCGCGCGGAGCGCGAACAGGTCGAGACCCGCCTGGTGGCCGTCGCCGGCCGCCGCGAAGCCGCCGAGGAAGCGCTCGCGCGCCGGAGCGCCCATCGCGAGGAGCTCTCGCGCCGGTGCTTCCTGGCCCAGTCCGCCGGCGACCGCATCGGCTACCGCGCCGACGCGGTGCGCGCGGCCGCACGCGATGCCGAGGAACGCCTTCGCAGCGGGCGCGAGCGGCTCGCGCGATTGAGCGAGGCCGCGCAGGACGACCCGCCGGATCCCGAGGTCGACGCCCGGATCACCGACCTCGAGCAGGCGCTCGCGCGACTCGACCGTGACCGCCAAGCCGAGCTGGCGCGAGAGCTCGCCGCGCTCGAGGGGCAGCTGCGTGACGCCGGCGCGGCGGTCGGCGACCGGGCCGCGCTCGTCGACCGCGCGCAGGCCGCGCGCGAGCAGGCCCGCGAGCGGCTCGAGCAGGCACGGGCCGGGCTCCGCGAGGCCGAGCGGGCGGTCGAGGCCGCGCGGCGCGAGGCCGCGCGCGTCGGCGGCGAGCTCGCGGCCTGCAACCAGTTCCTGCGCAGCCAAACCGCGGCGCCGGGCGGCGCGGCGGTGCTCGCCGATCGGCTCGACGTCGACCCCGGCTATGAGCTCGCGGTCGCGGCGGCGCTCGACGGACGGCTCCGCGCCGCGGTACTGAGTGACCTCCCGGCCGCCGGCGCCCTGCTCGACCGCGCCGGCGCCGACGGCGGCCGCGCGCTGATCGTGCCGCCCGGCGGCGAGCCAGAGGCGGCGTGGGATGCGCCGGCGTCTGCGGGCACGCCGCCTGTGGACGGAGCCGAGGCGCTGGCCGGCCACGTCCACGGACCGGCCGACGCGGCGCCGCTCGCGCGGCGCCTGCTAGCCGACGTCTGGGTGGTCGAGAGCCTCGAGCGACTTTCAGATCGGTTCGACGGGGTTGCGGTCACGCGCGCCGGAAGGGTGTGGTCGCCCCGCACCCGCGAGCTCCGCCAGGCGCCGGCCGTGGGCGAGGAACGCGTGCTCGCCGAGCGCAACCGACGCGACGGACTCGTCCGGGCGAGCGAGGCCGCCGCCCAGACCGAGCTCCGCGCCGGCGCGGAGCTCGAACGCCAAGGACTCGAGGTCGCGCGGGTCGACGGCGAGTCCGAGCGGGCGATCGCAGCGCACCGAGCCGCGATCACGCAGCGCGACGAGGCCGGCGAGGACGAGCGCCGCCTCGCGGCATCGATCGAGCGCCGGCGCGCCGCGCCCGACGAAGGTCGGGCCGCCGGACGTCGCATGCAGGTCGCGGCCGAGCTGGCCGCGGCCCGGGGGGCGCGCGAGCGGGCCGAGCGCGAGCGCGCGGAGCGGCGGTCGCGAATCGAGCGCGTGCGCGAGGCGACGGTCCGGGACGAGGCGCTCCTGCCGGCCATCCGCGGCGTGATCGCCGCGCTCGAGCAGGTCGCGAGCGCGATCTCCGAGCGCCGTGCGCAGTTCGAGCTCGCGCTGAGCTCCGATCGCGAGGCCGGCGAGCACGTGGCGGCGGAGCTCAAGGAGTGCGCCCAGCAGGAGGCGGCGCTGCACGGGCAGCTGCGCCAGGGCAACGAGCGGCTGACCGAGTGTCAGGTTCGCCTGCAGCGGTGCCAAGACCGGGTGGAGGAATCGAGCCACGAGCTCGAGGCGCTCGCCCGCCGGCTCGAGCTCGCGGCCGAGCCCGCGACCGACGCGCTTTCCGAGGACGAGCGAGCGGCGCTGAGCAGCCGGCTCGAGCGGCTGGCTCGCCGGCGCGAGCAGATCGGCCCGGTCAACCCGCTGGCGCAGGCCGAGTACGAGGAGGCCGTCGCCCATGTTGAGGAGCTCGAGCGCCAACGCGACGATCTCGAGACCGCGCTGCGGGAGCTGAACAAGCTGATCGCCGACACCGACCGTCAGATCCGCGAGAGCTTCGAGGAGATGTTCGAAGCCGCCGCGAGGAACTTCGAGCAGGTGTCGGCGCGGCTGTTCCCCGGCGGCCGCGGCCGGCTACGGCTGGTGGCCGAGCGCGACGGCCCGGCGCGCGTACTCGGCGGCGCACCCGCGCCGGCGGAGAAGGACCAGCCCGAGGACGGCGAGGAGTCTGAGGAGACGCGTGAGGTCCACGAGGAGCAGGAAGAGGAGGATCTGCTCGGCGTCGAGATCGAGATCACCCCGGCCGGTAAGGAGATGAAGCGGCTGACGCTGCTGTCCGGTGGCGAGAAGTCGATGACCGCGCTCGCGTTCCTGTTCGCGGTGTTCCTCGCCCGTCCGTGCCCGTTCTACATCCTCGACGAGGTCGAGGCGGCACTCGACGACCTCAACATCGATCGGTTCCTCGAGCTGCTGCGTACGTACTCGAGCCACGCCCAGTTCATCGTCGTCACTCATCAGAAACGGACGATGGAAGCGGCCGACTCACTGTACGGCGTGTCGATGGGCGCCGACGGCATCTCGAAGGTGATCTCGCGCCGCCTCCCGGCGCGGGAAGAGGCCGCCTAGCCATGGCCCGCGATTGGCGGGACCTGTTCATCGTCGATGGCGCGGGCGGGCGGGATCCGATCTCGGAAGCCGCGCCCGAGACTCAGGAGCGGCGCCGCGGGATGTTCAGCCGCCTGCGCGAGAACCTCCGCAAGACCCGCCAGGCGCTCACCAGCGAGATCCAGGCGACGCTGTTCGAGGATCTGAGCGACGAGACATGGGAGCGGCTCGAGGAGGCGCTGATCTATGCCGACGTGGGCGCGGCGACGACCGCGAAGGTGGTCGGACAGCTCGAGCGCGAGGCCACCGAGGGCGGGATCTCCGGGGGCGAGGCGCTCACGGCGCGTTTGACCGAGCTGCTCGCCGAGATCGCCCGGACCGGCGAGGACCGGATCGACCTCACCCCGCAGCCCACGGTCATCCTCGTCGCCGGCGTCAACGGGACCGGCAAGACGACGACGGTCGGCAAGCTCGCGTGGCACCTCGGCAAGGAGCTTGGCCAGACCGTCGTGGTCGGCGCGGCCGACACCTTCCGAGCCGCCGGGGTCGAGCAGCTCGAGGTGTGGGCCCAGCGCGCCGGCGTCGGGTTCGTCAAGGGTCCCCCGGACGCCGATCCGGGGTCGGTTGCCTTTGACGCGGTCGCCGCCGCGCGGCGCGACGGGGCCGACGTCGTGATCATCGACACCGCCGGACGGCTGCACACGCAGGACGACCTGATGGCCGAGCTCGCGAAGGTCAAGCGGGTGATCGGCAAGCAGATCCCGGAGGCGCCCCACGAGACGCTACTGATCGTCGATGCGACCACCGGGCAGAACGGCCTTCGCCAGGCGCGCCTGTTCTCCGAGGCCGTACCCGTGAGCGGCCTCGTGCTGACCAAGCTCGACGGCACCGCCAAGGGAGGCATCGCGCTCGCGATCGCCCAGGAGCTCGGGATCCCGGTCAAGCTGATCGGGATCGGCGAGCAGCTCGAGGACCTGCGGCCGTTCGATCCGAGCGACTTCGCCAGGGCGCTGGTGACGCAGTAGCCCGGCCGGATGCCGGGCTGTGGAAACTGCCGAGCGAGCGGAGCGGTCTCCGTGGAATCCTGAAGCGGAGCGAGCGAGGCCCTCCGGACGACCGCGCGCGCCGCGCGCACAGCGAGGCCGGACGCCGAGCGCGCGGCAAGCGCGCGCGGATGCGGTTACTCGCCCACGCAGTACGCTGAGAGCCGGAAATGTTCGATTCGCTCGCAGAGAAACTTCAGGCGACGCTGTCCGACGTCCGCGGCCGCGGGACCCTGACCGAGGACGACATCTCGGCGGCGATGCGCGAGATTCGCCTCGCGCTGCTCGAGGCCGACGTCAACTTCAAGGTCGTCAAGAGCTTCACGAATGCTGTCAAGGAGCGGGCGCTCGGCGCGGACATCATCGGGAAGCTCAATCCCGGCCAGCAGGTCGTCAAGATCGTCTCCGACGAGTTGACCGAGCTGATGGGCGGGGCGGCGCACGAGCTGTCGTTCTCGCCGCGGCCGCCGACGATCGTCGTGATGGCCGGGCTCCAGGGCTCGGGCAAGACCACGGCCACGGGCAAGCTCGCCCGCTACCTGAAGGAGCAGCACGGCTCCTCGGTGGCGGTGGCGGCGTGCGACGTGTACCGCCCCGCGGCCGTCGACCAGCTGATCAAGGTCGGCAGGCAGGCCGGCGCGGACGTGTACGAGCAGGGGACCGATCGCGACCCGGTCAAGATCGCGGCGTGGGCGCGCGACCGGGCCCAGTCCGAGGGCAAGGACGTGCTGATCATCGACACCAGCGGTCGCCTGCACGTCGACCAGGAGCTGATGGCCGAGCTCGCGAACATCAAGAAGGCGGTCAAGCCGCACGACGTGCTGCTCGTGGTCGATGCCATGACCGGCCAGGACGCGGTGAACGTGGCCGAGCAGTTCGCCGAGGTGGTCCAGTTCGACGGCGTCGTGATGACCAAACTCGACGGTGACGCCCGCGGCGGCGCCGCGCTCTCGGTCAAGGCGATCACGGGCAAGCCGATCCTGTTCGCGTCGACCGGCGAGAAGCTAGACCAGTTCGAGCGCTTCCACCCCGACCGGATGGCCCAGCGGATCCTCGGGATGGGCGACGTGATGACGCTGATCGAGAAGGCCGAGACCGCGTACGACCAGGACCAGGCAGCCGAGCTCGAGCGCAAGCTGCGCAAGTCCGAGTTCGGCCTGGACGACTTCCTCGAGCAGATGCGGCAGGTCCGACGGCTCGGTCCGCTGCAATCTCTGATCGGCATGATCCCGGGCATGGGCAAGGAGCTCCGCGGGGCCAAGATCGACGAGCGCGAGTTCGACCGGATCCAGGCGATCATCCTGTCGATGACCCCGCAGGAGCGGCGTCACCCGGAGCTGATCAAGGGGTCGCGGAGGCTTCGGATCGCCAAGGGGTCAGGCACCAACGTGCAGGCGGTCAAGGCCCTCATCAAGCAGTTCGAGCAGATGCGCAAGGTCATGCGGCAGGTCGCGCAGGGCCGCATGCCCGACCTCGGCGCGCTGATGCGCCAGGCGCGCTGAGCCGAGCCACTCACACCCGGCAGCCGAACATCCGCCCCGACCCGCTAACCTCGTCGCTCTCATGTCTGTACGACTAAGGCTGACCCGCATCGGTGGGCGCAAGAACCCGGTCTGGCGGGTGGTCGTCGCCGATCAGCGCGCCAAGCGCGACGGACGCGTGATCGAGATCGTCGGGCACTACAACGCCCAGACGAACCCTTCGACGATCTCCCTGAACGAGGAGCGAGTCCGGGACTGGCTCGACCGCGGCGCGCAGCCCACGGACACCGTCCGCAAGCTGCTGCGCATCCAGGGCATCCAGTAGCCCGGCGGCGATGAAGGAGCTGCTCGAGTACCTGGCGCGCGGTCTGGTCGAGCATCCGGACCAGGTGCGCGTCAACGAGGTCCAGGAGGACGACGGCGTTGTCGTGCTCGAGCTGTCGGTCGCCGATGACGACTACGGCAGCGTGATCGGGCGGGGCGGCCGGACCGCCGCGGCTCTCCGCACGGTCGTCAAAGCCGCCGCGGTCAAGAGCCAGCGCCGCGTGTTCGTGGACATCGTGGACGCCTGATGTCCTTCGCAGTGTGAACGTCCCGCCGGAGTGGCTTCTCGCCGGCCGGGTCGGGCGGCCGCACGGACTCGACGGCAGCTTTCACGTCACGCGGCCGAACGCCCAGCTGCTCCAGGCCGCGGACAGCGTCGTCGTCGACGACCGCGAGCTCGACATCACACGGCTGGCGGGCACCGACCGTCGCGTGATCCTGCGCCTGCAGGGTCACGATGACCGCGCCGCGGTCGAGGCGCTGCGCGGCAAGGACCTACTCGTGCCGCGCACGGTGGCGCCCGAGCTCGGCCCCGACGAGTGGTGGGCGGAGGATCTCGCGGGTTGCACCGTGCACGATGGTGACCGCGAGGTCGGGACGGTCAGGCGGATGTTCGAGCTGCCGTCGTGCGAGGTGCTCGAGGTCGAGCGGTCAGGCGGCGGCGATCTGCTCGTGCCGCTGGTCACCGATGCGGTGCGCGAGGTCGATCTCGATCGGCGCACGATCGACGTCGATCTGCGGTTCCTCGGCGAGGCCTAAGCCCGGAGCCCGCGTGGACGTCGACGTGTTCACGCTGTTCCCCGACGCGTTCGCGTGGTTCGAGCACCAGCGCCACGTCGTCAACGCGCTGGCGGATGGTCATCGGCTGGGGTACGTCAACTACCGGGACCACACGCCGCTGAGCGCCGGCCAGGTCGACGACACGCCGTTCGGCGGAGGAGCGGGGATGGTCCTGCGGGTCGACGTCGTCGAGGCGGCGCTGCGTGCCCGCTACGGCCGCGATCCCGTGACGTTGCGCGAGGAGCGGCGAGTGATCGTGCTCGCCGCGGGCGGGCGGGTGCTCGACGACGGCCTGGTCTCCGAGCTCGCGCGTGAGCAGGCGCTGACGCTGTTGTCCGGCCGCTACGAAGGGATCGATCAACGGGTCGTCGATCACTTCGCCACCGACGAGGTGTCGATCGGTCGCTACGTGCTCGCCGGTGGCGAGCTGGCGGCGATGGTCGTGTGCGACGCGGTGCTGCGCAAGCTTCCGGGCGCGCTGGGTCATCCCGACTCGGCGCTCGAGGAGTCTTTCAGCGAGGCGCTCGCCGGCGCGCGCGAGTACCCGCACTACACCCGACCCGCGGAGTACCGCGGCTGGCGCGTCCCGGATGTGCTCCTGTCGGGCCACCACGCACGGATCCGGGAGTGGCGGCTTGCACAGAGCGCTGCGAGGGGAGTCGGCGCCTCAGATGAACCGCTACCATAGGCGGCCCCGCGCAGGCGCACTCCGCCGCGAAATCAGGCCCCGCCGCGTAACACACCCGGTGTGGCAGGGATCTGCAACGTCATGAGCACCGTGATCGACAGCTTGGAGCGTGCCCAGCTCCGCCGTGTACCGACCTTTGACGCCGGTGACCGGCTCCGTGTGCACTTCCAGGTGATCGAGGGAACGAGGCGCAGGACGCAGGTGTTCGAAGGGGTTGTCATAAAGCGCCAGGGTCACGGGGCCCGCGAGACGTTCACGGTGCGCAAGCAATCGTTCGGCGTCGGGGTCGAGCGAACTTTTCCGCTTCACTCGCCGAAGATCGAGCGGATCGAGGTAGCGGCTCGCGGCGACGTCCGCCGGGCCAAGCTGTACTACCTGCGCGGTCGCGTCGGCAAGCGTGCTCGCGTGCGCGAGCGCCGCAGCGCCGCCCCCGAGGTGGCGGTCGAGCGCGAGCTGCTGCATGCGCCCGTTCCGGAGGAGCCCGAGGAGGCTGTCGAGGAGACACAGGCCGAAGCCGCCGTTGACGTCCAGGCCGAGCCGGGGGCGGAGATACAGGCCGAGGCAGGCGCCGAGGAGTCCAGCGCTGCGGAGTCCGAGGAGTCGGTCCCCCCGACGGCGCCGCAGGACGCCAGTCCGGCCGCCACGGAGGCACCCGCCGGCGAACAGAAGGAGTGACGAAGGCGAGCAAGTCGCCGCTGAGCACGCTGATCGAGCTCGCGGTGGTGGTGGTAACCGCGCTCGCGCTTGCGCTCGCGATCCAGGCGTTCCTGGTCAAGCCCTACCGGATCCCGAGCGGCTCGATGCTCCCCACGGTCCGGGTCAACCAGCGGGTGCTCGTCGATCGGATCGGCATGGACTTCTCCTCGATCCACGTCGGCGACATCATCGTCTTCCACCCGCCCAAGAATTACGCCGAGGGCTGCGCCAACCCGAGCCAGGGCGAGAGTCCGGGCGGTCAGGACGCCCCGACGGCATGCGAGGTGCCGTGGCGCCAGCCGTCCTCGCAGACCTTCATCAAGCGCGTCGTCGGGCTCCCCGGCGATCGCCTCTCGATCCGCGACGGCCACGTATTCCGCAACGGTAAGCGCGAGCCCGACAGCTACATCATCCAGTGCGACGGTGACTCGGCCTGTAACTTCCCCCAGACGATCACCATTCCCCGGGGCTACTACTACATGATGGGCGACAACCGCCCGGACTCCGAGGACAGCCGATTCTGGGGCCCGGTTCCGAGAGCATGGATCATCGGCAAGGCGTTCCTGACCTACTGGCCGCCCGACCGGATCGGGTTCCTATAGTGGCCGCCCGGCCACTAGTGGCGCTCGCGATCGCGGACCCGTCGCCGGAGGGCCGAGGCCGCCGATGAAAGCGCTCATCGAGTTGGTGATCACGGTGGCGATCGCGGTCGTGCTCGCGCTGCTGATCCAGGCGTTCATCGTCAAGCCGTACCGGATCCCGAGCCCGTCGATGGTGCCGACGCTCGACGTCGGCCAGCGCGTCCTCACCAACCGCCTCGCCGGCAACCCGAGCGTCGGCGACATCGAGGTCTTCCACCCGCCGCACGGGGCCGATTTCGACGATCCGGTGTGCGGAAACCCGAACCAGGGCGGGCAGGGCGGGCCCGAAGCCCAGGCGTGCAACAAGCCGACCGCCGCGGAGTCCAGCCAGACGTTCATCAAGCGCGTGGTCGGCGTGCCGGGCGACACGATCGAGATCGTCAACGGCCACGTGATCCGCAACGGCGTCCGCGAGAAGGACGACTACACCCTCCAGTGCGGAGACGGTCCTTCGTGCAATTTCGGCAAACCGATCAAGATTCTGCCCGGCTACTACTTCATGATGGGCGACAATCGTGGCGCGTCGGACGACAGTCGTTTCTGGGGCCCCGTCCCGAGCAAATGGCTCATCGGGACGGCCTTCTTCACGTACTGGCCCCCTGACCGGATCGGCTTCCTCTAACCGGGCCAACGGCGCGGGGTCATCTCCGCGGGCGAACGGCGCGGGGTCGTCTCCGGGGGCCAACGGCGCGGGGGCGCGGGCGAACGGCGCGGGGTCGTCGCCGCGGCGCAAGAGCTCGCTCCGCGCGGCCCGCAAGCTGTTCAAGTTCGACCGCTCGCTGGGCGTGCGGTTCGTCGCCGGCGCCGACGAGGCCGGCCGCGGATGCCTCGCCGGCCCGCTCGTCGCCGCCGCCGTGCTGTTCGACCTCGACGCGATCGGACCGGGCGAGGTCCGCGTGCTCGGAGCGCTCAACGACTCCAAGCAGCAGACCCACGAGGCACGCGCGGAGCTGTTCCCGGTGATCCTCCGCATGGCCGCGAAGGTGGCGATCGTGTCCCGATGTGCTCCCGGGATCGACGCCCGCGGCCTGCACGTGACGAACCTCGCCGCGCTCCGGGACGCGCTGGCGAAGGTCGCGTGCGAGGGCTGCATCTGCCTCAGCGACGGCTTCCCGGTGGCGGCGCTGGGCCACGATCAGCGCGCCGTGATCGGCGGCGACGCCAAGAGCGCCGCGATCGCCGCCGCGTCGGTGATCGCCAAGGAGACTCGCGACCGGTACATGCGCCGCGCCGACGCCGTCCACCCCGGGTGGGAGTTCGCCCAGCACGTCGGCTACGCCACGCCCGAGCACCGCGAGGCGATCGAGCGGCTCGGCGTCTCGCCGCTGCACCGCCGGTCGTTCCAGTCGATGGCGTATCAGCAGTTGTCGCTTTAGGTGGGCGCGGGCCGGCGCGGGGGGCGCATTCGTCAGAACGCGCCCTCGAGGTGCTCGAGGCTCAGCAGTCGGCCGGCCGGGTCGACCGTGACCCCGATCGCGTCGAACCGCAGCGTGTCCGCGCGCGGGCGGTCGGTCCGATCGATCAGCCACCGTCCGGCCATCTTGCGAACCTGCGCGCGCTTGAGCGACCGGACTGAGTCGAGCGGGCTGCCGCCGGACGGACTCGCTTTTCGGGTCTTGACCTCGCAGAACGCCAGCGTCCGTCCGTCGAACGCGACGATGTCGAGCTCGCCCCAGCGGGTGCGGTAGTTGCGCTCGACGATCTGAAAGCCGCGCCTGATCAAATGCTCGGCGGCTAGCTGCTCGCCGAGCGCGCCGAGCCGTGGGCGGGGGTCGCTGGTCACGGTCGCTGACGCTACGCCGAGACACGTGACAGGTGGTGCACGCGGCGTTCCAATCCTGCTCAGGCGAGAACGCCTGCCTTGCGCCGAATTGGAACACGGCGTCACCCATCCGTGACGCGCCGGCGCGTACGTTCACGGGATGCTCGCGCGCATCGCCACGTTCGCGATCGACGGGATCGATTCTCGGCAGGTGTCGGTCGAGGTCGACATCCGCAGCGGCCTGCCGGCGTTCACGATCGTAGGCCTCGGAGACGCCGCGGTGCGGGAGTCGAGAGACCGGATCCGCTCGGCGATCCACAACTCCGGCTTCGAGTTCCCCCAGACGCGGATCACCGCCAACCTCGCGCCGGCATTCCTGCGGAAGGTCGGCCCGGGATTCGACGCGGCGCTCGCGCTCGGTGTCCTCGCCGCGAGCGATCAGGTTCCGGGCGAGTCGCTCGGGGCCTACGCGGTTTTCGGTGAGCTGTCGCTAGGCGGCGAGCTGCGCGACTCGCCGGGCGCGCTGGCGGTCGCCGAAGGAGCGCGCCGCGCCGGGCTGAAGCGACTGATCGTGCCGCGCGAACGGGCCCGTGAGGCGGCGCTCGTCGGAGGACTGGAGGTCGTCGGCGTGTCGAGCCTCCGGGCCGCGGCGGAGGTGCTCGCCGGATCCGAGCCGCCCCCGCTCCCCGCGCCGCCGGTCGACACGTGCGCGGTCGCCGCCGAGCCCGATCTGGCCGACGTCAGGGGCCACGCCGCCCCGCTGCTCGCGCTCGAGATCGCGGCCGCCGGGGGCCACAACCTGCTGTTCGAGGGCGCGCCGGGGACGGGCAAGACGATGCTGGCGCGGAGGATCCCCTCGATCCTGCCGGCGATGAGCCGGACCGAGGCGATCGAGGTGACGCGGATCCACAGCATCGCCGGCCTCCACGCCGCCGGCCTGGTCCAGGCACGACCGTTCCGGGCACCGCACCACACGATCTCGCCGTCCGGGCTGGTGGGCGGGGGCGCCGTCCCGCGGCCGGGCGAAGCGACCCTCGCGAATCACGGCGTGCTGTTCCTGGACGAGCTCGCGGAGTTCCAGCGGTCGAGTCTCGATGCACTCCGCCAGCCGCTCGAGGACGGGTCCGTGACGATCGTGCGCGGGCAGCGATCGCTCAGGTTCCCGACGCGATTCATGCTCGTCGCGGCCACGAACCCGTGCCCGTGCGGGTTCGCCGGCGTCGGGGACCGCTGCCGGTGCGGCGAGGCCGATCTGCGGCGCCACGGCCGGCGGTTGAGCGGGCCGTTGCTCGACCGGATGGACCTGCTCGTGACCGTCGAGCGTCCGACCGAGCACGAGCTCCGTGCCGCCCCGGAGACGTCGTCGGCGACCGCCCGCGACCGCGTTGCGCACGCGCGCGAGCGCCAACAGTTCCGGCTGTCCGGCTCGGCGGCTCGCTGCAACGGGGAGATGGACGCGCGGGCGGTCCGCCGCCACGTCCGGCTCGAGGACGCCGCCGAGCGGGCGCTCGCCCAGGCCTACGAGGTGGGCGCGCTGAGCGCGCGCGGGCGCCACCGGGTCGTGCGCGTCTCGCAGACGATCGCCGATCTCCGCGGCCACGAGCGGATCATGCACGCCGATCTGCTGACCGCGCTGAGCCTGCGCCAGCGCGGACAGGCAGAGACGACGCTCGCGGCATGAGCAGCCGCGCGTGCGACCGCTGCACGGCGCGCACGTGGCTGGTGGGCCGGCTCGCCGGCCACCTCGAGTGCGCGCGGAGCCGGATCGACCAGGTGCTCGGGCTCGACGACGACGAGCTTCTTCTAGCGGTCGGCGGCGTTCAGGAGCCGGTGGTCCGGCGGGAGCTGGGTGTCCTCGACCTCGACAAGGTCCGGGCGCGGGCGCGTGCCGCCGGCCTCGAGGCCGTTTGCCGCTGCGATCGGGCGTACCCGCCGTCACTCGAGCGGCTCACCGCCCCGCCGGCGGTCCTGCACGTCGCCGGCGGGCTCGAGCGGCTGCTCGAGCTGGTCGCGGCCGATCCGGTCGCGATCGTCGGCTCGCGGCGGGCGTCACCGTATGGGCTTGACGTGGCCCGCTCGCTCGGGCGGGGGCTCGCCTTCTCCGGGATCACGATCGTGAGCGGCATGGCGCTCGGGATCGACTCCGCAGCTCACGCCGGCGCGCTCGACGCCGGCAGGCCAACGCTCGCGGTGCTGCCGGCGTCGGCCGACCGTCCCTACCCTGCCGCCAAGCGCCTGCTGCACCGCCGGATCGTCGCCACCGGGGCGGCGGTGTCCGAGCTCGGGCCGGGCCCCGGCGTGCGGCGCTGGATGTTCCCGGCGCGTAACCGGATCATCGCCGCGCTCGCCACGATGACCGTCGTGGTCGAGGCGGGGGAGCGCTCGGGCGCACTGCTGACGGCGGGGCTGGCCCGCCGGCTCGACCTGCCGGTCGGAGCAGTCCCGGGGCGCGTCACCACGCCCCAGGCGGCAGGGCCGAACGCCCTGCTCGCCGGTGGCGCGGGCGTCGTCCGCGGTCCGCAGGACGTGCTCGATCACCTGTTCGGCGCCGGCGTACGCGCCGCCGGCCGCGAGCCCCGCCGCGAGGCGCCGGCCGAGCTGCGACCGCTGCTCGCGGCGATCGCCGAGGGTCACGCGACCGCGGCGGCGCTCGCGCGGGCCGGCTTAGCCCCCGACCAGGGGCTGGCGGCGCTTGCCGAGCTCGAGCTCGCGGGGTTCGTGCGGCGGGGCGCAGGCGGCCGGTTCACCGTCGTTCCGTGACGCGGTTTTCAATCCCACTAGAGCATGCGTGGCCTGACATTTCAGCCCGATCGCCCGAGCCTAGGTAGGGGACGCATGCGGGGCATGCGCGCCCTGTCAAGGCCACGAGGCGATGCGTCGGTTGTCAGGGCGTGCATGCCCGGTCCGCGAGAGCCCCCGGAGAGCATGCGTGGTGGGCCAATCGACGCGGGCTGCCTCGGCCGTGGCCGGTGGCGCATGCCCCACATGCCTCCCGGGCCACGGCCGGGCGCGGTGGCGTGCGTTGGCCCGTGGTGCGTGCGTTGGCCCGCGGTGCATGGGGTGGCGCGCTGGCCGGTGGTGCATGACGCGACAGTCGACCCAGACGCCGGAGGCCGTGCCGACTGGTGCACCACTACCGTGCACGACTCGGCACGGCCTTGCGGGGCGCGGGACGTTGTCGGGTTATGCAGCCAACTACTCTCGGAGCGGTGAACCCGGCCCGCGCCCGCCACCGCATCCCGCGCGTCCTCTCGATCGCCGGCTCTGACTCCGGCGGCGGCGCCGGCATCCAGGCCGACCTGAAGGCGTTTGCCGCCTGCGGTGTCCACGGGATGACCGCGATCACCGCGATCACGGCCCAGAACACCGTCGGCGTCACCGCGATCCACCCGATTCCGCCCGACGTGATCGTCGCGCAGGTGCGCGCGGTGGCGGAGGACATCGGCGTCGACGCGGTCAAGATCGGGATGCTGGGCGACCGCCCGACGATCGAAGCGGTCGCGCAAGCGCTCGCTGACCTGCCGGACCACACGCCGGTCGTGGTCGATCCGGTGATGGTGGCGGAATCGGGCGCGGTGCTGCTCGATCCGGAGGCGGGCGAGGCACTCATCGAGCTGCTGCTCCCGAAAGCGACCGTCGTCACGCCGAACGTCCCCGAGGCGAGGGCACTGCTGGGCGACATGCCCGGGACAACCGACCGAGACGTGCCCGAGCTCGCTCGTGGCGTCCACGCGCTCGGCCCCAAGATCGTGGTCGTCACCGGCGGCCACCGCGAGGAGCTCGCCGACGTTTTCTTCGACGGCCGGCGGCTGGTTGAGCTCCCCGGCGAGCGCCACCCCGATGGGGCCACCCACGGATCTGGCTGCACTCATTCCTCGGTGCTCGCGGCCCGGCTCGCCTGGGGCGACGATCCGCTGGAGGCGGCGCGAGCGGCCCGGGAGCTCGCGTCGCGAGCGGTAGCGCAGGGGCTGCGGGAGATCGGCGCCGGCGCTGGCCCCGTCGACATCCTCGGCATTGCCTGCAAAGGCCAGGAAACCGGCCTCGCTGGTACCCAAGGCCAACCGGCCGCCCGCGAGCTTTTGGCATAATCCCTCCGTGCGTTTTCTGAGGATGAAGCCGGGCCATGGAGAGGTTCTGATCGCCGAGGGTGACGTCGAGCGCGCCGAGGACGAGCAGCGCTTGATCGAAGAGTTTCGCCGACAGCTTGACGCGGGCCTTTGGGCGGCCGTCCCCGTCGCCGATCAGGGCGGACGGCGTGAGTCGATCATGGTGCGCTCGTTCGAAGACATTCCCTCGGACGCCGACCGCGTGATCTTCTTCCCGCGGGCCGCGGGCGGCAGGTAGGCCCCGAACGTCATGGTGCTGGCGCTCGCAGCGACGGCACTCGTTGCGCTGGCGCTGCTTTCAGATCTGATCATTCCTCGGATCGACGACCTCTGGAACCGGTGGCGGGCCCGCCGTCAGCGCGCGCCCACCTGGTCGTACGACCCGGGACGCGAGCGCCGCGCGGAACAGCGGGCGCGGGCGCTGCTCCGCTCGTGCGTCAACGAGGAGGAGTGGGCGATGTACCGCGATCTCGGGTTCCTGCGGGTGTGGGGGACGCTCGCGGACGGACCTGACGACGCCGGAGGCACCGGTGGCGCCCCGTATGCGTACCTGATCTATCCCCACCGGCCGATCCTCGCGTACCTGGCCCAGACGCACCGCCTGCTCAATGAGTACTGCGTCACGTTCCCCGACGAGACCCGACCGTACGGAAGCTCGCGGCTGCCCGACTCCGACGACGTGCTCGCCAAATGGATGGCGCTGACCGGTGACGAGCGCCGGCTGATCTCGACCGCGAACATGCACCTGCCGGGTCGCCAGCTCGATCCCGCGCAGGTCAGGCGGGACCTGTGGCGCCTGTCGCAGTGGGAGCGCGCGCGGATGCGCGACGCCGCCGGCGGTGACGGCACCGCGCGCCCTGGCGATCGCCAGGGCGCCGCGTAGGCGCTTCAAGCATCCCGGCCGGCGGGCCTTGAAGCGCTCCGGGCGCGACGGGTTATCCGGCGGGCGAGCCCCGAAACGCCCCCGGCGCACCGGGGTCATTACAGTTCTCGGGCCATGCCGGACTTCGACCTCAAGCACAAGAGCCGGGCGCTCACCGAGGGGCCCGAGCGCGCCGCTGCCCGTGCGTACCTGAAAGGCATCGGCTACGACGACGAGGCGCTCGCCAAGCCGATCATCGGCGTCGCCAACACGTGGACCGAGACGATGCCGTGCAACTTCCACCTCCGGGCGCTCGGCGCCAAGGTCAAGGAGGGAATCCGCGAGGCCGGCGGCACGCCGATGGAGCTCAACACGATCGCGATCTCGGACGGGATCACGATGGGCACCGAGGGGATGAAGGCCTCGCTGGCCAGCCGCGAGGTGATCGCGGACTCGATCGAGCTCGTGGCCTCCGCTCACGCGTTCGACGCGGTGATCGCGATCAGCGGCTGCGACAAGACGATCCCCGCCACCGTGATGGCGCTGTGCCGGCTGAACGTGCCGAGCCTGATGCTGTACGGCGGCTCGATCTACCCCGGTCACTACAAGGGTGAGCGGATCACGATCCAGGAAGTGTTCGAGGCGATCGGCGCGCACGCCGCCGGCCGGATCACGGACGATGAGCTGACCGCGATCGAGGAAGCCGCGTCGCCCGGCGCCGGGGCGTGCGGTGGCCAGTTCACCGCGAACACGATGGCGATGGCGTTCGAGGTGCTCGGAATCTCCCCGAGCTCATCGGGGGTTCCGGCCACCGACCCGCACAAGGTCGACGTGGCCAAGGAGGCCGGTCGGCTCGTGATGGATGTCCTGAAGCGTGGCCAGACGCCGAGCGACATCATCACCCGCGACAGCCTCGAGAACGCGATCGCGGCGATCGCGTGCAGCGGCGGCTCGACCAACGGGGTCCTGCACCTCCTTGCCGTGGCCAAGGAGATGGGCATCGAGCTGTCGATCGACGACTTCGACCGGATCAGCGAACGCACGCCCCTGTTGTGCGACCTCAAGCCGAGCGGCCGCTTCGTCGCCCCGGACCTGTACGCGGCCGGCGGTGTCCCGCTCGTGCTGAAGCGGCTCAAAGAGGCCGAACTCCTTCACGAAGACGCACAGACGGTCACCGGCAAGACCGTCGGCCAGCATGCCGATGAAGCGCAGGAGACCGAGGGCCAGGAGGTGGTCAGGCCTCTGGACAACCCGTTGAAGGCCACCGGCGGGCTCGTGATCCTCCACGGCAACCTCGCGCCCGAGGGGTGCGTGGTCAAGGTGGCTGGATACGAGCGGCGCACGCACACCGGGCCGGCGCGGGTGTTCGAGTCCGAAGAGGACGCGATGGCCGCCGTGCGCACCCAGGGAATCAAGGCGGGTGACGTGGTCGTGATCCGCAACGAGGGACCGGCCGGCGGGCCCGGGATGCGGGAGATGCTCGCGGTCACGGCCGCGCTCGTGGGGGAGGGGCTCGGCGAACAGGTCGCGCTGCTGACCGACGGCCGCTTCTCAGGCGCCACGCGGGGCCTGATGGCCGGGCACGTAGCACCGGAATCAGTGCGCGGGGGCCCGATCGGGATCGTCCGCGACGGCGATGAGATCACCCTCGACGTCGATGCCCGCCGCCTCGACGTCAGGCTCTCTGACGACGAAATCGCGGCCCGCGCCAGCGATTACAAGCCACCGGAGCGGCCCGCGCCGGCGATCGCGCTGGCCAAGTACGCCCGGCTCGTCTCGAGCGCTTCGCTGGGCGCGGTCACCCGCTAGTGAGCCCACCAGCGCGTCGCGCCTGCACTTCCTGGGCACGCGCCCCCGGCCCCGGGCGCACCCACCCTGGCAGGAATGAAATGTCTCTTGCAGAAGTCTGAACAAATGCCCGGGTGTACGGATACCGTACGGGACGATCGGTACGATTGGTCTAGAGGTGGTCTGACTGGCACGCGCAAGAGCACGAGTTTCCTACCTACGCCCTGAGCGAAGCCCGGCGAGGCCCGCCAGGGAGCCGCGTCGGGCGGCCGCAGGAACTCGTACTCATCGCCGGCGGGGTCCGTACATTGCGCTCGGACTCCTGGTCGTGCTGGTCGGCGCCGCGGCCGTAGCCGCGATCGCGGTCAAGAGCTCTAAGGCGAGCCTCACAACCGATCCGACCGCGCTGGCCAAAGTGACGCTGCCGCTCGGCGGCGGAACCATCGAGAGCGTGCGTGCCTACGGCGGTCCGACGAAGTCGGCGATCCCCGTGTACACGACCGGCAAGCAGATCTGGCCGAAGCAGCGGATCCCCGCCCACGAGCAGCTGACGGTTCAGGTCGTTGTCAAGCACCCCGGCTCGGTCGCGTGGCTCACCGGTAAGACCGAGCGGCTGAACCTGACGCTGATCACGCCGAGCGCGCGCCTCAAAGCCCATTTCCTGACCGTCGCCTCGGGCCAGCCGCTCCACCTGCAGTTCGCCGAGCCGGTGGCGACCGTCTCGTCCGGCGCCGAGCCGACGAGCCTGCACCGCCAGGTGCTCTCCACGCCGCAGTCGGTGGTCTCGCTCGCTCGCACCGCGGAGGCGGGATCGGTCTACGTGGCCGCGACGCCGCGCTCGTGGGAGAAGTCGTCGGCCGCGCTCGTCAGCTGGTTCCCGGCCGGCTCCGCGACCACTGCGGTCGCCTACCCGTCGCCGGGCACGACGATCAAGGCGACCACGCCGATCACGCTCACGTTCTCAAAGCCCGTCTCCAAGGCGCTCGACGGCTCGATGCCGCCGGTGTTGCCGCGGACCCCTGGCACGTGGCACCAGATCAGCGCACACGCGATCCAGTTCCAGCCCGAGGGCTTCGGCTATGGGCTCGGCGCGAGCGTGACGATCGGGCTCCCGAACGGCGTCCACCTGATCGGCGCCAAGCAGAGCGGCGACGCGTGGGGTGGCTGGACGGTGCCACAGGGAACCACGACGCGTCTGCAGCAGCTATTGGCCGTGCTCGGGTACCTCCCGCTCCGGTTCCACTACGACGGCTCGGGGCCCGGTCCCAGTACCGCCAACCAGCTGAGCGCGGCGGTCAAGCCTCCGGCCGGCAGCTTCAGCATGCGCTATTCGAACACGCCCGCCGCACTGAGGAACATGTGGGCGCCCGGCACGTTCGGGACGATGACCAGGGGCGCGGTCATGATGTTCGAGGACCAGCAGGGAATGACCGCCGACGGCGTCCCCGGCCCCGCCGTTTGGAACGCGCTGATCACTGCGGCCGTGCAGGGCAAGAAGAACACCTTCGGCTACACGTTCGTGCAGGTGAGCGAGAGCAGCCCGGAGAGCCAGTCGACGTGGCACAACGGCAAGACCGTGTCCTCCGGCGCCGTCAACACCGGCATCCCGGCGGCGCCGACCGCGCAGGGCGTGTTCCCCGTGTTCGAGCACGCGCTGTCGGTGACGATGAGCGGAACCAATCCGGACGGCAGCCACTACAGCGACCCCGGCGTTCCGTACGTCAGCTACTTCAACGGCGGGGACGCACTGCACGGCTTCCTCCGCGCGTCCTACGGCTCCCAGCAGAGCCTCGGCTGTGTCGAGATGCCGTACTCCGAGGCCGCCGCCGTGTATCCCTACACGCCGATCGGGACGCTCGTAGACGTCGCTTAGTGTCCGCCGGCGGACCTTGAGAGCAGGCACCGCGGGGCGCGTGGCGAATACGGTGCGTCGATGTCGTCGCTCGCCGAAATGTCCGCCTGGCCGGCGGCGCTCGAGGCGTTCGACCAGGACCTGAGGCGCCGCGCCGTCGCCGAGAAGACCCGTGAGGCGTACCGGAGCGACTCCCGGCAGTTCGCGGACTGGGCGGGCGCGAGGGGCGTGGAGCCGGCTCAGATCGACGTCCGGACGCTCCGGCGGTATGCGGCCGGGCTCTCGGAGCGCGGGATCGCGCCGGCGACGGTCGCGCGCCGGCTGGCCGCGCTGCGCGGGCTGTTCCGCAGCCAGATGGAGCTCGGCGCGCGTGAGGACAACCCAGCCGAGCTGCTCAGCTCACCCAAGAAGGCTCAGCGCCTGCCGCGGGTTCTGAAGGCGGCCGAGGTCGCAGCGCTGCTCGACTCGATCCCGGCCACGACGCCGCTCGAGCTCCGCGACCGGGCGATGTTCGAGCTCGCGTATGCCTGCGGCCTGCGCGCCGAGGAGCTCGTCTCGCTCGACCTCGAGGCCGTCGACTTCGACTCTGAGACCGTGCGCGTCGAGGGAAAGGGGGGGAAGACCCGCCTGGTCCCCGTCGGCGAGCACGCGCTCGAGGCGCTCGAGCGCTACCTGGCGCGCGGCCGCGCCGCCCTCAATGTCGAGGGCGCCAGTGCCCTGTTCCTGTCGAAGTCGGGCCGCCGGCTCTCGACTTCGGACGTCAGGCGGAGGCTCGGTGGCTGGGCCAGGCGCGCGGTGGGCCGCTCGCCGGCGCTGGCCAACGCGCATCCGCATGCGCTCCGCCATTCGTTCGCAACGCATCTGCTCGACGGCGGCGCGGATCTGCGCGCAATCCAGGAACTCCTTGGTCATGCAACTATTTCGACCACTCAGGTTTACACTCGCGTTGAGTCGGCCCGCCTTCGGTCCACGTATGCGCGAGCTCATCCCCGCGCCTAGCGGGCCTACACGTCCTCGGGGAAATTGCAAACCAACGTCAAAGCGATCGAGCTACAGGATCTCTGGAGGCGGTTCAAAGCGACCGGCGATGAACGCGCGCGGGAGCGGCTTGTCGTCGCCTACTCCCCGCTGGTCAAGTACGTCGCGGGACGGATGAGCTCGGGCCTGCCGGCCCATGTCGAGGAATCCGATCTGATCTCGTACGGGCTCGGGGGCCTGATCTCGGCGATCCAGCGATTCGATCTGACCCGGGAGATCAAGTTCGAGACGTACGCGATCACCCGGATCCGCGGCGCGATCATCGACGAGCTGCGGACGCTCGACTGGGTGCCGCGTTCGGTGCGCGCCCGCGCTCGGGAGATCGAGCGGGCCAACATGAAGCTCGAGGCCCGCTACCAGCGGGCGCCGACCGACGAAGAGATGGCGAGCGAGCTGGCGGTCAGCGTTGAGGACTTCCAGAACGCGCTGATCCAGATCTCGAACTCGACGATCGTCGCGCTCGACGAGCTGTGGAGCGTGTCGGACTCGACCGGCGACGCGATCTCGCTGCTCGACACGCTGCCCGACCGCGGCGCACCCGATCCCGAGCAGCTGATGGATCAGAGCGAGCTACGCGACCGGATCGCGGATGCGATCGCGGCGCTGCCCGAGCGCGAAAAGCTTGTAGTCGCGCTCTATTACTACGAGAATCTGACCTTGCGCGAGATCGGCGAGGTCCTCGGGGTCACCGAGTCTCGGGTGTCGCAGCTCCACACCAAGGCGGTTCTGCGGCTGCGCTCGAAGCTGGCCGGCGAGCTCGACTAGAGCCTGTCGGCTCTCTCATCTCACACGGAGGGTCACACCATGCAGAAGGGCTTCTTCGCCTCGCTGTTCGACATCTCGTTCAGCTCGCTGATCACCACGCGGATCATCAAGGTCCTGTACGTGATCTCGCTGATCGTGATCGGGTTGTTCTCCCTGTTCTTCATCATCGGCGCGTTCACCAGCAGCGCCGGGGCCGGGATCCTCACGCTGCTCATCCTCGCGCCGCTGGCCGCGCTGCTCTACACGGTGTACACGCGGGTGATCCTCGAGTTCATCATCGTCGTGTTCCGGATCGCCGAGTACAACGGCGAGCTGGTCGCGCTCCAGCGCCAGCAGATGGGATTGCCGGCGCACACGAGCACCCTCGGGATCGGGGGGACCGACCTCGGGACGACCGCGCCCGCGACCACCGCGCCCACCACCGCCGCGCCCACGACTGCCACGCCCCCGGCCACCGCGCCCACGGCGGCCCCTCCGCCGGAACCCGCAACGCCACCTCCGCCGAGCGCCCCGCCGGCGGCCACCCCGCCGCCCGAGGCCCCCGGCGAGTCGACGCCGCCACCGACCGACGCCGGCGGCGAAGACGAGTCCGCCTCGTAGCGCACCGGCCGACGTTCACAAACGGTATCGTCGGCCCACAGGGACCTCTAGAGGAAGGAGACAGGCATGCACAAGCCGGCGGACCGCATCCGCAACGTGGCGCTCGTCGGCCACCGCGGTAGTGGTAAGACGTCGATTCACGAGGCGTTGCTGTTCCAGGCCGGCGCCGTGAACCGCATGGGCTCGGTCGTCGAAGGGACCACCGTCTCCGACGTAGACCCCGACGAGAAGGCGCGGCAGATGTCGATCACTGCCGCGGTGGCGACGTTCGAGTGGCAGGACCGGAAGGTCAACCTGATCGACACCCCGGGCGACTCGAGTTTCATCGCCGACGCTCTCGGCGCTCTGCGCGTATGCGAGTCCGCGATCTTCGTGATCAACGGAGTGATGGGCGTGGAGGTTCACGCCGGTCGCCTGTGGCAGCGCGCCGCCGAGCTCGATCTGGCGCGGCTGCTGTTCGTCAACATGCTCGACCGCGAGCGCGCCGACTTCTTCCGCACGCTCGATTCGCTCAAGGCGGCCTTTGGTCAGCACGTTGTGGCGACTGAGATTCCGATCGGAACCGAGCACGAGGTGTCCGGCGTGATCGACCTGATCGACATGAAGGCGTACGCGTACGACGGCGTCACCCGCGAGAACTGCAAGGAGATCCCGATCCCGGACGCGCTCGCGGCCCAGGCCCAGGAGTACCGCGAGAAGCTGATGGATGAGGTCGCCGAGAACTCCGACGCGCTGATGGAGCGCTATCTCGAGGGCGAGGAGATCTCGCACGAGGAGATCGTCACCGCGCTGAAGGACGGGACGAACCATGGCGCGATATTCCCCGTGACCTGCGGGGTCGCGACCCGCAACCTCGGCATGAACCGCCTGCTCGACGCGATCGTCGAGGACCTTCCCTCGCCGGTCAAGCATGGCGGCCTGGAGGTGGGCGAGGTGACGCTCGAGCCGGTCGAGGACAAAGAGATGTTCGCCTATGTGTTCAAGACACGCGCGGACCCGTTCGCCGGCCGGATCAACATATTCCGGGTCTACCAGGGCGTGGTCAAGCAGGACTCGCAGGTGCTGAACACGCGGAATCACACCAAGGAGCGGATCGGCCAGCTGCTGACGTTCGAGGGCAATCAGACCGGTCACGCCAACGATTTCGGGCCGGGTGACATCGGCGCGGTCGCCAAGCTCAAGGAGACCAAGGCCGGCGACTGGCTGGCCTCGCGCGACGAGCCGATCGAGATGCCGAGCATCAAGCTCCCCGCGCCGGTGATGGCATTCGCGGTCGAGCCCAAGAGCAAGGGCGACGAGGAGAAGGTGTTCACCGCGCTGCGCCGCCTCCAGGAGGAGGACCCGACGATCGACCTGCACCGTGACGACCAGACCGGCGAGCAGATCGTGGCCGGACTGTCGCAGGTCCACGTCGAGGTGATCGTCGAGCGGTTGAAGTCTCGCTTCGGCGCCGAGGTCAACCTGAACCCGCCGCACGTGCCCTACCAGGAGACGATCCGCAAGCATGCCAAGGCCCACGGGCGCCACAAGAAGCAGACCGGCGGCCGTGGTCAGTTCGGCGATTGCCACATCGAAATCGAGCCACTCGAGGCGGGATCCGGGTTCGAGTTCGTCAATGCGATCAAGGGCGGCGTGATCCCGACGGGCTTCATCCCGGCGGTTGAGAAGGGCGTCCATGATGCGATGCAGGCCGGGGTCGTCGCCGGCTATCCGGTCAAGGACGTGCGCGTCCGCCTGTACGACGGCTCATACCACACGGTGGACTCATCCGAGATGGCGTTCAGGCTGGCCGGCTCGCTGGCGATGAAGCAGGCCATGGAGCAGGCCGGGCCGGTGCTGCTCGAACCGCACATGCTCGTCACCGTGGCGGCGCCCGAGGAGTCCGTCGGCGACGTGATCGGCGATCTGAACTCCAGGCGCGGAAGGCCGCTCGGGATGGAGCCGGTGGGCGCCGGCATGACCGAGGTCAAGGCCGAGGTGCCGATGGCCGAGATGCTCTCCTACGCCCCGGATCTGCGGTCGATAACCGGCGGCCAGGGCGAGTTCACGATGGAATTCCTGCGCTATGAGGAGGTCCCCGGGCACCTCGCCGGGAAGGTGGTCGAGGAGGCCCGGGCCGAGAAGGAAGCGGTGAAGGCGTAAGCCCGGCAGACGTCTCGGACTCGCGCGCTCGTTATATTCGTCTGTCTGCCCGTGGCGATCACCAAGGACATCCGACCGTCCACCGCGTACACGATCTGTGACGTGTGCGGACGGACGCTGCTGCGCGGAGAGCGCGCCGAGGTCTACATCGACGGCGGCGCGCGGCGCTCGGTGTGCGAGCTGTGCAAATCCCGCGCCCTCAACGAGGGCTGGCTGCGCGAGGGAACCGTCCCGACGTACGACGAGAACGAGTCGACCTCTGCCCGGCGGGGGTCGTTGCTGAGCCGCCTGCGCCGGCGGCGCGAGCGCACGCCCGAGCCGCCCGAGCCGATGGACGCCGAGCCGGACTTTCCGCCCGATCCCCGCGCTCCGGCGCCCGAGCCTCGCCCGGCCCCGCGCCGGCGCGAGCGCGCCACGACGAGGGAGCCGCGGCACGTTCGCGCGGTCCCCGTGGGCGCCGAGCAGAAGATCGCCTCGGCGATGGCGGTGTTCAACAACTCCGAGCACCGCCGCACGGTCGCGGGCGTGGCGCGATCGCTCGGGGCCCCGGACGTCTCGATTCACCCGAATATGGGGCATTCGAGTCTCGTCGACATCGTCGCCTCCTGGGAGCTTTGCTGGTATCGCTACGAGGTCGACCTCTCCGACGAGGTGCCCGTGGTCCGGGTGGCCGCTCAGGGGTACGAGCTCGACGAGCTGACGCCGCAGGAGCGCGAGCCGAACGCCTCCTACGACGAGCACGGGGCCCTCGGGCCCGCCTGAGCCCGAGGAGAGCCGCCAGAGGCCGGAGAACGGCCCCCGGGCCAGTCGCGGGTGCGCCCGCGGCCGCTGAGAGCGGCTGACCGGCCCGAGGCGACTGGACGAAGGTTCGATGTAAAGCCCGCGATATGTCCTCTAGCATCAAGAGCCGTGATCTACTGCGTTGTCCCAGAGGAGCTTGCCGACGAGTTGCTGGACAAGCTCGAGAGCTACTACGCCAGCGATCCCAACGTCGAGGTGATCGTCGATCGCCGCAAGACCTCGCGGCGAGGCCGGAGCTCGGCTGGCGGCGGCAACCGCGCAGTCCGCGATCGGCGTCGCCCGCGCGTCACCGGCGAGCTCCCCGAGCTGGCCACCGATTGAGCGCCCCCGCCGGGGGCTTGGTGCACCGGTGAAGGTCGTCGTCCACGTGGACGGCGGCGCTCGCGGAAACCCGGGCCCGGCGGCGATTGGCGTGGTGATCTCCGATCCTGACGGCGAGCTGCTCGAGGAGCTCGGTGAGACGATCGGGATCGCCACCAACAACGTGGCCGAGTACCGAGCGCTGCTCAAGGGCCTCGAGCGGGCTCGGGCGCTCGATGCCCGCGAGATCGAGATCGTCAACGACTCCGAGCTGGTCGCTCGCCAGGTGACCGGCGCCTACAAGGTCAAGCATCCGGCGATGAAGCCGCTCCACGCCGAGGCGGTAGCCGCCCTGCAGGATTTCGATCGCTGGCGGATCCGCAGCGTCCCCCGGGCCGAGAACGCGCGGGCGGACGAGCTGGTCAACGAGGCGCTTGACGCCGACCGGGCCGCCTGACGCGGTTTCGGCCCGAGGCCGGCGGGTTGCCGCTACCCTTGCGGGCGTGACCGATCCCCTGACCGAGCTCAGCGCCCGGCTCGAGGAGGCGGCCGAGCAGCTGCGCGGCCCCGACCTCGAAGTCGACAGCGCGCTCGCGCTGATCGAGGAATGCGCGCGGCTGGCCAGCGAAGCCAGCTCTCAAGTCGATCAGCGGACCCGCGCGGCGCTCGAGCCGCTGCCGGACCTTCCCGGCCAGCTCCCGCTGCCGGCCGGCTAGTGCTCCAGACAACGAGCGGCCCGGACGTGGTGCCACCCGCGGCTGCAGCCAGATACCCCGAGCACCTGCGAGACCAGATCGAACGCTGCCTCGAGACGCTGCGATTCGGAACCGAGCCCGCGTCCGACGGGCTCGAGCAGGCGATGCGCTATTCGCTGCTGGCGGGCGGGAAGCGGATCCGGCCGGTGCTCGCGCTCGCGACGGCTTCCGCGATCGGCCAAGACCCTGAGTGGGTGCTTCCGCTGGCCGTCTCGATCGAGCTGATCCACACGTACTCGCTGATCCACGACGATCTGCCGGCGATGGACGATGACGACCTGCGCCGCGGCCGGCCGACGTGCCATCGGGCGTTCGGCGAGGACGTGGCGATCCTGGCCGGGGACGGCCTCTACGCCGAGGCGTTCGTGCTGCTGCTGTCCCACCAGGACGCGGAGCCAGCGAACCTGCTGGCGGCCGCGCGCGAGCTCGCCCGCGCCACCGGAGCTCAGGGGATGGTCGCGGGCCAGTACATAGACGTCGCTGCCACGGCCCCCGACGGTCCCGACGGGCTACGGCGCCTACACGAGCTCAAGACCGGCCGACTGATCGCCGCGAGCATCGAGTGCGTGCTCCTCCTGGCCGGACTCGATGAACCTGAGAGAATTCACAGCTTCCGAGGCTTCGCGAGGGAGCTGGGGATACTTTTCCAAATAGTGGACGACATACTCGACGTAACCGGCTCCGAGGAAACGCTGGGGAAGCAGCAGGGCAGCGATGAGCGGTTGGGTAAACGCACCTACGTGAGCGAATTCGGACTCGAGCGGGCTCGAGCGCTCGCCGGGGAGTCCCACCGCCGCGCGCTCACCGCGCTCGCGCAGGCCGGGCGCGCGGGATCCAACACAAGCGAGCTGGTCCAGATCACCGATTTCATCGCGACCCGATCCTTCTGATGACCACACTTCTAGAGCGAATCGACAAGCCCCAAGACCTCCACGACCTCACCGACGAGGAGCTGCAGCAGGTCGCGCAAGAGGTGCGCGAGCACATCATCGACACCGTCGGTGAGATCGGCGGCCATTTCGGCGCCAATCTCGGCGCGTGCGAGATCGCGGTGGCGCTCCACTCGATCCTCGACTCGCCCCGGGACAAGATCCTGTGGGACGTCGGCCATCAGGCCTACCCGCACAAGATCCTGACCGGGCGTCGGGATCAGCTCCAGACGATCCGCAAGTACAACGGCCTGGCGCCGTTCTGCTCGATCGCCGAGTCCGAGCACGATGTGATGGGCGCAGGCCACGCCTCGACCGCGATCGGCTATGCGGTCGGGATCAAGGAGGCCATGCGGCGCGGCGTGGGCGCGGACGGCCACGTCGTGGCGGTCGTCGGCGACGGCGCGCTGACCGGCGGCGTGTCGTTCGAGGCCGTCCACCAGGCCGGCGGCGAGGGCACCCCGATCGTGGTCTTGCTCAATGACAACGGGATGTCGATCGCGCCGAACGTCGGGGCGCTGTCGCGGCAGTTCAACCGGGTCCGCCTCAATCCCAAGCTGTGGCGGGCCCGCGAGGGCTTCGAGGAGGGGTTGACCAAGCTCCCCGCCGGGATCGGCGCGACGTTCGAGCGGGTTGGCCCGCACGTCAAGGAGTCGATCAAGGCCTTCTGGGCGCCAGGTCTGTGGTGGGAGGAGCTCGATTTCGTCTACATCGGTGTGATCGACGGCCACGACGTGCGCGCGGTCAGGCGCGCGTTGCGCGAGGCGCTGATCGCTCAGCGGCCGGTCGTGATCCACTGCGCGACGGTCAAGGGCAAGGGCTTCGCGCCGGCCGAGGAGGGCGGGCTCGAGGGGATGGAGAAATGGCACGCCGCCAAGCCGAAGTCGATCGCCAACGGCGTCCCCGCGGCCGCGGTGCGTAAGCCGTCGGGCGGCAAGCCCGCCCCTCCGCAGTACACGCAGGTGTTCGGCGAGGCGCTCGTCGCGGAGTGCCGGCGCGACGAGCGGGTGATCGGCATCACCGCGGCGATGAACTCCGGCACCGGCTTGAACATCCTCCAGCGCGAGCTTCCCGACCGCTACTTCGACGTCGGGATCGCCGAGCAGCAGGCGGTGCTGTTCTCTGCCGGCCTTGCGCTCCAGGGGTGCAAGCCGGTCGCGGCGATCTACTCGACGTTCCTCCAGCGCGCGTATGACCAGATCGTCCACGACGTCTGCCTGCAGAAGCTGAACGTCACGTTCGCGATGGACCGCGCCGGCCTCGTCGGCGACGACGGCCCCACCCATCACGGCGCGTTCGACATCGCGTACCTGCGGTGCCTGCCGAACATCGTGCTGATGGCCCCGCGGGACGAGGCGATGCTCGTCAACATGCTCCGGACCGCGCTTCTCTATGACGATGGCCCGGTGGCCCTGCGCTACCCGCGCGGCGAGGGGGTTGGCGTCCCGCTGCCGGCGCGCCCGGAGCCGATCGAGATCGGGACCGGCGAGATCCTCCGTGAGGGCGACCGGGTGGCCCTGCTCGGGTACGGGAGCGGGGTCGGCAAGGCGCTCGAAGCCGCGGACATCCTGGCCGGGCGCGGCTTGTCGGTGACGGTCGCCGACGCCCGCTTCGCGAAGCCGATCGACGCCGGCCTGGCCGCCCAGCTGGCGGCCGAGCACGAACTGCTCGTGACCGTCGAGGAGGGAGTGCTCGCCGGAGGGTTCGGGTCGGCCGTCTGGGAGCGGCTGTCGGACGCCGGGCTGGCGCCGCGAATCCTCCGCGTCGGTCTTCCGGACCGGTACGTGACCCACGGCGCGCCGAAGCTCCTGCACCAGGAGGTCGGGTTCACCGGCGAGCGGATCGCCGACCGGATCGAATCGGCCGTCGCCGAATACAGCGGCCTGCCGACGGTCTGAGGCCCCAGCAGGCCGTCCACCAACCGTTGACGGCCGCGATTACCCCTGTGGTCGCGGGCCCCGAATGCCGACAATGAGTTGATGGCAACCCAGGAGCTTGAATTGGATCCCGCCCACCCGGGCCCAACCCACCCGAGCCGACCGAGGCGCCGTCGGATGTGTTCATCTCTCGCCAGCCCGTCGTCGACGGGGAGATGCGCGTGATCGGGTACAGGCTGGCCTACGGGTCCGCGGACGGCTCGGCGCACGGAGAGACCTCCGCCGCGCGGCTGCTCGGCGACGTGCTCAGCGGCGTCGGGCTCGACGAGCTCGTCGGCGACGCCCTGGCCCATCTGCCGCTCTCACGCGACGTGCTGCTCGCGCTCGGCGTCCCGCCGGTCCGCCCCGACCGGGTGATGTTGAGGATCGCGTACGACACCGCCCGCGATCCGGAGCTGGCCAAGGTACTGGACGCGCTCGCCGGACGCGGTTATGCGCTGTCGCTGTACGCGCTCCCCGGTCCCGACTTCGACGCGGTGCTGCTCGATCTGTTCGGCACCGTCGAGGTCGATTTCACGACCTGGTCGCACGAGGCTGCGCAGGCCGCGGTGGCGCGGATCGTGGCCGGGCGCGCGACGCCCCTGGCCTCCGGGCTGGCCGACTACAACAAGTTCGAGGCGGCCAAGCAGCTCGGGTTCGAGCTGTTCGCCGGGCCGTTCTACGCGAGCCGGCACAAGGCCGCGGTTCGCAACGTCCCGGTCGGCGAGATGGGCACGCTCGTCGCGCTGGCGGCCCTCCAGGGGCAGTCGGCGACGATCGAGGACCTCGAGCAGGTGATCGACCGCGATGTCGGCTTGAGCGTGAAGTTGCTGCGCTACATCAACTCGGCCTACGTCGGGATGCGCGGCAACATCGCCTCGATCCGCCAGGCGGTGATGATGCTCGGCTCGCGCGGGGTGTCGCGATGGGCGCTGTTGGTGGCGCTGACCGGCGGCCCGAACGCGCCCCGGGAGCTGTCGGTCATGGGGCTGACGCGGGCGCGCATGTGCGAGCTGCTCGGCGCCGATCTCGGCGACGTCGCCGGCGACCAGCTGTTTACCGTCGGGCTGCTGTCGGTGGCCGACGCGCTGCTCCAAGTGCCGCTCGAGACGATCGTCGAGGAGTTGCCGCTGGCCGACGAGGTCAGCGCTGCGCTGCTCCGTCGCGACGGCCCGGCTGGCGCGATCCTGAAGGCCGTGGTCAGTTACGAGCAGGGCGATTTCGACGCCGCGAGCCTCCAGTCGCACGCCCCGGGGATCGCGAGCTCGTACCGCGACGCCCTCGGTTGGGCCGTCGAGACCGTGTCGACGCTGGCTGCCTGAACACGATCACGTACCGTTCCGCTCAGTGAAGCGGGTTCGGATCGACACGCTGCTGTCCGCGAGGGGGATGTTCCCGTCGCGCTCCGCCGCCGCGGCCTCTGTGCTGGCCGGCGACGTGCTGCTGCTGCCCGGCCGCCGGCGGGCGGAGAAGCCCGGCCAGCTGGTGTCAGACGACGTCGAGGTCGAGGTCGTAACCGGCCCGCCGTTCGTCTCGCGCGGCGGGATCAAGCTTCGCAACGCGCTCGACGCGTTTGCGGTTGACGTCGCGGGGTGCCGGGCTGTCGATGTCGGGGCGTCGACCGGCGGGTTCACCGACTGCCTGCTCCAGGCCGGCGCCGCGCACGTGACCTGCGTCGACGTCGCCTACGGCGAGCTCGACTGGCGGCTCCGGACCGACCCGCGCGTCACGGTCATCGAGCGGTGCAACGCGCGCTCGCTCGCACCCGACCAGCTTCCGTACGCGCCCGAGCTGATCGTGATCGACGTCTCGTTCATCTCGCTGGCCAAGGTGCTCCCGGCCGTGCTCGCGTGCGCGGCGGACCGATTCGACTGCCTGGCGCTGATCAAGCCCCAGTTCGAGGTCGGGCGCTCGCGGGTGGGAAAGGGGGGCGTTGTGCGCGACGCCGGCGACCGACGGCGCGCGCTGGTTGAGGTCGGGGAAGCGGCTCGAGGGCTCGGCGCCGCCGTGCTCGGGTACGCGCCGTCCGGCCTGCCCGGCCCGAAAGGGAACCTCGAGACGTTCGTGTGGCTCGCCGAGGCAGCCCGGGGCGAGGGGGTTGACATCGAGCGCGTCGCGGCGGAGGTCGAGCCTTGAATCCGGTCCGGACGGCGACGGTGCTGACCCACCGGCGGCCGTCGGAGACACGTCCGGCGGTGGGCGAGCTGATCGAGGTCGCCCGCGCCGCCGGCGCGGTCCTCTATGTCGACGCCGAGGAGACGCGCAAGCACCGGCTCGAGCACGCCACCGGGGTCGAGGTCGACGTCGACGGGCCGCTCGACGTCGACATCTGCTTCGCGCTCGGCGGCGACGGGACGATCCTGACCGCGCTGCGAAAGTACGCCGGAACCGGCGTCGCGGTGTTCGCGGTGAACTTCGGCGAGATCGGGTTCCTGGCCACCGTCGACCGCGAAGAGGCGCGAATGGGGTTCGAGCGGGCGTTCGCGGGCGATTACGAGGTGCTGTCGCTGCCGGGGATCGCGCTGTCGGGGCGCGAAGGCGACTGGCTGGCGATCAACGACGTCTCGATCCACCGCCAGCCGGGCAACCGCGTCGCCGATCTCGCCTACGCGGTCGGGGAGGACGAGATCGGGCGGGTTCGCTGCGACGGCCTGGCGGTGGCCACGCCGGCGGGATCGACCGGCTACAACCTCGCCAACGGCGGCCCGGTGATGGCCTGGGGCGTCGCGGGGTTCGTGGTCTCGTTCATCGCGCCGCACTCACTGACCGCGCGGGCGCTGGTGGTGGCGCCGAGCGACGTGCTGACGGTCATGAACCGCTCGCGCGAGGAATCGGTCGACGTCACCGTCGACGGCCGGCCGGTGTGCCAGCTGGCGCCGGGCGAGGAGATCGAGGCGAGCTTCGTCGACGACCAGGGCAAGCTCGCGCAGGTGCCCGGCGCGAACTTCTACCACCGCCTGCGGGAGAAGTTCGGCCGGCTGTCATCGGTTCGCTAGGGGTCCGGACGGCGCCTAGCGTGCAAGCGAGGCTGCGCCGCCCGACCTGCGGCACTCGCGCCCGGTCCGCGTGCGCTCGCCAGAACGCGGTGGGTGTGCGCGGTGCCGCAGAGTGGGTGGGCAGCCGAAGCGCGCTACGGAACCATGAACGACAGGGCGCCCGACTGGAGCAGCGCGAGCACGCCCATCAGCAGCACGAACACGACGCTGTAGCCGATCACCTTCCGGAAGATGTCGCCCTCCTTGCCGGCGAGCCCGACGGCGGCGGCGCCGATCGCGAGGTTCTGCGGCGAGATCATCTTGGCCAGCACCCCGCCCGAGCTGTTAGACCCGGCGAGCAGCGTCGCCGACAGGTTCGCCTTGTGGGCGGCGGCGACCTGCAGAGCGCCGAACAGCGAGTTCGACGAGGTGTCCGAGCCCGTCACGGCGGTCCCGAACCAGCCGATCGTCGGCGACAGGAACGCGAAGAATCCGCCGGCGCCGGCCGCCCAGGTTCCGAGGGTGATCGTCTGGCCGGACAGGTTCATCACGTAGGCGACCCCGAGCACGGCCATCACGGTCACGATCGCCCACTTGAGCTGGACCAGCGTCTGCCCGTAGATCCGCACCGCGAGCGCCGGGCGGACCCGGAGTACGAACGCCGTGATGACGCCGGATACGAACAACCAGGTTCCGGCGGCGGTCAGGTAGTTGAGCTTGAACGTCTCGCTGGTGGGCGCCTTCCCCTTCGAGCTCAGAACGTGTAACCCGGGCCAGCTGAATGCGTTCGTGGCCTTGTCGAGCTCCTTGGTGATCGGGCTGATGCTGGTCACCCCGAGCACGATGATGATGATGATGTACGGCGCGAACGCCTTGAAGATCTCACCCCGGGTCGGGGGCGGAGTGGATGTGTCCGATTCCGCGCGTGCGCGCCGCTCCAGCGCGGCGTCGGCGACCGCGCCGCCGGCGATCGCGGGACGCGGCCCGATGCTGGTCGCGGGCGCGCCCGGCGCGTGCGGGGTCCAGATCTGGAGCAGCGCCACCACGGCGGCGGCGGAGCCGAGCGAGGCGACGATGTCGGTGAGCTGGATCGAGATGTAGTTCGAGGTCGCGAACTGGAGGATCGCGAACACGAGGCCCGCGGTCAGCGCGGCCGGCCAGGCCTCGCGCACGCCGCGGCGTCCGTCGGCCATGAACACCAGCGCGAACGGGACGATCAGGGCGAAGAACGGCGTCTGGCGGCCGACCATCGCGCCCAGGTCGTGCACGGGCAGACCCGACACCTGCCCGAGCGTGGTGATCGGGATCGCGATCGCGCCGAACGCGACCGGAGCGGTGTCGGCAACGAGCGCGAGCGACGCGGCCCGGATCGGCGAGAACCCGAGCCCGACCAGCATCACGCCGCAGATCGCCACCGGGGTCCCGAACCCGGCCAGCGCCTCGAGCAGCGCCCCGAAGCAGAACGCGATCACCACGACCTGCACCCGCGGGTCGTCAGAGACGCTCGAGAACGCTCGTCGCAGCACGGCGAAGTACCCCGTGGCATCGGTCATGTTGAAGATCCACAGGGCGTTGATGACGATCCACATGATCGGCCAGAACCCGAACACGGCGCCCTCGAGCGCGGCGTCGCCGGCCTGTCCGATCGGCATCGAATAGACCGTGATCGCGATCACGATCGACACCGCGAGCGTGATCAGCGACGCCCATTGGGCCTTCATCCTGAAGCCGCCCAGCAGCACGAACAGCACCACCAGCGGCAACACGGCGAAGATCGCGGTCAGTCCCAGCGAATGGGACACCGGATCGAGAACTTGCTTGTACACGGTGACCTCCCTCTGCCGCCCGGCCCTTGCCGGGACGGTCGCGTTAGGGGGTCACTTACCCAGCGGCACGGTCATTCACGCAAGCGTTTGCAGTCCGAGCTTCAGCACCTCGGCGGTGTGGAGCGCGCGACGGCCGGTACCGGCGGTGATCTGGGTCCGGCACGAAAAACCGTCCGCTACCAGCAATGTTTCGGCGTCCACGGCCCTGACCGCCGGAAGCAGGAACTGCTCTCCGATCCGCATCGAGACGTCGTACTGCTCGCCGGCGCCGTAGCCGAACGACCCGGCCATCCCACAGCAGCCCGCCTTCGTCATCTCCGCCTCCACGCCGGCGCGTGTGAGTAGGTCGCGACCCTGGCTGCCGCGGATCACGGCCTTGTGGTGGCAGTGGCCGTGGATCAGCGCGCGCCGGCTGATGCTCGGCGGGGTCCAGTCGGGCGCGTAGCGGTCCAGTAGCTCGTCGAGGACGACCGTCTGGGCCACCAGCCGCCGGGCGTGCTCGTCATGGGGCATCAGCTTGCGGAGCTCGTCGCGGAACACCGAGGCGCAGCTCGGCTCGAGCACGAGCACCGGCACGCCCGACTCGATCGGCTCGGCCAGCGCGTCGAGCACGGTCCGCAGCGTCCGCTTGGCGAGGCTGAGCATCCCGAAGTCGTACAGCGGCCGCCCGCAGCAGAGGTGCTTCTGCGGCACCTCGACCGCGAAGCCGGCGGCCTCGAGCACCTCGACCGCGGCCTTGCCGGCGTCGGGCTCGAACAGGTTGGTGAACGTGTCCGGCCACAGCACGACGCGCTGGCGTCCGCCGTGCTCCGCCGCGGCCGCGGCACCGGCACCCGCGCCCGCGCCTGGGGTTCGTTCCGCGAACCAGCTGCGGAACGTCTGGCGCGCGAACTTGGGGATCTCGCGCTCCTCGGCGATTCCGAGCAGCCGCTTGGTCGGCCGCGCGATCGGCGGCGAGTGGCTGAGGCCGTTGACCAGCCGGGGCGAGCGCGCCGCGACCTGCCCCCACCAGGGCAGGAGGCCCAACGCGTAGTGGTGGAGCGGCCGGCGCCGCTTTTCGTAGTAGTGGGCCAGGAACTCGGCCTTGTAGGTCGGGATGTCGACCTGCACCGGGCAGTCGCCGGTGCACCCCTTGCACGACAGGCACAGGTCGAGCGACTCCTTGACCGCCTCGTCGCGCCAGCCGTCGGTGACCGGATCGCCCTTCAGCATCTCGAACAGCAGGCGGGAGCGTCCGCGCGTCGAGTGTTGCTCCTCGCGGGTGGCGTGGAAGCTTGGGCACATCGTCAGGCTGCCGAGGTTGCGGCACTTGGCCATCCCGAAGCAGCGCTCGATCGCGGTCGCGAACGACCCGCCGTCGTCGGGGTAGGCAAAGTGGGTGGTCAATGCCGGGGGGCGGTAGTCGGGGCCGAGCCGGAGGCCCTCGTCGAGCTTGACGTCGCCGATCAGGCGGTTCGGGTTCATCTTCGTGTCCGGATCCCAGATCCGCTTGAAGTCACCGAATGCCGTCATCAGCTCGGGGCCGAACATCTTCGGCAGCAGCTCGGCGCGGCCGTGGCCCTCGCCGTACTCGCCCGCGAGCGAGCCGCCGTAGGCCACGACGAGGTCCGCGCACTTCTCCATGAACGACCGGAACGTCTTGACGCCGGCGGCGCTCTTGAGATCGAAGTCCATCCGGGTGTGGACGCAGCCCTGGCCGAAGTGGCCGTAGTAGACGCACCGGTACCCGTGGTCGTCGAGGATCTGCTGGAAGTCGCGAAGGTAGGCGCCGAGCTTGTCCGGATGGACGGCGGCGTCCTCCCAGTTGCCCTCGGCGTCCATGTACCCCGGGGCGCGGCTGTCGCCGACGGCGCTCTCGCGCACCTTCCACGCGCTGACATTCTCGGCCTTGTCGAGCAGTACCCGCGCGTCGATCTGCGGCCCGTCGGCGAGCGCCTCGAGCGCCGCGTGGGCCTCTTCGGTCGCCGCGTCGGGATCGTCCTGGCCGAACTCGAGGTACAGCCAGGCCCGTCCGTCCGGGAGCACCTGGCGCTCGGCGGCCAGCCGGCTCTTGGCGATCATGTTCTTGATCAGCTGGTCGTCGAACCCCTCGAGGCCGATCGGCTTTGACCGCGCGAGGATCACCGGCACGTGATCGGCGGCCTGGAACACGTCGGGGTAGCCGAGCACCACGGTGCGGCGATGCTGGGGGCTCGGGACCAGGCGCACCGTGGCGTGCAGGATGTTTGCGCACGTGCCCTCCGAGCCGACGAGCGCGCGGGCGACATTGAAGCCGTTCTCGGGCAGCAACTCGTCGAGGTTGTAGCCCGACACGCGGCGCGGGATGTCGGGGAACTCGGCTCTGACCCGGTCGGCGACGCGGTCGCGGAGGTCGCGGAGATCGGCGTAGATCTGCCCGCGCCGGCCGCCGGCCGCGACGATCTGCTCGAGCTCCTCCTCGGATGTCGGTCCGACCGTGAGCCGGGTGCCGTCGTACAGCACGACATCGAGCTCGATCACGTTGTCGCTCGTCTTGCCGGCCATCAGCGAGTGGGTGCCGCACGAGTTGTTTCCGAGCATCCCCCCGAACGTGCAGTACTCGTGCGTCGCCGGGTCCGGGCCGTAGGTCAGGTTGAACTCCTCGGCGGCGTTGCGGAGCTGGTCGCAGATGACGCCGGGCTGGACCCGCGCGCGCCGGCCATCGGGGTCGAGCTCGACGATCTCGTTGTAGTACTTCGAGTAGTCGAACACCACGGCAACGTTCGTCGTCTGGCCGCTCGGGGCGGTGCCGCAGCCGCGCGGGAGGACGGGCGCACCGAACTGGCGGCAGGTGGCGATCCCGGCGATCACGTCCTCGGGGCCTTTGGGGATGACCACGCCGATCGGCACCGCGCGGTAGATCGAGAAGTCGTTGGCGTACATCGCCCGCGTCCCGGCGTCGAACCGGACCTCTCCGGACACGGCCTGGGTCAGCGCGCGCTTGAGGCCGGAGATGTCGACAGCGGGGGGGTGGGCGGGACCGGTTACAAGCTGGTGACCGTTGCGGCTGGCCATCCCTCTCCTCCTCCTCGGGGTTGCGGACACGAAACCTACCTCCTCGCTCGATCCGTCGGGGGCTCCTGGTACACCCCGCCGATGCTGCAAGAGCTGCGTGTCGAGAACCTGCTGCTGATCGACCGCGCCGAGCTGCGCCTGGCGCCCGGGCTGAATGTGGTGACCGGCGAGACCGGCGCCGGCAAGACGCTGCTCGCGCAGGCGCTCAACCTGCTGCTCGGCGGGCGCGCGGGCAGCGGCATCGTGCGCGCGGGCGCCGCCGAGGCCTATGTCGAGGGCGTGTTCTCGCTGCCGGCCACGCTCGCCGGCGCTGAGGTCCTGCCTACCGGAGCCGACGAGATCGTGCTGGCCCGTCGTGTGTGGCCGGACGGGCGGACCCGTGCCTACGTGTGCGGCAGGTCGGCGACCGTGGCCGACCTGCGCGAGCTCGGGAGCGCGCTGCTCGCGTTCTACGGGCAACACGAGCATCGCAAGCTGATGCTCTCGGCGGTGCAGCTCGACGTGCTCGACACCCATTGCGGGGGCGACCAGATGTCGCTGCGCGAGCAGGTGGGGGAGGCGTACGCGCGGGTGCGGAGCGTCGAGGCACGCGAGGCGGAGCTGCGCGAGCTCGCTGCCGGCCGCGAACGCGAGCTCGACCTGCTCGCGTTCGAGCTCGACGAGATCGAGAGCGTGGCGCCGACCGAGGAGGAGGAGACGGAACTGACTCGTCGAGCGGGATCGGCTGCGCAATCTCGAGACGCTGCGGACCGCGGCGGCCGCCGGGGCCGAGGCGATCTCGCCGGACGACGGGGGCGGCGGGGCGGCCGAGCTGCTCGCGCACGCCGCCGGACAGCTGGCGGTGGCGGCGGGGATCGACCCAGAGCTTGCCGGGCTGTCCGAGCGGGCCCAGTCGCTCGGCCACGAGGCCCAGGAGCTGAGCGCCGCACTGCGCTCATACGGGCTCGAGCTCGAGGGCTCCCCGGGCCGCCTGGAGGAGGTCGAGGAGCGGCTTGCGGTGTTCGCGCGCCTGGAGCGCAAGCACGGCGGCGCGATTGCCGACGTTCTCGCTCACGCCGACCGCTGCCGGGCCCGTCGCGACGAGCTCGAGCGGGCCGAGATCGCGCTGTCCGAGGTCGACGCGTCGCTCGCCGAGGCCCGGGCGGAGCTCGACCGGCTGGCCGGCGAGCTGTCGGCGCGCCGGCGCGAGGCGGCGCCGGAGCTCGCCGCCGCGGTGCGGGCGAGGCTGTCCGAGCTGGCGATGCCCGACGCCGAGTTCGAGGTCGAGGTCCTGCCCCGCGACGGCGGGTGCGGTCCGCGCGGGGCCGACGAGGTGTCGCTCGTGATCGCGCCGAATCCGGGCATGCCGGCGGGTCCGCTGCGCGAGATCGCGTCGGGTGGCGAGCTGTCGCGGGTGATGCTGGCGCTGCTGAGCGCCGCGCATTCCGGCGACGCCGCGGCGTCCACCGACGACGCCCTCCTCGTGTTCGACGAGATCGACGCCGGCATCGGCGGTCACACCGCCCGCGCTGTCGGCGAGCACCTGCGGGTCCTCGCTGAGGGCCGCCAGGTCCTGTGCATCACGCACTTGCCGCAGGTGGCGGCGATGGCCGCGCGCCACTTCACGATCGTCAAGGACTCGAGCGCGGCGCCCGCGCGGACCACCGTGGCCGCGCTCGACGGCGACGGGGTCGTCGGCGAGCTCGTCCGCATGCTCGGCGCCGCCGACGGCGACCGGGCCGCGAGCCGCCACGCCCGTCAGCTGCTGCGCGCGGCCTGATTCGAGCGCAACCTCCGAGCGTCCGGACCGGTCGCTAACTTCAAACGGTCCGAACCCCACTACACTCGGGAAACGAGCAGATGCCCTCAGGCGAGACGCGATTCATCTTCATAACCGGCGGGGTCGTGTCCTCGCTAGGCAAGGGAATCGCCGCCGCATCGATCGGCCGGCTGCTGGTGGCGCGCGGGCTGGACGTTCAGCTCCAGAAGTTTGACCCGTACATCAACGTCGACCCGGGCACGATGTCGCCGTATCAGCACGGCGAGGTGTTCGTGACCGAGGACGGCGCCGAGACCGACCTCGACCTCGGCCACTACGAGCGGTTCACCGACGCCAATACGAGCCGCGCGTCGAACGTGACCGCCGGCGGCATCTACAACACGGTGATCCGGCGCGAGCGCCGCGGCGACTACCTCGGCGCCACCGTCCAGGTCGTCCCGCACATCACCGACGAGATCAAGCAGCGGATCAAGCTGATGGCGGAGGCGTCCGACGTCGACTTCGTGATCACCGAGATCGGCGGGACCGTCGGCGACATCGAGTCGCTGCCGTTCCTCGAGGCGATCCGCCAGTTCCCGGTGGACGTCGGGCGCCGGCGCTGCATGTTCATCCATCTCACGCTCGTCCCGTACATCGGCCACGCCGGCGAGCTCAAGACCAAGCCGACCCAGCACTCGGTCAACGAGCTGCGGCGCATCGGTATCGCGCCGGACATGGTGATCGCCCGCTCGGAGTCCCAGCTGTCGAGCGACATCCGGCGGAAGATCGCGCTGTTCGCGAGCCTGCCCGTGGAAGCGGTCGTGTCCGCGTTCGACGTGCCCGACATCTACCGCGTGCCGCTCGTGTTCCGCGACGAGGGTGTCGACGACTTCGTGCTCACCGAGCACTTCGGCATCGAGGCGCCCGAACCCGACCTGAGCGACTGGGCGGAGATCACCCGGCGCTCGAGCGAGGCCAACCGGAGCGTGCGGATTGCGCTCGTCGGCAAGTACGTGCGGCTCGAGGACGCCTACCTGTCGGTGGTCGAGGCGCTTCGCCATGCCGGGACCCATCACGACGCCAAGGTCGAGGTCGACTGGATCGACTCCGAAGAGGTCGGCGACCCAGCGGTGGCGGCCCGGCTGGAGAAGGCGAGCGGGATCCTGATTCCGGGCGGATTCGGCGGCCGTGGCATCGAGGGCAAGATCCGGGCGGCGCAGATCGCCCGGGAGAAAAAGATCCCGTATCTGGGCATCTGCCTGGGCATGCAGCTCGCCGTCGCCGAGTTCGCGCGCCACGTCGCCGGGATGGAGGGCGCGAACTCGACCGAATTCGACCTCGAGACGCCGTTCCCGGTGATCGACCTGCTGCCCGAGCAGAAGGAGATCGCGGACATGGGCGGGACGATGCGGCTGGGCGCGGATCCGGTCAAGCTTCACAACGGCACGCGGATCCGCGAGCTGTACGCCGAGCCGGTCGTGTACGAGCGCCACCGGCATCGCTACGAGGTGAACAACCACCTTCGGCGCCGGCTCGAAGCGGTCGGGCTGATCTGCTCGGGCACCTCGCCCGACGAGCGGCTCGTCGAGGCGATCGAGCTGCCCGCGGACGAGCACCCGTTCTTCGTCGCCTCCCAGTACCACCCGGAGTTCAAGTCGCGACCCGAGCGGCCGGCGCCGCTGTTCCGCGAGTTCGTCGGAGCGGCGCTCGCACACACCGCCCCGGCCGAAGCCGCCGCGAACGCCGGCAACGTAACCGCGAACGACGGGAACGGGGCCGCGCAGCACGGCGAGGGCGCCACCGCCCCCGCCACCACGCGGTGAGGCGCACCACCGACGCCGAGCGCGAGCGGCTCCACGAGACGTTCGCCTCGCTGTGCCGGATCGAGAGCCCGTCGGGCCACGAGCGCGCGTGCGCGGACTGGATCACCCGCGAGTTGCGTGCAATGGGCCTCGAGGTTGAAGAGGACGATGCCGGCTCGAGCGCCGGCTCGGACGCGGGCAACCTGCTGGCGCGAATCCCCGGCGCGGGGGCCGGCAGCATCCTGCTGTGCGCGCACATGGACACCGTGCCGCTGACCGCGCCGGTCGAGCCGGTTCAGGTCGACGGCGGCTGGGAGAACGCGGGCGACGGGATCCTCGGCGCCGACAACAAGTCGGCGGTGGCGGCGATCCTCGAGGCGGCGCGACGCGTGATGGCGGCGCCCGAGCCTCCGGCGGTCGGGCTCGAGCTGCTGTTCACGATCTGCGAGGAGGTCTCACTCCGCGGCTCGGGCGCGTTCGACGCGGGCCGCCTTGAGAGCCGCTATGGATACGTGTTCGACCACGCCACCCCGATCGGCGAGATCGTGCTCGCGTCCCCGACCCATCATCGGATCGATGCCGAGCTCAGGGGCCGGGCCGCGCACGCGGGCGTCCGGCCCGAGGTGGGTCGCAGCGCGATCGCCGCCGCCGCGAGCGCGATCGCCGCGATGCGTCTCGGCCGGCTCGACGACGAGACCACCGCGAACGTCGGCACGATCGAGGGCGGCACCGCGATCAACGTGATCCCTGAGCGCTGTCGGATCGTGGCCGAGGTGCGCAGCCTCGACCGCGAGCGGGCCGAGACCGTCGCGACCGAGATGATCGATCGCCTCCAGGAGGCCGCTGACGCCGCCGAGTGCGACCTCGACGTCACCCTCCAGCGAGGGTTCGAGGGCTACCGGATCCGGCCTCGGGCGGTCGAGGTAACGGTCGCCGAGCAGGCACTGCGCGCGTGCGGATACGAGCCCGAGCACATCGTCACCGGCGGCGCCTCGGACGCGAACACGCTGCGAGTGGCGGGTTTTCCGTGCGTGTGCCTGGCCGACGGGACCGAGCACAACCACGAGCCGACCGAGCGGATCAGCATCGACGCGCTCGACGGCCTGCTCGAGCTCGTCCTCGCGGTGGTCGAGGAGGCGGGTCGCGTCGACGCTCCCAGCGAGGTGGCGGCGCGATGACCGCAACCCCGGCCGAGCTCCTGGACGCCGAGGTCAAGTGGGAGGGTCGGGTCGTCCGCGCCGGCGTCGAGCGGTTCCGCCACGCCGACGGAGCTGTCGTCACGCGCGACAAGGTGTGGCATCCGGGCGCGGTCGGGATCATCGCGCTCGATCACGAGCACGTGTGGCTGACCCGCCAGCCCCGTGAGGTGGTCGGCGCCGGAGCCTCGCTCGAGATTCCCGCCGGCAAGCTCGACGTCCCCGGCGAGCCCCCGCTCGAGACCGCCAAACGCGAGCTGGCCGAGGAGATCGGCAAACGCGCGGAACGGTGGGACGAGCTGATGGTGTTCTTCACGAGCCCGGGCTTCAGCGACGAGCGGGTGTGGCTGTTCGTCGCCACGGAGCTGTCCAACAGCGCCGCGCTCGAGGGCGACGAGGACGAGCGGATCGAGATCGTGCCATGGCCGCTCGGGAAGCTCGACGAGGCGATCGCGGCGTGCGAGGACTCAAAGACGCTGATCGCGCTGCTGTGGCTCGCGGCGCGGTCGTGAGCATCCGCGAGGAAGCGGCCGTCGGGTTCCAGCAGGGCGCCGACGCGTACGAGCGCGGACGGCCCACCTACCCGCCGGATGTCGTGCAGTGGCTCGGGCAGGAGCTCGGGCTCAGGCCGGGACGTACCGTGCTCGACGTCGCCGCCGGTACCGGGAAGCTGACCCGGGAGCTCGTCGCGAGCGGCGCCACCGTGGTAGCAGTCGAGCCGGTTCGGGCGATGCGGGCCGTGCTCGAGCGGGTCGTGCCCGACGCCCGGGCGCTCGAGGGAACCGCCGAGGCGCTTCCGATCGACGACGGCGCAGTCGACGCGATCACCGCCGCGTCGGCGTTTCACTGGTTCGACGGCCCGGTCGCGGCCGCCGAGTTCCATCGCGTGCTGCGTCCCGGAGGCAGGGTCGCGCTCCTGTGGAATCGCCGCCGGCTCGAGCAGCCGATCCACCAGGCGGTCGACGAGATCATCGGCCAATACCGCCGGCGCTCCCCGAGCATGCACCGCGGGGAATGGCGCGAGCCGCTCGAGTCCGGAGGGCTGTTCGCGGCGGCGGTCGATCGCCAGGTTCCGTTCGACCAGGTCCTGGACGCCGATCGGTTCGTCGACCGGTTCAGCTCGATCAGCTTCGTCGCGGCGTTGCCCGACGCCACCCGCGAGCAGGTGATCGATCGCCTTCGGGCCGTCGCCGAGGCCGCGGCCGACGGGCCGGGGGAGCCGATCCGGCTCGGGTACACCGCCGAGGTGTACGTGTACGACCGCGTGCCGTAGCGACCGGCGGAAGGAGCCCCGCGCGGAGCCCCGAATACCCGGAGCATGGCCACCGCGCACACGATCGAGGGCGCTCGCCGGATCACCGATCTGACGTTCGACTTCCTCGGCTACCTCGAGCTCGAGCGCGGCCTGTCTCGCAACACGCTCGAGGCGTACCGGTCCGACCTGCAGCAGTTCGGCGAGTTCCTCGAGCGTCATGAGCTGGATCCGCTCGAGGTGAAGACCGTCGACATGATGGAGTTCGTCTCCGAGCTCGCGAACGGGACCGACGACCGGCACGCCGCCGCGCCGGCGACGCTCCAGCGCAAGATCGCGTGCCTGCGCTCGTTCTACCGCTACCTGCGCCGGGAGCAGATCCTCGACCGCGATCCCGCGTCCGAGCTCCGCGCTCCGCGCTCGCGGGCCCGCCTGCCGAAGGTGCTGAGCCGCGACGAAGTCGGCCGGCTGCTCGAGCAGCCACGCGGCAGTACCCCGGCAGCGCTTCGAGACCGCGCCCTGCTCGAGACGATGTACGCGTGCGGGCTGCGGGCATCGGAGGCGATCGGCCTCGAGCTGTCCGAGCTCGATCTCGAAGCCGGGATCCTCAGAGCCCGCGGCAAGGGCTCCAAGGAGCGGATCGTCCCGATCGGCGGCAAGGCCATCGGTGCGCTCGCAGCGTACCTCGAGAAGGGACGCCCGCCGCTCGTCGGGCTCCGTCCCGAGCCCCGGGTGTTCGTGAATCTCCGCGGCGGCGGCCTCACGCGCCAGGGCCTCTACAAGATCGTCCGCCGCCACGCCCGGACCGCCGGCCTCGAGCACCGGATGAGCCCCCACACGCTGCGCCACACGTTCGCCACGCACCTGCTGACCGGCGGCTGCGACCTGCGCTCGCTCCAGGAGATGCTCGGTCACGCCGACATCGGCACGACCCAGATCTACACCCACCTGTCAACCGAGCGGCTGCGCGACGTCTACTTCGACGCGCACCCGAGGGCGCAGATCACGTCGGGAGACGCGTAGCCGTACAGTCCCCGCTGTGGGGATCGCACACCTCGACGAAGTGCCGGCACGGGACCGTAACGCCGGTCATCTGCGTGGCCGCTGGACGATGGTCGGGGTCGCGGCCGGTTGCGTGAATGTCGGCGTTCGCCGGATCGAGCTGCCGGTGGGCGGCTGGTCGACGCCGGCGCATGAGCACGGACGCGAGGAGGAGATCTTCTACGTCCTCGGTGGGCGCGGGCTCTCATGGCAGGCGGGCGAAACCGCCGAGATCCGCGCCGGTGACTGCATCGTGTACCGGGCGGGTGGGGGTGCGCACACGCTTCACGCGCTCGAGCCGCTCGACGTGCTGGCCTTCGGCGAGCGCAGCGACGACGAGAACGTCGGCTTCCCGCGGCTCGGGATGTCCTACGTCGGCAGCCGCCTGGTCGGCTCGCTGCCCGGGGCGATCGACGGGCTGGCGACCCAGTTCGTCCTCGAGTCCCAGCTCGGTCCGCCGCCGCTCCCCGCCGAGCCCGCGCCGCGGCCACCCACGATCGTCAACGTCGAGGACGTCGAGGCGGTCACCGTCCAGCGCACCCGCATCGCCCGCACCCGACGCAACCTTGGCCTGGCCGCCGGGTCGGTCAAGACCGGGATCCAGCACGTGGAGGTCGTCGCCGGCAAGGAGTCAGCGCCGGCGCACTGCCACTCGCTCGAGGAGGAGATCTTCGTGATCCTCGGCGGCGACGGCACGGTCGTGCTCGGCGACGAGGAGACGCCGGTCCGCCCGGGTCACGTGATCTCGCGGCCGGCGGGCACCGGCGTCGCGCACGTGTTCCGAGCCGGGGACTCGGGGCTCACCTATCTCGCGTACGGCATGCGCCATTCCGGCGACGCCTGCTACTACCCCCGCTCGGACAAGATCGCGTTCCGCGGGCTCCGCCTGGTCGCCCGGCTGGAGCGGCTCGACTACTGGGACGGGGAGGACTGACCCGTCCGCATACGGCGGGACGCCGTTTTGGCGTAGGAGACGACCGTGCCCGAGCTGCCCGAAGTCGAGACGATCCGCCGCCAGCTGGCCCCGCACCTCGAGGGGCGCGAGATCGTCGAGGCCCGGATTCTCGATCCGCGGTGGACCCGGCCGGACCCGCCGGAGGCCGTCGAGGCCGAGCTTCAGGGAGCGGTGGTCGAGCGGCTCGACCGCGCCGGCAAGTACCTGGTCTGGTCGCTGTCGGGCGAGCGATTCCTGATCCAGCACCTGCGCATGACCGGGACGCTGCTGTTCGACCCGGCCGTCCCGCCGACGCACACGCGGGTGATGCTCGAGCTCGACGACGGCCACGCCCTCGTCTACGTCGACCCCCGCCGGTTCGGCACCGGCCAGCTCGTCTACGGCGAGGAGGCGCGCGACGAGTACCTGGCGGCGAGACTCGGGGTCGAGCCATTCACTCCCGGGTTCACCGCCGAGCACCTACGCACGATCGCGCGCGGGCGGAGCGCGCCGATCAAGGCCTTCGTGCTCGATCAGCGGCGGGTCGCCGGCGTCGGGAACATCTACGCCGACGAAGCTCTGTTCCGGGCGCAGGATCCACCCGCTGCGTCCGGCCGGGCGCCTGACCGGCGCCGAGTGGGAGGCGCTGCGGGCAGGAATCGAGGAGGCGCTCCGTGAGGGGATCGAGGCCAAGGGGGCGTCGATCGACGACTTTCGCCACATCGACGGCGCCCGCGGCTCGTTCCAGGACCGGTTCCTCGTCCACCGCCGGGCCGGCGAGCCGTGCCCGGTGTGCGGTCGCGAGATCCGCAAGATCGTCGTCGGCGGGCGCGGGACGTACGTGTGCGAGCACTGCCAGCGCAAGCCCCGGGCAGCGCGGGGAGGGGCTAAGCCGCGAGCAGCTCGCTGAGCGTGCCGGCGCGGTCGGCGGCGACCAATTCGTTGAACCCGCCGATCGTCTCGTCGCCGATCAGGATCTGCGGGAACGTGAACATCCCGGTGCGCGCCACCAGCTCGGCGCGACCGTCCGGGTCCCGTGCCAGATTGATCTCCTCATATTCGATGCCACGCTTGGCGAGGAGGGTCTTGGCCCTCATGCAGAAGGGGCACGCGTCGGTTGTGTATACGGTGACCGGCGGCATAGCTTCACAAAATATAGCGCGGGACGGACGATGTCCGGCTCGCTGAACACCGAGGCGATCGTGCTGCGCTCGATCCGGTACGGGGAGGCGGATCGGATCCTGCATCTATACACGCCCGGGTACGGCCGTCTGTCGGCGATCGCCAAGGGAGCGCGGCGGACCCGCAGCCGGTTCGGGGCGCGGCTCGAGCCGTTCTTCCACATCCGCATGATCCTGCACGAGAGCCGCAGCAGCGACCTGCATACGGTTACGAGCGCCGACACCGTGGCGGCGCATCCCTCGCTGCGCGTTCACGCGGCGACGCTCGACGCTGCCGCGCGCGCGTGCGACGCGGTGGCGCGGCTGTTCGAGACCCCGGATCCCCATCCCGAGGTGTTCCGGCTGCTCGCCAACGAACTCGCGCTGCTCGACCTCGATGTCGCCCATGCCCGTCCCGCGAACGGGCTTGCGTTTCGGCTGAAGCTGCTGCTCGCGGCCGGCATCATGCCCCAGCTGGGATCGTGCGCCGGATGTGGAGAATCCGAGCATTTGCGGGCATTTTCGGCGGCGGCGGGCGGGGTCGTATGCAGCTCGTGCGAGGCGGCCGCGTTCCCGCTCGGGGAGGAGTCCCACGGGTTCCTGGTCGGGGCGCTCGGCCGACCGCTGGCGCAAGCGCCGGACGCCTCCGAGCTCGCGCTCGCGCAGGCCGAGCGCGCGATCACCGAGACCGCCGAGCACCACGCGCACGTGCGACTGCGTCCGCTCGTCAGCCGGCGTTAGCCGCCGCTCGCCGCCGCTGGCCGCCGCCGATCGGCAACGCCTTTGTCACAACTCGTCGCGTCGGCGCGGGCCGATGTCAGAATCGAGAGACGATGAGCGATCAACTCGTCAGCTCCGCCACCGAGCACCCGTCCGGTCCGGTCGCCGCCGCGTTCGCAGAGCGGATCCGGGCCTGGGAGGAGCGCGAGCTGTCGCCGCGCGCGACGCGCTCGTACCCCGCGCGCCGGCAACAGCCGGAGCCCGACTGCGGGCTGCGCACCCCGTTTCAGCGCGACCGCGACCGGATCGTCCACTGCAAGGCGTTCCGCCGTCTCAAATACAAGACTCAGGTGTTCGTCTCGCCCGAGGGGGACCATTACCGCACTCGGCTCACGCACACGCTCGAGGTCGCGCAGGTGTCCCGCACGGTCGCGCGTGCGCTCCGCCTCAACGAGGATCTCGTCGAGGCGATCGGCCTCGGCCACGATCTCGGCCACCCGCCGTTCGGGCACGTGGGCGAGGATGCGCTCGATCGCTGCCTGGCCGGGCGGTTCGGGCTGTCGTTCAAGCACCACGAGCACTCGCTCCGCGTCGTCGACACGCTCGAGCGCGACGGGATCGGGCTGAACCTGACCGAGGCGGTCCGCGACGGGATCGTCTCCCACTCCGGCCGTGCGGCCGAGCCGGCCACGCTCGAGGGCAAGATCGTCCGGCTGATGGATCGCGTGGCCTACATCAACCACGACATCGACGACGCGCTCCGCGCCGGCCTCCTCAAGCCAGAGGACCTGCCGGCAGGGCCGATCGAGATCCTCGGGGATAGCGGCCCGCGGCGAATCGACACGCTCGTGCACGACCTCGTCGAGCAGTCCGAGCGCGCCGGCGACATCGTCCAGGGCGAGACGATCGGCGGCGCGATGGCCGAGCTGCGAGCGTTCATGTTCGAGCGCGTGTACCTGGGCCCCGAGGCCACGCGCGAGCACGCGAAGATCCGGGCCGTGGTCCAGTCGCTGTTCGACTACTACTGCACTCACCCTGACGAGATCCCGGACTCGATCCCGCCCGGCGACCTCGCTCGCCGCGTCACCGACTACCTCGCCGGCATGACCGACCGGTTCTGCATCCGCACGTTCGAGGAGCTGAGCGTGCCGGTGGCGTTCGCCCCGTGAGCCGGTTCACGGCCGACTCGCGCGACCGCGTCCGCGACGCCGTCGACATGATCGCGGTGGTGTCCGACCACACCGAGCTGCGCCGCGCCGGCGCGAGCGAGTACGTCGGGCGCTGCCCGTTTCACGACGAGCGGACGCCGTCGTTCGGCGTGAACCCGATCGAGAAGGTCTACTACTGCTTCGGCTGCCAGGCCTCCGGCGACGTGTTCACGTTCGTGATGGAGACCGAGGGGCTCGACTTCCCGGGCGCGCTAGAGACGCTGGCCGACCGGTTCGGAGTCGAGCTCGAGACCGAGGAGGAGGACCCCGGTGCGGCCGCGAGGCGCCAGCGACGCCAGCGCCTGCAGTCGCTGCTCGGACGCGCGAGCGAGTACTACGCGCGGTACCTATGGGAGGCCCGCGAAGCGACGGGAGCCCGGGAGTACCTGCTCGGCCGCGGTCTTCGCGAGGAGACGCTCAAGGAGTTCCGGGTCGGCTATGCCCCGAGCCCGTGGGACCGGATCCTGACCGCGTCGCGGCGCGCCGGCTTCAGCGACGACGAGTTGCTGACGGTCGGCCTCGCGCAGCGCTCGCACAACCGTCCGGGCCAGATATACGACCGCTTTCGCGAGCGGATCATGTTCCCCTCGACCGATGCCCGCGGGAACGTGATCGGCTTCGGGGCGCGGGCGATGCGCGACAACCAGCGGCCGAAGTACCTGAACACGGCCGAGGGCGAGCTCTACCACAAGCGCAGGGTGCTGTTCGGGCTCGACCGCGCCCGTGCCGCCGCCGCCCGGGTGGGGACCGTGATCCTCGTCGAGGGCTACACCGACGTGCTCGCGCTCCATCAGGCCGGGCTCGGCAACGCCGTCGGGATCATGGGCACCGCGCTCACCGAGGAGCAGATCGCAGAGCTCGAGCGGCTCGCCAAGGTCCTGTTGCTGTGCCTGGACTCCGATCGCGCCGGCCAGGACGCGATGCTCCGGGCCGCGCAGCTGACCGACCGCCGCAAGCTCGAGCTCCGCGTCGTCCCGCTGCCCGACGGCACCGACCCGGCCGACTTGATCGAGCGCGAGGGCGGTGACGCTCTCCGCGAGCGCGTGCAGGCGTCGGTCCCGTTCGTGGCCTTCCACGTCGACCGGATCCTCGAACGCCACGACACCCGCAGCGCCGAGGGTCGCGATCGCGCGTTCGGGGAGCTGCAGCCCGCGCTGGTGGACCTGCCGAAGAACGCGTTCGGCCAGGAGCTGCTGCAACGCGTCGCGGGCAAGCTCGAGCTCTCGGAGGGGCGACTGGCGACACTGATCGAGACGTCTACTCCGCCGGGTGCCGGGGCCAGCGGCGGCGGCGGGAACGCCGGCGGCGGCGGTCAGCCCTCACCGCTCGACCAATCCGCTCGCGCTGAGCGGACGTTCCTGGCGCTGTGCATCGCCGTGCCGGAAGCGGGCGCCAGGATGCTGTTCGAGATTGATCCCAACGAGCTGCTCACCAGCGAGCTCATGCGCCGGGCGGCGCGACACATCGCCGGGCGCACTCGTACGCCGCTGTCCGACCTGCCGGCGGATGACGAACAGCTCGCCCGGGTCGTCGCCGAGCTGGTCGACCGCGCCGGGCGCGCCGGTCAGGTCAGTGAGGATCGCCTCGAGCATGCGCGCCTGTTGCTCGAGCGCGACCGGCTCGACCGCGCGATTCGACGTGACAGGTCCGAGGGCCAACCCGGCGTGGTGTTCGCCAACGAGCGAAAGGCCGTGCTCGAGCGGCTGCACGAGGTGATCACGCGACTCGAGCGGGCCGTGTGATGGTTATTCGGTCTGCACCGCGGACAGCTCGGCGCGGCGGACCTCCGCCGCCGTCCGCCCGTGAGCGCGGGCGATCTCCCGGAGGGTCTCTCCGGCCCGGATGTCCCGGCGGAGCTCCGCGGTCGTTATCCCCAGGTACTGCGCCGCCGCTGTGAGCTCGAACGGCTTCAGCCCCTTGATGCCGGGGAGCCGGAGCGTCCGCCCCGCGGCGGCCGGTCCGCGTGCGGCGGGCGCCGGCTCGATCAGATCGGTCTGCGGCCGCACCGGCAGGATCACCGGCGGCAGCGGCGCCTGGTTGAAGTTGAAGTCGTTCTGGAGGTCGCCGAGCTCGGGCTCGTCCTCGCGCACGTCCGGGCGCGGATCGGGTCTCCCGTCGGTCCTCGGGTCGAGCCGCTGGCCGCCGAGGAAGTCGTCCTCGATGAACTTCGTGTACGCGTCGAAGCTGAGCGTCTGGTGGTCGATGTAGCCGGGCTTCGCGTACGGGCTGATCACGATGGCGGGGACGCGTATCCCGTACCCGTTCTCGTCGACCTTCGGCGGCACCACGTGGTCATAGAACCCGCCCCAGTCGTCCCAGGCCAGGAAGATCGCGGTGCTGTCCCAGTCGGGGCTGCGCATGATCGCGTTGACGAGCCCCGTGACGTAGGACTCGCCGGCGCTGACCAGCGCGGGCGGGTGCTCGGACACCGTCCCGTTCGGCGTGATCCAGGACACCGCCGGGAGGTCTCCGGCCCTGGCCGCCTTGTAGAAGTCCGTGAGCGACTGGATGTTGCCGACCTGGTCGTCCTGCTGGACGTCGGTGAAGTACGGCAGTGGGTTCCAGATCCCCGGCGTCTTGGCGTTCTGGCCAACCGGAGCGCACGACATCGCGGCGGCGTTGTCGCAGTCGGGCTGGGATCCCTTGAACACGTAGTAGCCCCAGCTGACGTGGTCCCTGTGGAGCAGGTACGTGAGGTCGGTCCAGGCGTAGTTAGGGTTCGTCGGGATCGGATTGCCGAGCCGCCGCTCGAAGTCCGGCGGGTTCTGCGGGCTCTCGATCGCGTTCCGGCAGCTCTCGGGGTCGCCCTGGAGCGAGCAGTAGGCCGACCACTCGGACACCATGTACAGATGGGAGGGCAGGCTCCACGACGCCACCGACTCGAACATGTGGTCCTGAAGCACGAAGTCGTTGGCGTAGGCCCAGTAATTTGGGATGTCCGCGCCGGTGTGGTAGCCCATCACGTCCGGCGTGCCGCCGCCGTTTCCGCATGCCGGGTTGAACGTCTCCGCACAGCCCTTCATGCCGGATTCCTGCTCGCGGACGAACCCGTCCATCCGCCCGCCGTTGACGTCGTCCTGCGAGTTCTCGGCGGAGTGGGGGCCGCCCAGGTTGCGATCGTGGCGATCGTGGAACGGGCGGACGCACGTGCCGTTGGCGGGGTCCGGGACGCACACGGTCGGAACGCCGTCCTTCATCGGGATCCCGTCGGCGCCGGGGTACGTGCCGAAGTAGGAGTCGAACGAGCGGTTCTCCTGCATGATGATCACCACGTGGCGGATCTTGTGGATGCCGACTCCCGGCGGATTCGGCGTCAGCGTCGCGGTGGTCGTGGTGAGCGTGGTCGAGCCCGCGGTGAGCGACGCCGACGTCGAGCTCGAAGGTTCGCTGCCGGGACGGGTCGAGCCGCCGCCGCAGGCCGCCACGAGCAGTGCGGCGACGAGCAACGCGGCGGCGAGCCACGCAGCCGTCGGCCGGCCCCTCGGCAGCCAGCCCGAGCGCCGACTCGTCAAGAAAGAAGCCTCATGCCGTCACTTGAGCAAATCGATCAGACACTCGGCTCCGATGCTATGGGTCCGGATGGGCGGTGTGCGTCAAGGCCACGTGAATCCGTGGCCATGTTCGTTGCGGAGGGTTGCACGATGATTGGCGCAGCCGTTGATCGTGTTGTCGGCTTGTTAGAGGCTGTGTTACGCAACCTTCGGCGCTCGCCGTGGATCTCGCTAGAGTTCGCGACCCTCGTCCCGGGACGAGCCCGCATCGATCCGGGGTAGCTCAATCGGCAGAGCGTTCGGCTGTTAACCGAAATGTTGTGGGTTCGAGTCCCACCCCCGGAGCTGCGGTCGGTTCGACCGCGTCGTGACAAGACCCAATGAAGCTATACGTCTGGTACGGCACCTGGAAGCCGGCGCCGCCTGCCGGAGCGGGCAGGTTGACGTGAGGTCGGGACTAACCGTCTCAGAGCTCGAGGACTGGGAGCTTCACGGCGCGATCTGGCGCGCGCTGGAGATCACCGACGGCCGCGCGGTGGTCGAGCTGTGCAGCTGCTCGGGCGAGCCGATGGACGTCGTCGAGGGCGACGCGCCGGAGCTGATCGAGTTCGTCCGCGCCGGTCCGCGAGCCACCGCCGACTGACCGGGACCGGGACCGAGCGCGAGCCGCTCGACCAGGTCAGCAGCCCGAGCGGCGCCGTCACCCGTCGCTGCCCACGCGGCCACCTCACGAGTCCGATCCGCGAGCGCGGGCTGCGACAGCGCGCGTCGCACCGCGAGCCGGAGGGTGCCGGGCGAGAGCAGCCGCCACGGGAGCCGAACCCCGACGCCGGCCCAATCGGCCCGCGCCGCGTTCTCGGCCATGTCGCCGACGTGCGGGACGGCCAGCACCGGGCAGCCGCAGGCGAGCGCCCGGGCCATGGTCCCGTGTCCGGCGTGGCAGATCACGAGCGCGCATTCCGGCATCGTCCGCGAGTACGAGAGCCACTCGACGAGGCGGGCGTTCGGCGGAACGTCGACCGGCTCGGCCAGCGGCCGCCGGTTCCACGTCGCGAGCACGCGCACCGGCTCTCCCCGCAGGCCCTCGAGCGCGGCCCTGAGCAGCCGGTGCTCAGGATCCTGCGCGGTCGACGTCGCCACGAGCACCAGTGGCGCCCGGCCCGGCGGTGGCTCGACCGCCCCGAACGGCGGCTCCCACATGACCGGTCCGACGACGTGGACGCCGGCGGGCCAGACGCGCGGGTACTCGAGCTGGGGGAAGGTCCCGACCATGCACAGCCGCTCGCTCAACCCCCCATGGAGACGACTGACCGGCGGCAGCCCCAGCCGGCTCCGCGCGTCGTTCAGCTCGGTGCGGCCCCGGCGCAGTCCCGCCTCGAGCGGTCGCTCGAGCGCGCCCCAGGCCCGGCGGCCGAGCCGCGTGCCCGGCAGCCGCGCGCCGAGCGCATACGGCGGGAACCCTGGCGCCCCGACCGGATACAGATGGGGGATCAACGTCGCCACCGGGACCCCTTCGAGCTCGCCTGCCATCGCCGGCGCGAGCGTCAGGATGTCGTGGACGACAGCATGCGGCGCCGCGTCGGCGACCGAACGTCGCGTCGGGCCCGTGGCGCGGACGACCGCCTCGTACAGCTCGAACCGCTGGCCCGGATCCGGGAACAGCGGGTACTCGGGCGCGGAGACGAACCGCATCCCGGCCTGTTCGACGTCCTCGCGCCACCCTGACCAGGTCTCGTACGTCACCTCGTGGCCGCGCTCGGCCAGCCGCCCGCCGAGCGCGAGCATCGGGAACGCGTGACCCGGCTCGCCGAACGCGCCCAGGAACAAGCGCAGGCGACCGCGCGGCGCGCTCAAGTGGCCAGCTCGGCGACCGCCCGCAGCTGCTCGATCCGCTCCGGCCCGGTGAACGCCATCGGGGTGATCGTCAGCGTTCCGACGCCCGCGTCGCGGAACGCCGCCAGCCGATCGCGCACGTGGTCCTTCGGTCCGCATAACGTGATCAGATCGATCAGCTCGTCGGGAAGCGCCGCCGCGGCCTCGTCCTTCTTCCCATCGAGGTAGAGGTCCTGGACCGCACGGGCAGCGTCCTCGAACCCGTAGCGCCCGACGAGCTGGTTGTAGAAGTTCTGCTTGCGCGAGCCCATCCCGCCGATGTACAGCGCCAGCACCGGGCGCATCAGGTTGCGGGCGGCCTCGCGGTCCTCGGTGACGTAAGTGCTGACCGTCGGCGCCATCTCGAAATCGTCGAGTGAGCGCCCGGACCGCCTCGCGCCCGCGTCGAGCAGCTCGCGAACCTCGGAGACGTGCTCGGGTGAGAAGAAGACCGGGATCCAGCCGTCGGCGACCTCGCCGGCAAGCTCGGTGTTCTTAGGCCCGATCGCGGCCAGGTAGATGGGGATCCGCTCCTGCACCGGCGAGATCATCAGCTTGAGCGGCTTGCCCGGGCCATCGGGCAGCGGCAGCTCGAGCGTCTCGCCGTGGTACTCGACGCGCTCGCGCCCGAGCGCCAGGCGGAGCACGGCGACGTACTCGCGCGTCCGCTGGAGCTGGCGGGCGAACCGCTGGCCATGCCAGCCCTCGGCGACCTGCGGACCCGAGGACCCGATCCCGAGCAGCATGCGGCCACCCGAGATGGTGTCGATCGTCGCGGCGGTCATCGCGGTCATCGCCGCACTGCGGGCGGGCATCTGGAAGATCGCCGATCCGAGCCTGATCTTGCTCGTGCCCCCCGCGAGCCACGCGAGCACGGTGGCGGCATCGGATCCGTACGCCTCAGCCGCCCACACGGAGTCATAGCCGAGCCGCTCGGCCTCCTGGGCGAACGCGAGCTGGTCGGCTGGGCTCTGGCCCGGAAGCCAGTAGCCGAGGTAGGCGCCGAGCTTCATCTGCGGCTGAACCCTATGTCAACCGAGACGGTCGCGAGCCGCCGCAATACTGACCGCGTGGACGAAACCGCGGAGCCCGCCGTCGCCGAGGTGCTAGCGGAGCGCCGGACCAGCCCGGTCGAGCTGCTGTGGGATCTCGTGTTCGTGTTCGCGATCACGCAGGTGACCACGCTCCTGTGGCGCGACCAGACCTGGCGAGGATTCGGGCGGGCAATGCTCGTCCTCGCGCTCGTGTGGTGGGCGTGGTCGGCGTTCGTGTGGGCGGCGAACGCGCAACTCGCCGACTCGCCGACGCTGCGGGCCGGCCTGTTGATCTCGTCGGTCGCGATCTTCATCACCGGCCTGTCGGTTCCGCACGCGTTTGGCAGCGAGGCCACGCTGTTCGCGGTCAGCTACGCGGTCGTGCGTTTCCTTCACCTCGCCCTCTACGCGGACGCGTCGCGGCAGGGGAACGCCTCGTGGTCGGCGATCGCCGGATTTGCGCTGACCGTGGTGATCGGGATGGCGCTGCTGATCGCGGGCTCGTTCGCGACCGGGGCGCTCAGGACCACGCTGTGGGTGCTCGCCGCGGCGATCGACTATGCCGGCCCGGCGTGGCTGACCCGGGAGCGCCTGCGCGGGCTGCAGCGGGTCGCGGTCGCGCACTTCGCCGAGCGCTACAGCCTGTTCGTGATCATCTGCCTGGGGGAGTCGATCGTGGCGATCGGGGTCGGCGCGCTCGGGCCCTCAGCCGAGCGGCCGCTGACCGGCGAGATCGTCGTCGCAGTGACGCTCGGACTGCTGATCACCGTCGCGATGTGGTGGACCTACTTCGAGGGCTGGGCGGCGGCGGCCGAGGAGCGGCTGCGCGTCGACGACGATCCGGTTCTAGCGGCCGCCGACGGGTACAGCTATCTGCATCTGCTCATCGTCGCCGGCATCATCATGTTCGCGGTCGGGGTCAAGGTCCTCACCCGCGGCTCGATCACCGCTCCGCTCGAGGACGCGGCGCGGCTGGCGCTGTGCGGCGGTGTGGCCCTGTATCTGGTCGGGCACGCCGCCTTCGCCCTGCGGATGGTCGGCGAGGTCGAGTACGAGAAGCTCGGGGTGGCGGTGGCGCTGCTGGTCCTTTACGCGGTCGGCGGCGGGCTTGTCGCGTGGGTGCTCGCGGGCGCGGTCGCGGTGCTGATGGGCGCGCTGTGCGCGGCCGAGACCGACACCGTCCGCGAGGCCGTCAGCGGCGGGCGGACGCGCGCGCGGGGCGAGGATGAGAGGATGGCCGGGTGACACGGCACCCCCGGATCGAGCTCGACGGGCCGATGGCAGCGGGCTTCGACGAGGTCATCACCCCCGATGCGCTCGAGTTCGTGGCCGAATTGCAGTCCCAGTTCGGCTCCCGGCGCGAGGAGCTGCTCGAGGCGCGCGGCCGCCGGCGGGCCCGTCTGGCCGCGGGCGAGCTGCTCGATTTCCTGCCCGACACCCTGGAGATCCGCGACGGCGACTGGACCGTTGCGCCCGTCCCCGAGGACCTGCAGCAGCGGTGGGTCGAGATCACCGGACCGACCGACCGCAAGATGACGATCAACGCCCTGAACTCCGGCGCCGACGGGTTCATGGCTGACTTCGAGGACGCCAACGCCCCCACGTGGCACAACATGATCGACGGCCACCGGAACCTCCGCGACGCGATCGACGGCACGATCACCTACCACGACTCCGAGGGCAAGGACTACGAGCTCGCGGACAATCCGGCCACGCTGCTCGTCCGCCCGCGCGGATGGCACCTGACCGAGCGCCACCTGCTCGTCGACTCAGAGCCGGTGTCGGGCTCGCTGTTCGACTTCGGGCTCTACGTCTTCCACTGCGCGCGGCGGCTGCTGCGGAACGGCACCGCGCCGTACTTCTATCTCCCGAAGATGGAGTCGCACCTCGAGGCCCGCCTGTGGAACGACGTGTTCGGCTTCGCCCAGGAGGCGCTCGGGATCCCGCACGGGACGATCAAGGCGACCGTGCTGATCGAGACGCTGCCGGCCGCGTTCGAGATGGACGAGATCCTGTACGAGCTCCGCGAGCACTCGGCCGGGCTCAACGCCGGCCGCTGGGACTACATCTTCTCCTCGATCAAGTGCTTCCCGGACCGGCCCGAGATGGTCCTCCCCGACCGCGTCGACGTGACCATGACCGTGCCGTTCATGCGCGCCTACACCGAGCTGCTGGCGGCGACCTGCCACCGTCGCGGAGCCCACGCGATGGGCGGCATGTCGGCGCTGATCCCGAGCCGCAAGGGCGATCAGGAGGCCAACGAGAAGGCGCTCGACGGGGTCCGCAAGGACAAGGAGCGTGAGGTCTCCCAGGGCTACGACGGCACCTGGGTCGCGCATCCGGATCTGGTGCCGGTCGCCCGCGAGGTGTTCGAGGCCGGGCTTGCCGGCGCCCCGAATCAGGTCGGCCGCCGGCGCGACGACGTGAACGTGACCGCCGGCGAGCTGCTCGATCTGGCCGCAACCCCGGGCGCGATCACCGAGCAGGGGCTGCGCACCGACGTCAACGTCGGATTCCAGTACGTGTCGTTCTGGCTGACCGGTCGCGGCGCCGCCGCGATCAACTCGATGATGGAGGACGCCGCCACCGCGGAGATCTCGCGCACGCAGATCTGGCAGTGGATCCATCACGGCGTCAAGCTCGACGACGGCCGCCAGGTGACGCCGGAGCTCGTCCGCCACGTGCTCGACGAGGAGACGGCCAAGATCCGCGAGACGGTCGGGGACGAGGTGTGGCAGGCCGGCCGGCCCGAGGAGACGCGCGAGATCTTCGAGCGCGTGGCGCTGTCGCCCGACCTGATCGAGTTCCTGACGATCCCGGCCTACCGCTACCTCGACTGAGGCAATCGGGCCGCCCGGACCGGGTCGCCGACCTTGATTTCCCCGTCGCAGAGGATGTCCGCGCGCAGGCCGCCGCGGTGGACGAGGGCCCTGAGCACCGGCCGCCGGGCGTAGCGCTGAACGACGGTGCACGGCTCGCACAGCCGCATGCCGCGGCACAGGACCTCGCCAATCGTGAACTCGTGGCCGACGAGCGCGTTCAGATCGATGCCGCGCGTGACCACGTTCCGGCGGTGCTCGCTCGGCGTCAGTGGGGGCTCGAATGACTCGCATACCTCGGACTCGATCATCGTCAGCGCGCTGCCCGGCCTGCCCGACGGGAAGGTGCCGGTGCCGGCGACGTGCCGGTCGCCCTCGAGTCCCTCGCCAGCGATCGCGCGAGCGGTCTGCAACACCTCCGCGGGCTCAGCCGCCGCACGGGCCACCGCGAGCGCATCGACGGTGCCGACGTCCGACGGCGCCGCCAGCCGGGGAGGCAGCGCGAGCGCGATGTCCGCAGCCGCGAGCAGGAACCCGTCCTCAATTGCGTCAGGCTCGACCGCGGGTCCGCCGGCGGGGTCCCAGACGACGCCGGACGGCACGCCGTACATCACGACGAAGCGGCCTCCGGCCCGCGCGATCCACGGCCCCGGCCACGAGAACGTGCCCGCGCCCGCGATCGGGGCCAGGCCCAGTCCGAGGCCCCCGAGCCATCGGGACACCGTCCATCCCGTGGCTGGATCCTCGTCGCCGGCCGGACGCGGCAGATCATCAAAGCGCAGCTCGAGGATCGTGGCCACGCAGGCCACGAACGAAACCGTCTCGAGCGGGAGTTCAGATTCCGGCAGTCGAACCTCGCGCATCACGCGAGATTCTCGCGCGTTCTGCGACGCGCGGCAGGAGGCGAGAGGCGCAGGCGTGGTGCAGCACGATCAGTGCGCCGGCGAAGATGATGAGGTCGCCGACGCTGAGCACGTTGCCGATCGGCCACGGCCCGGGCACCGGGATCACGTCGCCGAGGAATGCCAGGTGGGCGTGCGCCACGTGCGCGGAGTTGTCGAATCCAGCCCGCGTGGCGATCCCCGAGATCCGTAGCGCCGACGCGCTCGCCGGCATCACGCCGGCGTTGCTGGCAATCGCCGCCACGTTCAGCCCCGCGCCGAGGGCCACGATCGGGACGCCGGCGAGCCGGCGGTTGGCGAACAGGAAGTAGGCGTCGAGCACGTAGCTGAAGATGTGGAGGGCGGCGTGCACCCAGTGACTTCCGCCGGGGATCTGGGTGATCCCGACCTGGATCGCCGCGGCCAGCAGTACCGCCCACACCGCGCGGACGCGGATGTCGCCCAGCCGGGTCAGGTGGCCGCCGGCGAGCGGGACGCTTATGACCAGCGCGATCGCGGTGACGACGAGCAGCATCAGGCCACGCTCAGATGTGGCAGGGCGCGGGGGATAGGCTGATCGAGCGGGCGCTCGGCCTCGGGCGCCATCTGGCGGTCCCACCAGCTGACAAGGCCCGCGGCCGGAAGCGGCCTGCTCATGTGAAAGCCCTGGGCGAGCTCGCAGCCGAGCGCCCGCAGGCGCTCGAACGTGAACGCATCCTCGATCCCCTCGGCGACCGTGCGCAGGCCGAGGTTGTGCGCAAGCTCAATCGTCGAGCGGACGACGATCGCGTTACGGGCGTCCGAGCCCATCGCCCGCACGAACGACTTGTCGATCTTGAGCTCGCCGATCGGCAGATCGGTCAGATACGCGAGCGACGAGTAGCCGGTGCCGAAGTCGTCGATCGCCACCGACACGCCCAGCTCGGCGAGGTGCCGCATGGTCTTCTTGGCGACCTCGGGGTCGACCATCAGCGAGCTCTCGGTCAGCTCGAGCGTGAGCGCGCTGCCCTGCACGCCGTGGAGCGCGAGGAGCTTTTCGACCTCTTCGGGGAAGCGGCGGTCGAGCAGGCTCCGGACCGAGATGTTGAGCGACAGCGAAAGTCGACGGCCCTCGTCGCTCCAGGTCCGCAGGTCGCGTAGGCCGAGATCGATGACCTGGTGGGTGAGGTCCTTGATCAATCCGGTGCGCTCGGCGACCTCGATGAACTCGAGCGGACCGAGCAGGCCGCGCTGCGGGTGCTGCCAGCGGACTAGCCCCTCGGCGGCGACGGGGCGCCCGAGTCCGAGCTCGACCTGCGGCTGGTAGTGGAGCAGCAGCTGGCCGTCGGCGAGCGCGCGGCGCAGGTCGGTGGCGAGCACGAGGCGCTCGGGGCTGTGGTAGTCGTCCTCGGAGCGGTAGGTCACGAGCGAGTGGTGGCTTGCCTTCGCGCGGTACATCGCGACGTCCGCGCGTTGGAGCAGGGTGTCGACGTCGCTCCCGTGATCGGGGTACCAGGCGAGGCCGATACTGGCGTCGAGCTCGAGGCTGATCCCGTCGACCTCGACCGGCCGGTGCAGGGCGTCCTGGAGACGCTGGACGGCCGCCTGGGCCGCGTCGCCGTCAGCGCCCGGCATGAAAACGGCAAATTCGTCGCCGCCGAGGCGCGCGACGAGATCCTCGCTGCGGAACGATGCCCGCAACCGTGGTCCCACGGCTTGCAGCACTAGGTCACCGTGGTGGTGACCTAGTGTGTCGTTCACTTCCTTGAAGCCGTTGAGGTCGACCAGCAGTAGGCCGCCGGCGCCGAGGGCTGGGTTCTTCAGTGCCTGTCCGACGGCCTCCAGGAACCAGCGGCGGTTTGGCAGCTCGGTGAGGCTGTCGTGGCGGGCGAGGTGCTCGGCGGTCGCGGTGCGCACCGTCTGCCGTCCGCTGATGTACACGCCCACCAGCGGCACGAGCAGGAGCGGGTAGAGAATCCGGCTGAACTGGAGCACGGTCACCACTACCGGCGCGAGGCACAGCAGCACCGCGCCGACCGACAGTCCGAAGGTGATGTCGGTCTGCAAGGCCCGCGCGAACGGGATGCCCTGATATAGGGTCGTCGCGCGAGTGACCAGCAGGAGATTGACCGAGAAGTACGCGGCAGCGGCCCCCATCACCGTGAGCAGGTCGGTCGGCGTGAAGCCGTTCGCGTGAAGCGCGCCGTAGCCGCCGGCGAGCTTGAGCACCGCGGCAGCGGCGGTGAGAGAAAGGGTGTACTGCCCGATGTTGAAGCCGACCTGCCACCACGGCTTGCGGGCGATCCGGTCTTGCAGCATCGAGGCCGCGAGCTGCGCCGCCAGCGCGGGCAGGAGACCCACCCCGAGCAGCAGCGCGAACGAGAACATCACCGAGACGGTGACCTCGCCATCGCCCGAGCGACGGGGCAACTCGAGCGGGAAAAGCTCCCCGACGACCACGCTGGCCGCCAGGGCGATGAACTCAAACGCGCCGCGCGGGCCGTCGAAGTTGATGCGCGTCGTCGCGATCAGAGTCGCGAGCAACGCCACACCCACGAGTGCGACGGCTACGCAAAAGAGTCGTACTAACTCGAGGGTGCGAGATGTCATGAGCTCGGTCCGGGCGCCCGGCTGATCGCCGGTGCGCCCGGCCTCCGCCTTTGGACAATCAGAACTTGAAGCTGGCTCCCGAGACCACGACGAGCGCGACCAGGGACATGATCGACAGCAACAGCTGAGCGTGACGGAACTTAAACCTGGACATCCTTGTCCTCCTTGTTGAAATTACTTCTTGGGTGTCGAACACGCTGAGCAGGCGGCTGAGCTATCTCGCGAGGGGCGAGACCTCTGGCTTTGCGTCCCCGCCTCACGACGGGTTTGCCTTTTCACAACTCAATCCCTCGCTGTATCGAACCGAATCGCGGCGAGCTTTAGTGCTTTGGACAAGTTCTGGCCGCGATCCGGTGCGTGCACTGGCATCCGGGGACGGACGCCGGCGGCGAGGACGTTTCCGCGGGAACGCAACTTGACGGTCGCGGATGCGGCGGCTCCGCCGACGCTCACGCCGGCGCTATTTCGGTTCGCGGTATCGCAGGACCCGGCTCCAGGGCCAGCCGGCCGCGAACCTGAGGATCAACGCTGCGGTCGCTTCCACCGCGACGAACACGAGCAAGCGAATCCAGACCTCGTGCGATACGACGTCCGCGACGATGAGGCCGACTAGGATCGCGACGGGCACCGGCCACCTCTTCGCCACCGGGGTCCTCATGCGCGGATGCTATCCCGCAGGCAGGGTTGATCCGTCGATGTGATCGACCTGATGCGCCACGTTCCCGCGGAAACGCAACCAACTAATTGCGGATATGCGGAGTGAGTTCAGCCGTCAGTTGCGTCCGGCGAGCGCGTCGCGGAACCCGGCGACGTCGGTGAGGATCGCGTCACCGAGGAATCGCAGGGTGTCGACCGAACGCGCGCCGGCATCGGCATTCCCGGCGGCACACGCGTCCGTCACGACGACCGGGATGAAGCCCAGGTCTCCCGCGTGCCGGGCCGTCGGTTCGATGCCGATCTCAGTTGCCACACCGACGATCGCGACGGACCCGACGCCGGCGCCACGGAGCGCCAGCTCGAGCGGCGTGCCCGCGAAGGCCGACAACGTGAGCTTGTCCAGCACCGCCTCAGTCTCGGTCGGTCTGAGCTCGGGCACGATCTGCGTCTGGGGAGCGTCGGGCGGGAACGGAGACCGCACGTCCTCGAGGCGATCGACGCCCTGCCAGGTACGCCACATCCTCAGTTGAGCCGCGCCCATCAGCTCGACGGGCAACGTCACATGGCGAGTGAAGAACGTCCTTACCCGGGCCGCCCGCGCTGTCACGAGAACCTCGCGCACGTTCCCGATGACCCTGTCCGGATCGGAGACCTGGGCCAGGATCCCGACCTGCATGTCGTAGACGAGGAGCGCGAGCTGGTCGGGGCGACAGGCGTCACTCAACGACCTCGGGACGTCCAGACCGTTGAGTTGGTCCATTCGCGCCACAGTACAGAGCCGCTATTCGCACGCAAGGTGGCGATGGCCCTGCCAGGACTCGAACCTGGGCGCGACGGATTATGAGTCCGCTGCTCTACCGACTGAGCTACAGGGCCGGGATGTGCGTGAGGCCGCGATCGGGCGCGACGCTAGCAGTCGTGTGAGGTACGCTGCTGGTCTCAGATGCTTGCCTTTGCCGGCTTCCTTGGCCAGAGCCCGAGCGCGCTCGGATCGACGATCGCGTTACTGCTGACGTTCCTCGGGATCGGCCTGATCGTGAACCTGGTGATCGGCTACATCGCGGCCCAGGCCGCGGCCGAGCGCAAAGAGAATCAGGAGCGGACCGAGCGCGAGGCCTGAAGGACGCTGGCAGCGGGCGTCGAATCAGACGCCTGCCGATGAAGCCTTCAGTCGCTCCCACAGCCACCCCCGCAACGCCGAACGGCCATCAGGCCCTCTCCGCGTACATTCGCGCGCGCTTCGACGAGTTCTCGCGCTCGCAGAAGGACGTCGCCCAGTACATCGTCGACCACCTCGACGAGGCCGCGTTCCAGACCGCTGAGGAGCTGGCGCGGCGCGCCAGCACGTCCTCGAGCACGGTCGTCAGGTTCTCGCAGGCGCTCGGATTCGAGGGGTTCCCCGAGCTCCAGCAGGCCGCGCGGGACGAGTACCGCCGCCGGCCGCCGGGCATGCCGAACGGATCTTCTTCCGCTGCCGCGCCGCTGTTCTCGCTTGACCACACCGAGTTCGAAGCCGCGCTGGCCGCCGACCACGTGAACGTCGAGGACACCGCTCACAAGCTCTCGCGCGGCGACGTGGAGGCCGCGATCGACGCGATCGTGTCCGCCGGCAAGGTGCTGATCGCCGGAACCGACCAGATGGCGTTCTTCGCCAGTTATCTGCGGCATCTGCTGATGCTGCTCGACCTCCGCGCCGAGATCGTCGCGAGCCCGTCCCAGGAGGCGCTCGGCCGGCTCAGCCGGATCGACGACCAAACGCTGGTGATCGGGCTGTCCGCGGGGCGGCCACATCCGCTGATCACCCGCACGATGAAGCTTGCCCGCCACCGCAAGGCGCCGACGCTCGCGATCACCGACGCGACGCTGTCCGAGGTGGCCCGCCTGGCGCGGATCCGCCTCTACTACTCGTCGAACACGCCGGCGTTCGTCCGCTCACACACCGCGCTGCTGTCGTTGATCCAGGCGCTTGCCTACGGCGTCTACTCGCGCGACGCCCAGCAGTACGACGTGCGCATCAAGGCCTTCCGCCTCAAGTAGCCGTTGCTGCGCGCTCAGCGCGGCGCAACGAGCAACGACTGGGTAGCGCGTCCGACGCGGCCTCGCTCGTCATATAGGACGCTTTCGGCGACCCCGATCCCGACCCCGTCGGCGATGCGGGTCTCCGAGTCGAGGCAGATCCATTCTCCGACCGGCCGCCGGTCTACATAGATCGTCAGGTCGGGGTTGATGAACAGGTAGTCGTCCCTCGGGAGGGTCGCGCTCAGGCCCGCGCCGAAGTCGCTGGCGGCGGCCAGCCGCTGCAGCGCCGACGGCGTCTCCTCCCCGACGAGTGGCCTCGTGAGGCGAAACCACGCTGTCGCGGGACCGCCGCCGAAGCCGCCGGCGACGAACCGGACCTCGACCGCGTCGGTCGCGAACCTCGGGCGGTGAAGCCCGGGAAGCTCCCCGGGGTGGCCGTGTGCGGGGCCGGGTGGCGGCGCGCCCTCCTCGGATTGCGCGTGCGCGGCGTCGGCGGTGAGGACCCGGAGAGCGCGCGCCCGCACCACCTCGACGCCGCCGGCGAGCATCGACCCATCGAGCAGCTGCACGCGCCGTCCCGGGCGGACGACCTCGGCATGCACCTCGAGCCGCCCGATCGGCGCCGGGCGGATGAAGTCGTAGGTCAAGCGAGCGACAGTCAGCCCTGCGGCCGCTGGGACGCGCTCGAACGCTCGCGCCAGCAGGGCCGCGAGCGCGCCCCCGATCTGGGCGTTCGGGTTCCACGGCCCGCTGGCCAGCGGCGTCGCGACGAATCCCCCACCGTGGACTTCGAATACGGGCTGGACGGACATCGCGGAGAACGCGGTTAGCGCGGTGCGACGAGGAGCGCCTGGGTCGCGCGGCCGACACGGCCGCGCTCGTCGTAAAGGATGCTGTCCGCCATCCCGATTCCGTCAGGGGCGATCCGGGTTTCGGACTCGAGGCAGATCCATTCCCCGACCGGCGCGCGCTCGATGTAAAGCGTCAGATCGGGATTGATGTACAGATAGTCGTCCCAGGACAGGGTTGCGCTGATCCCGTTGCCGAAATCGCCAGCCGCGGCGAGTCGCTGAAGCGGCGAGGGGGTCTCGCCGGCGACGATCGGGCTCCGCAGCCGGAACCAGGCCGTCGACGGGCCGCCGCCCCAGGTGCCGTCGACGAACAGGACCTCGATCGCGTCGAACGCGAACATCGGGTGGTGCGGGACGCGTAGTTCGGGAGCGCGGCCATGCTCAGGCCCGGGTGGCGGCGGGGTGGTCTCGCGGGCACTGTCGCCGGCGTCGGCCGCCATCACCTGGAGCGCGCGAGCGCGCACGACCTCGACGCCGTCCCCGACGATGGAGGCCTCGAGCAACTGCACCCGGCGGCCGGGACGGACGACCTCGGCGTGGACCTCGAGCGCCCCAACGAGCGCTGGTCGTAGGAACTCGTAGGTCACGCGAGCGAGGCAGAGGCCCTCCGCGGCCGGCAGTTGCTCGAACGCCCGTACAAGCAGGGCCGCCGGCGCGCCACCGTGGAGTGCACGCGGATCCCACGGCCCTCGAGCGTGCTCCGTCGCGACGAAACGGCCATCGGAGCGTTCGAACACTGGCGGTGTGGACATCGCGGGAAAACCTACAGCCCGGCTAAACTCAGGCGCGGATGGACGAGAATTCCCAGACTCTCAGGGACGAGGCGACCTTCACGGTCAAGGCCGGACTGGCCGAGATGTTGAAGGGCGGGGTGATCATGGACGTGGTCACTGCGGATCAGGCCAAGATTGCCGAGGATGCCGGCGCGGCCGCCGTGATGGCGCTCGAGCGCGTCCCCGCGGATATCCGCCGGGACGGCGGCGTGGCGCGGATGTCCGATCCGGCGATGATCCAGGGCATCCAGGAGGCCGTGACGATCCCGGTGATGGCCAAGGCCCGGATCGGCCACTTCGTCGAGGCTCAGGTGCTCGAGGCGCTCGAGGTCGACTACATCGACGAGTCCGAGGTGCTGACTCCGGCCGACGAGGCGAACCACATCGACAAGTGGGCGTTCAGCGTCCCGTTCGTGTGCGGTGCGACCAACCTCGGCGAGGCGCTCAGGCGGATCGGCGAGGGGGCGGCGATGATCCGCTCCAAGGGCGAGGCCGGCACCGGCGACATCGTCAACGCCGTCACCCATCTGCGCAAGATCCGCTCGGAGATCCGGCGTCTGACCACGCTCGACGACGCCGAGCTCGCGACCGCGGCCAAGGAGCTCCAGTCCCCGCTTCATCTTGTGCGCCAGATCGCGGCCGACGGGCGCCTGCCCGTCGTGCTGTTCTGCGCCGGCGGGATCGCGACGCCGGCGGACGCCGCGCTCGTGATGCAGCTCGGTGCCGAGGGCGTGTTCGTCGGCTCGGGGATCTTCAAGTCCGAGGACCCGGAGCGCCGGGCGCGGGCGATCGTCGAGGCGACGACGCACTATCAGGATCCCGCCCGGATCGCGGCCGCCTCGAACGGTCTCGGTCAGGCGATGGTGAGCCTCGAGTCGTCAAAGCTCGAGGCCGAGCAGCTGCTCGCCCCGCGCGGCTGGTAGGGCGTGGGCCGCACACCTCGGGAGGGACGGCGTTGAAGGTCGTCGGGATTCTCGCGCTGCAGGGCGACTTCGAGGCCCACGCGAAGATCGTGCGCTCGCTGGGAGCGCAAGCGCGCGAGGTCCGTGTGCCCGCCGACCTCGACGGTCTGGACGCGCTGATCATCCCGGGCGGCGAGTCCACGGTGATGACGCTTGGCATCGAGCGCGAGGGGCTGGCCGAGCCGCTCCGTGCGCTCGTACGCGCGGGCACGCCCGTGCTCGGGACCTGCGCCGGCATGATCATGCTCGACCGCGAACATCTCGGCGTGCTCGACGTGACGACCCGCCGCAACGCGTTCGGCCGCCAGATCAAGTCGTTCGAGGCCGACATCGACGTCGAAGGGGTCAGCGGCGGGCCGATGCACGCGGTGTTCATCCGCGCTCCCTGGGTGGCCGAGCACGGCCCCGACGTTCGCGTGCTGGGCAGCGTCGAGGACCACCCGGTGGCGATCCGCCAGGGCAACGTGCTCGCGGTCTCGTTTCATCCAGAGCTGGCCGGCGACGGCCGCCTGCACGAGATGTTGCTCGGGATGAACGGCGCCGGCGCGGCCGCGGGCCGAGGCCCGGGTTAGCCGCCTACCGGGCGCTGGCGGGGTGGCGCCGGGAGCGCTCGGAGTAGTCGCGGAAGTCGCGCTCGAACGCGCGCCAGTCGAACTGGGGGACGCCGTCGGGGCTGGGAGGCGGCTGCTCATCGATCGGCTCATCGCCGCCACGAGGCGGATCCTCCGAATCGCTCCCGCGGGACAGCCACGCGGCCAGGGCGCACGCCGCGATCCCGGCGACATAGACGATGCCGGCGAGGGCGGGATGGTGGGTCATCGAGGCGAACACGCCGACGCCGTAGAGCGTGAGCGCGGCGAGCACGAGCCGTCGGAGCTCGGCGCGGGGCATGGGTCGGCGCGGAGCCTTCGCGCAGGCGCTCAGCACGATCGCTCCGACGAGCACGAGCGCCAGCAGCAGCTTCCACGCGACTGAGGGCGGCAATGGCATGTCCACGCCGATCATCGACCGCCGGCGCGATCAAATCAACCCCAGTTGCAAGATTTGTTGCGTCCTGGTCAGGCCGCCTACACGACCAGGCCGTGGCGCATTGTGTTCTCCGTGACCACGTGGGGCTCGACGAACTGGCGGAGGTAATCGGGCCCGCCGGCCTTGCTCCCGGTGCCCGACAGCCGATTGCCCCCGAACGGCTGGCGACCGACCATCGCGCCGGTGATCCCTCGGTTCACGTAGAGGTTCCCGACCGGGCTCCGCTCGCGGACGTAGCGGACGGTGGCGGGATCGCGGGCGAACAGGCCCCCGGTCAGCGCGAACGGGAGACCGTCGACAACGTCGCAGGCATGGGCGACGTCCTTGACGCGGTCGATCGCGAGCAGCGGACCGAAGATCTCCTCGTTCAGCACGGGCGAATCCGGCGGCAGGTCGACCGCCACCGTCGGGGGACAGAACCATCCCCGCTTCGGGACCTCCGAGACCTGCGCGGCGATCCGTCCCTGAGACCGGGCGATCGCGGCGTACCGCTCGACCCGCTCCTGCGCGGAGCGCTCGATCACCGGCGGGACGTCGGTCCCGAGCTGGTCGGCCTGGCCGACCACGAGCACGCTGACCGCGCCGGCGACCCGCTCGACCAGCTGGTCGGCGATCGCCTCGTGGACCAGCACCCGTGCCGCGGCCGAGCACTTCTGGCCGGCGTAGACGAACGCCGAGGTGACGATCGCCGGGACGGCCTCGTCGAGATCGGCGTCCGAGTCGACGATCAGGCAGTTCTTACCACCGAGCTCTGACACCACGCGTTTCAAATGGCGCTGGCCCGGCGCGACTTCCGCAGCCGCGCGGGCGATCTCCACCCCGACCGGCATCGACCCGGTGAACGCGATCGTGTGCACGCCCGGGTGGGCCACGAGCGCGGCGCCGGCATCGCCCTCGCCGGGCAGCAGCGAGATCGCGGAGCCCGGCACGCCGCCGGCGCGGAGCGCTTGGACGAGCATCAGCGCACATCCGGGCGACTGCTCTGCGGGCTTGAGTACGACGGCGTTCCCGGTGGCGAGTGCCGCGGAGGTCATCCCGCACGGGATCGCGAGCGGGAAGTTCCAGGGGGCGATGACCGCCGCGACGCCGCGGGGTCCGTAGCGCATCTCGTTGCGCTCTCCGGGCACCTGCAGCAGTTGCGGGCCGGTGGCAAGCTCGATCGCTCCGCGGGCGTAGTACTCGAGGAAATCGATCGCCTCGCACACGTCGCCGTCGGCCTCGGGCCACGGCTTCGCGCACTCGCGGACCTCGAGCGCCGCGATCTCGAGCCGGCGCTCGCGCAGCCACGCCGCTGCTCTGATCAGCGCCGCGGCGCGGTCGGTCGCGCTGACCGCGCGCCACGCTCGGAATCCCCGCTCGGCCTCGGCGACCGCGTCGGCGACGTCCGACGCGGTGGCGCGGGCGGCCGTCGCGACGACGGTGTCGGGCTCGCCGGGATCGGTCGAGATCAGGTCGTCGCCCGAACGCTCGCTGTCGCCGATCATCACCGGGACGCGCAGCGGCAGCGTCCGGTCCATGCGGACGAGCGCCTCTTGTAGCTGCGCGCGGACGGGGGCGCGCCGGAGTTCGAGCACGGGCTCGTTGGCAAAGGGGGCAAGATTGGGCACGACGCCAACGACGTTAACAGGCCCGGACAGGCCGGCCGCGCCGTTGTGAACCGGCTACCCGTCGACCAACACGGCGCCGTACGCCGACACGTCGAACCCCTCGGGCCAGACCGTGGCTTCGTCGTATTCGGCACCCAGCAGGACGGCGCCCTTCAAGTTGGCGCCCTGGAGGTCTGCGCCCTCGAGGTTCGCGCCCTCGAGGCCGGCTCCCTCGAGATTGGCCCCGGTGAGATCGGCGCCGGTTAGGACGGCGCTGTGGAGGCCGGCGTCCTTGAGATTGGCGCCGGTGAGGCCGGCCCCCTTGAGGTTCGCGCCCTTCAGCGCTGCGCCCTCGAGATTGGCTCCGTACAGCCTGGCGCCCTCGATGTTCGCGGCCCACAGCACGGCTTCGTTCAAGTTCGCGAGCAGCAGACCCGCGTCTTTGAGGTTGGCGCCCTCGAGGTCGGCCGCGGCGAGGTTGGCCTTGAACAGGTCGGCGCCCTCGAGGACGGCGCCACTGAACACGGCGCGCTCGAACTGGGCGCCGGTCAGGGTCGAGCCGGACAGCGAGGTGTAGGGGAGGGAGATCGGGGCGCCCGAGTCGTAGGCGAGCGTGCGGCGACCGAGAATCGTCACCGCCGTCTGCACATCGGTGGCGGGGCGCGACCGCGCGGGGACTCCGTTGGACGAGCTTCTCTCGGGGCTGGCCGGACCCATCCCCGCCGGCGCGATTCCCGCGGGCGCGGCCCCGGCCGGGGAAAACCCGCTGGGTGTCAACGCCGCCGGCGCCGCGGCGGGGTGAGACGCGGCGGGCGCGAGCTTGTGACCGTCGCCCGACTGCCCGCCGACGCGCGGCGGCCAGGGAGCGTGCTCGCGGACGAATGCAGCGAGGATCTCGACGATCGGGACGTGATCCTCGGGCGACTCCTGCGCGAGCCGCTCGAGCGAGTAGAGGCCGCCGAGTCGTACATCGAGCGCGGGATGACCGAGTTGATCGACCGCGCGGGCGAAGCGCTGGGTCAGGTGATGCTCGCGGCGCTGCTCCCGGCGGTCGAGCGAGGCACGGCGGGCGATCAGGAGCACGACCGCAGCGGTGAGCGCGCCGAGCACGATCAGCACGAGCGCGATCCGGATGCGGTTGAGCTCATCGAGCCGCGCGGCTCCGGTCAGCCCCGCGGTCGACACCAGCCACGGCGGGGCATAGCGGATGATCAGCGCGCTGGCCCCGGCCACCGCCACCAGGGCCACGATCGCGAGCGAGAACCCGGCCAGCCTTCGTTTCCACCGTGATGAGCGCTTCATCGGTGAGGCGAAACTATGGCTGATTGCGGCGCAAACGCCCGGGGCTGCATCAGCTATTGCACGGGCGTTGCGGCGCGCCGGGGCTCGAGCGTAGGTGCGAGATGATCCACCTAGGGGAGGCTGACAGGGGCGATCCCGCCGCTTACCGTGGACTGCATGAGTTGGCGAGTCGACATTCAGCCGGCGGATCGGGACCGATGAGCGTCGTCGACATCGACCTCGGCTCGCCGGACCTCGAGCTCGAGGCGGCGTTCCGGTGCGAGCACCCGCGCTACGGCGACCACTGGGAGCTCGACGAGCTTCGCCGGACCGAATTCGCTCGCCTCGATCGCGACGGCCACGTGTACTTCGACTACACCGGCGGGGGCCTTCACTCGAGCTCGCAGCTGACCGAGCATGCGGCGTTGCTCGAGGGCGCCGTGTTTGGCAATCCTCATTCGAGCAATCCCACCTCGGCCGCGAGCACGGAGCTCGTCGAGCGCGCCCGCGCCTACGTGCTCGAGTACTTCCGGGCATCACCCGAGGAGTACGTGGCGATCTTCACCCCCAACGCCACCGGTGCACTCCGGCTCGTCGGCGAGGCCTATCCGTTCGGGCCCGGGGACCGCTTCCTCCTGACGGCCGACAACCACAACTCGGTCAACGGCATCCGTGAGTTCGCGCGGGCCCGGGGCGCGCAGACGACATACGTCCCGAGCAACGCGCCCGATCTTCGCGCCGACGAGCGGCTGCTCTCGCGCGAGCTCGCCGACGCGGACGCGGACGCTGACGCCGGCGAGCGACACAAACTGTTCGCGTTCCCGGCGCAGTCGAACTTCTCCGGCGTCCAGCACCCGCTCCGGTGGATCGACGAGGCGCACGCGCACGGCTGGGATGTCCTGGTCGACGCGGCCGCGTTCGTGCCGACGAGCCGCCTCGACCTCAGCGTGTGGCACCCGGACTTCGTGGCCCTGTCGTTCTACAAGATGTTCGGGTGGCCGACCGGCGTCGGTTGTCTGCTCGCCCGGCGGGATGCGCTGGCCAAGCTCGAGCGACCGTGGTTCTCGGGCGGGACGATCGTGGCCGCGTTCGCGCAGCGCGAGTACCACCAGTTCGCGCCCGGCGCGGCGCAATTCGAGGACGGCACCGTCAACTATCTGAACCTCCCGGCGGTCGAGATCGGCCTGCGGTTCCTCGATCGGGTCGGCATCGACGCCATCCACGACCGCGTGTCCGCGCTCGGCAGCTGGCTGCTCGACTCTCTCTCCTCGCTCCGCCACACCGACGGCTCGCCGGCAACGACGATCTACGGCCCGCGATCGTGGCGACAGCACGGGGGCACGATCGCCTTCAACTTCCTGCATCCCGACGGCCGCGTGGTCGACGAGCGGTTCGTCGACCTGGTCGCCCGGGCCGACAACATCTCGCTGCGCACGGGCTGCTTCTGCAATCCCGGGGCCGGGGAGAGCGCGTTCGCGATCACGCCCGAGACGCTTGCCGCCGTGGACGTCGACGAGCGCATGATCCTCGACGACTACGTCGACGCGATCGGGCTGCCGTCGGGCGGCGCGATCCGGGCGTCGCTTGGGATCGTCTCGAACTTCGCCGACGTCCAGCGGTTCATGCGTTTTGCCGAGCGGTTCGTCGACCTCGCCGACGTGCCCTCAGACCTTCCGCCGCGGACGATCTGCTAGCGAGGCGCGCACCAGCGCATCGAGCGTCCGTCCCGGCGCGAGGCCGGCCGCGCGCTCGACCAGGAACCGGTTCGGCTCGCTCGTCCACACGAGCTCGGTCCCCGCGTAGCGCTCGTCCCAGACCTTGTTGTCCACGGGTTCCAGATTAACCTGCGCGGGCGGCTGAAACCTCACAATGGCTGGTTTAATCCGCGCCGTGGAGCCGGGCACCGACTATCGCGTCCCTCCGAGTACGCGGAGGCGATCCACCGCATCGAGGCGGCACAGGAGACGCGACGTGGTCGAAGCAGGCGCTCGCCGCGGCGCAGGCCATCTCGGCATGGACGCGTCCTATCATCACCACGATCGACTCGCGGGACCAGACGATCCATGGATGTCCGGCGACGACGACATCGTCACGCGCTACCAGGGAACGGTCTTTCCGGTCGAGCAGACCTACTGCATGCGGATGCTGAACGGCGCGATCCCGAACGCGGTCCCGGATACGCGGGCCGAGCCGTCGATCAGCGGGCTCGACGCCACGCGCGAGTTCCACGCCTACGTCGGCGTCCCGGTGAAGCTCTCCGACGGCCGCATCCACGGGACCCTCTGCTGCGTGAGCAAGGACACGAGGCCCGGGCTGGGTCCCGACGACGTGCGCTTCCTGCAGGTACTCGCCGACATCGTCGCCGCTCGCGTCGAGCGGGTGCACGGCGACATGGCGCGCCTGACCGAGCGGTTCGGCGCTCCAGGCAGTTAGTCGAGCGCCTACGGCGCGGCCAGCAGCACGTCGAGCGCGGTCCCCTTCGCCTGCTCGTTGAGGAACGACTCGTTGCTGGTGTTCTCGAGCAGGCGGCGAACGAGGTAGGCCATCCCCGCGACGAGGTCGCCGACCGGGCAGTAGGTGCGCACGCGGAAGCCACGCGTCGCGAGCGCATCCTGGAGCTGGTCGCCGAGCCCGCGGAGGACCTGGAGCTCGAGGTCCCGGTCGGCCCCGCCGACCAGCCGGTTGTAGGCGATCGCGTGCGAGACCGAGCGCAGGTTGTGCGAGGCGACCGCGACGCGGACCGCGGGGCGGGCGTCGAGCAGGGTCCTGGTCAGCGTCTCGAAGTTCCGGTCGCAATCGGCCTTCACCTCGAACACCGGCGTCGGCCAGCCGTGCTGGCTGGCCTGGACGAGCTCGTGGTCCCAGTAGGCGCCCTTCACCAGCCGGACGGTGAGCGGTGGCGTTCGCCCCGACGTCCTCGCCCACTCGAGGATCCGCTCGAGCAGCTCGGGTGAGTCGCGCAGGTAGGCCTGGAGGACCATCCCGGCGGACGGGCCGGTCGCAAACTCGTCCTCGGACAGCACTTCGAGCACGAGATCGAGGACCGCCTCGCGCGAGTCGAGCGACTCCATGTCGATGTGGATGTGGGCGCCGAGCTCGTGCGCGCGCCGCAGCAGCGGCCGCAGGCGCGCGGACGCGTCGCGCCGGCCGAGCTCCGGCGCGTCCGGGCGCAGCAGCGGAGTGAGTGCGGAGATCTTGACCGAGACGTTGGTCCGCGGAATCGCTCCGGCGCTGTCGCGCTCGAGCACGTCGCGAGCGGGCCAGCCGCGCTGCGCCCGGGCCAGCTCGGTGAGCGCGTCGTCGCACCGAGCCGCGTACCGGTCGGCCTCGGGCTGGGTCACGGTCGCTTCGCCGAGCAGGTCGACCGAGCTGGTCACGCCGCGGTTCCAGAGGTCGCGAAGCACGCCCAGCGCGGACGCCGGCGTCTCGCCGACGATGAACCGGTGCGCCATGTGCTTCACCCCGGCCGCGGCGGCAGCACCGATCGCGGTCCGGGCGGCTCGGTTGTCGGCCATCCGCATCGCCGCGGCCAGCGGCGGCGGGGCGTCGGGGACCTCGCGCAGGAACTCCCGCAGGTGGCGGGCGAGATCGTCGAGCGACCGGCAGGCGGGGGTGACGTCGACGAACCGGAACAGCGCGGCCTTGAGCTCCTGATCGGCCGATGCGAGATCCATCGCCCGCTGATCGAGCGCCCTGAGCGGATGGCGGGCGCTCGACGGGAACGCCGAGGCGAGGTCGGTGCCGACCTCGTGGATCGAGCGTTCGAGCGCCTCGACCTCCCGGCCGCCGATGTCGCCTGGCTCGCCATCGGTTTAGGAGAGGATGTTGACCGCGCGGGCGACGACCAATCCGATCAGTCACCAACGACACGAGGGACTGCCCGCTCATCAGCAACTTTGCGGTCGGCGTCAGCGGCATCGTGTCGGTGGGGCTGAACGCCGTCGCGTTCGTCAACGACACGTAGAGGTAGTCGATCAGCCTGGGCATCCAGCCCTCCGGCGCCCAGCGCGGGTCGGTCATCTGCGGGAATAGGAAGTCGGGCATCGTCCCGGCTCGCCCTTCTCGCGCGCGACGGGCCCACCCCGGTCGGTCTCCCAGTACCACAGGCCGAACAGCAGGACGTTCGTGCACCACAGCACGATGCCCGACAGGATCAACTGGTGCCCGTTCTCCTTGCCGCCGTGCAGTAGTTGATGGCACAGCATCACGAGGGAGAAGGTGTTCGCGGCGCTGACGAAAGCAACCATCCCGATCGCGACCCGGCGGCGCAAGGGCGAATGACGCACGTTGGGGTGGGGGGACACGATGATCAGGCCGATCAGCAGGGCGCCCTCGAAGGCAGGGAGCATCCAGTTCGGCCCGAGGGTCACCTCATCGGACAGCGAGAGCTGGAGCGCGATCGCGCAGGCCACGACCAGCTGCGGCTCCCAGAACGGCAGCCACCGCTCGATCGCGCCGATCCGTCCGCTGCGCGGCGGGCGCTTCATCTGTCGGAGCTCCTCGCTACGGTCCATGTCTGCGTTCCGGATACTGGCACGCATATCGGGGGTCCGGAGAAATGGGTGCCCGACCCACCCAGGAAGGACCTGGATCGCAATGCACGAACCACGCCGCATGAAACGGATGCTGTGCTGCTCGGCATCGCCGCGATCGGCGCAACCGCGCTGGCGGCCTGCGGGAGCTCGGGCGGCACGCCCGCGGCCTCGACGGGGGCGGCTGCGACCGGGCTCGCCGTCCGTGAGCACGGCCACCGCGACCACGGACCCGACCACGACCGCTCCGGCGACAACGTCGACGACCTCGACGACCTCGGGAACGACCACGACCTCGGGTGACCCGCCTTGCACGGCCGCGTCGCTGTCGCTGTCGTTCATGGGCCAGCAGGGCGGTATGGGCCACGGCGAGATCGGATTCGTCCTGAAGAACACCGGCAACGTCAGCTGCCGTACGTACGGCTATCCCGGCATCCTGTTCCTCGATCCCAACGGAAACGCGCTGCCGACGATCCCGCATCACACGACGAACGACTTCTTCGGCTCGACTCCGGCGGTGCCGCTGGTCATCGCTCCGGGCGCGACCGCCTCGTTCCGGCTCGACGTCGGTCACGGCGTCGCGACGTCGGCCGGCTGCCAGACGGCCTACGGCCTGCAGGTGATCCCGCCCAACGACACCGCCACGCTCCGGACGAAGATCCCGAACGGGGCGTACGAGTGCCACGACGCGAACGTCTCGCCGCTCCGCGCCGGGGCGTCGGCCTACCCGTAGCCGGTCGCGCTAACGAGTCTCGGACGCCGAGCGGAGCCGCGGCTAAGCCGCGTCAGCCTGGGGAAGCCACGCCGGACCACGCTCGAGCGCGGCCGTGATCTCGCTCGCCGGGACCGCCTTCGAGAAGTGAAAGCCCTGAGCCAGGTGGCAGCCGAGGCGGCGGAGCTCTGTGACGTGGTGCGCGTGCTCAACGCCCTCGGCGACTACGTCCAGCGACAGCGCGCGGGACATCGCGATGATCGTCTCGGTGATCGCTGTGTCGCGCGGCTCGTTGCCGAGCCCGTCGACGAACGAGCGATCGACCTTGAGCACGTCGAGCGGCAGCCGGGTCAGGTAGCTCAGCGATGAGTAGCCGGTGCCGAAATCGTCGAGCACGAGCCGCACGCCGAGCTCCTTGAGCGCATGGAGGGTCTCGCCCAGGCCCTCGGCATCGCGGACCATCACGGTCTCGGTGATCTCGAGGCTGAGGCACCCGGGGTCGAGCCCGGTGGCGCGTAGCACCGACCGGACGACGTCGGGCAGCGTGTGCCGGGCCACCTGCACCGCCGACAGGTTCACCGAGATCCCGATCGGGGCGGCGTCGGGCCGCGCCCGGTACCACTCAGCCGCCTGGCGGCAGGCGCGCTCGAGCACCCACCGTCCGATCGGCTCGATCAGGCCGTTCTCCTCGGCGATGGGCACGAACTCCGAAGGCGGGATCTCGCCGCGCTGGGGGTGGCGCCAGCGCAGCAGCGCCTCGACGCCGACGATCGAGAAGTTGGTGAGCGACACGACCGGCTGGTACTCGAGCCGGAGCTCGTCGCGCTCGAGCGCCCGGCGCAGGTCGTTCTCGACGCGCAGCCGCTCGATCGCCCGGCCGCGCATGCCCTCGTCGAACACCTCGTATCGCGCTCGCCCGCCGTCCTTGGCCCGGTACATGGCCGCGTCGGCGTCGCGGATCAGCTCGTTGGCGTGCTCGCCGCCTCGGGCGATCGCGATCCCGATGCTGGTCGAGACGAAGTGCTCGCTGCCCGACAGCACGAACGGCCGGGCGAAGATCGCCGCGATCCGCTCCGCGGTCTCGATCGCATCGCGCTCGGTCGAGATGTCCTCGAGCAGGATCCCGAACTCGTCGCCGCCGAACCGGGCCACGGTGTCGCTGCCGCGCAGAGCCTGCTTGAGCCGTGGGGCGGCCGCCGCCAGCAGCTCGTCGCCGACCTGGTGGCCGAGGCTGTCGTTGACGAGCTTGAAGTGATCGATGTCCAGGAACAGGATCGCGGCCAGGCCATCCTGGCGGCCGAGCCGCTCGAGTGCATGCTCGAGGCGGTCGACGAACAGGACGCGGTTCGGCAGCCCGGTAAGCGGGTCGTGGAGCGCGCGCTCGCGGATCGCGTCTTCGACGGCCTGGCGCTCGAGCGCGTCGGCGAGCACGTTGGCCAGCGACTGGAGGAAGTCGATGTCGCGGGGAGCGAAGCCTCGGGCACGCATCGACTGGACCACGAGCACCCCGAACGGTCCGCGCGACCCGCCCTCGATCTTCACCGACAGGCCCGAGCCCGTCCGCCGTCCGCGGAAGTTCGGCTGCTCGAAGCGGCGCTCGGCGTCCCAGTCCTCGACCACCACCGGCGCTCCGCTCAGCAGCGTGTATCCCGCCTGCGAGCCCGCGCCGGCCGGGTAGCGAAGCTTTCCGGTCTCGGTGTCGGGCCACCCGATTCCGCTCCGGAGGACGAGCGAGCCCTCCTCGGGAAGCCATTCCCACACCGCCGCGATCTCGGCTCCCAGCATCTGAGCGGCGCTGTTGACGGCTTCGCTCATCAGGTCGGTGGTGGACGCACCCTCGAGCGCGTGCTCGCCGAGCAGCGCGACCGCCGACTGCTGGGCAGCGCGCCGCTCGAGCTCCGCCTCGACCTGCATGCGGGCGGTGATGTCGGAGAGCATGCCGTGCCAGCGGAGCTCGCCGTCCTCGCTCTGGGCGAGCACGGCATCGTCGCGGACCCACACCACGCGGCCGTCGCGATGGATCATCCGGTACTCGAGCGGCACATCGTCGTCGCTCGTGCTCGCGATCCCGCACTCGCGCGCGATCACCCAGTCGCGGTCCTCGGGGTGCAGGCGCTCGGCCCACAGCTCCGGCGCCGAGCACCATTCGGCCGGGGTGTAGCCGAGGATCTGCTCGATGTGAGGGCTGACGTAGTGCCAGCGCCCGACCTCGCCGGCGTCGGCGACGTAGACGACGGCGGGCACGCGTTCGAGCAGCTTCGGGTATTCCGAAGCCGCGATGCCACAGGCCCCCGGGTCGACCAGGGGCGCGACGGGCATCCTGCCGGTGTCGCTGTCGCCGACCATGTTCCCTGCTAATCGGCATTCCCGGCGCCAGCAATAGCGTCGCTGGACGCGTGTTGTCCGCAGGCTTACCGAGCGGGGGTGGCTAGCCGGGGTCGTGTCGTAGCCGGTTGATCAGGCTGTTCTTGATCGCGGGCCACTCGGCGGCGAGGACCGAATAGAACGCGGAATCTCGGACCGCGCCGTCGGCGCCGAGTCGCTCAGCACGCCGGACTCCCTCGAACTTGGCTCCGAGACGTTCGACCGCGGAGCGCGAGCGATCGTTGCGTGCGTCGATCCGGAACGCGACCCGATGCACCTGCCAGGTCTCGAAGGCGTGGGTGAGCATGAGCAGCTTGGCTTCGGTGTTGCATGCGGTTCGCTGCGCGGACGCTCCGAGCCATGTGTAGCCGATCAGGCACGCGTCAGGGCGCCGATCGCGCTGCGGATTCTCCGCTGGCGAGCGCCAGCGTTCCAGCTCGTAGAACCGGGTCGAGCCGACGATCCGCTTGTGAGCGTACGAATACGTTGCGAACGGCAACTCGTGCCCAGCGTCGCGTGCGGCCACGGCGTCCTGTACCCACGCCGACATCGCTGCCCCGCTATCGGGTGCGGTGCTGAAGCGAAACGAGGCTGGATCCTCGTTGATGGCAGCGACGAGCGCCGGTACGTGCTCGAGGGTCAACGGCTCCAGGCAAACGTGATCGCCGGCAAGGGTCAGGCTGTCAGTGCGCTCCACGAGACGCCTCCGGTCCGCTGGCTAGAGCGCCTCGAACACCGCCACCCCGCCGCGATCGTGCTCGACGGCCTGACCGGACTCGACGAGCAGATCGAGATGGCCGAGCACCTCGGAAAGAGTCAGGTAGGCCTGCGTGACCGCCACGTTCCCCCACATCCGGAGCGCGATCTCGTACGCGGTGAGCGGACGGTCGCCCAGGATCTGCAGGATCCGAGCCGCGCGGCGGCGGTGCATGCGCAGCCGCTCGTCGATCAGCTTGACGTGGTCGAGGATCGGGTCGCCGTGGCCGGGGAGAACCAGGCGCGCCGGCAGCTCACGGGTGGCGCGCATCGAATCCATGTAGAGGAGGAGCGCCTGCGGCCGCGGCTGGTCGGGGGCGCCGGACAGCGGTCTGGACACGACCGGGTTGGACGAGATGTTCCCGAGCAGGTGGTCTCCGGCCAACAGCAGCTCGCGATCGGAGTCCCACAGGATCGTGTCCGACGGGCTGTGCCCGGGCCGGTGGAAGATCCGGAGCCGGCGCTCGGAGAACTCGAGCGCGTCGCCGTCGTGGAGCTCGCGCGTCACGTGCCCGCTGGACCCGAACGCACGGAACGCCGCCGCGAGCTCTCCGAGGACCGTGGCCAGGTCATCGGGCACCCCGTGCCGGCGCATGACCGTGAGGGCGAACTCATCGTCGGCGGCGGCGCTGTGCGAGAAGTTCGCCAGGTACGGCCCGAGCAGGTGGAGTGCCGCCACCTCGGCCCCCGATCGACGCACCAGGATCTCGAGCAGGCCGAGATGGTCCATGTGCTGGTGGGTGACCACGATCCGCTCGAGGTCCTCGATCCGCCGTCCATGTGCGGCTAGCGCGAGCTCGAGGTCGTCGAGCGACTTGCCCGAGTTCGGACCGGTGTCGATCAGCGTCAGCGGCTCGTCCTCGATCAGCCAGCAGTTGACCCGGCCGACCAGGAACGGCGTCGGCAGCGCGATCCGGTGGATACCGGCGCGCTCGGCCAGCGCCAGGGCGTCCTCGGCGCTGGTGGCGCGGCGGTCTGGGGCGGTCACGAACGGATCACTGCCAGCACCTCGTCGCGCCGACGCTCCATGTCCTCGTGTGAGCGCAGTGACTCCAGGCACAGGCGAAGCAGCGGCTCGGTGTTCGACGAGCGAACATTGAAATGCCAGTCGTCGTACTCGACCGAGATGCCGTCCAGGCGGTACTGCCTGCCGTCTTGGTAGCGGGTGGCGAGCTCGTCCATCTTGGCCTCCGGGTCCGACACCTCGGAGTTGATCTCGCCGGAGATGAAGTAGCGCGAGCGAAAGGGCTCGAGCAGCTCGGAGATCCGGGCGCCGCGCTCGGAGAGCAGCTCCAGGATCAGCAGCGCCGGGATCGTTCCCGAGTCCGCGCAATAGAAGTCGTGGAAGTAGTAGTGGCCGGACACCTCGCCGCCGAAGCTCGCGTGCTCCTCGCGCATCCGGGTCTTGAAGAACGCGTGTCCGACCCGGTTCATCAGCGCTCGCCCGCCGCCGTTCTCGGTGACGTCCGCGACTACGCGGCTCGCCCGCACGTCGTACAGGATCGTCGGGGTGGGGGGGCCTGGGTGCTTGCCGAGGACCGACTGCGCCAGCAGCGCGGTCAGGAAGTCCCCGTCGACGAACGACCCTCGGTCGTCGATGAAAAAACAGCGGTCTGCGTCTCCGTCCCAGGCAATGCCGAGGTCCGCCTCCTGGCGGAGGACCTCGCTCATGATGAACTCGCGATTCTCGGGCAGGAGCGGGTTCGGCTCATGGTCGGGAAAGCGGCCGTCGGGCTCCCAGTAGGTCTCGACCAGGTCGAGCCCGAGGCGGCGCAGCAGTGGCCCGACCATCGGTCCTGCCATCCCGTTTCCGCCGTCGACGACCACGCGCATCGGCTTGATCGCGCCGGGCTCGATGAATCCGAGCGCGGCCTCCTGGAACTCCTCGTAGAGCTGGACGTGCTCGACCGAGCCGCCGCCCGGAGCGTCATCGAGGCCGGCTTCGATCCTTGCGCGCACATCGCCGATCCCCGCGTCACCCGACAGCGCGACGGCACCGCGCCGGACGAGCTTCGCGCCGGTGTAGCGCTTGGGATTGTGCGAGGCCGTGCACATCAGGCCGCCGTCGAGCTCGCGCGAGCCGACGAGGTAATACAGCATCTCGGTTCCGACCTCGCCGGCGTCGAGCACGGTCGCGCCCTCGGCGCACATCCCCTGGCAGTACGCGCCCGACAGCTCGGGCGCGGTCAGGCGCATGTCCCGTCCCAGCCCGAGCCTGAGCGCGGCCGTCGGCTTGCCCTCGAGCTCGGCGATCACGCGTGCGAATGCCCGTCCGATCAGCTCCGCGACACCGGCATCGATGTCGGTCCCATATAGGCCACGGATGTCGTAGGCCTTGAAGATGTCGGGGTTCGAGACCGCGGTCACCGCGGCTGATGGTACCCAGGGGAAGCTCGTTGAATAATGCCGTGATCGTGGCCGGGGACAAGCCAACCGCCGTGATTCTGTGCGGCGGGCGCGGTACCCGTCTGCAGGAGCGTGGCTCTCCGCTGCCCAAGCCGCTCGTCGAGATCGGGGGCCGTCCGATCCTGTGGCACGTGATCAACATCTACCTCGCGCACGGGTTCCGGCGCTTCCTGCTTCTGACCGGATATCGCGGCGAGGAAATCGAGGCGTTCGTGGCCGGTGAGAGTTGGCCCGGCGATGCCGAGATCCGCTGCCTCGACACCGGCGTCGACACCCCGACCGGTGGGCGCCTGCACCAGGCTGCTCCGGTGCTCGACGGCGAGCGGTTCTGCCTGGGTTACGCCGACGGCGTCGCCGACATCGACCTCGGAGCGCTCCTGTCGTTCCACTCCGCGCACGGCGCCGGCGCGACGATGGCGGTCGTCCAGCCCCGGCTCCCGTTTGGCGTCGCCCGCCTCGGCGGCGACGGGTCTGTGCTCGGCTTCACCGAGAAGCCCCGGAGCGAGCTGTGGGTGAACGCTGGGTTCTTCTGCTTCGAGACCTCGGCGCTCGGGGTGCTCGAGCCCGGCAGCGTGCTCGAGCGCGAGCCGCTCGAGCGCCTCGCGGCGGCGGGTCAGCTGCGCGCGTTTCGCCACCAGGGCTTCTGGGAGTGCATGGACACCTACAAGGACGCGATCACGCTGAACGACTTGTGGGCCGAGGGCCGCGCGCCGTGGAGATTGTGGGAGTGACCGGTGACGCTCGAGGAGGGCCTTCGCCGGATGATCGACCGGTATCGGGAGCATCCTCAGGGCCGGACCCGCTACTAGACTGAGGGTGTATGTCCGGTCATTCCAAGTGGGCTTCGATCAAGCACAAGAAGGCCGTCGTAGACGCTCGGCGCGGCCAGCACTTCACCAAGCTGGCGCGGGCGATCTCGGTCGCGGCGCGTGAGGGCGGCGGTGACCCGAACGGGAACTCGGCGCTGGCGCTCGCGATCCAGAAGGCGCGCGATGCCTCGATGCCGAAGGACAACATCGAGCGCGCGATCGCCAAGGGAACCGGCGACGGCGCGGACGCCGAGCAGATCGAGACGGTCCTCTACGAGGGCTACGGCCCCGGGGGCGTCGCGCTGCTGATCGAGGCGCTGACCGACAACCGCAACCGCACCGGCGCGGACATGCGGCACGCGTTCTCCAAGCACGGCGGCAACCTCGGCGAGCCAGGCTCGGTGGCGTACCTGTTCGACAAGCGCGGCGTGATCGTGGTCGACGCCAATCGCTACAGCGAGGATGACCTGATGCCGGCGATCGACGCCGGCGCGGAGGACATCTCGCTCGACGAGGACGTGTTCGAGGTGATCACCGAGCCGGCGGACCTCGCCGCCGCGCGCGACGCGCTCACCGAGGCCGGCGTCGAGATCGAGAGCGCCGACGTGACGCAGCGTCCCCGCGCCCGGGTGCCGGTCGACGAGGGCGACGCGGGCAAGCTGATGCGGCTGATCGATGCGCTCGAGGAGTTGGACGACGTCAACGCCGTCCACGCGAACTTCGACGTGGACAGCGCCGTGCTCGAGCGCGTCGCCCAGTGATGTCGGCTGTGCGCACCTGCTTCGCCTGTGGACCGCACCGCAGGGCCGCCGCCGCGGTTATTAGCGGTTTCTTAGCCGAGCTTCGCTAGCCTCACACGCCGATGTCGAAACGCAGACTCTTATTGCCAGGGCTCAGCGCGGCCGCGATCGTGTTCGGACTTGCGGCGTGCGGAGGCAGCTCGAAGGCCCCGGGCGTCGTGCTTGCGCCTTCCTCGGGCGCCACCGCCACCACGGTGGCGGCCACGCCGAAGCCTCCTCCGGCGCTGGCCAAGAAGCCCGTCGTCACCGTGCCCACGGGACCGGCCCCGACCACGCTGCAGACCAAGGACCTCGTCACCGGTACCGGCGCGACCGTCAAGGCGGGCCAGACGGTGACGGTCAACTACGTCGGCGTGCTGTACAAGACCGGCAAGGAATTCGACTCCTCCTGGAGCCGCAACATGCCGTTCACGACGCCGCTCACGACCGGCAGCGTCATCCCGGGTTGGGTCCAGGGAATTCCGGGCATGAAGGTCGGCGGCCGCCGCGAGCTGATCATCCCGGCGAGCCTCGCCTACGGCGCCAAGGGCAGTCCCCCGACGATCCCGCCTAACTCGCCGCTCGTGTTCGTCGTCGATCTGCTCTCGATTTCTTCGTAGCCTTCGGCACGTCCTCGCCCTCGTGGTCTCGCCCTTGTCCGGGGCCAGGCGTCGCGCCCGGTACAGAGAGATCGGCTCGGGCATGCCCTTGAGCTTGTGCTTGCGCGCGAACGACCAGTCGAACCGGTCGGGAGCGGCGTCGCGGACCTCCTGCGTACACAGGACGCTGCCGGGACGAGCGGCGCCGGTGACGCGGCTGGCCAGATTGACCGCGTGGCCGTAGTAGTCGCCGGCGCGCTGCAGCGCCGACCCGGATGCGACCCCGGCGCGCAGGCTCGGCAGATCCGCGGCGTCGACGGCCTCGAGCAGTGACAGCGCAACCGAGATGAGGTCTCCCGGGTCCGGGCTGACGAACATCGCGGCGTCGCCGATCGTCTTGACGAGCCGCACCGGTGGCTGGAGCACGTCGTTCGCAAGCTCCGCGAGCTTCGTGGCCAGGCTGCCCAGCTCCTGCGCCTCGATCTCGGCTCCGAGCCGCGTGAACCCGACCATGTCGACGAAGCACACCGTGATTTCCTGAGCGCCCCCGGCCTCTCCGGTCGCGCGTTCCGCGCTCCCGAGCATTCCGCGCCGGACAGCCTCGGCCAGGTGCTGTTTGTAGGCCGCGCTCAGCACGGGATCGATCGCGGGGATCAGCTGCTCGGCGAGCGCCGCGAACCGCTCGGCGACCTCATCCTCGCTGTCACCGGCCTTGAGGAACGCCTCGACGAATGCGGCCGATGTGGTCGCGGCCAGCCGGGCCATGCCCTCGCCGAGCACGCGGGTGATCTCGGCGATCGACTCCTCGCCGAGCCCCGACTCGAGGAACAGGCTGATCGACTTCGCGGCCTCGACTTCCTCCTCGCCGAACACGTGGTCGTTGCGCGAGGGCTCGGGGAGCCCGAGCAGCCGGCGGATCCGCAGCATCTGGGACGCCTCGAGGCCCGTCCGCTCCTCGAGCTCCTTCGCGGTGTAGCGGCCGCCGAGGACCCGCTCGACGAGGAGCAGGGCGAGCCGGTCCTCCTTGACCGCGGCCTTCAGCTCCTCGAGCGTGAAGCCCTCTTCCTCGAGCCGCTCGAGCAGCCGCTCGCGGGCGGCGCGGTCGTCGCCCTCGAGTCCATCGAGCAGCCCGGCCTTGCTGAAATCCACGGCTGCATCCTCGCGCAAATCGCCCGGTCGCTCTACCGCCGCTGGCCCGGTTGCTCTAACCGCCCGGCCGATCGGCTAGCATCGTCGGCCCTCGTGGGTGTGATTCCGGCCGGTGCTGTGTATCGCTGCCGTCGACGCGCCCGCCCCGTCTCGTTCCAACCGACCCAAACGCCAACATGCTGTCGATCCTGATGCCGGTCTACAACGAGATCGAGCGCGTCGAGCGCGCGATCGCCGAGGTCCTCGACACCGAGCTCCCGACGGAGTTCGAGCTGATCGTCGTCGACGATGGTTCGACCGATGGGACGCGCGACCTCCTCCGGAGCCTGATACCGGAAACCAACCCACCTGGGCGGGTTCGACTGATCGAGCATCCCGAGAACAAGGGCAAGGGAGCCGCGATCCAGACCGCGCTTGCCGAGGCGCGGGGCGAGTTCTCGGCGATCTTCGACGCCGACCTCGAGTACGACCCGACCGACCTCGGGCTGCTGATGCCGCCGTTGCTCGACGGGCGGACTAACGCATCCTTCGGCGTGCGAGCATTCGACGGGTACACGAGCCACTCGTTCCTGTTCGTGCTCGGCAACAAGGGCGTCACAACCGCCTGCAACATGCTGTTCAACGTGTACCTGCACGACATCATGACCTGCCACAAGATGATCCGGACCGACGTCTTCAGGAGCCTGCCGCTGCGCTCGGCCGGGTTCGCGATCGAGCCCGAGATCACCGCGCGGCTGGTGCAACGGCGCGAGCGGATCTTCGAGGTCCCGGTGCACTATCGGGCTCGCGCCACCGACGAAGGCAAGAAGCTGACCGCACTCGACGGCTTTCGGGTGCTCGGCACGCTGCTGCGGTGTCGCTTCTCCGGAGCGTGAGGTAGCCGTTCGGGTGGAGGGTCAGGTCCTCACGCAGACGCCCGCGCAGCCGCGCCGCTCGGACTCGGCGTCGACGCGAGGCCGACGCATTCCGGACTGGCACGGACTGCTGTACGGGCCGTTTCTGTGGTCGGCGCTGGCGTGCTTCGTGCTCGCGGCGATCTCCGCGGCGATCCTGCCGACGGTCCCGAGCTATGACCCTTGGGCGTGGATCTCCTGGGGCCGCGAGGTTTTCGACCCCCACCTGAGCTTCGCGATCAGCGGCGGGCCGTCGTGGAAGCCGCTGCCGGTGATGTTCACGGCGATCTGGTCGCTGTTCGGGAGCACGGCGGCGCCGACGCTGTGGGTGATCACCGCCCGCGCCGGCGGGATGCTCGGGATGGTGGCCGCGTATCTGCTCGCCGCGCGCCTGATGTCGCGTGAGGGCCGCGGCCCGCGCTGGGCGGTGGTCGCCGCCGGTCTGATCGCCGCCGCCGGCATCCTGATCACCCAGGACTACTGGGACGAGTGGTTCCGCGGCACGTCCGAGCCGATGGAGATCGCCACCGCGCTGTGGGCGGTGCTCGCCTTCCTCGACGGCCGCCGAGGGTGGGCGTTCGTGTTCGGCGTGGCCACCTCGCTGCTCCGCCCCGAGGCGTGGCCGCTGATCATCGTCTACGGGGCGTGGCTGTGGTGGAAGGAGCCGCGGCTGCGGTTGCTGGTCGCGCTCGGCCTGTTCTCGATCCCGTTCTTCTGGTTCGCGCCACCGTGGGTGGGCTCCGGGCAGCCGTTCCTGGCCGCGGTCCACGCCGAGGAGTACAACGGCGGGCTTGGCAAGCACAAGCTGTTCGGCGTGCTCGGGCGCGGCGTCGACATCCAGCTGCTGCCGGTGCTGCTCGCCGGCCTCGTCGCACCGGTGTTCGCGTGGTTCGACAAGCCCCGCGACTGGCTCGTGCTTTCGCTCGCCGGCGCCACCGTCGTGTGGTGGGTGATCGTCGTCGGGATGACGCTCGACGGCTATCCCGGCCTCGAGCGGTTCTACCTGCCCGCCGCCGGCATGACCTGCGTGCTCGCAGGGGTTGGCATCGTGCGGCTGGGTTTGTTGGGCGCGCGGTTCGTGCCCGCGGGCCGTGCTTCGACCGTGGTCGGGATCGGCCTGACCGCGGTGCTCGTCGCGATCACGATCCCGTGGGTCGGCGGGCGGATCAACGAGGCCAGCGCGGAGGACCACATCGCCTCGCAGGCGGTCACCCGCCTGAATCAGATGACCGACGCCGTCGCCGCCGTCGGCGGGCACACGGGCGTGTTCCCATGCAAGTCGAGCTTCGCGGCGGTCAACCACAGCGTCCAGACCGCGCTGGCGTGGAAGCTGCACGTCACGCTCGGCCGCGTCGGGACGACCATGCGCCACCAGGGCGTGATGTTCGTCGGCCCGCACGACTCGATCGATGGGATCGCGCCACCGATCGACCACCGGCTGACCCAGCGGCAGCTGATCGCCCAGGTCGGGGCCTGGAAGATGTACCGGATGACCGCCCCGAACTCGGACTACAGCTGCGTCGGGCGCTAGGCCTCGCGGCGAGGCCCTCTGCCCGAGGTGCACAACGCGACAATTGATGCCGGCGCGCCGAGCCTTGCCGCGCTGTGCATGACTATCGTGCATCAGTCGGCGAGGCCCGTCGCCGGCGGGTGAAATGTCGCGTTATGCATGACGAACCCCGGGGTCCCAGGCGATCGGCCGACTCGGTCCGGTGCTCGTTCTGCGGGAAGCCTCGCAGCGAGGTCGGGTCGATCGTCGCGGGTCCGACGCCGGCGATCGCGATCTGCAACGAGTGCGTCGCGATGTGCGCGGAGATCATCGACGAGCAGCGCGATCCGCGTCCCCCCAACGGTCAAGCCGCGTAGCGCACATGCCGAGCGGGGAGGCGTCCGGCCCTCTGCGGAGAATGGTGATCCCATGATTGTGATTGGAATCGATCCCGGCACCGCGAGCACGGGATACGGCGTGATCGAGAGCTCGGGGTCGGGGTTGCGTGCGCTCGCGGCCGGCGTGATCGAGACGCCGGCGGCGGCCCGGCTCGAGCGCCGGCTGGCCGAGATCCACGGCCACGTGGTCGACCTGCTCGAGGGCTACCGGCCGGACGCGGTCGCGATCGAGGAGCTCTATTTCGGCGCCAACGCCAGGACCGCGTTCGCGGTCGGCCAGGCGCGCGGGGTGGTGCTGCTGGCCGCCGGCCAGCGCGGCATTCCGTCGCGCTCCTACACGCCGCAGCAGGTCAAAGGAGCCGTGTGCGGTCACGGCCGCGCCGGCAAGGAGCAGGTGGGTCGGATGGTCGCCCGGCTGCTCGGACTGTCGGAGGTCCCGTCGCCCGACCACGCCGCCGACGCGCTCGCGGTGGCGATCTGCGAGTGCAACCGCGCTCCGCTGGATCGGGCGCTGTCCCGCACCGCAACCGGAGCGCGCGCATGATCGCGATGCTGTCGGGCACCGTCGCCGTGCGCCGGAGCGACCATGTCGTCGTCGACTGCGGCGGCGTCGGCTACCGGCTCGCGGTCTCGGCCGAGACGCTCAGGCACGTGCCCGCGGTCGGCAAGCACGTGCTGCTGCACAGCCATCTCGTCGTCCGCGAGGACGCGCTGGCGCTGTACGGGTTCGCGACCGAGGAGGAGCGCGAGCTGTTCCTGATGCTGATCGCGGTGCAGTCGGTCGGCCCCAAGGTCGCGATCGCGGTGCTGTCGGGCGGGCCGCCGCGAGAGCTGCTGGCCGCGGTCGCCGCCGGCGACACCGCGCGCCTGCAGGCCGCCCCCGGCGTCGGCAAGCGGACTGCGGAGCGGATCATCGTCGAGCTGCGCGAAAAGGTCGGCGCCACCGACACGGTCCCGACCGTGCTCGCGGCGATCCGCAGCGAGGATCCGCGCTCGCTCGCGCGCGACGGGCTGCTCGGGCTTGGCTACAGCCGCGGTCGAGGTCGACGAGCTGCTCGACGGCGCCGAAGGCGAGCGGCCCGAGGATCTGATCGCCCACGCACTGCGGACGGCGCGCCGATGAGCCCCGTCAGGGAGATTCACGGCTTCGCCCATCCCGACCGGCCGCCGCGGGTCCAGGACCCGCAGGAGCTGCCCGACGACGAGCTCGACCGCTCGCTCCGGCCCCGTCGGCTCGCCGATTTCGTCGGCCAGACGGCGGTCAAGGACCAGCTCGCGGTCTCGATCCAGGCCGCCGCGAGCCGCGGCGAGGCGCTCGATCACGTACTGCTCGCGGGCCCGCCGGGACTGGGCAAGACGTCGCTGGCGCAGATCGTCGCCGCCGAGCTCGAGGTCCCGTTCGTGCAGACCGCGGGTCCGGCGCTCGAACGCAAGGGCGACGTCGCCGCTTTCCTGACCGCGCTCGAGCCGCGCGCGGTGTTCTTCGTCGACGAGATCCACCGCCTGCCGCGCGCGCTCGAAGAGACGTTCTATCCGGCGATGGAGGACGGCTGCCTGCCGATCACGGTCGGTCAGGGTGCCGGCGCCAGGGTGGTCACGCTGCCGCTGCCGCCGTTCACGCTGATCGGGGCGACGACCCGCGCCGGTCTGATCACCACGCCGCTCCGCGATCGCTTCGGGATCCAGCACCGCCTCGAGCACTACGACCTCGAGGATCTCGCGACGATCGTCCGGCGCTCGGCGAAGCTGCTCGAGGTCGAGATCGAGGGCGACGGCGCCCGCGCGATCGCGCAGCGCAGCCGCGGCACCCCCCGGGTCGCCAACCGGCTGCTCAAGCGGGTCCGCGACTACGCCGAGGTGCGCGGCACGGGCGTGGTCACGGGCGAGGTCGCGATCGGCGCGCTCGACCTGCTCCAGGTCGACCACGCTGGGCTCGACCGGCTCGACCGGGAGATCCTTCGCGCGATCTGCGAGAAGTTCGGCGGCGGGCCGGTCGGGCTGTCGACGCTGGCGGTTTCGGTGGGCGAGGAGCAGGACACGATCGAGGACGTGTACGAGCCGTATCTGCTCCAGCGTGGCCTGATCGAGCGCACCCCGCGCGGACGGGCCGCGACCAGGCGCGCGTTTGAGCACCTCGGGATGGAGCCGCCGGGCCCGCTTTCTCTCCTTTAAATGTTCGTGAAGAGGACACGGGCCGCCGCAGGACCTGCGGCTATGCTCAGGGCGCCCACTAATCAGGAGCACCACCTCACCGAGCGCCCATGAGTCACGAGCACTACTTCATCTGCCCCCACTGCGGTCAACGGTCGATGGCGACCGATCGCAACGCGGGCTTCCGGAACGAGGCCCGTGGATGCGAGAAATGCGGGTTCGCGTACCTGTACGAGCTGCTGGACGACTACTACCCGGCCCCGAACGCGGCGTTCTTCGCGTGCGACGGAGACGGCAGGATCGTTGACTGTGGCCGCGGTTCGTTCGAGCTGACCGGACTCAAGACCGAGCAGGTGATCGGGCGTCCGGTGCACGATGTCCTCGGGCTGCGCTTCGAGGACGGCACCGACCACGTGAGCACCGCGCTCGAGTGGGAGGTCCGTGTCAAGAGCAAAGCCGTCGAGGTCAACGCCGAGCGAGATCTGCCCGCCAGAGCCGTCGCGGACATCTTCCCGGCGTACGATGACGAAGAGGGCGGCGTGCTCGTGGTGCTGACGCCGACGAACCACAAGTGACGGCCGAGCCGACTCGACCGCCCCTCCGAACTGCAAGTACCTCTAGCATCCACCACGACTAATGAGTGATCGCCAGCGAAATGGCTTCGTCCTGCTCATCGTCGTTGGGCTGCTGATCGGCTCGCTGATCGTCATCGCCGGTGTTCCCGGCGCAGTCAAGTCGAAGAAGACCGTCCTCGGCCTCGACCTCAAGGGCGGAGTGGAGCTCGTCTACCAGGGCCTCCCGAGCGCCCAGACGCCGAAGGTGACCCCGGACGCGCTCGCGCGCGCGGTTGACATCATGCGCAACCGCGTCGACCAGCTCGGCGTGGCCGAGCCGGAGATCCAGACCTCGGGCGACAACCAGATCACCGTCGGCCTGCCGGACGTCAGTGACACCGCGCGCGCCGAGCGCGAGGTCGGCACGACGGCCCAGCTCGCGCTCTACGACTGGGAGGCGAACGCGCTCACGCCGAACGGGAAGACCGTCGCGAGCCAGCTCCAGACCCAGGATCCGACGGCGACCGAGATCAGTCAGGGGTCGGGCGCGAATGGAGCCCCGGGTCAGCCGGGCGCGGGAAGCATGGACCTGTATGACGCGGTGAAGCTTGCCGCCAAGCAGCCGGAGAGCGCGAGCAAGGCGAACTCGCGCACCGGGCCGCAGTACTGGATGTTCGGGGCGCCGGGGAGCTGCCGCGTGCGCGACGGCGGCGAAGGCGAACAACACGGTTCCGGCGTCGGGTCAGCACTGCCTGCTGTCCGGTCCGGACGACAACCGGGCCGACCTGCTGGCGGGGCTGCCGGCGGGTGTGGATGCCTCCGAGGGCGAGATCGTGGTCGTCCCGCGGGGGACGGTGGTGTTGCAGGCGATTCCTCAGGACTTCTCCAAGCCGACGCCGATCGGCGATCCGAGCGCTCAGTTCTTCGTGCTGAAGGACAACATCGCGCTCCGCGGCAGCGACATCACGAACCCCCAGCAGAGCACCGATTCGAACACGAGCCAGCCCGATGTGACGTTCGGGTTCAGCAACAAGGGCAAGTCGGCGTTCCAGGACACGACCGCGAACATCGCGCGGCGCGGCGAGCTCGACAGCGGCCTGGGGCAGTCGGTCAATCAGCACTTCGCGATCGCGCTGGACAACCAGCTGATCACGGTCCCGTTCATCAGCTACAAGCAGTACCCGGACGGGATCAACGGCGACAACGGCGCCGACATCAGCGGCAGCTTCTCGATCAGCTCCGCTCAGGACCTCGCCAACGAGCTGCGCCTGGGCGCTCTCCCGATCAACCTCAAGCTGATCTCCGAATCGCAGGTGTCGGCCACGCTCGGCAAGCAGGCGCTGCACTCGGGTCTTGTCGCCGGCCTCGTCGGGCTGCTCGTCGTGATGGTGTTCCTGGTCGCCTATTACCGGGTGCTCGGAGTGATCGCGACGTTCGGGCTATTGATCTACGCGGTCTACTTCTACGCGCTGATCAAGCTGATCCCGATCACGCTGACGCTGCCGGGTATCGCGGGACTGATCCTCACGATCGGCGTCTGCGCCGACGCGAACATCGTGATCTTCGAACGCGTCAAGGAGGAGATCCGCAACGGCAGGTCGATCCGCCAGGGGATCGTGACCGGCTACAAGAAGGGCCTGACCGCGATCATCGACGCGAACGTGGTGACGATCATGACCGCGTTCATCCTGTTCGTGCTGGCCACCTCCGACGTCCAGGGCTTCGCGTTCACGCTCGGGATCGGCACGTTCGTCTCGCTGTTCACGGCGGTCATGGCCACGCAGGCGATCCTCAGCGTGATGGGCAACTCGCGCACGATCTCGAGCCCGGCGATGCTCGGCGCGGGCGGGGAGAAACGCACATGGAAGTTCGACTTCATGGGCGCGTCGAGGTACTTCTTCTCGATGTCCGGCGTGATCCTGCTGATCGGCGCGCTCGCGATCGGCGGTAAGGGTTTGAACCTCGGGATCGACTTCACCTCCGGAACGCGCATCACGACCGGGCTCGAGAAGGCGGCGACGCAACAGCAGGTGACGTCCTTGCTGACCTCGGAGGGGATCTCCGACCCGACCGTCCAGAGGGTCACGGGCACCAAGGCGCTTGGCGACAACGGCTATCAGATCTCGTTCAAGACGCTGCCGCCCGGAGGACGGGAAAAGATCCAGAGTGCGATTCAGAACCGCTTCGGGATCATCAACGACGGCAGGGCCTTCAACTACACGTCGGTCGGTCCGACGTTCGGGCGAACGGTCGCCAACAGCGCGGTGATCGCGATCATCGCGTCGCTGCTGGTGATCGCCGCGTACGTGGCGCTGCGGTTCGAGTGGAAGTTCTCGATCCCGGTGATGATCGCTCTCGCGCACGACCTCCTGATCACCAGCGGCGTGTACGCGCTGACCGGCCGCCAGGTTTCGACGGCGACCGTCGCGGCGCTGCTGACGATTCTCGGCTACTCGATGTACGACACGATCATCGTGTTCGACCGGGTGCGAGAAAACATCCCGCGGATGCCGCGCGCCGCGTTCTCCCAGATCGTGAACCGGTCGATGTCCGAGGTGTTGACGAGATCGATAGCCACGACGTCCTGCACGCTGATGCCGATCGTCGCGCTGCTCCTGTTCGGCGGAACGGCGGGCTCGACCGAGCTCACCGACTTCGCGTTCGCGTTGCTCGTCGGGGTCGCGTCCGGCGCCTACTCGTCGATCTTCATCGCCTCGCCGGTGCTCACCCACTGGAAGGAGCGCGAGCCGCAGTACCGCCACCGCCGCGAGCGCATCGAGGCCGAGTTCGGGTACGTGCCGGCATACGCCACGTCCGGTGCCGACGTCGAGCCGACACGGCGCTCCCGCCGCACCGGCCGGCTGACCACGCCGTCGCCCGAGGGCGTGTCCGCGGCCGAGTTCGAGCAGATGAAGCGCGACCTCGAGATCGAGTCCGAGCGGGGGACCCACGGCACCTCGACGCTGACCAAGCGGCTGGCGCACACCTCGGCGGAGGACGCGCCGGCGCCGGCGCCTCGCCCGCCGCGGTCGCGCGCGAAGCCCACGCCGGCGCGCCGGACCAAGCCGTCCGACGGTGCGCAGGTCCGCGACGAAGCCGACGGCGCCGGCAACGGGGCGCCCAGCCCCGACACCGCTCCCGACCCGACCGATGAGGTCAAGCCGGCGCCGGACGTCGCTGAGAATGAGGGCATGGCTCAGACCGGGCCCAAGCGGCCGTCCAAGTCTCCGAGGTCTCGCAACCGGCGACACGGGAGACGCCGCTGATGGCCGTGCTCGCCTGGTGCATGATGGGGCTCGCGATCTGGCACTTCACGATCTGGCTGCCCGACCGGTTCTGGGGCGGGATCGTCGGCGCACTGATCGGCGCGCTGATCGGATCCGTGCTGATCGCGTGGATCATCCATGGGTTCTCGGTTCCCTCGCGGCACGATACGGATCTGGCCACCGCGCTCGAGGCGATTCCGGGGACACTGATCGGCCTGGCGGCGATCTGGTTCGAGGGCGTCCGGCGCGAGCGCGCGACCGGCATCGGCCCTGAGATGGCCTGACCGGCTCCGCGGGTCACGGACTGTTCCAATTCTGCGACGTCGCGTGACGACTTAGGCGCGCTTCGGGCCGGGATCGCCCGGTTCCGTCGGGGGCGGTCCATACGCTGCCCGCGATGCCCGAGGCAGCCCTCCTTCGCGCGGATGATCCGGCCGAGCCCTCACGCCCGGACGCCAACCTGCACGCGGTCCCGCCGCCGGTGCCGCCGGCGCCGCGGCTCGAGATCCCGCGATATGACCTGAACGCCGCGCTCGCGCTCGAGCGCGACCTCGGCGTCAGCCACGTGCTCGCGCAGGTGCTCGTCCGGCGAGGACTGTCGGACCCCGGTGCCGCGCGCGCATTCCTGAATCCGCGCGAGGCGCACGAGCCAAGCGCGTTCGCCGGGATCGAGCGCGCGGTCGCCGTGATCGAGCGCCATGTCCGTGGCGGTGGCCGGATCGTGGTCCACGGCGACTACGACGTCGACGGCGTGTGCGCCACCGCGATCATGGTCCGGGCGCTGCGGGCGCTGGGCGCCGACGTCGGCTCGTACCTGCCCGACCGGCTGACCGACGGGTACGGGCTCGCGCTCGAGACCGTCAAGCGGCTCGCCGCCGCGGGCACCGCCCTGCTGGTCACCGTCGACTGCGCGATCACCGCGGTCGACGAGGTCGCCGCGGCCCGGGCCGCGGGTCTCGACGTCGTCGTCTCGGACCACCACGCCCCCCGCGCCGATGGGCGGCTCCCCGAGTGCGAGATCGTGCATCCCGGCGTATGCGGGTATCCGTGCGTGGACCTGTGCGGGACCGCCGTGGCCTACAAGCTCGCCCAAGCGCTGGGCGCGCCGACCGCCGAGGACGAGGTCGAGCTGGTGGCGCTCGCGACCGTCGCCGACCTGATGCCACTCGTCGGCGAGAACCGCAGGCTCGTGCGCGAGGGGCTGGTGGCGCTCTCGCGCACCTCGAGACCGGGCCTGCGGGCGCTGATGACCGCGGCCAACGCGGATCCGAGCGCACTCGACACCGGCACGCTCGGATTTCGGCTGGCGCCGCGGATCAACGCCGCCGGACGGCTCCGTCGCGCCGACGCCGGCCTCGAGCTGCTGCTGACCGGAGACGAGCAGCGAGCCGGCGAGATCGCGGCCGAGCTCGAGCGGGTCAACGCCGAGCGCCGCGCGGTCGAGCAGCGGATCGTCTGGGAGGCCGAGGCCCAGGTCGCCGAACTCGGCGAGCGACGTTCCTACGTGCTCGCCGGCGACGGATGGCATCCCGGCGTCGTCGGGATCGTCGCGTCGCGGATCGTCGAGCGCCAGCACCGCCCGGTGGTCGTGGTCGCGCTCGACGGAGACCTCGGCTCGGGATCGGCGCGGAGCATCCCCGGCTTCGATCTGCTCGGGGCGCTGCACGCGAGCGCCGAGCACCTCGAGCGCTACGGCGGGCACCGGGCGGCCGCCGGCATGACGATCAGACGCGACCGGATCGACTCGTTCCGGGATGCGTTCGATCGCCATGCCACGGAGGTCTTGTCGCCAGAGCTGCTGGTGGCGCGCGAGCGAGTGGACGCGATCGCCTCTGGCGGTGAGCTCGGCCTCGACCTGGCCGAGGAGCTCGAGCAGCTCGAGCCGTGCGGGATCGGCAATCCTCGGAGCCGACTGCTCCTGCCCGGCGCGCGGTTCCGCGACCCGCGCCCGATGGGAGACGGCCGGCACCTGCGGTTCGTGGTCGGGTCGGGCGGGATCAGCGCGCGGGCCGTCGCGTTCGGATGCGGCGGGCGGCTCGGCGTCGAGGTCGAGGAGCCAGTCGACGCGACATTCAGGCTCGAGCGCAACTTCTGGAACGGCGCGGTCGAGCCGAGGCTCGTGCTCTCGCATGCGCGCCCGTGCGCGCCGGACGCGATCGAGGTGCTGGGCGAGCCCGGCGACTACATCGCCGCCGTGCTCGGCGAGCCCGGTCCCGACGGCAGCCTCGACCCCGAACCCGACCCGCACGGCTCGCCTCGGGCGGCGCGGTTGCCCGCGGACGCGCGGCGGACCATGCTCGACCGCCGCGGCCAGAGCCCGCTGGCGGTGCTCGCCGATGCGTGCGTGGGCGGCGGGCGGGTACTCGCGGTGTGCGCCGACGCGCCGCGCCGCCTGACCGGTCTCGGCTCAAGGACCGGCGGGTTTGCGCTGATCTCGTACCACGCGCTGGCTCGCGACCCGCGGCTGTCCGACCGGTTCGAGCAGCTGGTCGCGCTCGATCCGCCGGCGTCCGCCGCGGGCCGGGCGGCGCTCGGCGGAGGGAGCGGCTTTACCCATTTGGCGTGGGGCGAGCCTGAGCTACGCTTTGCGCAGCAGATGCACGAGTTGGAATACGGTCTCCGTGGTTCGCTCGTGGCCCTCTATCGCAGCCTCAAGCTGCGCGGGAGGGCGACCGGCGAGGAGCTCGAGCACCTGCTTCGCGGAGATGGTCCCCACGGCCGCCCGGCTCGTCTGGCGGCAAGGTTGATCAAGGTCCTCGCGGAGCTCGAGCTCGTCAGCCTCGACCGGAATCTGCCGGCCCTGGAGCTGGCGGGCGCCGCGCCGACGGCGCTGGAGCGCTCACCGGCCTACAGGGTCTACGCTCAGCGGTACGAGGACGGTCGAAGATTTCTGAGCAGCGCAAACCATCTCCCAGGAGGTTGAGGCCGGCCCGCCAGAAGGACGGGGCGGGTTCGAACGGCCGCGAGGAGGCGTCAGGGTCGGCGCTGTTCGCGACCTCACGGCCGCCGGTCGATCGCGTCGCCCATCCGGGGGACCACGCGGACGTCGAGCGGTCCGAGCTCACCGAGGCCGAGCAGCGGCTGCTCGGAGACCTGTTCGCAATCGTCGAGGAACACGCCCACGAGTCGGCGGCGACGATCGACCGCGACCGGGTCGAGGAGGCGTTCGTGTACTCGTGCGTGCACCACGCCGACCAGCGCCGGCAGTCGGGCGAGGACTTCATCGTGCACCCGGTCGGGGTGGCCAAGATCTGCGCGGGGATGCGGCTCGACACCGAGACCCTGTGCGCGGCGCTCCTGCACGACACGGTCGAGGACACATCGGCCTCGCTCGAGGAGGTGCGCGAGGCGTTCGGCGAGGAGATCGCCGGCCTCGTCGACGGCGTCACCAAGCTCACCGGACTGACCTTCCAGTCGCGCGACGAGGCGCAGGCCGAGAACTACCGCAAGATGATCGTCGCGATGGCCACGGACATCCGGGTCATCCTGATCAAGCTCGCCGACCGCCTGCACAACATGCGCACGATCAGCGCGATGACCAAGCAGAAGCAGATCGAGAAGGCGCGCGAGACACTCGACATCTATGCACCGATTGCCCACCGACTCGGCATCCACGCGATCAAGTGGGAGCTCGAGGACCTTGCGTTCCAGACCCTGCACCCGCGCAAGTACAACGAGATCAAAGGGCTCGTCGCCCAGCAGCGGGCCGAGCGGGAGCGGTATGTGAACCAGGCCGCCGGCTACGTGAACAAGGAGCTCGACGAGCTCGGCATCCACGCCGAGATTTCTGGCCGCGCCAAGCACTTCTACTCGATCTACTCGAAGATGACCAAGAAGGGCCGCGAGTTCAACGAGATCTACGACCTGACCGCGATGCGGGTGATCGTCGGGTCGGTCAAGGACTGCTACGGCGCCGTCGGCGTCATCCACTCGCTGTGGAAGCCACTCCCGGGACGGTTCAAGGACTTCGTGGCCATGCCCAAGTTCAACATGTACCAGTCGCTGCACACGACGGTGATCGGGCCCGAGGGACGGCCGCTCGAGATCCAGATCCGCACCCGCGAGATGCACGACCTTGCCGAGTACGGGATCGCCGCGCACTGGATGTACAAGGAGACCGGCGGCGGTGGCGACGGCCCGGCGGGACCGCCGGAGTCGGACACCAAGCTCAAGTGGCTGCGCTCACTGCTCGACTGGCAGCAGGAGGAGGCGGACCCGCGCGAGTTCATGGAGACGCTCAAGGTCGACCTGTTCGAGGACGAGGTGTTCGTGTTCACGCCCAAGGGCGAGGTCAAGTCGCTGGCCTCGGGCGCGACCCCGCTCGACTTCGCATACGAGATCCACACCGACGTCGGGCACCGCTGCGTCGGGGCGAAGGTCAACGGCAAGATCGTGCCGCTGTCCTACCAGCTGCGCTCGGGCGACATCGTCGAGGTGCTCACGTCCAAGCGCGAGCGCGGCCCGTCGCGGGACTGGCTGGCCCTGGTCAAGACGACCCGGGCGCGCAACAAGATCAAGGCCTGGTTCAAGGCCGAGTCGCGCAAGGACTCCGAGCACACCGGCCGCGAGCTGCTACAGGATCATCTGCGCAAGCAGGGGTTGCCGGCGCAGAAGATCGTCGGCTCGCCGCTGCTGGCCGACGTGATCCGCGAGATGGGGTTCCGCAAGGCCGACGACTTCTACATCGCGCTCGGCGGGGCCAAGGTGTCGGCCAAGGTCGTCGTCAACAAGATCATGCAGCGCCTCAAGCAGGGCGAGACCGCCGAGTCCGAGCCGACCGCAGCCGACGACCTGCTGAAGACCCGGCGCCGGCGCTCGCGGGCCACGACCTCCTCCTCGCGCTTCGGGATCTCGGTCGAGGGCATCGACGAGGTCATGCTGCGCCTGGCGAAATGCTGCCGGCCGGTCCCGGGCGACCCGATCGTCGGCTACATCTCGCTCGGGCGGGGGATCACGATCCACCGCGAGGATTGCCCCAACGTCGCCGTGCTCAAGAAGGATCCCGAGCGGTTCACCCCGGTTTTCTGGGACGGCGACCCCGAGACCTCGTTCCGGGTCGAGATCGAGGTTGACGGCTGGGATCGCCACCGGCTGCTCGAGGACATGTCGCGGACGTTCGCCGAGGCCGGCATCAACATCCTCGAGGCTCGGTGCATCGTCACCCACCCGATGGTCAAGAACCGGTTCGTGGTCGAGGTCGGGGACACGCGGTCGCTGGACCAGGCGATCAACCGGCTGCGCAACATCGACGCGGTGTTCGACGCGTACCGCGTGACGCCGGCCGCCGCCTAGCGCGAGCGGGGGCCGCGCCGTGGGCGTGATCCATCGCCGCTCGGGATCCGCAGACGCGGCCGGCGGCTGGGAGGGCATCGAGCCGCGCTGGGACGGAGTCGAGCCGCAGGCGTACGACGATCCGTCGCTCGTCGGCGTGAGCAAGCACGAGCTGATCGGCGAGGCCGAGGGCGCAAGCCAGTACCGGCTGCGCTACTTCCAGGTGCCGGCCGGCGGCCGGACCGCGCGCGAGCGTCACGCTCACGACCACGGCGTGATGATCGTCGCGGGGCGGGCGCGGGTCACGCTCGGCGACGAGGTTCACGAGGTCGGCGAGGGCGACGTGGTGTACGTCGCCGGCGACGAGCTCCACTGCTTCGAGGCTCTCGGCGAGAGGCCGCTCGGGTTCGTGTGCGTCGTCGGGCCCGCCGAGTCACGCGTCACACGTCCTAGGTCGGGAGCGCGGCGCGGTGGCGGTGGCGGTGGCGTGATCCGGACCGTGCGCGGCCTCGCCCCGCGGATCTTCGAGATCACGACCGCCTCGCCGGTCCGCAGTCCCTTGATCTCGTTGGGATGGACGATGAACTGCTCGACCTGGCGTCGCGTTCCGCGGGACCCGCCGGGGCGCGGGCCGCCGATCTGGCGGGTTTCCTCCCAAACGTGCTCAGTGCCCGCGGTCTGGGCAATCGTCAACGCTGAGCGCGGCACCTCCTGGCGATGCACGATCTTGACCGCGGTGACGCCGAGCACGAGGTCCTGAAGACCGGCGGACGCCCGCTCGAGGTCGGCGAGCTCCTGGGTGGCGACGAACACGGACATTCCCGACTCCCGGCCGCGCGCGAGCAGCGCGGCCACGTGATCGCTGCCGAGCCCCGAAAACTCGTCGATGCCTATCGCCGCCTGTTCGACGGAGTGACCGCGGGCGGGCTCGTAGAGCCGATCGCCGGATGCGGCCACGAGGTCCTGGACCGCGAGCGTTCCAATCTGCGCCGCGAGCTTCCCGTATGTGCTCGAGTTGAGGCTGAACACGACGACCTCGGGCCCGGACAGCGCGGCGCGCAGGTCGATCGCGCGCCCGCCGGAGCCGGTGGGCGGAGCGAGGAATCGACCGGTGTGGGACTCGGTGAGGACGGCGAGCCGCGTCTGGAGCCCGCGGACCGCGCTCAGTTGGTCGTGGGTAAGTCCGGCGAGATAATCCTGCACCCGTTCGCGGAGCGGCCGGTCGAGATGTCTGAGCGAGGTGGCCAGACGGCGGGGGTCCATCAGCGCCACGACCTCGTGCAGGGTCGGCGGCCGGTCGGGGTGGGCCTGCGCAACCACCTGCAGCACGGTCTGGACGTAGCGCTCGGCCGCCCGCATGTAGTGAGGCTCGGTGAACCGCTCGGTGGCGATCAGCTTGTCCTTGAGCTCCGTCGCGTTCCCGTGCGCGAGCGGGTTCCAGTGGGCTCCGCCGTCGAGCGTCCAGACCGTGATCGGGCGCCCAGCGGCGGCCGCTGACTCCGCCAGGACGCGCACGAACGCCGGCGACCCTTTCATGTCGATCGCCACCACGGACCGACCCCGGCGGACCTGGTCAGTGAGGATCGTGAGCAGCGTCGTGGTCTTGCCGGCGCCGCTCGCGCCCAGGATCAAGCCGTGCGCCGACAGCTCGTTGTCGCCCAGGCGGACCAGCCTGCCGTGCCGATCGACGCCGAGCACGACTTCTCCTTCGTGGCCGGGGGAAGAACGCCGGCGGGCCAGGAAGCGAACGCCCCGGACCACCGCGGCGGCGAGCATCGCGGCGGCGATCGCCGCCGCGGGGCCGGTCGGGAGCACGATCAACGCCGCGAATGCCGCGAGCGAGAGGTAGCGGCGCAGGGCGCGGGTTCGCGGCGGTGGGGTCATCGGACCGCCTCGGGCGCGACCGTCCGGCGCCGGCTCGTTGCGGTGCGCTCCGTGGCGAGCGCGGCGGTGGAAGCGGCTCTGGACACGGTCGGCCGGACGCGGGCGAGGTGGACGAGCTCCGAGATGCCGAGCCTCCGTGCGGCCGCCTGGACCGCCCGCGCGACCGGCGGACTGTGGACGAGGTAGACGACGCCGTCGAAGCGAGGATCGGCGGCGTAGCCGGCGAGGATCGCCTCGAGCCGGGTGCGCCCCTTGCGTGAGAGCTCGAGCTCGAGCGCGACCCGCCGGCCGCCGGTGGTCCGCAGCAGCAGATCGGGGTAGTGCAGCCGTTCCTGTCCCCGCGGCCCGAATCCGCCGAGCCTGACCGCGCGCGGCTCGGCGCCGGGCTCGCGCGAGCCGTCGAGAGAGCGCAGGCGTCGCTCGGAGATGATCTCCTCGAGCGAGCCGAACGTGCCGCCGCGGGCGGCCAGCCACAGCCACGCGACGCCGACGTCATGCTCGTACGCGCGCAGGTCGACCCGGGGCGGCGAGAGCGGGCTCGCGATCACGGCCAGCCCGTTGCGGGTGATTCGGTACGAGCGCGGCTCGCCGGGGAAGCCGGGATGAGCCTTGACGAGGCCGGCGTTCGCGAGCCTGGTGAGCCGGGTCGTGGCCGTGGCGGCCGAGGTGCCGAGCAGCACGCCGGCGTGAGCGGGGAGCACCAGGCGGTGCTCGGCCAGGAACGACAGGAGCTCGGCGTCGCGATCAGTGAGGCGGTATCCACCCACGAGGCCTATGAGCCTTGGCCCCGGCCGAGTTCACCCCCCGGGAGTCGGCGCGATGCCGTGCTCTTACCGGCACCACCCGGGGAGTCGGCGGGGGGCGTGCCTTACAGGCCGGGGTGGGGGAGCGAGCTCGTGTCGACGACCTGGAAGTCCTTGCCGGTCAGCCGGTCGAGCAGGTGGAGCGCGTCGTTGTTCCAGCCCTTGTTGGGGGCGCCCGAGATGAACCACGGCGAGCCGTTGTCGGCGAGGATCATCCCGTAGCGCTTGAGCGCCTGCGCGACCACGCGCGCCTGATACGGCAGCCCCGAGATGTTGACGCTCGCCTTCAGCCGGACGCGCAGCCCCATCGGCGGCAGGTTCGCGCCGTGGCAGGTCGATGCCTCGTGGCGGGCCGGATAGACGTACCGCGGCGCCGTGCAGGGCGCGGTGAAGCGGAGCGCGTGGTCGATCTGCCCAGCCGCGACCTCGTCGTAGCGGGCAAGGCCTGGGAGGATCGGGAGGCCGGCGGCGTCGGCCGATGTCCAGCCCGCGGGCCGCAGGTGGTTGGAGCGAAGGTTGAAGATCGCGCCCGAGCCGGCCGTCCAACGCGTGCCGCCGTCGTGCGGGTACGCAGCGAACAGCTCGTAGTCAGTGCATGTGTCGCGGTCGACGACGATCACGTGCCGGTCACCGGTCGAGCCGTAGCCGCCCTCGATCGGGACGCCGCGCGGGAGTGGATACGGCCCTTTGTCGGACTCGGAGGCATACTGGAACGTGACCGGCACCTTGCGCGTCGTCGACGAGACGACCGTGTAGGGGATCCCGATCGGCTCGCCGTTGTACAGCCCCGACCCGAAGTCCGGGTGGACGGGGGAGTCGAGGCTGATGCTCGCGATCAGCTTGGCCGAGTTCTTGGCGACCGGGAGCCGGTCGACCCGCTGGTTCCACGGATTGTTCGGCGGGAACACCGGGCAGCTCTGCGCGCCCGGCAGCGGGCGGGCGGACGTCATCGCCGGCACGGCGATCGCCGCGATCGCGGCGGCGATCAACGAGACCGGTGCGAGGGCGACGGCGAAGCGGCGGCACCATCAGGAGACGACAGCGATCCCGTTCGGCGTCACGGCGAACACGGCCTCGTCGACCTCGCCGAGGTAGTCGCCGTCGACCTGGAGCGGCAACGCCCGATCGTCGGCCGAGCGAACCCGCAGGCCGTGCACCCCGGAGAACGAATGGACGTGGCGGTGACGGCTGACCTTGAGGTTGCTCGACAGCGCGCGTCCGATGATCGTCGGCACGTCGGTCGGGCGAGCGCGGTCGAGCACGACGCCGGCGAGGTCGCCGCTGGTCAGCGTCGCGCCGTCGGCCATCTCCACCGGCCGGTCGCCGAAGTACGTGTACGGCGTGGAGTTCTGGACGATCGCGGTCACGCCGGCGATCGTCTCCCCGGCGATCTGCGCCTCGAGCCGGGGCGGGTGCATGAGGTAACGCCGCGTGAATGTGCTGACGCCGGTCAGCGTGTAATACCACTCGCCGTACTTGGCCTTGAGCTTCGGATGCGCGTCCACCCGCTCGACCACGCTCGCGTCGAGGCCGACGCCGGCCGAGAACACGAACTTGCGATCGTTGACCGAGGCGATGTCCACGCGCATCGGGTGCCAGTCGTCCGCCATCAGCAGCAGATGCTCGGTCGCGTCGACGGGATCGGTCGGGATCCCGAGCATCCGGCAATAGACATTCGCGCGGCCGCCCGGGAGGCAGCAGAGCGGCGTGTCCGAGCCCGCCAGGCCGTTGGCTGCCTCGTTCACGGTCCCGTCGCCGCCGAACGCCACCACCACGTCATAGCCCTCGCCGGCCGCCTCCCGGGACAGCTCGGTGGCGTGGTCGCGGGCATCGGTGTCGATCGCGTCGACCTGGTAGCGGCCGCGGAGGGCGTACACGACGAGGTTCTTCAGCCGGTCGGAGACGGTCGTCGCGTACGGGTTGACGATGATCAGCATCCGCCGGCTGGGCGCGCTCGTGCCCAGCGCCAGCGTTGCTTCCAGACGCTCGAGCGGGTCAGCTGAGGTGGCGGCCATGCCGACGCTTCAACACCAGGCGAGCCCGTTCGTTACGCCGCGCGAGGCACGACCGCTCAAGACGTCTGGAACTCCGGCGATCGTCTGCAATAATCCTCAGCACATAGCTGTACGCATCAAGAGGGGTGGAGGGACTGGCCCGACGAAGCCCCGGCAACCTCCCGCAAGGGAAAGGTGCCAATTCCATCAGGCTCCAACGACAAGCCTGGGAGATGTGGAAAGGGCGGTTTTTCGACCTCCGACCACAGACCCCGGCGGAGGTTTTTTGACATATGCCGCCAGAGTCTCTTCGCTGCAAGGAATGCAAGACCACTTACCCGCTCGACGCGCGATACGTGTGCGAGCGGTGCTTCGGCCCGCTCGAGGTCGCGTACGCGGCCCGGACGGACGCTGACCCCGCGTCGCTCAAGCGCCGGATCCAAGCCGGCCCCCACTCGCTGTGGCGCTACAGCGACTTCCTGCCGGTGCAGGCGCCGCCCCGCGGGCTGTTGCCGGCCGGCTGGACGCCGCTGATGCGCGCCGATCGCCTGGCCGAGCAGCTCGGTCTGCGCGAGCTATGGATCAAGAACGACGCCGCCAACCCGACGCACTCGTTCAAGGACCGCGTGGTGTCGGTGGCGATGGCCCGCGCCCGCGAGTTCGGCTTCCAGACTGTGGCCTGCGCCTCGACCGGCAACCTCGCGAACGCGGTCGCCGCGCACGCCTCCGCCGCCGGCCTCGAGTCATACGTGTTCATCCCGTCCGATCTCGAGGAGCAGAAGGTGCTCGCGACCGGCGTGTACGGCGGGAACCTGGTGTCGGTGCGCGGCAACTACGACGACGTCAACCGTCTGTGCACCGAGCTCGCCGGCGAGCATGAGTGGGCGTTCGTGAACATCAACATGCGCCCGTACTACGCCGAGGGATCGAAGACGCTCGCGTTCGAGACCGCCGAGCAGCTCGGCTTCGAGCTGCCTGACCGGGTCGTGGCTCCGATCGCCTCGGGCTCGCTGTTCACGAAGATCGCCCGCGGGTTCGAGGAGTGGCTCGAGCTCGGGCTGCTGGAAGGAACGCTGCCGACGTTCCACGGCGCCCAGGCCACCGGTTGCTCGCCGGTCGCCACGGCATTCGAGGAGGGCCGCGACTTCTGCAAGCCGGTCAAGCCCGACACGATCGCGAAGTCGCTGGCGATCGGCAACCCCGCGGACGGCCCGTACGCGCTCGACCTGGCGCGCCGCACCGGCGGCTCGATCGAGGCCGTGACCGACGACGAGATCCGCGAGGGGATCAAGCTGCTGGCGCGCACGACCGGGATCTTCACCGAGACCGCCGGCGGGGTCACGACGGCGGTGCTGGCCAAGCTCGCAGCGCGGGGCGAGATCGACCCGGGTGAACGGGTGGTCGCCTACATCACCGGCGAGGGCCTGAAGACGCTCGACTGCGCCCGCGGGACGTTCGAGACGTGGGAGATCGAGCCTACGCTCGAGTCGTTCGAGCAGGCCGCGGAACGCGTTGGCGCGGCGGCGTGATAAGACACCGGGCCATGCCAGTCACCGTCAAGATCCCAACCCAGCTCCGCGCCGCTACCGACGGCGAGGCGACCGCGAAGGTCTCGGGCGCGACCGTCGGCGAGGTGCTCGACGCTCTCTACGACCGCTTCGGCGAGCTTCGCAACCGCATCGCCGAGGACGGTGGCCTGCGCCGATTCGTCAACGTGTACGTCGGCGGCGAGGACATCCGCTTCCTCGACGGGCTCGACACCCCGGTCGCCGACGGCGACGAGATCACGATCCTGCCCGCGGTCGCCGGCGGCTGAGCCACGCTGAGGGGAGTGGTTAGGCGGTCGGCGCGCTCGCCGTCGACGCCTCGGCCGCCGCCGCGCCCGCTGTGCTCGCGCCGATCCCGACCGGGCAGCTGACGCCCGTCCCGCCGAGCCCGCAATAGCCCCAGGGGTTCTTCTCGAGGTACTGCTGGTGGTAGTCCTCGGCGTAGTAGAACGTCGCCGCCTTCGCGATCTCGGTCGTGATCTCGCCGTAGCCGGCCTTGCCCAGGCGCTCGGCGAATGCGTCTCGGGTCGCCTCGGCAATGCGGTGCTGGTCCTCGGTCGTCCAGTAGATCGCCGAGCGGTACTGGGTGCCGACGTCGTTGCCCTGGCGCATGCCCTGCGTCGGGTCGTGGTTCTCCCAGAACAGCTTCAGGATCTCCTCGTAGCTGGTCTTGGCCGGATCGAACACCACCAGCACGGCCTCGGCGTGGCCCGTGCGCGCCGAGCACACTTCCTCGTAGCTCGGGTTGGGCGTGATTCCGCCCGAGTAGCCCACCGCCGTCGTGTACACCCCGGGCGCCTGCCAGAACACGCGCTCGGCTCCCCAGAAGCAACCCATGCCGACGATTGCCTGCCCGAAGCCCTCGGGGAACGGCGGCTTCAGAGGTGTACCCAGCACCGCGTGGCGCCCGGAGACGGGCATCTCGGTGGCACGTCCGGGCAGTGCCCGGTCGGGCTCGACCATTCTCATCTTGCTCCGTAATCCGAACATGCCAACAAGGGTACTCAGGAGCAGCCGTCTTCTTAGGATTCTCACGGGGGCGCTGCGCTACGGTTGGTGCCATGGCGGGTGAACCGGACGGCGGCCGCCGAAGAGGGCCGCGGAAGATGCTCCTCATCGTCCTGGCGGTGCTCGTGCCGGTGATTCCGCTGGCCATCGGGATTGCGATCAGCGTGGGCCAGCCGGCTACCGGCGTCGCCGCGACGACGACGACGACGGTGGGGTTCACTCCCGTCGGTCTGGGCGCCAGCGCGATCACGAAGCTGAAGGGATCGACACGGACGCCCTCCTCCGTGCCCGGAGGCTCCGGTGCCCTCGTCGCACAGCTCAAGCATCCGACCCCGCTGCGCTCCTCGCCGGGCGGCCACCAACTGGCCCGGCTCACCACGCGGACCCAGTTCGGCTCACCCGAGGTGCTGTGGGTGGTCAATCATGTTCCGGGCTGGCTTGGCGTGATGAGCCCGCAGGGAGGCAATAATCGAGTCGCCTGGATCGCCCAGAGCGCGGCGTCGCTCCACAGGGTGCCGTGGGAGATCAAGGTCTCGCTTCCCGCCCGCCGGCTGACCGTCCTGAAGGGCGATCAGGTCGTCGCGCGGTACACGGTGGCGGTCGGCGCCCCGGGCGCGCCCACGCCCAGCGGCCGCTTTGCCGTCACCGACCGCCTGCGCACGGGCGACCCCGCCGGTCCTTACGGCTGCTGCATCCTTGCGCTCTCCGCGCAGTCGCCGCATGCGATCCAGGGATGGACCGGGGGGAACCGGATCGCGATCCACTCGACGCCCGAAACCTCGAGCATCGGCCAAGCGGTGAGCCACGGCTGCGTCCGGGTGACGCTCCCCGACGGGCGGTGGCTGCTCGCTCACATCCCGCTCGGGACGCCGACGCTGATCAGCAGCTGAGCCGCTTTCGGTGCGTGCTGTCGCGCACCTCGCGGTAGCTCGCTTTGACGTAGCGCTCGTCCTCGGCGCGCTCGGGATCTCGATCGAGCTCGATCGGATCCTGGAACGCGGTTCGGATCTTGGTCGGGAGCGGTATTTCTGGGAGCAGGGCAGGCGAGGTTCCCCATGGCGCCTGCACCGCGATCGGGAACATCTTCAGGCGCGTCAAGTCCGAGACTTTACTTAAGTATTTACTTGTGCTATGCTGGCATCCGTAAGCAAGTAAAGGAGTAGCAAATGGAGTCGAATATCACTCCCAATCCGCAGTACACGCAGGTCACGGTCGATGTCCCCGAGGATCGCTTGGCCGAGTTCCACGCGTTCTTCGCGCGATTCCTGGCCGGTCCAGGCGGTCGCCGTCGCGGTGGACGCCACGGTCGGCACGGTCACGGTCACGGTCATCACGGCCGCGGTTGCCGGCGCGGAAACGAGCGCGCCGAGGAGAGCCAGCCGGCCACCGAAGCGACCGAGATCTGATGGCAGACAAGCAGGTCACGGTGGCCGTCCCCGAGCAACGGGTGCCGGAGTTCTACGCGTGGTTCGCCGCCTTCCTGGCGTCCGAGCCGGGGACTCCGCCTCCGTCGCGTGGGCGCGGGCGCCGTGGCCCGCGAGGCTCGCGCCGTCACCACGACGCCCAGGCCTGGTCGGCCGACGATGCCGACCAGGCGGCCTGGCTATACCGGAAGCTGGCCCCGCCCGCACGCGAGCTGGTCGATCTGCTCGCCGACAGTCCCGGGACCCGGATCGCGGGCGAGCAACTCGCCCAGCGTCTCGAGCTCGACAAGGGGTCGCACGGCGTCGCCGGGATCCTGGCGTGGCCAGGCCGGTACTCGCGCCACCTCGGACGGGAGCTGCCGATCGCGACCGAGGGTCGCGCCGACGGCGGCACTGACTACTACATGGACCCGGAGATCGCGAGCCTGTTCACGACCGCGCGCGACGCTGACCGTGGTCGCTGACCGCGGCCGCTGACCGCGCTCGGCCGGCCGCGCGCGCTACCCGCGTTCGGTCGCGGAGGCCGCGCCGTCGAAGAACGCCGTCAGCTCCTGCGCGACCTCCTCGGGTCGGTCCTCGACGAGGAAGTGCGAAGCCTCGACGCCGCGTCCGCGGACATCCCGCGCCCACGACTGCCACACCGCGAGTACGTCGCCGTAGAAGAGTCCGAGCGCCCCGTGGGTTCCCCACAGCACTAGTACCGGGCAATCGATCAGCCGCCCCCGGTCGGCCTCGTCGAGCTGACGATCGATCGTCGCTCCCGCGCGGTAGTCCTCGCAGATCGCCTGCACGGCGCTCGCATCGTCGAGCTGGGCACGGTAGGCCGCGAGCACGCCCTCGGGGTACCGCCCGGCCTCGCGGCCGAGCCCGATCGAGCGCAGGTGATAGTCGAGATAAGCGTCGGCGTCGCCGGCGATCAGCCGCTCGGGCAGCGGCGCGGGCTGGGCCAGAAAGCCCCAGTGCCAGTACCCGAGCAGCAGGCGGTCGTCGGCACGCGCCCACACCTCCGCCGTCGGCACGATGTCGAGCACGGCGAGCGCGCTCACACGGTCGGGATGATCGAGCGCCATCCGGTAGGCGACCCGACCCCCGCGATCGTGTCCGGCGACCGCGAACCGCTCGTGACCGAGTGCGGCCATCGCCTGGACTTGGTCGAGCGCGAGCGCGCGCTTTGAATGTGGCGCGTGATCGGCGGCCGGAGCCGGCCGCAACGACTCTCCGTAGCCCGACAGATCCGTCGCGACCACGGTGAACCGTTCGGCCAGCAGCGGCGCCGCCGAGTGCCACATCAGGTGGGTCTCGGGATACCCGTGGAGCAGGAGCAGCGGCGGCCCGGTGCCGCCCACGCGCGCGTGAATCGGACCGCGTTCGGTTTCGAGCGCGTGCACGGCAAACCCTTCGAGCATCAGGCCTCCTCGACCTCCTGGTCGTACAACGGGCTCGCGGCCGGCGAGCGCAGTCGCCATCGCCGCTGGTGTCGTGAGCCGCGCGGGGGAGGGGTCGGCGGCGGCGAGAGCCGCGATCCGCTCGAGGTCCAGTCTCACCGTCCCGGCCGCGAGGATCGTGTTGCCGGCGCGCGCGCCGAGCGCCCAGACGTTGGGATAGGACACCGACAGCGCCGCCGCGATCGTACGGACGTCGCGGGCCGAGCGATCGTCGACGACGTTGACCAGCGCGAGCGGCGCGACGCGCGCGACGTCGGCGAGCGCTTCGACCGTGATCAGCCGGCGCGGAACCGCCGCGCCGACGAATGCGTCGATCACCACCGCATCCCAACTCGACGCGCCCTGACCCGCGAGAAACCTCCGTCCCTCGGCCACGCGTACCCGCAGCCCCGGGATTCGCCGCAGCCCCAGATGCTCGCGGGCGAGTTCGAGCACCTCGCGATCGACCTCGCAGACCTGCTGGCGCCCGCCGGGGTCCTCGGCGGCCAGCGCCCGCGCCAGCGCGCATGCGCCGCCGCCGACATGCACGACGCGACGTGCACGGGCCGTCCGCAGCACGATCCGGATCCACCGCATGTAGTCGAACTCAAGGTGGGAGGGGTCGGCGAGATCGACGTAGGAGGCGTCCATGTCGCCCTGGCGCAGAAGCCGCCCCGACGGTCTGAGCGGATCGCGCTCGGCGACAAGATCGCCCGCCCGAGCGAGCGTGAGCTGCTGGCCGCGGAGCCGGGACACGCCGCATAGGCTGCCACGCCCGCCGACCGATGAGGGTACACGTGCCCGATAAAGGGCAGAAGGGAGATGTGACCTCCGATTCCAAGATCACCCCGTGGGTCCTATACAAGACCGTGCTGCTCGCATTCGGGCTGGTAGTCGCCGCGATGATCTTCCAAGCGCTGGCCTCTCTGGTTCTCGGCGTGCTGATCGTCGTGATCATCGCCACACCGCTGTCGGCGTTCACCGACATGCTCCAGCGACGGCGGGTTCCGCGGGCGGTCGGGGCGGTGCTCGGGCTGCTGCTCGGGTTGGCCGCGATCGCGGGCCTGGTCGCGCTGATCGTGCCGGTGTTCACCCGCGAGGTGAACCACTTCGCGGCGTCTCTCCCGTCGATCGGCGATTCGCTGACGCGCCGGCTCGGTCATTTGACCGGCTCCTCGCCGGGCCACATCACCGCGCAGATACAGCATTTTGTGACCACGTACACGCACAACCCGTCGAAGCTGCTCGGGCCCGTGGCATCGTTCGGGGCCAGCGTCGCGGCGGCGGTCGCAGCCATCATCGTCGTCCTGCTGACCTCGCTGTACACCGCGATTCATCCCGGGCCGCTGGTCAACGGGTTCGTCCGCCTGTTCCCGATCCCCCGACGGCCGCAGGTCAAACACATCCTGCACCGGCTGCGGACCGCCTATATCGCCTGGCTACGGGGACTGTCCCTGGGCATGGTCGTGCTCGGCGTACTCACGTACATCGGACTCCAGATCGTCGGCTTGCCGTTCGCGGCGTTCTTTGCGGTGTTCACCGCGGTCGCGATGATCGTCCCCTACTTCGGGGCGCTGGCGAGCTCGATCCCCCCGATCGCTTACGCGCTCACGATCTCGACCAAGGAGGCGGTCCTGGTCGCGATCATCTACGTCGTCGCCCACCAGGTCGAGAGCAACCTGATCCAGCCGCTCGTGGTCGCCCGAACGGTCAAGCTACACCCGGCAGTGGTGGCGATCGGAGTGGTGGCGGTCGACCAGCTGTTCGGCTTCATCGGGCTGCTGATCGCCGTGCCGATCATCGCCACGGCCTCCGTGCTCGTCGATGAGCTGTGGATCAGGCCGCTCGAGCGCAGAACCGAGCTCGCCCCGTTCGAACAGGTCCGGCGCTCGGTGGCCGACGGGTTGACGGTGCGGGCGCGCCGCTGATCGCCGCGCCCGATTCCGGCCATTCCGAACAACACGTGTGGGGCGGTCTCGGGTCGGGTAGGCCCGCGACAATGGTCGACACAAATCCTGACGAACTCGCTGACCACCTCGAGCAGGAGGCCGACGACTTGGAGCAACACAGCAAACAGCTCGAGCAGGACACCAAAGACCTCGAGCAGGACTGGGAGCGAAAGCGCTCAGACCCGAACGTGCCGGGCGCGCCGCCGGATGACGACGAGCACGACTCGGACGACGACGACGATGACTCGGCCGACGGCTGGGACGACCCCGAGGAAGACGAGGACGACGAGTAACCGAGAGAGCGCTACTGCTGGCCGGTGGCGCTGCTCAGGTCACGCTCGTGGTCGATCAAGACCACGCGTAACAGCTCCGAGCGATCGAGTGCCTCGAAGCCGAGCTCGTCGGCGAGGTGCGCAACCGACGCGTCGTGCTGGTCCGGGGGCCCGATCGCCTGGAGACGCTCACCGGTGCCGAGCTTCAGCGGCCCGATCGTCAACTCGAGCTTCTGATCGGCGGCGCTCAGCGAGAAGCTGATCCGTGAGCTGCTGGCCGCCGTGCGCACGTGCTCGATGATCGCGCGCGTAACCAGGTACACGTCCGAGAACCGCTCCAGCGAGAACCGCGAACGCGCCGCAAGGGCGCTCGTCAGCGGCTCGAGCACGGTCCCGAGCAGCTCGCGCGGCAACAGGGTCACGACGACGTCGCCGGAAAGGCCCCGCCGCCACGGCGTCCATGCCTCCAGGTCCTCGGTGTCCTCGAGCTTCACGAGCATCTCGGTCCGGCGCGGGTCGTGGCGCACATCGAACCCCATCCTGACCTCGGTGCCGCTCCCGGGCGCGGTCAGGAACTCCGCGCGATCGGCGAGCGCATTGATCAGCGGCAGGCCGACCCTGAGGCGGTCGCCTGCCGGGGCCACCTGCTGGAACCCGCCGCCCCAGTCGCGGACGGTGAGCTCGACCTCCTCCAGGTGCACGTCGACGCGCACCGCGATCGTCCCGCTCTGCCCGCGGTAGGCGTGGTCGACGGCGTTATTGCAGGCCTCGCTGACGACCGTCTTGAGGTCGTTGAGCAGCTCCGGGCGAAGGACGAACGGGCCCGCGATGCCGCCGAGCACCGCCCGAACCAGCCCGGCGGTGTCGGGCCGGCTGTTCAGACGAAGATTGAGCACGCTCGGGCTACCGGAAACCACGTCGAGATGGCTTCCCCCGAATACCGATGAGAAAACAGTGCAATGGGAGACCGCCGCGATGCGGCCTCGCGACACTACGTCGCCTGGGGCCGTTGGGCGACGGTGCCGCCGGGCGTCCCGAGGCGAGTCGAGGCGGGAATCCCGACCGCGACGCAGAGGATGCACGCGAGCAGCATCGCCCCGTGCACCGTCGAGGCATCGATGCCGCCCGCCAAGGCCACGCCACCAAGCCCGGCGCCGACGCCGGCGCCGACCAGCCGGCCGACGGACAGGATCGCGGAGGTCCGACCGTGCGAGGCCCGCGGCGTCGCGTTCAAGGCCGCGCGCGAGGTCGGGACGAACAGCATGCCGAGTCCGAGGCCAACCAGAATCAGCGGTGCGATCGTAACCGCGCTCGCGAGCGGCATTCCAGGGATCGCGAGCACCGCGAGCCCACCAGCCGCGAGCGCGAAGCCGAGGACCGCGGGAAGCCGCTCACCGTGCTCGTCGACGAGGCGGCCGGAGATCGGGGCCGCCGCTCCGACCATCAGCGCGACGATCACCAGCGCGCTCGAGGCGCCGAGCGCCGAGTAACCGGCGGCTTGCTGCAGATACTGCGAGGCCAGATAGAAGCAGCCGATCATCACCGCGAACGTGAGCGCGGCGACTAGCGTGGCCGCAAGCACCACCCGGCTCAACGTGTAGCCCCCGGCCCCGGCCCCGCCCGCCTCGCCGTGGACCAGCGCCGGCACATACCGGACGATCCCGGCCGCGGCGATCAGCGCAAGCGGCACGAGTGCCCACCAGTTGGCGCGCCACCCGAAGGCCACCGTCAGCAGGCCGCCGAGCAGCGGCCCGAGCAGGTTCGAGATGCCCGCCGACGCGCCCCAGATCCCGAGCGCGCTGCCGCGCCGCTCCGGCGGGAAGCCGCTCACGGCGCCGGCGAGGGCCGCGGGGCTGACGAGCCCCGCACCGGCGCCCTGCACCACGCGTGTCGCGATCAGCGCGCCGATGCTCGAGACGACCGCGCCGGCGCCGGCGCCGACCGCGAACACGGCCAGGCCGATCAGAGCCAGGCGACGCGCGCCAAACCGGTCCACGAGCGCGCCGCCTGGTAGGAGCACGATCGCGTAGGCGCCGAAGTAGGCGCTAAGAATCGCCGCGGTCGACGCGCTCGAAACGTGCAGGTCGTGGCCGACGGTCGGGAGCGCGACGGTGATCAGCGTCCCGTCGAGCTGCAGCAGGGCGGCGGCGCCCGTGCACGCTGCGAGTCGCATCCAGGCCTCACGCGAAATCTCGCCGCGCGGATCCGGTCCTGGCGCTCTGGGGCGGCGACGCATCACGGAGCGTCCCACAATAGCGGCGGCCGTCGCATCGTTTCGGGGTAGTCACACGTGAGTGCCCACCGCCGACTCATACCTGCCGATCGCCGATTATGCGCTGATCGGCGACTGCCACTCCGCGGCGCTCGTCTCCCGAGGCGGGTCGATCGATTGGTGCTGCCTGCCGCGATTCGACTCGGGGAGCGCGTTCGGCCGCCTGCTCGACCGCGAGCGCGGAGGCCACTGCTCGCTCGCGCCGACCGCCGACGGGCCGTGGGAGTACGCGCGCTCCTACCTCGACGACACGCTCGTCGTCGAGACCAAGGTGGCCGGCGCCGCGGGCGAAGCGAGATTGCTCGACTGCTTTCTGGTCCGCGACGATGCGGTCGGCGCCGACCAGCGCCAGATTCTCCGAGTGGTCGAGGGCGTGCGCGGCTCGCTCGAGTTCGAAGTCCGGGTCGCGCCGCGGTTCGACTACGGCCAGGTCAGGCCCTGGATCCGCCGGCACGGCCACCGGCTCCACAGCGCGATCGGCGGCAATGATGCGGTGCTCGTGTTCTGCGAGCAGGAGCTGTCCGAGGATCCTCAGCACGAGCTCGTCGGACGGTTCGATGTCGGTCCCGGAGACCGCGTGCGGCTGCTGCTGACGTACTGCGGCCCCGAGCACGTCGATGCCGAGCCGCCGCAGGAACCCGACCCCCGGGCGCTCGACGAATTGCTCGACGGGACGATCGACTGGTGGCGCGAATGGGCCTCGCCCTTGCGTCTCGGCACTCGCGACGAGCCCGCGGCGCGCCGGTCGGGGATCGTGCTGAAGGCGCTCACCCACGCCCCCACCGGAGCGGTCGTGGCTGCGCCGACGACCTCGCTGCCCGAGGCGATCGGCGGACCTCGCAATTGGGACTACCGCTACGCATGGGTCCGCGACTCGAGCTTCAGCTCCCGCGCGTTCGCGGAGCTCGGGGCGGTCGACGAGGCCGACGCGTTCCGGGCCTTCATCATGCGCTCCGCCGCCGGCCACGCGGAGGACCTGCAGATCGTCTACGGCGTGGGCGGTGAGCGCCGGCTGCGTGGCGACGTCGTCGAGGGCCTCGAGGGCTATCGGAAGTCGGGGCCGGTGCAACTGGGCAACGCCGCCGCGGAGCAGCTACAGCTCGACGCCTACGGAGAGCTCGTCAACCTCACCTGGCGCTGGCACCGGCGCGGCCACTCGCCGAGCGACGACGACTGGCGATTCCTGGTCTCGCTGATCGACCACGCGGCCGAGCGGTGGTCCGAGCCCGATTGCGGGATCTGGGAGTGGGCGGGGGAGCCCGAGCACTTCGTGCATTCGAAGGTGCTCTGCTGGTCGGCGCTCGATCGCGGCCTCCGGCTCGCCGACGAATGCATGCGGCGCGCTCCCACCCGGCGTTGGAAACAGGCACGCGACGAGCTGCGCGAGACGATCGACCGGCGCGGGTACGACTCGGAGCGCGGCGTCTACGTGCAGACGTTCGACCGCAACGAGATGGATGCGGCGCTGCTGTTGCTGCCGACCGTCGAGTTCCTCGCCTGGGACGACGAGCGGATGGTGCGGACGGTCGCGGCCGTCCGCGAGGAGCTCGACGCCGGCGACGGTCTGCTGTACCGCTACCGGCGCGACGACGGGCTCGAGGGCGACGAGGGGGCGTTCCTGTGCTGCTCGTTCTGGCTGGCCGAGTGCCTGGCCGAGGCCGGCGACGTTCGCGAGGCGCGGGCCGTGTTCGACCAGGCGATGGCCCGCAGCAACGACCTGGGTCTGTTCCCGGAGGAGATCGACCCGAAGACCGGTGAGATGCTCGGCAACTTCCCCCAGGGCCTCACGCACCTCGCGCACATCGACGCGGCGGTGGCGCTGCGCCAGGCCCGGGAGGAGACGTAGCGCTCCGGCGCGGCGACGCCCCCGCGCGTTGAGGGGGCCGTGCGCGTCAGGCGGCCCGGCGGGCGAATAGCACGGCGGCAGCGGCGGCTCCGCCTACGGCAGCAGCCAGCGCCGGGCCGCGGCCGTGGCGGCTGAGCCAGGCCTGCTCGCTGCGCGGGTGGGCCTGGTCGTCGAAGCCGCCGTGGGCGCCCTCGTCGTGATCGCCGTCGACCGGCTCGAACAGGTTCGCCGCGGCGGTGCCGTCGAACCGCTGATCGGTCTGCTGGCCGTCGACCGCCGTCCTGGCCAGATAGCGCTCAGCCAGCCATGGCGCAAGCTTGCTGCCGAGGATCGTGTACACGGTCGGGAGGCCGACGTACAGCTCGCGCCGGCGATGGTGCGCGGCCCAATAAATCGAGCGCGCGGCGACCTCGGGCTGGTAGATGGGCGGCACCGGCATCGGGTGGCGCGGCATCTTGCTCAAGCAGTGGTCGAACTGCGGCGTGTTCATTCCTGGCAGCTGGACCATCGTCACGTGCACGCGCGAGCTGCGGTGCCGCAGCTCGCAGCGCAGCGATTCGAACATTCCCCTCATCGCGTGCTTGGCGCCGCAGTAGGGCGCCTGGAGGGGAATGCCCTGGTAGGCCAGCGCCGAGCCGACCTGGACGATCGTGCCACGGTCGCGCGGGAGCATCCGGGCGAGCGCGGCCTTGGTTCCCCACACCGCGCCGAGGTATGTGACCCGGGTGGCGCGCTCGAACTCTTGCGGATCGATCTCGTCGAGGAACGCGAACACCGTGGTCATCGCGTTGTTGATCCACACGTCGATCGGACCGAGGCGCTCCTCGATCGCGGCGGCCGCCGCGTTCACCGCGTCGAAGTCGGCGACATCGGCCTCGTAGGCATACGGGACCCCGCCGAGCTCGGACACCTCTCTGGCCGCAGCGTCGAGGCCAGCGCGCCCGCGCGCGATCAGCCCCACGGCCGCGCCGTGCCGGGCGAACTCCTGCGCCACCGCGCGACCGACGCCGCCGGTGGCGCCGGTGACCACGACTACCTCGCGTTCAGCCATTTCTCCACCTCGGTCAGGTCGGCGACGAACTGCTTCATCGCCTGATTGCGGTCTTCGTCGGGTGTCCGCAGGATCGCGGACGGGTGCGTGGTCAGCGTGACCAGCTCCGCCAGGTCGGACTCGAACCGCTTTCCCCGGTCGCGCCCGATCCGGACCTGCGAGCCGAGCAGCGCCTGCCCCGCGACGACGCCGAGACATACGAGCGCGCGGGGCTGCACGACCTTGATCTCGGCCTCGAGCCACGGAAGGCACGCCGTCACCTGCCAACGGTCGGGCGTCTGGTGAATCCGCCGCTTCCCACGGAGCTTGTAGCGAAAATGCTTGACCGCGTTCGTGAGGTAGACGTCATCGCGAGAGATGCCGGCTCGCTCCAAGCCACGATCGAGCACCCCTCCGGCGGGGCCGACGAACGGATGACCCTCGAGGTCCTCGCGATCGCCGGGCGTCTCGCCGACGAGCATCAGCTCGGCGCGCCGCGGGCCCTCTCCCATCACCGGTTGGGTGGCGTGTTCCCACAAGTCGCACGCACGGCAGTCGGCCACCGAGCTACGAAGCCTGGTCAGCGACGGGCGCGCGGGGACCGGCGCGGCGGGGCGATCGGATTGGGAGGTCGGCGCGGATGTCATCCACTCGGGCCGTTACCCGCCGATGAGGCCGGTACGCATCGGCTGCTCAGGTTGGATGTACGACGACTGGAGGGCAAGCTGCACCCCGGAGCGAGCGGCCAAGCGCCGGTGGCTCGAGGCTAGACGGTGGCGTGATCGACCGGCAGGCCGAAGCGATCGGCGAGCTCGTCCCGGTCGAGATCCTCGCGGTAGCGCTGATCGTCGCCTGCGTGGGTGAAGACCACGATCCGGTCGGCCTGGAACGTCTTGAGCGCGTCCTCGATCGCGGTGTTCGGGTCGGCCTCGCCGGTGTCGCCACTGGCCGCGATGCCCGCCTCGTCGAGCTCTCTGACGCTGGACTTCCGCACCTCTTCGGCTCGTGCGATCGCCTCGTCAGCATCGGACATCCAGAACCGAACCGCGCTCTCGGCGAGCGCCGGCGCGACCACCATCACCTCGGCGTCGGTCGGATCGGTCTCCGTCTCGAGCGCGTCCCGGAGCTGCCGGCCCGTGATCGGCTCGCTTGTAAGCACCAATAGCCTCATACGACTCCGTTACCCCGCTCGTCGGTGCGGATAACCGGGCGGGCCATGTGCGATTCTTCGGTGAGGTGAAGCCGAATCGTTCGATCCCCACCGCCCCGGTCGTACCCGTGCTGATCTATCCCGACGTGCGCGAGGCGGTCGCGTGGCTCGAAGGGGCGTTCGGGTTCAGCGAACGCGTGCAGATCGGCGAGCACCACCGGTCCCAGATGAACGCCGGCGGTGGCGCCGTGATCATCGGCGACGTCCGCGGCGAACGTGCGCCGCCGCGCGCCGGCGAGGTCACGCACTCGGTGATGGTCCGGGTCGAGGACGCCGAAGCCCACTTCGAGCGGGCACGCGCGTTCGGCGCCCGGATCCTGATGGAGCCGACCGACTTCGAATACGGCGAGCGGCAGTACTCGGCCGAAGATCCGGCCGGCCACCAGTGGACATTCTCCGAGACCCGCGCCGACGTCCACCCCGACGAGTGGGGTGGGATCCTGGTCGATCACGGCTAGTCGCCGTGCGTTTGCGTTGCCGGTCGCTCAGACACGATCGGCGAAGGCCATGATCGCCTCGGTCATCTGACCGAACCCGGCGAGCGAGACCACCGGATCGCCGGCGACCTCGAGCGTGCTCCACCCGCGCGCCCGGTTCCGTCTCGGTTGCGTCGCCGAACCTCCCTCCAACCTCACCCCGCCGGTGCTCCGCGCTCAAGGCTGGGAAGCACCTGGCGAGGTACGGGAGATGGGCAGGGTCATAGCTGTCGCGACGGTCCTCGTCGCCCTCGTGTTCGCCACGTCCGCGTTCGCGTCGACGCACGCCCCGTTGGCGTCGGCCGCCTGTCCCGCCGGCGTTCCGACGCAGACGATCACGGTCGTCAACCAGGCGCGGATCAAGCCGTCAGCGACTCGCCCGCGTGACACGGGCGATCGCGGCTCAGTCGATCCAGCTGCGCGCGGCGTGGGGAACTCCCTGTGCGGCGTTCGGACCGGGCGGATGGCGCCTGTACCTGAAGATCGGGCACGCGGCCCACGGCGAGCATTTCTGGCTCGGGCAGCCCTATGCGATCACGTGGACCGGCGGCGGCACCGTCGAGGGTTGGTCGCGCGACCTGTCCCACGAGGTGCTCGAGATGCTGGTCGACCCGACCACCAACCGCGACGTGTACTACGACGGCGTCGGCCGGGTGGTCGAGGTCGCCGACCCGGTCGAGTGGGACGGGTACCGGCTGGACGGCGTGTTCGTCAGCGACTTTGTGCTGCCGTCGTGGTTTGCCGGCGCCACCACCGGTGAGCCGACGTGCACGGGCAGTTCGTGCAACTACCCGGGCCCCGAGATGGCGTCGGACGACGCCGGTGGCCCGTATGACGAGATGCACGTGCTCACGGGCCCCTGGCAGGGTTCGGATTCCGACTCGTAGCGCGCGCGTCGGCGGCCGGGTCCGAGAGGACACCTGCGTCAACACAGCTACGCGGCGCAGGATCGAGAAATGACGATCATGCAGCCGTATTAGTGGAGGTCGCTCCGGCGCACTGAGTGTGTTCGGAAAGTTGTGCCGTTCGCACACCGGTCTGGTGACACAAGGGGCACCGAGACACCCTCGGAACTGTCCATTTGCCGTGGAACGTTCCATCCGTCCCGGCCCCACGATTCGATTTTGGAGTCTTAGATTGAAAGCCGTTTTGTATCGCCGCGCGGCGAAGGCCTTGCAGCTGGATCCTGCGCGGTGTCGCCTTGTAGAGAGTCATGTTCGCCTCGCTGAGAAGATTGCGCGCAGGGATTGCCGTTGGGGGTCCGAGGATCCGGACGACACGCGTTCGGACGCCCTCTGGGGCCTGATCCTCGCGGCTCGCGCGTTCCAGCCTGAGCGCGGGACCTTCGGTTCCTACGCCGCGTTTTCGATCGAGGGAGCGATCCGGCGCGGCCGACAGCTTCGGAGCGGGATTCCCCGGCCAATGTGGGAGCAGGGCGACCATCCCACGCTCGTTTCTCTCAACGTACCGGTCGGGGAGGGCCGCGAAGAGCTGCTGGACATGCTCCCGGCTCCGTCTGACGCCGAGGACAGCTTGCTGGCCGACGCACTCCGACGGCTCCCCGCACGCGAATGCCTGGTGCTGCGGCTTCGTTACTACCACGGTCTCTCGCAGTCGGCTATCGGGCAGATCATCGGATGTACCCAGATGCAGGTCTCGCGGATCGAACGCGACGCTCTGGCGAAGCTGCGTGACTTCGCGAGCGATGCCTTCCACGAGGGGGCGTAAAGCCGAGCCGGAGCTGGCACGAAACTGGCCCCGCTGGCGCCTCCTGGCCCAGCGGGGCCGTCACGCGCCCGGCAGGATTTGAACCTGCGACCTCTCGCTCCGGAGGCGAGCGCTCTATCCCCTGAGCTACGGGCGCCTGGGGTTCCGAGGACCATCTCAGAACAGGAGGAGCTTACCTTGCGAATCGCCGTCATCTCGGACACCCACATGCCGCGCGGCAACCGGCGGCTGCCCGAGGACTGCGTGGAGCGGCTCCGGGCGGCCGATCTGATCGTGCACGCCGGTGACCTGATGCGAATCGCGGTCCTTCACGAGCTGGAGTCCTATGGCCCAGTTGTCGCGGTTCATGGGAACGTCGACGACGCCGAGGTGCGGGCGGCGCTTCCGCCGGTGGCCTCGGTGCAGGCGGCGGACGCCACGATCGCGGTCGTCCACGACGCCGGCCCGGCGAGAGGGCGGCTCGAGCGGATGCGAAAGCGGTTCCCGGAGGCTGACGCGGTCGTGTTCGGTCATTCGCACCTGCCGCTACACGAACACTCGCGGGATGGGTTTCAGATCTTCAATCCGGGCAGCCCGACCGAGCGCCGGCGCGCGCCCCGGCACACGATGGGGATCGCGACCGTGTCCGGAGGGCGGGTGGCGTTCGAGCTCATCGCCTTCGGCTGACAGACTCCCCGGCGATGGACCTTTCGGTTTTCTTCGCCGGCACCGCCGGCTCGATTCCGACGGCGCGCCGCGGGTTGCCGGCGGTGCTCGTGCGTCGCGGCGGCGACCGGATCCTGTTCGACTGCGGCGAGGGAACGCAGCGCCAGCTCGTGCAGTCGGTGGGGCTCACCGACCTGACCGAGGTATTCCTGACCCACTTCCACGCCGACCATTGGCTCGGTCTCCCGGGGCTGCTGAAGACGTTCGATCTGCGTGCCCGCGAGCGGGCGCTTGCGGTGCACGGACCTCCGGGCCTGCGAGATCTGCTGACGCTCGCGCTGCGGGCGGCGGGAAGGGTGCGGTTCGAGCTCGACCTGATCGAGCTCGCGCCCGGCGACCTGCTCGAACGCGACGGGTACAAGATCGCGCCGGTTCCGGTCGCCCATCGGGGTGGGAACGCGTTCGGCTACGTGATCTACGAGGACGCCCGGCCGGGCGAGTTCGACCCGGACGCCGCCACCGCGCTCGGTGTCGTCCCCGGGCCGGAGTTCGGACGCCTGCAGCGCGGAGAGACGATCCGCGGGGTGCGTCCCGAGCAGGTACTCGGGCCCGCGCGCGCCGGACGGAAGGTCGTGATCTCGGGCGACACATCGCCGTGCGAGACGCTCGCGGTCGCCAGTCACGAGGCCGACCTGCTGCTGCACGAGGCCACGTTCGCCGAGGAGGAGCGCGAGCGGGCGGCAGAGACCGGCCACTCGACCGCGGGCCAGGCGGCGACGCTCGCTCGCGACGCCGGCGTCGCCATGCTCGCGCTCACGCACTTCTCGACCCGCTACCCCGTCGGCGTGCTGCGCGACGAGGCGCGCGCAATCTTCCCGCGGACCGTGCTCCCACGCGACTTCGACACGATCGAGATCCCGTTTCCCGAGCGTGGCGAGCCCGAGCTCGTGCGGTGGGAGGATCGGCGGGCTGCCGAGGCTGCCGAGCGCCGGCGCCGAGGCGGCGCGAGGCGGCGGAGGCGGGCGAGGGCGAGGCCGAAGTGATTGCGGACACCGCCGGATGAGCAACGGAACGATTGACTGCGTTCAGACCGAGCGCATGGTCCTGGAGCGCCTGGCGCTCGAGCACCTCGGCGAGGAGCGCCAGCTCCTCCTCGATCCTCGGGTCGGCGCCACGCTGTGGGGGAGACCGAACCCGCCGAGCGAAGCCGAGATCGTCGATGGCCTCGCCGCCAAGGTCGATCACTGGGACCGGCAGGGCTTCGGACTGTGGCTGCTGCGCGACCGAGAGAACGGCGCGCTGCTCGGGCGAGGCGGCCTGCAGTACACCTACACCGCCGGGCTGCATGACGTCGAGGCGGCGTGGGCGATCGTGCCGGACCGCTGGGGGCAGGGGCTCGCCACCGAGCTCGCTTTCGCCTGTGTCGAGGTCGGCTTCGGGCAGCTCGGGCTGCGCGAGATCGTCGCGTTCACGCTCCCGGACAACATCGCCTCGCGGCGGGTGATGGAGAAGGCCGGGTTCGAGTACGAACGCGAAATCGTGCACGCGGGGCTGCCGCACGTGCTGTACCGCCGGCGCCCCCCGGGGATCGATCGTTCGCCGGTCGCCGTCGATCGCGAGCCCGCCCCAGAACCTGCATAACACGACTATCGAGGCGATCCGCGGCGGCCTTGCCGACTCGTTCACGATAGTCATGCATGACGCGTCGAGGCCCAGGTTGCCGGCGCGCGGTGACGCGTCGTGCAGGTCGGGGCCGTCCGCGGGAGGAAGGGCGCGAAGCATGCACGACCTGACATTCGCGCGCCGGCGCGCCGAGCCTTGCCAGTCGAAGCATGTGGGGCATGCGCGCCCTGTCGAGGCCACGAGGCGGCATGCCCGTTGTCAGGTCGTGCAGGTCCTCGGTGGCGCCGCCACCGAGCGACCGCCACCGAGCGACCGCCACCGAGCGACCGCCACCGAGCCACCACAGCCCGCTCCAGGTGCCCAAACCACGTGACGGCCGCCGGAGCCTTACCGGGGAACGCAATCAAGGACAGACCGCCACCGATCCGCCGAACCCCCTGTTACATTCACTCGAGTCGGCCCCTTTAACCCGGTCCAGTGAGGCCAGGAAGGAGCGCGTTCAGATGGAAACGGTCGTGCTCGACCGCGATGACATGCGACGCACGCTGGTGCGGATCGCTCATGAGATTGTCGAGAAGAACCCGGACGGCGCGGTCGCGATGGTCGGCATCCACCGTCGCGGGGCAGTCCTCGCAAAACGACTGCAGGCGCTGACCAGCGAACTGCTCGAGCCCGCGGTGCCGCTCGGAGATGTGGACATCGCGTTCTACCGCGACGACATTGCGATCCGGCCGAGCGCCCCGATCGTGCACGCGACGCACCTGAACTTCCCGGTCGACCACCGCACGGTCGTGATCGTCGACGACGTGCTCTACACCGGCCGGACCGTGCGCGCCGCGATCGACGTGATCTTCGACTTCGGCCGGCCGGCGCGGGTTCAGCTGGCGGTGCTGATCGACCGCGGACACCGCGAGCTTCCCATCCGCCCCGACTACGTGGGCAAGAACATCCCGACCTCCCAGGACCAGCGCGTGTACGTGTGCGTCGAGGAGGTCGACGGCGAAGACGAAGTGAAGATCGGACCTGCACCCGAATCGGCAAAGGCGGCGGCATGACTCGCATCGGACGTCATCTCCTCTCGATCGACGATCTCGATCGGGCCGCGATCGAGCGGATCCTCGACCGGGCCGAGTCCTTCGACGAGGTCTCCGGGCGCGAGATCAAGAAGGTGCCGGCGCTCCGCGGCCGCACGATCGTGAACCTCTTCTACGAGTCCTCCACCCGCACGAGCTCGAGCTTCGAGCTCGCGGCCAAGCGCCTCAGCGCCGACGTCGTCTCGATCCGCTCCCAGGGCTCGGCGGTCGACAAGGGCGAGTCGCTCAAGGACACGGTCCAGACGCTGTCGGCCTACGATCCGGCGGCGATCGTGATCCGCTCGCCCTATGCCGGCGCCGCCGGCCTGGTGGCGCGGTGGACGCCGGCCGCGGTGATCAATGCCGGCGACGGGAAGCGCGAGCACCCGACGCAGGCGCTGCTCGACGTGTTCACGCTGCGCCGCCGGCTCGGACAGCTCGACGGGACCAGGATCTGGATCGTCGGTGACGTGCTCCACTCGCGCGTGGCGCGCTCGAACATCCTCGCGTTCACGCGGATGGGCGCGAGCGTCACCGTGTGCGGGCCGCCGACGCTGATCCCGCGCGAGATCGAGGCGCTCGGGTGCGAGGCGGCGACGACGCTCGAGCGGCTCGGCGAGGCCGACGTCGTCTACGTCCTGCGGATGCAGCAGGAGCGGATGCGCGACTCGTTCGTGCCCTCGCTGCGCGAGTACGCCGAGCGCTACCAGATCACCACCGCGCGGCTCCACCCCGGGCAGCTGCTGATGCACCCCGGGCCGGTCAACCGGGGCGTCGAGCTCTCGGGCGAGGCGATCGACTCGCCGCAGGCGCTGATCGGGGCCCAGGTCAGAGCCGGGGTGGCGGTGAGGATGGCCGTCCTGTACGAGTTACTCGTCGGAGTACCGAGCCTGACGGCGGTGGCGGCATGAGCCCGGACGCGAAGCACCTCTTCCACCGCGCGGGCGAGCCGGCCGAGCTGCTGATCGCCGGCGCCCACGTGCTCGACCCGCGCACCGGCCTCGACGAGCCACACGACATCCTGATCAAGCACGGCCACATCGCCGAGCTCGGCTCGCCCGGGTCGCTCGAGGTGTCCCCCGACACCGAGATCGTCGATGCCACCGGCAAGCACGCGTTCCCGGGGTTCGTCGATCCGCACGTGCACCTGCGCACGCCGGGCCAGGAGTACAAGGAGGATCTCGAGAGCGGCACCGCCGCCGCGGCTGCCGGCGGCTTCTGCGCGGTGATCGCGATGCCGAACACCGACCCGGTCCTCGACGACGCGTCGATCCTCCGCTCGCTCGCCGACGCCGCGCAGCGACAGGCGATCGTGCCCGTCGGCTTCCTGGCCGCGATCACGCGCAACCTCCACGGGGACGAGCTGACCGAGATGGCCGAGCTCCGCGATGCCGGCGCGCTCGGGTTCACCGACGACGGCAAGCCGGTCGTGCGGGCCGGGACGCTGCGCAAGGCGCTCCAGTACCAGCGGCTGTGCGGCGGGGTGGTCGCGCTCCACGAGGAGGACCCCGGACTCTCGCTCGACGGCGCGATGCACGAGGGAGCGGTGTCGGCGCGACTCGGAATCGCCGGGATCCCGTCGCTGTCGGAATCGACGATGGTCGCGCGCGACGCCGCGCTGGCCGGCTACGAGGACGCCCGGGTGCATTTCCAGCACCTCTCGTGCGTCGAGTCGGTCGAGGCGCTCGAGCAGGCCAAGGAGAAGGGCATCCGGGTCAGTGCCGAGGTCTGCCCGCATCACCTGACGCTGACCGACGACATGGTCCGAACGCTCGACAGCCGCTTCAAGATGAACCCGCCGCTGCGCGCCGAGAGCGACCGCCGCGCGCTCGTCGAGGCGCTGCGAACCGGTCTGATCGACTGCGTCGCCACCGACCACGCCCCGCACGCGAGCCATGAGAAGGAGGTGCCGTTCGAGCAGGCGCCGATGGGCACCACCGGACTCGAGACCGCGTTCGCGGCGCTGTATACCGAGCTCGTCATCCCCGGTGAGCTCGACCTCGAGCTGATCGTGGAGCGGATGAGCGACGGCGCGGCGCTGTACGGCCTGCCGGTGCCGCGGATCGCGCCCGATCAGCCCGCAGACCTGTGCCTGGTCGACCTCGAGGCCCGCTTCGAGGTGGGCGCCGACGGCTACGCCAGCCGCTCGAGCAACTGCTGCTTCCACGGTCGGACGCTCCAGGGCCGGGTGCTGCTGACGCTCGCCGCCGGCGCGGTGGCGTTCCGGCAGCGGATGCCGGCCGAGATCCCGGTAGTCCATTGACCACCGAAGCCACCGCGTACGTACTGCTCGAGGACGGGGCCCGCTTCGACGGTCTCGCCTGCGGAGCGCAAGCTCACGCGGTCGGCGAGATCGTGTTCACGACCTCGATGTCGGGCTACCAGGAGGCGATGACCGACCCGAGCTACGCGGGCCAGCTGATCACGTTCACGTATCCCCAGATCGGCAACTACGGCGCCTCCGCGGCGGCGATGGAGTCAGACGGCGTGCACGCGCGGGCGGCGATCATGCGCGCGGCGGTCGACCGCGACGACGCCCCGGGCGCCGACAGCGCGTGGCTGACCTGGCTCGCCCGGCAGGGGATCCCGGCGATCACCGACGTCGACACGCGCGCGCTCGTGCGCCACATCCGCGACCAGGGCGCGATGCGTGGCGGGGTGTTCCCGGCGGCGCTCTCCGAGCAACAGGCGCGCGATCTGATCGACGCCGAGCCGAACATGGCCGGCCGCGACCTCGTGCGCGACGTCACTCCGAAGCAGCGAATCGTCGTGGGCGACGGCAACACCGGGCCTCGGATTGCCATGATCGACACCGGCGTCAAGGCGTCGATCGTCCGCAACCTGACGATGCGCGGCGCGATCGTCGAGTTGCACCCTTGCACCGCGACCCCGAACGACCTGCTCCAGAGCGACCCCGACGCGATCTTCCTGGCCAACGGCCCCGGCGACCCCTCGGCGCTCGGCTACATCGTCGACACGATCAGGCAGCTGATCGGCAAGCGCCCCGTTTACGGGATCTGCCTCGGCCATCAGCTGCTATGCCGCGCGGTCGGCCTCGAGACGTACAAGCTGCCGTTCGGCCACCACGGCGCGAACCATCCGGTCAAGGACCTGACCACCGGCGCGGTGGAGATCACGAGCCAGAACCATGGGTTCGCGGTGCTCGGCCCGGACGGCGCGAAGACAATCGACCGCGACGAGGCGGTTAGATGGGAAACCGACTTCGGCGCGGCCGAGCTCACCCACATCAACCTGTACGACCGCACCGTGGAAGGGCTGGCGCTCAGGGACGTCCAGGGCGCCACCGTCCAGTACCACCCCGAGGCCGGCCCCGGTCCGAACGACGCTCTCCATCTCTTCGACCGGTTCGTGGAGGAGATCCGCAATGCCGCGTAGGGACGATCTCCACAAGATCCTGCTGATCGGCTCGGGCCCGATCGTGATCGGTCAGGCCGCCGAGTTCGACTACTCGGGCACGCAGGCCTGCCGGGTGCTGATGGACGAGGGGTACGAGGTCGTGCTCGTCAACTCGAATCCGGCGACGATCATGACCGACCCCGAGGTCGCGACCACCACCTACATCGAGCCGCTGCTCGCGGGTCCGTTGCGCCAGGTGATCGAGCGCGAGCAGCCCGATGCCCTGCTGCCCACCCTGGGCGGCCAGACCGCGCTGAACCTGGCCAAGACGCTGCACGAGGACGGCACACTCGAGCGCCACGGGGTCGAGCTGATCGGCGCCGACTACGACGCGATCGAGCGCGCCGAGGACCGCGAGATCTTCCGCGACACGATGCAGCAGGCCGGGTTGCGCGTGCCCCGCAGCACGATCGCCCACACGATCGACGACGCTCGCAACGCCATCTCCCAGGTCGGTCTGCCGTTCATCGTGAGGCCCGCGTTCACGCTCGGCGGCAAGGGCGGCGGCGTTGTCAGGACCGAAGACGAGCTCGCGCGCATCGTGGGGCGCGGGCTGAAGGCGTCGCCGATCTCCCAGGTGCTGATCGAGGAGTCGGTGCTCGGGTGGGGCGAGTTCGAGCTCGAGGTGATGCGTGACCGCGCCGACAACGTCGTGATCGTCTGCTCGATCGAGAACCTCGATCCGATGGGCGTGCACACCGGCGACAGCGTGTGCGTCGCTCCCCAGCAGACCCTCACCGACAAGCAGTACCAGAAGCTCAGAGATCAGGCGATCGCCGCGATCCGCGCGGTCGGCGTCGAGACCGGCGGCTCCAACGTCCAGTTCGCGGTCAATCGCGCGACCGACGAGATCGTGGTGATCGAGATGAACCCGCGGGTATCGCGCTCGAGCGCGCTCGCCAGCAAGGCCACCGGGTTCCCGATCGCCAAGATCGCGGCGCGTCTCGCGGTCGGCTACACGCTCCAGGAGATCCCGAACGACATCACGCGCGCGACGCCGGCGAGCTTCGAGCCGGCGATCGATTACTGCGTGGTCAAATGGCCGCGGTTCGCGTTCGAGAAGTTCCCCGGCGCCGAGGCCGACCTCACGACCCACATGAAGTCGGTCGGCGAGGCGATGGCGATCGGCCGGACGTTCAAGCAGGCGTTCGCCAAGGCGCTGCGCTCGCGCGAGCTCGATTCGACACCCCGCCATCCGGCCGACGAGGAGGCGCTGCTGATCGCCCTCGGACAACCCGGAGCCGAGCGGTTCGACCACCTGCTCGAGGCGTTCCGGCGCGGCGTTGCCGTCGACGAGCTCCACCGGCGCACGAGCATCGACCCGTGGTTCCTGCACGAGCTGTCCGAGCTCGTGGCCGATCCGGAGCTGCCGTTCTCCGGCGCGCGGACGTTCAAGTCGGTCGACACGTGCGCGGCCGAGTTCGCGGCGCGCACGCCCTACTACTACTCATCGTGGGAACGCCCCCGCCCGGGCGCGGCCGCCGACACCGAGGTCGACCGCGGCGACCGCCCGAGCGTGGTGATCCTCGGCTCAGGGCCGAACCGGATCGGGCAGGGGATCGAGTTCGACTACTGCTGCGTCCATGCGGCGGAGACCGTCCGCGAGCAGGGGCGCGACGCGGTCATGATCAACTGCAACCCCGAGACGGTCTCGACCGACTACGACACCTCGAACCGGCTGTACTTCGAGCCGCTCACGCTCGAGGACGTGCTCGCGGTCTGTGAGCAGGAACGTCCTGCCGGGGTGATCGTCCAGTTCGGTGGCCAGACCCCGCTGAAGCTCGCCGCCGGGCTCAAGCAGGCCGGCGTCCCGATCCTCGGGACCACGGTCGACGCGATCGACCTGGCCGAGGACCGCTCCCGGTTCGGCCCGCTACTCGACGAGCTCGGCTACAAGGCTCCTCCGTACGCGACCGCGACATCCCCGGACGAAGCCCTCGAAAAGGCGCCTGACGTCGGGTTCCCGTTGCTCGTCCGCCCGAGCTACGTGCTCGGCGGCCGCGCGATGGAGATCGTCTACAGCGTCGACGGCCTCGCCGACTATCTGCACCGGGTCGTGCCGGCGCCGGGAACGACCATCTACCTGGACCGGTTCCTCGAGGATTCGATCGAGGTCGACGTCGACGCGCTGTCAGACGGCGCCGACGTGTGGATCGCCGGGATCATGCAGCACGTCGAGGAGGCCGGAATCCACTCCGGCGACTCCGCTTGCGTGCTCCCGCCGCACACGCTCGGTCCCGAGATGCTCGACCAGATCCGGGCCCAGACCGAGGGGATCGCGAGGGCGCTCGAGGTCGTCGGCCTGCTGAACGTTCAGTTCGCGATTCGCGAGGACACGCTGTACGTGATCGAGGCCAATCCGCGCGCGTCCCGGACCGTGCCGTTCGTGTCCAAGGCGATCGGGCTGCCGGTGGCGAAGCTCGCCTGCCGCGTGCTGCTCGGCGAGCGGCTCGCCGACCTCGACCTTCCGGCGGACACCAGCAACGACCACGTGTGCGTGAAGGAGGTCGTGCTGCCGTTCGACCGGTTCGCCGGCGCGGATTCGCTGCTCGGCCCGGAGATGCGCTCGACGGGCGAGGTGATGGGGATCGCCCGGGACTTCCCGACCGCGTTCGCCAAGGCCCAGGCCGCCGCCGGGGCGCAGCTTCCGAACGGCGGCACCGCGTTCATCACGGTCGCCGACGGCGACAAGCCCGCCGCCACCGGCGTGGCCACGATCCTGCACGACCTCGGGTTCGAGATCGTCGCCACCCGGGGCACCGCCCAGGCGATCCGCAAGATGGGCATCCCGGCCGAGACCATCAACAAGATCGGGGAGGGGTCGCCGCACGTGGTCGACTGGATCGAGCGCGGCGAGGTCGACCTGGTGATCAACACCCCGGTGGGGACCGGCGCGCGCACCGACGGCTACGAGATCCGTGCGGCGGCGATCGCGCGCGGGATCCCGTGCATCACGACGATGACCGGTGCAATGGCGGCCGCCCGGGCGATCGCCGCCGGGCGGCGAGGCGAGCCCGAGGTGCTCTCGCTCCAGGAGATCCACGCGCGCACGAGCGGAGTCTCGTGACCCGCGTCACGGCGCCGTTCGGCCGCCGCGCGGCCGTTGTGACCGCGCGCGAGCAGCACGGCGCCTACGTGGTGATCCGCTGCCGCGACGTCGAGGGCCCGGTCCCAGCGCCCGGACAGTTCTACATGCTGAGGTCGGGCGAGCGGTGGGGCGGGGGAGACGGCGAGCGGCCGTTCCTCCCGCGGGCGTTCAGCGTGATGCGCGCCAGGCCGCGGCCCAACGGCGTCGATCTCGACTTCCTGATCGAAGACGTCGGCCCCGGGACGAACCGGCTGGCCGAGCTCGACGCCGGCGAAGACGTCCTACTGGTGGGCCCGCTCGGCAACGGCTTCGCCCCGCCGCGCGAAGGCCGGGCGGCGCTCCTCGCCGGCGGCGGGGTCGGGATCGCCCCGCTGGCGATCTGGCAGGACGAGCTCGGGGCGGGCGGGACCGAATCAACGACCCTGCTCGGGTTCCGAGACCAGTCCCACGCCCACGGAGCGGATCTGCTCCACAACGCCGCCGTCGCCACCGACGACGGCAGCGTCGGTCATCACGGGCTCGTGACCGAGCTGCTCGAGGACGAGCTCGAGGACCGAGCCGACGAGGTCGAGGTGTATGGGTGCGGGCCGCCGGCGATGCTCGAGGCGGTCCGGGCGATCTGCGCCGGTCGCGGCGTACCCGCTCAGCTCGCGCTCGAGTCGGGCATGGCCTGCGGGTTCGGCGCGTGCTTCGGGTGCGTGGTGCCCACCCAAGACGGCTACATCCGCCTGTGCGTAGATGGACCGGTGCTCGATGCGGCGAGGCTCGAGACCGCGCTGGTGGTCGGAGCCGGGCATTGACGACCCACTTCTGCGGGCTCGAGCTCGAGCACCCGATCATCAACGGGTCGGGGACGTTCGACGCGATCGCCGCGCACCGCGCGTTCGGCGACGAGCTGCTCGAGCGGTTCCCGTTCGCCGCGTTCGTCTCGAAGACCGTGACCCTCGCGCCGCGGCAGGGCAATCCGCCCCCGCGGTTGTGGGAGGTCGCCGGCGGGCTGATCAACTCGATCGGGCTCCCGAACAAGGGGCTCGAGGGCTACCTCGAGCACGATCTTCCGTTCCTGGCCACGCTCCCGGTGCCGCTGATCGTCAACGTGATGGGCTTCAGCCGGGATGAGGTGGTCGAGCTCGTGCGCGCATTCGCCGCGCGCGCCGAGGTCGCGGCGCTCGAGCTCAACGTGTCGTGCCCGAACGTCGAGACCGGGCTCGTGATGGGCGCGGACCCGGACGAGACCGCGAGTCTGATCGACCGGGTCAGACCGCTGACCGCCAAGCCGCTGATCGTCAAGCTGACCCCCAACGCGACCGATGTGCCCGCGGTCGCCCGGGCGGCGCAGGACGCCGGCGCCGACGCCGTGTCATTGATCAACACCGTCAAGGGGATGGCGCTCGACCCCAAAACGGGGGCGCCGTGGCTCGGCGGAATCACCGGGGGCACATCCGGTCCGGCGGTCCGCGCGATCGCGCTGGCGCAGGTTCACGCGGTCGCCGAGGCGATCGACATCCCGATCGTCGGCATGGGAGGCGTCCAGCGAGGACGCGACGCGCTCGATCTGATGCGCGCCGGCGCCGCTCTGGTGGCAGTGGGGACCGAGAGCTTTCGCGATCCCGCGGCCGGCCTGCGCATCGCCTCCGAGCTGGCGGAACTTCTCGCAAATACCGTCGTCGAGGAGCCCGCGTAGAGCGGTGTAGCCCGCGACGTCAACGGTGCGTTGTTCGCACTGTGAACATTTTGGGTCCGCTGCAGAAACCCCCTGCAAACTTAGGGTATTGCCGAAACCATCCTCGACAATGCTCTAGCTCAGCTTGAGGTCGAGTCGAATTGCGGCGATTTAGCTTGATCGCCCTGCGCCAAGATGTATAGTCGCCGCCCATGCCGCCGGTCAGCGAATCGCTCTCTAAACCCACGGCAGCGCCCGAGCGTTCTCTCGTGCAACGCATGGAGGCGCTTCAGCGTGCCAACGATATCCGGACCCGCCGGGCCCAACTCAAGCGTGACCTCAAAGCCGGTCGGCAGCCGATCGACAGGCTGCTGCTCGAGCCGCCCGACTATCTCGCCACGGCCAAGGTGTTCGACCTGCTGCTGGCCGTACCCAAGTACGGTCGGGTGAAGGTCAACAAGATCCTCGGTCAGTGCAAGATCTCGCCGAGCAAGACGGTCGGCGGTCTGTCCGAGCGACAGCGCCGCGAGCTCGTCGCGCTCATGCGCCGGCGTTGACGCGGCCCCGGTCGCCGCTCGCATAGTGGCCGCCCCCGCGGTGGGAACCGCTCCCAAGGTCTTCGTGATCACCGGGCCCTCGGGCGTCGGCAAGGGCACGTTGATCCGCGGACTGCTCGAGCGGATCCCCGAGCTCGAGCTGTCCGTGTCGGCGACCACGCGCCCCCCGCGGCCTGGCGAGGAGGACGGAGTCGACTATCACTTCCTCACTCCGGAGCAATTCGAGGCCCGCGTCACGGCCGGCGATTTCGTCGAGCACGCCGACTACTCGGGGAATCGCTACGGAACGCTCCGCTCCGAGCTCGAACGGCGGCTGGCCGCGGGGGCGGGCGTCGTGCTCGAGATCGAAGTCCAGGGGGCCCGCCAGGTTCGGGGCGCAATGCCCGAGGCGGTCGCGGTGTTCATCGCCCCGCCCCCCGGCGGCGCACTGCGGGCACGCCTCGTGGGCAGGGGCACCGACAGCGCCGAGCAGGTCGACCGGCGGCTTGAGACCGCCGAGCAGGAGCTGCAGGCCCAGCCCGAGTTCGGGCACGTGGTCGTCAACGACCGGCTCGAGCACGCCACCGACGAGCTCGTCGCGATCGTGCGCAGCGTGATGGACCCCCGGCCCTAGCCCGGCTCGGCCCGTACGAGCACGGCAACATGCGCCCCCGCGTGGGGCCCCCCGCTAACCTGTTGCACACACTTCTCTGGGAAGGACGGCACCGCTTTGATCTCACCCCGCATCGACAAGCTCCTCGAGCATGTCGACTCTGACTACGCGAGCGTGATCGTCGCCGCCAAGCGCGCGCGCCAGATCAACTCCTACTACCACAACCTGGGCGAGGGAACGTTCGACGAGTTCCCGCCGCCGATGGTCGAGACGCGCTCGAAGAACTACCTGACGATCGCGCTTGAAGAGGTCGCCCAGGGCAAGCTCAAGTACCACTACCGGTGAGGACGGGCGGAGCCTGACGCTCTAAATGGCGCGGTTGCTCCTCGGAGTCACCGGCGGGATCGCGGCCTACAAAGCGCTCGAGGCGGTGCGGCTGGCGGTCAAGTGCGGCCATTCAGTGCGCGTGATCCAGACGCCGGCGAGCGAGAAGTTCGTCGGCCGGGCCTCGTTCGAGGGGATCACTGGGGCGCCGGTGCTCACGAGCGAGTTCGAGCCCGATCCGGCCCGGGGCGCCTACCCGGGTGAGCCGGTGCCCGACCGGGCCCCGATCAGCCACCTGGCACTGGTCGAGCGGGCCGAGCTGTATCTGATCGCCCCGGCGACCGCGAACACGCTGGCCAAGCTTGCGCACGGCCACGCCGACAGCCTGGTGAGCACGGCCGCCCTCGCCGCCGCCTGCCCGGTCGCGGTGGCGCCGGCGATGAACAACCGGATGTACCTCAACCCGGCGACCCAGGCCAACCTCGAGCTTCTCCGGGCGCGCGGCATCGCCGTGATCGGACCTGGGGAAGGCGCGCTCGCGTCGCACGGCGAGCATGGAATCGGAAGGCTGGCCGAGCCGGCCGAGCTGCTCGAGGCGTGCGAGCGGCTGCTGACGCCGCCGTCGCTGGCGGGGTTGAGCGTGCTGGTGACGGCCGGAGGTACGCGGGAGCCGATCGACAGCGTCCGCTTCGTCGGCAACCGTTCGTCGGGCCGGATGGGGTACGCGCTCGCGCGCGAGGCGGCCCGGCGGGGCGCCGAGGTGACGGTGATCGCCGCCAACGTGGCGCTCGACCCGCCGTCGCGGGCACGCGTGATCACCGTGCAGACCGCCGCCGAGTTGGCGGCCGCCTGCCGGAACGAACTCGACGCGTGCGACGTATTGCTGATGGCCGCCGCGGTTGCCGACTTCCGGCCCGCGGCACCGGCCGACCGCAAGATCAAGAAGGAGGCGGGCATTCCGCAGATCGAGCTCGAGCGGACCGAGGACGTGCTCGGTGCACTGGCCGAGCTCCGCCGCCCGGATCAGACGGTCGTCGGGTTCGCTGCCGAGCATGGAGAGGGCGCGGTCGAGCGCGGGCGGGGCAAGCTCGAGCGCAAGCGGCTCGACGCGATCGTGATCAACGACATCGCCGGATCGGGGATCGGATTCGAGTCCGGCGACAATGAGGTGACGATCGTGACCGCCGACGGGACCGAGCGGCATGTGCCGCGGTCCAGGAAGGAACGGGTCGCGCAAGCGGTCCTTGACGAAGTGGAGCGACTACGCAGAGCGAGGGGTGGAACGGATGGAACCCGAGCAGGCACCCGTAGCCCAGCAAGAGTGTGAGGCCCACGCCGCGCTCGCGCGGCGGCTCGCGGCCAATATCGCCAACGCTGTGCAGGTGCGCGAGGAGACCCTGACGCACCTGATGGTGGCGCTGCTGGCCGAGGGGCACGTGCTGATCGAGGATTACCCCGGCGTCGGCAAGACCGCGCTCGCCAGGGCGCTGGCGCGATCGGTCGACTGCCAGTTCGCGCGCGTGCAATGCACGTCGGACCTGCTCCCGGCCGACGTCGTCGGGACGAACGTCTACGACCAGCGCGAGTCGCGGTTCGAGTTCCGGCCCGGTCCGGTGTTCGCGAACGTGGTGCTCGTCGACGAGATCAACCGGGCCTCGCCCAAGACCCAGTCGGGCCTGCTCGAGTGCATGCAGGAACGGCGCGTGACCGTCGACGTCCACACCCACGAGCTGGCGCGGCCGTTCGTGGTGCTCGCGACCCAGAACCCGATCGAGTACGAGGGCACCTACCCGTTGCCCGAGGCGCAGGTCGACCGGTTCATGGTCAAGATCTCGCTCGGCTACCCGTCGCGAGGGGCCGAGGCGGGGATGCTCGCCGACCACGAGGCCGGAGACCGCGTGCTGACGCTCGCGCCGGTGGCCACCGCCGCCGAGGTGCTCGCCGCCCAGGACGCGGCCAAGCGGGTGCGAGCGGCCGAGCCGCTGCGCGACTACATCGTGCGCCTGTTGTGGCGGACGCGCGAGGATCCCCGGGTCGACCTCGGCGCCAGCCCGCGCGCCGGGCTGATGCTTCTGCAGGCGGCGAAGGCGTACGCGATGATGCAGGGCCGCGACCATGCGCTGCCCGACGACGTCCAGGCGTTGTCGCAGCCGGTGCTCGCGCACCGGCTGGTGCTCGCGCCGGAGTCGGCGAGGCGGGCCGCGGCCGACGTGGTGAGCGATGCCGTCGCATCGGTGAGGGCCTTGTGACGTGAGGCGGGCGGCGGCGGTGGCGGTCGCCGGGCTGGCGCTGATCCTGGTGGCGCTGCTGTTCGACGCGGCGCCGCTGTTCGTCCCGGGAGTCGCGATCACGCTGCTCGGGATCGTCGCGCCCGCATGGGTCGGGCTCGCCGCCCGCGGCGCGAAGATCGAGCGCACGCTCGACTCAGACCGGGTCGTCGAGGACGAGCCGGTCGAGGCGACGATCGAGGTCAGCCGTGGACCCTGGGGACTTCCCGGAGCGGCGGTCTTTGACCCGCTTGCCGGCGAGCTGGTCTCGATCCGCGGTCCGATGTCGCTGATCTCCGGAGGCACCACCGCCAGCGTGCGGATCGTCGCCTCGTTCCCGCGGCGCGGCGTGCGGCGCGTCGAGCCGCCGACGCTGATCGTGTCCGACGCGCTCGAGCTCGCGCGCGTGGAGTGCCCGAGCGCATCGCCGGCGCAGGAGCTGCTCGTGTTGCCGCGCACCGAGCGCGTGAAGTGGGTTCCCGGGGCGGGGGAGAAGTGGCGCCGGGCCGCGGGCGCCGCGCCGGTCGAGCCGTTCGGCGCCACCGATGTCGACGGGCTGCGGCCGTATCGACAGGGGACGCCGGCCTCGCGGATCCACTGGCCCGCCCTGGCGCGCGGGGCCGGGCTGCTCGAGCGGAGGCTGCGCGCCGACACCGACTCGCGCCCGCTGGTGGTTGTCGACGCGCGCGGTGACGGCCCGCCCGAGTATCTCGACGCCGCGATCCGGGCCGCCGCCTCGCTTGTGCTCGAGCTCGGAACCCGGACGGGCTGCGGCCTGTTGCTGCCGGGCGAGTTCCGCCCGCTCGAGGTCGAGACCGACCTGATCGCCTGGCCGGTCGCCCGGGCCAAGCTCGCGCTGGTCGAGGGCGGGCCCGAGACCCGGGCTCCCGGGCTGGCCGCTGGCGCCCGCTCGGCTCAGGTCCTGTACGTGGCTGCGGCCCCGTATGCGCGGATGCCGCCAGGGTTGGCCGGCGCCGGTGTCCGGGCCGCCGTGCTCGTGATCCCCAAGGCGCTGGCCACGCAGCCGATGCACGACGCCACCTTCGAGGTCGCCGGCTGTCTGGGGTTCGTGGTCGGCGCCGGCCGCCGGCAGCGGGAGCGCGCGGCGTGAGCACGAACACCCAGGTCGCCGTACTGGCATCCCTGCGACGCGATGCCGGCCCTCGCCGGAGCGTGGCCCGCGCCAACGATCGCCCGATCGTCCGGCTGGTGGCGTTCGCCGCGCTCGGGCTGTACGGGGTTACGCGCTGGGGCACGCTGATGCATCCCGCTTCGACGCCGCGGCTGCTCGGGCTGCTGGCGATATCGCTCGCGCTGGCCGGGATCGCGCCGGTGCTGCTCGAGCGCGAGCGCACGGTGGCGGCGATGCGCGGCCATTCGGAGCCTCTGTCTGCGGTTGGCGCGCCGCTGGCGTTCATCGCAATTCTCGCCGCGTTCCCGATCAGCGGGGTGCCCCTCGATTGGACGATTCACCTGCGCGTGGGCGCCACCGCGAACGGAATCGGCCAGGGGCTGTCGGCGCTGCCCGGCATCCTGGTTCCGTACAACGGGATCAACGATTGGGTCCGGACGGTGATCCTGCTGGGTGCCGCGGTGCTGCTGCTCGATGCCGCGATGCTGCTGGCGTTCGCGCCGCCCGCGCTCGGCGACATCCGCCGAGCCGGCGCGGCGCTGCCGTTGATCGCGCTCGTGGTCGTGCCGGCGACGCTCGTCCACCCGAGCCTTCCCTACCTGCACGGGCTGCTGCTGTTCGCGCTGATCGCGCTCTTCATGTGGGGCGAGCGCGTGCCGTCCGACCGCCGCGGCGGGGTGCTGCTCGCGTGCGCGGTGACCGGCGCCGTCGGGATGGTGATCGGGCCGGCGCTCAAGCAGAGCAATCCATGGATCGACTACGAGGCGCTGACCCGCGGCTTCACGCCCGCGCACGTCGAGCGGTTCGACTGGACCCAGCGGTACGGGCCGCTGATCTGGCCGCGCACCGGCAACACCGTGCTCGAGGTGAAGTCCGCTCCGACAGCGTGGAGCGGCGAGTACTGGAAGACCGAGAACCTCGACTCGTTCGATGGCGTGGGGTGGGCCGAGGGCGGCGCCACCGCGGGCCTGGCTCCGCCGAGCAGCGCGCTGCCCGGCGTAAGCGCGGCGACGATCAGGCGCTACACGCAGAACCTGACCGTGACGATCCGCGCGATGAAGACCACGCAGATCATCGCCGCGGGGTACGCGTTGGCGCCAGCGCACCTGTCGGGCTCGCCGGTGCCGGGCGACAGCCTCGGCACCTGGATGAGCACGAGTCAACTCGGTCCCGGAGACAGCTACACCGTGCAGGTGTACACCCCGCATCCGAGCGCCGCCAAGCTCGCGCGCGCGGGCACGGACTATCCGAGCAACATCCGTCAGCAGGACCTCGAGCTCACGATGCCGCAGAATCCGCCCGGGGACCAGGTCCTCCCGCAGCGGGTCGTGTTCCCCACCTTCCACAGCAAGGGCGCCGGGCCGCAGGACCAGACCGACCCGAGAAGCTTCAGCGGCGCCTCCGCGATCCACAGCTCGCCGTACTGGCCGGTCTACAACACCGCGCAGAGTCTCTTGCGGACCTCGAAGACGCCGTACGCGTACGTGCAGAAGGTGATGGGCTATCTGACCGCGGCGAACGGCTTCAGCTACGACGAGTACCCGCCACCCACGGCCGAGCCGCTGGTCACATTCCTGACGCTCAACCATCTCGGGTACTGCCAGCAGTTCGCGGGGTCGATGGCACTGCTGCTGCGGATGGGCGGGATTCCGGCCCGCGTCGTGACCGGCTTCACCTCCGGCTCCTTCGACAGCACGAGCCAGCAGTGGCTCGTGACCGACGTCGACGCCCACGCCTGGGTGGAGGCGTGGTTCCCGCACTACGGCTGGGTCTCGTTTGACCCGACCCCGGCGGCGGCGCCGGCGCGCGGCGGCCGCACCCCGATCACCGCGACCGGCTCGTTCAACAGCGAGGGCGAGCTCACCCACCCCAACCTGCGCGTCGGCCACGCCACCGGCGCGACCGGCACGACCACCACCGTGCACAGCTCGAGCTCGCTCGACACGGTGCTGCTGGCGACGCTCGGGGTGCTGGCGGTACTGCTTGCGATCGCGCTGTTCGCGTGGCGGCGGACCGCCCCGCTCGGTCCCGACGACATGCTCGCCGAACTCGAGCGCGCGCTCAGGCGCAGCGGGCGTCCGATCACCGACGGCGTGACGCTCGCGGCGGTCGAGCGGCGCTTCCGCACCTCGCCGGAGGCCGCGCGCTACGTCCGGGCGCTGCGGATGGCGCGCTTCGGAGGCGGCTCCGACGTGCCCACGCTCGGGCAGCGGCGCGCGCTGCGCGCACAGCTGCGAGCGGGCCTCGGGCTCGGCGGGGCGGCGCGCGCCCTGTGGGCGCTGCCACCGCGCCCGAAGCGGGCACGAGGACGCGCCGGGCGCCACGCGCCGTCCTAAAATAGAAGGCCATGGAAGACGTGTACGAGCTGTTCATACGGGGCACCGAGCTGCTCGAAGCCGGGCACCACCATCAGGCCACGATCCCGCTCGCCCGCGCGCGCGATCTGGCGCCGGACAAGACTTCGATCCGGGAGGCGCTCGGCCGCTCGCTGTTCGGCGCCCAGCGCTACGCGGAGGCCGCCGAGGAGTTCCAGGCGGTGATCGACCGGGCGCCAACCAACGACTACGCGCTGTTCTGCCTCGGCCGCTCGCTGCAGATGCTCGGCCGCCATGCCGAGGCCCGCAAGCCGCTCGCCCAGGCCGCGGGCATGGCGCCCGGCCGGCACGACTACCGCCTCTACCGAGACGTCGCCCGCGCCCGCGCCGGCGACATCTCGGAGTCCTAGCGCGACTCCGGTCCGGACGGGCCCTCCCGGCCCCACGGACGCCGCGCGGAGCGAGGCCCATAGCTTTTTCAAGCCCAGTGGCGGGTGCGAGCCTGCGGGCGCCGGCGCGCCGACCCTGGCCGATCGCCCGGGGGCGGGCCTGGATATCCGTCCGGGCGCCCCTCGCGTGAAGCGCGATACCGCCCGGCCCTCGACAACCCGCTCCGGGGCGCCCGGACGGATCCCAGGCCCCCCAAACCGGTGCTAATCTGGAACAGGAAGTCGATTCGCCGGGCGACCTGCTCGGCGGCAGTACCCGAAGTGGGCGCTGGCCCGCTTTTTTTATGAGTTTTGTGATGGAGGAGACCGAGAGTGAGCTCCAGCAGTAGACAGGACGGCGCAAGCCTCCAGACAGACATCGAGCGCCGGATCGCCGCGAGCGAGCCGGAGATCGAGGTGCTGCTCGCGGAGGTCGTGCGCGGTGGAACGCTGCGGTTGTTCATCGATCATCCCGAGGGCGTGACGCTCGCCGTGTGCGAGCGCGTCACGGGCCTGCTCACCGAGTACAGAGACCGCTACTCGCTCGAGGTGTCCTCTCCCGGACAGGACCGTCCGCTGACCAAGCCACAGCACTACACGCGCTTTCTCGGCCGGCACGCTCGCGTGCGCCTGCGGGATGACCGGGATGGACACAAGAGCGTGACCGGTGAGTTGGTCGGCGCATCGGACCGAGACGTGACGATCGCCGCACAGGACGGTGTGGTCACGATCCCCTACGAGCAGATCGCCCGCTCCAACCTCGTACCTGGAGACTGAAGCCATGTCGAGAGAGATCGTCGAGGCCGTCCGCGGCCTTGCCGCTGAGAAGAACATTTCCTCCGAGAAGCTGATGGAGGCGCTCGAAGATGCGCTCCTGTCGGCCTATAAGAAGACGCCCGAGGCGGCGCGCTACGCGAAGGTGGAAATGGACCGCGACAGCGGCGACTTCAAGGTCTGGGAGCTCAAGATCCCGCCCGAGCTCGAGGAGCAGCTGCTCGTCGAGGCGACGCCCGAGCAGCAGCCCACGGTCGACCCGGAGACCGGCGAGATGCGCGAGCCGCCCGAGCCCGAGATCGATCTCGAGAAGCTCAAGGAGTACGAGGACCAGATCGAGACCGCGGACGTCACCCCGCACGACTTCGGGCGGATCGCGGCGCAGACCGCCAAGCAGGTGATCCTGCAGCGGATCCGCGAGGCCGAGCGCGACATGATGTTCGAGGAGTACCGCGACCGCGTCGGCGAGCTGATCACGGGCATCGTGCAGCAGTCCGACTCGCGCTACACGCTGGTCCAGCTCCGCGAGCGGGTCGAGGCGCTGCTGCCCAAGTCCGAGCAGGTCGAGGGCGAGCGCTACGACCATTCCCAACGGATCAAGGCGGTCATCAAGGACGTCTCGAACTCGACCAAGGGTCCGAGCATCATCGTCTCCCGCCGCGACCCCGAGCTGATCAAGCAGCTGTTCGAGCTCGAGGTGCCCGAGATCGCCGACGGGCTCGTCGAGATCACGAACGTCGCCCGTGAGCCCGGTTACCGCTCGAAGATCGCGGTGGTCTCGCATGTCGACGGCGTCGATCCGGTTGGCGCCTGCGTCGGACCGAGAGGCTCGCGCGTGCGGATGGTCGTATCCGAGCTGCGCGGCGAGAAGATCGACATCATCCCTTACAACGACGAGCCCGCCCGGTTCGTGGCCAAGGCGCTGTCGCCGGCCCGCGTGCGCGAGGTGCTCGTCGACGACGCCGGCAAGCAGGCGACCGTGATCGTTCCCGACGACCAGCTGTCGCTCGCGATCGGTCGCGAGGGCCAGAACGCGCGGCTCGCGGCGCGGCTGACCGGCTGGCGGATCGACATCCGCTCGGAGACCGAGTTCGCCGCCGAGGAGGCCGAGCACGGCTATGAGCAGGAAGAGGCGCAGGGCCGCTGCGCGGCGATCCTGTCCAACGGACGCCGCTGTCCCAACGCGGCGCTGCCCGGTTCCCGCTACTGCGGGATCGAGGCCCATCAGGCGCTCGAGGGCAAGGACACCAATCAGGTGCAGGCCGCTGCAAACGGTAGTGACTAGGCGCTTACACTGGACATAGATGAATAAACGTGTGCATCAGATCGCCAAGGAGCATGGGCTCGCCGCCAAGGACGTCCTCGAGCGGCTGAAGGCGGGCGGCCTGGAGGTGAAGGCGGTCTCGTCATCGGTCGACGAGGACGCGGCACGACGCGTGCTCGCCGCTGCCGTCAGCGCTTCCGGCGACGCCGGCTCAGGCGTCCCCAAGACGGCTGCCCGCAGCGGTAACGGCGCCGGCGGAGGCGACGGCCAGGGACGCGCACGGAACGACGGACCCCGAGGGCGTGGCGATGCGCAGGCGCGCGGCCGTGCCGAGACGCCGGCCCGAGGCGAGGGCGGCGGCGGACCCCGTGCCGGTGGCGACGGCTCAGCCCGCGCCGGCGGCAACGCGCCCGCCAGCAGTGGCGACGGCGCAGCCAGTGCCGGTGGCGACGCGCCCGCCGGAGGCGGCGACAACGGACCCTCCGGCGGCGAGGCCGCACACAAGCGCCCCACCCGCGATTCGCTCCAGGGCGAGCGCGCGCCCGGCAATGCCGGCGGACGGCGCCGCGTCGTGATCGACTCACAGGCTTCGCGCCGCACCACCGGCGGCGGACCGCCGCAGTCCAACCAGCCGCCGCGCCGTCAGCGGCGCGGACGCCGGCGGCGGGGCGTGTACGACGAAGAGGCCGAGTCGCGCCCGTCGGCGTCGCAGACCGCGCTCGCCGAGTCCGATGCGATCCGGATCAACTCCGGGTCGACAGTCAAGGACGTCGCCGAGTACCTAGCCGTCCCGGTGCCGGAGGTCATGAAGAAGCTGATGGCGCTCGGCGAGATGAAGACGCTGACCACGACGCTGTCGGACGAGGCCATCCAGGTGCTGGCGGCCGAGCTCGGCAAGGAGGTCGAGCTGGTCCATTCCGAGGACGAGACGGTCGCCGAGCCCGTGTTCAACGACGCCGAGGAGGAGCTCGTCGAGCGGCCTCCGGTGGTGACGATCATGGGCCACGTCGACCACGGCAAGACTTCGCTGCTCGACGCAATCCGCTCGACCCAGGTCGCGGCGGGCGAAGCCGGCGGCATCACTCAGCACATCGGCGCCTACCAGGTCCAGCGGGACGGCAAGGAGATCACGTTCCTGGACACGCCCGGTCACGAGGCGTTCACCGCGATGCGCGCCCGCGGCGCGAAGGTGACCGATATCGCCGTGATCGTGGTCGCCGCCGACGACGGCGTCAAGCCGCAGACCCAGGAGGCGGTCGATCACGCCAAGGACGCCGGCGTGCCGATGCTGGTCGCGGTCAACAAGATCGACAAGGAGGGCGCGGCGCCCGACCGCGTCCGTGCCGAGATGGCCCAGCTGGGATTGCAGCCGGTCGAGTGGGGTGGCGAGACCGAGTTCGTCAACGTCTCGGCCAAGACCAGGGAGGGGCTCGAGGACCTGCTCGAGACGATCCTGGTGATGGCCGAGGTCGAGGAGCTCCGAGCCAACCCGGACGCGGCGGCGTCGGGAAGCGTGATCGAGTCGAAGCTCGATCCCGGTCGCGGCCCGGTTGTGACGATTCTGATCGGGCGCGGCACGCTCGAGGTCGGCGACGCGCTCGTCGCCGGCGCCCATTGGGGCCGGGTCCGCGCGATGCACGACTTCCTCGGCAACCGTGTCAACGCGGCGCTCCCGGGCGAGCCCGTCGAGGTGCTCGGGTTCGACGGCGTGCCCGAGGCCGGCGAGCACGTCCGCGTGGTCGAGAACGAGCGGCGCGCGCGCCACCTCGCGGGCGAGCGGGCGACCCGCCTGAAGGCCGAGGCCCTGGCCCGGCGGTCGGGCAAGAAGGTCTCGCTCGAGGACATTTTCAAGAGCGGCGTGCAGGAGCTCAACCTGGTGCTGAAGTCCGACGTCGCGGGGTCGCTCGAGGCGATCGTGGACGAGATCGCCAAGCTGCCGCAGGACGAGGTCTCGGTCAACGTGATCCGCGGTGCCGTCGGCGCCGTGACCGAGTCCGACGTGATGCTCGCCGCCGCGTCTGACGCGGTGATCCTCTCCTTCAACGTCCGTCCGGTCGGCGACGCCCGTCAGGTGGCCGACCGCGAGGGCGTCGAGATCCGCCACTACTCGGTGATCTACCGCGCGATCGAGGAGCTTCGCGACGCGATGCAGGGCATGCTCGCGCCCGAGGAGGTCGAGGAGTCGCTCGGTTCGGTCGAGGTGCGCCAGATCTTCCGGGCCTCGCGCGTGGGCACCATCGCCGGCTGCCACGTCACCGACGGCCGGATCACGCGCGGGTCGAAGGTCCGGCTGGTCCGCGACGGGACGGTCGTCTACGACGGCGAGATCCAGAGCCTGCGGCGCTTCAACGAGGACGTGCGCGAAGTCGCCGCCGGCTACGACTGCGGGATCGTGCTCCGAGACTTCGCCGACATCAAGGACGGCGACGTGCTCGAGACCTACACCACGCGCCAGGTCGAACGAGAGCTGGTCTAAGCCCTAGGGTGACCGCCGATGTCGGACAGCGGCTACGTCGCGGTGCTCGTGATCGATCTGCACTTTCCGGACGCCGGCAGCCTCAAGACCAAGCGCAAGGAGCTGTCCTCGATCAAGGCGCAGCTCCACGGCCGGCTCGGGGTCGCGGTGGCCGAAGTGGACCACCAGGACCTGTGGCAACGGTCGCGGCTGACTGCGGCGCTGACGGGCGGATCGCTCGCCGTGCTGGAGGCCGCCGCGGACAACGTCGAGCGCTGGCTCCACGCGCGATGGCCCGAGCAGGTGCGGGTCGTGCGGATCGTCAGCTCCGTCGAGGAATTGTGCGAGTGAGCGCTAACACCCTGGTGACTCGATCGGGGGTGAGTGGGTAGGATGGGCGCAGGCCGGATGCGTCGGGTCGATGGGGCCGTGCGAGCGGTGCTCAGCGATGCGATCGCCAAGGATCTCCTGGATCCACGCGTTGGATTCGTGACCGTGACCTCCGTCAAGACCAGCCCCGATCTTCGCCATGCGCGCGTGTACGTGAGCGTGCTCGGAGACGACCAGGTGCGGTCTGAAACGCTCGACGGGCTGCGCTCGGCGCACGGCTTCCTCCAGAGCCGGGTCGCGGCCGAGCTGTCGCTCAAGCACACGCCGACGATCACGTTCGAATATGACGAGTCGATCGATCGGGGGATGCGGATCTCGCAGCTGATCGACCAGGGGCCGGGTGAGCGGGGGCCAGATGCATGACAACGGTGCGGCGGCAAGCCGCGACGAGGTGCTGCGTCAGCTCCGCTCCGTCGACAAGCTGATTGTCGTAAGCCACGAGAATCCCGATGGCGACGCGCTCGGATCGCTGATCGCGATGCAGGGGATCCTCGCCGATCAGGGCCGCGACAGCCTCATGTTCATCGACTCGAGCGAGTTCCCGCTGCCACAGGAATATCGCTGGTTCGAGCTGTCCGGTCTGGTCAGCTCGCCCCCCGAGGATCTCGAGGAGCGCACGATCGTGTTCCTCGATTGCGGGAACCTCGAACGCAACCCAGCCGAGGCGTTCCGGCACCCCGGGGCTCACATCATCAACATCGACCACCACCACGACAACACGCTGTTCGGCACGGTCAACTACGTCCTGCCCGAGGCGTCGTGCACGGCGGAGATCGTCTGGGACCTGATGCACGGACTCGGGGTCACGCCGACGGTCAATATCGCCGAGGCGCTGTACGTCGGCCTGATCACCGATACCGGGCGGTTCATGTACGAGAACACCGGCCCGCGCGCGCACCAGATGGCCGCCGATCTGATCGAGCACGGCGTCGATGTCCACGAGATCTACCGGCGCGTGTACGAGGGCGTCCCGTACGGCAAGCTCGCGCTGCTGGCCCGCGGCCTCGCGAAGGTCCACCGCTACGACGGCGGGCGGCTGACCGTGACCGAGCTCGACGCCGACGACTTCGCGGCCTCCGACGCCGAGGAGAGCTACTCCGAAGGCGTGATCGATCACCTGCGCTCGGTTGAGGGGACCGCGGTCGCGGCCCTGATTCGCGAGCGGACCGGGAACCACAACGACGACGGCCGCGCCCGCAAGGTCTCGCTCCGGGCCAGCGACGAGCGCGTGGACGTGTCCGCGATCGCCCGGGCCCAGGGCGGGGGCGGTCACCGCCAGGCGGCGGGCTTCTCGACGTCGCTCGAGTGGGAGGAGCTGGTCGCGTTCCTGCGAGAGGAAGTCGCGCAGCAGCTCTCGAAGTAGCCGGCGTGAGCGCGGACCCGCTCGACGGCATCGCCCTGTACGACAAACCGGCCGGCATCACCTCGCACGACGCCGTCGCCCGGATGCGGCGCGCGCTCGCCGGGGCCGGGGCCGGGGGCGGGACCGGCGGTCGGCGCAAGGTCGGCCACGCGGGCACGCTCGATCCGTTCGCGACCGGGCTGTTGCTGATCCTCGTCGGCCGCGCCACGCGCGTGCAGCGGTTCCTGATGGCGCTGCGCAAGACCTATGAAGCCACCGCCCGGTTCGGCGCGACGTCGACCACGGGCGATCCCGAAGGGGAGATCGTCTTGACCGGGGTCGTCCCGGACGGCGATCTCGAACTTCCGACCGGCTCGGTGCGCCAGCGGCCGCCGGCATTCTCGGCGGTCAAGGTCGGGGGCCGGCGAGCGTACGCGCTCGCACGCGCCGGCGAGGACGTGGAGCTCGCCGAGCGAGTCGTCGAGGTCTACCGGTTCGAGGAGCGCTGGAGGGACGGCGACCGGCGCGGCTTCACGATCGAGTGCTCATCAGGGACGTACGTACGGAGCCTGATCGCCGATCTCGGTGATGCCTACTGCGAGGAGCTCCGCCGGACCGCGATCGGTGCGTTTGACGTAGCCGACGCCGACCCCGAGCAGATCATCGGCCTCGACACCGCGCTCGGCTTCATCCCCGAGGTCCGGCTTGACCCCGACGCGGCGCGGCGAGCCGGTCACGGTGGCGCGGTGGCGGGGGATGCCCACGGCGCCGAGGTGGTGCGGCTCACCGACGAGGACGGTCTGATCGCCCTCGCGGCGCCGCGGGGCGACGGTCTGCTCGGACCTATCGTCGGCCTCCGAGGCTGAGTAGCCTTCCGCGCCGATGCAAGTGACGATGCTCTCCGAGGTCCGGGAGCGGCCGCGGCGAGTGGCGGTCGGCGAGTTCGACGGCGTCCACCTGGGACACCGCGAGGTGATCCGAGGCAGCGACACGGTGCTCACGTTCGAGCCGCATCCGTTGCGCGTGGTCCGCCCCGAGGCGGCGCCGAAGCTGCTGACGAGCCTCGAGGCCAAGGCCGAGCTGATCGAGGCGCTCGGCGTCGACGAGCTGGTCGTGATCCCGTTCGACGACGGGTTCGCCCACCAGACGTCCGAGGAGTTCATCGACCACATCCTCGTCGACCGGCTGCGGGCGACGCGGGTGTCGGTCGGGGAGAACTTCCGCTTCGGCCACAAGGCCGCCGGCGATCCCGGCCGGCTCGCCGCCGACGAGCGGTTCGAGACGCGAGTCGTGCCGCTGGTCGAGGTGGACGGCGAGATCGTCTCCTCCAGCCACATTCGCGGGCTGGTGCTGGCCGGCGAGGTCGAGATCGCGAGGCGGTTTCTCGGCGCACCGTTCCGGCTGCGGGGCGAGGTCGTGAAGGGCGATCAGCGTGGCCGCACGCTCGGTTTCCCGACCGCGAACATCGTCCCCGACGAGGCGCTGGTGTGCCCGGGCCATGGGATCTACGCCGCCCGCACCGACGCTGCCTGCGCGGCGGTCAGCATCGGCGTCCGGCCGACGTTCGGTACCGGACGCGCGCTGCTGGTCGAGGCCTACCTGCTCGACTTCGACGGCGACCTGTACGGGCGGATGCTGCGGATCGACTTCCTCGCGCGCCTGCGCGGGGAGCGCCGGTTCGAGTCGCCCGATGCGCTCGTCGAGCAGATGCGCCGCGACGTCGAGCGCACGCGCGAGCTATGTAAATAGCCCGCCTGCTAGCCTCATCGAGCCGATGACCATCACCCAGGAACGCAAGCAGGAGCTGACCGCCAAGTTCGGCGACAGCGCCGCCGACACCGGCAAGCCCGAGGTCCAGATCGCGCTGCTCACTGAGCGGATCAACGACCTCACCAACCACCTGCGCGAGCACCGCAAGGATCACCACTCGCGCCGCGGGCTGCTGATGCTCGTCGGACGGCGCCGCCGGCTCCTCAACTACCTCCAGCGCAGCGACCTCGAGCGCTACCGCACGATCCTGCGCGAGCTCGGCCTGCGCCGGTGACGGCGCCCGCCGCCGAGGGGCCGATCGAGGTCGGCGCGCCGGCGCCGGAGTTCACCCTGCGGCGCGAGGACGGCAGCGAGTTCACGCGCAAGGACCTCGAGGGCAACACCACGGTGCTGGTCTTCTATCCGTTCGCGTTCAGCCCGGTCTGCACCGATCAGCTCGGGCTCTACGAGGACGTGCTCGGCGACTACCTGCCCAAGCGCGGCGCCACCATGTACGGCGTTTCCTGCGACGCGAGCTGGTCGCAGACGGCGTTTCGCGAGAAGCTCGGGGTGAACATCCCGCAGTTGTCGGATTTTGAGCCCAAGGGGGCGGCATGCCGCGCCTTCGGCGTGTACCACCCGGGCGGCTTCCCGCAGCGCGCGCTCGTGATCGTCGGACCCGACGGCGTGGTGGCGTTGAGCTATCAGGCTCCATCTCCAGGCGACCTGCCCGGGGCCAACCAGATCATCGACGGGCTCGACGCGGTCGACGCCCGCTCCAGCGCCGTTTGAGCGACCTCAGCTCGGCGCCGATTCCCGGGCTGAGCGCGGACGACCACGTCCGAGGGCCCGCGGACGCCCCGCTGGTGATCGTGTACGCCGACTTCGAGTGCCCTTACTGCGCGGCAGCCGAGCTCAAGCTCAAGCGGGCGCGGCTGCGGATCGCGTTCCGCCACTTCCCGGTCCGCTCGAGCCATCCGCGCGCCTGGCCGGCCGCGGGCGCGGCCGAGGCGGCCGCGCTCCAGGGACGGTTCTGGGAGATGCACGACCTGCTGTTCACCGATCAGGGCCGGCTGGAGGACCCCCATCTGTGGGCCCGGGCGCGGACGCTCGGGCTCGACCTCGAGCGGTTCGACGCCGACCGCCGCAGCGACGCGGTGACGGCGCGGATCAAGCAGGATTTCGAATCAGGGGTGCGGGGCGGGGTCGTGACGACGCCGACGCTGATCGCGGACGGGCGGCGGTACGCCGGCCAGGTCGGGGATGAGCTGCCCGCGGCGCTCAGCGCCGGCGCCGTCTGACGGCGAGCCCCCGCTTACGAACCCCGGCAGCTGGAGGGCGAACGTCGACCCGTGTTCGTTGCTTTTGACCATGCAGCGGCCGCCGTGGCGCTTGGCGATCGCGTCGACGATCGCGAGCCCGAGCCCGACGCCGCCGGCCGAGCGCGTCCGCGCCGCGTCGGCCCGCGCGAACCGGTCGAAGATGCGCCCGAGCGCCTCCTTCCTGACTCCGCAGCCCTCGTCCTGCACCTCGATCAGGACCTGGCCCGGTCCGTCAGCCCGTGCCCGCAGCTCGATCGCGTCGCGCGTCCGGCTGAACTTGACCGCGTTCTCGAGCAGCGCGTCGAGCGCGGCGCGCAGCCGCTCGGGGTCGACGAGCAGACGACCCGGCGCGAGTGGCCCGAGGCGCCACGCGCGCGGGGCGACCTCCGACCATCGCATGAACAGGTCCTCGAGGAACCCCTCGAGGTCGACCTCGGCGAGCTGGAGGAAATCGGGCTGATCGGCTGAGGCCAGCAGCAGCAGCCGGCCGACGATCGCGTCGATCCGTGACAGCTCGTCGAGCGCCACGTCAAGTTCGGTGTTGTCGCCCGGCTGCTCGAGCAGCAGTTCGAGGTGGCCGCGGGCGATCGTCAGCGGCGTGCGCAACTCGTGCGAGGCGTCGTGGATGAAACGCTCCTGGCGCTCGAGCATCGAGCGGCGCTCCTCGGCGCGCGCCTGCGCGACCTCGAGCGCATCGTCACGGCGGTGGGCGTGCCACACCATCAGCAGGACGATCGCGATCAGCAACGGGAGGCCGCAGATGATCGTCTGCCAGTCCGGCCACGCGACGATCGCGCCGTAGCTGGCCACCGCGAACGCCGCCCACAGCAGCTCTACCCGGTAGCGTCGCAGTGACCGCCGAAGCTCAAGCCGCCGCACGATAGCCCGCGTTGCGCACAGTTTCGATCGGAGCGTCAGGCCCGAGCCGATTGCGCAGCCGCCTGATGCAGACGTCTACGACGTTCGATCTCGGATCGAAGTCATACCCCCACACCTCGGACAGCAGCCGCTCGCGGCTGACGACCTCACCTACGTGCGCCAGCAGGAAGTGCAGCAACCGGAACTCGCGGTCGGACAGGTCGGCGACGACCTCGCCGATTCGCGCCTGGCGCCGCGCCAGGTCGAGCACCAGGCTGCCGACGCGTATCACCGTGCTGTCGTCCGTGACGCGCGCTCGCCGGAGCTGCACCCGGGCGCGGGCCAGGAGCTCGTCGAGCGAGAACGGCTTGGCCACGTAGTCGACCGCGCCCAGCTCAAAGCTGCGCAGCTTGACCGGGAGGTCGCTGCGAGCGGACAAGATCAGCACGGGGAGGTCGGACCGTTCGCGGTGCAGCTCCCGCAGCGCGTCCAGGCCGCTGCAGCCGGGGAGCAACAGGTCGAGGATCACGAGGTCGTAGCCCCCGCTGAGCGCCCGCGCGAGGCCCTGCTCACCGTCCGCGACCACGTCCACGCCGAAGCCCTCGGCCTCGAACGCGCGGGCGAGGAAGGCGCGAATCCGAGACTCATCCTCAACAATCAATATTCGCATTTGCTCTTTCGAGCCCCCACGGCTCTCGCGACGATACTGCTGGGCAGATGACCTGTAAATGACGGCTCGATGACATCGCCGTCATTTCGGTGCCTGCTGTCGCGGGGGAATGTATAACACCGCGCCGAGGGAGAGAAGGCCAGATATGAGCTCTTACGGCAGACGATTGTTGGGAGTGACGCTTGCGACCGCAATCGTTTGCGTCGCAATCGGCCTCTACATCGGGCTGTACCTCACGAATGTCCCCGGATCGGTGGCCGCGACGCGGGTCGGCCCGGTCACGAACCTCTACCTCGGGACGGTGCCGGCCGCAGAGACCACCGACCCGCACCCGACCTGGGTCTCGTACTACGTCGTCAGCCCGACGAGTACCAACTGGCAGCACAAGACGACGTTCGAGCTGCCCGCTCACTCGCTGATTCACGTCACGGTCTACCAGTTCGACGGGCAGTCGGGCCTGCGCAACCCGTTCATCTCGCAGGCCACCGGCACCGTCGGCGGCACGTTCCAGCTCAACGGCAAGACCACACGGGCGATCGACCCCGACGCGGCCTCCCACGTGTTCGCGATCCCGCAGATCGGCCTGTCGGTGCCGCTGCTGGGAATCCCGGACGACGCCAAGAACCCGTGCGCGAACGCGCCGTGCCCGCTCAGCATGGACCACGAGACGATCTCGTTCACGTTCCGCACGCCGGGCAAGGGCCTGTACCGCTGGCAGTGCTTCGTCCCGTGCGCGGCGGGCTTCATCCAGGGCTTCGGCGGGCCGATGCAGACGGTCGGCTACATGGACGGATTCCTCAAGGTCGTCTGAGTCGGGTGAGATGAGCGAGGTCAACCACTTCCGCCGCGTCCTCTTGATCTGGCTCGTCGCGAGCATCGTCGCGACGCCGCTCGTGATCTTCGTGCTCGCGCCGATCGTCCCGCCCGGCAACGGGACGGTCGAGTCCGCGGGCCAGGTGACCGACAACACCGTGCTGTTCGGCATCTCGACGCCGATCGCGCTGGCGGTGATCGTGTGGTTCCTGTATGCGGTGATCGTGTTTCGCGAGCGCGACACGAGCGGCGCGGTCCTCGATGGGCCCGCGCTTCGAGGCGATGCACGGATCCAGATGTGGTGGGTAGTGATCACCACCGGGATCGTCCTGTTCCTCGCCGGGTACGGATCGATCCGGCTGCTGTCCGACGGCGCCGGGGGCGGTCAGGGGCCGAACCCGATAGCGGCCCCGTCCCAGGCCAAGGATCCACCGCTCCAGGTCCAGGTGATCGCCCAGCAGTGGCAGTTCACCTACCGCTTCCCGGCCTACGGCGGCGTCGAGACCCAGCATCTCGAGATCCCGGCCCACACCACGGTCGCGTTCAACGTGACCTCGCTCGACGTGATCCACTCGTTCTGGGCCTACCAGCTCGGCGTGAAGGCGGACGCGAACCCCGGCGAGAACAACATCGCCTACGTGACCACGAAGCAGCCGCTGAAGTTCGACATCCACTGCGCCGAGCTGTGCGGCGTGTGGCACGGCTACATGTACGACACCGGATACGTGGTCACCAAGGCGCAGTTCGCGTCGTGGATCGCGGCGCAGCGGGTGAAGTACGCACCGGCGACGAAGTTGCTGGCGCCGTACTCGAAGTCCTATTTCCCGGATCCCCAGAGGCTAGGCGGATGAGCGTGATCGCAGTTACAACCGAAAAGCCCCCGGTGTGGCGGCGCCTGATCGGCTTCAACCTGTTGACGGCGATCGTGCTCGGGATCGTCGGCTACCTGATCGGGTACTGGATCGGCGGCCGGATCCACGCTTACAGCCTCGCCTTCTTCTCGTCCGACGCGGGGGAGAACGACATCTCGGTGCTGCTCGGCTACGGGTTCGGTGTCCTCGGGTTCCTGATCGGGCTCGGGTTCGCCAACTATCCGGTCCGGCGGATGCTCGGCTACCCGCCGACGCTGGCCGAGCACGAGAGCGCCGACGAGGGCCTCGGGCGGTACTTCCGGCTGTGCACCGACCACAAGGTCGTGGCGATGCAATACATGGTCGGGATCGGCTTCTTCTTCGCGATCGGCGGCCTGAACGCGATGCTGATCCGCTCCGAGCTGCTCCAGCCCAACACGCACGTGTTCGGTCCCAACCAGTACCTGACGCTGGTCGGCCTGCACGGCTCGATGATGATGGGGATCATGACCTCGTCGATCCTCGGGCCGTTCGCGAACTGGCTCGTGCCCCTGATGATCGGCTCGCGCCGGATGGCGTTCCCGCGGATCGAGGCGTTCACGTTCTGGCTCCTGATGGCGGCCGGCGTCGTCCTGCTGACGACGATCTTCCTCGGCGGCTTCCAGACCGGCTGGACCGGCTACGAGCCGCTCGGCGCCCAGGGCACCGTCGGCTACGACGCGTACCTCGGGTTCTTTGCGCTCGTCGGCGTGTCGATGACGCTGCTCGGATTCAACCTGCTGGCGACGATCATCACGATGCGAGCGCCGGGGATGACGTGGACACGGCTGCCGATCTTCGTCTGGGCCGTGCTCTCGACCGCGATCCTGATGCTGCTGGCGTCGCCGATGTTGGCGGCGGCCCTCTTCATGGGCATGTTCGACCGGACCGTGCAGACCGGGTTCTTCGTCCCGGGCGTGGGCGGGAGCAGCTTCCTGTGGCAGAACCTGTTCTGGGTGTTCGGGCACCCGGAGGTGTACATCGTCGCGCTGCCTGGCTTCGGGATCGCGCTCGAGCTGCTGCCGGTGTTCTGCCGCAAGCCCTTGTGGGGCTACCGGATCGCGGTCGCCGGCATGCTCGGGGTCACGCTGCTGAGCTTCTTCGTCTGGCAGCACCACCTGTTCGTCAGCGGGATCAACGCCGACCTGCGGCCGTTCTACATGCTCTCGACCGAGCTGATCTCGATTCCCACCGGGTTCATCTTCCTGTGCGCGATGGGCACGCTGTGGCGCGGCCGAATACGGCTGACCGTGCCGATGCTGTTCATCCTCGGCTGGGCGTTCAACTTCCTGTTCGGCGGCATCTCCGGCGTATTCCTGTCCGACGCGCCGAGCGATGTCACCACCCACGGGTCGTTCTTCACGATGGCCCATTTCCATTACACGATCATGGGCGGCCTGGTGTTCACGTTCTTCGCCGCGATCTACTACTGGATCCCGAAGATGACCGGGTACAAGCTGAGCGAGACGCTCGGCAAGATCCACTTCTGGTCGCTGTTCATCGCGTTCAACGCGACGTTCGGGCCGCTGTTCGCGCTCGGGTTCATGGGCATGCCCCGGCGCGTCGTCACCTATCCGACGAACCTCCAGCCGCTCAACGACTGGGTGTCGGTCTGCGCGTTCGTGATCGGGCTGTCGATGCTCGTGTTCCTCTACAACGTCGTGTCGTCGTTGATATTCAAGCGCGAGCCAGAGGTGGCCAACGCCTGGAATTCGAAATCGCCCGAATTCCAGCTGCCGACGCCCGTACCAGTCCACGACTTCGACCGCATCCCGGTGTTCGACGCCGACCCATACCCGTACGGAGTCGAGCCGCCCCGTGTGCCGGCGGTGGCGCCCGCCGGGGGAGCCGCGTAGACCATGGAAGCCTCAGCCCCCCTCGCCTCGCACATCGAGCCCGAGCCGCGCGAGTGGCAGCTGCGGGCGCTGTGGGTCGGCGCCCGGATGCTGTGTGGCGCCGCCGCGTTCTTCTTCATGGCGTTCCTGTTCGCGTACTTCTACCTGCGCTCGCTCGACGTCAACAAGAGTTGGAAGATCGGCCACGTCACCGCCCCGACCGGGTGGGGCGTGGTGATCGTGGTCGTGCTGGTGGCGAGCGCAGTGCTGCTCCGGATGGCGTCCAAGCAGCCCACGAGTGCGCTCCCGCTCGGCTCGGCGGCGCTCGGGCTCGCGCTGCTCTCGATCGTGCTTCAGGTGATCACGTGGACCACGCTCGGGTTCGGTCCGGCGAGCGGCGGCTACGCCAGCGTGTATGTCGGCTGGACGGCGTGGTACGCGGTGTTCACGCTCGCCTGCGCGTACTGGATCGAGACCCAGATCGCGAGCGTTTGGCGATTGACGCGGGAGGGCGTGCAGCGACCGCAGCGCGAGGGAGTGCCCTCGGATGACGTCGAGCTGCTGGGTGCCGGGCTCGAGGCGTGCTCGTTTTTCTGGGCGTTCTACGTCGTGACCGGCATCATCGCGTTCGTCGTCCTGTACCTGGTGTGACGTGAGCTGGGGGGGCTGGTCGCTCGAACCCCCGGTCGCTTACGTGGCGATCGCCGGCCTCCTGTACTGGCTGGGTGGGCGCGCTCGAACCGTGCGGGCGCGACACGAGCCGTGGCGGACGGCTTCGTTCATCGCCGGCCTGGTCACGATCGTGCTCGCGCTCGACTCACCGATCGACGGCTACGCCGACCAGCTGTTCTGGGTCCACATGTTCCAGCACATCATCCTGCTGACGGTGGCGCCGCCGCTGATCCTGTTCGGGCGGCCGTGGCCGCGGATGTGGCTCGCGTTCCCGCTCCAGACCCGTACGAGGGTCGGGCGGTCGATCGCGCGCGGGCGGTGGACGGCGCCGCTGCGGGCGCTCGCTCGCCCGCTGCCCGCGTTCGTGCTGTTCAACGCGACGATCATCTTGTGGCACATCCCGTTCGCCTACAACGCCACGCTCAACTCGGAGTCGATCCACCAGCTCGAGCACGCGATGTTCTTCTTCACCGGGCTGCTGTTCTGGGCCCGGGTGATCGATCCGGGGCCGCTGCGTCCGCAGCTGATCTGGCCGATGCGGGTCGCGTACGTGGTCGGCGCGATGGTGGTCGGTTGGGTGCTGGCGATCGCGCTGGTGCTCGCGCCCCACCCGCTGATCCCGTGGTACGCCCACCTCACCCATCGGCCCGGCGGAATCTCGGCGCTCACCGACCAGCAGCTCGCCGGGGGGATGATGTGGGTGCCGGGCTCGGTGTCGTACACGATCGCGATGATGCTCGGCTTCTACCGCTGGCTCGAGCCTGACTCCGGAGCGCCCAAGCGCCGGGCCGCCCTCACGACCTGAGAGGAGAACCACCGTCATGCCCTCGATCCCGATCGCCAGCTTTCTCGCCGGTTCGCTGGAGTCGCTGCTGTTCCCGATCCTGCTGCTGATCGGTATCGGGATCTGGTACGTGGTCTCAGTCAGGCGCCGGTTCGCCGGGGACCCGGTCGATCCGTCCAAGACCGAGCATCCGGTCACCGATGCGTCTCACAACACCGCGGCCGCGCTCGGGCACACGCCGGAGGAGAAGCCCTGAATGGGGGCGGGCGCGTGATCGAGGCGAGCGCGTGATGGAGGCCGGCGCGGGCATCCGGCCGGACTCCCCGGCGGAGCGGCCCCGCCCCTCGCACATCGTCGCGCTGCTGTCGGTGGCGGCAGTGCTCGGGGTCGCCGCCGCGGCCGTCGGCCATTTCGTGCTGGCCAAGCCGAGCCACGTGGCTGCGCCGGCGCCCGCGACCGTCACGCAGCGGTTCGGTCTCGACGGGCAGGCGGCCTGGGCGGCGGGGACCCGGCCCGCGCCGGCGATCACCGCGCTGCGCGACCAGAACGGCCGGCTGTTTTCGCTGGCCTCGTTGCGCGGCCGGACGATCGCGATGACGTTCTTCGACTCGCACTGCAACCAGGAGTGCCCGCTCGAGGGACGCGCGCTCGCCGCCGCCGAGCGATCCCTTCCCGCCGCGGAGCGGCCCGTGCTGGTGGCGGTCAGCGTGAACCCGCAGGACACGCCGGCCAGCGCCCGCGCCGCCGCCAAGGCGTGGGGGCTGTCCGCGGTGGCGCCGTTCCACTGGCTGATGGGTACGCCGGCCGAGCTCCGGCGAGTGTGGAACGAGTACCGCATCTATGTCGGCAAGGCAGTCAATGGCGACATTCCTCACACTGAGGCGCTGTACCTGATCGACGCCCGCGGCGACGAGCGCTCCGGGTACCTGTGGCCGTTCGTGTCGCGATTGGTGACGCACGACCTGACCGTGCTCGCGCCCGGCCGCACGAGGGATTAGGCGATGGTCGTCGTCAGCGACACCGCGCAGGCTGTTGGTGGCGCGCGTTTGCGGCTTGGACCCGCGATCCCGGCGTGGCGCGATTACGTGACGCTGACCAAACCGCGGATCATGTCGCTGCTGGTGTTGACCGCGGTGTGCGCGATGGTCGCGGCCGCGGGCGGCGCGCCGTCGCTCGGGGCACTGACGGCGCTGGTGATCGGCGGCGGGCTCGCCTGCGGCGGGGCGAGCGCGCTGAACCATGTGATCGACCGCGATATCGACCGGCTGATGGGGCCGCGGACCGCGTCGCGCCCGGTCGCGGCCGGGCGGGTCAGCCCGCGGCGCGCGGTCGTGTTCGCGATGGTCCTGCTGGCGCTGTCGTTCGCGGTGATGGTGGCGTTCGACAACCTGCTCGCTGCCGGGCTGGCTTTGGCCGGAGGGGCGTACTACGTGGTCGTGTACACGCTGTGGCTCAAGCGGACGACGCCGCAGAACATCGTGATCGGCGGCGCCGCCGGCGCGATCCCGACGCTGTCCGGGTGGGCGGCAGCGAACGGCCACCTCGGCCTCGGCGCGATCTTCCTGTTCTCGATCGTGCTGCTCTGGACGCCACCGCACTTCTGGGCGCTCGCGCTGCTGCTCGAGCGCCAGTACGCCGCGGCCGAGATCCCGATGATGCCGGTCGTGCGCGGAGCGCGGGCGACCGCCCGGCAGGTGCTCACGTATTCGATCCTGCTCGTGGCGCTGACGCTCGTGCCCGGCGCCGTCGGCACGTTCGGGGTCGTCTATCTGGCGGCCGCCGGCGCGCTCGGCGCCGCGTTCATCGCGCTCGCGTGGCGTCTGTGGCGCGAGCGGACGCCCAGCCGCGCCGGCGTCCTGTTCCACTTCTCGTTGCTCTACCTCGCGCTGCTGTTCGTGGCGGTCGCGCTCGATGCGGCGCTGCGCTGAACCCGGCGGGGTCAGTCGGCGGGGTGTGGGCCGACGGCGGTGATCGCGGGCGGGGGGGTGATCGCGGTGGCGATCTTGCCCTGCTTGATCACCGAGCGCTCGACGTCGTCGAGCGTTGGTGCGCGGCCCCGGAGCGCCTGCCGCGCGGGGTCCGCCGTCACCGCGGCGCGCACCAGATCGAGGTGACGAGGGACGATCTCGGCGTCGACGTGCGCGAACGCGGATGCGGTCTCGCACACGCCCTTGAGCAGCATCAGCAGGTCCACCGCGGAGATGTCCTGCCGGGCCGCGCCCACCGCCTGCGCCCGGCTGAGGAGCTCCCCGAGCACGCCGATGATCCCGGCATGCGCCGCCCGGATCTCGTCGTTGGCGAGCCACGCGTCCGCCACCGCCTCGAACAGCCCGCGGTCGAGCTGCTGGCGGCCGGCGATGTCGGCGAGGAAGTCGAACAGCGCTTCACCGGGATCGGGCGCCTCGAGCAGCTCGCGGCCGCGGTCCACCGCTTCGCCCATCCGCTCGACCACGATCGCCGCGATCAGATCCTCCTTGGACTGGAAGTTGCGGAACAGCGTGCCGCGGCCGACGCCGGCCCGCTCGGCGATCTCGGCGACGCCGACGTCGAGCCCGCGTTCGCCGAACAGCTCCTGGGCGGCTTCGAGAACACGGCGGCGGTTGCGCTCGGCGTCGGCACGCAGAGCCCGATCGGCAGGGGTCATCGCGACAGATTCTCCTACGCCGCGGCGGGCGAAGGCGCCAGCTCGAGGTCGATGTTCTCCAGGTCGCGGCGACGCACCGTCGCCGCGAGGATCACGCCGCCGGCAGCCAGCATCACTGCCGCCGCTGTGAAGGCGACCTGATAACCCGACACCCTCGCGGCGGTGGCCGCCACTGTTGACACGCTCCCGTGGAGGCCGCCCAGGACGCTCGAGGTCTTGCTCGCCGCGAGCGTCGCCAGGATCGCCAGGCCGAGCGAGCCTCCGACCTGCTGGGCCGTGTTGAACAGACCCGAGGCCAGGCCCGCGTCGTTGGCGTCGACGCCACCGGTTGCCATCAGCGTGATCGGCACGAACACCAGCCCCATCCCGATGCTCATCGGCAGCAGGCCGGGAAGCAGATTCCCGGCGTATGTGCCGTGCACCGGCACCCGGGACAGCACCACCATTCCGATCGTTGCCAGCACGATTCCGAGCAGCGCGACGTTGCGTACGCCCACGCGCTTGACCAGCGGCTGGGCGATACCGGCGCCGACGATGATGCCACCGGTAACCGGCAGGAACGCCAGGCCGGCCGTCAGCGGGCTGTAGCCGAGGATGTCCTGGACGTACAGCGACGCGAAGAAGAACATCCCGAACAGACCCGAGGCAACGAGCAGCAGCACGACGTCGGCGACCGTCAGCGTCTTGACGCGGAAGACGCTGAGCCGGATCAGCGGAGCCGCGCTCCGTCCCTCGACCGCCACGAACGCTGCCAGGAGCACCAACGCGGCCGCGATCAGCCCGATCGTACGAGCCGAGCCCCAGCCGAATGACTGCGCCTTGACGATCGCGTACACGAGCACGATGAGGCCGCCGGTGACCGTCACGGCGCCGGCGAGGTCGAACGTGCGGTGCTGGAGGTCCGCGCGCGACTCGGGCACATACCGCAGCGCGAGCAGCACGGTGGCGATGCCGACGGGGACGTTGACGATGAAGATCCACTCCCACGACGCGAGCTGCGTGAGTGCGCCGCCCAGGATCAAGCCGACTGCGCCACCGCCGGCCGCGATCGCGCTCCACACGCCGAGCGCCTTCGTCCGCTCACTGTGGTCGGTGAAGGTCGTGGTGATGATCGACAGGGCGGCGGGGGAGACGAGCGCGCCACCGAGGCCCTGCAGGCCGCGGCCGACGATCAGCATCTCTGAGGACTGCGCCAGCCCGTTGAGCAGCGAAGCGCCCGCGAACACCGCGGTGCCGACCAGGAACATCCGCTTGCGGCCGAGCAGGTCGCCGGCGCGCCCGCCGAGCAGCAGGAAGCCGCCGAAGATCAACGTGTACGCGTTGACCACCCACGGCAGGCTCGAGGACGAGAAGTGGAGGCCCCGCTGGATCGAGGGCAGCGCGACGTTCACCACGGTGGCGTCGAGCACGACCATGAACTGAGCGAGGCAGGCGATCACGAGGATCACCCAGCGGTTGGATTGACCGTTGCTGTGGGCGGGGGGCCGAGCGGCGACGGCGCCGGCGGATGCAGTGGCGGACATAGGCGAGGACTCCGTGTCGGCGTGGTAATCTGGACTGCGCGGTCCGGTTAGAGTACCACAACCGGACCGAGCGGTCCGGTTAGCCGGTCTTGTGCGGGTTTTGGGGCATGCGCACGCGCGGCGAAATGCCTGCATGTCGGGGCTTTCACGATTCCGACGCGGCCTCTTACGTTAGTCCGACGTTCCGCTGACGCTGCTCTTTCGGACGTCGCCGAACATGGTGTTGCGACTCCGGCCAACTACGAAAGAGAGCCCCGATGACCACCGCCCTGATCGTGTTCCTGAATGTGTTCTTCATCGCCTTCGTCCTTGTGGCGGTCCTCGGCCTCCTCACCTGGGGGATCATCTCCGACCGGACGATCACGGCCTCGATCGCCGACCAGCGGGCGCGCCTGCGCTCTGCGCTGCACCGCCGCGCCCCGCGCGCCCCGCGCTCGCCGGCGCGTCGGCGGGCGACCCGGGCGCTCGACCTCGGCGCATAAGCTCCCGGCTCATATGTTGTTTCGGGCGGGCCGTCGCGCTTTCGGGCGCGGCGGCCCGGTTTCGTTTCCGGGCAGCGACTGAGTTGCGGCGTCGGCGAGCGGATAGGGCGACGCTCCTGGTGCCCGCCGTTAAAGCGCTGACGCCCGACGATGCTCCGGCACTGGTCCCGAGTCGCCCCGCCGGCGACCGCCAGCACCGCGTTGATACCCAACTCCCCGCTACCATCACTTCCGTTCGGAACTAACGAAAAGAACGAGAAGTCCTCCGCCGACCGAAGGGCGGGGTGGGAAGGGAATTGAATATGTCTGACGCCGTTACGCGCGTCTCCGTCGAGATCGAGGGTAGGGAGATCTCGTTCGAGACCGGCAAGCTGGCCAAGCAGGCCTCCGGCGCCGTCGTCGTCCGCTGTGGCGACACCGTGGTCCTCTGTACCGCAACCGCAGGCAATCTGCGCGAGGTCGACTTTCTACCGTTGACCGTCGACGTCGAGGAGCGGATGTACGCCGCGGGCAAGATCCCCGGGTCGTTCTTCAAGCGTGAAGGACGCGCGGGGGAGAAGGCGACGCTGACCGCGCGCATGATCGACCGACCGATCCGGCCGCTGTTCCCCAAGGGGTGGCGGTACGAGACGCAGCTGGTCGCGCTGCCGATCTCGGTCGACCACGTGAACCCTTATGAGATCCTGGCGATGAACGGCGCGTCCGCCGCGCTGATGGTCTCCAACATCCCGTTCCCGACGCCGGTGGGCGCGGTGCGGATCGGCAAGGTCGACGGCAACTTCGTCGTCAACCCGTCCGAGGAGGACCTCGTCGACAACACCGACCTCGACCTGATCGTGGCCGGCACCGACGAGGCGATCCTGATGGTCGAGGCCGGCGCGAGCGAGATCCCCGAGGCGGAGATCCTCGACGCCCTCGACATCGCCCACGGCGAGATCAAGAAGCTGTGCGCGCTCCAGCGCGAGCTGGCCGAGAAGGCGGGCAAGGAGAAGACCGTCGTCCTGATCCCCGAGGTCAGCCAGGAGCTTTACGACCAGATCAAGGCCTCGCACGGCGAGGCGCTCGTCCGCGGCCACCCAGGTCGTGGACAAGCTCGAGCGCCAGGACGCGTCCAAGGCGGTTGAGGAGCAGGTCCTCACCCAGTATTCGGGTGATCCCGAGTCCGACACCTACGCCGAGTACCGCGCGAACGCTCAGCGCGCTTTCGACAAGCTCGAGAAGACGCTGATCCGCGAGCGGATCGCGGTCCAGAAGAAGCGCCCCGACGGCCGCACCTCCGACGAGATCCGGCCGATCTCGATCGAGGTCAGCGTGTCGCCCCGGGCGCACGGGTCTGCCCTGTTCACGCGTGGTCAGACGCAGGCGCTATCGGTGGTCGCGCTCGGAACCACCCGCGAGGAGATGCGGCTCGACACGCTCGGGCTCGAGACGTCCAAGCGCTACTTCCACCACTACAACTTCCCCGGCTTCTCGGTCGGCGAGGCTGGCCCGATGCGCGGGCCCAAGCGTCGCGACATCGGCCACGGAGCGCTCGCCGAGCGGGCGCTGGTGCCGATGATCCCGAGCCAGGAGGACTTCCCGTACACGATCCGCGTGGTCTCGGACATCCTCGAGTCCAACGGCTCGTCGAGCATGGCCAGCGTCTGCGGCTCGTCCCTGTCCCTGATGGACGCCGGAGTCCCGCTCGAGCGCCCGGTGGCCGGGATCGCGATGGGCCTGATCAAGGAGGGCGACGACTACATCGTCCTCACCGACATCGCGGGAGTCGAGGACCATCTCGGCGACATGGACTTCAAGGTCGCCGGCACGGAGAACGGGATCACCGCGCTCCAGATGGACATCAAGATCACCGGCGTGACGTTCGAGATCATGCGCGACGCCCTCACCCAGGCGAAGGCCGCTCGCACGTTCATCCTCGGCGAGATGGCCAAGGTCATCGACACGCCGCGTTCGGAGCTGTCCAAGTACGCGCCGGGCATCTCCTCGGTCCAGATCGACCCGGAGAAGATCGGCCTGCTGATCGGCAAGGGCGGCGAGACGATCCGCGCGCTCCAGGAGGAGTTCGAGTCCCAGATCGACGTCAACGACGAGGGCATGGTGCTGGTCTATGCCGCCGACCGCGAGCGCGGAGACGCGCTGGTCGACCGGATCCGGTCGATGACCAAGGAGGTCGAGGTCGGCGACGAGTTCACCGGCAAGGTCGTCAAGACGACCGCGTTCGGCGCCTTCGTCGAGCTCTCCAAGGGCACCGACGGGCTGCTCCACATCTCGAACGTGGCGCCCGGCCGGAGGATCGCCTCGGTCGAGGAGGTCCTCAACAAGGGCGACGAGCTCGAGGTCCGCGTGGTCGAGGTCGATCGCGAGCGCGGCCGGATCGGTCTGCGGCTGGCGAACGATCCCGACATCGTCGGCAAGTCCGTCGAGGAGCTCGCCACGGTCGGCACCGGTGACAGCGGCCCGCCGCGCCGCGACCGGGGCGGACGCGACGGCCGCGACCGCGACCGAGGCCGCAGCGGCCCCCGCGACCGCGACCGCGATCGGCCGCGCGACGGCGACCGGGCCGGTAACGGCGATCGAGGCCGCGTACGCGACCGCGATCCCGAGCGGCGCGCGTAACCCGGTGGCGGTCAGCGCAGCACACCGCAAGCCGAGCAGCCACTAGTGGACCAGCAACACCGGCTGACCACGCTCGACTCGGGCGTACGGGTCGTGACCGAGGCGATGCCCTCGGTCCGATCCGTGTCGGTCGGGTTCTGGATCGGCACCGGCTCCCGCACCGAGGATGACGAGCACGCCGGGCTCTCTCACCTGCTCGAGCACCTGCTGTTCAAGGGCACCGAGAAATACGGCTCGCTCGAGATCGATCAGATCTTCGACGGGATGGGCGCCGAGCTCAATGCCGGAACCGGCAAGGAGACGACCTCGGTCTACGCCCGGGTAATCGACGACCACCTCGCCGAGGCGTTCGACGTGATGGCCGACATGGTCTTCCGCCCGGCGCTGCGCGACATCGACTCCGAGCGCGCCGTGATCCTCGAGGAGATCGCGATGTACGAGGACGATCCCCAGGAGAAGGTGTTCGATCTGCTCGGCGAAGCGGTGTTCGGCGAGCATCCGCTTGGCCGCGCGATCATCGGGCGAGCATCGGTGATCGCGGACACGCCGCCGGACGAGATCACGCGCTTCCACGCCGACCGCTACGGGCCGGAGAACATCGTCATCGCGGCCGCCGGGGCGGTCGACCACGACGCGTTCGTCGAGCTCGCGGCGCGGTCGGTCGCCGAGAAGACCGGCCACACCGCGCCCGATCGCCTCGCCGGCGCCGGCGCCGGGCGCCGCCCGCGGGCGGTTCGAGCGCAAGGACACCGAGCAGTACCACGTATGCCTCGGCGGCCCCGGCCTCGCCCGCCACGACGAGCGCCGGTTCGCGCTGCGAGTGCTCGACAACGTGTTTGGCGGCACCTCGTCGTCGCGACTGTTCCAGGAGGTGCGCGAGCGGCGCGGCCTGGCATACGCGGTCTACTCGTTCGCGAGCGCCTACCAGGACACCGGCCAGGTCGGCCTGTACATCGGCACCCGGCCTGACAACGTCGGTGAGGGCCTCGCGGTCGTCGGCTCCGAGCTCGCCCGCATGCGCGAGGAGCCGGCCACCCCGGACGAGCTCGAGCGCGCCAAGGAGAACCTCAAGGGTCGCGTGGTGCTGGCGCTCGAGTCGACCGGCGCGCGGATGAACCGGCTCGGCTCGGAGATCCTCGCCGAGATGCCGCTGCTCTCGCTCGACGAGACCGTCGAGCGGATCGAGGCGGTGACGATCGACGATCTGGCCGAGCTCGTGGACGAGCTGTGGGCGCCCGAGCGGCTGTCGGCCGCGGGCATCGGACCGGACGAGGGTCGCTTCGAGGAGGCGCTCAGCGCGGTCGGACCGGCGCTCGTGGAGACGCCGTAACCGCGGTCCCGCTCGTGCCGCCGATCAAGGTAGCGGTCGCCGGCGCGGCCGGGCGCATGGGGCAGACCGTGTGCCGGGCGGTGGAGAGCGCGAGGGCCTGGAGCTCACCGGGCCGCGCCGACCCCGCGCTCGACATGTCGCTCGCGGAGGTCCTGCCGAACGCTGACGTGCTCGTCGACTTCACGATCCCGACCAGCGCCGTCGCCAACGCCCGCGAGGCCGTGAAGCCGGCGTCCACGTCGTGATCGGCACGACCGGCTTTGATCCGAACGAGCTCGGCGACCTGGAGAACGCCGAGTGCCAACGTGTTCATCGCGCCGAACTTCGCGATCGGCGCGGTGCTGATGATGCAGTTCGCGGCCCAGGCGGCCAGGCACATGGCGAGCGCCGAGATCATCGAGCTCCACCACAACACGAAGGTCGACGCGCCAAGCGGCACCGCGGCCCGGACCGCGGCCCTGATGGCGGCGGCCTCGCACAGCGGCGAGACCCCGCCGATCCACTCGGTTCGCCTCCCCGGGCTGGTGGCCCACCAGGAGGTGATCCTCGGCGACGTCGGGCAGACGCTGACGATCCGCCACGACTCGACCGACCGCGAGTCGTTCATGCCCGGGGTGCTGCTCGCGATCCGCAAGGTCGGCGGGCTGACCGAGTCCCCGGTGGTGGGACTCGAGCGACTACTCGCCGACGCCTAGCCTGTCCGCGGCCTAGCCGGCCGGGCCCCGGCCGGCCCGGCCAGAACCGCCTGCACGACCGCGAGGTACCAGTCGACGACCTCCTCGCGCCCGACCTCGGGGTGATCGAGCCACCAGTTGGCCAGCGACTCGCCGGCGCCGACCAGCGCGTGGGCGATCGCGTCGTCCGCCGGCGCGGCGAACCCCGGCGAGGCGTCGCCGATCATCCGGCGGGTCGTCTGCGCGATGCGCTCGCGCAACCCGGCGACCTGCTCGGCGAACGGGCGGGTCGAGCCGACCTCACCGAACAGCACCTTCCAGCCGTCGCCGTGCTCCTCGACGAACGCCAGGAACTCCGTGATCCGTGCCCGCAGCACGGATGCCGGCCGGTCGTCGGGCGGACTGGCGTGGATTAGCCGGTCGAGCAGCTCGCTGCCCGCGCGCTCGATGTACGCCTGGTACAGCCCCTCCTTGGAGTCGAAGTAGGCGTAGACCATCGGCTTCGACACCCCGGCCAGCTCGGCGATCTCGTCCATCGATGCCGAGTGGTAGCCCGCTCGCGCGAACACCCGGCCGGCGACGTCGAGGATCAGCTGCTCGCGGTGCTCGCGGGGCATCCCGCGCGTGCCGGCTCGCCTCGCCGACGGCGGCGTGGAGGCCCTTGCGGGAGCGGAGCTTTTTCGCACGGAGGACAGATTAGGAACCGGCGGATCCGGATATTACTCATGAGTAGATGCCCGAGAAAGGCGCAGCCCCAAACGTCCATCCCGTCCAGCGGCGCGTGCTCAAGGCGCTCGAGTCGCTGAGCTCGCCGCTGCTCCCAGACGACTATCTGGAGCTGGTCAACCCGCTGTGGTCGACGCGCGAGCTTCGAGGGCGGATCGAGGACGTCAAGCACGAGACCGCCCAGGCGGCGACGATTCTGATCAAGCCGGGATACCGCTGGGCCGGCCACAAGCCCGGGCAGTTCGTGCGGATCGGCGTCGACATCAACGGCGTCCGCCATTGGCGCGCGTACTCGCTGACCTCGGACCCCTACCGCGAGGACGGGCTGATCAGCATCACGCCCAAGCGCGTGGACGAGGGCAAGGTGTCGCCGTACCTGGTCGGCAAGGCGAAGCCCGGGACGATCGTCTCGCTGTCGAAGATCGAGGGCGAGTTCGTGCTCGGAGACCCCGCGCCGGCCACGCTGCTGTTCATCAGCGCCGGCAGCGGGATCACCCCGATCATGAGCATGCTCCGCCACCTCGACCACGCCGGCGCGATGCCCGACGTCGTCATGCTCCACTCGGCCCGGGAGCTCGACGAGGTGATCTTCGGCGACGACCTCCGCGGCCTCGCCGAGAAGCACGATCGCTTCCGCCTCCACGAGCAGCTCACGCGGGAGAACGGGCGGATGGGCCCCGGCGATCTTGATCGCCTGTGCCCGGACTGGCGCGAGCGCGAGGCTTACATCTCGGGCCCGAGCGACATGCTCGACGCGTTCAGCGAGCACTGGGACGAGCACGCCGACTCAGGTCGCCTCCACATGGAGCGCTTCCAGCCCAAGCTCGGGCTCGGCTCAGGCGGCGAAGGAGCGGGAGGGACGATCAAGTTCTGCATGTCCGACTGCGAAGCCGCGTCGGACGGGAGCGTGCCGATCCTCGTGGCCGGCGAGGAGGCCGGACTCGAGCTGCCATACGGCTGCCGCGAAGGAATCTGCCACACGTGCGTGGGCGAGCTGCGCAGCGGCCAGGTCCGCGACCTGCGCAACGGCAAGGTCTACGGGCAGGAGGGTGAGGTCATCAGGACCTGCATCAGCGCGCCCGAGGGCCCGGTCGAGATCGACTTGTAACCAACGACCCAGGGGGAGTACATGGAGACCGCCACCCACAACGGCCACCAGACGAACGGCCGCGTCACCATCGACGAGGAGACCAGCCCGCTCCATCGCCTCACCCCTGAGCAGATCGAGGCGATCGGGCGCGAGTTCGACGAGCTCCACGAGCAGGTCAAGGACAGCCTCGGCGATCGCGACGCGAAGTACATCCGGTCGATGATCGGCCTGCAGCGCAAGCTCGCCCTGCTGGGTCGCCTCGAGCTGATCGCGTCGCGGTGGCGGATTCCCTGGGTCCTCGGAGCGAGCACGCTCGGCCTGGCCAAGATCCTCGAGAACATGGAGATCGGGCACAACGTTCTGCACGGCCAGTGGGACTGGATGAACGACCCGGTGATCAACTCGCGGGCGTGGGACTGGGACACCGCGTCGACGGCCGAGGCGTGGCGGCACTCCCACAACTTCATCCACCACACGTACACGAACATCCTCGGCAAGGACCGCGACCTCGGCTACGAGATCATGCGAATCGACCCCGAGCAGAAGTGGTACCCGTTCTACCTGCTTCAGCCGATCTACAACATCGTGCTGGCAATGCTGTTCGAGTGGGGCGTGGCCGTCCACGATCTGGACTTCGAGGCCATCCGCAAGGGGGAGAAGAGCAAGGAGCAGGTCCGCAAGGAGCTCAAGGGGATCGTCGGCAAGGCCCGGACCCAGATCCAGAAGGACTACATCGCCTGGCCGCTGATCAGCGGGATCGTGATGACGCTGGCCGAGGTGGCGTACTTCAGCGCCAAGGAGGAGGCCGAGCGCCGGCGCGAGCGAGGCGGCGCGATCAAGAACGGCCTGCGGAAGGTCCGCCGGTCGCGCGCCCAGTCGAGCAGCAACGTCCTCGGCGCGCCTGGTCGAGCGCCGCTCGTTCCGCGAGCCGTTCGTCCGCACGCTGACCGCGGACGTCGCCGCCAACCTGATTCGCAACGTGTGGTCCTACGCGATCATCTTCTGCGGTCACTTCCCGGACCAGACGTACACGTTCACCGAGGCGGAGACCGAGGACGAGAGCCGCGGCGCCTGGTACGTGCGCCAGTTGACGGGCGCGGCCAACATCGACGGCGGCCCCGTGTTCCACGTGATCAGCGGCAACCTCGGCTACCAGGTCGAGCACCACCTGTTCCCCGACATGCCGAGCACCCGCTACGGCGAGATCGCGCCGAAGGTGCGCGAGATCTGCCAGCGCTACGGGCTCCCGTACAACTCCGGGCCGTTCCACCAGCAGCTCGGGATGGTGCAGCGGACGATCATCCGGCTCGCGTTCCCGGGCGGGAAGCACCGACCCAAGCCCGGCGCCTACGACGGTCCCCTCGTGCGCGGCAAAGGCGAGCGCGCGGTGCCGGAAGTGGCCCACGCGAAGTAGGGGTCTCGCTGCGCTCGACATCCGTGGGGCCGGGGGACCGCCGCATCCGGTCGCGGACGGGCCCGCCGTGGCCCCATGGATGCCGAGCGCAGCGAGCCCACTCTCACTATGGCCGAACGCGGACGACGCGATGTTGTCCACCTGGCCGCTCGGCAGCGCTGACCGGCGCGCTATCTTGGATCGTGGTCTATCGCACAAACTAGGAGGTCGTCATTGACGTGGAAACGGAGCTTTCTCGTGGTGGCAAACGTGACCGCGACCTCTGAGCAGTTGATCGAGCAGCTGAAGGCCCGGGCCGCTGAGCAGCCCTCGAGCTTCACCCTGGTTGTCCCCGCTACGCCGTTTGCCGGGGGCCGCGAGGCCGCGATCGGCACGCTCGGGGAAGCGCTCGAGGATCTGAGGGCGGCCGGGCTCGAGTGCGAGGGCAGCGTCGGCAACGCCGACCCGATCTTGGCGGTCACCGACGCCTGGGACCCTAAGAAGTACGACGAGATCATTGTCTCGACGCTGCCGATGCGGTTCTCGAAATGGCTTCACGCGGGGCTGCCCGAGCGGATCTCGAAGCTGACGGACGCGCCGGTCACGCATGTCGTCTCGGAGCCTCCCAAGCGCGAACCGGAGATCGCGCCGCCTCCGGCGCACCCGGACCCCGGCATGGGGCCGCTGTCGGTTCTGGCCTGGGGCGCTCGCAAGGAGCACTGACTGCCGCTGGCTCCCCTGCGATAATCGCCCGATGGCTGAGAATCTCGGCTCGATCCTGACCGCGATGGTCACGCCGTTCGACGCCGACGGAAACGTCGACGAGGACGCGGCTGTCGCGCTCATGCACCACCTGGTCGCGCACGGGTCGGACGGCCTGGTCATCTGCGGCACGACCGGCGAGGCCTCGACGCTCACCGACGAGGAGCATCTCGGGATGATCCGGCTCGCGGTGCAGGAGATGCGAGGCGAGTGCACGATCGTCGCGGGCGTCGGCTCGAACGACACCCGCCACGCGATCCACCTGACGGAGCGCGCCACCGAGATCGGCCCCGACGCGCTGCTGCACGTCAACCCGTATTACAACCGGCCCAGCCGGCGCGGGATCGTCCGACATTACGAGGAGATCTGCCGCGCCACCGACCTGCCGATCCTGCTCTACAACATCCCCCAGCGCACGGGATCGGACATGTCCAACGACCTGCTGGCCGAGCTCGCGCAACTCGACAACATCTTCGGCGTCAAGCAGGCCAACGAGGCCAACCTGGCCAAGATCGACGGCCTCCAGATCTACGCCGGCAACGACGACCTGCTCGCCGACGTGCTCGATCTCGGGGAGCCCGGCGGCGTGCTCGTCGCCAGCCATCTGTTCGGCGAGGAGATGCACCGGATGGTGGACGAGCCCGAGCGTCGCCGCGAGATCGACCAGAGCCTTTCGGACGTCTACCGCGACCTGCCGGTCGCTCCGCTTGCGTGTGCCACGAAGGCCGCGCTCAACATGATCGGGATCCGGGCAGGGGCGCCCCGGCTGCCGTACGTCGAGCTCGATGAGCAAGAGCTCGACGTGATCCGAGCGTTGCTCGAGCGCCACGGGCTGCTGCAAGCAAGCCGCGCGTGAGCGACACGCTGCGGGTGCTGCCGCTGGGCGGCTTGGGCGAGATCGGCAAGAACATGACGGTCGTCGAGTACGACGACCGGATCGTCGTCGTCGACACCGGCCTGCGGTTCCCGACCACCGACATGCTCGGGATCGATCTGGTCCTACCTGACTTCGCCTACCTGCGCGATCGCGTCGAGGACATCGAGGCGATCGTGGTCACCCACGGCCACGAGGATCATCTCGGCGCGCTGCCGTGGGTCCTGCGCGAGCTCGGCCACTCCCCGCCGGTGTACGGCGGCCGGCTGACGATGGCGATGGCGCGTTCGAAGCTCGACGAGCACAAGCTGCGCGACGCCCCGCTCGAGGACCTGCGGCCCGGAGACGAGCTCGAGGTCGGCCCGTTCAAACTCGAGCTCGTCCACATGACCCATTCGATCCCCGACTCGTGCGCGGTGGCGCTGACCACCGAGCTCGGCACGGTCGTCATCACCGGCGACTACAAGTTCGACCAGACGCCCGTCGACGGGCTTCCCGCCGACGTCTCGCGGCTGGCCGAGCTCGGCCGCGACGGTGTGCTGCTGTTGTGCGGGGACTCGACCAACGCCGACCGGCCCGGATTCTCGCCGTCCGAGCGCGGCGTCGGACCGCATCTCCAGGAGGTGTTCGCGCGGGCCGAGGGGCGGATCATCGTGACCAGCTTCGCGTCGAACATCCACCGCGTGCAGCAGGTGATCGACGCGGCATCCGAGCTCGGGCGCAAGGTGTCGCTGGTCGGCCGCTCGATGCGCAAGAACGTCAACATCGGAAGGTCGCTCGGCCACATCGAGTTCCCCGAGGGGACGCTGATCCCGCCTCAGGAGGTCGAGGACTGGCCCGACGAGAAGGTCGTCGTGATCTCGACCGGCTCCCAGGGCGAGCCGCTGTCGGCGTTGCGGCGGATGGCGCACAACGACCACCGGATGATCAAGCTCCACCGCGGCGACACGGTCGTGTTCTCGGCCACGCCGATCCCGGGCAACGAGCGCGCGGTCAACGAGATCGTCGACCGCCTGTTCCACATCGGCTGCGAGGTGATCACGCCGCGCGAGGCCCCGATTCACGCCTCAGGGCACGGGTACGCCGAGGAGCTCAAGCTGATGTTGAACCTGCTCAAGCCCCGTTACGTGATGCCCATGCACGGCGATTACAAGCGGATCCGGCTGCACGCCGAGCTGGCGGACGCGGTCGGGATCGACCCCGACGACGTGTTCCGCGGCGAGAACGGGCTGCCGCTCGAGCTCGACGACGACGGCGCCCGCTGGGGCGAGCCCGAGCAGTCCGGGATGATCTTCGTCGACGGCGTCGACATCGGCGACCCGGCGGACGTCGCGCTGCGCGACCGGCGGATGCTCTCGGGCGACGGGATCTTCATCGTGGTCGCCACCGTGTCCGAGCAGAGCGGCGAGTCGGTCGTGCCGCCCGAGGTGATCTTCCGCGGCGTGCCGTTCGTCGAGCAGGCCGACAGCCTCGTCGAGGACATCCGCGAGGAGGTCGAGCGTTCGCTGGCCAACGCCGCCCACAACGGCATCCGTGAGATCGACATGCTCCAGCAGGAGCTGCACGACGACCTGGCGGCGTTCGTGTATGACCGGCTCAGGCGCCGGCCGATGGTTCTGCCGGTCGTGGTTGAGGTGTAAGGCGGCGGCTGAGGCGGGATAGGCCGCCGAGCGCGGCGAACCCGGCGAGCGCCACCACGAAGCACGTCACGGCGCCGATTCCGAGGCCGGCCCGGGCGCCCGCCACGGCCATCAACCAGCCGACGATCGGGCCGCCGATCGGGGTCGATCCCTGGAAGGAGACGAACCACAGCGACATCACCCGGCCGCGCATCCCGGGGTCGGCGGTCAGCTGCAACGTCGAGTTCCCCATCGACATGAACGAGATGCTGGCCCAGCCCACGAACATCAGCGCGATGAGCTCGATCGGGAGGCTCGGGGCCAGCGCCGCAAACGACATGGTCACGCCGAAGCCGCTGGCCGCGACCACGAGCGGCCGGACGCCGATCTTTCCGCGGAAGGCGACGAGCAGGCCGCCGAGCACGGCGCCGAATCCCATCGCGGCGGTCATGAACCCGAAGCCGGCGGCGCCGACGTGGAGTCCGCGGCTGGCCATCACCGGCAGGGACACCTGGAACTCGTAGGTCAGGCAGCCCACCGCGGCCATCATCAGCAGCGGGACGACCAACTCGGGCGTGTCGCGAACGTACCGGAGGCCCTCGCGGAGCTGGCCGCGGGCCCGAGGGGTGGGTTCGGTGGGGTTCAGCGCCGAGAGATCGAGCGTGACCATCGACCCGACGACCGCGATGAAGCTGGCCGCGTTGATCAGGAAGCAGACGCCCTCGCCGACGGTGGCGATCAAGATCCCCGCGACCGCGGGGCCGATCATGCGAGCGGTGTTGGCCAGGACCGAGTTGAGGCTGACCGCGTTGCGAAGGTGCTCGGGGCCGACCATCTCGAGCATGAACGACTGGCGCGCCGGATTCTCGAACGCGTTGTTCAGGCCGAGAAGCGCGGCCAGGAGGCCGATCTGCCAGACCTGCACCTCTCCGGTCACCGTGAGCACGCCCAGGATCAGCGCCTGCACGCCCATCGCGGTCTGGAGTGCGATCGTCAGCCGGCGCTTGTCGACGCGGTCGGCGACCACGCCGCCGTAGGGGCCGAGCAGCAGCACCGGCAGCGTCTGGAGCGCGACGATCAGGCCGAGGGCGGTGCTCGAGTGCGTGAGGCTCAGGACCAGCCAGGCCTGGGCCGTCATCTGCATCCAGGTGCCGATCAGCGAGATCGCCTGGCCGCCGTAGTAGCGGCGGTAGTTCGGTACGGAGAGTGCGGCGAAGGTCACACGGCCGGCGCGGATGACCCGCGTCAAGGCCGGTCTCCCTTGAGCTCCTCGGCGAGCCGCTCGAGCGCCGGCAGGGCGGCCTCGATCTGGCTGCGCTCGCGCTCGTCGAGCCCGTCGAGGGCCACGTTCAGCGCGTCGGTGCGCTCGCGTCGGATCCGCTCGGCCAGCTTGCGCCCGGCCGCGGTCGCCTCGACGAGCGCGGCGCGGCGGTCGCCCGGATCACTGGCTCGCTCGACCAGTCCCGACTCGGTCAGATCGGCGATCACCCGGGACATCATCGTCGGGTTGATCCCCTCCGCCTCCGACAGCTCCGACAGCCGGATCCGGCCGGCGCGGGCCACGTGCAGGAGCACGGAGATCTTCGTCGGCGTAAGGCCGCCGGCGACCGCGGCATCGGTCGGCCGAAGGCGCCGGGACAGCCGCCCGATCACCGCCCGCAGGCGGGGCGTGGTTTCGGTGTCGATGGTGGCGAGGATGAGAGACAAGAGGTGGTTCGCGCTTCCGTGAAAATACTTGCTTGCTAGCAAGCATCTTAGCACGATCATCGGCATCGGGACGCCCGGGCTTGAGCTAGCCGCGGGGCGCGCGATTCGTTCAGCGAGCGCGTCGACGGCGGCTGGAGCCGCCGGCGACGGTGCCGACGCGGGTCTCCGGCGGCTCGAGATCTGCACCCGTCGGGCTGCGCGGGATCTTGATCACGAACCGCGTCCCGGTACCGAGTTCGGGCTTCTCGAGCGAGACCGAGCCGCCGTGGGACTCGGCGACCGCACGGACGATCGCCAGGCCCAGGCCGGAGCCGCGGGTCCCGGTGCCGGCGCCGCGGACGAACCGCTCGAATACGCGCTGGCCGAGCTCGGGCGGGATGCCCGGCCCGTCGTCCTCGACGGTCAGCACGGCCACGCCGTCGTCGACCGCGGTCGCCGCCCGGATATGCGTGCCCGGCGGTGTGTGGCGAGCGGCGTTCTCGATCAGGTTGAGCGTGAGGCGATGGAGGTCGTCGCGGACACCGGGGACGACCGCGGGTCGCGCATTGATCGAAAGCTCGTGGTCCTCGGCCATCGGGCCGAGCTCGGACGCCGCCTCGAGCAGCACGTCGGCGAGGTCGGTGGGGCCGCGCGACTGGGTTCGCCGCGCATCGGCGCGGGCGAGCAGCAACAGGTCCCCGACGAGCCGCCGCATCCGGCGGGCCGAGCGGAGCGCCGCCTGGGCGGTCTCGGCCTGCTCGTCGCCGAGCTCCTCGGCAAGCAGCTCGAGGTTCGCGAGCAGGCTCGTGAGCGGTGTGCGCAGCTCGTGCGAGGCGTCGGCGACGAACTCGCGCTGGCGTTCGAGCGCAGCGTGAGTGTTGCTGCGGGCAGCGTCGAGCGATAAGAGCATTCCCTCGACGGTGCGAGCCAGCTCCGCGACCTCGTCGTCCGCCTCGGGATGGGGCAGGCGGAGCGTGGGATCGCGCGTGCGCTCGATCTCGCGCGCGGCCTCCGTCAGTTGCACGATCGGCCGCATCGCGCGCGCGGCGGTGGCGAGCCCGCCCAGCAGCGCGAGCACGGTGCCGCCGAGCACGCCGAGCAGGAGGATCACCTGCACCCGCGCGATCGTGTGGTCGACATCGGACAGCGGACGCGCGTAAAGCAGCCACACCGGGCTGTGCTCCACGTTCAGCTGCGTCGCCACGACCCTGTATCCGCCCTCCTGAACCGTCCCGCGGCTTGCCGGGAGCGGAAAGAACGGGGTCGCCTGCAGCGATTTGACGCCTTTGATCCGCACCTCGTCCTGCGTGCACAGAAGCAGGCCGGCCTGATTGAAGATCCTGATCTGGACGTGCTCGGCGCTCGCGTAGTCCTTGAGCGAAACGGTCTGATTGCACTGCAGGTTCCCGCTGTTGCCGAGCCACTTCAGCCGGATGTCGTTGGCCAGCTGGTCCGAGTTGCTGCGGACCTCGTCGTTGAACTGTCCGCGGAGCTGGCGGTCGGTGAGCACCCCGACGATCGCGGCGAAGCTCGCGAGGATCACGCAGGTCAACATCGCCGAACCGCCGGCAAGCCGCCAGCGGATCGGGATCGACCTATACGCGGAGAACGTAGCCCGCGCCGCGGATCGTATGTAGGAGTCTCGGCTCGCCACCGGCTTCCAGCTTCCTACGAAGGTTCGAGACGAACACTTCGATCGTATTGGTCATCGAGAACGGGTCATAGCCCCACACCTCGTCGAGCAGGCGCTGGCGCGAGATCACGATCCGTTCGTTGCGCATCAGGTACTCGAGCAGCTCGAACTCGCGCTGGGTCAGGTCGATCGGCCGGCCGGCCCGCGTGACCTCGTGCGTGTCGGGGTTGAGCTTGAGGTCGCTCATCGTCAGCGTCGCCTGGCCCCGCGGTGGACGGCGGCGGAGCAGCGCCCGCAGCCGCGCCAGCAGCTCCTGGCGCTCGAACGGCTTGACCAGGTAGTCGTCGGCGCCGGCGTCGAGGCCCTCGACCCGCGCCTCGACTCCGTCGCGTGCGGTCAGGACCAGGATCGGCACGTCGTCGCCGGCCTGGCGGAGCGTCTTGGCCACCTCGACGCCGTCCAGGCCCGGGAGCCCGAGATCGAGGATCAGCAGGTCGGGCAGGAACCCATGGGCCTCGTCGAGCGCCGTGGTTCCGTCGCCGGCGATCCGCACCTCGTAGCCCTCCATCCGCAGCGAGCGCTGGAGCACCTGCGCGATGGCGTCGTCGTCCTCGACGACCAGTACGCGAGGGGTTCGTTCGTATTCCGCCATTTCTGTATCCAGATGGTACGGCGCTCGAGCCGGCTTTCTGCCCGCTTCGGGTGGCAGGAAGCGGCCCCGGCACGTCGAAGCCAGTTGATCCGAGATGGCCGCCCGCAAGCGAAAGAAGCCGCCGCCCAAGCGCGCGACGCGCTCACTGCTGTCGCGCGTGCCCTCCTTGCCGCGCCCGACCATCGCGCTCGAGCCCCATCACGTCGACATCATCGGGCTCGGGATGATCGCCGTCGGCATCCTGTTGGGGGGCGTGGCCTACGCGCACTGGGACGGCGGGGCGCTCGGCAACGGCGCCATCACCGGCCTGCGGTTCGTGCTTGGCGCGCTCGGATACGTCGTCCCGGCCGCGCTCGTCGTGGCCGGCGGCCTCGTGCTGATGCGCGAGCTGCGGCCGCCGGGGCGGCCGCTGCGGACCGGGGTCATCTGCCTGACATGCGCGATCACGCTCGCGCTCGCGGCGGGAACGCTCGGCGTCGGGCCGGGCGCGGTTCCGGCTTCGCAGTTCTGGCACGCCGCGGCGTTCGAGACGCGCGGCGGGATCGTCGGGCAGGCCGAGCTGTGGGTCACATCGCATCTGGTCTCGACGCTCGGCGCCGACATCCTCGCGGTGTTCCTGTTCGTCGCCGGGCTGATTCTGGTGACCGGAGCGACGCTCGCGGGAATCGTGCGGACGACCGGCGCGGGAGTCGCCGGCACCACGCGGGCGCTCCGGCGCTCCACCGAGGGAATGGCCGCGACCCGCGCCCGGCGGCCCGCCACCGAAGCCGCTCGCGCCCGGGTAGCCGCGGCGGAGCCGATCCTGCCCCCGGAGCCGGACACGTCCGAGCTCGTGGTGCGCGCCACGCACGTGGAAGCGCCGCCGATCCTCGCCGATCTCGCCGACTTCCCCGACGAGGACCCCGAGCCCGAGCCTCCGGGCCTGGAGCCCGAGGTTGCGCCCGAGGCCGATGAGGACATCGAGGCGCCGTCGCCCGAAGACCTGACGCCCCAGGGCCGCTACCGCGCCCGGATCACCGACGATCCGAGCTTCGTGTGGAAGGTCCCGAAGTCCCGTTTCCTGGTGCGCGCGACCGGCGAGGCGGCCAAGCCAGACACCGCGGGTCAGGAGCAGGTCGCGGCGACGCTGGTCGAGACGCTCGGGCACTTCGGGATCGAGGCCAAGGTGATCGGCCGGGTCACCGGCCCGCACATCACGCGTTACGAGCTTCGCCTGGCGCCGGGCACGAAGGTCGCGAAGGTCGCGCAGCTGAAGGACGACCTCGCGTACGCCCTGGCCGCCACCGAGATCCGGATCCTGGCCCCGATCCCGGGCAAGCAGGCCGTCGGCGTCGAGGTCCCGAATGCGCGCCGGCGGATCGTCCACCTCGGCGACGTGTTCCAGCAGCCGCCCGCGGACTGGTCGCCGCTGACCGTGTGGCTCGGCAAGGACATCGCCGGCCGGGCGATCGGCGCCGACCTCGCGAAGATGCCCCACCTGCTCGTCGCCGGCACCACCGGCGCCGGCAAGTCGGCGTGCGTGAACGCGATGCTGTGCAGCATCCTGCTGCGCGCCACGCCGCACGAGGTTCGGTTCGTGCTCGTCGATCCCAAGCAGGTCGAGCTCAACCACTACGAGAGCATTCCGCACCTGTTGACGCCCGTGATCACCAGCCCTCGGATGGCGGCCAACGCTTTGCAGAACCTGGTCAAGGAGATGGAGCAGCGATACGGCACGATGTCGCTCGCGCGCACTCGCTCCCTCCCCGAGCTCAACCGTGCGCGTGAGAAGCGGGGCGAGCCGCCGCTGCCGTACATCCTGTGCGTGATCGACGAGCTTGCCGACCTGATGATGGTTGCGCCCGCCGACGTCGAGGACTCGATCATCCGGCTCGCGCAGAAGGCACGCGCGGTCGGGATCCATCTGGTGCTCGCGACGCAGTCCCCGCGCGTGGACGTGATCACCGGGATGATCAAGGCGAACGTGCCGTCGCGGATCGCGTTCGCCGTGAGCTCCCAGACCGATTCCCGGGTGATCCTCGATCACAACGGGGCCGAGTCGCTGCTCGGCCAGGGCGACATGCTGTTCTCGCCGGTGGGAACGAGCAAGCTTCAGCGGATCCAGGGGGCCTACATCGACGAGGAGCAGATCGCCGAGCTGACCGAGGCGTGGCGCAAGCAGGGCGAGCCCCAGTTCCATGCCGAGCTGCTCGAGGAAGTGGAGTCCGGGGATTCGAGCGACGGCGCTGGGGAGACCGAGTTCAGCCCCGACGAGGATCCGCTGCTCGAGGAGGCGATCGGACTAGTGGCGCAGATGGGAACCGCCTCGACCTCGATGCTCCAGCGCCGGCTGCGTCTCGGCTACACGCGCGCGGGGCGGCTGATCGACATGCTCGAGCGGCGCGGGATCATCTCCGGCTACGAAGGATCGAAGCCGCGCCAGGTGCTGATCACCGAGGCCGACGTGCCCCGGATCCTGTCCCACCTGGCCGAGGCCGACAGCCCGGCCGTGCCGCCTCCCGTCCGCGTCCCCGACGACGCCGACGAAGAGCAGTAGTCCGTTGCGGGACCGGCGGGAGCGGCAGAAAAGTCCTGATCTGGTTGCGCCATCCGCCGCTAGCCTTCGCAGGCGGATGGCCGACATCGGCACCACACTGCGTGAGGCGCGGATCCGCGCGCGGATCGACATCTCAGAGGTCGAGGCCCGCACGAAGATTCGCGCCAAGTACCTGCGTGCGATCGAGAACGAGGAGTGGGATCTCCTCCCCGGCCCGGTCTACGTCAAAAGCTTCCTGCGCACGTACGGCGACTTCCTCGGGGTTGACAGCCGGGGACTGGTCGACGAGTACAAGCGCCGCTACGAGCGCCCAGCCGATCAGGACATGCGACCGATCGCACCGCTCGGCCGCGAGCGGGAGCGCAAGCGCAGGCGCTCCTCCCGATTCGGGCGCATCGCGGCAGTCGTGGTCGTGCTCGCCGTGGTCGCGGTGGCGCTGTTCGTGGTTGGCAGTCTCAGCGGGAACAACACGACCACGACCACGAGCTCGACGCCGTCGACGACCGCCGCTTCGAACCCGGCGTCGACGACGACGCACAGCACGACGACGGCCCGCAAGCACAAGCACCGTCCGCCTCCGCCGCCCAAGCCGACCACGGTCACGCTGAAGCTCATCCCCACCAGCTCGATCTACGTATGCGTGGAGGACGGGACCGGGAAGAAGCTGATCCCCGGGCTGGTGTACGCCGCCGGCCAGACCATCCCGACGGAGACGGCCTCGAAGCTCATGATCACGCTCGGCAACCCCTCGGTGCAGATGAAGGTGAACGGCAAGACCGTCCCGGTCGCCCAGGGGTCTCCGATCGGATACGAGCTGACGCCCGGCAAGACCAGCCCGCTCGCCGCGGGTCAGCTGCCCACGTGCACATGAGCGACTCTCCCGGCGGTTCTGGCGGACGTGGGGTGTCGACCGGGGGGCCGCGGGCCGGGATCCTGATCACCGGCACCGAGGTCCTGTCCGGGATCATCTCCGACCGCAACGGGCCCTGGCTATCCGAGCGTCTGGTCGAGATCGGCGTCGACGCGGCGATGATCCAGATCGTCGGCGACCGCCCCGACGACCTTCTCGCGTCGTTGCGGTTCATGGCCGAGGAGCGGATGGCACTGATCGTCACCAGCGGGGGCCTCGGGCCGACCGCCGACGATCTCACCGCCGAGGTGGTGGGCGAGTTCGCCGGCCGCGAGATGGTGCTCGACGAGGCTCTCGAGGAACGGATCGCCGAGATCCTCCGGCCGCTGATGACGCGGTGGCAGGGCCTCGATCCCGACGCAATCCGTGAGTCGAACCGAAAGCAGGCTGTCGTCCCGCGCGGGGCCACCGTGCTCGATCCGGTCGGAACCGCGCCGGGGTTGGTGGTCCCGCCGGCTTCCGGTTCCGGGCCCACGGTCGTGGTGCTGCCCGGGCCGCCGCGCGAGCTGCACGCGATGTGGGAGAAGGCACGCTCGACTGATGCCTTCGCGGCGGCGGTCGCCGGCGCTCGGTCGTATCGCCGTTCGATCGTCCGGTTGTATGGGTTGCCGGAGTCCGAGATCGCGAACACGCTGCGCGCGGCCGAGGAGGCGGGCGTGCCGCTCGAGCCGCTCGAGATCACCACCTGCCTGCGCCGCGGCGAGATCGAGGTCGCGACGCGGTATGAGCCTTCGGGCGAGGCGGCGTACTCGGCGTTGGTCGAGTTCATGGCAGCGCGGCACGGGGAGCAGCTGTTCTCCCGCGACGGCTCGACGGTCGACGCGCAGGTGGCTTCGCTGCTCTCGGAGCGCGGATGGATGGTGGCCGTCGCCGAGTCGTGCACGGGCGGACTGATGTCGGCGCGGTTGACCGAGCTTCCCGGTTCCTCCGCGTACTTCGCCGGCGGGGTCGTCGTGTACTCGAACGAGGCCAAGGTCGCGTTGGCTGGGGTGGACGCGGGGTTGATTTCGCAGTTCGGAGCGGTCTCGACCGAGGTGGCGGAAGCGCTCGCCTCAGGGGCTGCGGCGCGGTTCGACGCGGACGCGGGCATCGGGATCACCGGGATCGCCGGCCCCGACGGCGGCACGCCGGACAAGCCCGTCGGCACGGTCTGCTTCTCGGTCTGTCTCCGGAGGCGGCTCGCGCGATCACACGTCGGTTGTTGCTGCCCGGCAACCGGTCGGACATCCGTGACCGGTCGACGACCGTGGCCATGCATCTGTTGCGGCGGTTGTTGGTGGATGGTGGCGCTGCGGGTGCAGCGGGCGCTGCTCCGGGGGCTGCTGGTGCGGCTCCGGGGGCCGGGGTGGGCGCCGAGCGCGCGTGAGCGCGCGCCTCTTCGTCGCACTCGAGCTGCCCGCTGATGCACGGGAGGCGTTGGCGAGGTGGCGATCGTCCGTCGCTGCGTCGATTCCGGGTCTGCGTCTGGTGCGGTCCTGCGGACCTGCACGTGACGTTGTGCTTTCTCGGTTCGCGGCCGGAGGAGGAGATCGAGGCGATTGGCGCGGCCTGCGGGGTCGTGGCAGGCGAGCCCGTCGCCGACGCGGGGCTCGGTTCGGCACTGTGGCTGCCGGCGCGGCGTCCTCGGGTGCTGGCGGTGGCGCTATCAGATCCCGAGGGCGCGATCGGGCGGATCCAGTCGGCGTTGTCGGACGCGCTCGTTGCCGGCGGTTGGTACGTGCCGGAGTCGCGGCCGTTCCTCGCCCACGTGACGGTGGCGCGCGTTTCGCGCGATGCCCGCGTCCGGGCGGTCGAGCTGCCGGCGCCACCGGAGATCGCGGTGCGGTGCTCGCGCGTGACGCTGTACCGGTCGCGGCTCGGCGCCGGCGGGGCGCGGTACTCGGCTCTCGCGTCGGTAGATTTGGGGTCGGCGACGGGCGCGGCGGATCCGGTGTCGGTCGTGCGGCGGTTCTACGAAACGCAGGCTCCCGTGTATATGGCTGCCTCCTCCGTGGAGTCGATGCGCGAGCTACTCAGCGACGGCGTGGTCTGGCACGTGCCGGGGGCGAGCGCGATCGCCGGTTCGCACCGTGGGATCGAGGCCGTGCTCGAGTACTTCGACACGCGCCGGCAGATGACCGACTCGACCTTCCGGGTCACCGTCCACGGCGTCGCGATGATCGCCGATCGCGTCGTCCAGTTGGCCGGCGGACAGGCGGTGCGTGACGGCCGCGTGGTCTCGTGGGAGACCGTGGGCGTCTTCCGGGTCGCCGACGGGAGGATCGCCGAGTGCTGGCTGGTGCCGTTCGACCAGGCCGCGTTCGACGAGATCTGGTCGTAGTCCGCGGATCGCTTCGCATCCGGCTATCTTCGATTGATGCGAGTCGTCGTTACCGGTGCCACCGGCATGATCGGTCGCGCGACGGTGGGCGCGTTGCTGGCGCGCGAGGAGGAGGTCGTCGTGCTCTCTCGCGACGCCGACCGAGCGCGGTCGGCGTTCGGGGATCGGGTCGAGGCTCATGCCTGGGCCGACCCTCTCGGCTCGCCGGCGCCTTCGGCTGCGCTTGAAGGTGCGGACGGGGTTGTGCACCTGATCGGCGAGCCGGTGGCGCAGCGCTGGACCGACGAGGCGAAGGCGGCGATCCGCGAGTCGCGGGTGCGGTCGACACGCTCGCTCGTTCAGGGGTTGCTTTCTGTGTCGCCGGAGCAGCGGCCGCGCGTGCTCGTGTCCCAGTCCGCCACCGGGTTCTACGGCCCGCTCGGGGATCAGCCCGTCGACGAGAGCGCGCCGGCCGGATCTGACTTCCTCGCCGGCGTCGTGGTCGCGTGGGAGGGCGAGGCGCTCGCTGCGGCCTCTTCGTCTGGTGTCCGGGTCGTGGTGACGCGGACCGGCGTCGTGCTCTCTCCTTCTGGCGGCGCGCTCGCCAAGATGCTCCCGTTCTTCAAGCTCGGGATCGGCGGCCCGGTCGCCGGCGGCCGCCAGTACGTCCCGTGGGTGCATCTCGACGACGTCGTCGGGGCGATGCTGTTCTGCCTCGGCCAGCCGGACGCCACCGGCCCGGTCAACCTGACCGCGCCGAGCCCGGTGACCAACGGCGAGCTGTCGCGCGTGCTCGGGCGCGTGCTGAAGCGGCCGGCGGTGCTGCCCGTGCCCGGGCTGGCCGTCAAGGCCCTCTACGGCGAGATGGCACAGATCGTGATCACGGGGCAGCGCGCGGTGCCGGCGCAACTGCAGGAGCTCGGCTACGGCTTCCGCCACCCCGAGCTGGAGGCCGCGCTGCGCGACGTCCTCGGGCGCGCCGGCTGAGGCGCGGTGGCGCCTCGGTGGCGTTTCGGTGGCGTCTCGGTGGCGGCTCGGTCGCGTTTCGGTGGCGTCTCGGTGGCGGCTCGGTCGCGGCTCGGTCGCGGCTCGGTGCGGGTCGGTCGCGTCTCGGTCGCGGCTCGGTGGCGGGTCGGTCGCGTTCCACCATGAGCTGCGGCACCAGTCACGCGTTTGGGCACCTGGAGCGAGGCTGCGGTCACCTGGTGGCGGTCGTGGGCGTGGTGTGGCGCTCGTGGGTCTGCGGTCGCGGGCGTGCCGTGGCGCTCGTGCGTCCGTGCTGCGGTGGCGGTCGTGGGCTTGCGGTGGCGTCCGGGTGTCCCGCGATCCGCCTGGGTGCGCCACCGATCACCTGCACGACCTGACAACCGGTGCTCCGCCTCGTGGCCTTGTCAGGCCGCGCATGCGCCACATGCTTCGACTAGCAAGGCTCGACGCGTCGGCGCCAAATGTCAGGTGGCGCATGCTGGCGGCGGTTTCGGTCGCACGCTCACCCTTCCCTCCGCGCGGCCGAGCTGCGTAGCGGGCCACCGGACGCCGGCGCGCCCGCTTTGGCCCGGCAGGCATGCCCCACATGCACCACGGGCCAAAGCTGCCGCGGATCGCGTCAATTGGCCCGTTACGCAGGTTCTGCCCGGCGCCGCGACACAGCCGCCGGTCCTGTCCAGGCGCGCCATCCGTTTCGTCTGCGCCATCCGTTTCGTCTGCGCCACCCGCTCCGTCATCGCCACCCGCTCCGTCACCGCCGTCCCGATCCCGGCTTCCCCACCCGCCCCCCGGAGTTCGGCGCCCCCGACCTGCATAACACGACAAGACGGCCGAGACGGGGCGGCCCTGCCGACTCATGCACGACTACGGTGCACGAGTCGGCAAGGCTCGGCCGGCGGCGCTCCATTGTCGTATTGAGCACGTCCGTCCGGGTAGCCGCGCCCCACCCTGGTGCCCGTCGTTGGAACCGAGACTGATCCGCGCGACCGCCGCACCGCGCCCGCCGTCCGGGCGCCCGCCGCACGGGCGACCGCCGCACCGCGCCCGCCGCACCGGCGCCACCGACGCTCAAATCCGGCTCATCCGACCCACGCCACACAATTGGCACGAAGTTGTTCGCGTTCTGAGACGAACGTGCCTTGTTCCGTTGCAGGCTCCGGTTCTAGCGTGCCGATTCCGTCCGCCACCCCGCCTACCGTGGTGGATCAAAGCTTATGAGACAAGGAGCCGAGCGGAGATGAGCGAGAACGATAAGGCCAGCGTCCGGCAGGGGGCCACTTCCGACCCGAAGGCGGATGCCAAGCGTCAGGCCGCGCTGCAGGGTGCCCTGACGCAGATCGAGCGGCAGTTCGGCAAGGGCTCCGTCATGCGCATGGGGGACCCGGGCGCGCGAGTGGCGGTCGACGCGATTCCCACCGGTGCCTTGGCGCTCGACCTGGCGCTCGGGATCGGTGGCGTCCCGCGTGGTCGCATCATCGAGATCTTCGGCCCGGAGTCGTCCGGTAAGACCACGCTCGTCTACCACATCCTCGCCGAGGCCCAGAAGCTCGGTGGCGTGTGCGCCTTCGTCGACGCCGAGCATGCGATGGACCCGCTGTACGCCCAGCGGATCGGTGTCGACATCGACGAACTGCTGGTCTCCCAGCCCGACTATGGCGAGCAGGCGCTCGAGATCGTCGACATGCTGATCCGCTCGGGGGCCGTCGACGTGATCGCGATCGACTCGGTGGCGGCGCTCACCCCGCGCGCAGAGCTCGAGGGCCAGATGGGCGACCAGAGCGTCGGCGTGCAGGCGCGCATGATGTCGCAGGCGATGCGCAAGATCACCGGTGGGCTGAACCGGACCCAGACGCTGTGCGTGTTCACGAACCAGATCCGGGAGAAGGTGGGCGTGATGTTCGGCTCGCCCGAGACGCAGCCCGGCGGGCGGGCGCTGAAGTTCTATTCCTCCCAGCGCCTGGACATCCGCCGCATCGAGACAATCAAGGACGGCACCGAGGCGGTCGGCAACCGCGTCCGCGTCAAGGTCGTCAAGAACAAGGTGGCGGCGCCGTTCAAGCAGGCCGAGTTCGACATCGAATTCGGCAAGGGCATCTCGACGTCGGGCTGCCTGATCGATTACGGCATCGAGCACAACATCGTCACGAAGTCTGGCTCGTTCTTCTCCTATGGCGATGAGCGGCTCGGCCAGGGGCGCGGCAACGCCAAGTCGTTCCTCGACGAGCACCCGGACGTGGCCAAGGAGATCGAATCCAAGGTCTACGCCGCCCTAGGGCTCACCCGCGACCTGGTCACGTCGAGCCAGTCACGCGAGGGTCCGGCGCTCCAGGCCGTGGAAGCGGAGGCGGCCGCCGAGGGGCGGGCCGCGTAACACGGGTGCTTGACACCGATGCCGGTCTCGAGCATGCGCTCGTGACCGCGTACCGCTACCTGAACCAGCGCGAGCGCACGCAGGCGGAGATGCGCGCACACCTGGACGGCAAGGGCATCGGATCGCACGATGTCGAGCGGTCGATCATTGCGCTGGTCGAGCAGGGGCAGCTGGACGACTCTCGATTTGCCCGTCTGTTCGTCCAGGACAAGCGCGAGCTCGACGACTGGGGCGGCGACCGGATCCGGCAGGTCCTGCTCTCCCGTGGCATCGATCGCGACGTCGTCGAGGAGGCGCTCGCCGAGCACGAGGAGGTCGCGGGCAGCGAGCTCGATCGTGCGCTTGCGCTGCTGCGCCGGCGCTTCCCTTCACCGCCGCGAGACCGCAGGGAACGAGACCGTGCGCTTGGGGTTCTGCTCCGCAAGGGGTTCGAGCCAGAGCTCGCGCTCGACGCGATCGCCGCTCACTCCAGGGACTCGGACTGAGCCTGGCGGCCTCCCGTTGGCCACAGCTGATCCGTTCCGCGGTCGCAGCGTCCGACGGCATTCCGCTCGCTGCGGGGTGGGGGCCGTGCGGTCATTGCGCCCACAGCCCGCCGGTACTACGATCCCGGTAGCGAACGAAGGCCCGCGGGCCATAAAGAACACCAGCAAATTTCGTATATCTTGGATTCCGGACTCAGTGTCGACGGCAAACACCATCGGGCCACCTGGTCCATACAGACAAGACTCAGAACCCGCCAGGTAGCCGCCTACTGAAGGCAGGCACCAAACGCCATGCCGGTATCCGTTCGTGCAGCCTTGCGCGGGCCGCTCGGTCGCTCCGAAAATCAAAGCTTTGAAGTAGGTCCGGCAGTTCGCCGGGATCTCACGGAGAGGATCGACCATGGAAATCATCGGGGCCGCAGCGCTGATCGCGGTGGGAATCGTGCTCGCGGCCATCATCTACGGTCGGATGCACGGCGCCCGGACGGTTGCCGTCGCCACCCCGACCCCGATCGCGACCCCGACCCCGATCGCGTCCGCGACCGCACCGGCCGCCGAGGCGGTACCGGCGAATCCAGGGCGCCACGACGCGGAATTGCTCGAACGGACCGGCGCGGTCACGCGCCGCGAGGAGGCGCTCGCTAGCCGCGAGGCTGAGCTCGAGAAGGAGCGCAGGGCGGTCGCCGAGTCCAAGCAGGAGCTCGAGCGCTCGCTCGAGCAGGTCTCGGGCATGTCGGCGGGGCGCGCCAAGCAACTCCTGCTCAAAGAGATCGAGGACCAGGCCAAGCACGACGCCGCCCGTCGCATCCGCCAGATCGAGGAGGAGACCAAGCGCGAGGCCGAGCGCCGGGTCCGCAACATCCTGTCGGTGTGCATGCAGCGTCTCGCCGCTGGGCACGCAGCCGAGACCACAGTGTCGGTCGTCCAGCTGTCGGCCGACGACATGAAGGGGCGGATCATCGGCCGCGAGGGCCGCAACATCCGCGCGCTCGAGAATCTCACCGGCGTGGACTTCATCATCGACGACACGCCCGGAGCGGTCGTCCTGTCCGGGTTCGACGGCGTCCGTCGCGAGATCGCCAGGCTCACGCTCGAGAAGCTGCTGCAGGACGGTCGCATCCATCCGGCTCGAATCGAGGAGATGTACTACCAGGCGAAGTCCGAGCTCGAGAGCCACATCGTCGAGATGGGAGAGCAGGCCGTGTTCGACGCCGGCGTTCAGGGCGTCCATCCGGAGCTGATCAAGCTGCTCGGCCGGCTCAGGTTCCGGACGAGCTACGGCCAGAACGTGCTCGCGCACTCGATCGAGGTCTCGCAGCTGGCGGCGATGATGGCCGCGGAGCTGGGGGCGAGCCCGCGGACCGCCAGGCGCGCCGCGCTGCTACACGACATCGGCAAGGCGGTCACGCATGAGATCGAGGGACCGCACGCGCTCGTCGGCGGCGAGATGGCACGCAAGTACGGCGAACCCGAGGCGGTGGCGCACGCGATGGAGGCGCACCACAACGAGGTCGAGCCGCAGACGATCGAGGCAGTGATCGTCCAGGCCGCGGATGCGCTGTCCGGTGCCCGGCCGGGGGCCCGCGGCGAGTCCCTCGAGCAGTACGTCAAGCGCCTGCGAGATCTTGAGCAGATCGCTACCCGGCACAAGGGTGTGGACAAGGTCTACGCGATGCAGGCCGGGCGCGAGATCCGCGTCATGGTCGCGCCGGGCGCGATCAACGACGATGCCGCCACCGCGCTCTCTTATGAGATAGCGCGGGAGATCGAGAAGGAACTCGAGTACCCGGGTCAGATCAAGGTCACCGTGATCCGGGAGTCGCGCGCCGTCGAGTACGCCCGCTGATCGCATCGGCGTCACCACCTCGCGGGCGCCCGTCGAGCCCGTGACGTGACATCTCGGTGAACTATGGGTCAAATTTCCCGTGTCGGGGTATACCGCTTAGCGCGGGTCGTACTGGCGGGAGGTAGGCGGCTTTGACCCGCAAGTCGCCGAGAAAGGGACCCTCGAATGAATCGACGGTTGTTGCGCGTCGGCGCCCGTAAGCGGCTGGCGGTAGTTATCTCTGTCTCGCTCGCAACCTGCGCGGTGGCGGCCACAAGCGCGTCCGCGGCCATCACGTCTCACGGGCAGCTGTTGCATCTGCGCTCGAACACGAACTCGAGCAGCAACTGGTTCGGGTACAACCAGGGCACGCTCGAGCAGGGAAGCAAGCTGTTCAACTCGATCACTGGTGACTGGACCGTTCCGACGGCGACCCAGCACACGGCCGGTCAGGCCGAGGACTCCTCGGACTGGATCGGCATCGGTGGAGGTTGCATCGACGCCGGCTGTACGGCGACTGACTCGACGCTTATTCAGACCGGCACCGAGCAGGACGTTGACTCGACCGGCGCCGCGTCGTACTCGGCGTGGTGGGAGCTCGTGCCGGCGCCGTCGCTGACGATCAGCAACATGACGGTCGAGCCGGGTGACCACATGCATGCCTCGATCTCCGAGGTGGTCGCGGACTCGGATCTGTGGACGATCTCGATCCAGGATGTGACTCGTGGTGAGTCGTTCTCACAGACCGCGCCCTACCCGTCCACTCACGCCAGCGCGGAGTGGATCGAGGAGACGCCGCTCGAGATCGGTACCGACGCCGGCTTTGCGTCGCTGCCGAATCTGACGAACCCGGCGTTCACGTCGGCGACGACGAACGGCGCATCGGCCGGCCTCAAGGCCTCCGAGGAGCTCGACCTGACGGATTCGAGCGGCAACGTGATCGGTGCCCCGTCGGCGCCGAACTCGACTGGTGACGGGTTCGACGACTGCGCGTGGGCTGCCGAGTGCAGCTAACTCGCAACTGAAGCGACACCTCTGACCACGGTCCATCGCGCGTCGGCCGCCCCGGCGCGCGGTGGACCCGCGTCGTTTCGTCCTGTCCGCGTCGTTTCGCCCGGCGGCGTCGTGCCCGACCGGCGGCGTCACTCCTCGCCCCGCCGCGTTCAGTGGTGGTGGTGCACGAACACCCCGTGCCCGGTCCAGGCCGCGAACTCCGGGATCAGGACGACCGCGAGAACGAGTCCGGCGACGATCGCGCCTGTGAGCGCGATCCAGCGCCCCGCGGCCCCCGCGCCAACTTCGACGCGGTCGCCGTGGCCTGGGCCGCCGACCCCGAGCGTCCTTCCCACCGCCGGTAGGTGGCCGAGGATATGCAGGGTCGTGAACACGACCCATACGATGAACGTCACCTTGTGCAGGAGCAGCATCGGGTTGCGGTCGGCGGGGCCGACGATGATCAGTCCGATGCCGGTGGCGAACACACCGATCGTCGAGAGGACGACGATTGGGGCGATCAGGCGCAGGACGATCTCGGGCGGTCCCTTGCTCCGGTACGCCGGGTCGTGGGTGTAGTAGCGCACGAACCGGTACCCGGTGGCGGCAACCTTGAGTAAGACCGGCCCGATCAGCAGGAAGCCGACGAACAGATGCATCCAGATGAACTGACGGAGCTGAGGGATCGTGAATCCGATCGCCGCGAGCAGCACGATCAGGATCAAGCCGGTGACCGTGGTCAGCTGCTCATTGCCGTCGGTGCCTCCGCCGGTGAGCGAGCCGGTGCGCCACTGAGGCGAGGCGCCAGAATGCGGGGCTGGACGTTCATGGTCCCGCCGCGCGATGATGACGTCGTCGTCCGTCCCCATTCCGGCCTAGTCTCGACGCCCAACCGAAGTCCAGTGTGAGCGCTCGATGAGAATGCTCTTTGCCCGACCAGACGACCCCTACGCCCGGCCTTATCATCCGCCGATGCGCGACGCCGGAAGCGGCGACGGTTTGCCATGCCCGGATTGATCCTCGTGATAGAAGACGAACCTGGAATCGTCGATTTCCTTGAACGGGGATTGCGCGCACAAGGGTTCGACGTGATGTCGGCGATCGATGGGGTCACGGGCGCCGTGACCGCGCTCAACGAGGACGTCGATCTGGTCGTGCTCGACCTGATGCTCCCCGGCCGCAGTGGCCTGGACGTCCTCGCGACACTGCACGAGGCCAAGCCGGGGTTGCCGGTGATCGTCCTCACGGCGCTCGCCGAGGTCGAGCATCGCGTCGCCGGACTCGACGCCGGCGCCGTCGATTACCTCACGAAGCCGTTCTCCCTCACCGAGCTCGCGGCTCGGATCCGGGCCCAGCTGCGCGCGGCCGCGCAGACGCCCCGGACCACCTTGAGCGCCGGGGACATCGAGGTGAACCTGCTCACACGCGAGGTCCGCCGCGCCGGCCAGCTGGTGCGACTGTCAACGACCGAGTTCGAGCTGCTGGCGTATCTGATGCACAACTGCGGTCACGTTCTTTCCAGGGAGCAGATCTTGCGGGCCGTCTGGGGTTACGAATACGACCCCGGCACGAACGTCGTCGACGTCTACATCGGGTACCTCCGTCGCAAGCTGCGCCGGCAGGGCACGAGCGTGCCGATCGTCACCGTCCGTTCGGTCGGCTACCGGCTGGAAACGAGCCACTAACCGGCGGACGGGACCGTCGCTGCCCGCCGTGCGCGCGCGATTTCAATCGGCACTCCCGGTCGGACTCCGGTGGCGACTGACGGCGTGGGTGGCCAGCGTGATGGTGGTGTCCGCGGCGGTCGTATTCCTGGTCGTCTATCAGGACACCGGCGTGCAGCTGCGAAGCCAGATCGACCGCGACATCACGGGTGACACGACCCAGCTCCTGCAGTCGTTGCACTCGTTCGGCGGCGGCAACCAGCGGGACTTCGCCACCGCCGCGACGAACTATGTGCGCGCCCAGCCGTACACAGCCACCTCGACCGTGCTGTTCGTGTTGATGCCGAAGGGCGAGACGGCGAGCAATCACCCGGAGCTTTTCGGAGGCGGTCGTCCTGACGAGGGCGAGAGCGGGGCCGAGCAGCAGATCGAGAACGAGGAGGGAAAGTACCTCCTGCTGCCACATCTCGGCTTCTCGAACGCGCGCGTGCCGGACATCGGGAAGATGCGGATCTACGAGCGAGCCGCCCTCGTGGGGACTGTCCCGATCGTCGCGGGCGCGGCGGAGCCGCTGACCGTCGTCGCGCGGGCGCAGAACGGGGTGGCTCGCGCGTTCGTGCTCGCCGGAGCGGTGGTCTTGTTGCTTGCGCTTCTGGCGTCGTATCTCGCCGGGGCCCGGGTGTCCGCGCCGCTGCGGCGGATGGCGCAGGTCGCCACCCGCGTCGATGCCGGCGATCTGGGGCCGCGCATGGAGATCTCGAACGCCCGCGGGGACGAGGTCCGAGTCCTGGCCGAGGCGTTCAACCGGATGCTCGACCGTCTCGCCGAGGCGTTCGACAGCCAGCGCGCGTTCGTGGCCGACGCTTCGCACGAGCTGCGCACGCCGCTCACGATCATTCGCGGACAGCTCGAGGTGCTCGCCGCCCAGGAGGACCCGCCCAGCGCTGAGCTCAATCGCGTCGAGCGGTTGGTTTTGGCCGAGATCACGCGCGTCTCGAGGCTCGTCGACGACCTGCTGGTGCTCACCCAGGCCGAGCGGACCGACTTCCTGCGCGCCGAGGAGGTCGATGTGCGCTCGTTCGTCACGGACATCTGGGACGGCATGAGCCTGACCGCGGATCGCAGATTCGAGCTCGGGACGATCACCGACGGATCCCTGCACGCCGATCCGGACCGGCTCGCTCAGGCACTGCGGAACCTTGCCCGCAACGCGATCGAGCACACCGATGAGCGCGACGGCCTTGTCCGCCTCGACGTCACCAGGGTCTCGCCCGATTCGATTCGGTTCGCGGTCCTCGACGACGGTCCCGGGATCCCGCCCAGCGAGCGCGACCGCGTGTTCGAACGTTTTCACCGAACCGACGGCGGTCGTACCCGCTCGACCAGCGGCGGCGCCGGCCTCGGCCTCGCGATCGTCCGCGCCATCGCCGAGGCCCACAAGGGCAGCGTGTCCGTGGCCGACCACAACGGGCGCGGCGCCGAGATAGAGCTCGTGCTGCCGGGGTTCGAACCGAGCTGAGCCGCCCGCGATCGCGTCGGTACGCTTGCCGTGAGCATGAAGCGCTATCACGTGACGACATTCGGATGTCAGATGAACGAGCACGACTCCGAGCGGATGAAGGGGATGCTCGAGTCGCTCGGTTACTCCGAGGCGCCGGCCCGTGACCAGGCCGATCTGATCCTGTTCAACACGTGCTCGATCCGCGAGAAGGCGGACAGCCGCTTCGTCGCGCATCTGGGTGAGGCCAAGCGGCTGAAATCACACCGTCCCGAGGTGATCGTCGGCGTCGGCGGATGCTGGGCGCAGTCGGTCAAGGAGGAGGTGTTCGCCCGGTTCCCGTTCGTCGACGTGGCGTTCGGCCCTGGTCAAGTCCACAAGCTCGCCGAGTTCCTGGTCAGTGACTCGCTCTCGGCCCAGGGCTACTTCGAGTTCGAGGGGTTCACCGGGCACCTGCCCGCCAAGCGTGCGCGCGATCACCACGCCTGGGTTCAGATCAGCGTCGGCTGTAACTGCGTGTGCTCGTACTGCATCGTGCCTTCGACTCGCGGCCGGGAGGTCAGCCGGCCGTCCGACGAGCTCCTCGCCGAGGTGCAGGCGCTCGCCGAGGACGGCGTGCGCGAGGTCACTCTGCTCGGGCAGAACGTCAACTCGTACGGGCGCGACCTGCCCCCTGAGCGGCGCACGACGTTCGCGGAGTTGCTCGCCCGCGTCGACGCCGTCGACGGGATCGACCGCATCCGCTACACGAGCCCCCATCCCAAGGACATGCGCGAAGACGTCATCCGGGCCCACGCCGAACTTCCCGCGCTGTGCGAGCACATCCACCTGCCCCTCCAATCAGGGTCGAGCACCGTGCTCAAGCGGATGCGCCGCACGTACACCCGCGAGCGCTACCTGGACCGGGTGGCGATGATCCGCGAACACGTGCCGGACTGCGCGCTCACGACCGACATCATCGTCGGGTTCCCGGGCGAGACCGAGTCGGACTTCGAGCAGACGGTCGCGGTTGCCGAACAGGTCGGATACGACGGGGCGTTCACGTTCATCTACTCGCCGCGGCGCGGCACCGAAGCCGCCACGCTCCCCGACCAGGTGCCGCACGAGCTCAAGGTGGAGCGTGTCCAGCGCCTCGTGGAGGTGGTGCAGCGGCGGGCGCTCGAGCGCGCCCAGCGGTTCGTCGGGCGGACCCTCGACGTGCTCGTCGAGGGTCCCTCGCGCACCGATCCATCCCGTCTACGGGGACGCTCACGCCATAACAAGGTCGTGAACTTCACGGGGCTCGGGGCCCCGGGAGAGCTGGTCGAGGTCGAGATTCTTGATGCGACCAGCCAGACGCTTTCTGGCCAGGAATCGATCCTGAGCAGAGCCGCGCGCTGACATTCGTCCAGTTTCGGCGTTTCGGTCAAGTGGACATCCGTCCAGAGGCCGGTACCGCAGCGGCTGCGGGATCCTGACGCGCCGAAACGCTGATTGTGGGAGTGATCCACGAATCTGTGGAGCGGTGATGGCCACCCTGGCGGCGGTCACGAATGTTCCTGCTCTCGCGCTGCTTGGCGAGGACGGCAAGCTCGAGCACGGCACCGAGCCGTTTCGCCGGTGGTTCGCCGACAAGGAAGAGCTGTGCAAGCAGTCGCCCGAGCTGCAGCGCGTGCTCGACGGTCACGCGAACGCGGCCATACTGAAGCTCGACGGGGTCGCCGTCGATATCGCGGCCGTGTCGGACCGCGCAGGGGCTCGCCACATCCTGCTGACGCTGCCGACCGAGGAGCTGCCGTCGCTTGGCGACGCCGGCAGTGCGCTGCTCGACGGTGCGCTCGACGAGAGCCCGGCGATCGTCTGGCTGAAGGATCTCGACGGCCGCTACGTCCGCGCCAACTCGCGCTTCACGTCGTTCCTCGGCACCACCGAGGAGAAGCTACTCGGCCGCACCGATGCGGAGCTCCCACCCGCGGAGACGGTCGACGGCCCTCGCTTGGAGGATCGCGAGGACGACTTCGAGGAGCCCCTCCAGCTGGAGTACATGGTCGGCCCGTATCAGGGGCGCGACGCGCTGGTGGTCCTCCGGTTTCCTGTCGGCGACGCCAAGGGCGTGCCGGCGCTCGTCTGCGGCGTGGCCGCACCCTCCTCCGACGCGCAGGTCGCTCGCAGCGAGGCCGCTCGGCTGCTGCGGATCGAGCGCTGGAGCCGGCTCGACGCCGACAGTGTCCGGGCCGAGATGCTCGCCGACTGGGGCGTGCTCCCGGACGTCAGGGGTCGCTCGGCTCCGTCGACGTCGACTGCGGAGCCGTCGTCCGGCGTGTCCGATCGCGAGCAGCAGGCCGCGGTCGCCGAGGCCCGAGCGGAGCGGGCGACCGCGGTCGCCGAGCGCGACGCCGCGCTAAGCGCCAACGACGAGCTTGCGATGGAGCTCAAGGCGGCCCAAGCCCGGCTGACCGAGCTCGAGCGCAGCCTCGCCACCGACGATCGCAACCGCGGAGACGCCGAGGCGGCTCTCGCCGCCCAGGCGGCCGACCTCGATCGCGCATTGGGCCGCGAGCGCGAACGCGCCGGGGAGCTCGAGCGCTCGCTCGAGATGGTGAGGCAGCGGCTTGGCGACGATGCCGATGCCGCGCGGACCGAGGTGCAGCGTGCCCGCGCCGACGCCGATGCCGCGCGGACCGAGGTGCAGCGTGCCCGCGCCGACGCCGAAGCCGCGCGCGCCGACCTGGAGGCGACGCGGGCCGACGCCGACGCGGCGCGGACGGCGGTCGCTGCCGAACGCGAGTCCGCGTCGACCGCCCGGGCGGCGCTGGAGCTCGAGGTAAGGCAGGCTCGGGAGCTCGCCGCAACGCTCGAGCGCCAGCAGGGCGCCAACGATTCCGGGGCGCAGCTGCTCAAGGCCGAGAGGGCGCGCGCCGAAGCGGAGGCGGCGCTCGCCGACGCCGTCGCCGAGCGCGATGCCACGCTGAAGGCACGGGCGGCGCTAACCGGCGAGCTCGAGCAGGAGCGCAAGCAGGTCGCGGCGCTGAACGAGAGCACGGCAGGCCGCCGAGCAGAGGATTCGGGAGCTGACGGGCGACGTCGAGCGCGAGCGAGTCCGAGTTGCGGCGCTCGAGCAGGTGCAGGCGCGCACCGGCGAGCTCGAGGGCGAGCTTCGCCTGGCGCTGACCAGGGCGGACAAGGCCGAGCGCGAGGTCGAGCTTGCGGCCACCGAGGCCGACAAGGCCGAGAACCAGCTCAGGTTCGCGGTCGCGCGGGCGGACAAGGCCGACGGCGAGCTCCAGCTGGCGGTTGGGCGGGCGGACAAGGCCGAGACCGAGCTTCGCGTCGTCGGCGCCAGGGTTGTGAAGGCCGAGAGCGATGCGCAGGCGGCGCTCAGCCGCGCCGCCAAGGCCGAGGAGGAGGTCGACCGCTGGCGTGTCCGCGTCGAGAAGGCCGAGGAGGAGATCGAGCGGTGGCGCGCGCGCGTCGACAAGGCCGAGGGCGACGTCGAGCAATGGCGAACCCGCGCCCAGGAAGCAGAGACCGAGCTTGCACGCGGGACCGCCCGCGCCGAGGGCCTCGATACCGAGATTGCGCGTGCACAGACGCGGGTCGAGCAGCTCGAGGCCGAGCTGAAGCTCGCTGTCGCGCGGGCGCATGAGGCAGAGCGGGAGGCCGAACTCGGGCAGGCGCGGGTTCAGGACCTGCAGGGCAAGGTCGAGCACGGGCAGGCGCGGGTGGAGGACCTCGAGGGCGAGCTCGAGACTGGTCGGGCGAAGGCTCTAGAGGCCGACGCCGCGATCGCCGAGCTCCAGGAGCAGCTCGATCAAGCGGTGGCGTCGTCGTCGCCCGCGGAGACCGGGGCCGAGACGGAGGGGGAGCTGGAGACCGGATCGGTCGCGCCGGTCGTGGAGGAGATCCCCGAGCCGCAGGACGGCCCCGGCGATCGAGCGGACGTTGCGGGCGATCCGGAGGCAGGCGTGCAGGCGGCCGAGCTGGCCACGCTCGACGTGATCGGCGCCGAAAGCCAGCCGCAGAACGGCGCCGGGGTCAGCTGGCAGCCCACCGCCAAGCGGACCCTGTCGGCGTCGCTTGCGCGCGAGTCCGTGTGGCGCAACGTCTTGAAGGAGACCGTCGAGGTGCTCGGGTCCGAGGGAGGCTGGGACACCGTGACGGCATGGCTTCCCGATGAGTCAGACGGCCTGGGGTGCGCGGCCACTTGGGCCGCGCACCGCGGGCTCGACCGCTTCGAGGCGCTGACCTGGGAGGCGGCGCTCAAGCGCGACGGTTCGTTGCTCGATCAGGCGATCCAAGCGCCGCACCTGACCTGGCTCACCGACATCGACGCGGTCGACGACGAGCGGCTCCAAACCGCCGCGGCCCACGGGATGAGCTCGGCGCTGCTGCTGCCGGTCCGCAACGGCACGTCGACGATCGGACTGCTCGAGCTGCTGACGCACGACAGCATTGAGCCCGACGCGCAGATCGCGCTGTCGCTCGAGGCCGCCGCGCTGCAGCTCGGGCGGTTCGGGCACCTGCTCAGCCTCGGCAAGTAGGGAAACCAAACCCCCTGCTGGCGCGCGGTTTTGCGTGCCGGTGTCCCGCGGTTCCGTCCGAAGGCCATGCGAACATCTGTTCGTGCGCTGGAGCAACCTGGAAACTGAGGTCGAAGAGCGCGCCCGTCTGCCCGGCTACCGCGAGGAGGCGGTCGTGCGCCATTTCGACGCGCCCGAGGCGGTCGAGACGAGGTTCTACGAGGTCCGGGCCAAGTCGATCCTGAACCGCGTGCCCGAGGCGTCGCAGATGCCGTTCCGGTGGACGATCAACGTCTATCGCGGATGCACTCACGCTTGTACCTATTGCCTGGGCTCCGGGACGCCCATTCTCATGGCTGATGGACGGCACAAGCCGCTCTCCGAGCTGGAAGTCGGCGATGCCATCTACGGGACGCGGGTGACGGCATCCGGCTACCGGCACTACGTTCACACGACGGTCCTCGACAAGTGGATCACGATCAAGCCGGCATATCGGCTCACGCTCGAGAGCGGGACCGAACTGATCCTCAGTGGGGATCACCGGCTGCTGAGCAATCGAGGCTGGAAGCACGTGCTGGGCAGCCCGCGAGGCCAGCCTGACCGGCCGTTCCTGACCACCCGCAACCGCCTGGCTGGAACAGGGGCGTCAGCGCCGCAGCCGGCGCACGACGCCGACTACGTCCGCGGATATCTGTGCGGAATCATCCGAGGAGACGGTTTGCTGCGCGCGTACGATTGCCGGCGCGCCGGTGGCGGGCGCTATACCGGCTATCGCTTTCGGCTCGCGCTCGCCGACCTGGACGCGCTTCGCCGGGCGCGCGAGTTCCTGGCCTCGGTCGACGTCGCCACCAGCGAGCGTGTCTTCCAGCTTGCCGCGGGGGGACACCGGGAGATCACTGCGATTTCGGCCCAGGCGTCGTCGTCGTTCGAGCGGGTCACCGAGCTGGTCGAGTGGCCGATGCTTCCGAGCCTCCAGTGGTGTCGCGGGTTCCTCGCCGGAATCTTCGACGCCGAGGGTTCACGGAGCGACTTTGCGCTGAGGATCGCCAACACCGATCCGCAGATCCTCGAATGGACGGAGGCCTGCGCACGCCGGCTCGGGTTCGACGTCGCCCTCGACCGCACGCGGAACGCCAACGGGCTGAAGTACATCCGCATTCGCGGCGGCCTCTCAGAGCACGTTCGCTTCTTCCACCTCACCGACCCGGCGATCACTCGCAAGCGGAACTTCGAGGGCCAGATGGTCAAGACGTTCGAGAACCTGCGAGTGGCCGAGATCGAGCCGGTCGGTCGCGAGATGCCGCTTTACGACATCACCACGGGGACCGGCGATTTCATCGCCAACGGGGTGGTGAGCCACAACTGCTTCGCCCGTCCGACGCACAAGTACCTCGACTTCAACGCCGGCCGGGACTTCGAGCGCGAGATCGTGGTCAAGGTCAACGCGCCGGAGCTACTGCGGGCGGAGCTGGGGCGGGCGAAGTGGACGCACGAGCACGTGGCGCTGGGGACGAACACCGACCCGTACCAGTGGGTCGAGGGGCGGTACAAGCTGATGCCCGGAATCTGGGAGGCGATGCGGGACGCGGGCAATCCCTGCTCGGTGCTGACCAAATCTCCGCTGCTGTTGCGAGACCTGCCGCTGATGAAGCAGATCGCCGAGCGGACGGAGTTCAGCGCCGCACTGTCGGTGCCGACGCTGGATGAGCGGGCGTGGCGTGCGACGGAGCCGCATTCGCCGAACCCGAGGGCGCGGCTCGAGGCGGTGGCGGAGCTGACCAGGGCCGGAATCCGGACCGGAGTGCTGGTGGCGCCCCTGATGCCCGGGATCAATGACGAGCCCGAGCAGGTGGCAAAGATCCTCGAGCTCGCATCAGAGGCCGGCGCGGCGTACGTGAGCGGGATCGCGCTGCACCTGCGCGGGGAGGTGCGGGGGCTGTTCTTCGACTGGCTCAGAAACAACCGTCCGGACCTCGTGGAACGCTACAAGCGGCTGTATCAGCGGGGTGCCTATGCCCAGCCTGAGGAGCGCAAGCGGCTCGGCGAGCTGGTCAAGGGTCCCGACCTTCCGCCCGGAGAGCGGATGCGCGGCCGGTACCGGCCACGCTCCCCGGACGAGGAGGCCGCAATTTCGGAAAGAAAGGGAAACGCGTGGCGGGCGGAGCAAGGTCGCCTATTCTGAGATTCGAGTGAAACCTGGGCCGCCTGGCGGTGATAGGTAAAGCGACCCGCCCAGCGCCAACGTGTCAGATGCCACAACGCTTCAAGCCATCAAAGCCTGATTTCCGCCTCGACCAGATGTTCGAGACCCACAGCGAGGAGTGGGAACGCGTCGGGCTGGCCGTCGACTACGACAAGAAGAGCCTGACCGGCGCGCGACGTCGAGTGGCGATCCTGGTGCCGCTGTTCATCGCGGTCATCGTCTTCTACAACAACTACGAGAGCTGGTTCCACCTTTACGACAAGACGACGAACGCCCACAAGGCCAGCGGGTGGATAACGCCGATCACGGTCGCGACCGTGCTGACGCTGCTCGCGTTGGGCTGGGCCATCGCCCGCGATATCGGCCGTGTCGCGGGACCGACGTTCTTCCGCCGGATGGATCCCGGTACCGCCGGAACCGTCGGGTTCCTCGTGCGCCTGGTAACCGTCGGCATCACGCTCCTGGTGGCGCTCGAGATCGCGGGTGTGAGCGCGGCCTCGCTCGTCGCCACGAGCGCGTTCACCGCGGTGATCCTCGGTCTCGCCGCGCAGCAGACGCTCGGCAACCTGTTCGCGGGGATGGTGCTGCTGAGCGCGCGCCCGTTCCGGGTCGGCGAGCGCGTGCGGTTCCAGGCGGGCGCCGTCGGCGGACAAATCGAAGGGATCGTGAGCTCGCTCGGCCTGCTCTATACGACGCTGGCCCAGAACGAGGACCGGATCATGGTGCCCAACAACGTCGTGCTTTCGGCCGTCGTGGTCCCGATCAGGGAGCCGGACTCGGTCGACGTAAAGGTCCGTCTGGTCACCGGGATCCGCCCGAGCCAGGTCCAGGCGATCCTCGACGACAAGGTGAAGACGCCAACGCGCCGGAAGGCCGCGGTCCTGCTCGAGGAGCTCGATGGGGACGACCTCGTCGTCAGAGTGCAGGCGACGCCGGACCGCCCGGACGATGGCGCGCGCCTGGCAGACGAGATCATCGACGCGCTGGCGAGCGTGACCGGCGAGCACGCCGCGGTGGGCGGCGAGGACAACGCCTCGCGCGAAGTCCGCGCCTCACGCGACGAGGGTAAGGACGGCGAAGTCCGCGCCTCACGCGACGAGGGTAAGGACGGTGATCGGAACGCCGCTCCCGGGGATAAGGACCGCGATCGGACCGCCGCTCCCGACGGGGAGTCGCCGCGCGGCGGCAACGGGGACGGTGATGGGAGCGCTGCTTCCGACGCGGAGCCGCGCCGTGGCGTTGGCGCCGCCTCGCGCCGCAACTGATCGCGGTCCGGGCAAACCGCGCTCTGATCCCAACCGGAACCGCTCGCATCCCGACCGCCGACCGGACCGCCGGCTACTGCGCGCCGACGGATCCGTGCCGGCTACTGAGCCCCGGCGGGTGCGCGCACCAGATCCTGGGCGGCGGCGATGATCGCGTCGGCGTCGATCCCGAACTCATGCAACAGCTCGGCCGGCTTGCCGGAGCCCGGCATGCCCGTGACCGCCAGCTTGCGCACGCGGACGCCCTCGACCTCGGCGAGGGCGGCGAGCACGGCGTCGCCGAGTCCGCCCTCGGGCCAGTGGTCTTCGACGGTGACGATCGCGCCAGTGTCGGCGGCAGCCTGACGCAGCGTCTCCTCGTCGACGGGCTTGACCGAGTACAGATCGATCACCCGGGCCGCGATGCCCTGCTCGGCCAGCGCGTCGGCCGCCTTCAGCGCCTCGTGCAGCGTGACGCCGGCGCCGATCAGCGTCACCTGGTCTTCGTCGGAGGAGCGCAGGACGCTCGAGCCGCCGATCTCGAACTGGTGCTCAGGCCCGTAGATGGTGGGCGAGGCGCCACGAGTCGTGCGCATGTAGGCGATGCCGGGATGGTCGGCCATCAGCCGCACCAGCGCCGCCGCCGCGTTGGGGTCAGACGGGTAGAGGACCGCGCTCGAATGGACGGCGCGGAACATCGCGAGGTCCTCGAGCGCCATCTGCGACGGTCCGTCCTCGCCGATCGAAACGCCGGCGTGCGAGCCGGCGAGGCACAGCCTGGCGCGGCTGATTGCCGCCATCCGCACGAAGTCGTACGCCCGGCTGAAGAACGCCGCGAACGTCGAGGCGAACGGCCGGTAGCCGCGAACCTGCAGACCGACTGCCGCGGCGACCAGCTGCTGCTCGGCGATGAACATCTCGAAGTAGCGGTCGGGATGGGCCTTCCGGAACAGCTCGGAGAACGTCGAGTTCGACACCTCGCCGTCGAGGGCGACGATGTCGGTGCGCTCGGCGCCGAGCGCCGCCAGCGCATCGCCGTAGGCACGGCGGGTGGCGACCTCGTCGTCGCCGTCCCAGCGCGGCCACTCCACGCGATCGCCGGGGTCGATCCGGTGCGGCTCCGCGTCGCCCTCGGGTTTTGCGACCTCGACGAGCAGCGAGCGCTCGCCACCGAGCTCCTTGATCGCCGCCGCGGGGTCCGACAGGGGCTTTCCGTGCTTGCCCTCGAGATCCTCGACCTCGCTCGCCCCTTTTCCCTTCTTGGTTCGCGCCACGACCACCGACGGGCGGCCTTCGATGTGCGAGGCCTCGGCGAGCGCGCCGTCGATCTCGTGGACGTCGTGGCCGTCGATCTCGATCGCGTGCCAGCCGTAGGCTCGTGCGCGTTCGGCGTATGAGTCGAGATCCCAGCCGTGCATCGTCTGGCGCGTCTGACCGAGCCGGTTGACGTCGATGATCGCGGTCAGGTTGTCGAGGCCGTTGTATGCGGCGTGCTCGAACGCCTCCCAGATCGACCCCTCGGCCATCTCGCTGTCGCCGCACAGAACCCATACTCGGTAGGGCAGCTGATCGAGGCGCTTTCCGGCGAGCGCGACACCGACGCCGATCGGGAGTCCCTGGCCGAGCGAGCCGGTCGCCACGTCCACCCATGGCAACACCGGCGTGGGGTGGCCCTCGAAGCGACTTCCGAGCCGCCGGAATGTCAGCAGCTCCTCATCGGTGATCGCACCTGCGGCCTTCAGGAGGCTGTAGTAGAGCGGCGAGGCGTGTCCCTTGGAGAAGATCAGGTGGTCGTTGCGAGGGTCGTCCGGGTGCCCAAAGTCGTAGTGCAGATGCTTGGCGAACAACACGGCCATCAGGTCGGCGGCTGACATCGACGAGGTCGGGTGGCCCGAGCCGGCGGCGTCGCTGCACCGGATGGAGTCAACGCGGAGCTGCTGGCCGAGCTCGCGTAGGAAGGAGGCGTCTTCAGTCATACCGCGATCGTACCCCTCGACAGCGCCGGGGAACATGGGCCTTGAGGGGTCCTCGCGCGCCGGCCCGGCCTGACCGGCCAGCGGTTCTCGCGCCGGCCCGGCCTGAGCCGTCGGCGGTTCTCGCGGCGACCCGGCCTGAGCCCTCAGCGGTTCTCGCGCTGGGCGGCCACGATCTCGGCGGCGATCCGTTCGCTCCCGAGCCGCCGGCTGACCGCGGCGCTGAGCGCCGGCGCGACCGAGGCCACTGCGGTGCCGAGCCGCAGCGGGACCGGGGCCACCTCGACCTCGGCGCGGTTGCGCTCGATCGCCGAGACCACTGCGCTCGCCACATCCTCGGGCGAGCGGGTGCCCACGCCGGGCGGCAGCGGGGCCCCTGAGTCGGCGAACATCCCGGCGTCCCTGATGAAGCCCGGCAGCACGACGGATACGCCCACGCCGTGCCGGCGGAGATCCTGGCGCAGCGCGAGCGCGAAGCCCCTCAAGCCGAACTTCGTCGCCGAGTAGATCGACGAGGCGGGCACGGCGGCCTTGCCCTGGAGCGAGGACACGAACACCAGGTGCCCGCGCCCGCGGTCGACCATCGCCGGCACCAGCGCCCGCGCGAGCGCGACCGGAGCCCGTAGGTTGACCTCGAGCATCGCGTCGATCTCGTCCTGGCTCGAATCGGCCAGGAGCCCCGCCGCCGGGACGCCCGCGTTCGCAACCAGCACGTCGATCTGGCCGGCCTGCGCGATCAGCCGCTCGACGTCCTCCCGCCGCGACAGGTCGCAGGCGACCACCCGGGCCCCGAGCTCGGCTCCGAGCGCCTCGAGCACGTCCGCGCGACGACCGGTGATCACCAGCGTGGCGCACCGCGGCGCGACCGCCCGCGCGATCGCGATGCCAAGCCCGCCGGTCGCGCCGGTGAGCAGCACGTTGCCGCTCAGGATGCTCATGAAGCGCGCGGGAACACGGCGATGGTCGCGGTGAACCCGTGCAGGAAACTGCGGCCGCCGACGGGACCGATCTCGCCCGCGGCGAAGAATCCGGCCGATGGGGCGCCGCGCAGCTCACGCTCGATCGTCTCCGCGTCGTGGTCGGCGACTCCGAACATCGCGGTGCCGCGGCCGTTGCACGAGAACACGAGCGCGCCGGCCGGCCGCTCGCCGGCCATCGCCTCGACCCGCAGCTTGAGCGCCTGGCAAAGGTCCTCGTCGGCCGAGCGCGCGTCGCGCGCATGCAGACGGACCACCTGTCCCGCGGTGACCGGCGCGCCGACGACGACCGACCCGGTCTCCGAGTCCGCCCCGAGCACGCCGCGCACGAGGAAGTCGCCCTGCTCGTACTCGGGCTTGCCCCCGTCGATGACGACGCCGATCAACAGTCCGCCGGCCACCAGCCCGCGCTCCCGGGATGGGAGCTCGGAGATGATCTGCTCGATCGTCTGGAGCGCGGGGCGGCCCGCGAGCTCGTGGATGACGTTCCCCTCGGCCGCGGTAATCGTGACCTCGCGTCCCAGCGGGGCGGCGCCCTGTGACACACACGGCAGCATCTCGACACCCTGGAGGCTGACGCCGACCGCTCCGCTGTCGCAGACGGAGTCTCCGAAGAACAGGGCCGCCTCGTCCGCGGCGGTGCGGCCGCTGGCGATTCCGCCGAGCACGGGGACCGTGGGCGCGTAGCCCGCGAGCACCTCCAGCACGGCGTCCGTCGGGAACGAGTAAGGGTCTGAGAGCATTAGCAGCCCGCTCGAACCGTCGAGATCCGGCAGTCCGACGAGCTGGTGCTCGGGACCGTCGTCGGTCAGCGTCGCGTGGAACGGGGTCGCCTCGCCATCGCCACCGAACGCGGCCGCCCACACCGCCACTCCGGTTCCGGATTCGAACTCGCGCCCCGCGCCGAGCACCCCGCCTGCGCCGCAGCCGATGAGCGCCTCGGGAGACAGCACGGAGTGCACGCCCTCGAGTGTGGCCTCGGGCGCGATCAGATGCGACCCACTCGCGAACACCACCGCGAGGTCGACTGGAGCCCCGCCGAGACCCGAGGCCGCCGACTGCGCCGCGGCCGTGCCGGCCTGGAGCGGGTCGCGCTCGGTCGAGATTCCAGTGCCGATCCTGATCGCTCCACGATACTCCGGACGATGCCACGCGCGGAGGTGATCGCCTTGTTCGGCCCGACCGGCGTCGGCAAGACCGACGTCGCGATCGAGCTCGCTCGCCGCCTGCGCGAGCTAGGGGAGCGACCGGTGGCGGTGTCGGCGGATGCGCTTCAGGTCTACCAGGGATTGGAGACCCTGACCGGCGCGGCCACCCCCGAGGAGCGGGCCCAGCTCGAGCACCGGCTGATCTCGTTCCTGCCGGTCGACGCGAGCTTCAGCGCCGGCCAGTACGCGGAGCTCGCCCACGCGGAGATCGATGCCGTGCTCGACGGCGGCGGGCGACCGATCGTCGTGGGCGGCACCGGGCTGTACCTGCGCGCGGCGCTCGCCGAGCTGAGCCTGCGGCCGCCGCCTCCCGAGGGCGTGCGCGAGTACTGGATCGGCGAACTCGAGCGGCGCGGGGCGCCGGCGCTCCACGGTGTGCTGCGCGAACGCGCGCCGTGGGCGGCGGCCGAGATCGAGCCCGGCGACCGCCAGCGGATCGTCCGAGCGCTCGAGCTGTTCGACGCAGGAGAGCTTGATCGCCAGAGCGAGGACTCCGAGCTGTGGACCGCCGAGGTGCGGCACAGCACGGTCCTGATCGGCCTCGTGCTCGACCGCCGGCAGCTATACGACCGGATCGACGCCCGCGTCGAGGCGATGGTCGCGGCCGGCGCGCAGGGCGAAGTGCGCCGCGCATACGCTGCCGGCGTGTCGCCGACCGCCCGCAAGGCGCTTGGGTTCGAGGAGCTGCTGGCCGGCGACATCGAGTCGATGAAGCGGCGAACCCGCAACTACGCGCGACGGCAATTGACGTGGATGCGAAAGCTCGCGAACGTCGACATCGTCGACACCACCGGTCTATTACCGGTCGAGACCGCCGCCCGGGCGTTGGCGCTCTGGCTCACGAGCGGAGAGTGAGCGGCTCGCCGCCGGTGTCTGGGGCGAAGGCGGTGGAGAGAAAATCGCGGGCCGAAAACGTCACACGGAGCTTCGCTCACGCAAAGTCTGTTGTTGAGATGCCACTCGACACGCAGCGCACGGACGGCGAGTTGCTGGCGGCGGTCGTGGCCGGTGACGGGCCCGCGTTCGCGACCTTCTACCGGCGCCATCTCCCCGCGGTCGTCGGCTTCCTGCTGCGCGAGACCGGCGACCGGGAGGCGACGGCCGATCTGACCGCCGAGGTGTTCGCCGCGATCTTCCTGGTCGCGCGGCGCTTCCGGCCGCGCGGGCCCGGCTCGGCGCGGCCGTGGGTGCTGGGGATCGCGCGCAACAAGCTGCTCGAGAGCCGCCGCCGCGGTCGGGTCGAGGACCGGGCTCGCCGGCGCCTCGCATTCGAGCCCGAGGTCCTCGACGACGACGACCTCGCCCGCGTCGATCAGCTCGCGGCCGCCCCCGAGCACCAAGTGCTCGAGCTCGTGGAGCAGCTTCCCGAGCGCCAGCGCGACGCGGTCCGGTCTCGCGTACTTGACGAGCGCGAGTACGCGGACGTCGCTCGCTCGCTGAATTGCTCCGAGCTGGTGGCCCGGCAGCGTGTCAGCCGTGGTCTCTCGCGACTGAGAAAGCAACTGACGGAGCGTGACCGGTGAGCGATTACTTCGATCGCGTCGAGCGCCAGATCGTGCGTAACGTCGAGGCGGGACTGCCGCGTTCATCGTTCCTGCCGCTCGCGCTCCGGTATGCGGCGTCGGCGGCCGCGGTCGCCGTGGTGATCGTGGTCGTCGCCGTGTTCCTGATCGCGGGCGGCTCGGGCTCGAAGCCGACCACCGCGCCGGCGGCCGGCCAGGGCCCCACCGTCGTCCTGACCGCATCGGCGCTCGATCCGGACACGCCGCTCAGTCCGGCGATCAACCGTGCGGTGACGATCCTTCACGCGCGGCTCGGATCGGTCTTTCCCGGCGTCGGGGTGTCGCGCGCCGGGAACGAAATCGTCGTCACAACGCCGAACCGGAGCGCAGGCGCCCGCGCCAGGATCCTCGCCCTAATCGATACGACCGCACCGCTGGCGTTCTATGACTGGGAGGCGAACGCGCTCATGCCCAATGGGAAGACGGTCGCGAGCCAGCTCCAGACCCAGGATCCGACGGCGACCACGATCAGTCAGGGGTCGGGCTCGAGTGGAGCCCCGGGTCAGCCGGGCGCGGGGAGTATGGACTTGTATGACGCGGTGACTCTTGCCGCCAAGCAGCCGGCGCGCTCAAGCCCCGCCAACTCGCGGCTCGGCGCCCAGTATTGGATGTTCGGGGCGCCGGGGAGCGCCGCGTGCCAGGCGGCGGCCAAGGCTAACGGCACTGCCCCGTCTGCGGGTCAGCACTGCCTGCTCTCCGGGCCCGGCGACAGCAGGGCCGATCTGCTGGCCGGCGTTGCGGCGGGCGTCGACGCCGCCGAGGGCGACATTGTGGTCGTCCCGCGCGGGACGGTCGTGCTCCAGGCGATCCCCGCCAACTTCTCCAAGCCGACGCCGATCGGCGACCCGACCGCCCAGTTCTATGTGCTGAAGGACAACATCGCGATCCGCGGCAGCGAGATCACGAACCCCCAGCAGAGCACCGGCCTCAACGCCGGCCAGCCCGATGTCACGTTCGGGTTCAGTAGCAAGGGCAGGTCGGCGTTCCAGGACGTGACCGCGGCGATCGCGCGCCGCGGCGAGCTCGACAGCGGGCTCGGACAACAGCTCAACCAGCATTTCGCGATCGCGCTCGACAACCAGCTGATCACGGTCCCGTTCATCAGCTACAAGCAGTACCCGGACGGGATCAACGGCGACAACGGCGCCGACATCAGCGGCAGCTTCTCGATCAGCTCCGCTCAGAACCTCGCCAACCAGCTGCGCCTGGGCGCGCTCCCCGTTCGCCTTACGGCAACGGGGTGAACGGGTACATCACCACGACCGCCGCCAGCACGCACACCATCCAGACGATGCAGAGGATCCGGCCGGGGCCGATCCGCCCGATCAGGTCGGCGACGGCCACGTAGATCCCGGGCATCACGATCACCATGTAGTAGAGGTAGCTCGTGCGGCTCTCGATCAGGCTGAGGAGCACGAACGGCACGAACGTGCCGAGGAACCAGGCGAGCCCGAGGATCCCGACCTCGTCGTATGTCCGCAGGCGGCGCCAGGTAACGGCGCCCGCTGCGAACACCATCGAGGGCAGCGCGAGCAGCAGGATCGGCGGGCTGATCATCCCGAGAAAATGGACCGCGGGCTCGATCTGGCTCAGCTCCGGGGTCGGGTGAGACGGGTTGATCTGCAGGTAGGTGATCGGCTTGATGTCGACCAACCAGTCCCACGGGTAGGAGGCGATCCCGCGCGGCCCGCCCGGGCTCGTCTGATGCGCGGCGTAACTGAGAATCCGCCCGATCTCACCGATCGGAGGGTCTGGTACGAGCTTGCCGGTCTGCGGGTCCCACGGCGGCGAGATCTGGTCGAGCACGGCGAGCAGCGCCACGAAGGCCCCCGCGGATGCCACCACGCACGACGCCAGGCGCCGCAGCGCAGCAGCCGCACCGGCCCGGCGCGGGAGCCATCGCAGCGCCTCGAGCACGAACAGCACCAACAGCACGTATGGCGCCACCTCCTTGGCGCATGCCCCGACGCCGACCACGACCCCGGCCCACACCGGCCGGCCCCGGAGGTACAGCGCCGCGGCCCAGATCATCGCCGCGGTGGCGTAGATGTCGAGGGTTCCGATCCGGCTGTGAACCAGCAGAAGGTTGTCGGCGGCCATCAGCGCCGCGGCCCCGAGCGCGGTCCAGCGTCCTCCACCTGCCGCCCGGACCAGCGCGAACATCCCGAGCATCGCGACCGTCCCGAGCAGCACGCTGGGGAGGCGCCACGCGATCGGTCCGTCCCCGAACAGCTCGATCCCGCCGGCGATGATCAGCTTCGCCAGCGGCGGGTGCTCGGAGTTCGGGTCGGTTCCGAGCGGCGACATCGCGTACGGGGCGCCCGCCGGCGGCTTGATCCCGGCGATGACGCGCGCGGCGTTGACGTAGTAGTCCTCGTCGAAGATCAGAATGTGGTCGGTCGAGGAGCGGCACGGCGCGTGGCAGGGCTCGGCGATCCACGCCAGTCGTGCCACGAACGACACCACCAGCAAGGCGCCGAGGAGCCACAGCGGCAGCGTCGGCCGGCGCCCGGCCCATGCTTGCAGCCGCGTGAACATTGCGCGCGCGACGGTACACATACACTGCCGCCCGGTGGAGTTCGAGAAGTGGCATGCGCTCGGCAACGACTACGTGATCGTGGACGCGACGCAGCTCCCGTTCGAGCTGACATCGCGACGGATCCAGGCGATCTGCGCGCCGCACACGGGCGTCTCGGCGGACGGGATCCTGCTCCTGTCAGAGCCCGAGGAGTCGGGCTACGTGGCCCGGCTGCGGATCTTCAACCCGGATGGCTCGGAGGCCGAGCTGTCCGGAAACGGAGCGCGCGAGGCGGTCATGTACCTCCGCCGCCATCACTGGACCGACGCCGATTCGTTCCGGATTCAGACCGCCGCTGGGGCGATCTCGCCCCGGATCACCTCACAGACCGAGTGCACCGTCGACATGGGCCGCGCCCGGCGCCGCAGCGCCGGGTACCCGTCGGGATCTGAGGACGGCCGCGGCGAGCTCGTCGCCGCGGGACGCACCTGGCGCTTTCAGCACGTGCAGGTCGGTAACCCGCAGTGCGCGATCCGCGTCGACAGTGAGAAGGAGCTCGACGCGCTCGACCTGCCGGCCATCGGCCCCGCGATCGAGCACCACGAGCTGTTCCCCAACCGGACCAACGTCTCGTGGTTCGCCGTGGTCGATTCGGACCCCGCCCACCCCCGGATTCGAGCGCGGATCTTCGAGCGCGGCGTGGGGGAGACGTCGGCGAGCGGCACCGGCGCGACCGGGGCCGCGGTCGCGTACGTGTTGGACGGCGGCAGCTCGCCCGTGACGGTCGTGCTCGACGGCGGCGAGCTCGGCGTCGAGGTGGGAGACGACCTGGAGATCAAGCTCTCGGGCTGGGCGGTCCCCGTGTACCGGGGTACGCTCGCCGAGGAGTTCGTAGAGGAGTTACATGCGACGCAGTAGCCGGCTGGATCTGATCCCCCCGTACATGTTCGCCGAGCTCGAACGCAAGGTCCGCACCAAGCGCGAGGCCGGCGTCGACGTGATCAGCCTCGGCATCGGCGATCCCGATACACCCACGTACCCGGCGATCGTGGCCGCCGCGCAGCGCGCGGTCGCGGATCCGAGCACGCACCAATACCCGACGAACCGGGGCCGGAAGGAGTTCCGCGAGGCCGTGGCCGCGTTCTACCTCCGCCGCTTCGGCGTCGAGCTGGACCCCGAGACCGAGGTCATGCCCGCGATCGGCGCCAAGGAGTGCATCTTCAACCTGAACCTGGCGTTCCTCGACGCCGGGGACGTCGCGCTCGCGTCCGACCCGGGCTACCCGGTCTACACCGGCGGGCCGCTGCTCGCCGGGGGGGAGCCGGTGCTGCTGCCGCTGCTGGCCGACCGCCAGTTCGCTCCCGATCTGGACGCGGTCGCCGACGAGCATCTAGACCGTGCCCGGCTGATGTACCTCAACTACCCCAACAACCCGACCGGCGCGATCGTCCCCGACGGCCTGTTCGAGGACGTGGTTGCGTTCGCCCGGCGAAACGAGATCCTGGCCGTGCACGACAACGCGTACAGCGAGACGACGTACGACGGGTACGTGGCGCCGTCGTTCCTGCAGACCGCGGGCGCCAAGGAGGTCGGCGTCGAGGTGTTCTCGCTGTCCAAGGGCTACAACATGACCGGCTGGCGGTGCGCCGCGATCGTCGGTAACGCCGAGGCAATCGCTCACTACTGGCATCTCAAGTCGAACATCGACTCGGGTAATTTCGAGGCGGTCCAGCTCGCGGGCGCGGCCGCGCTCGGGCCCGAGCTCGACGACGACGTGAAGGCGATGAACGCGATCTACCAGCGTCGGCGCGATCTTGTCTGCGACGCGCTCGCCCAGGCGGGTGTCGAGGTCACCCCGCCGAAGGGGACGATCTACATCTGGGCGCCGATCCCTTCCGGGTTCGAGTCCTCGGCGGCGTATTGCGAGCACGTGCTCGAGCACGCCGCGGTTGTGATCTCGCCGGGCGGCGCCTACGGCACGAGCGGGGAGGGGTACTTCAGGATCTCGCTGACCACGCCGGACGAGCGGCTGCTTGAAGCGGTCGAGCGGATCCGGCGGTTGTAGCGTCTTAACAGTGGTCCTACTGAGATCGACGTCGCGGGCCGGTAGAACGTTAAGCGCCCGGGACCGCAGCTACCATCAGTTTTAGTGCAAAACCCCCAGCCTGACAGCCAAGCGTCGCCGAACGGGCAGCGCCGCGCTCGGCAGCGAGCGTTCCTGGTGGCGGTCGTCTCAGACGGTGGCGAGGAACAGCTCGCGGAGCTTCGCGAGCTGCTGAAAACCGCCGGCGTCGCGGGGGTCGGCGAGATGATCCAGCGTCGCGATCACCCGCACCCGAACACCTATCTGGGTGCGGGCAAGCTCGACGAGCTGAAAGCGGAGATCGCCGGCTCGGACGCGAACCTCGTCGCCTGCGACGACGAGCTCTCGCCTCGCCAGGAGCGCAACCTCGAGTCGGCGCTCGGGATCCCGGTGATCGATCGCACCGCGATCATCCTCGACATCTTCGCCGCTCACGCGCACACCGCCGAGGGCAAGCTCCAGGTCGAGCTCGCGCAGCTCGAGTACAACCTCGCCCGCATGCGCGGGTTGTGGTCGCACCTGGAACGGCTCGGCGCCGGACGAATCGACGGCGGCATCGGCACCCGCGGTCCGGGTGAGACGCAGATCGAGACCGACCGCCGGCTCGCTCGCGACCGGATCTCGGCGCTGAAGCGCAAGCTCGGACACGTCAGCTCGACCCGGTCGGTGATGCGCGCCGAGCGCGAGCGCTCGCAGCTGCCCTCGGTCGCGCTGGCCGGCTACACGAACGCGGGCAAATCCACGCTGCTGAACGCGCTGACCGGCTCGACCGTCGGTGTGCGGGACAGCCTGTTCCACACGCTCGATCCGACCACCCGCCTGCTCCGCACCGGTGGACGTGACTACCTGGTCACCGACACCGTCGGCTTCATCCGCAAGCTCCCCCATCAACTCGTCGAGGCGTTCGGGGCGACGCTCGAGGAGACGCGGCTCGCCGACCTGATCCTGCATGTCGTCGACGCGTCGGTCCCCGAGGAGGAGCTGGTCGCGATGACACGCGCGGTCGAGGACGTGCTGGTCGAGATCAATGCCGACGCGGTGCCCGAGATCCTCGTCCTCGCCAAGGCCGATCGGATTGACGCCGAGCGACGCTCCGAGCTCCAACGCCGGCATCGCGACGCCGTGCTGATCTCGGCCGCCACCGGCGAAGGGCTGGGCGCGCTCGAGCAGCGCATCGAGGAGGAGTTCGCGCGAACCCTCCAGGACGTCGAGCTGCTGATCCCCTATGACGCCGGCGCGCGCCTCGCCGAGCTGCACGCGCTCGCCGGCGACCTGGAGCGCGAGGACATGCCGGAAGGCGTGCGCGTGATCGCCCGGCTGCCCGCGGCTGTCGCCGCGCGCTACCAGGAGTTCGCGCTCAGCCGGCCGTTCGCGTGACCCCGGAGGACATCGCGCCCGCGCGGCTGCGGGTCCGGCGGCTGGACGATCGCGCGCTATTGCCGACGCGGGCCTACGGCGGTGATGCCGGGCTCGATCTGTATGCGCTCGAGGAAGCCGTGCTCGGGCCTGGCGAACGCGCCTCGGTCGGCACCGGGATCGCGGTCGAGATCCCCGAGGACCAGGCCGGACTCGTGCTTCCGCGCTCCGGGCTCGCGGCCAGACATGGGATCGCGCTCGTCAACGCGCCCGGCCTGATCGACTCCGGGTACCGCGGCGAGGTTCGCGTGCTGTTGCTGAACACCGACCGCCAGGAGCCGTTCGCGATCTCACGCGGCGAGCGGATCGCCCAGCTCGTCCTCGTCCGGATCGAGACGCCCGCGGTGGTCGAGGTCGACGAGCTCGCGCGCTCAGAGCGTGGCGCCGGCGGCTTCGGCTCAAGCGGCTGACCCGCGCTAGCCGCCCGGTCATCCCTACCCGAGCTAGCTGCACCCGAGCTATCCGCCCGGCGAGGGCTGGGGCAGCAGGCCGTGCGCCTGCAGGAACTGCTGGGCGACGGTCGCGGGGTCCTGACCGGAGACCACCACGGCCGAGTTGAGCTCGCGCATCGCCGGCAACGTGAGCAGCGCGCTGACCCGGTTGATCGTGGCCTCGAACGCCGGACCCTCGGCGTCGAGCGCACGCACGGACGCGACAGGGACAACGTTGCCCCAGCCGAAGATGTCCTGCGGGTCGCGCAGCAACGGGTAGCTGCCGCTGAGTAACTGGGGATCGGTGGTGTCGACGACGGCCGCCTGCACGGTTCCCTGATCGAGGGCCGTGTACTGCGAGCCGAGCTGGAGCGGCTTGAACGCGCCCGGAACCACCCCGTAAGCAATCTGGAGCTGCGACAGCCCGGACGCGCTCTGCTGGAACTGCGGCGGCCCTCCAAGGGTCAGCTGCGGAGACACCTTGATCAGATCGGGGATCGACTGGAGCCCATTCTCGACCGCATAATCGAACGGAACCGCGATCGCGTTGGTGTCGCTGAAGGGCGTGGCGTCGAGCAGGGCCAGGCCGTGCTTGAGCGCGTACCGCTGGCCGGCCAGGTAGGCGGCATCGCGGGTCCGGTACTGGCGGGTCGAGCCGGCGACGCTCGTGTCCCACGTGTCGAGGTATTCCGGGTACATCGCGAGCTGGCCGGTGGCGAGGGACTGCAGGATCACCGCGGTCGGCCCGATGCTCTGATTCAGCGACACCGCGAAGCCTTGCGCCTTGAGCGCCTGGTAGTAGAGCTGCCCGAGCACGAACTGCTCGGGAGTGTTCTCGTCACCGATCGTGACCGGCGGCCTGCCGGCGCCCGGGAGCGCCACCGTGGTAGTGGTGGTAGTGGTCGCGGTCGTCGTCGTGGTGGTGGTGTCCGTCACCGTCGCGGTCGTCGTGACCGTGACGGTGCCCGGCGGCACCGTCGCCGCGGTGGCCTGGTGGCCCCCGGCTCCGCACGCCGCGAGGCCGGTCGCCGCCAGCCCGAAGGCCACCGTAGACCCGACCCGGCCCATGAACCTTGCCCCGCGCGACATAAGCTCAGACTCTCATACTCCCGCCGCCCGGCGCGCGTCCTCGTGGGCGACCGCCTCAAGCCGGTCGTCGAGCGGCTCGAGCGGGCGATCGAGGCCGAGCGCGGTCTCGATCAGCCAGTCGGCGAACCACGTGTTCTTCGGGAGTAGCGGGCCGTGCAGGTAGGTCCCGATCACGTTCCCGTCGGCGGACGCCCTCGTGACTGTCGGAGCCGTTGTTGCCGTATCCCTTGATGACCCGCCCGAGCGGCGTGGCGTCAGGGCCGAGTTGCGTCCGCCCGCCGTGATTCTCGAACCCGGCCAGCACCCGGCGGACCCCCGGATCGAGCTCGACCTCGATCGCGACGTTGCCGATCAGTCGCGGGCCATCGGAGCGGACCGTCGTCAGATCGACCAGGCCGGTGCCGGGTAGGGTCTCCTCGCCGAGCTCGTAGGAGTGCCCGAGCAGCTGGTATCCCCCGCACACGGCGAGGATCACCGCTCCGCGCACCGCCGCGGCATGAAGCGCGTCGCGCTTGACCTCGGCCAGATCGAGTGCGCACAGCGCTTGATCGCGGTCCTGGCCACCGCCGATGTAGTAGATGTCCGCGCCGTCGGGGTCGAGCCGCTCGCCGAGGCCGCTGGACTGCAGCTCGAACCCGATCCCGCGCCAGCGGCAGCGCCGCTCGAGCACGAGCAGGTTGCCGCGGTCGGCGTAGATGTTCATCAGGTCCGGGTACAGCGCGCACACGCGCAGCACGGATGGGCTATTCGTCGGGGGCACGCAGGATCACCACTTCGCTACCAACATAGTCTGAGGTCTCGGGCACGCTCTCCCGGTCGGCCACGATGAAGCCGGCGGCGCGGCCCTCGCGCTCGAGCCCGGCGGCGGTCAGGCGGTCGAGCCGAATCAGGTCCTGCTCGACGGTCCGTTCGCCCGCCGCCGCGACCGTCTCCCGGCGGCGCTCGAGCACGAACCCGCCACGATCGGCGCGGACCGCGACCGGCTGGCTCGAGTACACGACGCCGTCGAGCTCGCGGATATCGGGCAGCGGGAACGGCACGCCTTCGGTCACCTCGTACAGCTCGAGCGCCTCGGCGATCGCCACCGCGAGCACCCCACCCGGCCGCAGGTGCGCCAGCGCACGGAGCAGGAACGCGGCGCGTCCGGCTGCCCCGCCGAGCAGCTGAATCGTCTGCATCGGCACGATGCACAGCGGAAAGCGCTCGTCGCCGAGGTCGAAGTCCCGGGCGTCGGCCACGACCGTTTGGCAGATATCTCGCGGTATGCGCGAGTTATCCGCCAAGCGATGTTCGAGGGCAGCGATCAGCTCAGGGTCTTGGTCGAGGGCCGTGACGCGATAGCCGGCCCGGGCGAGATCCAAAGCCACGCGGCCCGTGCCGGCGCCGACGTCGAGCACGGGGTCGCCGTACTCGGCCGCCAGCGAGCGCCACAGCGGAAGGTCCTCGCCGTAGCTGCCGCACTCGAGGTCGTGCCAGATCACCATCATCGCCGGTCCACCGCCTCAGGTTCCCAGAACCGGACCGCGTGTCCGCGCGCGGCCAGCTCGTGGCGCAGCTCGAGCAGCGCGGTGTATGTCGGCAGCACGTACAGAGCGCCCGACTCGACGTCGGCAAGCGCCTCGTCGAGGGCGGGGGCGAGCGCGGGTGTGACGTACAGGCGGTCGGTGGGCACGCCCGCGTATTTGAGGCGGACGGCGAGCTCGGCGGCACGTGTGCCGGCGCAGGTCACGCGGCGCACGCGCCCCGCGAGCATCTCGTAATCCGCGTCCCAGATCCACGAGACGTCCCGCCCGTCGGCGGTCCGGTCGTTGAGGATCGCCAGCAGATCGAGCTCCTCGTGCTCGAGCACGAGCGTCCGCAGGATCTCGTTCGCGCCGGCCGGATTCTTGACGAGCAGGACCTGGAGCTCGACGTCGCCGATCGCGAGCCGCTCGGCGCGTCCGAACGCGGCCCGGACGTCGCGCAGGCCGGCGGCAATCGTCTCGAGTGGAACGTCGAGCCCGAGGCATAGGGCGGCGGCGCCCAACGCGTTGTAGACGTTGTAGAGCCCGGGCAGCGGCACCTCCACGCTCGCGCTGCCGACCGGCGTAATCAGCTCGAACGTCGAGCGCCGGGTGCCGTCGAGCACGATCCGCTCGGCCGCGATCGACGGGGTCGGTCGCTGCTGCCCGCACGAGGGGCAGCGGTAGCGGCCGAGGTGGCCGAGGTAGATCGCCTCGTAGGCGTAGGCCGCGCCGCAGCGACGGCAATGCTTGGAATCGGCGGCGTGCTGCATCTCGGGGATCGCCATCGCGGGATCCTCGACGCCGAAGTAGGTGACGTTCGGGGCGTCCCGTCCGAGGTCGGCGATCAGCGGATCGTCGGCGTTGAGCACGAGCCGCGCATGCGCACCGTTTCCGGGAGCGGACGACGCTCCGGACGCCATCGCAGCCCAGCGATCGGCGATCGTGTCGAGCTCGCCGTAGCGGTCGAGCTGATCGCGGAACAGGTTGCCGAGCAGGATCGCCCGGGGCTTCAGCTCGGGCGTGATCCGGTCGAGCCAGAACTCGTCGATCTCGAACAGCCCGAGATCCCCGTCGATCCCGACCCGGCCGCGCGCGGCGGCCAGCAGGGTCGAGGCGACGCCGCCGGCCATGTTCGCGCCCGCTCGGTTGTGGACGACCGATACACCGGCGCGAGCGAGCACCGATGCCACCATCGCCGCCGTCGTGGTCTTGCCGTTGGTGGCGGAGATCACGACAGAGCCGCGTGGCAGCCGAGCCGCCAGCTCCGAGATCGCGGCGGGCTCGAGTCGGATCAGGACCTTGCCCGGCAGGCTCGTTCCGCCCCCGCGGCCGGCTCGGCGGGCGAGCTCCCCAACCGCACGGGCCGCGGCGATCTTGGGACCGAGCAGCGTCATCTCGGCACGATCATCCGGACCGCGCCGGGCAGCGCGCGGATCGTGACCGGCAGCTCCGCGATCGCCTCTCCGTCGGCGTACAACGTGAACGGCTCCGACGCGCTGATATGCACCTCGCGGCCGCGGATCACGTCGACGCCGCGATGGCGCACGTGACGTCCCCGGAACACGGTTGGCGCCAGCCGCAGGTAGCGATGCTTTGGCATGTCCTCGATGATGACCACATCGAGCAGGCCGTCGGTCAGGGAGGCGTTCGGCGCGAGCAGCATCCCGCCGCCGAACTCCTTCGAGTTGGCGGCGGCGACCGAGTAGCCGGTGAACGCTCGGGCCGCGCCGTCGTCGAGTGTGACCTCGAAGCGGGCGGGCTTCCAGCTGGGGAGCGCTCGTACCAGTGCCAACGCGTACACCGGGCTGCCGCGCACGACGCGGGTCTCGTTCGCGATCCGGTTGACCACGGAGTCGAAGCCGCAGCTGGCGATGCCGGCGAAGGTCTTCTCGCCGGCCTGGCCGAGGTCGAGTCTGCGCTCGACTCCGGAAGCGAGGACCGCGCAAGCGGCCACCGGCCTGCGCGGTATCCCGAGCACCCGGCAGAGGTCGTTACCCCGGCCGCCGGGGAGGATGCCGACGACGCCGTCGGTGTCCTTGACCGCCCCCGCGACCGCGCCGATCAGCCCGTCGCCGCCGAACGCGACCGCCACCTCACCATTACCGACCGCTTCCACCGCGAGCTCGCGAGCGTGCTCCAGGCTCTTCGTGTATTCGAAGCGGTACTCGAGCCCCTGCGCTCGCAACGCCGACTGGACATCGGGCAGCGCCCGCGCCGGGCGGCCGCCGCCCGCGACGGGATTGACGATCAGCGACAGTCGCCTCATCGCGCAGATCATGCCGATTCTCGCCTGGTACGCTTGTTGCGCGGCATGGCGCTCAGCCTTGATCTCCGACTTCTTCTCCTCCCCCCTCGGGGGGAATAGCGCGTGGGCGGCCGCACGTAGCCGCAAAACCAGCACTGAGAAGAAACCGAGATCGAGAAATCGAGGAGTGACATGACCCAGCCCGAGGACCCAAGTCGAGTACTGATCTTTGACACGACGCTGCGCGACGGCGAGCAGTCGCCCGGCATCTCGCTGAACACGCAGGAGAAGCTCGAGATCGCACAGCAGCTCGCGCGTCTGGGCGTCGACGTGATCGAGGCGGGCTTCCCGATCACGTCTCCGGGCGACTTCGAGGCGGTCCAGGAGATCTCCCGCACCGTGGAGGGACCGGTGATCGCGGGCCTGGCCCGGACGCACGTGGCTGACATCGACGCCGCCTGGAACGCGGTCAAGGACGCCCAGCGGCCGCGCATCCACACGTTCATCTCGACCTCCGACATCCACATCAAGTACCAACTCCAGACCACTCGCGAAGACGTCAAGGGGCAGGCCCGCGCGGCCGTCGCGCACGCCAGGCAGTACGTTCAGGACGTCGAGTTCTCGCCGATGGACGCGACCCGCGCTGACATCGAGTTCACCGCCGAGGTGTGCCAGATCGCGATCGACGAGGGCGCGACCACGATCAACATCCCGGACACCGTCGGGTACACGATGCCGCACGAGTTCACCGCGTACCTCGGGCGGCTGTACGAGCTGGTTCCCGACCTGCGCGACATCGTGCTCTCGGTCCACTGCCACGACGACCTGGGGCTCGCGGTCGCCAACTCGTTCGCGGGGCTGCTCGCGGGCGCGCGCCAGGTCGAGTGCGCGATCAACGGGATCGGCGAGCGCGCCGGCAACGCCGCGCTCGAGGAGATCGTGATGCTGCTCCACACCCGCGAGCCCGACGTCGGTCTGCAAACGGGCGTGACGACGCGTGAGATCTCGCGCACGTCTCGCCTGGTCTCCCGTCTGACCGGCTACCCGGTGCAGCCCAACAAGGCAGTGGTCGGCCGCAACGCGTTCGCGCACGAGTCGGGCATCCACCAGGACGGCGTCCTGAAGGAGCGGACGACGTACGAGATCATGGACGCGACCACGGTCGGCCTGGAGGCGAACTCGATCGTGCTCGGCAAGCACTCGGGCCGCCACGCGCTGCAGCAGGCGCTGTCCGACCTGGGCTTCGAGCTCTCGGGCCAGGGCTTGAACACCGCGTTCCGGCGCTTCAAGGAGATCGCCGACAAGAAGAAGCACGTCACCGCGATGGATCTGGAGGCGCTGGTCACCGACGAGCTGCGCGAGGAGATCGCGGGCTACCAACTCGAGTGGTTCGACGTCGAGGCGTCCACGCGACGGCCGCCGCACGCGACGGTCGGCATCCGCACCCCCGAGGGTGACGAGGTCACCGGCTCGTTCACCGGCGACGGCCCGATCGACGCGATCTTCCGCGCGATCAATGCCGCCACCGGCGCCGACGCGCGGCTCCGCGAGTTCCGCGTCGACGCGGTGACCGGGGGCCAGGACGCGCTCGGCGAGACCTCGGTGGTGCTCGAGATCGGCGGGGTCACCGGCTCCGGTCAGGGCGTCTCGACCGACATCCTCGACGCGGCCGCCCGTGCGTACGTTCGCGCGGTCTCGAACGCGATCCGCCGGCGGGGGATCATGGCCGAGGCCGAGGAAGCGACGGCTGTGGCGGCGTCGGGGCCACCGGTACGGACGCCGTGACGAACGCGAGTCCCTGGCGGTAGGCGGCCGCGAGCACCCGCCCGCTGGGCTCGCGATCCATGAAGTTCGTTCCCATCGTCTCGGCGCACTCCGCGTTCGGCGCGAGCATCTGAACCGCGGCGCCGCGGCGCCTCAGCACGAGCGCCTCGAGCGCCACCGCCGTCCGTGAGACGTTCCGCACGACCGCGAGCACCCCGCTCGAGCCGGGGATGCTCGCGGTCGGGTTCAGGCACAGCACATGCGTGTCACGGCCCGCCGGCGCGACGTCGAGATTGGTGGGGCTCCACACCCCGCCGTCGACGTACTCGCGGCCACTGATCGTGACCGGCGCGAACATCCACGGAACGGTGCAGGACGCCTCCACGGCCTCGGCGACGCCGGCGTCCGGCGCGCCCGGGCTGCCGAACACCACGCGGCGGCCGTTCCGGCGGTCGACGGCCGCGACCCGCAGCCGTCCGTCGAACCGGGGCTCGAGCCGGTCGAGGCTCCGGCGCAGTCCGGCGAGCGTGTCGGTCGGGCGGGGGAGGCGGCGGAGCATCGCCGCCCGCACGACCGCGCCGCCGGGGGCGGCGATCCCGAGCGCCATCGGCGCGAACGTCGCCCCGGCGGCCATCGCCCACGCTCCGGCCTTGCGCGCGGCCGCCAGTCCGGCGGCGGCGAGCCCGTCCGCGGGCCGCTGCGCGATCGGAGGCTCGAGGTCGGCGCCGACCGCGGAGGGCCGGCGGGGCGGCTGGCCGGCGACCAGGTGCGCGGCGACGATCGAGCCGGCGGACGTCCCGACGTAGTAGTCGCAGTCGCGCAGGTCGAAGCCGGTGCCGTCCTCGATCCCGGCCAGGACACCCATCATCCAGGCCTCGCCGAGGACGCCACCGCCGCCGAGGACGAGAACATCGGGTCGGGAGCGCACGGTTCCGTGAGGCTAGCGGGGTCTGGGCACAGCGTGTACGTGATAACGTACGGTCGTATGTCGACTATGGCTACAGCCGCCGACGGCAGCCTCGGGCCGCGCGTGAAGGCGCTGCGCGAGGCCATGGATCTGTCCCTGCGCGACCTCGCCGAGCGGTCCGGGGTGAGCGCTCCGATGCTGTCGCAGGTCGAGCGCGGCGAGACGAGCCCGACGCTCCAGGTCGCCAAGCGGATCGCCACCGGCCTCGAACTGCGGCTGTCGCAGCTGCTCCGGCTCGACGAGGAGGGCGCGGTGTCGGTCGTCCGCGCCGGCGAGCGGCGCCAGGGCCCGGGACCCGTGGATGGCCACAGCTACGAGATCCTCACCCCGCCGCTGCCCGGCCAGCGCGCCGAGCTCTCGCGCCACACGCTCGCCCCGGGCGCGGTGACCGGCGGGCCCGGCGACCCGCCGAGGCACGAGCCCGGCAGCCGCGAGACCGCGCTGGTCGAGCGCGGGACGGTCGTTCTTCACTGCGATGGGCAGCGATACCAGTTGCTCGATGGCGACTGCGTCACGTTCGACGCAGACCTAAATCATCATTTTGAAAATCCAGGGCCTGAGGAAGCCGTGCTGTTGGCGGTGCTCAGTGCCGGGCTGCGGAGGAGCTGATGGCACAGACGCTGTTCGACAAGATCTGGGACGCGCACGAGGTCACCCGCGGGTTGATCTACATCGACCTTCACCTCGTGCACGAGGTCACCAGCCCGCAAGCCTTCGACGGGCTCCGGCTGGCCGGGCGCAGGGTGCGCCGGCCCGACCGCACGCTCGCCACGGCCGACCACAACGTGCCCACCGACGGCACGCCGGTCGCGGAGCGCATCCGGGACGAGCTTTCCCGCGTGCAGGTTCAGACGCTCGAGCGCAATTGCGAGGAGTTCGACATCCCGGTGTTCTCGCTCGGCTCCGAGCACCAGGGGATCGTGCACGTGATCGGCCCCGAGCTCGGCGTCACCCAGCCGGGGATGACGATCGTGTGCGGCGACTCGCACACCGCCACGCACGGAGCGTTCGGCGCGCTGGCGTTCGGGATCGGGACGAGCGAGGTCGAGCACGTGCTCGCCACCCAGTGCCTGGTGCAGACCAAGCCCAAGTCGATGCGGATCCTGTACGACGGGTCGCTCGGGTTCGGAGTCACCGCCAAGGACCTGATCCTGGCCACGATCGGCCAGATCGGCGTCGACGGCGCCGCCGGCCACGTGGTCGAGTACGCCGGGCAGGCGATCGAGTCGCTCTCGATGGAGGGCCGCATGACGGTCTGCAACATGACGATCGAGGGCGGCGGACGCGCCGGGATGGTCGCGCCGGACCAGACGACGTTTGAGTGGGTGCTCGACCGGCCCGCGGCTCCGGCGGCGATCCCGGAGGGATGGAGCGATCTGCACACCGACGAGGGCGCGGAGTTCGACAAGCAGATCGAGGTCGACGCGGCCGCCATCAGCCCGATGGTCACGTGGGGCACGAACCCCGGGATGGTCGTACCGGTGACCGCCGCTGTGCCCGAGCCGCACACCGACCAGGACGAGCGCGCGCTCGAATACATGGCGCTCGAGCCGGGCACGCCGATCGGAGAGATCAAGCTCGACCGCGTGTTCATCGGCTCGTGCACGAACTCGCGGATCGGGGATCTGCGCGCCGCCGCCGAGGTGGTCAAGGGCCACAAGGTCGCCGACACCGTGTACGCGATGGTCGTCCCAGGCTCGCAGCAGGTCAAGGCGCAAGCCGAGCAGGAGGGGCTCGACGAGGTCTTCCGGCGCGCCGGGTTCGACTGGCGCGGTGCCGGGTGCTCGATGTGCCTTGGGATGAATCCCGACATCGCCGCGCCCGGCGAGCGGGTCGCGTCGACCTCGAACCGGAACTTCGAGGGGCGCCAGGGGCGCGGAGCCAGATCGCATCTGGTCTCGCCGCAGATGGCCGCGGCGGCCGCGATCGAGGGCCGATTCGTTGACATCCGGGAGTGGGGAGACGGGCAATGAGAGCGATCGAGACGATCACCGGCCGGGTTTCGGTGCTGAACCGCGACGACGTCGACACCGACCAGATCATCCCCAAGCAGTTCCTCAAGCGGGTCGAGCGGACCGGGTTCGGCGAGTTCCTGTTCTTCGACTGGGCCAAGCAGCCGGGGTGGGATCTCCCCCAGAACCCGATCCTCGTCGCCGGGCGGAACTTCGGCTGCGGGTCGAGCCGCGAGCACGCGCCGTGGGCGCTCGAGGACTACGGGTTCCAGGCGATCATCGCGCCGAGCTTCGCCGACATCTTCCGCTCCAACTGCACGAAGATCGGGCTGCTCCCGGTCGTGCTGAACGCGGACGCGTGCGCTTCGATCGCCGACGCCGGCGAGGCGCAGGTCGACCTGGCCGCCCAGGAGGTGCGGTGGCCGGGAGGGACGGCGAGCTTCGAGATCGACCCCGACATCAAGTACCGGCTGCTGGGCGGGCTCGACGACATCGCGCTCACGCTCGAGCAGGACGAGGCGATCGTTGCCTACGAGCGCGACCGCGAGCGGTCCGGCCCGGTGACCACCGCGCTATGACCGGGTTCGCCGCAGGCGAACCCGCAAGCGAATCGCCCCCCGGGCGATTCGCCCGCGACTGGGATGCGGCGACGTATGACCGCGTCTCGGACCCCCAGCTCGCGTGGGCTCGCGAGCAGCTCGAGCGGCTGGATCTGCATGGGGACGAGGTGGTCTTGGACGCCGGCTGCGGCTCCGGGCGCGTCACCGCGCTGCTCGCCGACCTGGTTCCGCGCGGCCGCATCTACGCGGTCGACGTCGCGCCGTCGATGGTCGCCCATGCGCGCGAGGCGCTCGGCGACCGGGCCACGGTCTCCTGTCAGGACCTGGTCGAGCTGACGCTGCCCGAGCCCGTCGACGCGATCTTCTCGAACGCCACGTTCCACTGGATCCACGATCACGAGGCGCTGTTCGCGGCGCTCCACCGCACGCTCAAGCCCGGCGGCCAGCTCGTCGCCCAATGCGGCGGGCGGGGCAACATCGACGCGTTCCGCACACTCGCGGATCAGGTCGCGGGGGAGGAGCCGTTCGCGCCTCACTTCGCCGACTGGCAGCGCCCGTGGAACTACGCGACCGACACCGAGACCGCCTCGCGGCTCGAGGCCGCGGGGTTCGTGGACGTGAGATGCTGGCTCGAGCCCAAGTCGGTGACCCCGGACGACGCCCGCTCGTTCATCCACACGGTGTGCCTGGTCCGGCACCTCGATCCGCTTCCCGACGACCTGAAGGGGCCGTTCGTCGATCGGGTGCTCGAGCGCGCCGGCGATCCCCTCGTGCTCGAGTACGTGCGGCTGAACATGACCGCCCGAGCGGCCGCGATCGGCTAGCGTCCCCGCACCCATGGCCCCGCGAGTCGTCCTTCTTCCCGGTGACGGGATCGGCCCCGAGATCATCGCCCCCACGGTCGAGGTCCTGAGCGCCGTCGGCGCGGAGCTCGAGTACGAGGAGCACGTTTTCGGTGGCGCGTCGATCGACGCTCACGGCACCGCGCTCACCGACGAGACGCTCGCGGCGTGCAAGAACGCCGACGCGGTCCTGCTGGCGGCGGTCGGCGGCCCGAAGTGGGACACCACCGACCCCGACAAGCCTCGCCCCGAGCAGGGCCTGCTCGGCCTCCGCAAGGGCCTCGGGTTGTTCGCCAACCTCCGCCCGGTCAAGCCGCTCCCTGCCCTCTACGACGCCAGCCCGCTCAAGCGAGACCTGATCGAGGGAACGGACCTGATCGTGATCCGCGAGCTCACCGGCGGCATCTACTTCGGCGCGAAGACCCGCACTGCCGACCGCGCCTCGGACGACTGCGTCTACACCCGCGAGGAGATCGAGCGGATCGCCCGGGTTGCGTTCAACACCGCGAAATCCCGCGTGACCAGCGTCGACAAGGCCAACGTGCTCGAGACGAGCCGGCTGTGGCGCGAGGTCGTCCGCGAGATCCACACCGCGGAATTCCCGAACATCGAGCTCGAGCACCTGCTCGTCGACAACGCCGCGATGAAGCTGATCGCGGCTCCGCGCCACTTCGAGGTGATCCTCACCGAGAACATGTTCGGCGACATCCTCAGCGACGAGGCGGCGATGCTGACCGGATCGATCGGGATGCTGCCGAGCGCCTCGCTTGGCGGCGACGGTCCCGGATTGTTCGAGCCGGTCCACGGCTCCGCCCCCGACATCGCCGGCACGGGCGCGGCGAACCCGCTCGCGATGTTCCTGTCCGCGGCGCTGATGCTCCGCCACGGACTCGACATGGAGGCCCAGGCGGCGGCGGTAGAATCGGCGGTCGAACGAGCGCTGGCCGAGGGGCTGCGCACGCCCGACCTGGGGGGCACGGCAACGACAGCGCAAGCCACCCAGGAAGTCCTCAAACACCTGTAAGGAGTCAGTCGTGCAACAAGCGGACCTCATCTGGCACAACGGCGAAATGGTTGCCTGGGAGGACGCGAAGGTTCACGTACTGACGCACGGCCTGCACTACGGAACGGGCGTATTCGAGGGGATCCGCGCGTACGAGACGCCCCGCGGGACGGCGATCTTCCGCCATCACGACCACCTCGACCGGCTGTTCAAGTCGGCCGAGCTGTACTACATGCCGATCCCGTACACGCCGGCGGAGCTGCGCACGGCCACGCACGAGCTGCTCGCGGCCAACGAGCTGCGCGAGTGCTACATCCGCCCGATCGTGTTCCGCGGCTACGGCCAGATGGGCCTGTATCCGCTCGACGCGCCCGTCGAGGTCTCGATCGCGGCCTGGCCGTGGGGCGCATACCTCGGCGAGGAGGGCAAGGCCGGCGGCATCCGCGCCAAGGTCTCGAGCTGGCGCCGGATCCCGCACGACGCGCTGATCCCACACGCCAAGGCGTCGGGTCAGTACCTCAACAGCGTGCTCGCGAAGATCGAGGCGTCGAAGGCCGGCTACCACGAGGCGATCCTGCTCGACTCGCACGGGTTCGTGTGCGAGGGATCGGGCGAGAACATCTACATCGTCCGCGACGGCGTGGTCCTCACGCCCCCGCAGACCGCCGGCATCCTCGACGGCATCAACCGCAAGTCGGTGATCCGGATCGCCCGCGATCTCGGCTACGAGATCGTCGAACGCGACCTCGCGCGCGCCGAGTTGTATCTCGCCGACGAGGTGTTCATGACCGGCACGGCGGCCGAGCTCGTCCCGGTTCGCGAGGTCGACGATCACACCATCGGCGCCGGCAAGCCCGGTCCGGTGACCGGCGAGCTCCAGCGCGTGTTCGACGATGCGCTCCACGGTCGCGACCCGCGGTACGCCGAGTGGCTCGACATCGTCGAGGTGCCGAGCCGAACCGCCGCGGGCTGAGGCGCCGCCGACAAACTCACATGACTCACATCGAGCTCTACGACACCACCCTCCGCGACGGAATGCAGGGGGAGGGGATGTCGCTGTCCGCGCAGGAGAAGCTGCGGGTGGCGCACCGTCTCGACGAGCTCGGGATCGATGTGATCGAGGCGGGGTTCCCGAGCTCCAACCCGAAGGAGCTCGAGCTGTTCGGCCTGCTCGCCGGAGAGACGTTCCGCCACGCCCAGGTCGCGGCGTTCGGGATGACCCGCCGGCGCGACACGAGCGCCGACGCCGATCCCGGGCTACGTGTGCTCGCCGACTCGGGCGCGCCGGTGTGCACGATCGTCGGCAAGAGCTGGGGGCTGCACCTCGAGAAGGTCGTGAAGGTCGATCGCGCGGAGAACTTGCGGATGATCTCCGAGTCGGTCGCGTTCCTCGTCGGCGCGGGCAAACGCGTGATCTACGACGCCGAGCACTTCTTCGACGGGTTCGCGGACGACCCCGCGTATGCGCTCAGCTGCGTCCGCGCGGCCGCCGAGGCCGGCGCCGACACCGTCACCTGCTGTGACACGAACGGCGGCACGCTCCCGCACCAGATCGCCGCGGTGGTGACCGACGTCCTCGCCGCGCTGAAGGGGACAGGCGCCCGGCTCGGGATCCACTGCCACGACGACTCGGGCTGCGGAGTAGCGTGCACGCTCGCCGCGGTCGTGCAGGGAGCGGTCCAGGTGCAGGGGACGATGAACGGCTACGGAGAGCGGTGCGGGAACGCGAACCTGATCACGATCATCCCGAACCTCCAGCTGAAGCTCGGCTACGAGTGCGTGACCGACGAGCAGCTCGCGTCGCTCAGCCAGGCGGCGCACTTCTTCGACGAGATGCTGAACTTCACGCCGGATCCCGACCAGCCGTACGTCGGGCGGAACGCGTTCGCCCACAAGGGCGGCATGCACGTGGCCGGCGTCAGCGTCGACCCGGCCACGTTCGAGCACATCGACCCGGATGTGGTCGGGAACCGCCGCGAGCTGCTGATCTCCGAGCTGTCGGGAAAGGGCACGGTTCACGCCCGCGCCCGGGACGCCGGGATCTCGCTCGGCGACGGGGAGGCCGGCCGGCTCGTCGAGCGGGTCAAGGAGCTCGAGCACCGCGGCTATCACTTCGAGGCCGCGGACGGATCGTTCGAGCTGCTGCTGCGCAAGGAGACCGGCGAATACGAGCCGCTGTTCCGGCTCGAGTCCTGGCGGGCGATCGTCGAGAAGCGCGCCGACGGCCGCGTCGAGACCGAAGCGACCATCAAGATCTGGGTCGACGGCGAGCGGTACGTGCGGACTGCCGAGGGCAACGGCCCTGTGAACGCGCTCGACCGTGCGCTGCGGGACGCGCTCGTCGAGATCCATCCGCATCTGCGCGACATCGATCTGGTCAACTTCAAGGTCCGGATCCTGGACGAGACCAAGGGGACCGGCGCGGTGACCCGCGTGCTGCTCGACGCATCCGACGGCGACCAGGTGTGGGGCTCGATCGGAGTGTCGGAGAACATCATCGAGGCGTCGTGGGAGGCGCTCGTCGACTCGCTCGAGTACGGGATGCGGGTGTCGGGTACGCGGTCGCCCGACGAGACCGCCTCCGCCCCGAGCTCGTGACCGTTCGGGCCGTTCGCGAGGCGATTCCGATGGCCCGCCCGGTGCTGGGCGAGGCCGAGGAGCAGCGCGTGCTCGAGGTCCTCCGCTCCGGTCGCCTGTCGCTTGGTCCGCTGGTGGACGAGTTCGAGCGCGCGTTCGCCGAGCGAGTCGGAGCTCCGCACGGCAGCGCGGTATCGAGTGGAACCGCCGGGCTGCACCTCGCGCTGCGTGCCGTGGGCGTCAGCGACGGCGATGAGGTGATCACCAGCCCGTTCTCGTTCGTGGCCAGCGCCAACGTGGTTGTGTACGAGCGCGCCCGCCCGGTCTTTGCCGACATCGATCCCGTCACCTTCAACCTCGACCCCGACGCCGCGGCGGCGGCGGTGACCGAGCGGACCACCGCGCTGCTGCCGGTGCACATCTTCGGCTACCCGGCCGACCTCGCGGCTTTCGAGCGGATCGGGCTGCCGATCGTCGAGGACGCATGCGAGGCGCTCGGCTCGGTCGATGGCGATGGCATTCCGATTGGAGGACGCGGGCATCCCGCCGCATTCGGCTTCTACGCGAACAAGCAGCTGACCACCGGCGAGGGCGGAATGGTCACCACCGCCAAGACCGCGCTCAAGGAGCAGATCGACTCGGAGCGAAACCAGGGCCGCGCGCCGAACATGGACTGGCTCGACCACGATCGCCTGGGCTTCAACTATCGGCTGTCCGACATCGCGTGCGCTCTCGGGCTCGCCCAGCTCGAGCGGCTGGACGAGATGCTCACCGGCCGTGCCCAGGTCGCCGAGTGGTATCGCTCGGCGCTCAATGGGATCGAGGAGCTCGACCTGCCCTGTGACGACACCGGGCGGGCGCGCCGCGGGTGGTTCGTGTTTGTAGTCCAGCTCCCGCGGGGGCTCGATCGCGATGGGGTGGTCCGAGCGCTCCGCGACCGCGGCGTACCCAGCAAGCCATATTTCCCCGCCGTGCACCTCATGAGCTATTACCGCGAGCAGTTCGGGCACCGCGAGGGCGAGTTCCCGGTGTGCGAGGACGTCGCGGCCCGCTCGATCGCGCTGCCGTTCTTCCCCGAGATGACCGAGTCCCAGGTGGAGCAGGTGGCTGAGTCGCTGCGCGAGGTGCTGGGGCGATAATCGGCCCTCCATGTCGCGCTTCGCCGAGCCTCAACACGCCGCCTTCCGGGCGCTGAACGATTCGCTGTCGTTCGACTGGCGGCTCGGCCCCTACGACGTCCAGCAGTCGCGCGCCCACGCCGCCATGCTGGCCGCCCAGGGGATCATCTCGGAGGCCGAGCGCGACCAGCTGCAGGCCGCGCTGGGCCAGGTCGAGCGCGAGCTCGGGGACGGCGCGTTTCCGTTCGCCGACGGCGACGAGGACATTCACATGGCGATCGAGCGCCGCGTCACCGAGATCGCCGGCAGGGTCGGCGGGAAGCTCCACACGGCCCGCTCGCGCAACGACCAGGTCGCCACCGACGTCGCGATGTTCGTGCGCGCCCACGCGCATTCCGCGGTCGAGCGGACGGCGATGGTCGCGCGGACGATCGTCGAGCTCGCTCAGTCGCATCTCGATTGGCCGATGCCCGGATACACCCATCTCCAGCGCGCCCAGCCCGTCTACCTGAGCCACCATCTGCTCGCGTACTGCTGGATGCTGATTCGCGACCGGGACCGGTTCGCCGCCGTCGTGTCCGCAACCGCCTCGCTGCCCCTTGGCGCGGGCGCGCTCGCCGGCGTGAACTTCGACACCGACCGGGAGTTGGTGGCGCGCGAGCTCGGGTTCGACTCGGTCGCCGAGAACTCCATCGACGCCGTGTCCAACCGCGACTTCGTGCTCGACTACCTCGCGGCCGCCGCCACCTGCGCGACCCACCTGTCGCGCCTGGGCGGCGAGATCGTGCTGTGGTCGAGCGAGGAGTTCGGCTTCTGCGAGGTCGCCGATGCCTGGGCCTCGGGGTCGTCGATCATGCCTCAGAAGAAGAATCCGGACGCCGCCGAGCTGCTCCGCGCGAAGGCGCCCCGCGTCGCCGGCCATCTGGTCGCGCTCCACGGGGTGATGCATGGCCTGCCGCTCACCTACAACAAGGACATGCAGGAGGACAAGGAGCATCTGTTCGACGCCGTCGACACGATCGAGCTGAGCCTGGACGCGGCCGACGGGATGCTGGCCTCGATCCGGTTCCGGCGCGATCGGCTCGCCGCGGCGGCGGCAGACGAGCTGCTCGCGGCGACCGACGTCGCCGACCTTCTGGTGCGACGCGGGCTGCCGTTCCGCGAGGCGCACGGCGTCGTCGCGGGTCTCGTGCGGACCGCGATCGACCAGGGCAAGCCGCTGTCCGCGCTCACCACCGAGGAGCTCGCCGAGCATTCGCCGCTGCTCGACGACGAGTTCTATGCGCTGCTGCGGGACGGCGCGTGGCTCGAGACCAAGCAGTCTCAGGGCGGGACGAGCCTCGCGCGCGTTCGCGAGCAGCTCGAGCGGGCGCGGGCCGCGCTCGGATGAAGCCGGGCTTCTACGACCGCCCGGTTGTGGATGTGGCCCAGGACCTCATCGGATGCGTGCTCTCGCACGAGGGCTCTGCGGGGGTGATCGTCGAGACCGAGGCGTATCACGACTCCGAGCCCGCCTCCCACGCGTTCGTCGGCCTGACCAACCGCACCCGCGTCCTGTTCGGCCCGCCGGGCCGTGCCTACATGTACCTCTCGTACGGGATCCACGCGTGTCTGAACGCGGTCTGCGAGCCCGAGGGCGTCGGCGCCGCGGTGCTGATCCGCGCGCTCGAGCCGGTCGAGGGGATCGAGTTGATGCGCGAGCGCCGCGGCATCGAGCGCGTCGAAAACTTGTGCTCGGGGCCGGGCAAGCTCACGCAGGCGTTGGGGATCGGACTCGAGCTCAACGGTTCCGACCTGATCCGAGGGCCGATCGTGATCGCCGGCCGGGCGCCGGCGTGGCGGGATGTCGAGGTCGTCGCGAGCAGGCGGATCGGAATTACAAAGGCCGCCGAGTTGCCGTGGCGCTTCTCCGCGGTCGCCAGCCGGTTCCTCTCGCGGCCGGCGCTGTCGCGGGTTTAGGACCGTCAGGACCGTCGTCGCCCGGCCCGCGATGTAGCTGTAAGCGAGGCTGCGCCGCCCGACCCGCGGCACTCGCGCTCAACGCCCCGCGCCCGCTACAGCCAGCCGAAAAGCGCCGTGCCGCGGGGTGGGTGCGCAGCCGAACCGCTCGTTAACCCCCGCCGAGTCCGGCGCCGCCCGAGCCGCCACCGCCACCGGTTCCGCCACCACCTCCGGTGCCGCCGCCGCCGTTGGTGCCCGCACCCGCACCCGGTGCGCCGGCGCCGGGCGTGCCCGTCGTCGGGCCGCCTCCACCGGCGCCGGTGCCGGCCCCTGGCGTCCCCGTGGCGCCGCCGTTGCCGGTCGCGCCACCGTTCCCGGTCCCGCCGCCACCGGTGTTCCCGGTCGCGCCCCCGGTCGGGGCCGCGGGGGTCGTCGAGGTCGGGGTGGTGCTCGTGTCCGTTCCGGTGGGAGCGATCGACGGCGCGCTCGTCGTGTCGGTCGTGGTGTCGGTCGTGATCTTCTGGTGCGGGTTCTCGGTGGCCAGGATCTGCAGCGCCTGGACCATGAAGTTGTGCCAGATGATCGCCGGGTAGGTCCCACCCTCGACCGGTGCCCCGTTGTACGCGGTGGTCATCGGGACGAGCTTGTTGGGGTAGCCGACCCACACGGCCGTCGTCAGCTCCGGGGTCCAGCCGACGAACCACGCGTCGGCGTAGTCGGTGGTCGTGCCGGTCTTGCCGGCGACGTCGACGCCCGAGATCTCGGCCGACGTCCCCGTGCCGTGCTGAACGACTCCGGTCAGCATCTCGTGGACGACCGCCGCGATCGAAGCTGGGAGCACGCGCTCGTAGTCGGGGTGGTCGACCAGGTTCTTGTGCGGGCACACCGAGGGGCAGTAGATCTGAGCGATCCCGGTCGGTCCCTTGTGCGGGGCCCCGAGCACCGGATCCCACACTCGCCGCCCGCCCTCGGCGAACGTCTCATACGCGTGCGCCATGTCGAGCGGGGAGACGCCGATTTTCAGGCCGCCGAGGATCATCGCGTAGTTGTCCGAGACCGGCGTGCGGATCCCGGCGCGCTTGGCGAACTTGGCGATCTTCTTGGTCCCGACGTTGATTCCGACCTGCGAGTACACGGTGTTGTCGGAGATGTCGGTGGCGTCGGCGAGCGTGATCGGGCCGGAGTACGTGTCGCCGAAGTTGTGGACGATGAAGTGCTCCTTGCCGCCGCTGTTGGGAACGACGAAGTTCTGGGGAGCGGAGTCGATGATCGAGTCCGGGCCGTACTTGCCCGACTCGAGCGCCATCGCCAACGTGAAGGGCTTGAACGAGGAGCCAGGCTGGCGGCGCGATTCGGTGGCGAGGTTGAACGGGAACTGGTTGTAGTCCTCCTGCCCGTTGACGACCGGACCTCCAACCATCGCCCGAATCTGCCCGGTCTTGTTGTCGATCGCCACCAGCGACGCGCCCGGCAGGCCCTCGCCGTAGGGGAGCTCCTGCGAGATCGCCTGATCGGCCGCCTGCTGCAGCCCGAGGTCGAGCGTGGTGCGGATCTTCAGTCCCCCGTAGTAGGCGCGATATTCGGCGACGTTCTCGGGGACGCCGTGGCCCACTCCCATCGCGGCGAGGATCTGAGGGCGCAGCCAGCTCGTGAAGTACGGCGCCGCGGCCGGCTCCTGGGGCGCCTGGACCAGGGACGGCGTCGGAAGCGGCTCCGCGATCCCGACCTGGTACTGCTGCTCTGAGATGTAGTGCTGCGCGAGCATGTCCTTGAGGACGACCTTGCGCCGCCCCTTGGCCGCGGCGGGATGGGCTAGGGGGTCGAACGCGCTCGGGTCGGCGACCATGCCGGCGAGCAGGGCCGCCTCGTAGTACGTGAGCTGCGATGCGCATGTCGGCCGCGGCGCGTCTCCGCAGCCCGCGTCCTGCGACCCCGCCGCCACGGCCGAGTTGTATCCGTGCTGCTTGCCGAAGTACACGCGCGCGGCGGACTCGACACCGTACGCGCCGTTGCCGAAATAGATCGAGTTCAGGTACTCCCTGAGGATCTTCGTCCTCGGCCACCGGCGGGTGAGGTGGTACGCGAGGGCGGCCTCGCGCAGCTTCTCGAAGACCGTCCGGTTGTCCTGCTCGGACAGCGCGTTCTTGACGAACTGCTGGGCGATCGTCGAGGCGCCCTCCCTGGAGCCGCCGGTGGCGTCGGCCAGCACCGCACGGGCGATGCCGCGCAGGTCGACTCCCGGGTCGGTCCAGAACCGCCGGTCCTCGACCGACACGATCGCACGCCTCATGTACGGCGAGATCTGCTGGAAGCTGTCGATCGCCTCGTGGTTGGGCGGGGCGAACTGCCCGATCAGGTGCCAGTGATCGTCGTACAGGTACGAGTTCGCAGCCACCCGGTACACCTGCCGGTTCTCGATCTGCGGTAGGTCCCGGGCGACCGCCATCATCATCCCGAACACCGTCGATATCACCGCGAGCAGGCCGAGGCCGATCAGGATCAGCAGCAGCCGGAGCTTGCGCACGCGTGGCTTGCTCGGCCGGCCCGGCCCGCCGCGTCGCCGCCAGCCACGCCGGGCGGGAGGTTTGAATGGGATCGGCGCCTGCGGCTGATCGCCCTGTGTCGGGATTTCGACGTCGTCGATCATGCGATCGCGGGGGTGCTCCTATCACGCTCGCAGCAAGCCTGACCGTGGCTGCTGCGGGGCAGCGAGACATGGCGGCAACAGAGGTCCCGCGGCGGCGAGAGTCTAGCATTGGGCGCGTGCCCCGTCCGCGAACGTACATCCCGTCTGGCAAACGATTCTTGACGAGACACTAGATGGATTCCGAGGTCCGGACGGAGCCCACGCCACTGTCTGAGCCATCCGCCTCGAGTCCGTTCGCGGCGCCTGAGCCATCCGCCTCGAGTCCCTCCGAGGCGGCGGCCTGGCTGGCCCGAAATGCAGTCGACAGCCTCCCGGAAGGGGCTTTGGCGCGCAAGCTCGGGGAGGGGCGACCGCTCCGGGTCAAGCTTGGGATCGACCCGACCGCGCCCGACATCCATCTCGGGCACACGGTCGTGCTGCAGAAGCTCCGCGAGTTCCAGGACCTCGGCCATGAGGTGGTGCTGATCATCGGCGACTACACGGCCCGGGTCGGCGACCCCAGCGGTCGCTCCGCCACCCGTCCGGTGCTGACGGGCGCGGAGATCGACGCCAACGCACGCACGTTCACCGAGCAGGCGTTCACGGTGCTCGATCCGGACCGCACGAGCGTCCGCTTCAACGGCGAATGGCTCGACATGTCGATGGAGGAGCTGTTCAAGCTCGCGCGGATCCCGACCGTCGGCCAGCTGCTCGAGCGCGACGACTTCGCCAAGCGGTTCGCCAGCCATACCCCGATCTCGCTCCTCGAGCTGCTGTATCCGCTGCTTCAGGCCTACGACTCGGTCGCGATCCGCGCCGACGTCGAGCTCGGTGGCACCGATCAGAAGTTCAACCTCTTGCTCGGGCGCGACATTCAACGCGCCTACGACGTCCCCGAGCAGGCGATCGTGACGATGCCGCTGCTGCCGGGGACCGACGGCGTGCAGAGAATGGCGAAGTCGCTGGGCAACTACATCGGCGTCAGCGAGCCGTCCGATCAGATCTACGGCAAGACGCTGAGCATCCCCGACGACGCGCTCGCCGTCTGGTACGAGCTGCTGCTGGGGACCGGCGTGCCCACCGATCTCGGCCCGCGTGACGCCAAGCGAGCGCTGGCGCGGGCGCTGGTCGCGCGGTTCCATGGGACCGAGGCGGCGCAGGCGGCCGAGCACGAGTTCGACCGCGTCCACATCGACCGCCAGGCTCCCGAGGAGATGCCGAGCGTCGACTGGCCGGCGGATCGGCCCGAGGTTCATCTGCCCGCTTTGCTCGCGAACGCATTCGGGATCTCGACCTCGGAGGCGCGCCGGGCCCTCGCCCAGGGCGGGGTCAAGCTCGACGGGGAGACGGTCGGGGGCGACTCGCTGGACGTGCCGGCGGCCGATATCGACGGGAAGGTGCTCCAGCTCGGCAAGCGCCGATTCGTGCGCGTGCGCGTGCGGTGATGGTGGGGGTTGCTGGGGTTGCCGTGACGATGTTGGGGGTTGCCGTGCGGATGTGGGGGTTGCGGTGACGGGCCGGGGGCGCGTGTGACCGTCCAGGGCGGTCTGCTGCGGATGGACACGCCCGGCAACGGGCACATCGTCGACATAACCGCGGGCGTTGCCAGCGTGGTCGGCACCGCGGACGTCGACCGCGGCGTCGCGACCGTGTTCGCCACCGGGTCAACGGTCGCCGTGACTACGATGGAGTACGAGCCGGGAGGCGTGCACGACCTGCAGGCGCTGCTCGACCGCCTGATCCCGAGCGCCGGCGACTACGAGCACAACCGCCTCAACCACGACACGAATTCCCACGCCCATCTCCGTGCCGCGATCATCGGCCCCTCGGAGACGATCCCGGTGGTTGACGGCCGGCTCGCGCTCGGGACCTGGCAGCAGGTCGTGCTCATCGACTTCGACGACCGTCCCCGGCGGCGGATCGTGACCGTGCAGGTCCTATCCTGACCGGCTCGGGTCCCGTGCCGGACGGCCGCGGGTCCTGTCTCGGACGGCCGCCGGTCCTGTCTCGGACGGCGACGGGGTCGCGCTCCCGAGCGGGGCGCACGACCCCCGCGTGGCCGCCGGTTCGATCACTCGTCGTCGGTTCGCGCGGGGGCTCAAGCTTGCCGGCGGGCGCGCCGAAAACCGCCTCAACCGCCGCTCGGGGGCAGAGGCGGCCGAGACTGGCGCAGCCCCGGGCGGACCCCGCCCGGGCCAGCCGGGACGCGACTTCCCCGTGCGGCGGTCCTGGCGCTATACTCACCGGTCCGCTCCGGAATCGGACGGTTTCGGACGCGCCCTCGGTTAGGAATGACCTGCCCGCAGAGGTGCGACGGTCTTTGAAAACTCAACAGCATGCGCACCCTTCGACCGACCCTCGGTCGAGGAGTGTGTCCAGGTTCGACGCCGTCGCTCGACCGGTTCCTAGTGGACCGCCGGACGACGGTGCCAGATTGAAAACCCCGTCTTGCGTCCCGGGATCCATGGTGTACATCGGATCCCCTCGTGTGGACGCAGGGGCCTGTTCCACCAGCGGACAGGCCCGGGTCCGCCCACCTTGCTAGGTGGTGCGTGACCTCGACGACTCTTTGTGAAGCGGGTTGCCTTTCGGCGGCTCGTTTAAGCAGTTCTTCACGGAGAGTTTGATCCTGGCTCAGGACGAACGCTGGCGGCGTGCCTAACACATGCAAGTGGAGCGACGAACCAGGCTTCGGCCTGGGGCAAAGCCGCGAACGGGTGAGTAACACGTGGGTAACCTGCCCCGATGATCGGGACAACCCGAGGAAACTCGGGCTAATACCGAATGTGTCCTCCGGCCATAAGGCCGCTGGGGAAAGGAAGCTTCGGCCTCCGCATCGGGATGGGCCCGCGGCCCATTAGCTTGTTGGTGAGGTAACGGCTCACCAAGGCTACGATGGGTAGCTGGTCTGAGAGGACGATCAGCCACACTGGGACTGAGACACGGCCCAGACTCCTACGGGAGGCAGCAGTGGGGAATCTTGCGCAATGCGCGAAAGCGTGACGCAGCAACGCCGCGTGGGGGAAGAAGGCCTTCGGGTTGTAAACCCCTTTCAGTTGGGACGAAGCTCCGTCGGTGAATAGCCGGCTGGAGTGACGGTACCTTCAGAAGAAGCCCCGGCTAACTACGTGCCAGCAGCCGCGGTAATACGTAGGGGGCAAGCGTTGTCCGGAATCATTGGGCGTAAAGAGCGTGTAGGCGGCTCGGTAAGTCCGCTGTAAAAGTCCAGGGCTCAACCCTGGAAAGCCGGTGGAAACTGTCGAGCTAGAGTCCGGAAGAGGCGAGTGGAATTCCTGGTGTAGCGGTGAAATGCGCAGATATCAGGAGGAACACCAATGGCGAAGGCAGCTCGCTGGGACGGTACTGACGCTGAGACGCGAAAGCGTGGGGAGCAAACAGGATTAGATACCCTGGTAGTCCACGCTGTAAACGATGGGCACTAGGTGTGGGGGGTGTCGACTCCCTCCGTGCCGACGCTAACGCATTAAGTGCCCCGCCTGGGGAGTACGGCCGCAAGGCTAAAACTCAAAGGAATTGACGGGGGCCCGCACAAGCAGCGGAGCATGTGGTTTAATTCGACGCAACGCGAAGAACCTTACCTGGGCTTGACATGTTCCTGACAGCCGTGGAAACACGGTCTCCCTTCGGGGCAGGATCACAGGTGGTGCATGGCTGTCGTCAGCTCGTGTCGTGAGATGTTGGGTTAAGTCCCGCAACGAGCGCAACCCCCGTCGCATGTTGCCAGCATTTAGTTGGGGACTCATGCGAGACCGCCGGTGACAAACCGGAGGAAGGTGGGGATGACGTCAAGTCATCATGCCCCTTATGTCCAGGGCTACACACGTGCTACATTGGCGCGTACAGAGGGTTGCGATACCGCGAGGTGGAGCGAATCCCTTAAAGCGCGTCTCGGTTCGGATTGCAGGCTGAAACTCGCCTGCATGAAGGCGGAGTTGCTAGTAATCGCGGATCAGCACTGCCGCGGTGAATACGTTCCCGGGCCTTGTACACACCGCCCGTCACACCATGGGAGTGAGCAACACCCGAAGCCGGTGGCCTAACCCGCAAGGGAGGGAGCCGTCGAAGGTGGGGCTCGCGACTGGGGTGAAGTCGTAACAAGGTAGCCGTAGCGGAAGCTGCGGCTGGATCACCTCCTTTCTAGGGAGCCCTATTGGGCAGCGATCGCCTTGAGCGATCGCCCTAGCATGTCGACCGGGCCTGGCAGGTTGCACGCCGGGGCTTTGTGCCCAGGCGACGCGACTCGCATGCTGTTGAGTTTTGAGAGACCGGCCGCGCCGCCGGCGCTCGTTGACTTCGGTCCGCGAGCTCCAGCGGTGGGCGCGCCTCTTCTCGGACCTTGAAAACTGCACAGTAGCCAATGACACGGGTATCACCGGGCGGAGCCGAAAGGCTCTTCCCACCGGAATCTCGTCAGAGATTCCGCGATCACCGTCAAGATATTAAGGGCACATGGTGGATGCCTTGGCACCAAGAGTCGATGAAGGGCGTGAACGGCTGCGATAAGCCGCGGTGAGGCGCTGAATGGCCAGTGACCCGCGGATGCCCGAATGGGGAAACCCAACGTCGGTAATGCGACGTTATCCCGCGCTGAACACATAGGCGTGGAGAAGACAAGCGGGGGAAGTGAAACATCTCAGTACCCCGAGGAAAGGAAATCAACAGAGACTCCCTGAGTAGTGGCGAGCGAAAAGGGAATAGCCCAAACCCGGCGTGTGTAAGCGGCCACGCGTTGCATGTCGGGGGTTGTAGGGCGCCTGGTCCGGATTGTGGCCAATCCGGCAGAAGTTACAAAACTGCGTGATAGTCGAAGCGTGTGGAACCACGCACCATAGAGGGCAACCGTCCCGTAGACGAAATTGCGCAGACTTCTGCAGGCGTTCCTGAGTAAGTCCGCACCCGTGAAACGCGGACTGAACCTGGGGGGACCACCCTCCAAGGCTAAGTACTACTTGGTGACCGATAGCGGACTAGTACCGTGAGGGAAAGGTGAAAAGTACCCCGGAAGGGGAGTGAAATAGTACCTGAAACCGCGTGCCTACAAGCGGTGGGAGCGGCCTCGTGCCGTGACCGCGTGCTTTTTGCATAACGAGCCGGCGAGTTACTCGTCTGCGGCAAGGTTAAGCGATGAGCGGAGCCGTAGCGAAAGCGAGTCCGAATAGGGCGACATAGTCGTAGGCGGTAGACCCGAAGCTGAGCGAGCTACCCATGGGCAGGTTGAAGCGGGGGTAAGACCTCGTGGAGGACCGAACCGACCTAGGTTGAAAACTGGGCGGATGACCTGTGGGTCGGAGTGAAAGGCTAATCAAGCTCAGTGATATCTGGTTCTCTCCGAAATATATTTAGGTATAGCCTCGGATAAATTCCGTGGCGGCCGTAGAGCACTGTTTGGACTAGGGGCCCTACCAGGTTACCGACTTCAGGCAAACTCCGAAGACCGTCACGGTTACTCCGGGAGTCAGTTGCTGGGGGATAAACTTCAGCGTCAAGAGGGAAACAGCCCAGACCGCCAGCTAAGGTCCCTAAGTACTAGCTAAGTGGGAAACGATGTTCGAATGCACAGACAACCAGGAGGTTGGCTTAGAGGCAGCCATCCTTGAAAGAATGCGTAACAGCTCACTGGTCAAGTGTTCGAGCGCGGACAATGTAACGGGGCTCAAGCTAGTCACCGAAGCTGCGGGTGCGAGAGGTCTTCGGACTTCTTGCGCGGTAGGAGAGCGTTCCGGCGCCCGTGAAGCGGCGGCGTAAGCCAGCCGTGGAGGCACCGGAAGTGAGAATGCCGGCATGAGTAACGAAAGAGGGGTGAGAATCCCCTCCACCGATTGCCCAAGGTTTCCTGAGTAAAGTTCGTCTGCTCAGGGTCAGTCGGGACCTAAGGCGAGGCCGAAAGGCGTAGTCGATGGCCAACGGGTTGATATTCCCGTACCACGTCGCTTCTGTTTGACCGATGGGGGGACGAGGAAGGCTATGGGATCCCAGGCGATGGTCGTCCTGGGCTAAGCATGTAGGGGTGGCTCTAGGCAAATCCGGAGCCGCATAACCTGAGGTGCGAATGCAGCTGGCTCTAAGCCGGCGAGTCCCGGAAGCCCTGCCTCCAAGAAAAGCCTCTAGGGAGGAAGCGCGTGCCCGTACCAAAACCGACACAGGTGGGCAAGTGGAGAACACTAAGGTGATCGAGATAACCCTCGTTAAGGAACTCGGCAAAATCGCCCCGTAACTTCGGGATAAGGGGCGCCCCAGTAGGGTGAACCTCCTCGCGAGGGGAGCCCGAGAGGGCCGCAGTGAATAGGTTCAAGCGACTGTTTACCAAAAACACAGGTCTCTGCTAAGTCGTAAGACGACGTATAGGGGCTGACGCCTGCCCGGTGCCGGAAGGTTACGTGGAGGTGTTAGGGGTTCGCCTCGAAGCACCGAAGCTAAGCCCCGGTAAACGGCGGCCGTAACTATAACCTAGTTATAAAATCGGCTATATGCTGGAAACCCGAGTATCCGTCCTACTCGTCCGTCCGTCTGTGGACGCGTACAGTGACAATGTGCCGGGTGCGGAAAATCAGCAGGAAAGACTAGGCGAGCATCAGAGCTCTCGGGGTATCGGCTCACGTAGACGGAATACGCAGAGACTACATCGCCGTGGTTTGCCCGGTGAGATCGAGATATTCCGATCTTTTGGGCGACCATGAGAGCTGACCAGAAATGCGTCAGCCGCGCCGGGTGTAAAAGGCCACCTTGCGTAGTAACAAGAATGACGGTCCTAAGGTAGCGAAATTCCTTGTCGGGTAAGTTCCGACCTGCACGAATGGCGTAACGACTTGAACGCTGTCTCAACGAGGGGCTCGGTGAAATTGCAGTCTCGGTGAAGATGCCGAGTACCCGCGGCTAGACGGAAAGACCCCGTGAACCTTTACTACAACCTGGTATTGGGGTTCGATGCATCTCGCTCAGGATAGGTGGGAGCCTTGGAAGCGCCGGCTGCGGCTGGCGTGGAGGCAACCTTGAGATACCACCCTTGGTGTATTGGATCTCTAACAGTGCGCCGTGAATCCGGGCGCTGGACAGTGACAGGCGGGTAGTTTGACTGGGGCGGTCGCCTCCCAAAATGTAACGGAGGCGCGCAAAGGTTCCCTCAGCACGGTCGGAAATCGTGCGTAGAGTGTAAAGGCAGCAAGGGAGCTTGACTGCGAGACTGACAGGTCGAGCAGGTGCGAAAGCAGGCCTTAGTGATCCGGCGGTAGCAAGTGGAAGCGCCGTCGCTCAACGGACAAAAGGTACTCCGGGGATAACAGGCTTATCGGGCCCAAGAGTCCACATCGACGGCCCGGTTTGGCACCTCGATGTCGGCTCGTCGCATCCTGGGGCTGAAGTAGGTCCCAAGGGTTGGGCTGTTCGCCCATTAAAGCGGTACGCGAGCTGGGTTCAGAACGTCGTGAGACAGTTCGGTCCCTATCTGCCGTGGGCGTTGGAGAGTTGAGAGGATTCGTCCCTAGTACGAGAGGACCGGGACGAACGCACCTCTGGTGTATCTGTTGTCCTGCCAAGGGCACCGCAGGTTAGCTACGTGCGGATCGGATAACCGCTGAAAGCATCTAAGCGGGAAGCCGGCCTCAAGATGAGCTCTCCCATCCCCATTGAGGGAGTAAGACCCCTGGAAGATCACCAGGTTGATAGGCCGGATCTGGAAGAGTGGTGACACTCGTAGGAGACCGGTACTAATGGGTCGAGGGCTTGACGGATATTTGATATCCGTGCATTGGCACTGTGTAGTTTTGAAGGCCCGAGGAGGGCGGGAGAAATCTCGGATTTCTCCTAAGGCTAAGCCGCTTGCGGCTTAGCCCGGTCTCTACCGGTTTCCGGTGGCTATGGCGAGGGGGAAACACCTCTTCCCATTCCGAACAGAGCAGTTAAGCCCCTCAGCGCCGATGGTACTTGGCCCGCAAGGGCCTGGGAGAGTAGGTCGCCGCCGGTTTATTTTCACCGTCGTACCGAAGCGAGCAATTCGGAGGAACTTGTCGATGGAGGAAGTGATCAAGTTCCTCCGAGCGAACCCGCAGGTATTCCTGTTGGTCGTCATCTCCTTGGTGCTCGGGATCGGGACGTTCCTGGCGGTGATCATCAGCCTCATCACCGCCCCGAGCGACCAGACGACGGGCGACCCCAGCGGAGCGATCCTCGCCGTGCACACGGCATCTCACGCTCTGGCGTCTGCGCTGTCACTAGCTCGTGGCGCATAGCGGGCGGGGCGTGCGCGCGGCCGGCTCCGATGCCTTCGAAGGAGGGACGCGTGGCCGTGCAGAAACCGGAACCGCGCACACACCAGGCCTGTCGAGGTCAATGACCGAACAGGAGTTCGAGAACGGGTATTGGTACGCCGGCGAGCTCCGCGACTTCGCGCGGGAGCTCGGCGTGCCGGCGGCCGGCAAGCTCCGAAAGGATGAGCTCGAGCGCGCCGTCCGGCACTTCCTGCGCACGGGAGCGATCGCCGATCTGACGACGCGCGCGGTGAGCAAGGCCGGGACTCGAGACGTCGATGAAGGCCTCACTCTGGACCTGGTGGTCCGGCACTACACGAGCAACAAGGCGACGAAGGAGTTCATCCGCCGCGAGGCCCGGAAGATCGACCCCGCTTTCACGCCGAAGCCGGGCACGCGATACCTGCTCAATCGGTGGCGGGAGGAGCAGATCGCGAGCGGCCGGACCATCACCTACGGAGACCTTGTGCACCACGCGATCGAGCTCAACGAGACCAAACGCGGTCCGCTCCGAATCGAGCACGCGCGCTACATCAACTTCGTCTCCGACTTCATGGCCGCAAGCGGCGACGCCACTCGCCAGGAGGCGATCGCCGCCTGGCACGAACTCAAGCGGATGGACGTTCCGAAGACCTATGAAGCGTGGGCGAGCGCGACACGGGACCGCGACTGCACGTAAACCGCGACACGGGACCGCGACTGCATGTAAAACCGCGACGCGGATCTCGACCGCACGTATCCCGCGTCGCCGGCGAGACCGGCCGTCGACGCGCGTAAGTACCCGCCGCCCACCCGAGGCCGGGCGGCCCACGTCCGATCTACGCCGCGGCGTCAGACCTCCCAGGCCTGCTGGCGTCTCGTCGTGGGGCTCCCGCCGGCCTCGTGATGGGTCTCTAGGCCTCACAGCGGGCTTCTTCAGCCTCGCTGCGGGCTTTCCAGGTCCATAGGCGCCGTACCGGGGGGCCGCCATGACCAAGCCCCAGGCCGGCCGTGGCAGGCCCCGGGCCCAGCATGCGGCTCCGTCCAACTCATAGACCGGCTACCGCACCACCTCGCTTCGTCCCCCGGAGCTCGGCGCGGGCCGGACCGGGCATAGGCAGTGGGCGGGCCGGGGAGCCACCGTGCCGGCGCGGCGCTCGCGCTCGAAGCGGAGCGGTCGCCGATGCGGGTGCGTTGCCCAAGGCTCGAGATCGAGGTCCGCGTCAGCCGGTGGGTCGCCGAGCACGTCGTCGAGGACGTCGTCGACGAGCGCCAACCAGGCGCGCAGGCGGGTCTTGGAAGACTGGAACATATGTTCGTGACCCTAGGGTGCGGTCCGGACGGAATGGGCCCTAGATTGCAAGCCGCGTTGCAGCACGGATCGACCGGGTTGTGGGGGTCTCCATAACCCCGGAAACGCCCTCAGCACGGGGCGGCGTGCGGTCAGTGCGGCGGGCTAGGGTGCTTGGGCTCGTACAGCCCGAGCTCGCCGCCGCCGGGCAGTTTGATGGCCGTAATCGACCCCCAGCGCTCCTCGGCGATCCGGCCGCTGAAGCTCACGCCCTTGGCCTCGAGCTCCGCCACCGTGGCGCGAATGTCGTCGCACATCAGGTACAGCTCGTGGCGGCCGGCGTCGTCGGTGGGGTGGGTGGCGACCTCGGCCGGTGGCAGCGCGAAGATCAGCCAGCCGTGACCTGCGTCGACGTACGGCAGCTCGAGCACATCTGCAAGAAACGCGCGATCGGCGTCCGCGTCTCGGCTGTAGATGATCGCGTGGGCACCGGTGATCATGTGGTCACGCACCCCGCGGCCGGGCTCGCGCCGGCGCCGGCAACCACGCCCTCACGTGGCCGACCCGAGCGACGACCAGACCTCGATCTTGGTCGCCACCCGGTTGACCACCTCGGTCGTGAACTCGGTCGTGGTGGCGTTCCCGCCGAGGTCGGGCGTCTTGCATCCCGACCCGATCGCCTCGAGCGCCGCCTCGTAGATCGCGCGCGAGGCCCGCTCGGCCGCGCCGCCGTGGTGGTCGGCCGCGTGGCGGAGCAGCGCCCCGCAGGCGAGGATCATCGCCAGCGGGTTCGCGAGGTCCTTCCCCTCGAGCGCCGGCGCGGTGCCGTGCGGCGCCTCCGCCATCGCCACCGTCGTCGCGTATGTCTCGTTGTCGAACGCCAGCAGCACCGACTCGGCGCCGGCAATCGAGCCGAACATCGGCAGCACCAGATCGGACAGGCAGTCGCCGTCTCGATTGAGCGCCGGGATCACGAGCGGGACATCGGTGGCGCCCGACATCAAGCCTGCGTACGTCGCGTCGATCAGGACCGGCTCGTACGCGGTGTCCGGGTGACGCGCGGCGGCGGCGTCGAGCTCTTCCTTGAGCATCCCCTCGTACACGGGCGACACCGTCCACTTCGGCCCGCCGTACACGCGAGCGTTCATCTTCTCGGCGGTCCGGAACGCGTACTCGGCGACGGCGTGACAGGTGGACCGGGTGATCTTCTCGGTCCGGTACGCGATCTCCGACGGATCGCCGGCGTCGCCCTCGCGCCACTGCTTGGCTCCGTACGCGTCGTCGACCGCCATCCTCACGACCGAGATCGGGTAGTGGACGCCGGCGATCGGGGCGACGCCCGGCAGGCGCCGGCCGGTTCTGACGATCACCTTGCCGTCGACCTCCTCGCGCAGGATGCGGTTCGGGGAGCCGACGTCGTCCTTGCCCTCGGGGGTGATCGTGGCGGCCTTGAGCCCCAGACCGGCCTCCCGCATCGCCACCGCGGCGTCGGTCACGACCTGGTTCGCGGTGGCGCGCCGATGCTCGAGGGAGAGGTCGAACCGCTCGAGCTCGATCTCGATGCCGAGCAGCGCCGGATCGAGCAGCCGGAGCGACTGTTCGAGCAGCTCCTGCCCGGTCTGGTCGCCCTCGAGGACGACGATCTTGACCGCCTCGGCCATGCCGCGCGGACCATAGCTGACGGGCGGACCGAGGCTCCAGATGACCGCACCAAGTACCGCAGACGGCCGCACGCTGAGCCCCAGACGACCGTAACCCCGGACTGCGCCGACAGACCAGCCGGAGCCCGCCAGGCACGCGAACCCGCCCCGCCACCCCAATGCCCCGAGTTTTGGTGCGTGCCCGCGCGGGGATCATCTCCGCAGGAGGGCGCGATGAAGAGACCCCCAGATCAGGCGACGCTCGGCGGTTCACTGCGCCCCCGGGGCCCGATCCAGCTCGCGTTGACGACGCGCCGTACCTCGGAGGCCACGGTGGTGACCGTGATCGGCCAGCTCGATCTCCTCACCGCCCGAAAGCTGACGCCGCAACTCGATGACATCGTCCGCCGGCGCTCCGGCGACGCGGTCATCGATCTCAGGCAGGCCGAGTTCGTCGATTCATTCGGGCTGACCGTCCTGCTGAACACTCAGCGCCGGCTGGCCCGCCAGGGGAGGACGCTGACGGTGATCTGCGGCGAGGGACCGGTCAGGCGCGCGATTGAGTTCGCGCGGTTGCTCGAGCCGCTCGGGGTGGTCCCGACCCTCGAGGAATACCGGCGAGCCTCGAGGAATGCCGGCTGAGACTAATTGGAGCCGTTGTCGTCGCCGGCAGGCATCAGCTCGTCCTGCCGGGCCGCGAGCGCCTCGATCACGATCGTCAGGTGCTCGTCGAAATCGACCCCGAGCTCCTCAGCGCCGTGGCGGAGCTCCTCGCGGTTGACCGCGGCGGCGAAGCTCGGTTGCTTCAGCTTCTTCTTGACCGACTTGGGCGTCATGCCCTGAAGCTTCTCGGGCCGGACGTACGCGACCGCCAGGATGAACCCCGACAGCTCGTCGACCGCGAACAGCGCCTTCTCCATCGGCGAATCGCGCGAGACGCCGAGGAAGTCCGCGTGAGACGCCACCGCGCGCACGAGCTCGGGTGGATAGCCCCGGGCCTCAAGCTCGCGCAATGCAGACCGCGGGTGGCCGTCCTCCAAGTCCTCGAGATTGGGATATCGCTCGTAATCGAGATCGTGCAGCAGGCCGGTCAAGCCCCAAAGTTCGACGTCGCCGTCGAACCGCGGCGCGTAGGCCCGCATCGCCGTCTCGACGGCGAGCATGTGGCGCCGCAGCGAGTCAGAAGAAGTCCATTCACAAAGGAGGGTCCACGCCTCCTCCCGCGAAAGCTGAACTTGCATGGACGGTACCCTAGCTGAGCAGGTTCGGATCACCGATGCCCGCAGCGCCGGGCCGCGATCGCGCCGAACCGGCTCGCCCCCGAGCACGGGTCTGGCGACGCGAGAAGGTACGCTCCGGCCACCTATGGAAAAGTTCGTAATCGAAGGCGGGAGGCCCCTCTCGGGCACGATCACACCCGCCGGCAATAAAAACGGCGCGCTCCCGATTCTGGCCGCGTGCCTGCTCACTGACGACGAAGTAATCCTCCGCAACGTGCCCCGGATCAGGGACGTGGAGGCGATGACACTGCTGCTCGAGCAGCTCGGTGCCCGGGTCGAGTGGCTCGGTCCGGGCGAGATCTCGATCGACGCCTCGAGCGTCGACAGCTGCGAGGTCGACCGCGAGCTCGCGGAGCGAATCCGCGCCTCGTTCCTGCTCGCCGGCCCGCTGCTGGCTCGGTTCGGGCGGGCCCAGATGCCGCCTCCGGGCGGCGACGTGATCGGGCGCCGGCGACTCGACCCTCACCTCGACGCGTTCCGCGCGCTCGGCGCCACGGTCGAGGACGACCGCGGTGACATCAGGCTCGACGCCTCGCTCGGCCTCAGGCCGTGTGACTTCCTGATGGACGAGCCGTCGGTGATGGCCACCGAGAACGCGCTGATGGCCGCTGCGCTGACGCGGGGGCCGACCGTGATCCGTAACGCCGCCTCCGAGCCGCACGTCCAGGACCTGGCCCGGATGCTCTCGGCGATGGGCGCCCACATCGACGGCATCGGCTCGAATGTGATGACCGTCCACGGCGTCGGCAGCCTCCGGGGCTGCACGCACGGGATCGCGCCTGATCACATCGAGATCGGCTCGTTCATGGCCCTGGCCGGCGTCACCGGCGGTGAGCTGATCGTGAAAGACACGGTGACCGAGGACCTGCGGATGATCCGTCTGGTGTTCGACCGTCTCGGCCTGCGCACCGAGGTGCGCGGCGCGGACATCATCGTTCCGGGCAACCAGGAGCTCGTGGTCCGCAACGACAAGGGCGACCACACGCCGAAGGTGCAGGACGGCCCGTGGCCCGCGTTCCCGGCCGACCTGACCAGCGTCGCACTGGCGCTCGCGACCCAGGCTCAGGGCTCGGTGATGATCCACGAGTGGATGTTCGAGAACCGCCTGTTCTTCGTCGACAAGCTCGTGTTGATGGGCGCGTCGATCACGATCTGCGATCCGCATCGAGCGATGGTGGTGGGGCCGCGCCAGCTGCACGGCCAGCGAGTGGACTCGCCCGACATCCGCGCCGGCATGGCGATGCTGATCGCCGCATTCGCGGCCGATGGCGTCACCGAGATCGGCAACGTCCGCCACATCGATCGCGGATACGAGCGGATCGACGAGCGCCTGCGCGGTCTCGGGGCCCAGATCGAGCGCGAGGACGACGTGCCGGTCTCGGCCTGAACCGCGCCGGCCCGCACGAACGCGCCAGCTGAACGGACCGCAGACACATGGTCGATCGCATTCCGAGCGGAACGCGAGACTTCCTGCCGGACGAGATGCGGGAGCTGCGGGCGATGACCGACCGCATCCGGACGGTGTTCGAGCGGGCCGGCTACGGCGAGGTGTACACGCCCGCGCTCGAGTACGAGACCACGTTCGAGCGCGCGAACATGCACGCCAGCCGACCCGCGTACCGCATGTTCGACGAGCAGGGGAACGTGCTCGTGCTGCGCTCGGACATGACGGTCCCGATCGCGCGCCTGGTCGCGACCCGCTACCGCGACGCTGAGCCGCCGCTCCGCTTCTCCTACTTCGCCCACGCGTACCGTGGTGTTCGCCCGCAGCGGGGCCAGTCGCGCGAGTTCCTCCAGGCCGGCATCGAGCTGATCGGCGCGACCTCGCCGCAGGGGACCGCCGAGGTGCTTTCGGTGCTGTGCGCGGCGCTCGACGCTGCGGGTCTTGAGACGTATCGGGTCGGCCTTGGGGACGCCTCGCTGTATCCCGCCCTGCTCGACGGTCTCCAAGTGGACCCCGGACGGCGCGAGCACATGCTGAACGAGCTCGTCGATGGCGATTTCGTCGGGCTCGAGCACGAGGTCACGGCACTCGCGCTCGACCCCGCCGCGGCCGCCCTGCTGCTGCGCACGCCTCAAACCAGAGGAGGCCCCGAGGTGCTCGAGGGCCTCGAGGGACCGCTCCATGACGCGGTCACCGGGATGCGCGCCGTCCACTCGCTGCTGGCACCGGCGGTGGCCGAGCGGATCATCTTCGACCTCGGCCTGGTCCGCAGCCTCGGCTACTACACGGGGGCGATCTTCCAGGTCTACGACCCGGCATACGGCGTGCCGATCGGGATCGGCGGTCGCTACGACGAGCTGCTCGGCCAGTTCGGGCGGCCGTTGCCCGCGGTCGGTTTCGCGCTCAACGTCGAGCGGCTCCACATCGCGCTGACCGGCGAGGAGCGGGGGCGGCTGACGTGAACGGGCTGCGGATCGCGGTCCCCCGCGGAGCTCTGTTCCACGAGACGCTCGATCTGCTCGACCGGCTCGGGCTGGACACGCGCGAGGTGCGCGACAACGACCGCAAGCTGCTGTTCGACGACGCCGGCATCATCACGATGCGGCCCTCGGACGTCCCCACGTACGTCGAGGCCGGCGCCGCCGACCTCGGGATCACCGGCAAGGACGTGCTGATGGAGCAGTCCGAGCGCGAGCTGTACGAGCTCGTCGATCTCGGCTACGGCCACTGCCGGATGGTGCTGGCGACAGTCGCCGGCGAGGACCCCGCGGCCGAGGCGCTGCGACGGCTCGGTGTGGTCAGGATCGCGACCAAGTATCCGCGGGTGGCCACGCGCTACTTCCTCGACACCGGCCGCCAGGCCGAGATCGTCGAAGTCAAGGGCTCGGTCGAGCTCGCGCCGCTCACCGGCCTGGCCGAGGGCATCGTCGATCTCACCGCGAGCGGGACGACCCTGCGTGAGAACGGGCTCGTCGTCCGCGAGGAGATCGCGCACAGCACGGCGCGGCTGATCGCAAACCCGGTGGCGCACAAACTCAGAGCGCCGACGATCGACGCGCTGCTGGAGCGGCTCGATGCGGTGTGAGCGGCTCGCGCTGACCAGCGACGACGCCGCGAGCGTGGCGGCCCAAATCCGCACGCTTGTGCCGCCGGCGGAGTCGGTCCGCGACGGGGTCGCGCTGATCATTGCCACCGTGCGCGCCGGCGGTGACCGCGCGGTACGCGACTATTCGCGGACGCTCGACACCGGCGGCCGCGAGCCGCAGGCGCTGCTGGTCGGAGATGACGAGCTCGACGACGCTCTCGCGAAGCTCGACCCTCGAGTCAGACACGGGATCGAGCGCGCGATCGAGAACGTCGAGGCGGTGGCGGCCGCTCGCATGCCCGGACCACCCCGGGAAACGAGGCTCGGCGACAACCTCGTCATCGACCGCACCGCCGCGGTCGAGCGCGCCGCGATCTACGTTCCCGGCGGACGGGCCCCGTATCCGAGCACGGTTGTGATGGGGGCGGTCCCGGCGCGGCTCGCCGGCGTCGAGCAGATCGCCGTGTGCTCGCCTCCGCGTATGGACGGCGACCTCGATCCGGTGGTACTGGCGGCGTGCCGGCTCGCCGGCGTCGACACCGTCTACCGGATGGGCGGCGCTCACGCGATCGCTGCGCTCGCCTACGGAACCAAGTCCGTCCCTAGCGTCGATGTGATCGTCGGTCCCGGCAACCTGTACGTCCAGGAGGCCAAGCGCCAGGTGTTCGGACAGGTGGGCATCGATGGCTTCGCCGGCCCGAGCGACCTGCTCGTGGCCGCCACGGGCGACGTCGATCCGGAGCCGCTTGCCTTGGACCTGCTCGCGCAGGCCGAGCACGGCCCCGGCACGCTCGTGGTCGCGGCATCCGACGACTCCCGGCTGCTCGACGGGTTCGACCAGCGCCTGACCGACGCAGCCGAGACGGGCGCGGTGGCGTGTCTGGTGCAGGCGACGACAGTCGGCCAGCTGATCGCGTTCGCTCAGGCCTTCGCCCCCGAGCACCTGCAGCTCGTCGGCGCCGACGTCGAGGCGCTGGCCGATCGCGTCACCCGATCCGGTTGCGTGTTCGTCGGCGCGAGCGCCGGCACCGCGTTCGGCGACTACATCGCCGGCTCGAACCACATCCTGCCGACGAACGGGGCCGCCCGGTTCGCCTCCGCCGTGTCCCCCGAGCACTTCCTGCGCCACTTCAGCGAGGTCCACATCGGCGCGGCCGCAGAGCTCGCGAGCTCGGCGGCGCCGCTGGCCCGCGCCGAGGGCTTCGAGCTGCACGCGCGCTCGATGGAGGCACGCATTCGGGACAATGAGCCCCGATGACTCGCATCGGCCTGATCGAACGGAAGACCGGCGAGACCGAGATCAAGGTCAGCCTCGCGCTCGACGGCACCGGCGCCGGCGAGCGCGACACCGGCGTCGGCTTCTTTGACCACATGCTCGACCTGCTCGCCCGCCACGGCCACCTCGATCTTGGCTTGGAGGCGCGCGGCGATCTCGAGACCGGGGCCCATCACACGGTCGAGGACGTCGGGATCTGTATCGGCCAGGCGCTCGACGAGGCACTCGGGGACCGCGCCGGCATCACCCGTTACGGGCAGGCCACGGTGCCGATGGACGAGGCGCGCGCCTCGTGCGCGATCGACATCTCCGGCCGCGGGCTTTGCGCGTTCGAGGCGAAGCTGCCGCCCGGCGCCATCGGCAACTTCGACCACGAGCTCGTCGAAGAGTTCTTCCGCGCGCTCGCGCTGAACGCCAAGGTGACGTTGCACCTCACGGTCGAGCGCGGGACCAACGCCCACCACATGATCGAGGCGGCGTTCAAGGCGGTCGCGCGGGCGCTTCGCGCCGCGGTCGCCGTCGACGCGAACGAGCGCGGAGTGCCCAGCACCAAGGGGACGCTGACATGAGCCGGATCGGCGTGATCGACTACGGAATGGGGAACCGCCGCTCGGTCGAGAAGGCGCTCGCCCACGTCGGCGCCCGCGTGTCGGTCACCCACGATCACGACGAGCTGCAGACGTGCGATGGGCTGGTGCTCCCCGGCGTGGGGGCGTTTCCGAAGGCCATGCACAACCTTCGCGAGCTGGGCCTGGCGGAGCTGATCCAGTCGCGAGTGGACGAGGGAACGCCGCTGCTCGGGATCTGCCTGGGGATGCAGCTGCTGTTCGATAGCTCTGACGAGCTCGAGCCGACGCTTGGGCTCGGCCTCATCGCCGGCGAGGTCACTCGGCTGCAAGCCGGCGGGCTGCGGGTGCCGCACATCGGCTGGAACGAGGTGCGATTCGAGCGGCCCTCGCCGCTGACCACCGAGCTCCCATCGCGGGGATGCGCCTTCTACCACGTGCACTCCCACGCCGCGCGGCCGACCGATCACGACACGATCGTCGGCACCACCGAGTATGGCGAGCGGTTCGTCACCTTCGTCGCCCGCGGATCGGTGTTCGGTGTGCAGTTCCATCCCGAGAAGTCCTCGCTGAACGGGCTACGCATGCTCGACGGCTTCGTTGGGATCTGTGCGGGCGTGGCCGGCGTGCGGGCATGATCCTGCTCCCGGCCGTCGACATCCTCGACGGAAAGGCCGTCCGCCTGACCCGCGGAGAGTTCGACCAGAGCAAGGTGTACGACGCCGACCCGCTCGACGCCGCCCGGCGGTGGGTGGAGGCGGGCGCACGCGAGCTGCATATCGTCGATCTCGACGGCGCGCGCAGCGGCGCCCCCGTGAACTTCGAACACGTCCGGCGGATCGGCGCCGAGATCGATGTGCCGTTCCAGGTCGGTGGTGGGCTGCGCACGATCGAAGCGGTCCGGGAGGTGGTCGACGCCGGGGCGACGTGGGTCGTGATCGGGACCGCGGCCTACACCGACATCGACTTCCTCGACCAAGCGGTCGCCGAGCTGGGCGACCGCATTGTCGTGTCGATCGACGCTCGCGCCGGGAAGCTCGCCGGCGCCGGGTGGACCGAGCAGACCGAAATCCCGATCGAGGCGGTGATCGAGCGGCTCGGCGCCCGGGGGGTGCACCGGTTCGTGTACTCGAGCATCGATCGCGACGGCATGCTGCAAGGGCCCGACCTCGACGGCGCCCGCCGGGTCGCCGAGGCCGTCCGCGGCATCTACGCGTACTCGGGCGGCGTCTCCTCGCTCGAGGACCTGAGTGCGCTCGTCGGGCTCCGCCAGGTCAACCTGCGCGCGGTGATCGTCGGCAAGGCGCTGTACGAGGGCCGGTTCACGGTCGCCGACGCGCAGGCCGTGCTCGACCAGTGATGCATTACAAGCGCGTGATCCCCTGCCTCGACGTCGACCGCGGTCGCGTCGTCAAAGGAGTCGGGTTCGTCGACCTGCGCGACGCCGGCGACCCCGTGGAGCTGGCCTGCCGCTACGACGCGGCCGGCGCGGACGAGCTTGTGTTCCTCGACATCACCGCGACCTCGGACAAGCGCGAGACCGTCGTCGACCTGGCGCGGCGCACTGCGGATGACGTGTTCATTCCGTTCACGATCGGCGGCGGCATCCGTTCGGTCGCCGACGCCCAAGCGGTGCTCGACGCGGGCGCGGACAAGGTCTCGATCAACTCGGCGGCGCTGGCGCGGCCGGAACTGATCGACGAGCTCGCGGCCACGTTCGGCGCCCAGTGCGTCGTGCTCGCGATCGACGCCAAGGCACGCGAGGAGGCGGGCTGGGAGGCGTTCGTCGCCGGCGGGAGGACGCCGAGCGGCCGTGACGCGGTGGAGTGGGCGCGTGAGGGGGTCGACCGCGGCGCGGGGGAGATCCTGCTGACGAGCATGGACCGCGACGGGACCAACGCCGGCTATGACCTCGCCCTGACCTCGGCCGTGGCCGGCGCCGTCGGCGTCCCCGTGATCGCCTCCGGTGGCGCCGGAGAGCTCGACCACCTGACCGCAGCGCTCGAGTGCCGGCGCCGACGCGGTGCTGTGCGCCTCGATCTTCCATTACGGCCAGCACACAGTTCCCGAGGTCAAGGCCGCGCTAGCGCGAGACGGGGTCCCGATCCGGCCCGTGGATTAGGGGCCGCTTCGCGGCATCCGTCGGGCCACGCGGGCCCGTCCGGACGGGGTCGCGAGGTCCCACGGACGCCGAGCGAAGCGAGGCCTATACCGGCCCAGGCGCGGCCGCCTACTGGGCCGCGGAATCCCGCGGCCTGGCTCGGCGAACCTACGAGTTGTATGTTGGGCCCGGTTGAAGGCAGCCGCGGTTAGGCGGCCTCTTCCACGTATCCGGCGGCGGCGCATGCATCGCAATACGCGGCCGGCGGGACGCGGGGCTCATAACAGCCAGGGCGGCAACAAGTCGAGGACCGCTTGGGCCGACCGCGACCAATGCGGGCTGCTGCGGCGTCCTTCAGCTCCTCGCGCATGCGATCGAGCTCCGCCGCGTGATCCGCGCAGAACCTACGTCCTGGCACAGTCGGCTCCTGGCAATGACTTCCACTACGACAACGCATAGACAGACAAGGATAGCAAGAAGCGCTCGAACGCACGTTCCATGCCAGACCAATTGCACGGCGTGTGCGGGGATTTCGTGAGCGCCGGGGCCCGCTGTATGCACTTTTTGTGAGTGCGCTACGAGCGCTGTGTGGAGATTACGTTAGCGCCTGCGCGCGCCGGCGTGTCAATGATGCTCGGGGAGCATCTGGTAGAGCATCGTGTAGCCGCTCAGGTAGATCGCGCCGTTGTCGGCCACAACTGGATTGAACGCCCCGTCGGGGAACGAGAACACCTTCCGGCCGGTGCGAACGTCGAGCCCGGCGGTGGTCTTCGACCCGAGGTCCGAGTAGTAGACGACGTTGCCCACGATCGTCGCCGACCCGGAGATCTTGCCGCCCGCTCGATGGCGCCACCTGATTGCGCCGGACTTCGCGTCGAACGCGTAGAAGTTGCCGTCGTAGGACCCGAGATAGACCGTCGGGCCGAGCCCGGGCGTGTCTTGGACCGCCGCCGACGCGTACACATAGGCGCCGGTCCCCGTGGCCCACGCGAGCTTGCCGCTGCTGGCCGCGAACGAGTACACGCGGCCGTCCGTGTTGCCCATGATAGACGCGGCCGAACGCCACCGCGGGCGTCGAGTAGAAGTTGCCCGACCCAAACCCGAAGTCCGCTCCGTTCGTGTTCCTGGCCCACACCACATGGCCGTTGGTCGCGTTCAGGGCGTAGGCGCGCCCGGAGTAGTCGCCGAAGTACACGATCCCGTTGGAGATCGCGGGGCCACCCTTGACCGCGGCGCTCGCGTGGTAGGTCCAGTTGGTATGACCTGTGGTCGCGTTCAGCGAGTACACGTTCCCGCCCTGGTCTCCGAAGTACACCGAATTGCCGACGGCGATCGGAGAGGACTCGGTGCCGGCGGGGATCACCTTCGACCACGCGATCCGGCCCGTCTTCATCGACAGCGCCACGAACCGGCCGTTGCCGGGGGAGTGGCCGTGCGCGGACAGCACGGGGAGGTACAGCAAGCCCTGCTTGACCCCCAGTGCCGGCGAGGCCGCCGCGAGCGTTCCCACCTTGGTCTCCCACACCTTGTGACCGGTCTTCGAGTCGAGCTCCTTGGCCGAGGCGTCGTCGTCCATCACGTACAGGCTGTTCCCGGAGATCACCGGCGGGAATTCGAGCAGCGCATAGTCCTGGAACCGCCAGCCGATGTGAAGCGGCGGCGCGGGCACCTTGCCGGCGGTGAACGTTCGGGTGCGTCCCGCGTCGTAGCCGTACCACGGCCAGGCGAAATCGTTGACCGCGGCCTTCTTCTTGGGGGGCGCGGCGGCCGTCGTCGTCGGGATCGTGAACTCGACGTTCGGATGGGAGACGTTGTGTGGCGACTTGGCAAGGAGGACCGCCACCGCGCCTCCCACCACCACCAACAGGACCACGACGGCGACGAGCCCCCACCGCAGCCAACGCCGCGAACCGGGACTCGGCATGGCTCAGCATGCTAGCCACCCGACCTCCCGGAACCGCTTGGGAAGAAACTATGACCATGTCCGACTTTCTTCCCGAGCCCGCCGAGTTGGCCACGCGAGTCCGGGCGCTCCCGGCGGCCCGACCGCTGATCCCGCGGTTGCGCGGGGCCTCGGGGGTGCACCTCGTGGGCGGGGCGGTGCGCGACCTGCTGCTGGGCGGCGCTCCGGTTGACCTCGACCTCGCGATCGAAGGCGACGCAGAGGAATTCGCAGCCTCGCTCGGGGGGGAGCTCAAGGTCCATGACCGGTTCGGGACCTCGACCGTACGGCTCGACGGGTTCGACTACGACATCGCCCGGACGCGCCGCGAAACGTACGCGAGGCCCGGTGCGCTCCCGGACGTCGTGCCGGCGCCGCTGGCCGAGGATCTGCACCGCCGGGACTTCACGGTCAACGCGATCGCGCTCGCGCTCGGGGGCGACGGTCCGGGTGAGCTCGCGGCAGCGCCGAGAGCGCTCGAGGACCTCGAGGCCCGCCGGCTCCGGGTCCTGCACGACCGGAGCTTCATCGACGACCCCACGCGCATGTTCCGGCTCGTCCGATACGCGAGCCGTCTCGGGTTCGAGATCGAGCCGCACACTCGGGCGCTGGCGATGCGGGCGACACACGGGGGCGCGGTCGGCACGGTCAGCGGGCCACGCGTCGGCGCCGAGCTGAGGCTGCTGGCGCGCGAGCAAGATCCGGTGCGGGCACTCGAGGGTCTGCGCGGTCTCGGGCTCGATGCCGCGGTGCACCCGGAGTTCGGCCTCGGGGACCCCGACCTCGCCGGGCGGGCGCTGGCGCTCCTCCCCGGCGACGCGCGCCGGGACCGGCTCGTGCTGGCGCTGGCGGCGCGCGCGTTGACGGCCGGCAAGCTGACGGCGCTGCTCGACTCGCTTGCGTTCGAGGCCGACGACCGGGACGCGATCGTGGTCACCGCGACCCGCGGCGAGGACGTGGCGCGGGCGCTGGCGGTCGCGGGGGCTCCGTCGGAGATCGCGGCCGCGGTCGCGGGTGCGCCGGCGGAACTGGTCGCTCTGGCGGGAGCGCTCGGCCCCGAGCCCCAGGCCCGCGAGTGGCTCGACACGCTCCGCCACGTGCGGCTCGCGATCGATGGGCGCGACCTGCTCGCCGCAGGCGTACCGGAGGGCCCGGCGATCGGACGCGGGCTGCGGGCGGCGCTGGCCGCAAAGCTCGATCGCCTGGCCGCCGGCCGCGAGCAGGAGCTTGCCGCCGCCCTCATTGCCGCCGGCGAGCCCGGGTAGCCTGCGCCGGTGCCGAACGCCCCGAACGCCCCGAACGCCCTGCGCTGGGATGGCAGCCCCGGCCATTACGAGGTCTACTACCTGACTCTGACCGATGGCCGATCGGGCGTCGGCGTCTGGATCAGATACACGATGCTCGCGCCGCTGCCCGGCGCCGGCGAGCCGCCGTCGGCGGCGCTGTGGTTCGTGGTCACCGATCCCCGTGCGGGGCTTCCGCCCGTGGTCGCGCGCAAAGCCACGCTGTCGATCGACCTTCTCCACGCCGGTGTCGATCCGTTTGAGCTGCGCATCGCCGACGCGCTATTGACCGACGAGGGCATGACCGGCGCGTTCGACGACGTCTCCTGGGATCTGCACTGGACGCCTTCGGGGAGGCGGTACGGGCACGTCCACCCGTGGCTCGAGCGGCTGGGCGCCGCCGACACCATCCTCGAGCTTCCGCACGCGGACCTGTCGATCGAGGGTTGCGTGCAGTGGGGCGGCGAGCGGCTCGAGCTTGCCGGCGCCCGCGGCGGGCAGGCGCACCTGTGGGGCTCCAAGCACGCCCGCTCGTGGGCCTGGCTCCACTGCAACGATCTGCGCACGATCGGCGGCAAGCCGGCACCGGAAGCGTTCATCGACGCGGTGTCGGTCTCCACGACGCGGGCCGGGCGCGAGTTCGGCCCGGTGACCCCGGTCGTCGGGCGTTTTGACGGCCGGGACTTTCGCTCGATCTCGCCCGTGCGCGTGCTGCGGAACTCGAGCTCGTACTCGCCGACGGGATGGCGCTTCGAGGCCGTTGAGGGGTCGCGCAAGGTGATCGTCGAGGTCGACGCCGATCGCGAGCGGCTCGCCGGCGTCACCTACCGCGACCCGGACGGCGAGTCGGCCTACTGCTACAACACGGAAACTGCCTCGATCCGCCTGCACCTGTACGAGCGAGCCCGTCGCTTCGGCGGGTGGACCCACGCCGCCGACGTTCACGCGTACGGCCGCGCGCATTTCGAGTACGGGCAGCGCACCCCGGTCCCCGAGCTGGAGCTGCACCTGAGGTGAGGTTGCCGGCGCCGTTCTACGCCCGCGACGAGCACCTGGCGATCGCGCTGCCCGGGGCGCAGGCGCTGTTCACAACCCGGCGCGGCGGGTTCTCGGAAGGCCCGTACGCGAGCCTCAACCTCGGCCGCATGACCGACGACCGTCCCGACGCGGTCCGGCAGAATCGGGCCAGGCTCAGGGAGCGAGCCGGGGTCAGGCCGGCGCACATCAGGCAGGTCCATGGAACGCTCGTGCGGACCGTCACGGACGCGGACGACCGGTTCGTCGCGCCTCTGCCCGATGCGGGGATCGAGCTGCCCGAGGCCGACGGCCAGGCGACCCGCTTGCGTGGGGTGGCGCCGATGGTGCTCACCGCAGACTGCCTGCCGATCGCAGTGGCCGGCCGCGGACGCTCCGGCGCCGAGGACGGCGCGGCAGTGGCCATGCTGCACGCAGGCTGGCGCGGTCTCGCCGAGGGCATCATCGGCGAGGGCGTGCGCACGCTCCGCGAGCTCGGCGCCGACGGCCCGCTCGCGGCGGCGATCGGCCCGGGCGCCGGCGGCTGCTGCTACGAGGTCGGCGACGAGGTGCGAGCAGCGTTCACGGAGTACGACGACCGCGTGCGCCGGGGGCGCAACCTCGATCTGAAGGCGATCGCCCGCGCCCAGCTCGAGCGGGCCGGGGTGGAGACCGTGCACGACGTCGATCTGTGCACGATCTGCTCGGGCGAGGATCTGTTCTTCTCTCACCGCCGCGATCGCGGCGTCACCGGGCGGCAGGCCGGACTCGTGTGGTTGAGCTGATCAGGGACCTGCGGGCCGAGCAGGTCCGGGCGAACCTGGAGCGAGTCCGGGCTGAAATCGCCGATACGGGGCGCGACCCGGCCGAGGTGCAGATCCTCGCGGCGGTCAAGTACGTGCCGGTCGACGAGCTCGAGGTGCTCGCCGAGGCCGGTCTCGAGCTGCTCGGCGAGAACCGGGCGCAGGATCTCGTGGCCAAGGCGGAGGCGCACCCCGGGGTGTTCACGTGGGACTTCATCGGCCATCTGCAAAGCCGCAAGGTCCGCCAGGTGCTGCCCTACGTCCGCTACATCCACTCGGTGTCGAGCGAGTCGGCGCTCGATCAGCTCGGGCGCCACGGCACGCCGGCCACGGAGATTCTGATCGAGGTCAACGTCGCCGGCGAGGCCGGCAAGAGCGGGATCGCGCCGGCGCAGCTGCCGGGGTACCTCGAGCGCTCGCCGGTGAAGGTGGTGGGGCTGATGACGATGCCCCCGCTGGCGCCGACTCCCGAGGCGAGCCGCACCCACTTCGCGGCTCTCCGAGAGCTCGCCCAGGAGCATGGCCTGGCCCAGCTTTCGATGGGGACCAGCCAGGACTACCTGGTCGCCGTGCAGGAGGGCGCGACAATTGTGCGGCTTGGCACGAGCTTGTACCGGTCCAGCGCGTCATAATCACTGCAGGGAATTACGGCCTCCCACCGAAACTTCGATTCCGAGATGGCGATACGCGATACCTGGCACCGCACCCTCATGTACTTCGGGCTGGCGGATGACGAGGAGTACGACGATGACCTCGAGCCTTACAGCGAGCCTGAGGCCGAAGCCCAGGATGCCTATCGCGATCGTCCAAACGTGCGGCGCCTCAGCTCGCGGCGCCGGCGGGACGAGTTCGACGACATCTTCGCCGACGATCCCGATGCCGACCGGCGGACGACGTCGCTGAGGCCGGTGAGCGGGGGTCGCGGCAACGGGCGTGGCGGGTCGGACGTTCGCGTCCATTTCGTCGCGCCGAAGAACTTCAACGAGGTCCAGGACGTCGCGGACAAGTTCAAGGACGCGATCCCGGTGATCCTGAACCTCCAGAGCACGGACCACGACCTGTCAAAGCGGCTCATCGACTTCTCGAGTGGGCTCACCTACGCACTCGACGGGGGCATGCAGCGGATCGCCGACAAGGTTTTCCTGCTTACCCCGCGCAACGTCGAGGTGTCGGCGGAGCAGCGCGCCCAGTTGATGGAGAAGGACTTCTTCAATCAGAGCTGAGCCCGTTCGCGCTCGCCCGCCGTTGGCTTCGCCAATCGGCATCGAGCGATTGGGCTCCTCCGCGGTAGATTTGTTCAGATGCACGTCGGACTGATCGGCGCTGGCAACATGGCGCGTGCGCTCGCACGGGGCTGGGGTGAGCCGGTGCTCGTATCCGACGGAGGTTCGGGTCGTGCCAAGGCGCTGGCTGCCGAACTCGGGGGAGAGGCGCTCGACGCGAACGTATCCGTCGCCGACCGCGCCGACCTCGTCGTGCTCTGCCACAAGCCGGCCCAGTTCCACACGGTGGCCGATCAGCTCCGGGGACACGCGAAGGCTGTCGCCTCGGTGGTCGGGGGAATCGACACCGCGATGCTGCGGGCGGCCTATGGGGTACCGGTGTTCCGGTTCATGCCGAACACACCGGTCGAGGTTCGCCGCGGGGTCATGTGCTACTCGCCCGAGCCCGACGTCGATCCCCGGCTCGAAGCCGACGTCGTCGAACTGTTCGGGCGGCTCGGGACGGTGGTCAGGGTCCCCGAGGCGCTCATGAGCGCGGCCGGCGCGGTTACGGGAGTCGGGCCTGCCTACCAGGCGCTACTCGTCGAGGCTCAGGTCGACGCGGCGGTCCGCCACGGGATGACCGCCGCCCTCGCCGGCCGGCTCGTCGTCGAGACGATGGCCGGGACCGCGGCGCTGCTCGAGACCCGCGACTACGACACGCTCACGGTCCGCCGCGAGGTGACCTCGCCAGGCGGGACCACCGCCCGCGGGCTTGCTGCGCTCGAGCGTGGCGGCGTGCGGCCGGCGTTCCAGGCGGCGTTCGACGCGGTCATGGAGTGGGCGCGATGACGATCCTCGCAGCGCTCACGCGGGGCGACATCGCCAACTATGTCCAGGCGCTGTTCCTCGTCTACATCCTGCTGATCTTCGTCTACATCCTGCTGAACATGATGTTCTCGCTGGGGCTGCGCCCGCCTTACTCTCGCTACACCGACGCGATCATGAGCTTCCTCCGAGACGTGTGCGAGCCGTACCTGAAGATCTTCCGCCGCTTCATTCCGCCGATCGGGATGTTCGACCTCACTCCGATGATCGCGATCATCGTCCTGTGGATCGTGCAGATGGTCGTGGTCAATCTGATCCAGGGCTGATGCGCAGGTTCGGGCCTGAGGGCTAAGAGCCCGCGCGACATGACTCAGTCGACCGCATCGCTCCGTGTGAGGGCGTTCGCACGCGCCGGCCTGGTCGCGGCGATCGTGATCGCGCTCGATCAGATCACCAAGAACACGATCGCAGCCGGAATCACGCCCGGGGACCACCAGAAGTTCCTGCCGGGGATCACGCTCGTGCACGACCAGAACACCGGCGTCGCGTTCACGCTGTTCTCGGGCGGAGGGGCGCTCGTGCTCGTGTTCACGCTCGCGGCGCTCTCGCTGCTGATCGGGTACTTCGCGAGGCGGCCCGAGCGGCCGCTGCTGTGGCTGCCGACCGGGATGCTCGTCGGCGGCGCGATCGGCAACCTGATCGACCGGATCGCGCACGGCGGCGTCACCGACTTCATCCAGCTCCCGCACTGGCCGGCGTTCAACGTCGCGGACATGTCGATCACGTTCGGCGTGTTCACGCTGCTGTACGTGCTCGAGGGCCGTCGCGAGCGGTGAGCGCTGGCGGCCCGATCGAGCTGCGCGTCCCCGAGGCCGCGGCCGGCACTCGGCTCGACCGGTTTCTGGCCGTGCCGCTCGGATCGCGTGCGCGGGCGCAGACGCTGATCGATTCCGGCCACGTCCGGGTCGATGGGGCGCTGCGGCCCAAGCGCCACCTGGTGCAGTCGGGCGAGGCGATCGAGATCGACGACTCCCCAGAGCTCGGGCCGCAGGTCATGTCCGAGGCGCAGGCGTCGTTCTCGGTCGCGTACGAGGACGAGCACCTGCTCGTGGTCGAGAAGCCGGCGGGGGTGGTCGTGCACCCCGCCCGCGGTCACTGGGTCGGAACGCTTGCGCAGGCGCTCGAGGGACGGGCCGCCGGCGGCGAGGAGCCGTGGCGCGCGGGGATCGTCCACCGGCTCGATCGCGATACCTCGGGTCTGCTCGTCGTCGCCAAGAACGACTCGGTTCACCGCGCTTTGAAGTCGCTGCTGGCGCGGCGACGGCTACGACGCGAGTACCTGGCACTGGTCGACGGCCACCCGCCGGCCAGGACAGGAACGATCGACGCACCGATCGGCCGCCACCGTCGCGATCGCAAGCTGATGTCGATCGACAGCGACGATGCCCGGGAGGCGCGGACGCATTTCGAGATCGAGCGGCTGCTGCCGACGGCGGCGCTGCTTCGCGTCGTGCTCGACACCGGCCGCACCCACCAGATCCGCGTCCACCTCGCGGCGATCGGCCATCCGGTGTGCGGCGACCCGCAATACGGCACGTCCGGCCGTTTCGGGCTCGAGCGGCAGTTCCTGCACGCGGCCCGGCTGTCGTTCGAGCACCCGGTGACCGGGGCCGCGATCGACGTCACCTCGCCGTTGCCCGACGACCTGGTGGCGGCGCTCACGGTCGCGGAGCCCGGCGAGTAGGACGGATAACCGTCGCCGACCCGGGCCGCGGCATGAATGTGGCGGCCGGTCGAGGCCGGGCCATGGCGTGAATGTGGCGGCCGGTGCCCGTCCGGCACCCCTCGCGCGCGCCTCGACCGCGGCGACCGGCCCGAGCGCTCCCGCACGAGCGTAAGCGGGAGCACGGGGTGCCAGACGGGCAGGCCGCCTCCAAAAAGAAGGCGGGGCGGCCCGTCCACAGCCGCCCCGCCTGACGTTGCGAACCGAGCCACCGGAGGTAGGGGAAGGGAGGTTCGGCCCGCGCACGAGCCACCGCTGAAGGTAGGGGAAGCGAATGGCCCGCTACACCTGAAAACGTAGTGGCGAGCCAAAACTTGCGTAAACTGAGTCAGAACCCGTCCTTCAATCCCGTTCGAGTGGATCGCGCCCTGCCTCGGCACCCCGAGGTCCGCGGTCAAAACGCACGAGCGGGCTGCCGTACCAAACCAAACACAAGGGAGTAGACCTAGTGGCTCAGATCGGAATCAAGGAGCTGCTGGAGGCCGGCGTCCATTTCGGCCACCAGACCCGCCGATGGAACCCCAAGATGCGCCGCTTCATCTTCGGCGAGCGCGATGGGAACTACATCATCGACCTCCTTCAGACGCAGGTGCTGCTGGAGGACGCGCGCCAGTTCGCCGCGGACGTCTCTCGTCGCGGCGGCACCGTGCTGTTCGTCGGTACGAAGAAGCAGGCGCGCGACACGATCAAAGAGAACGCGGAAGCCGCCGACATGCCGTACGTCAACCACCGCTGGCTCGGCGGCCTGCTGACGAACTTCCAGACGATCTCGCTCCGGATCAAGCGGCTGCACGACCTGGAGCGCTACGAGACCGAGGGCCAGCTTCAGCTGCTGCCGACGCGCGAGCGGATGGCGGCGCAGGCGGACCTCGAGAAGCTCCGCGCGAACCTCGGTGGCGTCAAGAACATGCAGCGCATCCCCGACGCGGTGTTCGTGATCGACCTGAAGACCGAGGCGATCGCGGTCCGCGAGGCGCAGCGCCTGCGGATCCCGATCATCGGGCTCGTCGACACGAACTGCGACCCGGACGGCATCGACTACGTGGTCCCGGGCAACGACGACGCGATCCGGTCGTGCGCGCTGATCACAAGGTCGATCGGCGACGTGGTGTCGCAGGGGCACAACGTGTTCCGCGAGGAGGAGGAGCGCGCTCGGCTCGAGCGCGAGCGCCAGGAGGCCGAGGAGCGAGCCCGCCAGGAGGCTGAGGAGCAGGCGCGTCGGGAGGCCGAAGAGCAGGCCAGACTCGAAAGGGAGCGCCAGGAGGCCGAGGAGCGAGCCCGCCAGGAGGCGGCCGCGGCCGAAGCGGCGGCGGCCGAGGCGGCCGCGCAGCAGGCGGCGGCCCCACCGGCGCCCGAGCCCGCCGCAACCGCGCCCCAGACCGCGGACGCGCCACCGGCGGCCGCAGAACCGGCTCCTGAGGCCGCACAGGCTGCCCCAGAGGCCGCGGAGCCGGCTCCTGAGGCCGCACAGGCCGCCCCAGAGGCCGCCGAGACGGCGCCGGCCGAGGCGCCCGCACCTGCGGCTGCAGAGCCCGAGGCCCCCGCTGCAGAGCCTGAGGCGGCCGCGCCAGAGCCTGAGGCGGCCGCGCCAGAGCCTGAGGCGGCCGCGCCAGAGCCCGAGGCGGCCGCGCCAGAGCCCGAGGCCGCTGCCGCGGAGGCCGAGGAGCCACCGCCCGCCGAGGAGCCACCGGCGCCAGAGCCCGAGGCGACCACGGCCGAAGCGCCGCAGGCAACCGCCACCGAAGCCGAGGAGAATTCCGAGACCCCCGCGGAGGCCAACTGATGCCCGAGATCACCGCCAAGGAAGTCAAGGCGCTCCGCGACCGCACGGGGGCCGGCGTGCTCGCCTGCCGTGAGGCGCTAACCGAGTCCGAGGGCGACGTCGAGCGCGCGGTCGAGATCCTCCGGGCCAAAGGTCAGGCCCAGGCGGCCAAGCGCGCCGGCGAGGAGGCCCGCGAGGGCGTCGTGCAGAGCTACATCCACGCCGGCAACAAGATCGGGGTGCTGGTCGAGGTCGACTGCCAGACGGACTTCGTCGCGCGCAACGACAAGTTCGTCGAGTTCGCGAGGGATCTCGCGCTGCACATCGCGGCGGCGGCGCCGATCGCGGTGAGCGACGACGAGGTCCCCGCCGAGGACCGTGAGCGCGAGGAGCGGATCGCGGTCGAGCAGGCGGCCGACCGGCCCGAGAACGTGCGCGAGAGGATCGTGAGCGGGAAGCTCGACAAGTGGCTCGACGACGTGGTCCTGCTGCGGCAGAAGCACGTCAACGAGGACAAGCACGGCGGGAAGACGATCGAGGAGTTGCGCGCCGAGCTTGCGAGCGAAACACGCGAGAACGTGGTGATCCGCCGCTTCTCGCGCTTTTCTGTGGGCAATTGAGCTCCCCGAGCATCATTCCCGATCACGACCGAGCAGCCAGCGCCTCGCGCCCGATCGTCTTCCGCAGGATCCTCCTGAAGCTCTCCGGCGAGGCGCTGATGGGGGATCTCGACTACGGGACCGATCCAGCCCGCGTCCAGGCGATCGCACAGCACGTGGCGGCCGTACACAGGCGTGGGGTGGAGGTAGCGATTGTCGTCGGCGGCGGCAACATCTACCGCGGGCTAGCCGCCGCCGCGGGGGGCATGGATCGCGCCACCGGCGACTACATGGGCATGCTCGCGACCGTGCTGAACGCGCTTGGCACTCCAGGACGCGCTCGAGAAGGAGAACGCCCAGACCCGGGTCCAGTCGGCGATCACGATCTCGGAGGTCGCCGAGCCGTACATCCGCCGGCGCGCGATGCGACACCTTGAGAAGGGCCGGATCGTGATCTTCGCCGCCGGGACCGGCAACCCGTTCTTCTCGACCGACACCGCCGCAGCGCTGCGCGCGGCGGAATTGCACGCCGAGATCATCCTGATGGCCAAGAACCGGGTCGAGGGCGTCTACACGGCCGACCCCAGGGTCGACCCGCACGCCGAGTTCATCCCCGAGATCACGCACAAGGAAGCTCTCACGCGCGGGCTCCAGGTGATGGATTCGACCGCGTTTGCCCTGTGTATGGACAACAATCTCCCGATCATCGTCTTCAACATGGCCGACGGGCAGAACATCGACAAGATAGTGTCCGGAGAACGAGTGGGGACGCTGGTGAGAACATGACCACGGACATGATCGACGAGCTCCTGGCCGATGCCCGGGAGCGGATGCACAAGTCGGTGGACGCGATCCGGGTCGAGTTCGGATCGGTGCGCACCGGCCGCGCGAGCCCCGCGCTGCTGGACCGCATCGTGGTCGACTACTACGGCGCCACGACGCCGCTCAAGCAGCTCGCGACGATCAGTGCGCCCGAGCCGCGGCTGCTAACGATCCAGCCGTACGACAAGTCGTCGATCAAGGCGATCGAGCGCGCGATCCTCGAGTCCGACGTTGGGCTCACACCGAACAATGACGGCAACCTGATCCGTCTCGGCATCCCAGAGCTGACCGAGGAGCGGCGCAAGCAGCTCGTGAAGGTCGTCCGGCACATCGCCGAGGAGGGCAGGGTCGCGATCCGGAACGTCCGCCGTGACGTCATGCACGACCTTCGCGAGCTCAAAGAGGCCGGCGAGGCGGGATCCGATGATGAGCACCGTGCCGAGGTCGAGCTCCAGAAGGTGACCGACGCGCGGATCTCAGAGCTCGACGAGACGCTGAAGCACAAGGAAGCCGAGATCCTGGAGGTGTAGTCGTGACGCCCCGCGAGCGGGGATCTGCCCACGACGACGGCGCACGGGCTCGCTACGTCGCGATCATCACCGACGGCAACGGCCGGTGGGCGGAGCGCCGGGGCCTGCCCGCGCTGGCCGGACACGAGGCCGGCGCCGATGCGGTCAAGGCCCGGCTCCGGGACGCGGTCGACCTCGGGATCGAGGAGCTGACCGTTTACTCGTTCTCGACCGAGAACTGGAGCCGACCCGACCTCGAGGTCCGGGGACTGATGGCGATGATGGCGCGCAGGATCCAGGCCGAGACGCCGGAGCTACACGACGAGGGCGTCCGCATGCGGTTCATCGGGCGCCGGAGCGATCCGGTCCCGCCCGAGCTGATCGAACGCATGGTCTGGGCCGAGGAGCTGACCGCCGAGAACCACCGGATCACGCTGTTTGTCGCGTTCAACTACGGCGGAAGGGCGGAAATCGTCGACGCAGCGCGAACCTTCACATCAGGCACGGACGAGGAGTTCCGCGCCCATCTATACGCGCCCGACATGCACGACCCCGATCTGATCATCCGAACCAGCGGCGAGCAACGGATCTCGAACTACCTGCTGTGGCAGGGGGCGTACTCCGAATGGGTCTTCCGAGACGAGCTGTGGCCCGACTTCTCGAGGGAGTCGCTCGAGCAGAGCCTCGAGGACTTCGCCGCGCGTAGCCGCCGCTTCGGAGGCAGATAGCGATGGCGGAGGCGCGCTCGGGCGCGGCACCCCGGCGCCGCCGAGCGCCACGCGAGCCGCGCGAGCCGCCCGCCAAGAAGCCGCGCCGGCGCAGCGATCTGCTGGCGCGGATCCTGGTGGCGATCCCACTCGCGATCGCGACGATCATCTTCACCAACCTGGGCGGGCTTCCGTTCGCGCTGTTCCTGATCGCCGCGGGCCTGATCTGCATGCACGAGCTGTACGCGCTGTTGTCGATCTGGCGGCCGGTCCCGTTGATCGGATTGGCCGCGCTCGTGGTGATGGTGCTCGTGGCCAGGAACGGCAACCAGGGCGGCGTGCTCGAGGTCGCCGTCGCCGCCGTCCCGGTGGTGCTGCTCGCGGTGATGGTCAGCGACCGGCGCCGCCCGACGGTCGCGATCGCCGGCACGCTGCTCGGCATCTACTGGATCGGGTTCGCGTTCGCGCATGCCGAGCTGCTGCGCGAGCTCCCGCACGGCAACGGCGTGTTCATCGACGTCCTCGTCGGGACGTTCGTGGGTGACACCGGGGCGTACGTCGGAGGGCGTTTGTTCGGGCGCCGCCAACTCGCGCCCAACGTCTCGCCGAACAAAACCGTCGAGGGCCTGTTCTGCGGAATGCTCGCCGCGATCCTGGCCGTGTTCCTGGCCGGCCTGTACCAGACATGGCTCACCCAGGGGAACGCGCTCCTGCTCGGGGTGGCGGTCGCGGTGCTCGCGCCGCTCGGCGACCTGTTCGAGTCCGTCGTCAAGCGCGACGCGGGCGTCAAGGACTCCGGCAGCGTGTTCGGGCCGCACGGCGGCGCGCTCGACCGCCTCGACGGCGCCCTGTTCGCAGTGGTGGTCGGCTTCTACATCTGGCAAGCCGTCGGCCACTGACCGGCCCGGTGGCAGCGACTCGGCCCGCGCCCCTGGAGTCACGCGGGGCGGGCCTCTTAGACTGAGCCTGTGCCTCGCCGCATCGCGATCCTCGGCTCAACCGGGTCGATCGGCTGCCAAGCCCTCGACGTCGTCTCGCGCTCACCCGAACTTTCGGTAGTGGCGCTGAGCGCCGCGAACTCGTGGGAGCCGCTGGTCGAGCAGGCCAGGCTCTACGGCGTTCGCCGGATCGCGGTGGCCGACCCCGACGCCGCCGCGCGGGCCAGCGAGGCCTGGACCGGGGGGGAGGTGCTCGCCGGGCCCGGACGGCGTCGTGCGGCTGATCACCGAGTGCGAGTGCGACATGGTCCTGAACGCGATCGTCGGCTCGGCGGGCCTGCTGCCGACAGTCGCGGCCCTGGCTGAGGGGATCGATCTCGCGCTCGCCAACAAGGAGTCGCTGGTGGTCGGGGGCGAGCTCGTCACCGCGCTGGCGCAGGCAACCGGCGCCGCGATCATCCCGGTCGACTCCGAGCATTCCGCGCTACACCAGCTGCTCGCCTCCGAGCGCCCGGGCACCGTGGACCGCCTGATCCTGACCGCCTCGGGCGGGCCGTTCCGGGGAAAGCGCCGAGAGGACCTCGAGCACGTTACGACCGAGCAGGCGCTCGCGCACCCGACCTGGGCGATGGGCGGCAAGATCACGATCGACTCGGCGACGCTGATGAACAAGGGACTCGAGCTGATCGAGGCCCATCACCTGTTCGGGACCCCGTACGAGCAGATCGACATCGTCGTCCACCGCCAGTCGATCATCCACAGCCTGATTCAGCTGTGCGACGGCGCCACGCTCGCACACCTCGGATACCCCGACATGCGCGTGCCGATCTCCTACGCCTTGCACCACCCGGAGCGGGTCGACGTGCCCGTCCGGCCGCTCGACCTGGTCGAGCTCGGGAGCCTTACGTTCGAGCCGGTCGACGAGGAGACATTCGGCTGCGTGCGGATCGCCCGGGACGCCGCGCGCGCGGGCGGCACCGCGCCGTGCACGATGAACGCGGCCAACGAGGTCGCGGTTCACGCGTTCCTCAGCGGTCGACTGAGATTCCTCGACATCGCCGCGGTGATCGAGGAGACGCTCGAGCAACTCCCGACGCAGCCGATTCACTCGTTCGATGCACTGGGCGAGGCTGATGCCGACGCTCGCCGGATCGCCGGCGAGCTCGTAGCCGAGCGGGCGCCCGCATAGTTGGTGGCCGCCCGGCCAGACCACCCACTCTGATCGCGTTCTTACGAACGCCGCAGAACCGCCTGCCACACTAGAAGCGGTGTCCTACGTCCTAGCCTTCCTGGGCTTCGTCGCGCTGATCATCCTGCACGAGGCCGGCCACTTCACCGCGGCCAAGGCCGTGGGTATGCGTGTCGAGCGGTTCTCACTGTTCATGGGTCCGCTGCTCGTGAAGTTCCGGCGCGGCGAGACCGAGTACGGCATCGGCCCGTTCCCGCTCGGGGGCTACGTGAAGATCACCGGGATGAACCCGCATGAGGAGATCCCGGACGAGGTCGTGCCGCGCGCCTACTACAACCAGAAGGTGTGGAAGCGCATCGTGGTGATCCTGGCCGGTCCGGCGGTGAACCTGCTGATCGCGTTCGGGATCTTCTGGGCGATCGCGTTCTCAAACGGCCAGGCCGTCCCGGACACAAGCGTCGCGACGATCTCGAAGGGCTCGGCTTCCGCCGCGGTCCTGCGCCCGGGGGACCACGTCGTCTCGGTCGACGGCGTCGGTGGCTCAGAGGACGCCATTCGCAACCAGATCGGCACCCATCGCTGCGCCGGCGCGCAGGTCAACAACTGCGTGGCGGCGACGCCCGCGCGCGTTGTCGTCCGCCGTGACGGCCAGCTCAAGACGTTCGAGATCCGGCCCCGATACAACAGCGACGAGGGGAGGCCGCTCCTCGGCGTCGCGTTCGGCACGACCCAGCAGCCGATCGGAGTCGGGCAGGCTGCGTCGCTGTCGGGGAGCAACATGTGGTACGTCACCACCCGGACGGTCTCGGTGGTCGCCCGGTTGTTCGAGCCCCAGGAGCGAAAGCAGCTACACAGCATCGTGTACGGGTACACGGCCACGCAGGAGTCGTTCGCGGCGAGCACGACTCAGGCGCTGTACGTGCTCGGGCTGATCTCGCTGTCGCTGGCGATCATCAATCTGTTCCCGTTCCTCCCGCTCGACGGCGGCCACGTGTTCTGGGCCGTCGCGGAAAAGGTCCGGGGCAAGCGGATCCCGTTCGCGGTGATGGAGCGCGCGGGCATCGTCGGCTTCGTCCTGATCCTGATGATCTTCGCGATCGGCCTCACGAACGACATCTCGACGCTGTCGGGCCCCGGGCTCGGCATCCGCTAAAAGGCACGCCCGCGCCGCGGCCGCAGAGCTGGCGAGCGGCATCTTCCCCGTTGATACGGTACGGCCGCAACCCGAGGCCCTACGGAGGGAACAGCATGGAGAGCAGCACGATCGCACCGGCGGCGGGGCGGGCCGTCGACGCCCCGACGGTGACCGAGGCGCTCCGGCGCACCGCGGCCAACCACCCGGAGATCGTCGCGGTTCGCACGCCCGACGACAGTGTGTCGTTGACCTGGTCGCAGCTGCTCCGGCGGGTCGAGGACGTCGCCGGCGGGCTAGCGAAGCTTGGCGTCGGCCGCGGCGACACGGTCGCGATCATGCTCGGCAACCGGCCCGAGTTCCACATCGTCGACCTGGCGACGGCGATGCTCGGCGCGACCCCGTTCTCGATCTACCTGACGTATCCGCCGGCCGAGATCCAGTACCTGATCCGCGACGCCGCCTCCAAGCTGGCAGTCGTCGAGCAGGCATATGCCGGGACGCTGCTGGAGGCGCGCGCGGGGCTGCCCGGGCTCGAGCACGTGATCATGGTCGACGGGGAGGCTCCCGAGAACACGATCTCACTCTCCGACGTCGAAGCCTCAAACCCGGGCTTCGACCCCGACGACGCCCTCGCCGGGGTCGGACCGGACGACGTCGTCACGCTGATCTACACCTCGGGCACGACCGGGCCGCCGAAGGGGGTGCAGCTGTCGCACCACAACATCATGGCCGGCGCCCACGCGGTCGAGAAGGTCATCAGGTTCGATCCAGGTGCGAAGGTGATCTCGTGGTTGCCCGCGGCGCACATCGCCGAGCGGATGGCCCACCACTACATCCCCGTGGTGTACGCCGGCACGATCACCTGCTGCCCGAACCCGCGCGAGGTGCTGTCGTACCTGCCGCAGGTCAGGCCCACCTGGTTTTTCGCGGTGCCGCGGATCTGGGAGAAGCTGAAGGCCGGCCTGGAGACGATGCAGGCGTCCCAGCCCGCAGAGCAGCGACGCCCGATCGAGGAGGCGCTCGAGGCCTCGATCCAGCGCGTGCGGCTGCGCCAGCGCGGCGAGCCCGTGCCCGACGAGCTCGAGGCGAAGGTCGCCCAGGCCGACGAGCAGATGTTCTCCAAGCTGCGCGAGATGCTCGGGCTCGACCAGGCCCTGGCGGTCAACGTCGGCGCCGCGCCGACGCCGGTCGACGTGCTCGAGTTCTTCCACGCGCTCGGGATCGAGTTGGCGGAGCTCTGGGGGATGTCAGAGACGTGCGGCGTCGGGACGTGCAACCGGCCGGGAGAGGTGAGAATCGGGACAGTCGGGCCGGCGGAGCCGGGCGTCGAGATCAAGATCGCGGACGACGGGGAGCTGCTCGTGCGCGGCGACTGCGTGATGAGCGGCTACCGCAACGCGCCGGACAAAACGGCCGAGGCGCTCGACGCCGACGGATGGCTCCACACCGGCGACATCGGCTCGCTCGACGACGACGGCTTCCTGCGGATCGTCGACCGCAAGAAAGAGATCATCATCAACGCGGCCGGCAAGAACATGTCCCCGGCGAACATCGAGGCCGCGATCAAGTCGTCGAGCCCGCTGATCGGGCAGGCGGTCTGCATCGGCGACGGCCGGCGCTACAACACGGCGCTGATCGTCCTCGACGCCGACTTCGCGCCGCAGTGGGCGACCGGGCAGGGCATCGATGAGGCCACGCTCGAAGGGCTCGCGCACGACGAGCGGATGCACTCGGCCGTGAAAGCCGCGATCGAGGAGGCCAACCAACACCTGGCCCGGGTCGAGCAGATCAAGAACTTCACGATCGTGCCGGGCGACTGGCTGCCGGGCGGCGACGAGCTGACGCCGACGATGAAGCTCAAGCGCCGGCCGATCGCGGCCAAGTACGAGTCCGAGATCGACGCGATGTACGTCTCGGAGGGCTAGCGGCGTCGGCTGGGAGTCGGTTAGCGAAGCTTGATCCCGACCCAGCGGCTATAGATGGTCGAGCCGCCGAGCGCCGGCGGGGACAGCAGCTGCGAGCCGAACGGATACGTGTAGGCGAGCCTGACCGTGCCGCTCCCGGGGAACTTCATCCGGATGTCGAAGTAGCAGTTGCTCGGATTGCCGATCGTGACCGTGCGAAGCGTGGTGAACCGCGTCGAGCGGCCCGGCGCGAACTGGATCTGCGCCGTCTGCGGCTCGCCGGCATCGGTGATCGCGTACCGCGCCGGCCTCACGCACCCCCACACCTCGAGCGAACGGCCGCGCCGCACCGAGGTGACTGGCAGGAACAGCGGCAGGCGGTACGCCGCGTACGCCGGCTTGGCTTTGCCATTGGCGTACAGCAGACCGCTCGAGAAGCCGCCGTCGCCGGGAATCTTGCGGCCGAAGGTCGGGTCGTAGAGCAGGTACTGCATCGTGCTCGCCACTCGGGGCTGCCTCCAGCTCAGGTACTCGGCCCAGTTGATGTAGTAGGCGGCGGTCGACGGCGAGACATCGTCATCACGGTTCGGCGGGTGGGTGATGTAGCCGTACTCGGTGTTGTAGATCGGGAAGCGCTTGCTCGACCCGTACATTCGCTGGACGCGGTCGAGCGCGCGCTCGAGGTTCGGCAGCCGCGGAAACGGCGCGATGTCGGGATCGGTCGAGGACTCGGTCGTCGGTGGCTCGTTGTCCGGGTACGGGTGATCGGCGAACCCGCTGGCGTTGAACAGCGCCGGATTCTGCTTGCGGAAGCGCCGCGATCCCGCAGCCGTCGACGGACAGCCGACCGCCCCTGCCGCCCGTCCGCGCAGCTCGCGGTAGGAGGAGTTCACGCAATAGAGCGTGCGCACGAACTGCAGTGGCTTGGTCTGGCCGAAGTCCCCGGGCAGACCCGCAGGCCGCTGGCGGGTGCCGAGCGCGCTCAGCCCCCGCGGCGCGAGCTCGCCGATGATGATCGTGTCGTGCCCGTGGCCGGTCGCCTGGAGCGCGTCCCACATCTGGCTGGCCAGCGCTCGGTACATCCCCGGCGCCACCGACACCGTCGACCCGTTCACTGCCTGGGGACCAAGGTCCTCGCCGAAGTTCGGCTCGTTCCAGACCCCCCAGAAGCTCACCCGTGGCAGCGGAGTGGTCTGTCCGGGGGGCACGTACGTGCCGCTGTAGCGCTCGGCCGCGGCGCGCGCGAACTGGCCGAACGCCTGCGCCGACGGCCGCCACGCCCAGTAGGGGTTGTCTACCGCCGCGGGCGGTACCCCCTGAGCCCTCGGCCCACAGCGGCGCGCCGCCGCTGAGGGTCATGTCGACCCGGATACCGTCCGCATGGGCGGCCTCGATCATCTCGTCGTAGGGCGCCCAGTTCACCGCTGGGTACGCCGCCGGATCCGCCGCCACGAAGCCTCGCGGCGCCTTGTGCGACTGCGAGCCAGGCGCGATCTGCGCCCACACGACAATGATCCGCACCATGCCGACGCCGAGCGCGCGGAACGTGTTCATCGTGCCGACCGGGTCCGCGTACAGCCGCGTCGGGTCCTGGATGATCGAGACCTGGTTGGCCGATCCGAGGGCCGCGGGCGCGAGCGCGAGGGCGCTCGCGGAGATCGTGGCCGCGACCGCGGCAATCGTCAGTAGTCGTGCTCTCATCTGTCGAAGGTCACCGGCACGGAACGACCGCCGATCTCGTCACGTTCCGCCACCACGAGAGGGTCCGCCGGCGGACAGCCGCAGCTGAGCCTGGCCGTCCCGCTCGATGGAAATCTCGCCCGCACCTGAAAGTAGCAACTGCGTGCATCGCCGACGTCACCATCTGGATCGTGGCGAACGGCCCGGACGGGGTGCGGGCGGACTGGATCTGGTCGGTCCGCATCGCAAAACACAACAGGCCGGCTCGGGCGAAGTTGCGCCTGGAGGCAGTCGCAGCCGTCAGTGAACCGTGACCGGGGCCACGCGGCTGTGGATCACCTGGCCGTTCGGATATGTCCAGGTGATCCGCACCGAGCCGGTGGACGGGAACGTCGCGGTGGTGTCGAAGTACCCGTAGCTGTCGGTGATCGTGACGTGCTCGACGGTCTTGAAGTGTCCCACCGCTCGCGGGCTTGAACTGGATCTGCGCCACCTGCGGCTTGTGCGAATGGAGCATCACGTGGTGCGCTGGGCGCACATCGCCCCAGACCTCGATCGCGTGGCCCTTCTTGGCCGTGGCCGACGGCAGGTACAGCGGCAGCCGGAACGCGTCGTACATCGGGTTCTTCTGCTTGGTGTCGGCGAACTCGAGCCCGGTGTCGAAGTTGCTCGGCGGCGGCGGGTCGGTCAGCAGGTACTGATCCCATGACGCAATTCGCGGGTTGCGCCAGCTGATGTACTCGGCCCAGTTCATGTAATACGCCGCCACCGTGGGACTGATCGCGCGCGAGATCGTCTCCGGCGGGTTGGTCTGATAGCCGAACTCGGTGTCGTAGAGCGGGAATCGGGTGCTCGACCCGTATGCCTCCTGGGCGCCGTCGAGCGTCGTCTCCAGGCTCCCAACCTTCGGGAGATCGGCGTAGTCGGGCTCGTGCGGGGTGGCGGTGTCGGGCGTCACCTGACCCTGGGGATATGGGTGGAACGCGAACCCGGTCGCGTGGAACAGTCCCGGGTGCTCGGTCGGGAACGCCTTCGACCCGGCGGCCGTCGGCGGGCAGCCTCGCAGCGTCGCGGCCGTTCCCCGCAACGGATGCAGCGACTGGTCCACGCAGTACAGCGCGCGAATGAAGCGCAGCGGCACCATCCCGGAGAAGTTGCCCGGAAGCCCGCCGGTCGTCTCCCCGCGCGGAGCCACCTCGCCGATCAGGATCTTGTCCTTCCCATGGCCGGTCTGCTGGAACGCCGTCCAGGCCGCGTCGAGCAGCTGCCGGTAGTAGATCGGCGATATTTCTACGGTCGAGTTGTCGATCGCCTGCGGGGCGAGCTGCTGGCCGTAGTTCGGCTCATTCCAGACCGACCAGAACCGCACGGCCGGCAGCGGGCTGGTCTGACCGGCAGGCTTGTAGGAGCCGTCGTACCGGGTGCCGACTGCCTTGACGAACAAGCCGTACTCCTTGGCCGAGGGCTCCCAGGCGCCCACGAATCCGGGCGAGGTGCCGGGGGGAACCCCCGGTGCGGTCGCCCACAGCGGGGCGGGCGCCTCGAGCGCGAGGTCGACGCCGATCCCGCGGGCCGCCGCGGCGCGGACGATGGCGTCATAGGGCGCCCATAGCGCCGCTGCGTACGCGGCGGGTGAGGCGGCGTTGAAGTGGTGCGGGCGGGTGTGCGAGACCGGGTCCGGAGCCATCGAGCCCCATGGCATGAACACCTTGACGTCGTCGACGCCGAGTTGCTGCAGCTGGTCGAGCGCGGCTGACGGATTGGCGAACAGCTGGGACTGCGCCTCGAAGATCGTCTCGAGCTGCTGGGTCCTCGGCGGGGTGGCCTTAGCCGGAGCGCTGCTGCTCCCGCCGCACCCCCCGATCAACACCGCGGCAGCAGCGATCAGGACGGCCCCTCCAACGACCGCCAGCGCGAGCGTTCTGCGTGAGAACCGGGTGAAATTGGACGCCAAGGTTCGTGTGAGGGGTTTGGGCGATCGGCTGCGAAGGTCTCTCGACCGCGAACGATCAGCGCGGGGTCCGGCTCTAGAATGCGCGCGGATGCTTGTCCCGGCCCGCTCGGACTCCGCAGTCGCGGCCCGGACCTCCAGGGCGCTGAGGGTAGCAAGCAGTCCGGCAGAGGCGTGGCTTCTCGCCGGCCTGGTGGGGATCGGGGCGTGGCTCCGGTTCGCCACGCTGGGCTCCCAGAGCTACTGGTTCGACGAGGCGCAGGCTGCTCACGAGCTCCACCTGTCGTTCGGCTCAATGCTCTCGTCGATGGTCGGCCACGAGACCAATCCGCCGCTGTACTTCGTGCTCGGTTGGGTGTGGGCGCGCGTGTTCGGGACCGGGGAAATCGGGCTGCGCTCGCTGTCGGCGCTGGTCGGAACGGCGGTGATCCCGATCGCCTACCTGTGCGGTCGCGAGCTCGTCTCACGCCGCGCCGGCCTCGTTGCGGCGGGTCTCACGGCGCTCAGCCCGTTCATGATCTGGTACTCGCAGGAGGCGCGGGAGTACATGCTGCTCGCGGCCATGTGCGGATGCTCGCTGCTGTACTTCGCCCGGGCCTGGCGCGAACCGTCGACGCGGAACGTCGTGCTGTGGGGGTTGTTCTCTTCGCTCGCGGTGTTGACCCATTTCTTTGCCGGCTTTCTCGTCGCCCCCGAGGCGCTGTGGCTGCTGTACGTGATCCGCAACCGGGCGATCGCGCTCGCGGTCGGCGTCGTCGTCGTCGTGCAGGCCGCGCTCTCGCCGCTCCTGTTCACCCACGCGTCGAGTTCGCTCCTCGGCTTCATCGGCGGGACGAGCCTGAATACCCGGATTCAGCAGGTGCCGACGGCGTTCGGGCTCGGGAACCTGTACCTGAGCTCGGCCGTGCGGTACGGGCTCTTGGGAGCGGCGGTGCTGGCCGGGGCGGTGATCGTCCTGCTGGTCATCGGGGCGGACTCGAGGCAGCTGCGGGGAGCGGGAGCCGCGGCAGCGCTGGCGGCGGTGGTGCTCCTGCTCCCGCTTGTGCTGGCGCTCCTCGGCGAGGACTACTACATACCGCGTGCGCTGATGCCCGCCTGGATCCCGCTCGCCGTGGTCGTCGGCGCCGCGTGCACGGCGACGCGCACGCGCGCGGCGGGAGCTGTCCTCGCCGCGATTCTCGCGGCGACGTTCATCTACGCGCAGGTCACGGTGCAGAACAACTCGCAGTACCAGCGTCCCGATTGGCGCGGCGTCGCCCGAGCGCTCGGTTCCGCGCGCGGACCGCGTGCGATCGTCGCCTATGGCGGCTCACTGGCCACTGATCCGCTCGCGACGTACCTGCCGGGCGTCCCGTGGACCGCGCCCTCGAGCGGTCCAGTGACCGTCGGCGAGATCGACGTCGTCGGCTACCGGTGGCAGGCGCTCGGCCACCCGCTGCCCGGCGGCGTCGGCGTGATATCTCGGTCGACCGTCAACGACTTCGTCGTCGATCGCTTCTCCGTCGCGCCGGCCAGGCGTTTGACCACCGCCCAGATCGGCGTCCTGGCCGGATCGCTCCTCAGTCCCGGTGTCGCGGGACCCGCGGTGCTCGTGCAGCGCCCGAGCTCTGCCTCGTAGGCTCGAGTCGCGCGTGATCCTCCTCCTGCACAACCGCTACCGGAGGTCCGGGGGCGAGGAGCGCGCGGTCGCCGAGATCGGGGCGCTGCTGGCCCGGCGGGGGCACCAGGTCGAGGTGCTCGAGCGCTCGAGCGAGGCGATCGGCCGCGGGCGGGCGGGGTTCGGCCTGCTCGCCGGCGGGCTGGACTCCGATGCGATCGGCGCGACCGTCCGCCGGTTGGGCGCGGATGTCGTCCACGCTCACAATCTCCATCCGACACTGGGCTGGCGCGCACTCGCCGCCGCCCGGGCCGCGGGTGCCCGAACCATCCTGCATCTCCACAACTTCCGGCTGTTCTGCGCGGTCGGGATCTCGTATCGAGACGGGGCGCCGTGCTTTCGCTGCCGGGGCAACAGCACGCTCCCTGGGCTTCGGCTGCGCTGCCGCGGGTCGCTGCCCGAGGCGGTCGTGTACGCGGCCGGCCTGCACCGTCAGCAGCCACGTCTCTATCAGTACGTCGACCAGTTCGTCACGGTCAGCGAGTCGACCGCGGGTCACCTGCGCGACCTTGGAGTGCCGGCCTCGTTAACTGCCACGTTGCCGAACTTCATGCCCAACGACGCCTTTGTGTCCACGTCGAGCGCCGGCACCGGCGAGTTCGCGCTCGCGGCCGGTCGCCTCACCGAGGAGAAGGGCTTCGACACCGCGATCACCGCCGCCCGCGCCGCGGATGTGCCGCTGGTGATCGCCGGGTCAGGACCCGACGAGGAACGCCTCAGAGCCCTGGCCGACGGCGCGGATGTCCGGTTCACGGGCTGGCTCGCGCCGGAGGCCCTGGCCGAGCTGCGGACGCGCGCCGTGGTCGTGCTCGCGCCCTCGCGCTGGGAGGAGCCGTGTCCGTACTCGGTGCTCGAGGCGCTCGCCGCCGGCGTGCCGGTGCTGGCCTCTGACCGCGGCGGTCTTCCGGAGCTTGTCGGCGACGATGCGGTGCTCCCCGCGACCGATCCGGCCGCATGGGCAGACCCGCTGCGCGCGCTGTGGAACGACCCTGGCATGCGCTCCGTGCGAGGCTCCGCGGCCCTGGCAAGGGCGCGCGAGCGGTTCGGCGAGGATCGCTTCTACGAGGGGCTGATGCGGCTTATGACCGGGCTGATGCTATTGCCCGGTTTCCGCATAAGCTTGGCCCGATGAGGCGACGGCTGATCACCGCGCTCGCGCTGGTCAGCGCAATAGCCCTGGGCGCTCCCGGCCTGGTCGCGGCCGCTTCCGGCGGCACCGCCGCCCAGGCGATCACCGACTGCAACGACCACGCGGGACTGACCGCTCAGTATTCCGTCGCCACCCTGCGAACGGCCCTCGCGACGATGCCCGTAGACGTTCGCGAGTACACCGACTGCTACGACGTGATCCAGAAGCAATTGTTCGCGCAGCTCGGAACCAGCGGCAGCGGGGGCTCAGGAACCACAGGGGGAAGCTCGAGCGGGTCGGTCATTCCGACCCCGCTGCTGATACTCATCATCGTGCTCGTGCTCGCCGCGCTGACGTTCGGCGCGATCTCGATCCGGCGCCGGAGCACGGACGGCCCGCCCGACGACGGGCCGACCGATCCGGGTGAGTCAGGCGGGGCGGGCGGGCCTCAATAAGAGGCCTGACCCGCCCGCCCGCAGAACTACTTGACGGTGATCTTCACCGACCGGCTGAACACCGTCCCGCCGCTCAGCAGCGGGTCGCCCGTGGGATAGGTCCAGGCGAGCCTGACCGTACCGCTGCTCGGGAACGCGACGTGCACGTCGAAGTAGCCCCGTGAGTTCCTGATCGGGACCGTGTCGACCGTCGTGAACGCGCCGTTGCCGCCAGCCTGGAACTGGATCTGGACGCTCTGCGCCTGTCCCGTGTCCATCTTGGCGAACGACGCCGGACGGACGGCACCCCAGACCTCGAGCTTGCGGCCCTTCCTGGTCGAGCTGCTCGGCATGAACAGCGGCATGCGGTATGCCGCGTACCCGGGCTTCGGGCTGCCGTTCGGGTTCAGCAGTCCGGTGTCGAACGACGCCGGAGGCGGCTGGTCGATCAGCGCGTACTGCGAGTAGCTGAACAGCCGCGACTGCTTGTAGCTCAGGTACTCGGCCCAGTTCATGAACAGGGCCTGGTCCGCCTGGCTCACGCCCTCGCGTGGGTCGGGCGGGCGGGTCCGGAAGCCGTACTCGGTGCTCCACACCGGGAAGTGCGAGTGCGAGCCGTAGATCGCGTTCAGGCGGTCGAGCGTGCGCTCGAGCTTCGGGACCTGTGGCAGGTCGGCGAAGTCCGGGTCACTGGGGGACCCCACGCACAGCTTGTTCCCGCACAGGTGGGTCGGACGGTTCGGCGCCGACGCCTCCTCGTAGGGATGGTCGGCGAACCCGCTGGCGCTGAACAGCGCCGGGTTCTGCTTGCGGAACGCGCGCGATCCCGCTGCCGTCGTCGGGCAGCCCTGAGCACTCGCCGTCGAGCCCCGCAGCTGGTGGAAGTTCGAGTCCACGCAGTACAGCGAGCGCAGGAAGATCAGCGGCTTCATATTCGAGAACACGCCCCAGTTGTTCACGCCGTGCGGCGTGACCTCGCCGAACAGGATCCTGTCCCGCTTGGTGGTGTGGCCGGTGGCGTTGAGCGAGCCCCAGGCCGCGTTGAGGAGGTTGCGGTAGATGTGAGGGCTGTTCGGGATCGACTGGTTTCTCCCGATTCCCTGCGGGCCAATGTCATAGCCGTAGTTCGGCTCGTTCCAGATCGACCAGAAGCTCACGCGCGGCAGCGCCGTGGGCGAGCCGGCGGGCTTGTACGACCCGCTGTAGCGGGTGCCGACGGCCTTGACGAACAGTCCGAACTCCTTCGCCGAGGGCTCCCAGTCCTCCCGGAAGTAGCCGGTGGTTCCGCGTGGCGCTCCCGAGCCGGTCGCCCACAGCGGCGCAGGCCCGTTGAGCGTGAAGTCGAGCGTGATGTGGTCGGCCGCGGCCGCGCGGACGACCGCGTCGTACGGAGCCCATCCGCCGGCGGCGTAGGCCCCCGGGTTGGATGCGTTGAACCCCTTCGGACGGTGGGTCGACAGCGCCGAGGGCGCGATCTGGTTCCAGGTGACGTTCACGCGGACCATCCCCACACCGAGGTCACGCAGCGTCTGCAGCGTGCCGGTTGGGTTGGTCAGCACCTGGCCGTCGGCCTGGAAGACCGCCACCTGCGTGTTCGACGCGGAGGCGGGAGCGGCATAGATCGCCGCGATGCCGATGAGCACGGCGGCTATGGAGAGATGGCGTCTGATTCTGGGCACGTAAGAAGACAACTAATCGGATCCTCCGAAGTTGCGCCGCGGTGCGAGGGGCTGCAAGCTCCTGCCCGGCGCGCGGCGCGGCGCTGGACTCCCGCACCGGGGCTCGATCCCAGGCTAGCCGACGAATCGGCGCTCGATCTCCGCCCGTACTGCATCCGGCGGACCCGACCATCTGTTCACATGCTGCGAATCTGCCGCCTCTACACTGGCTGCGTGGCTTCACAGCGCCAGATTCACGTGGGCGGCGTCCCGATCGGCGGCGGCGCGCCGGTCGCGGTGCAGACGATGACCAAGACCGAGACGGCCGATCTGAGCGCGACCATGGACCAGATCCGGCGGGTGGCCGAGGCCGGCGCCGACATCGTCCGTGTCGCCGTCCCACGCGAGAAGGACGTCGAGGCGCTGAAGACGATCGTCCGCGACTCGCCGATCCCGGTGATCGCCGACATCCACTTCAACTACACGCTCGCTTTGAAAGCCCTTGACGCCGGGGCGCATTGCGTCCGGCTGAACCCGGGCAACATCGGCGGCCCCGACAAGGTCGCGCTTGTGACAAAGCGCGCAAACGAGCTCGGCACGCCGTTGCGGATCGGCGTCAACTCGGGCTCGCTTCCGGCCCACCTACGCGATCTCGAGTTCGAGAACCCGGTCGAGGCGCTGGTCACGGCCGCCGTCGAGTTCGTCGAGCTCATGGAGCGGCTCGAGTTCACGAACTTCAAGGTGTCGATGAAATCGACCAGCGTGCCGAACACGATCGCCTCGAATCGGCTGCTGTCCGAGCGGATTCCGTACCCGCTCCATCTCGGGATCACCGAGGCGGGAACGAAATGGTCGGGCTCGCTCAAGTCCGCGGTGGGACTGGGGACCCTCCTGGCCGACGGCATCGGCGACACGATCCGGATCTCGCTCTCGACCTTCCATGCCGAGGAGGAGGTCAAGGTCGGCTGGGAGATCCTCAAGGCGCTGAAGCTCCGCGAGCGCGGGCCGGTGCTGATCGCCTGCCCGACGTGCGGGCGGCTCCAGTTCGACATGGACACGGTCGTGGCCGAGGTCGAGCGGCGGCTCGAGGCCTACGACGATCCGATCGAGGTGTCGGTGCTCGGCTGTGCCGTCAACGGGATCGGCGAGGCCCGCCATGCCGACTTCGGGATCACCGGCGCCAAGGATGCCGGCGCGCTCTACTCGAAGGGCAAGATGATCCGCAAGGTCAGGACCGAGAACCTGGTCGACGAGCTGTTCGCCGAGATCGACAAGTACTACGCCGCCGGCAAGCGCGTCGTCCGTGACGAGCGCGCGGCCGCCGAGGCCGAGCAGTGGCTGGCCGAGAACGAAGACGCCACCGCGATGACTCCCGAGCGGATGGCGGCGATGGAGGCCGCGGCCGCTGAGCTCGAGGAATCGTCCCCGGTCGCTGGCCGTCGCTTCAGCCGCGCATGAGCGCCGGGGTGCACGAAAAAGCGAACTCCTGGTTCGCTTTCTCGTGCAGGCTCCCCCGACTGGTTGATTAGGCGACGGCCGCGTACCCCTCGGCCACCTTGGCCCAGTTGACCACGTTCCACCACGCGTCGAGGTAATCGGGGCGGCGGTTGTTGTAGGTCAAGTAGTAGGCGTGCTCCCAGACGTCGTTCCCGAGCAGCGGGGTCTTGCCGTCTGAGATCGGGCTGTCCTGGTTGGCCGTGGAGAGGAGCGCGAGCCCCGAGCCGTCATGCACCAGCCAGGTCCAACCGGATCCGAACCGCTTGACGCCGTTGTCCTTGAACTGCGCCTTGAAGTCGTCGAACGAGCCGAATGCCGCGTCGATCGCCGCGCGCAGCTCGCCGTCGGGCTCGCTGCCGCCGTTCGGCGACATCCACTCCCAGAACAGCGAGTGGTTGTAGTGGCCGCCGGCCTGGTTGCGGACGCCGGCCTGCTTGTCGCTGGGCAGCGAGCCGAGGTTCTTGAGGACTTCCTCGACCGGCTTGTCAGCCCATTCGGTGCCCTCGAGCAGGCCGTTGGCGGCGTTCACGTAGGCCTGATGGTGCTTGTCGTGGTGCAGATGCATGGTCTGCTCGTCGATCGTCGGCGCGAGCGCGTCGTAGTCGTACGGCAGCGGCGGTACTTCGTAGGCCATCGCATGCTCCTTGCATAAGGTTCTTCGGGACGGCTTTCTTCTATCACGCCCGGGTACGCTGCGCGTGTTGTGACCTGTCTTTCCACGTACTTCCTTCCGACCGAGCGCGACCCGCCCTCCGACGCGGAGGCGCTGTCGCACAAGCTGATGGTCCGTGCGGGCCTGATCCGACAGGTCGGATCGGGGCTGTGGTCGTGGCTGCCGGCCGGCTACCGCGTCCACCAGCGGATCGTGCAGATCGTCCGCGAGGAGATGAACGCGATCGGTGCCCACGAGATGCTGATGCCGGTTCTCCAGCCGGCCGACTACTGGCGCCGCACCGGGCGATACGACATCGACGAGCTGTTCAAGCTCAACGACCGTCGCGGGGCGGACATGGTCCTCGCGATGACCCACGAGGAGATCGTCACGACCCATGTCGCGGCCGCCGTGAAGTCCTATCGCGATCTGCCGCTGATCCTCTACCACTTCCAGGTCAAGGAGCGCGACGAGCCGCGGCCGCGCGCCGGCGTCCTGCGCACTCGCGAGTTCATCATGAAGGACTCCTACAGCTTCGACCGCGACCCGGCGGGCCTCGACGCGTCCTACCAGAAGCACGTCGTCGCCTACGACCGGATGATGGATCGATGCGGGCTCGAGTGGTACCGGGTCGAGGCTGACGTCGGGATGATGGGCGGCAGCGGCGCGCACGAGTACATGGCGCCGTGCCCCGCGGGCGAGAACGACGTCGCGGTGGCCGCCGGCTATGCCGCCAACGTCGAGGTGGCGAGCGCCGAGCCGCAGCCGGTGACGCTCGAGCCGGCCCTCGACGCGCCCGCGCTGGTCTCGACGCCGGGGATGACCACGATCGATGCCGTCGCCACCGAGCTGAGCGTGCCGGCGGGCGCGCTGCTCAAGGCGTTCCCGGTGATCGTCGACGGCGACGCGATGAAGCTCGTGGTCGTACGCGGCGACCATCGGGTCAACGAGATCAAGCTCGCGACCGCACTCGGGACGGAGTTCCGCCCCGCCCATCCCGACGAGGTGGCGGTGCGGCTCGGTCCGCCCGGCTACATCGGCCCGGTGGGGGCGCAGATGCCGATCCTGCTCGACGCCGGCGTCGGGGAGGGCGGCTATGTCGTCGGCGCCAACGCGCCGGACGCCCACCTGCGCGGCGTAGAGCCGGGCCGCGACTTCCCGTTCGAGCGCGTCGACGTGCGCGCGGTGCTGGCCGGGGACACGGTCAACGGCAGCGCGATCCGGATCGAGCCGGCGATCGAGGTCGGCAACATCTTCAAGCTCGGGACCCGTTACTCGCTGCCGCTGAACGCGAGGTATCTCGACGAGGCCGGCCAGGAGCAGCTGATCCACATGGGGTGCTACGGCTTCGGTCCGGCCCGGGCGGCGGCCGCCGCCGTCGAGCAGTACGCCGACGAGCAGGGGATCTCCTGGCCCCGGACGATCGCTCCGTTCGACGTCGAGATCGTCACGCTCGGCAAGGCGGGAAGTGACGAGCGGGCGCTGTCGGACCGGCTCTACGCGGAGCTGTCCGAGCTCGGCCTCGAGACGCTGTACGACGAGCGCGACGCGGGCCCGGGGGAGAAGTTCACCGACGCCGAGCTGCTCGGCTGCCCGGTGAGGGTCACCGTCGGGCGTCGCACACTGTCCTCCGGCGAGGTCGAGGTCCAGATCCGGCGGGGCCGGGAGTCTCGCACCGTGCCGGTGGAAGGCGCCGCCGAGGCGGTCGCCGAGCTGTGGCGCGGCTTGGCGTGAGGCTCCGGCCTGCGGCCCGGTGAGCCCTCGAGTCAGCAAGCGACGTCTGACCGGGATCGACCGCTCGGGCCCGTCGCCGGAGGCCACGCTGTCGGGCCGCCCCCTGAATCCGTGGACGATCCCGAACGCGATCGACTTCATCCGGCTTGCCGCGATCCCGGTTTTCCTGGTGATCGCGTTGTCGAGCGACGACGGTCAGGACGCGCTCGCGGTCGTGCTGTTCGGGGTGATCGGCTGGTCGGACTACCTCGACGGCTTCGCGGCGCGGCTGACCGGTCAGTACAGCCGCCTCGGGGCACTGCTGGATCCGCTCGTCGACCGGCTGCTGATCGTCTCGGGCATGGTCGTGTGCTGGCACTTCTCGCTGCTGCCCAAGTGGGCGATCGCGATCGTGATCGCGCGCGAGCTGTTCATGCTCGTCGCGAGCCGGTACGCGCTCAGCCGCGGGATCGAGCTGCAGATCAACTGGGCGGGGCGGATCGGGGTCGCGCCGATCGCCGCGGCGCCGTTCTTCGCGATGGCCGGTGTGCACTGGCTGGCGCTGATAATGCTGTACGTTGGGATGGCGTTCGGGCTGACCGCGACGGCGCTTTACGTGCGCCGCGGGGTGCGTGAAACGCAGGCTCGCGGCGAACGATCGGCCGAGCAGCCGAACTCTCAAGCTGAGATTGAGCCTCGCAGTTAGCCAGGGTATACTCGGCGCTTCGCGCATTCCGACCCGGAAGCACCCGGAGGATCTGATCGACATGGATACGTTTCCCGACCTGGGCTCACTGACCGATCAGGAGCTCAAGGAGCTCATCAAGCAGCTGACCGATGAGGAGATGGAGATTTCCTACAGGAGGCGCATCCTCCACGGGAAGATCGACATCCTTCGAGCCGAGCTGGTCAACCGGCTGCGCAAGAAGGACGAGACTGGCGAGCTCGTGATCTCCGGTGCCGATGTCCAGCAGCTGACCGACATCCTGGCCGGCCGCGTCCCGGGGTCCGAGTCCGAATAGCCGGCGTCGGTGGCCCAGCACTGTCCAGAGTGCGGTTTTGCCAACGACGACGGCGCCAACTACTGCCAACGGTGCGGTGCGTTCCTGGCGCATTCCGATCCACCGCCTGGCACCACAACGGCCACCTACAAGCTCGGGGAGACCGGCGAGCTCGAGGAGGTCAACTTGGACGAGGTCGTCGAGCGGGGTCCGGCGCTGGTGATCCGTGCCGGGGGTGGACGCTCGGGCGAGAGCTTTCCGCTCGGCGCCGGACGGGTCACGATCGGCCGCCGGCCGGTCTCAGACATCTTCCTCGACGACGTTACGGTCTCGCGGGATCATGCGATCCTGGTGCGCCGCGGCAGCGAGTACTACCTCGATGACTGCGGCTCGCTCAACGGAACCTACGTCAACCGCCGCCGTATCGAGTCACATCGCCTCGTCGACGGCGACGAGCTCCAGATCGGTAAGTACAAGCTTGCGTTCCTGAGCCGCTGATGGCCACTCCTGACACCCGTGACCCCGCCGTCGAGCTCCCCGAGCCGCCCAGTCCGGACGTCCAACGGCCTCGTCAGAAGGCGGTCACGATCGGGACCGTATGCAAAGCACTGCAGCAGGAGTTCCCGGACATCTCGATCTCGAAGATCCGCTATCTGGAGGACCAGAAACTGCTCACGCCGCGCCGCACCCAGGGCGGCTACCGGCTCTACACCCAGAACGACATCCAGCGGCTGCGGACGATCCTGCGCCTCCAGCGAGACGAGTTCCTCCCGCTCCGCGTGATCCGGCAGGAGCTGGCGGGCGGGCGCGCCGAGCGCGAGGTCACGACCCCGCCGGCGAACGCCGACGGCCGGTCGATGCGGCGGGCCCTCGTCTCGACTCGGGACCCCGGCGCGCTGTACTCGCTCGAGGACGTCGTCGAGGAGACCGGCGCGGATCCGGGTCTGGTGCGCGAGCTGGTCGATTTCGGGGTGATCAAGGGAGAGCTGCGCGCCGGCGTGCGCTACTTCGACGAGACCGATCGCGAGATCGTCCGGGCGGTCTCCGAGCTCGCGCGGTACGGCGTCGGCGGCCGCAACCTCCGGGTGTTCCGCAGCTCGGCCGACCGCGAGGCCCAGCTGCTCCAGAGCATCCTCGCTCCGGCGCTGCGCTCGCGCAATCCGGAGCGCCGGCGCGAGGCGATCGAGGCGCTCGAGAACCTGGCGTCGGTGACCAGCCACCTCAAGCACCTCCTGCTGATCCGCGATCTGCGCAAGATCGCGACGTAGGACTTGTGTCCCCACCCGCCCGGAGGCATGAGCCCGGACGAGCTGCGGGCGCTGATTCGCGACATCCCGGACTTCCCGAAGGCCGGGATCGTGTTCAAGGACATCACGCCGCTGCTGCTCGCTCCGGCCGCGCTGGACGGCGCCGTGTCGCTGCTGGCGGGGTTCGCACGACCGCTCGGGGTCGACTTCGTGATCTCGGCCGAGGCGCGCGGCTTCATCCTCGGCGGCGCGCTTGCACGTGAGCTCGGCGCCGGCTTCGTGCCCGCGCGCAAGCCCGGCAAGCTGCCCTCGGAGACGGTCGGCGTCGAGTATCTGCTCGAGTACGGGATCGACGCGCTCGAGGTCCACGCCGACGCGCTTGCGCACGGAGCCCGGGTGCTCGTGCACGACGACCTGTTGGCGACCGGTGGGACCGCTCGCGGCGTGTGCGACCTGGTCACCGGCCTCGGTGGCGAGGTCGTCGGCTGCGCCTTCCTGATCGAGCTGACGTTCCTCGGGGGCCGCGATCGCCTGCATCCGTATCCGGTCCATACGGTGCTTGAGTATTGAGTCGTGACGCGCTTTGACTCGAGCTTCATACCGCAGCGCCGATCGCTGTCGCGGTCCGAGCGGACGCGACTGTTGATCGTCCAACCGCTCACCTTGTGGAAGGTGATCGAGGATCCGTTCCAGCTGCCTCGCTGGTGGCCGGGGGTGACGCGGATCGAGGGCGTGGAGGACGACAGGTTCACGCAGGTATTGCAGACCAAGCGCCGCCACACGGTTCGGATGGACTTTCGCGTGCTGGTATCGGAGGCGCCGGGGAGCGGGGGGAGGCGTCGGGTCACCGCGCGTGGGCAGCAGGAGGTGCAAGGCACGCCGTTCGAGCGCTTCCTCGATCAATCGATCACCGAGGTTCTGGTCGACCCTACGAGCGGAGGGACCTCGCAGGTCACGATCGCGCAGGTGCAGAAGCTCCGCGGGTACTCGCGGACCGGGGCGCTGATGATGCGCCGCGCCACCAACAAGCAGCTCGATCAGGCGCTCGACGCGCTCGCGGAGCTCTTCAGCTGATGCGTTCGTCGCCGCTCGGCGGGGTCAGGAGAGACCCTTGAGCTGGCCCTCGAGGATGACCGTGCCCGGGGTCTTGGGGCTGCTCTGGGTCTCGAGCGTGAGCAGCACGTCCTTGTAGTGCGCGGCGTTGGCGGGGAGCGCCCCGCCGGTCTGGAGGCGACCGTTCTTACCCACGCCCGGGGTCACGAACCCGACTCGCGTGCTGTCCGTCGGCGTGTTCGACAGCCATACCGCGTAGGCGTTGTGGGAGTTGGGCGCGACGCCCTGGGCCTCGATCACGATGCCCTTGGCGCTGCCCGCCTTGACGATGAACGCGACGCCCTTGGCCGTCCCAGTGCCGCTCGGCGGATTCAGGTTGATCTGGGCGACGACCTGCGCCGAGTTCGTCGAGGTCGTGGACGCGGACGTGCCGCCAGAGGCCGCGGTGGAGGTGCCGGTCGTGCCGGTCGAGGCGCTCTTGGCCACGGTTGTCGTCGTGGAAGGCTTGCTCGAGCCCCCGCCGCTGACGACGACGAACAGCACGACGACCACCACGACCACCGCCACCGCGCCGACGAGCAGGAAGATCGCGCCACCGCGGCGCGAGGTCGGCCGGTCGGTCGGTCGCGGGACCCGGCGGCGGTCTTCCCCGGTCGAGCGTTTTGCGGCCCTTTGACGTCTCGACGGCGCCTCGGTCGGCTTCTCCGGCAGGTCGGTGGCCGGCGCGGCGCTCGCCCGGGCTTTGCCGTCCGGGATCTCGGGAAGCGGCTCGCTCGCGATGGGTCCCAGCTCGGAGGCGAGCACGCGGGCCCACGCGCGCTCGTACGGCGACTCGGCGAGCCGCTCGCGCGTCTGCTCGGCGACACGATCGGGCAGCTGCCCGAGCAGGTAGTCGGTGATCAGCGCGCGGCTCTCGGGCGCAAGCCCGGTGTCCGGTCCGATCCCGTCGAAGGCCGCCAGCGCCCGTGCGCGTACCGCCGCGCGGTCGATCGCGAGCAGCCGCGCGATGTCGTCATAGCTGCGGCCGCGCCGCAGCACGAGATCGATGACCGCGCGTTGGTCGGGCGGGAGCGTGTCGAGCGACGCCATCGGAACCAATTAGCGTAGTTCGTGCAGCGGCGGCGTGCGGCGGGTCAGCGAGGCGCCCAAACCCACTAAGGTGCCGCGGCGCATGGGCTTCGACGCACTCTACGGTCTCGAAGTGACGGACTGCTCGGATGAACTGGTCCGCGGTCGTGTCCGCGTGCATGACGACCTCAAGCAGCCCGCGGGGCTCGTGCACGGCGGCGTGTACAGCGCGATTGCCGAGGCCCTGGCCGCACAGGGCACGACCGTCTCGATCGGACCCGAGGGCAAGCTCGCCGTCGGCCTCTCGAACCACACCACGTCGCTGCACCCGATCGACGGTGGAACGATCCACGCCACGGCCGTCCGCCGGCATCGAGGGCGGACCACATGGGTGTGGGAAGTGGACATCTCAGACGACGCGGAGCGCCGGTGTGCGGTCTCCCGCGTGACGATCGCGGTGAGAGACCCGTAGGCGACGGGTAACTTGCGGGCGTAGGGGAACGTCCAACATGATGCGCCAAGCCCTGCTCTCATTGATGCTGCCGCTGGTGCTCGCGCCGGCTGGGTGGCCGCACCACCTCGCGCTCGGCGTCAGTGACCCGCCGGGCAACGCCCAGGCCCTGCGCGCGCATGCGCCCGTCGACATGCGCTACCAGTACCTGGCCGGCGGCGTCAACACTTCTCACGGCTGGGCGACGTGGAACCCGGACGGGAGCTTCGTCTCGATGTACGTGCGCGAATCGTTCGCCGCCCACCTGATCCCCGTGTTCACGTATTACCAGATGCTCCAATCCGCGCCGGCGGTCGGCAGCGACGAGCAGCAGAAGGATCTCTCGAACATGCGCAACCCGGCGACGATGGGCGCGTACTGGTCGGACTACAGCCTGCTGCTCCGACGCGTCGCGCAGGCGGCCGGCTCGAAGCTCGTGGTGATCCACGTCGAGCCGGACCTATGGGGGTATCTCGAGCAGGCCCACGCCACCAGGCTCGCCCGCGCGTTCGCGCAGAAGCTGATCGCTCTCCGCAACCGGCTGGCACCGCATGTGCTGCTCGCCTGGCACCTCAGCGTGTGGGGAACGGACGAGGACCCCACGTACTCCAAGCCCTCGCTGGCGCACATGGACCAGCTAGCGGCCGAGTCGGCGGCGTTCTACGAGTCGCTGCACGCCCGGTTCGACCTGGTGTTCAACGACGTCACCGATCGCGACGCCGGCTTCTACCAGGACGTCGAAGGGAACCCGCGCACGTGGTGGGGTCCGGCCGATTTCGCGCGTCACGACCGCTACATCGCCGGCTTCACCCGTCGCACGCACACCGCCGTGGTGCTCTGGCAGCTGCCGCTCGGCGACACCCACGAGAACAACACGTGGGATCACTATCAGGACAACCGCTTGCAATGGTGGCTGGGCCCCGACTCCGCCGCCCATCTGCGCGCGACGCGCAACGCCGGCGTGATCGGGCTGCTGTTCGGCGCCGGCGCGTCGGGGAACACCACCCAGCAGACCGACGGCGGGTTCTTCTACCGCCTCGCACGCCGCTACGAGCAGCATCCGCTGTCGCTTTCGCACCCGCTCGGGTGATCGCGGCGGGCGCGGCGCTACTACGACCGGGGCGCCCCGTCCCAACCAGAACGACACGAACTGCCCGAGCAGCGGGTCTGATGCGGTCTTCACGGTGGCCAGGTGATCCCAGGCCGCGGCGACCAGCCCGACGGTGCCGGCGCGCGGAGCGACGATCACCGCGTTGCCGGTGGCGGCGAGCGAAGGCGTGAACGGCGGCGCCGCCGAGTTCACGTACTGCGTGAGTGCCGGCGGCGGCCGGCGCGTTCCGTAGAAGATCACGATGTCTCCGACCTGCAGCGCCTGCAACAGCTGATCGTCGCTGAGCGGAGCGCCGTCGCGCACCACGGCCCGCCGGATGTGCGCGCCGCTCGTGGGCGGGTTCGAGCTGTACGCCGGCCGCGACTGCCCGGGCTTCAGCACCGCGTGACCGAGGTCCTGGTACGCCTGACCAGGTCCGTTGGCGGCCCCGGACACGCCAGCCTGATCGCGCCCCGCGAAGAAGCCGGACAGGAGCGCGATTAGACCCACCGAAAGCACGAGCGACGCGACGACGATCGCGATCCGCTCGACCACCCGGATCAGCCGCGACTCGCCCGGTCCCTGCGCGGACTCGCGCGCGGCCGGCGTCACCGCGCGGCGCGTTCCCGGCGCGCCCCGGCCGCCGGTTGCCCACCCGCCGGGAGCGGCGGCACGTCCGCCGCCGCAGCGAGCTCGTCGATCGAAGAGCGCAGCTCATCGGCCAGCGTCTCGAGATCCGCCATCGCGTCGAAATCCCCGACCAGGCCGAAGTTCAGCTGCCCGTTGTAGCTCAGGATCGCGATCCCGAGCGCGGTGTTCTCCGCCAGCGGGACCATCGGGTAGATCGACTCGAGCTCGCGGCCCAGGACGTAGAGCGGGAACTGCGGTCCTGGAACATTCGTGACGACGAGATTGAACAGCCGCTGCCGGGCTTGCAGGCGCGCCGCCTGCGCCATGATCGTCGGCGGGGCGAATCCGGACACTCGGGTCAGGATCTCGGCGCCAACCGCCTGGCCAGACTGCTTGACGCCGTCCATCGCGCCGCTGATCTCGCGCAACCGGGCCACGGGGTCCGCGGGTCCCACCGGGAGCGTCACCCACATGGCCGCCACCCGGTTGCCGAGGGCCCCGCGCTCGACGTCGGCGCGGATCGACACCGGGACCATCGCCCTCAGTCCGACATCCTCGGTCGGCTCGTCGTGGAGGCGCATGTAGTTGCCGAGCGCGCCGGCCACAGCGGCCAGCACGACGTCGTTGACGGTGCCCCCGAGCGCGTTCTTGATCGCCTTGAACCGCCCGAGGTCGGCTCGCACCCAGGTGAACCGCCGGTGGGGACCGATCCGCACGTTGAACGGGCTCGGCGGGGCGGCCTGAAGCCCCGTCCACGCCAGCGAGCCGACGCTCGCGAACGCTCCGCCGGCCCGCTTGGCCACGGTCCGCGGGCCTCGCAGCGTCGCTCGCACGCCACGCACCACCTCGGCGGGAACCGTCGTCCGCTCGACCAGGGCGTCGGCCAGCAGTTGCGCGCCGCTCGGGAGTGGGCGCGCGACCCACTCGTGGTCGGGCGGTGCCACCGGCAGGGGCTCAGGCGACGAGTCGAACAGGACCGTCGCGATATCGACCCCGGAGATCCCGTCCACCAGAGCGTGGTGCGTCTTGGACAGGATCGCAAAGCCTCCCCCGGCGAGGCCCTCGACCAGCCACAGCTCCCACAGCGGCCGGCTCCGGTCGAGCGCCTGGGAGAACACGCGGCCGGCGAGCCGCTTGAGCTCGGCCTCGCCTCCGGGCCGGGGCAGCGCAGTGTGGCGCACGTGGTAGCGCACCTTGAAGTGGGGATCGTCGACCCATACCGGGCGTCCCTGGTTCAGGGGAACGAACGCCAGTCGCTGGCGGTAGCGGGGCACGAGGTGCAGCCGGGACTCGATCGCCTCGACCAGCTCGTCATACGCGGGCGGCGAGCCGGAGAACACCGAGCAACCCGCGACGTGCATGTGGGCCGAGTCGCGCTCGAGGTGCAGAAATGAGCTGTCGAGCCCGGTCAGCCTGTCCTTGTTCGGCACCGCTTGGATGGTAGTCATAGGCCAGCGTGAGAGCGCCTGGGCACCGTCGATCGTGCGGTATGCCACATGAGGTCGTGTGACGGACCTCACACTCAGACCCTCAAGAGGGCACCTAACCTGCCCGACTTACTGATTGACCTGCCGAGTCGTCCTCGTCCGGTACGAGGGCGAACGGGGGACCCATTGCCGGGCGAGATGCCTGGCCGGGGCGAATCGATCTGCCTGGCATCAACACGCCGGTCGCAGTCGTAGCCCGCCGTGGAGAGCGCGCGGAGTGCGCTCGCCGTGGTTCGCGAGCCCGTCAGCTAACCCCGTAGGCGCCCGGTCAAGATCGAAGGAGGTCCTCGTTTTGAGGCCTGAATTAGCCATGACCAAATTGCGCCGTAGCCGGCTGGGCGTCGGCGCTCTGATGATCGCAATCCCAGCATCTGCGGCCGCGATCGCCGCCGGCCAGGCACTCGCCTCACCGGCGCCGAATCCGCCTCAGATCCATCCGCAGTCGCGCCAGGTCCAGTACGGACGCGACGTGGTCGTGCGCGGCGCGGCGCCCGCCTCGGACGCAGGCCACACCGTCGTGCTCGAGTTCGCACGCCGGGGGGCCACGGCGTGGAGCCAGCTCGGCTCGACGACCGTCGGCAGCACCGGCGCGTTCAAACTGACAGGACGGCTCGAGCGCTCCGGCGCGGTCCGGGTGGTCGATACCTCCGACGGGTCGCTGACGCCGTTCGTGGCCGGACGGATCACCGGTGGCGCGAGCGCGACTAGCAGCGCCGCGCCGGTGGACGTCACACCCCTCATGCGGGTTCCGACCCGCCAGATCAGCGTTCTCGGCGGGCAAGCGGTCCACGTTCGCGGGCGGCTGCTGCCGGCCGTTCCGGGACGCAAGATCAGTCTCCAGGCGCTGCAGAGCGGTGCGTGGCACACGCTCGCCACCGCGCGCACCGGTTCCGCCGGTAGGTTCGCGCTGCGCTACGTCGCGGGCGATCCGGGCCAGGCGCGCCTCCGGGTCCGCTTCGGAGGGGACCGTTTCAACGCGCGCTCGACCGCGCACGCTGGTCAGATGACGGTCTACCGACAGGCCGGCGCGTCGTGGTACTACGACGCCGGCAACACGGCCTGCGGCTTTCACGCCCAGTACGGCGTGGCCAATCGGACGCTGCCGTGCGGCACCAAGGTCGCGTTCCGCTATGGCGGCCGGTCGGTGACCGCGACCGTCGATGACCGTGGACCGTACGTCGGCGGTCGCGACTGGGACCTCAGTCAGACCACCGCCGGCGCCCTCGGGTTCGGCGGAGTCGGCGAGGTCTGGTCCAGCCAGTAGCGCCGTCGCGGGCGGGGCACGCCTCACGTCTGGGGCGTGTCCCGACCAGGCTCCTCACGTCTGGGGCGTGTCCAGTGGGGTGACCGGCGACGTTCGGCGGGTTGGGCGAGCGAAAACCGAGCATGGCGCGGACGCAGGATGCGACGCGTAGCAGCGCTACGTGAGCATCCGAGGACAAAGCCAGGCGAAGGTTTGCAGCCGCACAACACGGTGAATGGCGCCGGGGGCTCCACTAGCCTGCCTCCGCATGGCGAACCGGTGCGTCGCCCACCTCGACATGGACGCGTTCTACGTGTCCGTCGAGCTGCGGCGACGGCCGGAGCTGCGCGGTCAGCCGGTGATCGTGGCGGGCACGGGGCCGCGGTCGGTGGTGACCACCGCCTCGTATGAGGCGCGGCGGTTCGGGGTCGGGTCGGCGATGCCGGCGGCGAGGGCGAGACGTCTGTGCCCGCACGGCGTGTTCCTCGCGCCCGACTTCGCCTACTACCGCGAGGCGTCGCGCGAGGTGATGGCGAACGTGCGCGCGCTGGTCGACATCGTCGAGGTCGTGGGGCTCGACGAGGCTTACCTCGACCTCACCGGCCTACCGGCTCCGCATGCCGCGATGCGCCGGCTTGCCGCCCGGATCGAGCGTGACACCGGCCTCGGCTGCTCGATCGGCATCGGGCCGAGCAAGCTGGTGGCCAAGGTGGCCTCCGACGCCGAGAAGCCGCGCGGATTCGTGGTGCTCACACGCGAGCAGGCATTCGAGCGGTTCGGGTCCTCGCCGTGCGCGCTCGTGCCGGGAATCGGCCCCAAGACCGCGGAGCGGCTGCGGGCGCTCGGTGTCCAAACGCTCGCGGCGCTCGCCGCAGCGCCTGTCAGCCAGCTGGCGCCGCATTTCGGGGCCCGCCTGGCGGCCGAGCTGCGGCGCCGCGCCCAGTTCGAGGACGACTCGCCGGTCAGCGAGGAGCGGAAGGTCGTCTCGGAGTCGCGTGAGCTGACGTTCGACCAGGACATCCGCGATCCCCAGCGGCTGGAGGCAATCCTGCACGAGCTCGTCGATCACCTGTGCGGGGCGCTCGTCGCCCAGCGCCGGCGCGGGCGGACGATCGGGATCAAGGTCCGGCTCGACGATTTCTCCACGCACACCCGGGCACGGACGCTCGCCGAGGCCGTCAGCTCCGCTGACCGGGTGGGCCCGGTCGCGCTGGATCTGCTGCGGCGTTTTGCGGCGCCACGGCCGGTCCGCCTGCTCGGCGTTCGGGTCGCCGGCCTCGAGCTGCCGGACTCCGCCGCGGACGAGCAGCTGACGCTCGTCGTCTAGCAGCCTCGTCGTGTAGTGGCGTGGCATCGCACGCCGTGAGAACATCCGTGTGTGGAGGGCAAAAAGCAGCAGCGCGCCGCGTGCAACGAGACGACGATCCGCGACGTGAACGAGGGGATCGAGCGCGGGCAGTGGCCCGGCGACGAAGACGCTGCGGTCGGGTTTCGGTGCGAATGTGCCCGGCCGGGCTGCAACCAGCTGGTCGAGCTGACCGTTCGCGAGTACGAGCAGATTCGCTCGCATCCGCGCCGGTTCGTCGTGCGACCGGGACACGAGTCGCCCGAGGTCGAGACCGTGGTCGCGACCAGGCCGGGCTACGTCATCGTTGAGAAGCTAGATCAGGCAGCAGCGGTCGCGGAACAGAGCGACCCTCTGGACTGACCACGCTGGGCCCCGAGCCGGTCTTCTTCAGGTCGAAGCGCATCTGCACCTCGGTGCCGCCCGACGAGCGGGTCACGATCGAGAAGTCGTCGCTGAGGCCGGAGATCAGCGACAGTCCGATCCCGAGTCCCTTGCTGTCGTTCCACGCGTGCAATCCGCGCCCGTCATCTCCGATCAGCACCCACAGCTCATCCGCGGCGACGGCGGCGGTCACGTGGAGCCGGCCGGCATCGCCGTTTCGATAGGCGTGCACCACGGCGTTGGTGAGGGCCTCGGAGACGGCCAGGCGGATCTCGTCGAGCCGCTCGCCGGCCACTCCCGCGGCGGCTGCGACAGCGGCGAGCGCGCGCCGGGCGATCGGCACCGCCTCCGGTACTGCCGGATAGGACGTGTTCAGAGCTTGGCCACGGCTCATCGATGTTCGGAATACCCAGATGACCGTGAAGTCATTCGCAGAAAATTGCAGCTTTGAATTTCCAGAAATGATCCGTGCGCCATCGAGCCGGGCCGGATCGACGGCTTGGATAAACCGCGCCCGGGTCTCAGTACAGCGCGGCGGCCAGCCGGCGCCGGGTGTCCCGAGCGAGGGGGTGCGCCACTCCGAGCTCGTCGAGCACGCCCACGACCACGCGGCGGACGTCGTCCCGCGCACCGTCCGCGGACGGCAACGCCTCGAGCAGGAGGTCCAGCGCGCGCTCGTAGTCGCCGGTGTCGAGCGCGGCGAAAGCCTCGCTCAGGTCCGGGACCGGCGGCTGCGCCGAGCTCCGCGCGGCGGACTCAAGCCCGATGCGCGCGGCCAGGCCGTCGGCGGCGAAGCTGCCCGGGACGCGAGCAAGCACTGCGAGTGCCTCGTCGGTATCGCCCCGATCCTTCAAGATCCTCGCGAGCGGGACCGCGGCATCGGCCCGCGCCGGCTCGAGCTCGTGCGCGCGCCGGAGCGACGCCTCGTCCCCGAGCTCCACCAGCGCGTCAGCCTCCGAGGGCAGCAGCGAGTCGAGAAACTGATCGACCGCGGCCGGCGGCTGCGCGCCGACGAACTCGGCCGCGACCTTGCCGTCGCGGAACGCCTTGACCGCCGGGATGCCCTGGATCCCGAACGCCCGCGCCAGCCCTGGATTGGCGTCGACGTCGACCTTGGCCAGCTCGACCTTGCCCGCGCGCGCGTCGGCGGCGCTTTCGAGTACTGGTCCGAGCTGCCGGCACGGTGCGCACCATTCCGCCCAGAAGTCGACGACCACCGGAACGGTATGCGAGCGATCGAGGACCGCAGACTGAAAGGTGCTCTCGGAGACGTCCATGGCACTGATGGTAGCGACGCCGTTCCGTCGGGTAACCTTACGTACACGTCAATTTCACAGACACCGACCGCGATCCTGTGATCGAGATGCCCGACGGCTCCCGTGGCTGAGATCGTCGTCGAGCAAGACGGCGTAGAGCTTGCCGGCGACGAGGCGGGTGAGGGCGTGCCGGTTGTCCTGCTGCACGGCCTCACGGCGACCCGCCGGTACGTCGTGATGGGCTCCAAGGCGCTCGAGCGCTCTGGTCACCGGGTGATCGCCTACGACGCCCGCGGCCACGGCCGATCCTCGCCCGCGCCTTCGCGCTCCGCATATACGTACGAGGACCTCGGGGGCGATTTGGAGGCGGTCCTGGACGCGCGCGGGATCGAGCGGGCGGTCCTCGCAGGAGCGTCGATGGGGGCTCACACACTGCTGTCGCTCGCGCTCCGCGCTCCGCACAGGGTGGCCGGATTGGTTGTCATAACGCCGGCCTATGACCCGGTGGCGCATGACCGGGAGGGACGGTTCGAGTACTGGGACGCGCTCGCGGACGGGCTCGAGCACGGTGGCATCGATGGCTTCGTCGCCGCGTCGGTACGCCCGGACGTCCCCGAGTCCTGGCAGGAGACCGTCGAAAAGGTCACGCGGCAGCGGCTCTCGCAGCACGAGCATCTCGACGCCGTCGCGGACGCGCTGCGGGCGGTGCCGCGGTCGCGCCCATTCGGTTCGATCGATGAGCTTGCGGCCATCTCGGTGCCGGTGGCGGTCGTGGCCAGCGCCGACGAGCCCGATCCCGGCCATCCCCAGGCCGTAGGGGAGGCGTACGCCGACGCGATCCCCGGAGCGCGGCTGGTGCTGGACGAGCCCGGGCGTTCCCCGATCGCGTGGCAGGGGAGCCAGCTGTCGAAGCTGATTGCGGAGGTCGCGGCCGAGACGGACGCACGATGAATGCGACGGCCGGATATTCCGGGACGCCGTTGCCGCGCAAGCTCGGGATCAAGCCGGGGGCGCGATTGGCGCTGATCGGCGCTCCCGACGGTTTCGACGCGACACTGGGTGAGTTGCCCGACGGCGTCGTGGTGCGGCGCCGGTTGGGGGGCCAGCCGCTCGACGTGATCGTCGCGTTCTTCTCGAGCCACGCGCTGCTCGTGCGCCGGCTGCCGGCGCTGACCGCCGCCCTCGACTCGGCGGGCGGGTTGTGGATCGCCTGGCCCAAGCGCGCGTCAGGTGTTGCGACCGACGTGACCGAGGACGTCGTCCGGACACTCGGCCTCGCGGCCGGACTCGTCGACAACAAGATCTGCGCGATCGACCAGGTGTGGTCGGGTCTGCGCCTGGTCTACCGCCTGCGCGACCGCCCCCGGTAGGGGCGATCGCGACAACCGGTAGGTCGAGGTCGGCTACCCGAGGCTGACTGCCTGGCCCGAGGTCTTGTGCGGGGTCAGATAGCCGTTTCCGAGGTAGTGAGCCACAACCGTGATCTTCACCGGCGGATGAAGATGGCCGTGCCCGGGGAGGCGGTTGAACACGGTCTGCCCGGTGAACGTGCAGTTGGGCGCGAGCGGCACAAGCGTCGAGCCGATCCGCCGCGAGCCGAGCAGGAAGCGGATCGACACATTTCCGCGGCAGTCGTAGATCGCCGGAATGAACGATGGCCCGTGGACCGATCCGATCGTGGTGAGCACGAACGGCTTATGCGCCGCATGCAGCGGCTTCGTGCGGGCCTGAACGTGCGGCACCGGCCGGTGCACCGGGAGCGTCATGAACGTTCCGTCGAGGCCAGGCTGCGGGGGAGTGTTGCCGTGGAGCGCGACGATTCGGTAGTGGAAGATCGTCTGGGCCTCGAGGCCGGCGATGGCGGCGGTCACGGTCACGGGCACGTCCCCGGCGGGAACGGTCGCCGCGATCGTCTGCGAGCCGTATGTGGTCGAGGTGCCGTACTGGAAGTAGTAGGTCGTGGCCTGCTTGTTCGGGCTGACCACAGCGGTCACCGTCGCCCCGTTCTTGCCGATCTGGGTCGCGGGGCCGGTCGACACGCCCGGGGGCGGGTTACCCGCGGTCTTGAACGTGCGATCCGCACCGGTCGCCGTGCCCGACCCGTTCGTCGCCACCAGCCGGTAGTGGTAGACCGTGCCCGGAATCAACGCGGTTGCGTCCGTCGCGACCGCGACCGCCTTGGTTCCGTGACCGGCCGAGTGTGGCGTGCTGGTGACACCGTACGCCGTCGTCAGGCCCCACTCGAAGTAGTAGGTCGTGGCGCTGCTGTTCGGATTGATCGCGCCATGCAGTGTCGCGGTGGTGTCGGTGATGTGCGTGTGGGTGCCGGTCGTGACCGCCGGCGAGGATGCCGCCACCGCGATTGCGGCACTGCCTGCGACCAGAACCGCCGACAACAGCGCTGCCGGCACCAGCATCTCGAGCTTGCGCTTCATCCCTGCCTCCCTGGTTGGGCCGAATCTGGGACCTCTATACCCGCATTTGCAAGGAAGTTGCGCTTTGCGCCGGCGCGCCCGCTGGGATCGAACGGCTCACTCGTGGTGGAACTGCCAGACGCGGCCCAGCGGCCGAAAGCCGATCCGCGCGTAGAGCTGCTTCGGCCAGTCGCTGTCGTCGGCCGAGATGAAGATCAGATCGTTTCCAGCGTCGCGAGCAAGCTCGGCGGCACGGCTGACCAGTGCTCGCGCGAACCCGCGGCCGCGGGCCTCGGGCACGGTGTAGACGTCCTCTACCTGGGCAGTGCTTCCGTTCGTACGGAGCTTGCTGATCGCCACGAGTTGCCCGTCGCCGCTCCTCACGCCGAGCAGGCGGTCGTCGCACGCTCGGGCCTCGCGGCGGCTGTAATCGACGAGCTGGGCGAGCCCGGCGGGGCTCAACTCGTCCTCACCGTGCCAGCGCTTCATCACCTCGAGCATCTCGTCCTCGCCGGCGTCGACGACGATGCTCGTGTCGGCCTCTCGGTCGGGCGAGGCCGCCAGCACCATGTACACCTCGCGCTCGGTCTTCCAGCCCGCCGCAGCGAACTCCTCTTCGAGGTGCGGCCCGGCGTCCTGGTTCTCGATCCCGATCTGCACGTACCGCGAGCCCGCGAGCTGCTCGTCGGCGAGCTCGACGAGCGCCTCGAAGGTCAACGGCAGCGCCACCCGTAGGTGGTTGACGGCCCAGACGAACGGGAGCGACGGCGTGCTCACGACCCAGCCGGCCTCGATCGCGTGCATCTCGTCGGCCGTCTTGGCGAGATTGGCGCGGACGAACGCGAGCACCCGGGTGAGCGCGTCGACGTCGCTGCTGGACGGCGTGCCCGAGTCCCCGGTTGTTGCCATCGGAGCATGTTCCCATCAGACCGGGTCTAAGCGGGCTCAAGTTCCGGCAGGGTAGGCGGCTCAGGTCCCGCGGGTTGCAGTCGCCCTTCCCCGATGAGACAATCGCGTTCGCGTGCGGGGAACGGCGCCGGTCGGCGTAAGCCAGTCGGGGAAAACCGTCGCATGCCCAATCGATCGCCACCCGCATCGGAAGCCTCCGCCGATCAGCCGGCTGCCGCGGTCGCGATCGCGGCGTACAACGTTCGGGGCGCCGGACAGGCGGCGCCGCTGCGCGCATGGGCGAGTCCCGCCGCGCGCACGCCGGGCATGATGCTCGCCCTGCAGCGGGCCGTCGGCAACCGCGCCGCCGCGCGCCTGGGATCCTCGTCGCAGCGGACGTTGGCGCGCTGTCCGGGCTGCGGCGGCACCTGCGGCGGCAAGGACGCGACATCGATCGAGGCCGACGAGGAGCTGCTGCGGCGCGCCGTGGCCGCGCGCGCCGTTGCGCCGGACCTGCCTCGCACGTCGCGGCCGGCGATAAGCGCGGGCCCGATGTCGCGGGCGCAGCTTCAGCGCGATGCCGATCCGTTCCGCCGCGGCGACAGCGGCTCGGGCGGGGACACCGGCACGCCTGACACGGGGACGCCCGATGCCGGCACATCGGACAAAGGGGCGGACTCCGGCCTCGAGCCCGATAACCCCTCCCGCGAGCAGGACCCGGCCGTGACGATCGGCGTCTGCGGGCCGGACATCTCGCGCGCTTTCGCCAAGACGCTAGGGAAGATCAAGAGCGACTTCCCCACCTGGTCGCCCGCGGACAAGCGGGCGGCGTGCAAGCACCTTGTGTACCCGATTTCGATCACGTCCGGCACGGCCACCCCCGATCTCAACGGGTGGGACATACACGCGCTGTTCCAGGGCGAGGCGCAGTGGCTTCGCCGGGCGCCCGTGTGCCCGCCCTGCGCGACGCCGTCATCCTCTGCCCGCTTCAACGCGGGCTGGGCCGACAAGGGACACGAGGATCCCCGAACGTGCTCGGACACGGTGCAGGTCGGAAACGCCTGCTGGCTGGCGGGCACGCCGAACTACGGCACGTTCGGGATGATGCTCAGTCTGTGCCGGGATGAGTTTAAGGACGACAAGAGCGACGCCGACACGCCCTGGCCGGACGATTTCCTGAGGCTTGGCAAGCAGCTGATCGCCGCCTACAAGATGTTCTTCTCCCACGAGGACCCCAAGTGGCCGCTGGCCTGGACCGAGGCGGTCTACAACGGGGGCGCGACCGCGACCCTCGCCGGCGGAAACCGCCAGTCGTGCACGACGACATGCAGCAAGGTCAACGGGCGGGTCAACGTCGAGGCGCTTGCCAACTGGGACTACGTGTGGGAGCCGGCACATCCGCGCATCCAGCCGGCGCCGGCCTCACCGAGTCCGGCGCCATCGGGCACGCCGGCTCCAGCGCCGTCAAGTCCTTAGCCGGCCCGGGCAGGGGTGGCCGGGGGATGCCGCGGATCGGGCGCGACCCTGACCGATCGCGTCGAAATCAACGCTCGATAATCGATCTTATGTCAACCAACAAGAAACGCGGCGGAGAAGAGGCCGCCGCGGCGCCCGACCCACCGGATCTCTCCGGCGACCTGGCGCCGTGGACGCTCGCGAGCGTTTCCCATGACGATGTGGTCCGCGAGGCCGCGCTCGCGAACAACGACCTGCGAGACATGCGTGCGAACCGGATTGCATCTATCCGAGGCGAGGCTGCGTGACGTCACGTTTCGCGACTGCCGCATCGATCTCGCATCGTTCGGCTTCAGCAAGCTCGAGCGAGTGACCTTCGAGGACTGCGTCCTGGTCAACAGCGACTTCCTGACCGTCGACGCGAACGTGCTGCTGTACGCCGTCGACCTCACCAGCGCCCACCATGAACGCTCGCGCTCGTGGTTGGATGCCTCGCTTGCCGGCGCTGAGGCGGTCGGGTTTGCCTGGATTGCGCTGCTCGCGTTCATCCGCATCGGAACGAATCCCTCGATCCTCCCGAACCCGATGACCGCCGACGAGGCAACCGGGCAGGTCGAGGGATGGCTCGCCGCGCCGGCGGCGACGATCCTGCAACCGACACCGCGTCACGCGGCCTTGCTCCGCGGCTTGCTTCGCGACACGGGCACGGCCGGGAACCTGACAACCGATGCACACCTGGCAGCGCTGGCGCTCGAGCACGGCGCCGACATCATCTCCTACGATCGCGACTTCGAGCGGTACCCGGGGATCAATCATCGTCTCCCCGGATGAGTAGCTGTCGCACGCCGCTCCGCCCCCGGATCCGGAGCTAGACTCCAGTCTCAATGGCGAAGCAGCAGCGTGTGATGCGGGTCGAGCAGCGCGGGCAGATGGCCGCGATGGCGCAGCTCGAGAGCAAGTCCGACGAGGAGCTGGAGGCCGAGACCAAGTACAAGGCCGCGGCCCAGGCGATCCTCGGATACCGCGCCGCCGAGCGTTATGACGCCAAGGCGGCACGCGCACACTTCCAGCGGGCATTGGCGGCGGCACGGCCGCAGGAACGCATCGGCATCCGGCGGATGGCCGACGCTTCGCTCGCGCTCGCCGAGCGCCGGCCAGACGACCTCAAGAAGGCGACCGAGCGGCTCGGGATCGAGTCGCCGACCGCAGGCCAGCTGCGCAGCCTGAGGTTCCTCGGGCTGATCGCTCCGCCTGCCAGCGCCGGGATCCTGATGCGCATCCGCGGGATCGTGATCGCGATCGTCCTCATCGTCGCGGTCCTCGCGCTCGGATTTGGGATCGTGTACGGGATCGGGTCTGCCGCCGGCGGCATCTCCGTCGACACCGCGATCTTCTTCGGCTTCGTGCTCGTGCTGATCGCGGTCGGCGTGATGGCGGTCATCGGGCGACGGCGCCAGAAACGCGCGAAGGCCACGCGCGCGGAACAGGTCGCGTCCGCATCCCGATCACGCTGACGCGTCGCCGTGTGCGGGCGTTACACGCTGGCGACACCGAACCCTGCTGAGGTTCGGGGCCGCTTTCCGGTCGGCGAGTCGGTCGAGATCCGTCAGCGCTACAACGTCGCGCCGGGCGACGAAGTGCTCGCGGTGACCACCGACCGCGAGGGCAATCCTCGGGGTGAGCTGCTGCGCTGGGGCCTCGTGCCGTCCTGGGCCAAGACGCCCGACACGGGCCTGAAGATGATCAATGCCAGGGTTGAGACCGTCGGCGAGCGCGCCGCTTTCCGACGGGCGTTCGAGCGCTACCGCTGCCTGATCATCGCGGACGGCTTCTACGAGTGGCAGCGCCAGGCGGCCGGACCCAAGCAGGCCTTCCACATCACGCGCACAGACGGCGGCCTGTTCGCATTCGCCGGGCTGTGGTCGATCTGGCACGACGACGCCAACGAGGGGCGCACGCTGCGCACCTGCACGATCATCACGACGGCCGCGAGCTCCGCGATCGCGGGCCTGCACGACCGGATGCCGGTGATACTCGCACCCGGCGCCGAGTCAGCATGGCTCGAGCACGCCCAGACGCCGGACCGCCTGCACAAGCTGCTCGGCGGCCTGACCCCCGCCGAGACGGCGCTCCGACCCGTGAGCTCCGCGGTCAACGACGCCCGCTACGACGGGCCTGAGTGCCTGGCGCCTCCGGTCGAGGACGCCCAGCGCGCGCTGTTCTGAGGGCAGGTGCCGGCGGGCGGCGCCGGTCAGGCAGCGGCCTGCTCGGGCGACTCGAACGAGGTGAGTGCGGGCCGGGCCGACGTCGACGGCAGGCCGATCCACTGGTTGAACGCCTCGGGCGCCAGCGGCTTGCTGAAGTGATAGCCCTGGGCCAGGTCGCAGCCGAGCTTCTGCAGCCGATGGAGCGTGGCCTCATCCTCGACACCCTCGGCGACCACCTTCAGCCCGAGATCGTGGCCCAGGTTGATCGTCGAGCGCACGATGATCAGGTCGCTCTCATCGCTCAGCATCGGCGAGACGAACGACCGGTCGATCTTCAGCTCGTCGATCGGCAGGCGCCGCAAGTTCGCGAGTGACGAGTACCCCGTGCCGTAGTCGTCGACTGACAACCCGACCCCGAGCTGGCTGAGGCGCGTGAGCGTGATCAGCGAGCGGTCGGGATCCGACATCAGCATGCTCTCGGTGATCTCGAGCTCGAGCGCCTCCGGCACCAACCGGTAGATCGACAGCAGGTCCGAGATCAGCGACGGCAGGTCCGGGTCGAGCAGGTTCCGCACCGACAGGTTGACCGAGACCGTCAGCTCCTGACCGGCCTGCCGCCAGGCCGCGCACTGCGCCACCGCGCGCTCGAGCACGTGGCGGGTCAGCGGCCCGATCAGGCCCGTCTGCTCGACGATCGGCATGAAGTCCGACGGCGGCAGCAACCCGAGCTCGGGATGCTCCCAGCGCACGAGCGCCTCCGCCCCATGCACGCTGGTTCCATCCATGTGCATGATCGGCTGGTAGAAGACCACGACCTCGTCGGTGTCCAAGGCGCGCCTGAAGTCGCTGAGCACGCTCAGTTTGCGAACCGAGTGGCGGTCGAGCGCGGTCGCGTAGACCTTGCAGCCCGCGTGCGCCTCCTTCGCCGCGTACATGGCGACGTCGGCGCTGCGCAGCAGCGAATGAGGATCGTCCCCGTCGCGAGGGAAGCGCGCGATCCCGATGCTTACCCCCACCTCGAGCGTCATCTCGTCCACACCCACTGGCTGCTGGACGCACGCGGTCAGCCGTCCGGCGATCGCCTCGAGCTCGTCTGCGTCGCCGGTGTTCTCGCCCGGCAGGACGGCGAACTCGTCGCCGCCGAGACGCGCCACGAGCCCGTCGGCGCCGATGACCTCGGCCAGGCGCGGGCCGAGATCGCGCAGCAGCTCATCGCCAAAGTGGTGGCCGAGCGTGTCGTTCACCTCCTTGAACCGGTCGAGGTCGAGCAGCATGACCCCAAACATCTCGCCCGTGGTCGTGGCCGAAGCGATCCGCTCGTCGAGTCGCGCGCGGAACCGCTCGCGGTTCGCCAGCCCCGTGAGCTCGTCGGTGGTGGCGATCCGGTGGAGCTTCTCGCCGCGCTGCTTGGACTTGAGGAGCTCGCCGACGAGGTACTGGAAGATCAGGAGTCACGAGTACGGTCGAGGCGATCCCAACCGTACCTGTCTCGACCACGACGTAGCGCCGCCCCCATCGTCAGCAGCGCGGAGAACAGCTGCGCGGACATCAGCGGCGCCAGGACGTCTCGGACGCACGCTCCAGAGATCGACGCGCCGTTCAGGTAGCACTGATACGCCAAAGACGCCGATGAAGTTCACCGACCAGTGCGACGACGAACGTCGGGAACACAAGCAAGTAGTACGCGAGCGTGTCGGGCCGAGACGTCCAGAGTCGAACGGTCGCCGTGGAAGAAAAGGCCGGCGACCAGTCGGCTACCACACGAACGTCGCGATGTTGCTCAGCAGCGATTGGCGGCCGCGACGCGCGTGCGCAGCCACAAGCACCGACCATCGTGATCGCCCCTAGAACGCGCCGCGGGCCCCGGACCGAGCAGCACGATGGCTCATCAGATGCCGATGAGCACGCCCGGCGACCCTCACCTTGTTCGACGCCCGCCGCCACGTCCGTGAGAGCGCTGACGATCATGAATGCGCCGAGCAGCGAGTAGCGCGGCCAGCCTCCACCGGTCAAGGCCGCCGGTCACACCAGGCAACTGCGGCCGCCCCGACGAACGCGAGCGACATGGAACAGCACGACGGCACGGCCCGGTCGCCGTGCGCGTCTTGTTGCCAGCCGTGGCAGGTTCGCGTTCCATCGCACCCTATTCATCGGTCGCCGCGGCGCGATCCTCAATCCCCAAGAAAGTGTCCAGACCTTCCTGGACATCGCTAAAGCTTCGCGCTCGCCGCGGCCGATGAGCTACGTGCAACGCCGCAGAAAGCAAAAAGGAGGGGCCGCATGTGCGAAACCCCTCCGCGAAAACGTAGCCGAGCTGTTGAACCAGCCCATGGCTTGGCGCCCCTTTCGTTGGCGATATCAAACGGCATCCCGCCAGCAGCCCTACCTCTCACAGTGCGCTGCCAGCACCCCTGCCGTCTTTCCTGGTCATTCCCTTTTGGGGACTGCGCCCCGCCTGCCTTGCATAAGGTACCGGGGTCTGCAGTTCCTGCAATCGGACGTTTGTCCAGTTGTGTTTAGGACGCTCAAGTCGGCCGCGAACCCGCCGAATGGGGCCAGACCACCGGGGCACGACAGGCCGGCACAGCGAGCCCACCAGCCGCTTAGCGTCGTCTGCATTTCAGCAACCCGTGAAGGCACCTCCTCCCCACGCGCTCGAGCTGGAACCTGTCCCAGCATCGCTGCCTAACAACGGCGCGGGACGCGCAGATCTCACGATGGGCTAGGCAGCGTGAGACGGCAGCAGCGTGGACCACGCGGCGCGTAGGTCGCGCCGTGCTCGTCTCCTCGGACGAGACCGGGGCCCGAAAACGTGACACTCGGCGACGTTCGGAGCTCGAGTGCGCGCAAAGTCGGCTATAGCACGGCTTTCGTGGATCTCGGCGAACGGCGTGCGTCGAGTGCGCACTTAGCGGGCCACCCTCGCCAACCCACTGGCCGCCACCGGCACGGCCTTACCGCGCGGAGACCGTCGCAACCCACGATCACACAAGGCGGCCGGCCCGCCGCGACTCGAGCGCCTCGGCCAACGTGAACGGCGAGGATGTGTCCGACAGCGGGTAACCGCGATCGCGAGCGGGCGGGCGAGACGTGAGCGCCGCCCTCCCGGCTACGACCTACGCGATCCCGCGCCGCTCACGGTGGCGCGGGACCGGCTGAGAGCGATCCAGGACTAGACGTGGTGCCCGTACAACTCGGCCGCGGTCTCCCACATGACACCACGCCGCTGCTCCTCAGAGAGCCGTTCGAGCAGCGCCGGCAGGCCGTCGCCGTGGTCGTGCGGATAGTCAGACGCGTAGAGAAGCATCCCGATGCCGTCCATCATCTCGAGTAACTGGCCGAGCGCAGTCGGATCGGTTGGGAGGTGCGCTGGCGCGGTCGTAAACAGGAAGTGCTCGCGAACGTACTCCGACGGACGGCGCTTGACCCACGGCACCTCGCGCCAGACGCCCTTCCAGTCCTTGTCGAACCGCCACAGAAGCGGCGGCAGCCAGGCGAAGCCGCACTCCGCCACCACCACCCGCAGGTCCGGGAAGCGCTCGAACACGCCCTCGCTGACGAAGCTCAGCACCTGCGCCTGGGCGATCGGCTGGTTGGCCACGTAATCCTCGAGGTATGTCGTGGTGAAGCCGCTCGGGGTCGCCGCCTTCCCGGCCCGACCCCACGCGTGCAGCCCCACGTGCATCGAGCGCTCGCGCGCGGCGGCGAAGATCGGATGGTTCATCTTGTGCCCCCAGGGCAGGTCGCTGCGCACCGGCAGCAGCACCTGCACGAATCGTGGGTCATCCCCCACCCGCGAGATCTCGGCGACCGCGTCCTCGGTCGACACGGTCGACACGACCAGGCTCGCCCGCAATCGCTCGTCGCGATCGAGCATCTCCTCGCGCATCCAGTCGTTGATCGCGGATGCCACCGCCGCCGAGAAGTACGGGTTCCGGTGAGTCTCGAACCCGGTCACGCAGTTCAGCACGACGAGCCGCGGCGCCGCGGCACCGTCGAGCGCGTGCGAAGCGAGCTCCTCATAGGTGGATGGCGGCGGCGGCACCACACCGGGCGGATAGGCGTGCGCGACCCCGGTGAGCCGGATCCCGGCCTCAGAGATGTACTGGCGCCAGTAGTCGCTCAGGTAGGGCTGCAGTGCGTCAAAGGACGCGGGCGCACAGTGCACATCGCAGTCGATTGCGTCCATCGCCTAGGCCGGGCGCTCGGCCGGCAGCCCGTACAGCGCAAGCGCGTTCTCGCATAGGATCGCCCGCCGCAATTCCGGCCCCAGCGCCCGTGGCAGCGCCTGTTTGGGAGAGTCGAAGTCCCAGTGCGGATAGTCGGTGGCGAACAGCAGCCGGTCGCCGAGCCGCGCCTGCTCGATCGCGTAGATCAGGTGCTGCGGGTCGTCCGGCTCCTCGATCGGCTGTGTCGTGAACCAGACGTGCTCGTCGATGTACTCAGATGGCTTGCGCTGCAAGCGCGGGTGATCCTCGCGCATCAGCTCCCAGGCGCTGTCGAGCGACCAGCGCAGCGCGGCGGCCCAGGCCAGGCCGCACTCCGTCAGCACGACCCGGAGCCCCGGGATCTCGTCGAACATGCCGCCGGCGACCATGCTCGCCAGCTGGCCCTGCATGATGATCCCGTTCCCCACGTGGTACTCGAGGTAGAACGACGGATATCCCGCGCCGCGGTGATCGACGTAGCCGCCGGTGTGGAACGCCACTGGGCGCCCGTGCGCGGTGGCGGCCTCGTAGATCGGCCAGTATTTCGGCGCGCCGAGCTGCTCGGCCGCGCTCGCCGGCAGCAGCACGGCCAGGAACCGGTCGTCGCCGGCGCGACGCTCGATCTCGGCGACCGCGAGCTCCGGGTACTCGTGAGGCACCGCGATCGTCCCGCGGAATCTGGGGTCGAACCCCAGCCACTCGTCGAGCTGCCACTGGTTGATCGCGGTGTTCCATTCGGCCGCGAAGTCCGGGTGGTCGTAGCCGTCCTGGCCGCTGAGCACCTCGAGCACCGCGTAGTCGACGTCGAACTCGTCGAGCAGCTGCTCCCGCGTCAGCTCGGGATCGCTGCCCCAGATGTGGCCCGGTTTCCCCGGCCACGCGTCGACCCGCATACCGGAGTGGCGGACGCGCGGGTACCACTCGGTGACCCGCGGCGTGCGGCGGCCATACCGCTCGAGCATCCGCCGCGCGGCCGGGCTCAGGTAACGAGCGAGCATCGCCTCGGTCGCCTGGGCGTGCACGTCGCAGTCGATGAGCTGCACCGCCCGCGCCGTCTCGGAAGCCGTTGTAGGACGGGTCTCAACTTGGGACATGAATCACCTCACGCATGGAGCACCACGTACTCATCCTCGACGTTTACCTCGAACGTCTCCGCGACGTACGGACCCGGCACCCGTTTCGCGGGGGCCGCCGTGCGCGCATCCTCGCCGAGCGTACCCCCGGGCCGAGAGCTCGACACCGTAACTGCGAACTCCCGGCGCGACCGTACCCATAAACGACTGGCCGCTGTCGAGGTCGTATTCCCAGCCGTGCCAAGGGCACGCGATCCGAAGGGGATCCTCGGAGATCCTCGCGTCCGCCGGGAGCGTCGGCGACCGCATCGCCGAGCAGGTGGCCCAGGCACAGCGGGCCGCCCTGGTGCGGACAGCGGTTGCGGATGCCGTAGAAGTTCTCGCCCACGCGGAACACCCCGATCGAGCGACCGCCGACCTCGACGATCCGCCGCTCGCCGGACGCAAAGCTGCGCAGCGGCGCCACCACGATCCTCATCGCGCACGGATCTCCCTGCCGGCTGTTGAGCAAACAACCACGGCTGTTCCCACTCTACCGCGAGCTATGTCCTGCTAAGCAGCCCGGCGGGAATTAGTGCGCTGGCGAGCAAGGCCGCCACGAGCAGGCATCCGCCCGACATCTGCACGGCGTTATGTAAACCGTCGAGTGTCGACCGCGGAGGCCATTCCCGCCCGCCCTACAGCGTCATCGTGCGACCGGCCTCGAACCCGTCGAGCGCGACGATCTCGTCGATCACCTCGTCCGGGACGGCCGCGTCGGTGGTGATCACCATCACCGCCAGCGGGCCTTCGCCACCCTGATCGGAGTCGACGTGGCCGACCGCGGCGGACACGATGTTGATGCCGCGGGAGCCGAAGTGGGTGCCGACACGGCCGATCATGCCGGGGACGTCGCCGTAGCGGAACATCGTGATGTGCTTCTCGAGCTGGATGTTGAACCGCTGGCCCCACGCCTCGAGCAGATGCGCGCGATTGCGCCGACCGAACAGCGTCCCGGCGACGAGCACGCTGTCGTCGCCGCTCGTGACGGTCACGCGGACGAGGTCGGCGTAGTCGCGGACGGCCGCGCGCTTCATCTCGACGACCTCGATCCCGCGCTCCTCCGCGAGGCCGGGAGCGTTGACGACGCCGACGTCCTCTTCGCAGTGGCCGCGCAGGACCCCGAGCAAGACCTGAATCGTCAGCAGTGCGGTGTCGCGCTCGGCGATCCTCCCCAGGAACTCGGTCCGCACCGAGTCGATCGACGAGCCCTTGGCGAGCTCCACGGCGATCCGGCCGAGGGCGCGGCACAGGTAGACGAACGGGCCGAGCACCTCCATGTCCTCGGGGGAGATCGCGGGCACGTTGACCGCGCTCGTGACTACCCCGCCGGTGAGCGCGGCGACGACCTGCTCGGCGGCCTGGTAGCCGGCGCGGTCGGTGGCTTCGGCGGTCGAGGCGCCGAGGTGCGGTGTGACGATCACGTTCGGATAGGCGAACAGCGGGTGGTCGGTGACGGGCTCGGAGGTGAACACGTCGAGCGCCGCGCCGCCGACCTTGCCCGAGTCGAGCCCGGCTTGGAGGTCGGCGTCGACGACCAGCGGCCCGCGGGCGACGTTGAGGATCCGCACGCCGTCCTTGCACTTGGCGAGCGCCGACGCGTCGAGCCAGCCCTTCGTGTCTGGCGTGTTCGGCAGGTGCAGCGTGATGAAGTCGGCGGCCGCGTACACGTCGTCCGAAGACGTCGCCTTCTCGACCCTGAGCTCCCGGTAGCGCTCGGCCGAGACGTACGGATCGAACGCGATCACGTGCATCCCGAACGCCCGGGCGCGCTCAGCCACGAGCTGCCCGATCTTCCCGAACCCGAGGATCCCGAGCGTCTTCTCGTACAGCTCGACGCCGGAGAACTTCGACCGCTCCCACTTGCCGCCGATCAGCGACGCGTGGGCCTGCGGCACGTTCCGGGCGAGCGCCAGCAGCAGCGCCATCGTGTGCTCGGCCGCGGTGATCACGTTCGACTGCGGCGCGTTGGCGACGATGATCCCGCGCTTGGTGGCGGCGTCGACGTCGACGTTGTCGACCCCGACCCCGGCCCGGCCCACCGCCCGGAGCCGGCCGGCCCGCGCGATCAGCGGCGCGTCGAGCTTCGTCGCCGACCGGATCAGAACCCCGTCGTATCCGCCGATCCGCTCCTCGAGCTCCTCGCGCGACCACCCGACGCCCAGCTCGACGTCGAAGTGCTCACGAAGCAGCTCGATGCCCGAGTCGCCGATCTTCTCGGCCACGAGGACACGGGCCCGCCCACCCCGCTCGCCCCGGCCCTCGCCCGGCTCGGGTGCCACCGGAACCGACTCGGTCGCGCTCACAGCCTCCGCTCCAGCACCCAGTCGATGCAGGCGGTCAGGGCCTTCACGTCGCTTGGATCGGTGGCCGGGAACATCGCGATCCGAAGCTGGTTGCGCCCCAGCTTGCGGTACGGCTCGACGTCGACGATCCCGTTCGCCCTCAGCGTCGCCGCCAGCTCCGCCGCGTCGACCTCAGCGTCGAAGTCGATCGTCCCGACGACCAGCGACCGCTTGACCGGATCGGCGACGAACGGCTCGGCATGCTCGTGCTTGGAGGCCCAGGCGTAGAGGTGGCTCGAGGATTCGGTCGTGCGCGCGACCATCCCGGCGAGCCCGCCGCGCTCGAGCATCCACTCGAGCTGATCGGCGAGCAGCAGCAGCGTTGCGATCGCCGGCGTGTTGTAGGTCTGGTCCTTGACCGAGTTCTCGAGCGCAATCGACAACGACAGAAACTCGGGGATCCAGCGGCCCGGGCCGGGATCGGCGGCGATCTGAGCGACCCGTTCAAGCGCGGCCGGGCTCAGCAGCGCGAGCCACAGGCCTCCGTCTGACGCGAAGCCCTTCTGCGGCGCGAAGTAGTACGCGTCGGCCTGACCGACTTCGACCGGCAGACCCCCGGCCCCGGACGTCGCGTCGATCAGCACCAGCGAGCCCTCGGACCCCGACGGCCGTACCACCGGGACCATCACGCCCGTGGAGGTCTCGTTCTGCGCCCACCCGATCACGTCCACGCCCGGATCGGACTGCGGGGCAGGAGCATCGCCCGGCTCGGCCTCGACCACGATCGGATCGGCCAGGAACGGAGCCCCGCGGGTGCAGGCGGCGAACTTCGAGGAGAACTCGCCGAACACCAGGTTCAAGGCGCGCTCGCGGACCAGGCAGCACGTCGCGGCGTCCCAGAACGCGGTCGTGCCGCCGTTACCGAGCAAGACCTCGTAGCCGTCGGGGACCGAGAACAGCTCGCGCAGCCCCGCGCGGACCTGGCCCACCACGCGCTTGACCGGCGCCTGGCGGTGAGAGGTTCCCATAACCGCAGCGCCCGTCCCCGCGAGATGCGTCAGCTGCTCGGGGCGAACCCTCGAGGGACCCGAACCGAACCGGCCGTCGGCGGGCTTCAGCTCGTCTGGAATCTGCAGAGCGGTATCAGTCTGCGACATGCGGGCCTCTCCAAAGTAACGCACTACCCCGCTGGGTAGCGCCAGCGCGGACCTACTCGCTGAACTCGGTGTCGATCCAGTCCATGTTCGCGCGGAGCTCGCGGCCGACGACCTCAACCTGATGGTTGCCCTGCTCCTCGCGCATGCGCTTGAAGTTCTCCTGCCCGGCTCGGTTCTCGGCGATCCACTCGCGGGCGAAGTCACCGGACTGGATGTCGGCCAGAACCTTTTTCATCGCTTCGCGGGTCGCGTCGCTGATGATCACCTTGCCGCGGGTCATGTCACCGTACTCGGCGGTGTTCGAGATCGAGTACCGCATCCCGGCGATGCCCTTCTCGTAGATCAGATCCACGATCAGCTTGAGCTCGTGCAGCACCTCGAAGTACGCGAGTCGCGGGTCGTAGCCAGCCTCGGTCAGCGTGTCGTAGCCGGCGCGGACGAGCTCGGTGACGCCACCGCACAGGACCGCCTGCTCGCCGAACAGGTCGGTCTCGGTCTCGTCCTTGAACGTGGTCTCGATCACGCCCCCACGCGTGCACCCGATCCCCTTCGCGTAGGCGAGCGCCAGCGCGAGCGCTTCACCGCTGGGATCCTGGTGCACCGCGACCAGACCCGGCACGCCCGATCCCTCGAGGTACTGGCGCCGAACCAGATGGCCAGGGCCCTTCGGCGCGACCAGGGCGACGTCGACATCTGGTGGCGGCACGACCTCGCCGTAGTGGATCGAGAAGCCGTGGCCGAACATGATCAGGTTTCCGGGGGCGACTCCGTCCTTGACGCCCGACTCCCACACGGCGCGGTGGAGCTCATCGGGGACGAGCATCATCACGATGTCGCCCTCGCTGGCGGCGTCCGCCGGCTCGGCCACGCGCAGCCCGTGGTCGCGTGCCTTGGACACGCTGGCGGAGTCGGCGCGTAGGCCGACTACCACCGACACACCGGAATCCTTGAGGTTCAGCGCGTGGGCGTGGCCCTGTGAGCCATAGCCGATGATCGCGACGGTCTTGCCGTCGAGCTTGCCGAGGTCGGCGTCGTCGTCATAGAACATGGCCGGGAGCCTAGCGAGGGTCGGCCCCCGGCCGATTCCTCATCCGCCGCCGAACTGGCGCTCGAGCGCGAGCACGTTGTTCACATACTGCTGCGTCGAGGGGTAGACGCCGTGCTGGGCCACCGACGGCAGCCCCTGGTAGTAGCCCGCTGCCGCCATCGCCTCATCGCCGCCGGTCGAGCTCAGGAGCGAGTGCAGCATCAGCATCCCGCCGCGGACGTTGTCGGCGGCGGAGGCCGGGGCAAGCGCAGGGCCGCCGGTGTCCAGCGAGTGCTGGATCCAGTCCCAGGTTCCCGGGAGGATCTGCATGACCCCGCGCGCGTCGGCGCTCGAGACGAGGTCGTTGTTGAAGCCGCTCTCCTGCCAGGCGATCGCGTCGGCGAGCGGCGCGGGCACGCCGTTGGCAGCGGCGGCAGCCCCCACCTGGGACGCGGTGACGCGCTCGGGGGTCGGATAGGGCGGATCGGTCGGCGTCCCCTCGGCGGGCGCTCCGACCGGTTGCGTCGTCGTCGCGTTCATCGACACGTCCACCGTCGAACCCGAGTCACCCGCCACCCGGATTACGGTGCCGGTCAGCAGGAAGTGGGTCGGATCGAGGCCGTTGGCAGCCGCGAGTGCGTTGACGGTCGTGCCCGATCGAGCCGCGATCGCGCTCAGCGTGTCACCCGGCTGGACCACATACGAGGCGCTCGAACTCGTCGTGTCGCTGACCGGCACGACCGTGCCCGAGGTGCTCGACGATGGCGACGAGCCCGACAGGCGGAGCACGGTACCGATCAGCAGGAAGGCGTTGGGGTTGACGCCGTTGGCGGCTGCGAGCGAGTCGACGCTCAGGCCAGCCCGAGCGGCGATCGCCGAGAGGGTGTCGCCCGGCTGGACCACGTAGGAACCCGACGTGGTCGTGCTCACCGGGACGGTCGTGCCCGCGGTCTCCGTGGTCCCCGACGAGGTCGTCGGGGCGACGATGCTGCCTCCCTGCGGGGGGATCTGGATGGTGGAGCCGGCGAGCAGTTGGGTGTCGGGTGAGAGCCCGTTGGCGGCGGCGAGCGAGTCGACGCTCAACCCGTCCTGGGCGGCGATCGAGCTCAGCGATTCACCGCGGGAAACGACGTGGACGAAATAGGCCGAGGCGGTCGCGGGGATACCGAGCATGGCCCCGGCCGCGGCCGCAATGAACAGAGATAGTCGCAAGCGCATGCGCCCCAGTGTGGTCAACACGACGCCCAACCGGAATCACTGCAACCGCCGTTGCCGCGTGCAAAATCGCGTTCAGCCGTTTCGTGCGGGAAGGTTCTGAGCCTGTGAGGCTTCTGCCGCCGGCCCGCCGTGCCTCGGCCGTCGCCGGGTCAAGCCTCGGCCGCGGCCACCAGCGTCCGCGCCGGCAACCGCACTACCCCGTCGGCATCGACGTACGGCTGCGCGAGCTCCGTCACGCGGGCCAGCACGGCCGCGCGCTGCTCGTCGGAAAGCGGATCGACCACTTCGCTGAACATGCTCGAGAGATCGTGGGTCTCGGCGAGCCACTCCTCGACGCTCGCAAACGCCCGCGGCAGGTCGACCGACTCCACCAGCACCTCGAGGAACCCGGCGGCCTCGAGCACATCCTGAAGGCGCCCCGGGGGCGCCAGCGCGAACATCCCCGGCGCGTCGGGATCGGGCTCAGTGGTGTGCCCGAGCTCGATCAGCGCGCGCGTCGGGATCGTGGCCCACGGGTTCGGCGGCGGCCCGTCCCACACGGCGAGCGCGAATCGGCCGCCCGGTCGCAGCACCCGGCGCACCTCCCGCAGCGCGGCCTCGGGATCGACGGCGAACATCAGTCCCCACTTGCACAGCGCCGCGTCGACGCTCGCGGTCTCGAGATCGATCCACTCGAGCTCGATCCGCTTGAACTCGACGTTCTCGATCCCGAGCTCCTGCGCGCGGGCGCGCGCCACCTCGAGCATCTCGTCGGTCGCGTCGCTGCATATGAGCGAGCCGCCGGGGCGGATCAGCTCGGCCGCGAGGAACCCCGTCTCGCCCGGCCCGGCCGCGAGCTCGAGCACACGGAGCCCCGGCTGCAACCCGGCGTGGTCGAGCATCCACGCCGATACCGGCAGCCCGAACTCGCGGACGCTGCGGGCCCGCTTGCCCCACCCGGCCGCCGCGCGGCCCCACCGCTCGAGCATCTCGGCCCGAACCGCATCGGGATCGGATACGCCCACCTACTCCTCCTCCCCGTCCGGCGTGCGCTCGGACAGTCGCCGCGCGATCTCCGTGAATGCGCCCTCGATCTGCTCGCGTAAGCGCCGCTGGAAAATCGCCATAACCGCCTCGGACGCTACCGGGCCGAGCCGCTGCACCGCGTGCTCGATCTCCGGCCAGCGCTCGGCCGGCATGTCGGCCTGTGCGAACGGCTTCCAGATCTCGTGCAGGAAGAGCTCGACGAACGAGCGCGACACCGACTCGCAATGACGGTCGATCTCCTCGAGGATCGACAGCGCGCTCTGGAGGGAGATCCCGCGCCCGACGACCTCCTCGGCGATCGCGAGCAGCGAAGGGCTCGGTGCCGTGAAGCGGCCGTCGTCGGTCGGCACGAGCACGCCGAGTCGCTCGGCCTCGGCCAGCACCTCCGGCGCCTCCTGGGCGCTCACGCGAAAGCGCTTGCCGAGCTCCTCGAGCGTCAGCGTCTCGCCGCGCTCGCCACCGGCGGCCGCGCCCAGCGCCTCGCCGAACCGCTGCAACCGCTCGGCCGTGCCCTGCGTGTCGTCGAGCAGACGCTTGATCCCGCCGAGGTTGAAGCCGTCGTCCTGGAGCTCACGAACCAGCCTCAGCTGAGCCAGGTGCTCGGGCCCGTAGTAGCCGATGCGGGCGCGCACCTCGGGCGGGTCGAGCAGTCCGCGCGCCTGGTGGGCCCGGATGTTTCGCACCGACATCCCGGACTGCGCCGCGAGCTGCTCGATCGTCAGCTGGTTGGGGGACTCGGATTCCTCGAACCTGGTGGCGGAGGACACCCCACCGATTAAAGCTGGCGGCGCAGCAGCTTGCCCGATGCGGTGCGGGGCAGGCCATCGGCGAACTCCACCGCCTTGGGCACCTTGAACGCCGCCAGCCGCGCCGCGCAGTGCGCGCGCAGGTCCTCGGCCGCCGCGGTGGCCCCATCCCGCAGCACCACCGTCGCGACGACCGCCTCCCCCCACTCCGGGTCCACGCGCGGATGGACGGCCGCGTCCGCCACCGCCGGGTGCTCGAGCAGCGCCGCCTCGACCTCGGTGGGAGCGACGTTCTCGCCGCCGGTGACGATCGTGTCGGCCTTGCGCCCGATGATCTCGAGCCGGTTGCGCTCGTCGAAGCGCCCCAGGTCGCCGGTGTGGAGCCATCCGTCGTCGGCCACCGAGCCCGCCGAAACGATCGGTCCTCGCACGAGCACCTCCCCATCGCCGGCGACCCGCACTTCGACGCCGGGCAGCGGCCATCCGAATGTGGCGATCTGCGAGCACGCCTCGGTCATCCCATAGGTGGGCGCGACCGGCACCCCGGCCGCCGTCGCCCGTTCGAGGAGTGCCGGCGCGATCGGGCCGCCGCCGAGGAGCGCCCAGCGGAGGGTCGGCGGATGCTCGAGCCCGGCGTCGAGCAGCCTCGCGAGCATCGTCGGCACGAGCGAGACGAGCGTGATCCGCCGTCGCGGATCCATGAGCTCCGCCAGCACCGGCTCGGTATCGAAACGGCCGTGCAAGACCGCGGTGGTGGCGTAGATCGCGCTCCGGATCGGGATCGACAGCCCGCCGACGTGGGTCAGGGGCATGGGACAGAGCCAGCGTTCGTTCTGGTCGAGCCCGAGCGCCACCGCCGAGCCGAGCGCGCTGGCTACGAAGTTGCGCTGAGTGAGCACGACAGGCTTGGGCGCCGCGGTCGTTCCCGAGGTGTGCATGACCGCGACATCCGGATCTTCGCTCCCACACTCCCCATCGAGCCCGGCTGGCTGGCCAGCCAGCCTCCTGTCGATGACGACCTCCGCGCCGGCGAGTCGCACCTCCCGCTCGCCGGGGCTCAGCCGTAAGTCGATCGGGATCGCGGCTGCGCCGGCCAGCAGGCAGGCGTGGAGTGCGACCACGAAGTCCTCGCCCGGTGCCAACGCGATGGCCGCGCGGCGCACGCCTTGGAGCGCCCCGGCTCCAGCCACCGCAGCGTCGCGCAGCTCGGCGTACGTGAAGCTCCGCTCGGGCCCCTCGATCGCGATGCGATCGGGATGCCTCGCAGCGGCGGCGTTGATCCAGCAGGACACGACCGACACGGTAGTCTCGCCCGCGTGCAAACGCAGTGGGAACCGGCCGGCGATTACGAGGACATCCGGTACGAGACCGGGGCGGGCGAGGACTCCGGGATCGCGAAGATCACGATCAACCGGCCCGAGGTGCGCAACGCGTTCCGGCCCGAGACGGTGGTCGAGCTGTCGGACGCGTTCACGCGCGCCCGGGAGGATCTCGAAGTCGGCGTGGTGATCCTGACCGGCGAGGGCCCGGACGCGTTCTGCTCAGGCGGCGATCAGCGCGTGCGCGGCTCCCGCGGCGGCTATGTGACCGGCGCCGATCCCACCGCGGCAGGCCGCCACCAGGCGGTCGGCCGCTTCGAGGTGACCGACCTGCACGTCCAGATCCGCCGGATGCCGAAGCCGGTCGTGGCGATGGTCGCCGGGTACGCGGTCGGCGGCGGCCACGTCCTGCACGTGGTCTGCGACCTGACGATCGCCGCCGACAACGCCCGCTTCGGTCAGACCGGGCCACGGGTCGGCTCGTTCGACGGCGGGTTCGGCGCGACCGTGCTCTCCCGTCTGGTGGGGCCGAAGAAGGCCAAGGAGATCTGGTTCCTGTGCCGCCAGTACGACGCGCAGGAGGCACTCGCCATGGGCCTCGTCAACACCGTCGTGCCGCTCGACGAGCTCGAGCAGGAGACCGTCAAGTGGTGTCGCGAGATGCTGGCGCTGTCGCCGTTCGCGCTGCGGATGCTCAAGGCGAGCTTCAACGCCGACGAGGACGGCCTCGCCGGCATCCAGCAGCTCGCCCACGACGCCAACCTTCTCTTCTACATGAGCGAGGAGGCGCAGGAGGGGCGCAACGCGTACCTCGAGAAGCGCAAGCCGGACTTCTCGAAGTTCCCGCGCCGGGCGTGATGTCGGCGACACGGGCCGCCATCAGGCCGAGCGGCGTTCGCATCTGGCTGATGGCCGCGCGCGTGCGGACGCTGCCGGCGGCGATCGCGCCGGTGCTCGTCGGCACCGCCCTCGCGGGCTTCCTGCACGTGTTCCACCCGCTCCGGTTCGTCGCGGCGCTCGTCGGCGCGATGTTCATCCAGATCGGGACGAACCTTTCCAATGACTACTCGGACGCCCGGCGCGGCGCCGACACCGAGGACCGGCTCGGCCCGGTCCGCGTCACCGCCGGCGGCCTCGTGCCACCCCGGCAGGTGTTGATCGCCACCTACATCACGTTCGGAGTCGCGGTGCTGGCCGGCGTATACCTGATCGCGGTCGCGGGCTGGGAGCTGCTGCTCGTGGGCGCGGCGTCGATCCTGGCCGGGGTCTTGTACACCGGCGGCCCAAAGCCCTACGGCTATGAGGGGCTCGGAGAGCTGTTCGTGTTCCTGTTCTTCGGGATCGTCGCGGTGGCGGGCTCGTTCTTCGTCCAGGTCGAGCACCTCGACTGGGAGGCGTTCGCGCTGGCGACGCCGGTCGGGCTGCTCGCCGCGGGCCTGCTGATGGTCAACAACATCAGGGACATCGACACCGACCGCCGCGCGAGCAAGCGGACGCTCGCGGTCCGCCTCGGCCGCCACCGGGCCCGGGCGCTGTTCGCGGTGACCGTGTATCTGGCCTACGTCCTCGTGCCCGTGACCTGGGCGTTCGGTCCGCTCGGGCCGTGGCTGCTGCTCGCGTGGCTGACGCTTCCGCTGGCGGCACGGGTGGTGCGCATCGTGCGCAACCGGACCGACGGGTCCTCGCTCAACGGCGCTCTGGCCCAGACCGGGATGCTCCAGCTCGCGTTCTGCGTGCTGCTCGCGGCGGGCCTGCTGCTGAGCCGGTGAAGGTCGACGTCGAATATTTAGAGGCGCGCTTGCGCGCGCCGTTTGTTTCGGCATCGGGATCCATCGGCGAGCGCGCGCTCGTACGGCTGCGGTTGGAGGATTCCGCGGGCCGGGTCGGGTTCGGCGAGGCGGCACCGCTGCCGGACTACCACGGAGTCAGCGTCGACGACGTTCGCGACGCGCTCGAGGGGTGCCGGACGACGCTCTTGCGCGCGGCCCGGCTGGGCCGCGAGGAGCTGCTGGCGCAGTGCACCGAGCTCGCGGTGCTGCCGCCCGCGGTCGCAGCGATCGACATGGCGCTGTGGGATCTCGAGGGCCGGCGGACCGGACAGCCGATCTGGCGGCTGCTCGGCGCCCGCGCCGCCGCGCCGGTCGCGGTCAACTACACGATCGCCGCCGGCGATCGCGCCGGCGCCGCCGCACAGGCGAGCGCGGCCAAGGCGGCCGGGTTTCGATGCGTCAAGGCGAAGGTCGGGATCGGCGACGACGCCGGCCGGCTGGCCGCGGTCCGGGCCGTGCTCGGGCCCGACGTGGCGATCCGGCTCGACGCGAACGGCGCGTGGTCCATAGAGGAGGCCATCGCGTCGCTGCGCGTCCTCGCGCCGGTCGGGATCGAGCTGTGCGAGGAGCCGGTCCGCGGCCTCGCCCAGACACAAGCGCTCTCGGCCGCGACGAGCGTGCCGATCGCGCTCGACGAGACCGCATCGGCAATCGGAGCGCTCCAGACGCGCGTCTGCCAGGCGGTGTGCCTGAAGATCGCCGGCTGCGGTGGCATCACCGGCGTCGTCGACGCGGCCCGCCAGGCGCGCGCGGCCGGCTACGAGGTCTACCTCGCATCGACCCTCGACGGCCCGCTCGGAATCGCCGCGGCGCTGCACGTCGCGGCGGTGGTGCGCCCCGACCGCGCCTCTGGCCTGGCGACGCTGGCTTTGTTCGCCGACCGCAAGGATCCGCTGCCGGCGCGCGACGGTCGGATCGAGGTACCGGCGGGCGCCGGCCTCGGCGACGGCCTGCACTCCTGGTATCACGCCGGCTGACTCAGCGCTCATGTGACCGAGGTCACGCATGGTCCGCTTCGACAGCGGGTACAAGCGTGAACCAAAGAAATTTGCGCTACGTACTAAAGCCAGAGGGCTCAGCTGACGACCATGTTGATCAACTGAGCAGACGTTCTCACCAGGAGATCCAAGATGAGTCCTGAACGTTCCAAGGCATACCGGCGGGTCATGAAGACGCTTGACGACATCGGGCCGAGCAAGCTGCTTGCCGGCGAGCAGCAGCGGATCCGCTACGCCGCCGACAATCTCATCTTCAGCACGGACCTGAACACGGATGTCGAGGCTTGCGACGCGCTCGAAGACGTCGCCGCCCTGTGCCGAGCGCTCGTCGACAGCGGACGCTGGGAGCAGGCTACGGCGATGCGCCTCGTCGACGACGTGTGCGAGTGCGGGCCGGTCAGCCCGATCGTGCTCCAGGCCGCGTAGCAGCTCCCTAGATTCCTACCTTCTGAGGAGAGCCGCGACGCGCTCCGGCGCTTCCAGGTGGACGGCGTGACCCGCCCCTGGGATCACGGCGACATCCGAGTCCGGTAGCGCGGCCGCCATCTCGGTCGCGATCGCTCGGAACTTGTGGTCGCGCTCGCCGGCGATGAGCGTCACCGGGACGCGGATATCCGCGAGCCGGTCCCACAGCGACGGCAGCGCGCCCGTGCCGAGACCACGCAGCGCCGCCGCGAGTCCTGCCGGCCGATTTCGCAGCCGGTCGGAGTGGACCGCCGCCGCCACGCCGGGCGGCTGCCCGGCGAGCACGGGCGTCTCGCGCCCAGCGGGCGGCAAACTCCTCGATCGTCATCCGGCTGACGTCATCGGCGAGCCGTTCGTCGGCGGCGCGTCGTTCCGCGCGCTCGGCGGGGTCCGCGAGGCCGGGGCTGGCGCCGATCAGCATGAGCCGCTGCACGCGCGCGCCCAGCGCCGGCGCGAGCGCGGCGTGGAGCGCGATCCGGCCGCCCATCGAGTACCCGACGAGCGTGAAGGGCGCGGGCGCGAGCGCGCCGAGGTCGTCGAGCACGGCCGCGAGCGTGACCGGGTCGCGCTCGGAGGCCGATCCGTGCCCGCGGATGTCGGGCGCGAGCGCGCGATAGCGTTCCGCGAGCGCCGCGACCACGGGGTCCCAGCTCGCTCCGGTGTGGGTGAAGCCGTGCAGGAGGACGACATCGCGCGCCATCAGACCGCATCATGACCGTGACCGACACCTACCTGCTGCTGCGCGCGTTCTGCGACGAGCTTGGCCGCTGCGGGATGGAGCACGCCTGTACCGCGCCGGGGTCGCGATGCACCCCGATCGTGCTGTCGCTCGCGCGCGAGGAGCGGATCCGTTGCTGGTCGCACATCGACGAGCGGTGTGCGGGCTTCTTCGCGCTCGGCGCCGCCAAGCGGTCCGGTCGCCCGGTCGCGGTCACGTGCACGTCGGGGACCGCCGCCGCCAACCTCGCGCCGGCCGTGATCGAGGCGCGCCACGCCCGCGTCCCGCTGATCGTGCTGACCGCCGACCGCCCGCCCGAGCTCCGCGACGTCGGCGCGGGCCAGACGATCGACCAGCTGAAGCTGTACGGCGACGCGGTCAAGTGGTTCTTCGAGGTCGGCGTCGACCAGGCGACGCCGGCGACGCTGCGGTTCATCCGCTCGCTGGCCTGCCGCGCCTACTGGACCGCGGCCGAGGGTCCACCGGGACCCGTGCATCTGAACTTCCCGCTGCGCGAGCCGCTCGTGCTCGATCGGCCGCTTCCGTTGCCGGACGATGCCACCGGTCGCAGCGGGGGCCGCCCGTACGTGACGTTCGACCCGGGCAGCCCGGGCGCCCCGTCCGCTGGCGCGCCGCCGTCGGGCCGGATCGTGATCGTCGCCGGTCAGGACCGCGACCTGGAGGGCGCGCGCCGGCTGGCGAGCTTCGCAGCGCGCGCGGGGATCCCGCTGCTGGCCGATCCTCTGTCGGGAGCGCGCCACGGGCCGGCTGCGATTTCGCACTACGACCTGCTGCTGCGCGACCCCGAGTTTGCCCGGACTCACCAACCCCAGTTCGTCATCCGCATCGGCGACCTGCCCACGTCCAAGCCGCTGCGGGCGTGGCTGGCCCGGTTGCAGATCGCTCAGATCGCGTTCGATCCCGACGGGACCTGGCACGATCCGGACGCCGTCGTCGGGATGCGGATCCAGGCCCCCTACGGAGCTCTGCTCGGGGACCAGCCGCTCGACACCGACAGCGAGTGGCTGGCGTCGTGGTGCGCGGCCGACCGCGCCGTGGCCGGCGCGATCGAGCGGACGCTCGGTGACGAGCTGTCGGAGCCGGCCGTGGCCCGCGCGCTGGCGGCGTGGCTCCCGGGCGACGCGACGCTGTTCGTCGCGTCGTCGATGCCGATTCGCGACGTCGAGGAGTTCTTCCCGTCGGACGCGCCGGCACGAGTGCTCTCCAACCGGGGCGCGAACGGGATCGACGGGACGGTTTCCTCGGCGTTCGGCGCGCGCGCGGCGGCTGCGGCTGGCGCGGACGGCGGGCCGGTCGTCCTGCTGATCGGCGACGTCGCGCTCGCCCACGACATCGGCGGCCTGCTGGCGGCGTCGCGGCTCGGGCTCGCGCTGACGATCGTGCTGCTCAACAACGACGGTGGCGGGATCTTCCACTTCCTGGCCGTCGCCGGCGAAACCGATGCGTTCGAGGAGCACGTCGCGACGCCCCACGGACTCGACTTCGCCCGGGCGGCGGCGCTGTACGGGTGCTCGTATCGCCACCCGGGCACGCTTGCCGACCTCCGTGAGGCGGTGCAGACATCAATCGCCGGCGACGGCACCACGATCATCGAGGTGCGAACGAACCGCGACGAGAACCTCGCGCTCCACCGCCGCGTCGCCGAGGCGGCGCTGGCCGCTATCCCGACAGCACGGGGAGAAGCGCGCCCAGCTTGACCTCGGTCTCGGCCAGCTCAGCCACCGGGTCCGAGTCGCCGACGATCCCGCACCCGGCGTACAGGTGCGCGAGTCGCCCGCGCACGAGCGCGCACCGCAACGCGACACAGAACTCGCCGTCGCCGGCGGCGTCGGTCCACCCCACCGGCCCGGCGTACCAGCCGCGGTCGAGCCCCTCGAGCGCCGGGATCAGCCGCGACGCGACGCTGTCGGGCTCCCCGCCGACGGCGGGCGTCGGGTGCAGAACGCCGGCGAGTTCGATCGCGCTGAGCGGCCCGGCCAGCTGCGCGCGGATCGGCGTCCCGAGGTGGATGATGTTTGCGACCCGGACGAGCGCCGGCTCGGGCGCGGCCGTCACCCACACCGAGTGGGGCCGGAGCGCGCGGGCGATGCGGCGCACGACGATCTCGTGCTCCTCGCGGTCCTTGTCGCTCTGGAGCAGCTGCTCGCCGAGGTGCTCGTCGATCGCCGGATCCGCGCTCCGCCGCGAGGAGCCGGCCAGCGCGACGGTAGAAGCCCGCTGGCCCTGCCGGCGCACGAGCACCTCGGGGCTCGCCGCGACGAACGCGGCATCGCCGCGCCCGACCGCGAACACGTAGCAGGACGGGAACGCCTCGCGGAGCAGCCCGAGCACGGCACCGAGGTCGTGGTCGATCGGTGCGTGGACCTCGACGTCCCGCGCGAGCATGATCTTCTCGAGCTCGCCGGCGCGGATCCGCTGGACCGCCCGCGCCACCGCCTCCTCGTAATGCGACGGGGGCATCGGGCTCAGCACCCGGTACGCCCCCGCCGGCGCGGGGTCGAGCAGCGGCAGCGCCGGCCCGCGGAGCTCACCCAGGCGGCCGGCGACCCGCGCTGAGAGGTCCTCGAGCGTGTCGTCGGGAGCGACCTCGACGTTGACGGTCAGCGCCACGCGATCGCCGGCCCGCGCCAGCGATACCTCGGGCACGACCAGCGATGCCGGCGCAAACCCCTCCCACCGGGGCGAATCGCCGCCCTCGGGGGCGAACGCGAACCCGCCGAGCGCGAGCAGCCCCGAGCCGGCGGGCCCGTCGGGCGCGTCCGCGAACGCGTCTGCAGCGAGCGCCGACCAGCGCCTGGCCACCTGCGCGAACCGATCCGGGCCGACAGCTTCGAGCGCCCGCACCGAGCCGATGGCCGCCACCGCGTAACCGTCGCGGTCGGGCTGCTCGAGACAGAACCACGGCTCGCCGGGACGGCGGGACGCGACCGCGACCGCAGTCGGGTCGACCGACGGGTCGACCCGCGCGGTGACGCTGGCCAGCTCGGGCAGACCGGTGGCGCGGGCGCGCTGGAGCGCGGCATCGAACCGGCGCTCGAGCCGCCGCGCGCTGCCGGCGTCGAGCCAGCCCCACCCCGACGAGACACCTGACGCGCGCACGGTCACGCCCGGCACCCTACCCGTCAACCGCTCAGCGAGCCGGTCTGGCCCCGCTATGTCTCGCTGCGTCCGCGGGCGATCGCGATCTCGCCGGTGCGCGCCATCTCGATCAGCCCGAACGGTCGTACGAGCGCCTCGAACGCGTCGACCTTGTTGCACGTGCCGGTGACCTCGACGACGATCGCGCGCTTGGTGACGTCGACGACCTTGCCGCGGAAGATCTCGCAGATCTGCATGACCTCGGCGCGGCTCGCTCCGTCGGCGGAGACCTTGAACATCGCGAGCTCTCGGGCAAGCGTGTCTCTGGGCTCCAGATCGCGGATCTTGAGCACGTTCACGAGCTTGTGGAGCTGCTTGGTGACCTGGTCGATCGGATGCACCGCGCCGTCGAGCGTCAGCGTGATCCGCGAGAACCGCTCGTCGTCGGTCGGCCCGACCGCGAGCGTGTCGATGTTGAAGCCCCGGCGCGCGAACAGGCCGGCGATCCTGGTCAGGACACCCGGCTTGTTCTCGACGAGGATCGACAGGACGTGCTTGCGGCCGGTCCGCAGGCCCACTGCAGCCTCGAGCTCGTCGAGCGAGAGGACGTCCTTGGTTGCTGGCTCACCCATGGCCGTCACCCCACCATGTTCCTGGCCGGCTGGCCCGCGGGGATCATCGGATAGGTGTTCTCCTCGCGCGTGACGCGGACATCTACGAGCACCGGCCCGTCGGTGGCGAGCGCCTCCTTCATGTCGCTGACCAGCGTCTTCTTGTCCTCGAACCGCAGGCCGGTCGCCCCGTACGCGTCGGCGAGCTTGACGAAGTCCGGCCAGCTGCCCATGTCGACCTGGCTGTAGCGCTTGTCCCAGAACAGCTCCTGCCATTGGCGCACCATGCCCAGGTAGCCGTTGTTCATGACGAACACCTTGATCGGGATGTCCTCCTGGGTGCACGTGGCGAGCTCCTGGACGTTCATCTGGACCGAGCCGTCGCCGGCGATGCAGACCACGGTCCGGTCTGGGCATCCGACCTTGGCGCCCATCGCCGCCGGCAGTCCAAAGCCCATCGTGCCGAGCCCGCCCGAGTTGATCCACAGACGCGGCTCGCGGAACGAGAAGTACTGGGCCGCCCACATCTGGTGCTGACCGACGTCGCTGGCGACGATCGCGTCGCCGCCGGTGGCCTCGTACAGCGCCTGGATCATGTACTGCGGCTTGATCTCCGAGTCGGTCGAGTCCTCGTACCGGAGTGGATGGCGCTGCTGCCAGGTCCGGATCCGCGACCACCACTCTTCGAACCGGTTTGGCTCGGGCGCGAGCGCCCGGTACTCGGCGGTCAGTCGCGGAACGATGTTCTTGGCATCGCCGACGATCGGGATGTGCGCCGGCACGTTCTTGGAGATCTCGGCGGGATCGACGTCGATGTGGATGAACTTTGCCCGCGGCGCGAACTCCGACAGCTTGCCGGTGACGCGGTCGTCGAACCGGGCGCCGATCGCGATGATCAGATCGGCTTCGTCCATCGCGTAGTTGGCCGCGCGCGTCCCGTGCATCCCGAGCATGCCGAGCCACTGATCGTGCGGTGCCGGGAAGGCGCCGAGCCCCATCACCGTGCACGTGACCGGGAACCTGTCCGAGGTGGCGAGCTCGGTCAGCTCCGCGGACGCGTCGGCGTTGATCACACCGCCCCCGGCGTATATGACCGGACGGCGCGAGTTCGCAAGCGCCTTGGCTGCCAGCCGGATCTGCTTCTGGTTGCCCTCGGTCGTGGGCTGATAGCCGGGCAGGCGGACGTCGGTGACCGGCTCGTACGGGATGTCGGCTCGGCTCAGGTCCTGCGGGATGTCGACCACGACCGGTCCCGGGCGCCCGGTGCGGGCGATGTGGAACGCCTCGTGGATCGAGCGCGGGATCTCGAGCGGGTGCTGGATCATGAAGCTGTGCTTGACCACGGGCATCGTGATCCCGATCGTGTCGGCCTCCTGGAACCCGTCGGTGCCGAGCAGCTCGGTCCGCACCTGCCCGGTGATGAACACCACCGGGACGGAGTCCATCATCGCGTCACAGATCGGCGTGATCAGGTTGGTGGCGCCGGGGCCGCTGGTCGCAAGCGAGACGCCGACCTTGCCGGTCGCCTTGGCGTAGCCCTCAGCGGCATGACCGCCGCCGGCCTCGTGGCGCACGAGGATGTGGCGGATGCCGGCGTCGTAGAAGGCGTCGTAGGTAGGGAGGTTCGCGCCGCCGGGAAGCCCGAATACGACGTCGACACCTTCGGCCTTGAGACATTCCATCAGAGCGTCGACTGCACGCATGCGCGGATCCTCCTTTCAGCGGTCCGGAAATTTGGGTACGCGCGGCCATTCCGCGCGAGGCGGACCGCGAGTGTAACAGTGGCCCCGAGCCCGGCCGAAGGGGTGTTTGTAGCCCCGCGAGGGCCTTAGCCCGAGCGCGGCGCCGAGGTGGTCCGGAGCCGGATCGAGGCCTCGGACGCGATCGCCACGTCCGGGAACTCGAGCTCCTCGCCGCATGCGGTGCACACCGCGTCGTGCAGCATCAAGACCCGCCCGCACCCGGGGCACTGGCGCCGGAGCTCCTGGTTGTCCCACCGGTAGAACACCGCGGCGAGCAGCCCGAAGAACGGGATCAGCCCGGACACCAGGAACCACATGAAGAAGGAACTCCCCTTCATCCGGCCGATGATGCCCCCGGCCAGACCGAAGAAGAACATGATCACTAACAGGCCCGAGCCGGCCATGGGCCTGGCCTCACCAGACGAGCGTCTTGACCGCCCAGAGGACCGCAAGCACCGCCGCGACGACGACCACCGTCCAGAAGATGGCCACCACGAACCCGATGACGATCTTCAGGAGCAGCGCGACCGCGGCGATCAGCACGATGCCGGCAAACGCCTTGCGAACGACTGGCGTACGAGAGCGAGATGCCTCGATTTGACTATCCATACTCCTAAGCGTACTCCAGCGAGAGCACGGCTCCCGAAGGAGTCGCTAAGAACGCTCTAGTCGTAGCTGCGCTTGAGGTACTCGAAACGCGAGTCGCCCTCGACGGGCGGGGGCTCGAACCGCAGTCGAGCCAGGCGGTAGCGACGAACCGGCGCCGTCGCGCCCTGTGAGCGGGCCGCGCGTCGATCCGCGACGAGCAGGACCTTGGAAGGTGTGAGTGGACGGGTCATGGCGAGAATGATCGGCCGCCGGAGCGACCGGCGCATTGGCCCTCGGTACAAACATCGCGTTCCCCGATGTGCCGCGAGGCCGTGCGCCTCGCAAACGGCAACGCCGTGCGGCTCGCAAGCGGGACGCCGCGGTCACCGCTCCCGGGAGCGCGCGACAGCCGCGTCGAGCGCCTCGCGCGCCGGCGCGGTCAGCCGCCGGCGGACTCGCCACCGCGCGCCCGAGAACGCCAGGTTCGCGACGGTTGCGAAGCCCGCCTCGTCGGTCCGGAGCGCCAGCAGCAGGTGGGCGACCCGGTCACTCGGCGGCAGCCCGGCGCCGGTCGCCTTGACGCAGTAGCAGTTCACGCGCCGGCCGCCGGGCCGCACGAGCAGCGCGCCCATCTCGCCCACGAGCCACACGCCGAGCCGACCGCGCTCGAGCATCAGCCCGGTGCGGACGTGGAGCTCGCGGGCGCGGTGGTCGACGAGGTCGCCGAGCAGCCCGAGCGCGACCCGCTCGGGTTCGCTCGCATTGGCCGAGCGCGGCTTGACCGCTCGCGCCCCGCGGGCGGCGTACAGCTCCGGAATCGCCCATGCGTGCACGAGGCAGAGCGCCGCGAACGGCAGCATGATCGGGCCGGCGAGGCCGAGCGCGATCGCGGCGGCGACGAACGGCACCGTGTGGCCGACGCTCGAGAGCGTCCACAGCCGGCCGACCCGCCGCACGGTCCGATCGCTGGCGCGCGGGCGCCAGTGGACGTTCGCGAGCTCGGGCAGCGACCCGGCGGCCGTCGCCGGCAACGACTCTGCGGGCGGGGTCAGCGTCACAAATGGGGCCACTAGCCCCCGGCGATCGGACGGCGCAGGATGACCAGCGGGGCGTCGAGCGGCAGCTCTCGCACCTGCTCGGCGCGGCCCTCGCCGTGCGAGATCAGCGCGTAGTAGCCCTGGTCGAGCTCGGCACGGAACGCTGCAATCGCCGCCTCCGTGCTGGTTTGATCTTCAACGGTCCATTCCGCGACCGTCGTGTGGCCGGTCTGGTCCATCCTGATGAGTCGCGACATCGCTGCGTCTCCTGGTGATGGTTTTCGACCATCGTACGCCCCGCCGAGCGGGCCTAAAAGTGTTTGCAAGTTGCGGAGAACGGGGGACGATTGCCGAGCTCAGGGCCGATTAGTTCGCTTTTTGGTGTGATATGATTGCTTTCGGTAGAGCGGGTAATGGATTGCTCGTAGGTAGGACTCTGACAGGGGATCGGAATTCAAGGGGACACGGACATGGACGTGACACGCGGTCACGATGACGAAACAGGCGCCATGGCGGATCACAATCCGGGGCAAGTAGGACCATGACACCGCAAGCTGCATCACACGCCGAGCAATCGGGAGCGATCGGGCTCTCCCGATCACGCACGGGCTTCATCGCGGGGGCAACCGCGCGCCTGCTCGACGTCCGCGTCTGGTCGCAGATGCGGCTGCTGCTCGACGTCATCGTGCTGTGCCTCGCCTCGTCGGCCGCCCTGTACGCCGGGCCGATCCCCGACGGCGGCGGCTCCCAGTGGCTCGCCGCGGTGTTCCCGCTGCTGACGCTGGCGATCCTGCGGGCTCGCCGTGACCCTGATGAACGGCTGCACGCGTCCACGCTCGACACCGCCACGCACGTGCTCGGCGCGGTTTCGATGTCGGCGATGCTGATCGTGGCCGCCGGGTCGATCATGGGCGGGCCGCATCCGGTCGGGCTCGCGCTCCGGCTGTGGCTGTTCGCAGCGGTCTACTTGAGCTTCGCCCGGATCGTGCTTGTCTCGATTCGTGCGCAGGCGGTCCGTAATCACGCGCTGGCGACGCCGACCCTGATCGTCGGCGCCGGCGTCGTCGGGGAGCAGCTGGTCAGGCGCTTCACCGGGGATCGCAGCTACGGCCTGCGCCCGGTCGGCTTCCTCGACTCCAACCCACTGCCGCGGGCCGGCTACTCGTCGGCCTCCGGGGTTCCGATCCTGGGCGGCCTCGACGACCTCGCCGACGCGGTTCGCCGCACCGGCGCCCGGCGCGTGATCCTGGCGTTCTCCTCCGAGCCCGACCACGTGCTCGTCGAGAAGGTCAAGGAGTGCGAGCGGCTCGGGCTCGAGGTTTCGCTCGTGCCTCGGCTGTTCGAGACGATCAACGATCGCGCGATCCTCGATCACATCGGGGGCCTGCCGCTGATCTCGCTTCGTCCGACCAACCCGCGCGGATGGCAGTTCGCGATCAAGCACACGCTAGACCGCACGTTCGCCCTGCTCGCGCTGATCGCGCTCGCGCCGGTGATCGCGATCGTGACCATCGGTGTGCGGCTCAGCTCGCCGGGACCGGTGCTGTTCCGCCAGCGGCGGGTGGGACGGGACGGCCGCGCGTTCGACGTGCTCAAGTTCCGCACGATGCGCGAGCCGGACAGCGCCGGAGCATCCGGCTTTGCCCTGCCCGAAGGGTGCGCGCCGGGCGGCATCGAGGGCGAGGATCGCCGGACGCCGCTCGGCCGCTGGCTCCGCGACACGTCGATCGACGAAGTCCCGCAGTTCATCAACGTCCTGCGGGGCGAGATGAGCATCGTGGGCCCACGTCCCGAGCGCCCGGAGTTCGCGAAGCAGTTCGGCGCGGAGGTCGACCACTATGACGACCGTCATCGGGTCAGGTCCGGCATCACCGGCTGGGCCCAGGTGCACGGCCTGCGTGGACAGACGTCGATCGCCGACCGCGTCGAGTGGGACAACTACTACATCCGGAACTGGTCGCTGAAGCTCGACCTCAAGATCGTGATGCTCACGTTTGCAGAGGTTTTGCGATTCCGCGATAGCCAACGGGCGCGAAAGTACGCCGGCAATCCGGCCACCGCGCGCCGTCGCAGCTGAGCAGCCGCCCCAGCGTCTTGACGCACCTTTCGGGCGTCGATCGGCGTTTGCACACGTTTCCTTAGTTAATCCGGCACATGTTCCCCCGCGATGAGGAATTCGTCGTGATGCGGGGAGCTATCCGGCGTCCCGCAGGTACCTTCCCGCCCAGAACGTAGTCGTCGCGCCCAATCCTGAGCGCCCGGCTAGTGGGCAGGCATACCCCTGCGCACGACGCCATGCGCCGAATCGCCGTCATCTCGCAGGTCGTCCTGGCATCGCTTGTTCTGGGTGGCGCCTCCGCGGCCGCCCAGAGCGCACCGACGCGCACGGCAGCCGCGGCGCGCAAGCCCCATCGCGCGGCCTGCCACCGGTCCGCCCACGCCAAGCGCGCCACGTGTAAGTCGGTCCTGCAGCGCGCCACTGACCCGGTCTCCGGGACTCAGATCGTAGGCCTCAACGCGGACGTCGCCGGCTACGGCGGAGCGAGTACCGCGGACCGGCTCGGCGAGGTCGTCTCCACGACCGGCGCGAAGTGGCTGCGGGAGGAGTTCGTCTGGTCGGCGATCGAGCCGCATCCGGGCGTATTCGACTTCTCCTACTACGACCACTTCATGCTCGAGGCCGCTCAGAGCGGCGAGCGGATCCTGGCGCTGCTCTATGACACCCCGTCGTGGGCCGGCGCCACCTACAACACCATTCCGGCTAATCCCACAGCGTTCGCCGGCTACGTCGCCGCGCTGATCGGCCGCTATGGGCCGCACGGCTCGTTTTGGCGGCAGCATCCCCAGCTCGCTGGCTCGGCGCTGCGGACATTCGAGATCTGGAACGAGCCGTACTTCGACAGCGGCGACAACGGGGACTACAACCCCGGCCGCTACGCCCGGCTCGTCAAGGCGGCCGCGATCGCCGGGCACCGGGTCGACCCGCAGGCGAAGTTCCTCATGGGCGCCGAGATGCAGAGCGCGCGGGACGCGCGCGGCAACTGGCAGTGGTGGGTCGGCGCGCTGTACCAGGCGGTGCCCGATCTCAACCGGTACTTCGACGGCGTGGCCATGCACGACTACGGGAGCGACGTCACCACATTGAACCCGATGATTGCCGGCCGGCCCTACAACAACTACGGCCACATCCTCCGGATCGAGAACCTGCATCAGCAGTTCATCGCTCACGGGGCTGCCGACAAGCCGTTCTGGATCACCGAAGCCGGCTGGTCCACCTGCAGCGACGGAAACACCGATTGCGTCACCGACGACCAGCAGGCTGCGGACCTCCAGACGCTCTTCAACGATATGCGCGGTCCCTGGCGGAATTGGGTCCAAGCCGCGTTCATCTACCGCTTCGGCGACGGCGCCGACCCGAGCTCCGTGCAGGACGCCTACGGCCTGACGAATCTCGACGGGTCCGCAAAACCGGCGCTTTCAGTGTTCCGCACCGCCGAAGTTGCCGGCGCCGGCTCTGGCTGACGCCCTAGTCGCCAGTCCCTCCGATGCCTTCGAACACCCGTTGAGCGAACGGCGATCACCCTTGCCCGGATCACCCTAACGAACCGAGGACCAGCGCATGTCTCGTCGTGCCGCGTCGCTACTGATTGTCGTTCTCGCCCTCGCCGCGGCCCTCATCGGCGCGGATTCCGCGACGGCCGCGCGAGCGGCGCACACCACAACCCGATCCGCGAAGAAGGCGACTCGCCACGCGTCGCCGCGCCAACTGACCGCGAAGGCGATGGCGGCGAAGAAGCGGCCTCGTCCGCACAGGCATCACGGCCCCGCCCCGACACCCGGCACCGGCACCCGCCCCAGTTCCCACGCCGGCACCGGCACCCGCCCCAGTTCCCACACCGGCACCCGCTCCAACCCCTGTCCCGACCCCGGCACCGGCCCCAAGCCCCACCCCGCCGGTGGTGTCGGGTGGTTTGGTGGTGGGTTTGAATGCGGATGCGGCGGGTTGGGGTGGTGCGAGTACGGGGGATCGGCTTGATCTGGTGACGTCCGGGACGGGGACGAAGTGGTTGCGGGAGGAGTTCGATTGGGCGACGATCGAGCCGCAGCAAGGCGTGTTCGATTTCTCCTATTACGACCACTTCATGCTGCTGGCCGCCCAGCGCGGGCTGCACATCCTGCCGGTGCTGTACGACACCCCGTCGTGGGCTGGGCCGAGCTACAACTCGATCCCGTCCAACCCGGCCGCGTTCGCCCAATACGTGGCCGCGGTGATCGGCCGGTACGGCACCAACGGCAGCTTCTGGGCCCAGAACCCGACCCTGAAGGGCTCGGCGATCGGGACGTGGGAACTGTGGAACGAGCCGTACCTGCCCAGCGGCGATAACGGCGACTATGACCCCGCGGCCTACGCCCAGCTGGTCAAGGCGGCCGCGATCACCGGACGCGCGGTCGACCCGAACGCCAGGTTCCTGATGGCCGCCGAGATGCAGAGCGCCATGGCCAACGGCCAGTGGCAATGGTGGGTCGACGCGCTCTACCAGGCCGTCCCGGACCTCAACAACTACTTCGACGGCGTCGCGATGCACGACTACGGCAACGACGTCACCACCCTGAACCCGATGGTCGCCGGGCAGGCCTACAACAACTACGGCCACATCCTGCGGATCGAGAACCTCCGCCAGCAGTTCGTCAGCCACAACGCCGCCGACAAGCCGTTCTGGATCACCGAAGCCGGCTGGTCCACCTGCAGCGACGGCAACACCGACTGCGTCACCGACGCCCAACAGGCCAGCAACCTCCAGACCCTGTTCAACGACATCCACAACAGCTGGAGCAGCTGGGTCCAAGCCGCCTTCATCTACAACTACGGCGACGGCTCAGACCCCACCACAATCCAAGACGCCTACGGCCTGACCAACCTCAACGGCACCCCCAAGCCCGCCGACGCCGTCTTCGAGCAGCAGGCCGCGCAAAGCGCCAACTAACGGTCGAACAGGCGTCTAGCAACGCCCAGCTTCCTCCGAGAACCGGCCGGCACGGGCCGACGACCTACTCATGGCTCGTCGAACCGTGCAAATCCTGATCACGGTGCTCGGGATCGCCGCCGCACTCGCCGGCTCCACGCCCACGTCGGCGTCTGCAGCGCTCCGAGGCGCTCGTCGGAGCCACGTCCAGCGCCGCTGCCCAACCGCGAAGACCGCTCGCCGCCGCCACCGCGCAGCCAAGTGCGTCAAGCGGCCGGCCCGCCACAAGATCACGCGCCACTCGACCCGCGCGCCGGCCCCGCCGGTGGTGTCGGGTGGTTTGGTGGTGGGTTTGAATGCGGATGCGGCGGGTTGGGGTGGTGCGAGTACGGGGGATCGGCTTGATCTGGTGACGTCCGGGACGGGGACGAAGTGGTTGCGGGAGGAGTTCGATTGGGCGACGATCGAGCCGCAGCAAGGCGTGTTCGATTTCTCCTATTACGACCACTTCATGCTGCTGGCCGCCCAGCGCGGGCTGCACATCCTGCCGGTGCTGTACGACACCCCGTCGTGGGCTGGGCCGAGCTACAACTCGATCCCGTCCAACCCGGCCGCGTTCGCCCAGTACGTGGCCGCGGTGATCGGCCGGTACGGCACCAACGGCAGCTTCTGGGCCCAGAACCCGACCCTGAAGGGCTCGGCGATCGGGACGTGGGAACTGTGGAACGAGCCGTACCTGCCCAGCGGCGATAACGGCGACTATGACCCCGCGGCCTACGCCCAGCTGGTCAAGGCGGCCGCGATCACCGGACGCGCGGTCGACCCGAACGCCAGGTTCCTGATGGCCGCCGAGATGCAGAGCGCCATGGCCAACGGCCAGTGGCAGTGGTGGGTCGACGCGCTCTACCAGGCCGTCCCGGACCTCAACAACTACTTCGACGGCGTCGCGATGCACGACTACGGCAACGACGTCACCACCCTGAACCCGATGGTCGCCGGGCAGGCCTACAACAACTACGGCCACATCCTGCGGATCGAGAACCTCCGCCAGCAGTTCGTCAGCCACAACGCCGCCAACAAGCCGTTCTGGATCACCGAAGCCGGCTGGTCCACCTGCAGCGACGGCAACACCGACTGCGTCACCGACGCCCAACAGGCCAGCAACCTCCAGACCCTGTTCAACGACATCCACAACAGCTGGAGCAGCTGGGTCCAAGCCGCCTTCATCTACAACTACGGCGACGGCTCAGACCCCACCACAATCCAAGACGCCTACGGCCTGACCAACCTCAACGGCACCCCCAAAGCCGCGCTCGCGACCTTCCAGGCCGCGGTGGCTGCGAGCACACTTTGATTAACAATGGTCTCCTATTGCGCATGCTAAGGTGCCCGCCGTTCACTCGACGAAGGTGGATCGCCCCCGTTCGTCGGCAAACGAAGAGTTATGCACGATGCTGAGACTCCGTAACATTTCTGCTCTGCTCCTGGCCGCCGCCATCGCGGTTTTCGCGGTGGTGTCCGCGGCCGGCGGCTCGCACGGCCCGGCGAGCGGCACTGCGTCCCGCTGCAGCGCCTGTCGGTCCCTGGACCCAAGGCTGTCACCGGCGGACTGGTGGTCGGCCTCGCCGACGGCGCGGCCGGCTACGGCGGCGCGAGCACCGCGCCACAGATGGCGCGGATGATGGGCGGAACCGACGCCAAGTGGTTCCGGGAAGCCTTCATGTGGAGCACGATCGAGCCGCAGCCGGGGCAACTTCAACTTCTCCTACTACGACCACTACATGCTCGTCGCCGGACAGCACGGCCTGCACATCGTCGCCCAGCTCGTGAACACGCCGAAATGGGCCGGAAGCACGTCGTTCTCGATCCCGGCCAACCCTGCGCTGTTCGCCGACTTCGTGTCGGCGGTTGTCGCCCGCTACGGCGTCGGCGGATCGTTCTGGAAGGCGCATCCGACCCTCGCGGGCTCGGCGATCACGACGTTCGAGCTGTGGAACGAGCCGTACTTCGACAACGGCAACGCCGGCCACTACAACCCGGGGCGGTACGCCCGGATGGTCAAGGCGGCATCGATCGCCGGCCACGCGGCCTCCCCCTCGACGAGCTTCCTCATCGAGGCCGATATGGAGTCGCATCTCAACGGCGTCTGGACGTGGTGGGTCGACGCGCTCTACAAGGCCGTTCCGAACCTCAACAACTACTTCCAGGGCGTCGCCGTCCATGACTTCGGCAAGGACGTCACGCACCTGTCGCCGATCGTCTTCGGTCAGCCCTACCCGAACTTCGGCCGGGTGCGCCGGATCGAGGACCTCCGCCGCCAGTTCCTCAGGCACAGCGCCGGCGATAAGCCGTTCTGGATCATGGAGGCAGGCTGGCCGACCTGCACCCAACGGCAAAGTGACTGCGTCACCGCCGCCCAGCAGAAGGCCAACCTGCGCACGTTGATCGGGTACGTCCAGGGACCCTGGAAGAGCTGGGTGCAGTCGCTGTTCATCTACCGCTACAAGGACGGCCCCGAGGCCAACACCGTCCAGGGCGGCTACGGGCTGATCTACAACACCGGCAAGCCCAAGCCGGCGCTCGCGGGTGTTCGAGCGCCTGGCCGCCAAATCGGCTAACTGATCCGGCGCTGGCCCTCGGGCCGCTACCGTGGCGCGGCGATGCGGGCGCTCCTGATCTCGCCTGACCCGTCGTCGAACACCGGCGGGGTCGAACGGTTCTGCCACCTGCTCGGGGCCGTGCTCGAGTCCGCCGGCTGGACCACTGCAACTGATCGGCCCGACCGCGAGCATGCCGGCCGGGCTCGCCCGCCTCGGGCTCGAGCCCTCGCTCCAGGCGGTGTCGGTGACCCGGCGGGCCCGGGCCGAGCACGTCGACCTCGTGATCGGAAACGGCTTTCTCGGCGGGCCCGCCGGCCGTGACCGGATTCACGTCTTCCACGGCACGATGGTCAAGCATGTGGCCGCGGGCGAGACCGGCAGTCGCCGCTACCGGCTGCGGCAGGCCCTCGGCGGCGCGGTCCCCGAGGCGCTGTGCGGACGTGGCGCGCGGACAGTAGCGGTGTCGAGCTCCACCGCGAACGAGCTCGAGCGGTTCTATCGCCAGCGAGTCGACGAGGTGATCCCGAACGGCGTCGACACAGCCCTGTTCTCCCCCGGCGACCGCGCCGCGGCGCGGGACCGGCTTGGGCTCGAACCCGACGCACGGTACGCGCTGTTCGTCGGCCGGTTCGAGTACCGCAAGGGCGCCGACCTCGTCCCCGACGCCTGCCGGCAGGCCGGATTCACTCTGCTCGTCGCGGGCAGCGGCGCGCCGCCGTCGGCCCGTGCGCTCGGCGTCCTGAGCCCCGCCGAGCTCGCCCACGCCTATCGTGCCGCGGATTGCGTGGTGTTCCCGACCCGCTACGAGGCGTGCAGCTTCGTGGTGCTCGAGGCCCTCGCGTCCGGAGTACCGCTGCTTACGACGCCGGTGGGCTGGATGGGAGACTTTCTCCGAGCATGTCCGAGCTACTGGAGCTTCATCGTGCGGCCTGAGCGCGACAGCGTCGCGGCCGCGCTGCGACCGGCTCGGAGCGCTCGCGTCCGATCCCCGCTCGTGCTGCACAGGCCCGCGAATCACATCGAGCGTCACAACGGGCTCGACGCGTTCGGCGCTCGCTGGCTCGAGCTGATCTCGGAGGTGGTCGGCAGATGAACGGCGCCCGGGGGTTTTCGGCGAGCCGATCCGCTGCTGGCCAGGGCCACGCAGCTGCTCGTCGCGGTGCTCGCGAGCGCCGTCGCGGCGTGGCTGATCGCCTCCGGCGACACCCGCACGCTCGCGGCCGCGGCGATCGGGCTTGTGCTGCGTGGCGGCGCTGATGCGATGGCCGGCGCTCACGATCGTCTCGTTGCTTATCGTGTGCCAGGAGCTCGATCCAGCGCAGGGGTTCGGTGGCGCCGGGGCGAGCGGCCTGTTGTTCCTCGGCCACCAGGTCTACTTCCAGACCGCCGCCCGTTTCAGCCTGCTCACGCTGGTCGTCCTGCTCGGGCTAGGCCGGGTGGCGATCTCGGCCCATCCCGTCCGTCCTCGTCGGACCGCGGTCGTCATCGTACTCGGGCTTGGCGCCTACGTCACGGCGTGTCTGTGGGCCGACGGCACCTCGCTCACGTCGGCGCTCAACCAAGACGCCCGGTTCGCGATCCTGTTCGGCGCGTCCTTCGCGATCGGGGTGGCGGCCGCCGGCTCGCGCGAATGGGCCCGCGGCGCGGTCCCGGTGCTCCAGTGGGTGCTGTCGGCGATGGTGCTGATCGGCATGTATCTGGCTGCCACCGGCCAGGGCGACGGCCAGCTCGGTACCAGCGTGATCTTCTACGACTCGGCGATGGGGGCGATCGCCGGCGCGGTAGTGCTGGCCGCGGTGATCACGCCCGCCGCCGAGCGCAGTTGGCGGATCTGGTGGCTGGCCGGTGCTGGCCTGATCATCGTCGTGCTGTCAGCCCGGCGCAACGTGTGGGCCGCGATGGTCGTGGCGCTGCTGCTCGGGCTTATCGTGATCCGCAACCGGGCGCGGCTGGCTATACGCGTCATCGCGGCCGCCGCCGTCGTGTTCCTCGGACTGGCAGTGGTCGCGCCGTCGGTGGTGAGCGGGATCGGACACCAACTGTCGGCGATCTGGGGCGCGACTCAGGGCACCGCCGCGGACGCAAGCGTGCAGGGGCACCTGAGCGACGTCTCGATCGGGTGGGACGCGGTCAAGGCCTCGCCGATCTCGGGCGTAGGCCCGAATGGCCATGTCGCGGGCCTTGTCGTCGAGGGCTCCGGCCCGCTGTACATCCACAACCAGGTGCTTGAGTCCTGGCTCAGGTTCGGCTTGCTCGGCGCGATCCTGGTGACCGCGGCCCAGGTCGTGTTCGTAGTACAGGGGCTGACTGCGATGCGCCGACCCCAGATCGACTTCACCGGGCGGTGGGCCGCGATGCTGCTGGTGATGGCGCCGGTGGCGATGCTGACGGCGCCGTTCCTCACCAACACGCAGCGGTGGCCGGCGATCCTCGGCTTTGCGGCGGGCCTCGTCGCCCCGGCGGACGCGCTGACGGCGCGTGTCGGCCACGACCCGGCCGACACGCGCTCAGCAACGACTCCAGAGCTGTAGCGTCAGCTCAGCACGTTGGCACGGTGTGATTCACGAGCGCCGCCGCCGACTACGGACCTGCCCGGTGACAGTCGCCGCGAACCGGCCGGCGACGAATGCCGCCTGTGCGCTGACCGGATCGTGGATCTCACCGAGGCTCTGCAGCGCGAGGCGGTGGGCCCGCAAGAACCGCCAGTTGTTACGGATCGTCGACGCCTCGTAGGACAGGCGTGGCCGCCTCTGGCCGCCGTCCCACTGGCCAATCTGGCAGACCGCGGTCCGCGGGGTTAGGACGCACCGGAAGCCGGCCTCGGTCGCGTCGAGGAACATGCTCGTCTCCTCGCGCCACGCATTGCCGTGTAAGGACTCGTCGTAGCGGACGACGTCGAACACGTCACGTCGCGCGAGCACGACGCCGTTGAGGAACGGCGTCTCGACGTCGACGGTCGGGAACGTGCCCGGATGGGTGGCGAGCCTGATCCTCGCCTGCGCATGGCGCCGACCGTATTCGAGAGCGTCACGCATTGCGTCGATGCTCTCCAGCGCGAGCCACGGCGCCCCCACGATCTGTGCGTCGTGGCACCGGCCGACGTCGTGCAGAGTCACCGCGAAGTCCGGCGGGAGAAAGCAGTCGTCCTCGGTCATCAGGATCCAATCGCCACCCGCGGCGGCGATGCCGCGATTGCGCGCGGCCGGCGACCCGGACTGCCGCTGGCGGATCAGCTTGAGCCGGCCGTCGGGATGTCGCTCGAGCCACTCTGCGCTCCCGTCGGTGGAACCGTCGACCACCACCACGATCTCCGTGACTCCGGCGACCTCGAGCACCGCGCCGAAGTTCTCCCGCAGCGCCGGCAGGCGGTTGAATGTCGGGAGCACCACCGAGATACTCGGGGCGGGATCGCTCATGCGTTGGCGGCTGCCTCCCGCGTGAGCAGCGCTCGAAGCTCGGCGAGCGAGAAGCCCCGCGACGCGACCAGACACGGGGGGTAGACGATCGCGGCCACAAGGATGCCCAACGCGAGCGACTGCGACCGGACCAGCCACACCGCGAACCCCGTTACCGCGGCCGCGACCAGGAGGCGCAGGGCCCGTCCGGCCGGCAAGCTGAAGCCAAGCCGTCCCCGGACCAGCCAGCCGAGGCCCGTCACCACCGCCAGCTCGGTCCCGAGCGTTGCCCAGGCGGCGGCCGGCGCGCCGTAACGGGGGATCGCGACCGCGTTGGCGACGATGTTGAGGACGGCTCCGACAAACGTGATCGCGATGTACGGGCGCAGCAAGTCGTGCAGGATCAACTGACTGGTGAGGACATATCCGAGGCAGATCGGAATGAAGGCCGGAAGCAGTACCTGCAACAGGTAGACCGCCGGGTGGTAGCGGGGCCCGTAGACGAGCCGCACGATCCCGGGTGCGAGGATCGCCCCGCACAGCGCGACGGGTAGCGCAACCGCCAGGAGTCCGGCGCTGGCAAGCGCGAACAGCTGGCGGATCCGGTCGCGACCGGCCCCTTCCCGCTCGGCGCTCGCGAGCAGCGGCAGCAGCACTCCGCCGACCGTGACCGGAAAGATCTGGATCACGTCGAGGACTCGGTACGCGGCACTGTAGTAGGCCGCCTGAGTCGCACCTCGGTAGTGGAACAGCAGCACGGCGTCGATCCGGTAATAGGCGGTCACGAACATACCGGCGAGCCCGATCGGCCAGGCCAGCGCCAGCAACCGGCCGATCAGCCGACGGCTCCCGGCGAAGCTGACCTCGGTTACGTGCGCGACCATGCCGAGCGTCACCGCGGCCTGCACCGCCGTTACCGCGAACCAGCCCGCCCCGTAGAGCGACAGCGCCCCACGGGTCGCCCCCAGCGTCAGCACCACCGCGAGCCAAAGCGTGCTCTGGACCAGCGTTGGGATGATCGCCAGCTCTGGACGTAAGCGCGCCTGCGCCGCGATCGTAAGCGCGGTCACCGCTCCGAGCGGCATCGAGACCATCATGAACGCGGCCATCAGCCGCGCCTGCGTCCCGTGCATCAACGCAAAGGCGACCGCCAGGCCGACGATCGCCAGCGCGACGCCCATTGTCAGCTGCACGACGCACACAGCGCCGGCGATGTTGGCTCGCGCTTCGGGTCGCCGGGCCATCTCCCGGACCGCGATCTGCCCGGTGCCGAGATCGGCGAGGCTCCCGACCAGCGCCAGGATCGTGAGCCCCAGCGAGAGCTCGCCGAACTGAGGACGGGTCAGCGACCGGGCGAGCGATGCGGCGACCAGAACCCCGAGGAACACGCCCACGACTCGGCCGCCGATCTGCAGCCCGGTGGCGAGCGTGAGCCGTCGGCGCGACACCGCGACCGTGGTGGCCCTCATGCCCGCAGCATGGCAAACTCCGTTGCTACTCTGCGATGCATGGGGTCTGCTGGTGCGGGCCGTCGCGTAAGCGGCAAGGTGGCAGGCGATCCGCAGGTTGCTCGCGCCCTCGAGCGACATCGCGACGACATCGTCGCTCTGTGGGAGCGGCTCGGCTCCGAAGGACCGGCTTTCGGCCAGACGATCGATCCCGATCCGCTGACCGCCCGGTGCGCGTACTACGTCCCGCTCGCGCGGATGCTCGCCGCCGGCATCGGTGGCTCGACGCGAGCATCGCGCCACCTATCTCGACTGCCGCCTGAACTACATGCCGAAGGCGCTCGGCGGCCAGGAGCGGGCGGACCTGCTCGGGCGGCTGCTGGACGCGGAGGCGCAGGCGGTCGCGGAGATCGTCGCCGGCTCGTGCCCGGCCGAGCGGACGGTCGAGGCGCTGGCGGAGCTGCACAGCCCGCTCGTGCGCCCTCCCGCGGACGGCGATCCGCGCCTGCTGTTGATCGGGGACTGCATCTTCAACGACGTGCGGCTGTTCCTATCCGAGCGGTTCGCGGCCGCCACCGGCAGAGCCCTCGACGCTGACCACATCTTCTTCTCGGCCGGCGCGTCGCCGCTCGAGCCGGACGAGATGCGGCGCGTGACCGCCCACGCCCCACCGACGCTGATCGGCCTCTCGCCGTTCAGCTATGCGGGCGTCCCCGCCTACCGTGCGGTCGTCGCAGAATCGGCGCGGATCGGACGGGACGAGCTGAATGCGCGCGTCGAGATGCTCACCTCGATCGTGGCGTCGAGCATCGACGCGCTTCGCCAAGTGACCGACGCGACGATCCTCGTCCACACCGCGTGTTCGCTGCCGCTGAGCGCCCGACGGGCACGTCGGCCGATCCTCCCTGCCGAATCACGCAGCCGACGGCGGCTCAACGCCGCGCTCACAGAGGCGATCGCCGGGCTGGTGGCGGCGACACCGAACACCGTGCTCGTCGACGAGCAGCGGCTGATCAGAGAGAACGGCGGACTCAAGGCGGTCGGAGCGCCGGTCCTCGGAAGCGAATACGAGGATGCTTATGCCCACCCCGCGATGTTCGGCACGGTCCTTGCGGACTTCTACGCCGATCTGCTCGCCGCGCTCCAGCTGCTCGGCAAAGCCAAAGTGCTGCTGGTCGACTTCGACCACACGCTCTGGTCCGGCGTGATGGCCGAGGGTCAGGTCGAGCACCACCTCGGACGGCAGTCGCTGCTGCGTGAGCTCCGACAAGCCGGGGTGCTACTGGTGGCGCTGAGCAAGAACGATCCGGAAACGATCCGGTGGGATGAGATGCGACTCATGCCCGAGGACTTCGTGTTGCAGTTGTTCAACTGGCGACCGAAGCCTGACAACGTGAGCGACGCCGTGGCCGCGCTGGACCTCGCCCCGGATGCGTTCGTGCTGCTCGACGACAATCCAGTCGAGCGCGCGTTGGTCGAGGAGAACGTGCCCGGGGTGCGAAGCCTGGACAGCCGCGACGACTCGAGCTGGCGCCGGCTCGCGTATTGGCTGCAGATGCCTTCGACCACCCAGACGGACGAGGCGCGCCGGCGCACCGAGCTGTACCGCGAGGCGGCACAGCGCCGCCAGGCGATCGGTGCGGAGCACGACTTCGAAAAGATGATGCGCTCGCTCGAGCTACGCGCTGAGGTGCGCCCTGCGAGTCGTGACGACCTGCCGCGTCTGCTCGAGTTGATCCAGCGAACGAACCAGTTCAATACCACGACGCGGCGGCGCTCCGGGGCGGAGGTCAAGGCTCTGCTCGCTTCTCCCGCACACGACGCGTTCGTGGCATCGCTTGGCGACCGTTTCGGAGACCTGGGCGTCGTTGCCGTGGTGATCACAGCGCACCGGCCCGAGGGCGAGGTCGAGATCGACTCGTTCATCATGAGCTGCCGGGCGATGGGCTTTGGCCTCGAGCAACTTGTGCTCGCCGAGGTCACGTCAAGGCTGGACGCCTCGCTTGTGACGGCGCCGTTCATCCCCACCGAGCGCAACCACCCGGCAGCTGGGCTCTACCGTTCGCACGGATTCGTCGAAGCCGCTCCGGGTCTGTGGACGCTCCCGTCCGGTCATCGGATCGAGCGGCCGGCCTGGTTCGGCGAGCCGGCAGCAGCAACTGCGACGCGGGCCGGCAGGTAGGCTCTCTACGGTCGATGCCCGCGGATGATCCCAGCGGCCCGGACGGCCAGTACGTCTCGCGTCATGGCGACGTCGATCGAGACCAGTACTACGGCACCGCCCGCCACGAGATGAACACGGCGGTGGTCTCCCACGGCCACCATCCCCATCATGGCTACACGCCGGCGGCCTGGCGGCACTACACACGCCGTCTCGCGCTGCTCGATCGCCTGAAGAGCCTCCAGTTCGAGTCAGCGCTCGACGTCGGATGCGCCGAGGGCTTCTTCATGCAGGCGATCCACGACGCTCGCGGCACGGAGATGTGGGGCGTCGACCTGTCCGACCGGGCGGTGGCGGTTGCCGCGTCGAGGTACGGCTTCCCGGTGGCGGCTGCCCAAGCCACCGCGCTCCCATTCGCCGACGGCGCGTTCGACCTCGTCTACTCAACCGAAGTGATCGAGCATGTCCTCGATCCGGCCGCGATGGTCGCCGAGATGCGGCGCGTCTCGCGCGCGCACGTCCTGGTGACGACTCCCGTGAGTCAGAGCGACCACGAACACACTCCCGACTACGAGCTGAGCTCCACCGGTCACGTCAACGACTTCGACGAGCCAGCCATGCGCCGGTTGTTCGGGCCGGACGCCGATCTGCGCACGTTTCGGTGCAACGCGACGTTCGCGCTGGTCACGGCATTCGGCCGGAAGCTCCCGCCACGCCCGCGCGATTTCTTCTATGGCCTCGACCATGCCGTTGCGAAGCGCTTCGGTTCTCCGCACGCGACGTTTGTCCCGCTGCGCAACCGCGACTGGATCATCGTGACAGCCGGCGCCGGTGCGCCGCTCGTTCCGCGGGAGTGGCGGTGTCCACGTTGCCATGGCCCGCTGACCGGCGACGAAGACGGGCTGCACTGCCCGGTCGAGCGTCGAGAGTTCCCGTTCGCGGCGCCGGGCGTGCCGGACTTCGTCGCCGCGGGCTGACGTTCACGCCAGGTCGAGCATCGGAACTCGGACCCAACGGCATGGATGTTTCACAAGCGACAGCGCTCGATTTGGGCCGCCCCGCGAAGATCGACACGATCGTGATCGACGACCCGCGGGACGCCGAGCCGATCCGTGACCAATGGGAGGACCTCGCGGTCGCGGCCGGACGCCCTTTTTGCTCGCCCGCGTGGATGCTCGCCTGGTGGGCGCATGCGCGGACGGGCGACGCCCGCTTGCGGACGATCGTGCTCAGCGAGCGCGGCCGCGTCCTGGCGGTCGCCCCGTTCTTCGCGCAGGTGGGCAGATTCGGTCTCGTCGAGTACCGGCTTCTCGGCGCCGGCCACTTTCATCGCATCGGTGTGGTGTGCCGGGAGGAGCACGAAGCGCAGGTGGAGGCGCCGCTCGCGGAGGCCCTCCGGACCCTCCAGCCCCAGCCGAGCAGCATCGTGTGGGAGGGTATCGACGGCGGCGACGTCTGGCCGGCGCGCACCGCACATGGGCTGGGCGGATGGGCGGGAGTAAAGCTCCGCCGCGACGCCGAAATGGGCAACGCGACCGTCCGCGTCGCGGGTGTGACATTCGATCAGTGGCTCGGCGACACGAGCAGGAACTTCCGTCAGGGGCTGCGCCGCGACCGACGCAACCTTGCCCAAGCGGGCGGGCTGATCCGTCGCACCCACACCGAGGACGAGCTCGAGCCTGATCTGGATGCCTTCGCCCGGCTTCACCACGCGCGATGGGCCAGCCGTGGAGGGTCGGGGTTCCTCGACGAATCGCTGATCGCCATGCTCCGGGAGATTGGCGGCTGCCAACTCGCCAGCGACCGCTTCCGCCTGTACCTGGTTGAACTCGACGGTATGCCGATCGGCGCGGCGGTGTGCGCGGCCGCGGGCGGCGTGGTGGCGGCATGGGCGACGGGCATGGACGACGCGTACCGACGGCTGAGCCCCACGCGGCTCGCCCTCCTCGGCGCGATCGAGGAGACGTTCGAGCGCGGGGAGGTTTCCTTCGATTTCGGCGGCGGTAACGGTGGCTACAAGGTGCGCTTTGCCAACCACAGCGCGCCGGTCGTGTGGGTGACGCAGTTCCCGCGGGGGCTGCGCTATCCCGTGACGCGCGCCCAGCTGATGCCGAAGCAGACTCGTTACCGCCTGCGCGACCTCGCTCGCCGGTTGCCCCCCGATCGCCAGCAACAGCTCAAACGGATGCTCCGCAGAGAGCGCCCCCACCACGATGGGTGAGCTCCTGCGATACCTGCTCGTCGTTCCACTGCGTTGGTTGAACCTGGCCGTCCGCTCGCTGGCCGCCGCGACGCACTGCCTGCAGTACAGGGTCGAGGGCGTCGTGCAGCCTGCGCCCGAGTGGTTCGATCACCAACTCGACGCGCAATGGCAGTGGCCGCGCCGCGGTCAGGCCGGCTTTCTCGAGCGCGGCGTTCTGGCCTCACTGACACTGCAACCGACGGCCACCGTGCTCGACTTGTGCTGCGGCGATGGCTACTACGCGCGCCACTTCTATTCTCCTCGCGCCGCGCGGGTGGTCGCGGTCGACGCCAATCGCGACGCCCTGCGGCACGCGCAGTGGTTCAACGCCTCCCCGAACGTCTCCTACCAGTACTGCGACATATCCCGTGACCTTCCCGGCGGCCCGTTCGACGCCGTGGTCTGGAACACCGCGATCCACCACTTCAGCCGCAAGGACGCCCAGGCGATACTTGCCCGGATCGCGGCCGTACTGCGCCCGGGCGGCGCGCTGGCGGGGCACACGGTGATCGAGCCGGAATCGCGCTACCGCTTCGCGCGACAGACCTTCAGCGATGCGGAAGACCTCGCGCAGCTGCTCCACTCGGCGTTTCCGTACGTCTGCGTGCGCACCACCGCCCAGCCGGGTCGCCTCAACTTGTACTTCTTCGCCGCCGATACCCCGGAGGCCCTGCCCTTCGACCCGCGGCGGCACGACGTCGTCGTCCTGCCCGCTGACGGCTGATGGATCGCGAGGCCTACCACACCGCGCTGCTGGCGGCCGAGCTCACCCGCGATCCGGCGCTGAACCGAAGGCAGGCGCGGCGGCTCACTCCGCCGGTTCCGGGGGGCCTGCAGCGGTCAGCGCAGCGCGCCCTGGTCAAGCTCGCACCGGCGCGGATGGCCCGTGGTGCGCTCGCGCCGGCCGCCGCCGCCCGGCGGGCGCTCCTAGGCCGGGCCGCGGCGGGTCCGCCCAGGTTTCTGCTCCGGGTCGACGAATTTCCCTATTCGACCTCGTTCGACCAGCCGGAGAAGTACGGCGCGCAACCGGCCGCCCGCTTTCATGCCGTCCTCGCCGAGGCTGAGGTCCCATATCTGATGGCGGTCGTGCCTCAGCTCGTCCACGACCCGCTCAACCCGAGCGGGTCGGGCGGGCGCCCGCTCGGCCCCACCGAGCTTCAGCTGATCGCGCGCATGGCGGACGAGGGCGTCACGTTCGCCGCCCACGGTCTCACCCACCGCACCCGTGACGCGCATCCGCGTCGCCATTCCGAGCTTCTCGGGCTTACGGCGGCCGAGGTGGAGGAGCTCGCCGACCAGAGCCTGGCTCGACTGGCGGTGGCAGGACTGCACCCCAGGGTGTTCGTCCCGCCGTTCAACCGCTTTACCGTCGTCCACTACCACGCGCTGGCCTCCCGGTTCGACGTGATCTGCGGCGGACCCGAGTCGATCCAGTTCCTGGGCGCTCAGCCGACGCCCCGCTGGCTCGGGGACGCCGTTTACTGTCCGAGCTACGCCCCGCTGTACGGCACGGCCCGGGAGATGCTCGCCGACGTGCGACAGCTGGTCGCCGAGCAGCCGGGGACCTGGATCCCGCTGACGCTTCACCTCGCCTGGGAGCTCGACGACGGGCTCAAGGCCCTGAAACAGCTCGCAGCGGAGCTGGGGCCGTACGCCATCTCGTGGAACGAGTTCCTCGCCGCAGCCGATCGCGCCCGCGTCCGCACCGCGGCAAGCCCGTCACTGCTCCGACAGTAGGCGCTCGATCTGCTCCGCCACCACCGGCCGGGCATATTGCCGCTCGGCCCACCCGCGCGCGGCCTTGCCCTGGCGCAGGCCGAGCGCCGGATCGTCGAGGTAGGTCCGGATCAGCGCGGTCAGCGCGTCCGGATCGTTCTCGGGCTCGGCGATCGCGCCGAACTCGGGTCGGATCAGGTCGGCGACCCCTTCGGCTCCGGTCGACAGGCACGGCCGCTCGACGAGCATGCCCAGGATCGTCGCGCGCGGCGCCCCTTCGGTCGGCGACGGACAGAACACGCTCACGTCGAACGCGCTGAGGACGTCAGCGACGTCGCTGGTCGGCGTCGGCACGAAATGGGCGCGATCGCCGAGTGGGCTGGTTTGCGCCCGTAGCGCCGGCTCGGTCTCCCCCGCTCCGGCCATGATCAGATGGACCCGCGGATCGTCAAGCGCGATGACGCCGTCGACGACCACGTCGTTGCGCTTCTTGGGATGAAAGCGCGAGATGCACCCCACCACGAATGCGTCCGCCGGGATCCCGAGCCGCCCGCGGACCGTGACGCGGCCGGCGTCGGTGAACCGGATCACATCGACGTCGACGACGTTCGGGACCACGGTCACCTTGCTCGCCGGAACGCCGACAGCCTCGACCGAGGCCTTGGTGCCCGTGAGACCGCCATCACGACGTCAGCGCGGCGACCCGCCTGGAGGTATGCCTGCCGCGGGATCCCGCGGCGAAACGGGTATGGCACCGGACCCCATTCGGCCCACACGAGTTGGGCGCGCAGCCGGCGCGGCAGTGACGCCGCCATCAGCTGCTCCTTCTTATAGTGGACGAGCAGCACGTCGTAGGGGAGCTGACGCTCGAGCGCTTGGCGCAGCCGCCAGACGTAGGCGGGCCAGCTGCGGAGCAGGCTCCGCCAGCTCCGGGTCGACAGCTTGGGGCCGATTTGCAGCGGCGCGATTCGCACCTGGGTGTCCCGTCCGATCCCGGCGAGGTCGCTCAGCATGACGACCTCGTGGCCGCGCTCGGCGAGCGCGTCGAGCATCTCCACCGCGGCGAACTCGGCCCCTCCGGCGGAGCTCGTCGTCATCGCGCTGACGATCTTCAACTCGGCCCCGGTTCGGTCATCGGCCGACTAGGGTAGCCAGGCGGTCCACCGAATAGCGCGTCACCGCCAGGTCGCGACCGGCGGAGCCAACCGCCGCGGCGCGCGCAGGGTCAGCGAGCAGCGCCTCGATCGCGGCCGCGAAGTCGGACGCGTCCTCGGCGGCGAGGAACTGCCGGCCGGGAACGCCGTCCTCGAGCAGCCGCGTCGCGTGGGCGGTGGCCACGACCGGGAGTCCGTGGGCGAGCGCCTCGACGAACTTGAGCGGGGAGCCGCCGCCGCGCAGCAGCGGCACAAGCACCACGTCCGCGGCGCGATAGGCGGCGTCGAGGTCCTCGACGAATCCCGGAGCGTCGATCCTCGGGTCGAGCCGGACGCCGACGCGATCCGAGCCTCGACCGACCGCGGTCAGGCGGGCGTCGGGCATCCGCTCCCACACCACCGGCAGCACGGCGTCGGCGAGGTACCGCAGCGCCTCGGCGTTGGGCTCGTAGGTGAAGTCGCCGACGAACAGCAGCCGCCTCGCCGCCGTTGGTGTCACCGGCTCGACCCTCGCCACGTCGACGACGTTCGGGACGTAGCGTGTCCTGACGCGGTCTCCACCGAGCAGCCGGGCCCCGCGCTCGTCGGCCCTCGTCGCCATCCAGCACTCGGAGTACCTCCGCAGAACCGCGCGCTCGAACCGCTCGAGGCCGGCGCGCTCGGACTCCGGGCGGAACCCGCCGGATTCGAGGTTGTGCGCGAGGTAGACGAGTTCCCGGGTGCGGGCGAGCCCGAGCAGCCCCGCCGCGACCACCGGCCCGTCCGCGATCACGCGCACCTCGGCGGGCGCGGCACGCGCGGCGGCGCCGAGCGCGGGCGAAACGCCACGGGCCAGGCCGTCGGGGATACGCCGAGCCCGGGCCCGCGCGAACTCGAGCATTCGGGCCGGCCCGCGCGAGGAGTGCAGCGCTCGCATCGTGACGTTCTGAAGCCGGCGGTACTCGCCTGAGGGCTGCTCGGCGCCCCAGATCACATACGCGACCTCGACCGGATGGTGGCGGGCGAGCGCGGCGACCACCCCGTATGTCCGCAGGCCAGGCCCGCTTCCGAGCGTCGGGGTCATCGACGTCACGACCAGGTCGCTCATCGCTCCAGGGCCGCTCCGATCTCGGCCAGCCTGGTCGCCCAGGAGCGGCTGCGGATCGCCTCGCTGCGCATGCGCCGGCGCTCGGGCGAGTCGTCGCGGAGCGCACGCTCCACCGCCGCGATCGTGCTTTCCGGCCCCTCGACCAGGTCCACGCCGTCGAGGCCCGCTAGCGCGGGCAGCCCGGTGGCGACAACCGGGAGCCCGGCGGCCAGGTACTCGTAGACCTTCATCGGGAAGATGCTCTCGGTCAGCCGAGACGTCCGGTAGGGAATCAGCCCGACCGCAGCGCCACGGAGCACGTGGGGCAGGGCGGGCTGGGCCCGGGCGCCGAGCAGGTGCACATTCGGCCGGGCCGCGAGCGCGGAGACGTCGGTGTCGGGGTCACCGAGCCCGACGGGCCCGACCAGCGCGAACGTCCAGTCGCCGCGTGCCTCGGCGAGTGCGCCGAGCATCTCGAGATCGAGCTTCTTCGCGGCGATCGCCCCAACGAACACGATCCGCGGCTCGGGCAACGCCGACAGCTGAGGGTCGACCGGGCCTGGCCCGAGCGCGGTCGCGAACAGCTCGGTGTCGGCGACGTTGGGCGCATACAAGACGTGGCGCGACATCGTCCGCATGCGCTCGGCGAGCGCCGGCGAGGAGGCGATCACGAGATCGGCCCGCTGCGCGAACCGGCGCTCGGCGGCGTTGAAGCTGTCGACGTCGATGCCCTCCTGGGCGGCGATGTCGTCGACGCAGTGGTAGATCACTAGCTCGGGATCGAGGGCGTCGAGCAGGACCTCGGCCTGCGGGACGTACCCCCACAGCACCGGTGCGCGCAGCCCCAGGCGCCGCGCCGCGAGCCGAACCGAGAACCGAAGCAGGTGGCCGTTGAGCGCGCGGACCACCGCGCTCGAATGCAGCGGGACGATCAGCGGCGACAGAACGGTTACGCCGTCTCGCTCCCTCGGCGGCCCCAGCCCGCGCCGCAGCCGGCGGGCGATCCGCCGCAGATCGCGCCCCGAGCCGAGGTCGGGCCGGCGCAGGCCGAGCGATTCGATGAACAGAACCCGGCTCCCGGACGCCGCGAGCCGCGACATCAGATGGTGCTGGTTGGTCCAGATCTCGTTGTCCCAGTCGTTGAAGCCGACGCAGACGACGTCGCGGCCGCCGAGCACGCCGGTCACGGGGCGGCCTCCGCGCCCGCGAGCGCGCGAGCGATCCGCTCAAGCGTCCGGTCGAGCAGGGCGTCGCCGCGGCCGTGGGGATCGACGATCAGTACGCGCGGGTCGTCGTCGAGCGAGCCGACCAGGTGAACGCGGGCGAGCGCGCCCGGTGCCCGGGCCGCGACACGCGCGACGTTCTCGAGATCGAACACGAAGATCGCCGCGGCGCCGGCGAGCTCGGCTCGGGTAACGCAGCTCGAGCGATGACTGGCAAGGTCGACACCGTACCGCCCGGCGCCGACGATGGTCGCCCGCGGCGAGGGTCGGCCCGGCTCGGGATAGAACCCTCCGGAGCGCGTGCCGGGTCGCCCGTGCCCACGGGCCAGCGCGCCGGCGAACGCGCTGCGGTTGATGTTGCCGAAGCACAGGATCAGCGGAGCGTCGGTAGCGCGCCACGCGCGCAGCGCGCGGCGATGGAGAGCCGAGCGGACCTGCGCCCGGCCGAGGATGGCTTGCGCCGGCCGCTCGATCCTCCAGGCGACCGCGACCAGCAGCCTCTCAGCGGTCGGGGCGACCACTAGCCATCGACGAGGAGCACCTTCACGTTCGGCCCGATGCTACGCGTCCGGCAGGAACAGGTGACGGAACTGGTTGAACTCGTCCTGCGCCTGCTCGTAATCGTCGTGACGCCCGATGTCGAGCCAGTGGTCCTTCGAGGGCCAGGCCCGGACGGTCTCGCCGGCGTCGATAAGACGCAGCACCAGGTCGGGAAAGTCGAGGCGCTTTCCCGGCGGGATTAGCTCCCGCACCCTCGGGGCGAAGCAGTACACGCCCATCGAGGCCATGTACGAAAGCCTCGGCTTCTCGATGTAGTGGGTGACGCGGGTGGGATCGGCCTCCTGCTGGAACAGCATCACGCCGAGCGAGACCTGGATGTCACGCCCGTGCGCGGCGATCGTCGCCGCCTGGCCCCCGTCCCGGTGGCGGTCGAGCAGCGCGGCGTAGTCGATGTCGGTGAGGATGTCCCCGTTCATGACCAGGAAGTCGTCGTCGAGCCCGTCGATCAGACTGAGCGCCCCGACGGTCCCGAGCGGCTCGTCCTCGCGGAAGTAGTCGATCGCGACCCCGTAGCGCGAGCCGTCGCCGAAGAACGCCTCGATCAGCTCGGCCAGATACCCGGTGGCGATCGTGATCCGCTCGAACTCCGCCCGGGCCAGTTGCCGGATCACGATGTCGAGGATCGGCCGGTCTCCGACCGGCATCAGCGGCTTGGGAAGGACCGTCGTGTAGGGGCGAAGCCTGGTCCCCAGCCCGCCGGCGAGGATCACGGCGCGGCTCATCGGCCCTAGGGTAGCCGTCGCCTTCGCTACGGTCCCCCGAAATGGACACGAACGACCCCGCGGGGGCCCTGCGGCGGCACGGCGTGCTGATCGTCGAACAGGGCGGGCGCGGTGGCGTCGCCGACTACACGGGATTCCTCGCGACGGCGCTGGCCGGTCTCGGCATTCCGGTGACGATCGCCACCGCGCGAGATCATCTGTTCGGGGCCATACCGGGGGTCCGCGTCGTCGGCGTGTTCGCCTACGTCCGCGGTCACTCGGCGGCGGCGCGGCTGGTCCGCCGCGCTGGCCTGGGCCCGGTGGCGAACGGACTGCGATTCCTGGCGGTGATGCCCCGTCTGCTCGCGCTGTCACGGCGGCACGCGGTGACTCACATGCAGGGCTGGGAGGCGCCGTCGCTCGGCCTGATCGCGACGCTGCTGCTCCGGGCGTCCGGCGCCAAGCTGATCTGGACCGCGCATAACACGTTCGAGCGCCGCTCCCGGGCCCTCGACAGCGCGCGGGTCCTTCCCGCCCTCTCGCGGGAGACGATCGTGCACACCGAAGCTGACCGCGATCGGGTCAGCCGTCCGCCGACCGTGATCCCCCACGGCCACTACGGCGGGATTGCCGACGTCGCGACCCCAGTCGACCCCGCCCAAGCGAGGGCCGACCTCGGGCTCCCGGCCGACGGGCTCGTCGTGCTCCTGTTCGGCGTTCTGCGGCCGGACAAGGGGCTGGGCGATCTGCTCGCCGCCGCCGCCGACGCCCCGCCCTGGCTTGTCGTGATCGCCGGCGAGGACCACGACGGCCTGGCGTCCGCGGCGCAGTGGCTCGCCTCGCCGCGGCTGTCCGGCCGGGTCACCGTGCTCGAGGGGTTCCAGCCGATCGATGCCGTCGCCCGCGTGTTCGCCGCCGCCGACCTGGTCGCGCTGCCGTACCGTCGCGCCAGCCAGAGCGGAGTGCTGCACCTCGCCTACGGGTTCGGCCGGATGGTCGCGGCGTATCCCGTCGGCGGCCTCACCGAGGCCGTCATCCCGGGCGTGACCGGCTGGATCTGCGCCGAGGCGACCCCGCCGGCGCTCGCCCGGGTGCTCGACGAGGCCGGCGCGCTCGGTCGGGCAGAGCTTCGCCGGCTTGGCGCCGCGACGCGGCGGTGGGCCGAGCAGAGCTACGACTGGGTCCGGATCGCGCGCACCACCGAAGCCGTCTACCTGCGCGCGCTCGGCGGTCCGGGTCCGGCGGTCACGACCGGCCGAGGCGGAACCAGCGGCGATGGTGGCGATTCGCCACGGCCGGAGGAGGCGCCACGTCTTCGCCGTTGACGATCGCCTCGGGAGCGTCGCGGGCAAAATACTCGATCTGGCGGGCGGTCAGCCCGGCCCGCTCGAGCGTCGAGGCGAGCTCGGGCGGGCGGCGTACGGCGTCGTGGCAGTCCGACGCGATCGCGTGCGCGAGCCCTGCGGCCAGCAGCATCCAGGCGGCCTCGCGCGTCTGGCGGTCTGCCTGCTCGGTCAGCGATCCGGCGTCGAGACAGCACAGCACCCCAGCATCGACGAGCTCGCGGACGAGCGTGCCGTCGCGTTGGAGCATCGGCGAGCGCTCCGGATGCGCGAGCACGATCCCGAACCCCCGGCGCGCGAACGCCCGCAGCGCGTTGACCGCCCCCGCGGCGACCGAGGTCCACGGAAACTCGAGCAGGACGTAATGGCCGCCGCCCAGGGCGAGCAGCTCGAGCTCGCCGTCGGACAGCTCGCCCGCCCGCGACAGCGCGACCTCCGCCCCGGTCCGGACCTGCGCGTCGACGTCCGCCGCGCGCAGCGCCATGTTGACCGTCGCAACCTCGGCGTGGATCGCGGCCGCGGTCACGTCCGGAAAGTCCCAGCTCACGTGCGGGGTGGCCACCAGCGTCCGCGTGCCATCCGACCGCGCGGCACGACACACCGCGACCGACTCGTCGAGCGTGCGCGGCCCGTCATCGATTCCCGGTAGAACGTGGCAATGAAGGTCAACCACCCCGGGAAGGGTACGAGGCAGCTATGACTGTCCCGATGCCGCCGGCCGCCGCCGTCCCGGTCGCCGACCGGTTTCGCCGGGTAGCGGTGATCCACGAATGGCTGACGATCCCGGGTGGCTCCGAGAAGGTCGTGTGCGCGATTCTCGGGCTACTGCCCCAAGCCGAGGTGTTCACGTCGATCTATGACCCCGAGCCGTGGCCTGCGGTGATCACCAGCAGGCCCGTCCACGCCTCGTTCCTGAACCGGCTCCCGGGGGCAAGCCGCCACTACAGGCACCTGCTGCCGCTGATGGACGCGGCGTTTCGCTCGTTCGACCTGTCCGGCTTCGATCTCGTCGTGTCCTCCAACCACGCCTGCGCCAAGAACGTGCGCACGCCGGCCGGCGCCCTGCACATCTGCTACTGCCACACGCCGATGCGCTATGCGTGGGACCCTGGTTTCCTCGAGGGCGAGGCACTCGGACCGGTGATGCGCCGGGTCGCGCCGGTCGCCACGGCGTGGCTCCGTCACGTTGACCGCAGGCGGGCCGCCGCACCCGACGTGTTCGTCGCGAACTCGACGTTCGTCGCATCCCGGATCGAGCAGGCGTACGGCCGCTCGAGCCACGTGATCCATCCGCCGGTCGAGGTGGCCGGACTGCTCGAAGTCGTACGCGATCCCGGCGACGCGTACCTGGTGTTCGGCCGGCTCGTCCCGTACAAGCGGACGGACGTCGCGATCCGGGCCTGCGAGCGGCTCGGCCGCAAGCTGATCGTCGCCGGCACCGGGCGCGACCTCGAGCGCCTGCGGCGCCTCGCGCCGGCGAGCACCGAGTTCGTCGGCCACGTGCCCGCTCACGACCTGCCGGGACTGTTCGCACGCGCCCGGGGGCTCCTGTTCCCGGGCCTTGAGGACTTCGGGATCGTGCCCGTCGAGGCCCAGGCGGCCGGGCTGCCGGTGATCGCGTACGGGGCCGGCGGGGTGCGCGACTCGGTGCTCGACGGTCGCACGGGCGTGCTATATGAGGACGGGTCGGTCGACGGGATGTGCGCGGCGATCGAGCGATTCGAGGAACTCTCCCTCGACGACCGTGTGCTCCGCGCCAACGCGACCCGATTCGCGCCCGACCGCTTCGACGCGGCGTTCTCCCAGCTTCTGGATTCACTTACGAAGAGCGAGAAATTGACCGATACTCTTAGGACGCGATGACCGCTTGGTCGAGCACATCGGGGGGCGAGACTTCGAGCGAACGCTCGGCGCTGGTCGACGCCGTCCGCGTCATCCGGGAAAGGTGGTGGCTGATCGCGGTGTCGTGCGTGGTCTGCTTCGGGATCTCGCTGGCCATGGCCATGCACGCCCAGAAGCAGTACACCGCGGCCGCTTCGCTGTTGATCAGGCCGTCCAACCTGCCGGCGCTGATCGACCCGAGCCAGACCCAGGCGCAGGACTCCACGACGCTTGCGCACATCCAGAGCGACGACGTGTCGCTGGCCACCTCCACCCCGGTCGCGACGCTTGCTAAGCAGAAGCTCGGGACCACGGAATCCGTCGCGGACCTCCAGAACGAGGTCGTCGCGACCGCCGACCCCGACAACGACCTGATCGACATCTCGGTGACGGACCCGGATCCCGCCCGGGCCGCCGCGAAGGCCAACGCGTTCGCGAACGCGCTGGTGAGCTACCTGACCGAGTCGGCCCAGGCGCAGCTGGTGGCCGGTCAGGCCAAGCTTCAGAGCGAGCTGGCCTCGCTCCCGGCCGACGATCCCGGACGCCCGGCGATCCAGCAGGGGCTCAAGCAGGTCATCGCGCTCGAGGCGGTCACCAACGGCGGCGCCCAGCTCGTCGAGCCGGCGGGAGCGCCGGGCGCGCCGTCGTCGCCCCTGGTCAAGCGCGATGCGCTGATCGGTGCCGCGGTCGGGATCGCGATCGGCCTCGTCCTGGCGTTCCTGCTCGACCTGTTCGACCGCCGGATCAAGTCGGCCGAGGCGCTCGAGCGGCTCTACGGCCTCCCCGCGCTGACCTCGATTCCGCTGCGCCGGCGCCGGCCCGGCGACCGCGAGGCGCAGACCGACCTGGAGCCGTTCCGGATCCTCCGCGACGGGCTCGGGTACGTGTCGCTGCGTGAGCAGAGCCGGGTGATCCTCGTCACCAGCGCGATCTCGGGCGAGGGCAAGACGTGGGTCGCAAGCGGCCTTGCGCGTGCGATGGCCGCCGCCGGCCGGTCGGTCACGCTGGTCGAGGGCGACGTGCACCGGCCCGCCGTGAAGCGCCAGCTCGGCCTCGAGTCGAACGGCCGCGGCCTGATGAACGCGCTCGTCGAGGGCGGCAACGCGGTCGACCTCGTCCAGCAGAGTCCCTCGTTGCCTTCGCTGTCGGTGCTCGCGAGCGGCCCGTTTACGCCGAACTCCGCCGAGCTGCTGCGCCTGCCCGCGATGCGGCGGGCGCTCGACGACCTCGCCGCCGTGTACGACTTCGTGGTCATCGACGGTCCGCCGCTGCTGCCGGTCGCCGACGCCCAGGTCATGCTCGACAACCCCGCGATCGACGTCGTGCTCGTGGTCGCCCGTCCCTACCACACCACTCGCGAGCACATCCGCAGCTCGATCGCCGTGCTCAAGCGCCATCCCGACAAGGGAATCGGGCTGGTCATCAACGCCGTCCGTGAGCGCGCCCGCGGTTACTACGGCTACCGCACCGAGCGCGACGACGCCCTCGAGCTCGACGAGGGATCGGTCCTCTCCCCCGACGCGCGCTCCACCCGGTCGACCCCCGCGCCGCGGGTATCGAGGCCGTCGCGGTCCAAGTCGCCTCGAGACCTGGATCCGGACGCGGACCTCGACCACGTCGCCGAGCGAAGCTCGGAGCCGAGCTGATCTTGAGCGCAGCGGAGCAAGACGGCGCCGTCGTCGTCACCGGCGGCGCGGGCTACATCGGCACGCCCCTGTGCCTCCGCCTGGCCGCCGCCGGGCGGCGGGTGCGGGCCCTCGACAGCTTGCTGCACGGACAGTCGGATATCGCGGAGGCGCTCGAGCGCGCCGGAATCGAATTGATGCGGGCCGACATCCGAGACCCGCAGGCACGCGAGCGGGCACTGACCGGCGCGAGCGCCGTCGTCCACCTGGCGGCGATCGTCGGCGACCCGGCGTGCGCCCGGGATCCGGCCGTGTCGGCCGAGGTCAACGTCGAAGGCACGCGGGCGCTCGTGCGCGACGCTTCGAGGCTCGGCGTGACCCGGTTCGTGTTCGCGTCCACCTGCTCGAACTACGGCCGGATGGCCGACCCAGCGACCCCGATCGACGAGACCGGCGTGCTCGCGCCGGTCTCGCTCTACGCCGAGCAGAAGGTGCAGATGGAGAAGGCGCTGCTCGAGGCCGACGTGCCCGGACTGCAGCCGACGTGCCTGCGCTTCGCGACGATCTACGGTGTCGCTCCGCGGATGCGCTTCGACCTGACCGTGAACGAGTTCACCCGCGACCTGTGGGCCGACCGCCGGCTCGAGGTGTTCGGCGAGCAGTTCTGGCGTCCGTACGTGCACGTCCTCGACGCCGGCCGCGCGGTCGCCATCGTCCTCGACGCGCCGTCCGAGCAGGTGGCCGGCAATGTCTTCAACGTCGGCCGGTCGGGCGAGAACTACCGCAAGCTCGATCTCGTGGAGGAGATCCGCAAGCTGACCGACCGCGGCGAGGTCGAGTTCGTCCGCCGCGACGAGGATCCCCGCGATTACAAGGTCAGCTTTGACAAGATCCGCGCCGAGCTCGGGTTCGAGACCGAGATGACCGTGCCGGATGGGATCGCCGAGGTGCTGGACGCGCTGGGGCAAAATCGCTTCGGAGATCCGTTCGATGGGCGCTACCGAAACACCCCCTGACCGCCTGATACCGGTCTTCGACCTGCGGCTCACGCCCGAGGACCTCGACGCGGTCGCGGACACGCTGCGCTCGGGCTGGCTCACGATGGGTCCGCGGACGATCGAGTTCGAGGCCGCGTTCGCCGAGTCGGTCGGGTGCAGCTACGCGGTCGCGGTGTCGAGCTGCACGGCGGCGCTGCACCTCGCGTATCTGGCCGCTGGCATTAGCCAGGGAGACGAGGTCATCGTCCCGTCCTACACGATGGCCGCGACCGCCGCCGCCGTGCTCTATGCGGGCGGCACGCCGGTGTTCGCCGACATCATCGGGCTCAAGGAGCCGTTCATCGACCCCGCGCACGTCGAGGCGCTGATCACACCGCGAACCAAGGCCGTCGTCGCGATGCACTTCGGCGGCTACGCCGCGGCCGTCGACCGCCTGTCCGAGCTCTGCGACCGGCACGGTCTGGCGCTGATCGAGGACGCCGCCCACTCGCCGATGGCGACGCTGGCCGGCAGGAGCCTCGGAACCTGGGGCATCGCCGGCGCGTTCAGCTTCTTCTCCAACAAGGTGCTGGCGGCCGGCGAGGGCGGTCTGCTCGCTACAAACGACGCCCAGGTGGCGGCGTTCGCCCGCTCCAGGCGCAGCCACGCGATGACCCGCGGGAGCTGGGATCGCCACCAGGGGGCCTCTGATCGTTACGACGTGCCCGCGCTCGGCTTCAACTACCGGATCGACGAGCCGCGCGCGGCGCTGCTGCGCTCGCGGCTGCGGCGGCTGCCCGACGAGGTCGCGCGGCGGCGTGAGCTCACGCACCGCTACCGCCGGTTGCTGGCCGACGTCCCCGGCGTCACGATCCCGTTCGGCGAGGACGCGGTCGACACGTCGTCGTGTTACGTGATGCCGGTGATGCTCGAGGACAGCTCGCGTCAGGCCGAGCTGCGCCTCACCCTGCGCGAGAAGCACGGCGTCCAGACCAGCTTGTTCTATCCGGCCGTGCACGAGTTCACCGCCTACCGCCAGCGCTACCCCGGCATCTCGCTGCCGAACACCGAGCTCGCCGCGCGCAGTGAGGTCACGTTGCCGCTGTTCTCGCACATGACGGCGGCCGACCAGGATCGGGTGTTCCGCTCGCTGGCCGAGGAGCTGCGGGCATGAGCTGGGCCGTGCCGCTGACCGACGTGCAGCTCACCGACGAGGACGTCGCGGCGTTCCTCGAGGTGCTCGAGCAGGGCTGGCTGACGATGGGTCCGCGGACGCGCGAGTTCGAGCTCGCGTTCGCCGAGCGGTTCGGCGCGCGGCACGCGGTTGCCGTCTCGTCAGGCACCGCGGCGCTGCACCTAGCGCTGCTCGCCGCCGGCATCGGCGAGGGCGACGAGGTCCTCGTCCCGGCGATGACGTTCGTCGCCGGCGCGGCCGCCGTCCGCTACTGCGGCGCCCGTCCGGTGCTGATCGAGTCGATTGGCCCCGAGGACCTCAATATCGATCCTGAGGACGCCGCACGCCACATCTCGCCGCGGACCCGCGCGATCCTCGCCACCCACTGGCTCGGCTATGCGTGCGATCTCGGCGCGCTCGAGCAGTTGTGCCGCGACCACCGTCTGATCCTGATCGAGGACTGCGCGCAGAGCATCACCGCGCGGGCGGCGGACGGGCGGATGACCGGCACGGTCGGCCTCGCCGGATGCTTCTCGTTCTTCTCCAAGAAGCAGCTCGCGGTCGGCGAGGGCGGGATGATCCTGACCTCGGACGACGCGGTCGAGGCCAAGGTTCGCTCGCTGCGCTCGCACGCGATGACGTCGGTGACCTGGGATCGGCATCTCGGGTACGCCGAGAGCTATGACGTGCTCGACCTCGGATTCAACTTCCGGCTCGACGAGCCGCGGGCGGCGCTCGGCCTGAGCCGGCTCGCGCGCCTCGAGGACGACGTCGCGCGCCGCCGCGCGCTCGTCTGGAGCTACCGCGACCGGCTCCGCGACCTCCCCGGCCTGACGCTCCCTTGGAGCGAGGACGACGTCGCCCGCAGCTCGCACTTCGGATTCGCGGTGCTGTTCGAGGGAGAGGAAATCCGCGAGCGCGTCGCCCGCGAGCTCGCCGCCGGCGGGATCCAGACCACGCACTACCCGGCGATCAACACGCTCACCGGCTACGCCGATCACCCGCCGCGTCCGCGGACCGAGGAGCTGGCCGCTCGCCATCTGCTGCTCCCGCTGTCATCCACCTACACCGACCAGGAGGTGGATCTCGTCGTCCGCCACCTGTCGGAGATCCTGGCGGCGGACTCGGCTCCGGCCGGCTGAGGCCGACGTGTCGGCGGCTCAGGCAACCGGCGAGAGGCTCGGGCGCCGATTGTCCTCCCTGGGCCGCCGCTTCGCACCCGAGGCGCCGCTGCTGCCGGGGCTCGTGGTCGTGGCGCTGATGCTCGTGTGGGCCGTTCACGACGGCGGCTACGACGAGGACACCTGGTATTGGGGGGCGTTGGTCATGCTCGCGCTGTTCGCGGCGATCGTGATCGGACGTGGAGTTCGGGCCCGAGCCGTATCCCGCGCCGGCCGGATCGCGCTTGCCGCGTTCGCCGTGTACGTGGCCTGGTCGTACCTGTCGATCGCGTGGGCGCAGGCGCCCGGCGTTGCCCTATCGGGAAGCAACCGCACCCTTCTGTACCTGCTTGTGTTCGCGACGATGCTGGTGCTCCCGTGGACGCCGCGGGCGGCGCTCGCGGCACTGCTCGCGTTCGCGATCGGAGTCGGCGTGATCGGGATCGTGCTGCTGTTCAGGCTGGCCTCGGCCGACCAGGTCGACGACCTCGTAATCGCCGGCCGGCTCGCCGCCCCGACCGGCTACTTCAACTCGACCGCGGCGCTGTTCATGATGGAGTCGCTGGTATCGATCGCGCTCGCGACCCGGCGAGAGTTGCCCGGACCAGTGCGCGGGCTGCTGATCGGGTTCGCATGCGCGGGGCTGCAGCTCGCGGTGATCGTGCAGAGCCGCGGTTGGCTGTTCACGTTGCCGATCATGGCGATCCTCACGCTCCTGGTCCTCCCGAACCGGCTGCGCGTCGTGGCTGCCGCGGTGCTGCCGGTGGCCGCGACGCTCGTACCCGTGCATCGCCTGTTGGCCGTCTTTGACAACGCCTCGGGCGCCGCGCTCAACCATGCCGCCTCGCGCGCGGGCAGCGCGGCGCTGACGACGTGTGCGGTCGCCTTCTTCGTGGCCACGCTCGTCGCATGGGGCGAACCGTTTGTGCGCGCTCCGGCGCCCAGTGCGGCGCGCCGGCGGGCGCTCGCAGCGATCACCACCACGCTCGTGCTGGCCGCGGTCTGCGTCGGGACGCTCGCGGCCACCCACGGGGATCCGGTCGGTTTCGTCAAGCGCCAGTGGAACGGCTTCAGCCATCAGGAGGGGGCGTCGCCCACGGGCTCGCACTTCGCCAACGTCGGGAGCGGCCGGTACGACTTCTGGAGGGTCGGCCTCGACGCGTTCGTTGCCCATCCGATCGGTGGGCTCGGACAGGACAACTTCGCCGACTACTACATCTCACGCCGCCGGACGTCCGAAGAGCCCGCCTACACCCACAGCCTCGAGATCCGCCTGCTGACCCACACGGGACTGGTCGGATTCGTCCTGTTCGCGGTCTTCCTCGCGGCCGCGATCGCCGCCGCGCTGCGGGCGCGCCGCCGCCCCGGGCTCGAGGCGCTCGTCGCCGGCGCAGCGCTGCTGCCGTTGATCGTCTGGGTGATCTACGGGTCGGTCGACTGGTTCTGGGAGTTCCCCGCCCTGAGCGCACCCGCGCTCGGGTTCCTGGCGATGGCCTGCGCGCTCGGGGTACGCCCGGGCGAATCCGCGGATGCCGTCCCCGACGGGTCAGGAGGCAGCGAAAAGCCACCGCACGACCAGCCCGGGATCGCCGTGCGGCGGGCCCCGTTGCGGGCGCTCACGATCGCCGGCGGAGCACTCGCGCTGGTGGCGGCGGTGGTCGTGCTCGGGTTCCCGTATCTGTCCGTGCGGGAGGTTTCCGAGGCCACGGATCTCGCTGGGACCAATCTGCCCCAGGCGCTCCGCGACCTCCGCACGGCTGCCGATCTCAACCCGCTGAACGCCGACCCCGGCCGCTTCGGTGGCACGTACGCGCTCCAGGCCGGGGAGTACGCGACGGCGAGGGACAGTTTCGCGCAGGCGGCATCTCGCGAGCCAGAGAGCTGGTATGCGTGGCTCGGGGAGGGACTGGCCGCATCCGCGCTCGGCGATCCGGCGCAGGCCCGCCACGACTACCAGGTGGCGGCCAGGATCAACCCGTCCGAGAGGACGATCCGCGAGGCATTGGCGGCCGTCGACGGCGCCCATCCGCTGTCCCCGGCCAGCGCGCTCCAAATTCTTAATCAGTCGTTCTGAGTGGCGAGGTAAGATGAGTGTCACGGGGCAACGTGTAGTTTTCGCTGGCCGCTTTCAAGTAGCTTTGGTTAGTGTTTGCTAGCCGTCGGCGGGTTCATGTACGATTTGTCCGGTCCAGCGACAACTCGAAGGGATTCATGAAACGGATTTTTGCACTGGTAGGGGCGATAATGGCGGTTGCTTTAATGGCTCCCGCGGCTGCGCTCGCAGCGGGCAGCTCGACATGCCAGGGTTATCACCCGCAACAGCCGTGTCCCACCACGGTCAACACCACAACCACGGTGAGCACCAGCCCCGGCACGACAACGACGAGCACCGGCACCCTGCCGTTCACCGGGCTTGACATCGTCCTGCTCGTAGCCGGCGGCGGCACGCTCCTGGTCGGCGGGTTCGTGGTTCGACGGCTCTCACGCCGCCTCGACCACTAAGCGGCCAGCCCGCAAATACGCTCGCATTCGAAGCGCCCCGGGCGGCGCTGGCGGCTACGCGCCTAGACGCTCTCTGATCAGGCGGGTTATCTCGCCACCGTCCGCGCGTCCCTTGGTCTCGCGCATCACGTAGCCGACCAGCGGTCCGATGGCCTTCGTGTTGCCCGCGCGTACCTTCTCGGCCGCGCCCGGGTCCGAGGCGATCGCGCGGTCCACAAGCTCGCCCAGACCGTCGTCCTCGGCCGTGATCGCGCCGAGACCCTCGCGCTCGACGATCGCGCGCGGGTCGCCGCCTTCCTGCACGAGTAGCGTGAGCACCTCGCGTGCGGCATCGCGGCTGACCTCCTTGGCTTTCACCATCGTCGCGAGCGCGGCCAGGCTCTCTGGCGCGACGTTGCTGCCCGCGGGATCGCTGTCCGAGCCGATTCGCTCGACCAGCTGCGGGATCCAGTTCGATAGCTCGACGGGATCGAAGGGCCGCGGCTCCCCGTTCGCGCCGGCCGCGGCCAGCGCCCGCTCGAAGTAGTCGCCGAGCTCGGTCCGGGACGCGAATAGCCACGCGATGTCCGGGTTGAGTCCGAGCTCCCGCTCGAATCGGGCGGCGCGTTCGAGCGGCAGCTCCGCCGGCAACGCGGCGCGCGCGGCCGCCAACATCTCCTCGGTCGCCAGCAGCGGGACGAGGTCGGGCTCGGGGAAGTAGCGGTAGTCGTGCGCCTCCTCCTTGGAGCGCAGCGGCGTCAGAGTGTCGCTCCCCGGGTCGAAATGCATGGTTTCTTGCACTACCGGCTCCCCGGCCTCGAGCAACCCGATCTGCCGTTCGATCTCGGCTTTCACCCCGCGCTCGAGGAAGCGGAAGGAGTTCATGTTCTTGAGCTCGGTCTTGGTCCCCAGCTCGGTCGTCCCCGCGGGCCGGACGGACACGTTGCCGTCGACCCGCAGGGAGCCCTCCTCCATGTTCACGTCGGAGACTCCGAGCTGCCGCAGCGTCGTTCGCAGCCGCGCCAGCCACTCGCGGGCCTGCTCGGGCGAGCGCAGGTCGGGCTCGGTCACGATCTCGACCAGCGGCGTCCCGCCGCGGTTGAAGTCGACCCAGCTTCGGTCCGCGCCGTGGATCCGGCCGCTCGTCCCCAGGTGGTTCAGCTTGGCGGCGTCCTCCTCGAGGTGGACGCGGTGGATGCGGACGTCGCCGAGCCGGCCGCCCAGGCACAGCGGCACGTCGTACTGGGAGATCTGGTAGCCCTTCGGGAGGTCCGGATAGAAGTAGTTCTTGCGGTGGAACAGCGAGCGTTCGGCGATCTCGCACCCCAGCGCGAGGCCGATCATGATCCCGTAGTGGATCGCCCGCTCGTTGACGACGGGCAGCGCGCCCGGCAGCCCGAGACAGGTTGGGCAAGTATGGGTGTTCGGCGGGTCGTTGAACGACAGCTCGCAGCCGCAGAACATCTTCGTCCGCGTGCTGAGCTGGACGTGGATCTCCAAACCGATGACCGGCTCGTATTCAACCTTCTCCGGGCTCATGCGCGGGCCCCACTTCCGTCGAAGCCGATCGCTCGCTCGAACGCGAAGGCCGCGTCGAGCAGGCGGCTCTCGCTGAATGCCGGCCCCGCCAGCTGGAACCCGATCGGAAGGCCGTCACTCAGCCCGGACGGGATCGAGATCGCGGGGATCCCGGCCAGCGACATCGGTACGGTCATGAAGTCGTTCAGGTACATGGCCAACGGGTCCGCGGTCTTGGAGTCGAGCTCGAACGCGGTCCACGGACTGGTCGGCGTGACGATGAAGTCGAACTGCCCGAATGCCGTCTGGAAGTCCTCGGCGATCTTGGTCCGCACCTTCTGCGCGGTCCCGTAGTACGCGTCGTAGTAGCCGCTCGAGAGCGCGTAGGTTCCGAGCATGATCCTCCGCTTGACCTCCGGGCCGAAGCCGACGTCGCGCGTGCGGCTGTACATCGTGACCAGATCGGCCTCTCCGTCGACGCGCAGGCCGTAGCGGACCGCGTCGAACCGCGCCAGGTTGGCGGACGCCTCGGCCGGCGCGATCAGGTAGTAGGCCGACAGCGCGTGGGGCGCGTGCGGTAGCTGACACGTCTCGACGGTCGCGCCGAGCCGCTCGGCCAACGCGATCGTCGCCTCGAAGTTCTTGCGCACACCCGGCTCGACGCCGCCGCCGTCACCGGTCAGCTCCTCGGGCACCCCGAGCCGGATGCCGCTGAGGTCCTCCGCTCGGGGCAGTGCGATCTCGCCGGGATACTCGAGCGAGGTCGAGTCGCGGCGGTCGCGGCCGACCATGTGGCGCAGCAACAGCGCCGCGTCGGTCACGTCCCGGGTCAGCGGACCGGCCTGGTCGAGTGACGACGCGAACGCGATCATCCCGTACCGCGAGCAGGCGCCGTACGTCGGCTTCACCCCGACGATCCCGCACAGCGCGGCGGGCTGGCGGATCGACCCACCGGTATCAGTGCCAATCGCCCACGGAGCGAGGCCGGCGGCGACCGCCGCCGCGCTCCCTCCCGAGGAGCCGCCGGGGACGCGCCTGCGATCCCACGGGTTGAGCACCGGCCCGAAGCCCGAATTCTCGTTCGACGAGCCCATCGCGAACTCGTCCTGGTTGGTCTTGGCCAGCAGCGGGGCGCCCGCCTGCGCCAGCTTAGAGACGACGGTCGCGGTGTACGGGGGGCGATAGCCCTCGAGAATCCGCGACCCCGCCTGGCTGGGCACGCCCTCGGTGCAGAACAGGTCCTTGACCGCGACCGGCACGCCCCCGAGCGGCCGCTCCGCGTACGACTCGCCGGCCGGGGGACCGTCGGCGACCCACGTGAACGCGTTCAGCTGATCGGACGCGGCGCGCGCCCGGTAGGCCTCGTACAGCTCGCCATGGGCGATCTCGCCGGCGCGGATCCGCCCAGCGGCGGCGGCCGCCGTGAGGTCGAGCAGGTCGCTCACGCCGCGCCGGGGCTGGGGACACCGAAGCCGTCGTTCAGCGGCTCGGGAGCCGCCGCCAATATGACCTCCCGCGGCAGCGACGGCTCGGGCTCGTCGGCCCGCAGCGCGTTGACCACGTCGATCACGTGCGAGGTCGGCGGGACGCCGTCGAGCTCGAGCTCGCCGATCTTCTCGATGTGGTCGAGCACCTTGGAAAGCTCCGCGGCCATCCGCTCGACCTCTTCCTCGCTCAGCTCGAGCCGGGCCAACCGAGCGACGTGGAGAACCTGTTCACGATCCAGCATCTCTGAAGTCCATTCTAGGATTCGTTGCCGCGACTGGGCCGGACGAGCGGGATGTCCCTGGGCGCGTCCCGCGCCGACACGCCCTCCTGCCGGAGCGACAGGTAGCCGCCCCACGCGATCCCGATCGTGAACAGAAGGCCCAGATACGCGCCGGCCTGCTCGTGGGCGGGCGGGTCGATCAGGACGCGGATGATGAGCGCGATCACGCTCACGATCCCGAGCAGCATCACGATCAGGCTCATCGTCACCGGGAACGCGGGCGCGCGCCGGGTCACCTGCATGAACGCCAGCCCCAGCGCCGCGACGATCGTCACGAGCAGCAGCCAGCGCAGATCGGTCAGCGCCTGCCAGCCCGTCAGCGAACCTCCGGTCCCGCCGGCGCCGCCGTACCACTTGCCGCCGACCAGGAAGATCGTCAGCAGCACGGCGCTCGCGGCCGCGAGCAGCTCGCCTCGCCGCAAGCGCGAAGGATCGAACTCCATATCGGCGAGGAGGCTAGACGGTCGAGCCGGGTTCAGGGCTCGGGTCGGCGGCCGGGCCCTTGGCTGCCGATGTCGCCACCGAATCCGCCGACGCGGCAAGCCGCGCCCGCCGGGTCACCGCGATCAGCGCCGCCACCAGCAGCACCGCGGTCCAGAAGCCGAGCGCGAGCTCACCGAAGCGGCCCAGATGAAGCACGAACTTCGCCGCGAGCAGTCCGGCGGCGGTGCAGGCCAGCCAGAACCGTCCCGTGATCCGGTCGCTCGCGACCGTCGGCAACCGGGTCTGCGGCGACAGCCGCTCGGTCGCGAGATCGGCGAGCAGGAACGCCGAGGCCATCAGCGCGAGCACCCCGAGCCAAGCGTCGGGCGCGTCGACCGCGGTGGCCGAGCCGCCGATCGACACCGTGGCCGACCCGACGGTGATCGTGGCGCCGAACGAGAACCAGGGCAGGACGAGGAGATCAAGGACGAGCAGGGCCGCCAGGCCGCAGATAACCCAGTCCTCCGTCGAGAGACGCTCAAGCTTGAGCCTGCGGACCTGGTTCTCCACGATTACTGGTTCGCGGCCGCCGGCGCGGCTCCTTCCTCCCTACCGGGCGCCGGCTTGCAACGAGGCGGCGGTAACCGTGTTGCGGAGGAGCATCGCGATCGTCATCGGCCCGACGCCACCTGGGACCGGGGTGATCAGGCCTGCGCGCTCGGCGGCGGCGTCGAACTGCACGTCGCCCTTCAGCCCTTCGTCGGTGCGGTTGATTCCGACGTCGATCACCGCCGCGCCCGGCTTGACGTAGTCGCCGCCGATCATCTCGGCCCGCCCGACGGCGGCGACGAGCACATCGGCACGCGAGCACACGCCCGCGAGGTCCCGCGTCCGCGAGTGGCACATCGTCACGGTGGCGTTACGCTCGAGCAGCAGGAACGCGACCGGCTTGCCGACCAGATCCGAGCGCCCGACCACGACGGCCTCGGCCCCCTCGAGCTCGACCGAGTAGCGATCGAGCAGCTCGAGCACGCCGAGCGGAGTGCAGGGCCGCAGCCCGGGTGCGCCCTGGGCGAGCCGGCCGGCGCTGATGTGGGTGAGGCCGTCGACGTCCTTGTCGGGCGAGATCAGCGCGGTCAGCGCCTTGCCGTTCAGGCCGGCCGGGACGGGCAGCTGGAGCAGGATCCCGCTGACGTCGGGGTCCCGGTTGCCGTCCTCGATCGCCGCCGCGACCTCGTCCTGGCTCGTGTCCGCCGGCAGGTGGCGGTGATGGTCGGTGATGCCCGCCTCCGCGCACGCCTTGCGCTTGTTCGCGACGTACACCGCCGAGGCGGGATCGTCCCCGACCAGGATCGTGGCCAGGCCGGGCACCAGTCCGGTCCGCTCGCGCAGCTCGGTGACGTCCCGCGCCACCTCCGCGCGGACCTGCGCCGCCACTTCCTTCCCGTCGATGATCGTCGCCGGCATCGGGGCGGCACCCTAAACGATCGGTCCGTGCTACCGCTTGGAGATCGGCGCCAGATCGGCGACCATCTTGCGCTCCGACCCGTCCCGGCTGAAGCGGATCACGACGATCCCGCCCGGCTCGAGCCCGGTCACCACTCCCTCGCCGAACTTCGGGTGGGTGACGTCCTCGCCGAGCCGGAACGCGAGCGCCGGCGCCGAGCGCGCGGGCGCGTCCCAGGATGGCCCGTCATCAGCGGCGCGGGTCCACGAGGTCGCCCGGGCCCGGATCCCGGCCAGTCCCCGCGGCTGCTGCTGCTCGCGGTCGGTCAGCCCGTCCGGGATCTCGCCGATGAACCGGCTCGGGGCGCCGAAGCTGCGCGCGCCGAACACGTTGCGGGTCCGGGCGTAGGTCAGGTACAGGTCGCGCTCGGCGCGGGTGATGCCCACGTAGCAGAGCCGGCGCTCCTCCTCGAGCCCGCCCTCGTCGAGCGCCCGCGAGTGCGGGAACACACCCTCCTCGCACCCGATCATGAACACGATCGGATACTCGAGGCCCTTGGCGTTGTGGAGCGTCATCAGCGTGACCAGCCCCTCGTCGTCGCTGCGGTCGTCGGCGTCGGAGATCAGCGCGACCTGCTGGAGGAAGTCGGGTAGCGACGGCTCGCGCTCGGCGTCGGCCTCGGCTTGTGTGTCGTATTCGGCCGCGACGTTCACGAGCTCCTCGAGGTTCTCGAGCCGTCCCTGGGCCTCGATCGTCCGCTCGGCCTCGAGCGCCTCGAGATAACCGCTCTCCTGGAGCGTCTCCTTGAGCAGCTCCGAGATCGGCGGGTTCGCCTCGGCGCGCTCGCGCAGCACCTGCATCGTCGACATGAACCGGCGCAGCGCCTTGACCGCCGGGGCGCCGAGTCCCGGCACCTGCTCGGGCTCGGAGGCGGCGTCCCAGATCGACGTTCCGGTCGTGTTGCAGAACGCCAGCACCCGCGAGAGCGAAGTCGAGCCGACGCCGCGGCGCGGGGAGTTCACGATCCGCGTGAACGCGCCCGCGTCCTGGGGGTTCACGAGCGTGGTCATGTATGCGATCGCGTCCTTGATCTCGGCGCGCTCGTAGAACTTGGTGCCGCCGATCACCTGGTATGGGACGTCCGCCCGCACCAGCGTGTCCTGGAGCACGCGGGACTGCGCGTTGGTCCGGTAGAACACCGCGACCTCGGCGCGCCCCACGCCCTCGTCGAGCAGCCGCTGGACCTCGCCGGTCACGAACCGCGCCTCGGCATGCTCGTCCTCGAGCTCCCTGATCTTGATCGGATCCCCCTGGCCGACGTCGGTCCACAACGACTTCAGCTTCTGACCGCGGTTGTTGCGGATGACCGCGTTGGCGGCGTCGAGGATCGTCTGCGTCGAGCGGTAGTTCTGCTCGAGCTTGACCACGTGGGCGTCGGGGAACGTGTCCTCGAACTCGAGGATGTTGCGGATGTCCGCGCCACGAAAGCCGTAGATCGACTGGGCGTCGTCGCCGACGACCATCAGGTTCCGCCGCTCCTCGGCCAGCAGCTGGAGCCAGCGGTACTGGGCGTGGTTGGTGTCCTGATACTCGTCGACGAGCACGTGGCGGAAGGTGGTCGAGTAGTGATCCCGGACCTCCTGGAACAGCTCGAGCACGTTGACCGCGCGCACGAGCAGGTCGTCGAAGTCCATCGCGTTCATCCGGTGCAGCTCGCGCTCGTAGGAGCGGTACACGTCGGCCACGGTCTGCTCGAAGAACGACCCGACCATCTGGGCGTAGGACTCGGCGTCGTGGAGTCGGTTCTTGGCGTCGGAGATCTGGTTGAGGATCGCCGCCGGCGTGAACCGCTTGGGGTCGATCCCGAGCTCATCTAGGCACCGCTTGATCAACCGCCGCGCGTCGGCCTGGTCGTAGATCGTGAACCGGCGCGTGTACCCGAGCTTGTCGGCGTGCGCGCGCAGCATCCGCGCGCAGGCCGAGTGGAAGGTCATCACCCACATCGCGCGCACGCGTCGACCGACGAGCAGCTCGGCCCGGTCGCGCATCTCCCCCGCCGCCTTGTTCGTGAACGTGATCGCGAGGATCTCGTTCGGCTTGGCCGCGTCGGTGGCGACCAGGTAGGCGATCCGGTGGGTCAGAACGCGGGTCTTTCCGGACCCGGCGCCGGCCAGGATCAGCTGCGGCCCTTCACCGAACGTGACTGCCTCCCGCTGGGGGTCGTTGAGGCCGGCGAGGAGGGTGTCGAGCTCGGTGGCGGTGTCGGCCATGGGTCGCCTTCAACGGTAGCGGGGGCAGTGGTCGCCACCGGCCGTGTCGGCGTCCCGCGCGGGCAGCGGCCGTGCCCGCCACCGTACCCGTCATGCTGCCGGGCGGTGAGCGACGTCCTGACCGCACTGAGATCGGCCTGCGCGGAGGTCGCCGAGCAGGCCGAACACGTACGCATCGAGCCCGAGCGGACCTCGGCCTACATCGGCACCTTGCCGCTCGACGCCCACATACCGGCCCCGGATCCCGAGGCCCACCTGACCACCGGCACGCGCGAGGAACTGGCGGCGTTCTGGCTGACGCTCGACGCGATCAACTTCGGCTCGGGCTGGTTCCCGACGCTCCGCAAGCGCGAGGGCCGGTCGGGATACTTCACGATCGCTCACGGCGTCCGCGACCGGTTCGCCGACCATGGCCCGTGGAGCGCGGACGATCTCTCCGAGATCGACAGCGCCGAGGTCGCCGGCACACTCGGCCAGGACCCGGACCACGAGCTGATGGCGCTGTTCGCCGGCTCGCTGAACGATCTCGGCCGGCGCGTCGGCGCGGACCACGACGGTCGGTTCGCGGCGGTCGCCGACTCCGCCGGGAGCTCGGCCGTCGCGCTCGTCGAGTCGCTGGCCGGGTGGGACTCGTTCGCCGATACCTCGATCTACGACGGTCTCGCAGTGCCGTTCCTCAAGCGCGCGCAGATCGCGACCGCCAACCTCTCCCGCGCCGGCGTGGCGGCGTTCCACGACCTCGATCGGCTGACGATGTTCGCCGACAACCTCGTCCCGCACGTCCTGCGCCTCGACGGCCTGCTCGATTACGACCCCGCGCTGCTCGAGCGGATCGAGCGCGAGGAGTTGATCGAGCACGATTCCCGCGCGGAGATCGAGATCCGGGCGTGCGCGCTTCACGCGGTCGAGCTGATCGTCTCGCAGCGCGCCGGCGCGCTCGCCGCCGACATCGACTCCGTGCTCTGGAACCGCGGCCGCGAGCCGCGCTATAAGGCCTCGCCCCGACACCGCTCGCGGTGCACGGCGTACTAACGGGCCGAGCTCCGCTACGCGAACAGCTCGCGGAGATGGTCGTTGAGGAACGTCCCGCCGGGGTCGAGCTCCCGCCGCGCCTTGATGAACGCATCGGCTTCGGGGTACAGCGCGTGAAGTCGCTCGGGAGTGAGGAAGTGCAGCTTTCCCCAGTGAACCCGCGCCGAGAAGTCCGCCAGCAGCGAGTCGACCGAGCGCAGGTAATCCCAGTAGTCGGTGCCCGGCTTTCCCGACACCGAGATCACCGTGGTCGCCGTCTTGTAGTTCGGGGACAGATATGCGTCGTCCGGCCCGACGGTGCGCACCTCGAGCGGGAAGATCGAGTCGGGAAGGCTCCGAAGCATCAGATCGCGCATCGCGGACAGCGCGTCGGGGCCCAGCTCGAGCGGCACGAAATACTCGAGCTCGTGAAAGTTGGGGTCGTAGACCATCGGATAGATCCGGTAGCAACGATCGGTCCGCCGACCTTCGACCTCGCTGTCGGGCTGATCCGGCGCGGCTTCGTCGTAGATCTTCACGTAGCACTTGTCAGCCATCGTCTGATCATGCGAGGAGAGGTTGTAGAGCGCCGCTGACTCCTCGGTGGGCAGCCAGAAGAAGCCGAAGTGACGATGCTCGTGGACGAGCTCGTTCCAGCGCTCGATTACCTCTCCCCATGGCCACAGGTCGATCTGCTCGGTGAGTCGGTAAGCATCGGTCACCTCGAGCTCGAGCCGGGTCATGACCCCCAGCATCCCGACCGAGACCTGAGCCGCGTGGAGAAGGTCGGGCTCGCTCCCGTCGACATCGCGAATCTCCCCGGAAGCGGTGACGAGTCGAACACCCCGGACCACGCCCGAGAAGCATTTGTTCCGAATGCCCGATCCGTGAGTTGCGGTCGCCACCGCGCCGGCGATCTGCTGAGTGTCGATGTCTCCCTGGTTCTTGAGCGCCAGGCCCTCGCGCCACAGCGGCTCGTAGAAATCCCGGATCAGCGTTCCCGACAGCGCCACGGCACGCTTGCTTGTCGGGTCGGCCTCGACGACGCCTCGCAGCCCGGAGAGGTCGAGCAGGAGGCCGTCGGTCTGCACGATCGGCGTGAACGAGTGGGTCGCACCGGAGACGCGGACGCCGACGCCTCGCTCGGAGGCGTCCCGGACGAGCGCCGCCACTTCGTCCTCGTCGCGCGGCGCGGCCGCGAAGCCCGGGGTGAACGTCTGGTTGCCGACCCAGTTACTCCAGGCGTCCGCGGCGGGAAGATCGGCGAGCACGATCGCCGATCCTATTCGACCGCGCGCGCCCATAGACGAAGATTCGCGCTCTCCGGGACCAGCGGGCGCGCGCGATCTGTTACCGGTCGACGGCCTCGATCCGCGCCCGCGCGATCGCCTCGGCGCCCGCGTCGCCGACCAGCAGCTCGGGACGGATCGTCCAGCTCGCGATCAGATCCAACGCCGGGAACCGACCGGTGCTCGCGAGCACGTGATCGAGCGCGATTACCGTGGTCTCCCCTCCGAGCGGCTCGGATGCGGTGGCGATCAGGGTCAGCGATCCGCCGTCGGCGATGTTCCGCGCCGAGGCCAGCAGCTTGCGCGCGGCGTGGGCCGACATGCCGCTGAGCGTGTCGATCAGCACGACCGCGTGAGCCCCGCGCGCGGCCAGACGGCGGGCCTGGTCGACCGCGCGCTCGACGGTCTGGGCCTGAGCGTCGGCGGACGCGGCGAAGCTGACCGCCGCCGCCGGCGCGACCGGGCCCTGCTGCCAGTCAGCGATCTCCTCGGGCCGGACGCCGGCGAGGACCAGCGACAGCTGGATGTCCTCCTGGCCCGCGAGCGTTGCAGCGAGCCGCCGGAGGGCCTCGGTCTTGCCGGAGCGGGCCGCGCCGACGATCGTGACCCGCGAGCCGCGGCCGAACGGCGTCAGCCATTCGATCGCCTTGATCGTCGGGTCGTCCGCGCCGAGCCGGAAACGGTCGGTCGGGTAGGCGGCCGGGAGATCCTCGAACCGCGTGCTGTCGGCAACCTCGTCGGCCGGCCGGCCGTTGATGGTGTCGATTCGGATCAGCGATGCGAACCGCTCGGATCGACGCGGAGCACGGCGGGGACCAGAGATCCGGTCGCCGGGGACGAGCTCGCACCGCTTGACCTGCGCGGCCGACACGTACACGTCGTCCTCGGAGGGCTCGGGCGGATGGACGCGTAGGAATCCCGAGCCGTTCGGGAGCAGCTCGACCTCGCCTTCGACGACCTCGTCCTCCTGGCTGCGCGCATCGCCCCCGGCCTTGCCGGCGCCGTCGACGCTCTCGATCTCGGTCTCCTCGGCCTCCTCGGACGTGGCCTCGGTGTCCTCGTCGCGACCACGCCCGCGTCCCCGCCCGCCCCGGCGACCCCGCCGCCGTGTGCTCGTGGGACGCTCTTCGTCGCCGTCGCCGTCGCCGTCGCCGTCGCTGTCGGCGTCGCTGTCGCCGTCTTCGTCGGCGCTCGCCGCCTCGTCCGCCTCCGCGTCCGTCTCCGCTTCGGGCTCGGGCTCGGGCTTGGCGCGGCGCGGCGCCCGACGGCGCGAGCTCGTGGGACGCTCTTCCTCGACGACGGCGTCGCCCTCCGCGGCCGGCTCGCCGCCCTGGCGGGTGATGATCGCGTCGATCAGGTCGGCTTTACGCAGACGGCGATACCCGTCAATCGAAAGCTCCGACGCGAGCGCGTGAAGGTCCGCGAGCGGACTCGCTTCCAGCGCGGAACGGTCCAGGATCGACATGGGTGCTGCCTCCTTGTGGGGATGATCGGTGGGCTCCGGTCGCGTTGTGTCAGCGACCGGCGATTCAGTGCCCCCTCAATCTAGCGTCCCGCTAGGCGGGTCGCGGTACGCGGCGCAGGTCGGTGGCCAGACGCAGCCCCGAATCCACGTCGGCCTCGCCGGTGAGCGCCGCGCGCACCGCCAGGTAGTCGGCCACGTCGGCGACGTCATGAACGCGCAGGACGTGAGCGCCGGCATCGACTCCGTAGCCGATCGCCGCGAGCGTCCCGGCAAGTCGCGCCCTGGGCGCCCGTAGCGTGATCGCGCCGATGAAGTCCTTGCGCGACACCGCCAGCAGCAGCGGCCGCTCGAGCGCGTGCAGACCGGACAGCTCCCGCAGGACCTCGACGGTCTGTGCGGGGGTCTTGCCGAAATCGGGGCCGGGGTCGAGCATCAGCTGCTCGAACGCGACGCCGTGAGCCATCGCCACCGATATCCGCTCGCGTAGGAACCGCTTGACGTCGGCCCCGACCAGCCCGTCGAGCGTCGGATCGAGCAGCTTCTGCTTGGGCGCCGCCCGCGTGTGCATCAGAACGAGCCCGGCGCCGGTCCCCGCGCACACGTCCGCCAGCTCCGGGTACGTCAGTCCGCTCACGTCGTTGACGATCGCCGCGCCGGCGGCGATCGCTGCCTGCGCGACCGCGGGCTTGTACGTGTCGACGGACACGAGCGCGCCGAGCTCACCGGCCACCCGCTCGATCAGCGGCACGACGCGCTCGATCTCCTCCTCGGGCGCCACCGGCGGCTGGTTGGTCACGCCGGACTCGCCGCCGATGTCGATGATCTCCGCGCCGGCGTCGAGCAGCGAACGCGCCAGCTCGACGCGGTCCTCGAGCGTCCGGTGCCCGTCGGCGTCCGAGAACGAGTCGGGCGTCGCGTTGACGACACCCATCAGCCACGGCCGGCCACCGAGCTCGAGCGTGCCCGCCGACGTGCTCAGTTCGAGCGCCGGCGCCGGGCCACGATCTCGATCGGCCATCGCCCGGAGACTATCCAGGCCCCGCCACGGACCGTGGTCCTACTTGCCGCCGGCCTTCCTGAAGAGGTTCAGCACGATGTCGTACATCGCCGGCGAGGTTTCCTGATATCCGGGGCAGCACGGCGGACCGCCGACGTCGCTGATCCCGATCTCCACGTGCGGCGCGCTCGAGAGGCCGACATCACCACAGCCGACGTCGGCGATCGGCTCGCCGGTCGTCACCTGCGTTCCGACGGGCACGAGCGCGGGCAGCGCGTGGCCGTAATAGATGTAACGCCCCGCGTACGGACCGCTCGCGACCTTCAGCACCGGCGCCGCGGGCCCGAACCCGGAGATCCCCTCCTGCACGATCGTCCCGGAGGTCATCGCGACCTCGGTCACCTGGGGCCCGCAGGCGTTGTTGACCGTGCCGATGTCGATGCCCTGGTCGAGCGTCCAATCGCTCGACGGCAACACCCGGGAGATCGGTTGGAGCGGGAACACCCACGAGCTCGTGCCGGCAAGCGACTGGCCGGGCGTGTCGAGCACACCGGAGCCCTTGGCGTCGTTCTTGACCGCGGCGAGCAGCGTCGACGCGGTCAGGCGCCCGACGACACCGGTCACCGGCGACAGGCTCTCGTCCGTCTGGAAGTCGATCACCGCGGCCTTGGTCATCGGGCCGAAGAAACCGGTCTTCGGCACCTTGTCGCCGACGTCGGTCAACCAGGTCTGGAGGGTCTTGACGTCCGCCCCCCTGTTCCCCTGCCTGAGCGTGCGGTTGAACACCGCGGTCGACGAGGTCGGGTTGACGATCCCGGTCGGGGCGCTCGCGTGCAGCATCGACGCGCCACCGGAGGACTTCGACGCGGCCCCCGCGCTCCCCACGCCCGCGACGAGCGCCACCGCGAGCACAACGGCGAGTGTCGAGATGCGTGCCATCGCTGCTCGACGGTCGGCGTTGCGCCGCCAAGTCCTCCATTGCGAGCTGTCCTTGCACGCTTTCCGTATGCGGAAGCTGCTGAAACCGAACAAGGGCGAGCGCTCCGTGGGCGAGGTGTTGCATGGACGCCTTCGGCCGACGGAGTTAGCTGACGGGCTCGCGCTCCTGAGAAAAGCGCTTCTCGCGGATCACCGCGCGACTCGCCCCAACGAACTGGGTCCTCCATTCCCCGGCGTGGCGAACCGGGGATTAGGCGGGCGGGAACGTATCACAAACGACGGATGCCGAACGGATCCGACGCTTAGTTATGTGAACCGCTCGAACGCTCGTGAACGGAGTCGGTCCGGGCCGTCCCGCGACTCAGTGAGCGGGATCGCCGACGCCGTCCTGGCGGCGCTTGGCGACGATCTCCTTGATCCGGTCGAGCGTCTCGTCGGACATCCGCCGGATCTCCCAGTGGGTGAGCTTCATCACCCGCATCGGGGAGGTGGCGATCACGTCGGCGTTTCGGGGCTCGCGCTCGATCAGGCCCATCTCCCCGATCAGATCGCCCTGCCCGAGAGAAGCGACCTTCTCGCCGTTCTGGATCACGTCCGCGCTCCCCTCCTGGATCGCGATCAACTCGGTCGAGTAATCGCCCTGCTTCATCAGGATCTGACCTTCGGCCACGCTGGTCTCGGTCGCGAACGCGGCCAGCCGCTTGGCCTCCTCGTCGGAGAGGTGGGAGAAGATCGGGATTTCCTTCAGGCGGTTCGGATCCATCGCAGATCGGAATACCCGATGCCCGCAGGCAAGTAACTAGAGCGCTTGTACTTCGGATGTGATGTCGCTCACGGATTGTTTGGCGTCGCCGAATAGGAGTGAGGTTTTGGGGTCGTAGAAGAGGGGGTTGTCGATGCCGGCGAATCCGGAGGCCATGGAGCGTTTGAGTACGACGACGGCGCCGGAGCGGTCGACTTCGAGGATTGGCATGCCGTAGATGGGGGATCCGGGTTCGTTTTTGGCGGCGGGGTTGGTGACGTCGTTGGCGCCGATGACGAGGGTGACGTCGGTGCGTCCGAATTCGGGGTTGATTTCGTCCATTTCGCGGAGGAGGTCGTAGGGGACGTCGGCTTCGGCGAGGAGTACGTTCATGTGGCCGGGCATCCGGCCGGCGACGGGGTGGATCGCGAATTTGACTTCGACGCCTTTGGCTTCGAGCGCGCGTTCGAGTTCGCGGACGGCGTGTTGGGCTTGGGCGACGGCCATTCCGTATCCGGGCGCGATCACCACCAGCCGGGCGTAGGACAGTTGGATGGCGACGTCCTGGGCGCTGGTGGAGCGGACGGTCCCGCCTTCCGCACCGCCGGCGCCGCCGGCGGGCGCGGCGATGGCGCCGCCGAACCCGCCGGCGACGATCGCGGGGACTGAGCGGTTCATGGCTTTGGCCATCAGGTTGGTGAGGATCGTGCCTGACGCGCCGACGATCATCCCGGCGACGATCAGCGCGGTGTTGTTCAGGGCGATACCGGTCGCGGCCGCGGACAGGCCGGTGAACGCGTTCAGGAGCGAGATCACGACCGGCATGTCGGCGCCGCCGATCGGGAGCACGACCATGTTCCCGAGCACGCCGGCGGCGAGCAGGATCCCGATGATGAACAGCGCCTGGGAGTGGGTGCCGGCGGCGAGCACGATCGCTGACCCGACGCAGATCACCAGCAGCGCGAGGTTGATGAATGATTGCCCGGGGAGCTTGATCGGCCGGCCGGGCAGGATCTCCTGGAGTTTCCCGAACGCGATGTTCGACCCCCAGAACGAGATCGACCCGACGATCGCGGCGAACAGCGACGGGATCTCGATCCTCAGCGCGTAGGACCCGCCGAACGCGTGGCGGTACTCGACCCACGCGATGATCGCGACCGCGCCACCGCCGACGCCGTTGAACAGCGCGACCATCTGCGGCATCGCGGTCATCCGCACCGTCCTGGCCGCCGGCAGCCCGACCGCGACCCCGATCACCAACCCCAAAGCGATCAGCCACGGCGCGCTCCCTGAGAGCACATGCGGCGTCAACAAGGTCGCGACGACCGCGACCGCCATCCCGACCGCCGCGATCTTGTTCCCCCGGACCGCCGTCCGCGGCCCCGTCAACCCGCTCATCCCATAGATGAACATCGAGAACGCCACGATGTAGCAGGCGTCGATGAACGTCGCCGACTGCAAAAAGATCGTGCCCACGACCGTCACTTCCCGCCGCCGTCCTCGATCTCCCCCGGCGCCGGCGCCTCGGGCAGATCCGGCTTGCGTTTGAACATCCCCAGCATCCGGTCGGTGACCACGAACCCGCCGACGATGTTGATCGTCCCGAACGCGATCGCGATCACCAACAACAGATGCTCGAACCACCCAACCGCGTCATGCATCAACAACAACCCACCCAGCAGCACAATCCCGTGAATCGCGTTGGTGCCCGACATCAACGGCGTATGCAACGTGTTCGGGACCTTCGAGATCACCTCAAACCCCACGAACGCCGCCAGCACCAGAATCGCGATGTCGGTAATCGTGCTCATCTCAAATCCTCCCCCGGGGGTCAGGAGCCGGCGGTCGCGCCGGCCTCAGCCGCCGCCCGCGCGGCCTCATGAACGATCTCGCCGTCGCGCGTGATGCACGCCCCGGCGATCACCTCGTCATCGAAATCCAACGACAGCCGCCCATCCTCGGAGATCATCAGCCCCAACAGCGCCTGAATGTTCCGCGCATACAACTGCGAGGCGTGCTCGGCCAACGTCGAGGGCACGTTCAACGGCGCCAGGATCTTCACGTCATGACGCAACACCGTCTCCCCCGGCTCAGACAGCTCACAATTCCCCCCCGCCTCACCGGCGAGATCGACGATCACCGACCCCGGCTTCATCAACCTCACCGCCGCCTCGGTAACCAGAATCGGCGCGCGACGACCCGGAACCAGCGCCGTCGTGATCACCACATCAACCTTCCCGATCGCCTCGGCCATCAACTCCTGCTGGCGCTGCTGCTGCTCAGCCGTCAACTCCTTCGCATACCCGCCCGCGCCCTCCAAATCCCCACCCACATCAAACTCCAAAAAATGCGCGCCCAACGACTCCACCTGCTCCTTGACCGCCGCCCGCACATCAAACCCCTGCACCACCGCACCCAAACGCCGCGCCGTCGCGATCGCCTGCAACCCCGCCACCCCAGCACCCAACACCAACACCGTCGCCGGACGAATCGTCCCCGCCGCCGTCATCAACATCGGGTAATACCGCCCCAACTCCTGCGCCCCGATCAACGCCGCCCGATACCCCGAAATATTCGCCTGCGAAGACAACGCATCCATCGACTGCGCCCGACTGATCCGCGGAACCGCCTCCATCGCAAAACTCGTCGCCCCCGACCGCGCGATCGCCCGAACCGCCTCACCACCCGTCAACGGCGCCAAAAACCCGATCAACACGCTGTCAGGCCGCAACCGCGCAATCTCCCCAACACTCGGCGGCGCGACCTTCACCACCACATCAGCCTCATACACGCCGGCAGGATCATCAACCAACCGCGCCCCCGCCCCCTCGAACTGACCATCCGGAATCAACGCGCCCGCACCCGCACCCCGCTCCACCACAACCCCCACACCACCACCCGACTCACCACCACCCGCCCCGCCAAGCTTACGCACCACCTCAGGCACGAGCGCAACCCGCCGCTCACCCACGGCCAACTCCCTAGGAACTCCGATCAGCATAAGGAGCGCCCGAGGGTACAGAATTCGTCCTGACTTGGGTTCAACTTGGGTTCAGGAACGCCAGCGCCACCGCGGTCAGGACTCCCGCGTCGCTCGCGAGCTGATCGAAGTCCGCCGCCGGCACGGCCGCGGCGGCCGCGCCTTCCGGCCTGGCGGGCCGCGGGTGGGCCTTGGCCCGACGCCGCGCCTTGGCCTTCCGGTTCGCGGTGCTCGTCGCCGTCGTGGACGACGTTGCCGTCGTGGCGGTCGTAGCTGTGGTCGTCGTGGTCCGGGGTCGTGCCGGCGCCGGCGCGGTTCGGCGCGCCGGCGCCGCGACCGGCAGCGCTTTGCCCTCGAGCGCCATCAGCGCCTCGCCCGTCACCCATGTCGGCGTCTCGTCGCTGCCCCGGGCGTAGCGGATGTGACCGTCGCCGGCGATCAGCGAGCGCAGGTAGTCGAGCGGCGACGGCGCTCCCTTGCGGTGGAGCGAGCTCGGATCGGCCCCGGCCGCGAGCAGCCCCTGCACTCCGAACGCTGTCGACTGGGCGTTCGAGCCCGCGCCGGGCATGCCGGGGAAGCCGCCGTCGCGGTCCTGCTGGCGGCGGATGTAGGCGACCGCCAAGGTCCGCGCCCGCGAGGCCGCGGACCCGCCGGCGCCCGCGAGCGCCTCGAGCGTGGCTCCGGTGTCGTCGACGTCGCTCAGCCCGCCACGGGTGGCGAAGTTGAAGCCTCCGTCCGAATCCTGCTGGCGCACGAGCCACGCGAGGCTGGCCGCCGGCGGCGCGACGCCCGCCGACCGCAGCGCGAGTACGGCGAACGACGTCCAGTTCGTCTGGTTGTTCACCGACCCGTTCGGCCGGATGTCGGACCGGAGCTCGGCGAGGAGGTTGCGGCCGCCGAAGCTCGTGGCCGGCAAGCCGGCGGCGCCGGCAACGAGGATGTTCCGCTCGACGTCGCCCGGATCGGACGAGCCCGCGCCGGTCTCGGCGTAGCCGATCAGACTGTGACCGTCGTGCGTGACGTCGAGCGGATTCTCGCCCGCGGCGGCCAGCCCGAGCGCGGCCCACCCCGAATAGAGCTGTGAGGAGGACGAGCCGGGCGTTGCCCCGATCCCGCCGTCCGAGTTCTGAGCGGCGATCAGGTAGCCGGCCGGAGTGTTCGCCGCCGCGGCTCGCCCGTCTCCGAGAACGCCGGGCTGCGTCGCGAGCCATGCGGTCAGCGCGAGTGCGAGCAGCGGAGTCGCCGTTCGCCACGTCACGTTCAGCCGCAGCGTGAAGCGGCTGAGCGACCGGATCAGCGCCGGCCCGAATGCGAGCGCAAACGCGAAGCAGCCGGCGGCGTGGACGAAGTCGAACCCGACGCCCTTGCCCACATACACCCCCAGCTGGGCGAGGCTGTGGTCGCTATAGGTGACCCAGTCGCCGAGGTCCTGCAGGGCGGTGAACGCGAACCCGACCACCGCGCACACGACGGCGAGCGGCCAGCGCCCGATCCGCCGGCCGGTGAGCACCGCGAGCCCAGCCCCGATCACGCCGACCGCCCCCCACCCCGCCATCTGCCACGGCGTCCACGGTCCCTGGCCGAAGAAGAAGTTCGAAGCCAGGCCCGCGAGCGCGCCGACCGCGAATCCGGGACCGCCGCCGAGCGCGTATCCGGACACCAGCACGATGTCGGTCGTCGGCTTGACGTTCGGGAACGCCGCGAAGGCGATCCGGCCGAGCGCGGCGAACGCCGCCAGCGTCCCGACGAGCGCGACGATCCGGGCATCCGGCCGGACGCGCTCGTACCACAGGAACCCGCCGCCGAGCGCGAGCGCGAGGATGGCGAACGCGCCGAGCTGCCAGCTCACGCGGTCACCTCGGCTCCCGCCGCGACCGTCGCCGACACGACCGCGATCCCCTGCTCGGGGTCGAGCGCGCCGCCGGCGCCGCCGAGGATCCGCGCGGTCTCGGTGGCGAAGTACGTGCCGCCGGCGAGGATCGCCGCGGGCGAGCCGTCCGCGATCACGACGCCGTCGCCGAGCAGCACGACCCTTTCCGCGAACGCCGCGACGAACTCGGGGTCGTGGGTGGCGACGAGCACGGCGGCGTCGAGCTCGCGCAGGAGCGCCGCGAGCTCATCCTTGCGCCGGCGATCCATGCCGCGGGTCGGCTCGTCGAGACAGACCACCGCCGCGGCTTGGTAATTGGGATCCCCACCGGCGTCGAGCACGATCGCCAGCGCCAGGCGCTGCTTCTCGCCGCCCGACAGGTCGCGCGGATGACGGTCGGCGAACGCGCCATCGCCGAGCCCGACGGTGGCGAGCGCGGCCGGCGAGGCCTCCTGCGCGACCCGCTCGTGGATGAGGTAGTCGGTCGGGTTCTGAAGCAGCAGTCCCACCCGCCCCGAGCTCCGGACCTTGCCGCGCGTCGGACGCATGAGCCCGGCGGCGTGCCGAAGCAGCGTCGACTTGCCGGCGCCGTTACGTCCCATCAGCGCTACGCGCTCACCCGGGGCGACGTCGAGCGAGACGCCCCGGAGGATCGCCGGCCCGCGATCGATCTCCCGCCAGATCCGCTCGAGTCGGAGCGCTGGTTCTCCGGCGCGCCGGATCGCCCGGCGATCCCGCCGCCCGGCGGCGCCGTCCTCGATGTCGTCCGTCGCCGGAAGCATCCCGCGCGACCGCAGGGCCGCGCGGGCCGCCTTCACGCCCGCCACCGGCGCCATCCCGAGGCCGAACAGCAGCCGCGCGCCGGGCGTCGCGAGCTCGGGCGCCGACTCGCACGCCCAGGCCAGGAAATCGGCAGGCGCGGCGTCGCAGACGACCCGCCCGCCGCGCATCCCGATCGCGCGGTCGGCGAAGGAGAGGCAGCGCTCGAGCCGGTGCTCGACGATCACGATCGCCGCGTCGAAGTCCTCGTTGAGCCGTCGCAGCAACGCGATCAGCTCGTCGCCGGCGACCGGGTCGAGCTGCGAGGTCGGCTCGTCGAGCAGGATCAGCTTCGGCCTGCCCGCGAGCGCCGCGCCCAGGGCCACGCGCTGGAGCTCGCCACCGGATAGCTCGGCGGTCGGCCGGTCGAGCAGATGCGCGATCCCGAGCGCCAGCGCCGCCTCTTCGATGCCGCGCGCCACCGCGGCCGGCGCCTTGCCCTGGTTCTCGAGCGGGAGCGCGAGCTCGGCGCGGACCGTTCCCATCACCACCTGGGTCTCGGGGTCCTGGAACAGCGTCCCCACGGCGGCGGCCAGCTCTCCCGGGCCATGCTCGCGGGTGTCCATCCCGGCCACGGTCGCGCGGCCGGCGAATACCCCGCCGTGAAAGTGGGGCACGAGCCCATTCGCGGCTCGCAGCAGCGTCGACTTGCCCGAGCCAGACCCACCGGCGAGCACGACCAGCTCTCCCGGGCCGATCTCGAGGCTTATGTCGGCGATCGCGGGCGCGGTCGCCCCCGGGTATGAGTACGTGACCTGCTCGAGCGAGAGGACGCTCACCGCTCGATGCCCCTACGGTCGGCGAACGGCAACAGCGCGCACACCACGATCGCCACTGCCACCGCGACTGTGCCGGCGCCGACGGGCGCGTGCAGTGAGGGGTCGGACTGGAACGGGGCGAGGCCGGCGACGCGCGCTCCGATGGCGAGCGCCGTGATCGCCACCGCGGATGCCGCAAACGCGATGTCGTGGCGCGAGTACGGCCGGTGAACGCGCGCCCCGCCGCGCCCGGAACGGCGGGCCGCCCCGTAGCCGCGCACCTCGAGCGCTGCGGCGACGTCGAGCGCGCGGTCGAGCACGCCGGACGTCGCCGCCCGCATGAGCTGCAGGCGGGACGGTGGCGCACCGGGACGGCACCGCTGGGCCTCGGCGAGCCGCCGGGCGTCGCGGGCGAGCACCGGCACCATCCGCGTCGCCAGCGTGGCCGTCAGCGCGGAGTGGAACGAGAGGCGGCGGAACAGCCCGAGCACCTCGTCGGGATCGACCGCGACCGTGTACAGCGCGCCGCACAGGACGAGCGCGATCGCCCGCACCCCGAGCACGGCTCCGTACACCGTCGCCTCGAGCGTCACGTCGGTCTGCCCGAACACCGGCAGGTCCCCGAGGCGGGCGATCACGGTCAGCCCGCCCTGCGCCACCAGCATGTTGACCGCCATCACGAGCAGGCCGAGCGGGATCGCCAGCAGCGCCGCGCGGCGCATCTCGCGCACGACGCCGGCGCCGACCGCCGCGCCGGCGATCGCCACCACGACCGCCGCGAGCGGGACCGGCGCGGACAGCAGCAGCGCGGCGAGCGTGAGCGCGAGGCAGTAGGCGCAGCCGACGCCGGCGCGGGCGGCGTGGAGCGGGCTGGCGCGCCGGCGGTAGATCAACTGTGGCCTCCCTCCAGCGGCACCGGCAGGTCGGTGGCGCCCTGCACGGCGAGCGCGAAGTGGTCGTGCAGCCGCGCCGGGGTCAGCGCCGCGGCGGCGGCCGACACCCCGGCAACGTTGGTCCCGGTGATCAGCCATGCCGGCCCGGTCGAGGTCTGGGCGGAAGCCGCGATCAGGCCGGCGCCGGCGCCGAGCGTCTTCACCACCTGTGCCTGCGGATTGAGCAGTTGCAGCGAGGACCCGGTCGGGCCGGCGAACTTCGCGTACACCCCGCTCGACGCCGGCCCGTGCTCGAGCAGCGCGGCCAGCAATTCCTCGTGGATGTCCTGATAGGTCCCGACGATCACGCCAAGCGAGTCAGAGCCCGACCCGGTCCCGATCGCCTGGCTCGAGGCCGGCACTCCGATTGCGGTGAGCTCATCGGTGACGCGCTTGCAGGCCGTGGCCACGTCGGCGGCGCACTCGATCGTGACCGGGAACCGCCGTCCATTGATGCCGTGGATGAACGGCTCGGGAAACGAGCCCACGACCGCGGGGATCGAGTCGGTGGCGGTCCAGTCGTGGAGGTCCCACCAGATCCGGTCGCCGTAGTGGACCGAGGTGCCCGCGGCACCGAGCGTCGCCTCGATCCCGTTCACGTAGTAGAACCAGTCGAGCCGGGAGGAGCCGCCGGCGTGGCCGTCGATCGACTCGACGAACCCTCCGCCGTAGCGCGTCGTGACCTTGAACGAGCGCTCGAGCATCCGCAACACGGTCTGGGACCCGGGGATGCTGTGCTCGCTCGCCGAGCCGACCGCGGCGGTACCGAACCCCCGCGTGACCGTTAGCGTGGCGTCGCCCGAGGTCGACTTGCCGGCGCCCAGGCCGCAGCCGGCGATCGCGACCGCGGATGCGATCGCGATCGCCGTGAGAACAACCCTGCGGGTCATCGACGAGCCAGGCGGTGGCCGGCGGCCGGGTTTCACCCGACGATCTTGAACGCCAGCTTCTGTCCCGCGTGGAGCTTGATGTCGCAGATCCCCTTGCTCGAGGACTTGCCGTTGACGAATACGCCCCAGAAGCTCTGGCCGGTCGGCTTCACCCCGAGGATCGAGGTGACGAAGATGCCGGGCACGCTGGAGTACCACTTGCCGGCCCACTTGCCGTGGGTCGCAGCGGCGAGCGCGCCGGCGGCGCTGCTGCCCGAGCACTTGCCCTTGGGCGTTCCACCCTTGGTGATCCATCCCGTCGGGCCGTGCACGGTGGTTGGCTTGAGCAGGGTCTTCGTCGCCGTCTTGATGGTCACGGACACGGATGGGCCGGAGCCGGCGGCGAGCGCGACGCCGGAGGCGCTGAGGGCCACGACGATCGCTCCGATCAGAGCGATAACGGTCTTGCGATGCATTGAGGGCCACCCCTTTCCACGAGGGCTGTTGGCTGGTGGTCGGAGGCTGGTCTCCTGGCTTTCGGGCCTACCGACCGCGCCTTCCCAGCTGACCCGGCGTCAGCCAGTGGCTTTGAGTTGCGGCCGGCGTCCCCGATCACAGTGGCGGGTCCGCGCCGGACTCGCACCGGCTTCCCATCGCCACCGACCTTGAACGGGGAGATCGTACCGGTGGGGCGAGTGGCGGGGCGGTGGCGGTGGGCGATCGGCGGTGCCGCCGGCGTCGCCGGCGATCGGGCCCGGGCGGATCGGGCCCGTGCGGTCGGGGCCCGGCGGCTCGGGGCCCGGCGGATCGGGGGCCTTGCGGCTCGGGGCGCGCGCGGATCGTGGGCCCACGTCGGATCGCCGGCCGGGCGGCTCATCCCGACTTATTCGCCACTCGGCCACCTGTCCGGCCCGAGTGGCGAGAGTCGCGCTATGCCCGACTAAATCGCCATTGGCCGCCGGACGCGCGCCGAGTGGCGAGTTTCTCGGGGCCGTCCGGACCGCGGCGTCGAACGACGCCCCACCCCAGGTGCCCGCCGTTTGAGCCGACCGCTCGGCGATGCCCTGACGGCAGGCCCCCGAGCGCCGCCACCGCGCCTCTACACTCGCGAGCCAAGGCCATGACAGTGAACCTGACTCGGATCTACACGCGCCTGGGCGACTCGGGCGAGACCCACCTGGGCGACATGAGCCGTGTGGCCAAGACACACCCCCGGATCGAGGCGTACGGCACGGTGGACGAGCTCAACGCCCACATCGGGCTCGCGCTCACGATCGACGATATGCCGGCCCAGTACGACGAGTGGCTCCAGCGGATCCAGAACGATCTGTTCGACGTCGGCGCCGACATCTCGGCGCCGCACGACCCCGAGCGCGAGCGGCTGCGGGTGATCCCCGAGCAGACCGCCTGGCTCGAGGAGCGCTGCGACGAGGTCAACGCCACGCTTGCACCGCTCAAGTCGTTCGTGCTCCCAGGCGGCACCAGGGCGGCCGCGCAACTCCACGTCTGCCGCACGGTGTGCCGGCGCGCCGAGCGGCTCGCGATCGCGGCCGGCCCCGAGATCAACGCCGAGGTCGTCCGGTACCTGAACCGACTCTCGGATCTGCTGTTCATCCTCAGCCGGGGCGCCAACGGCGGCGAAGAGCCGCTGTGGGAACCCGGCCGGTACCGCTGACCCGAGACCGGGCCGGGGCGAGCCGCCTAACGACGGGCGGTCAGCACGATCGCGCTTGAGACCGCGAAGCTCGCCGCGGCGATCGCAGCGGCACCGACCACAAAGGCCCTGTGCCCCTGCGCGTAGGCGAGGACCTCATGCGGCCGGCTGAGCAGCACGAGCATGCCCAGCCCGACTGCCGCCGCCGCCGCGACGCCGAGCGGACCCAGCGTTTCGGCAACCGAGGCACGGGCGCTCGCGTACGCACCCCGCGGAATCCGGCTCTCGGCGGCCCGCAGGCCCGCGATCGCCAGCAGCGCCCAGGTCGCGGCGACCAGGAAGCCTCCGAGCACGTCGCTCGGGAAGTGCCAGCCAAGCGTCAGGAACGAATAGCTGACCCCCAGCGCGAACACGGCCCCGAGCGCGGCCACGAACGGCCGCCAGCGAGGCGGAGCGGCGAGCACCGATGACAGCGCCAGCGACATCGCCGCGGTGGCGTGACCGCTCGGCCACGACTTGGACGCGACCGTCGGGAACCCCTCGAGCATGCTCGTCAGCCTGGGCTCGGCGAGCAGCGGCTTGAGCTCGTGCGTGGTGACGTTCGCTCCGATCAGGATCGCCGCCACCGCCAGCGCCACGCGTGGACGGCCGCGGGCGAGCGCGACCAGCACCGGGATCGGGGCGAAGTACATATACGGGGCTCGGATTGCACAACGACGCCACGAATGTCGCGACCTGCGGAATCGCGCCGTGACTGTGCAGCTCGTAGAAGCCGGCGAACATCGACCGGTCGGCGTTCCGAACGATGCCGACGTGGAACGCGGCGAACCACGTCGCCGCCAGCAACCCAACGCACCCGACGGCGCCGGCAAGCGCCCATCTGGCTCGTATTGCCATGGCCTCAGCCTATCGAGGCCATGTACGAGCTCTGTCAGTGGCCGCCGCTGGTGTGCTCGAGCTGCTGCTTGGACCCGCGGGTGATCCGCAGCTCGGGCGAGAGGCCCGTGCGGCGGACGTGCGCGTAGTGCTCGATGTCCTCGGGAGAGGCGACGTCCACGTTGAGGCCCGCGGCCAGCTCGTACCGGCCGGCCTCGTAGAGAAGCTCCTGGTAACCGGGAGTCTCGCCCGAGCGGCCCTCGACATCGAGGAAGTGGACGCCGGTGCGGAACTCCCAGCGCTGGCCACCCGCGACCTTGTCGGCGGCCGCCCGCGCCTTCGCGGCCTCGGCGCCACCGTTCTGTCGGGGCCGGGCGCCCGAGGCCTCGAGCCCGCGCGAGAGGCGCTCGAAGTTGCGGCGATAGGGAGCCGGAACGATCGCGACCGGACCGGCGGTGGTCGCCCCTCCGCGGACGGCCTCGGCCACGGGGCCGACGAGGACAAACTCGACCTGGTTGGCCTGGAGCCAGGTGAGCACTGCGATCGATTCGCGGGAGAGGTGCTCGAAGCCCTGGGACGGGTTCGCGGGGCGCAGATCGATTTGCGGTTGACGTCGTTTGCGAAGCATGTCCGTGCGTTTCGCCGCCCGGGCACGGAGTCCTTCAGGTAGGGTGCGCGCCAGGTGAGCCGGGAAGTCTGGTCGGCGCGTCCGTCGTCGACCGTGGAGTCGCATGTCCCCTGCCCTCGCAGTCCCGCTGTTCTGTGTCTCGCTGGCGGTGACGCTCGGGGCGGCGCGGCTGTTCGCCGGCCGGCTCGACCGGATCGGCGTGCGGTTCGGCTTTCCCGAGGCGCTGATCGGGCTGCTCACCGCGCTCGCGGCGGACGGTCCGGAGATCTCCTCGGCGCTGATCGCGCTATTCAAGGGCGCCCACGACGTCGGAGTCGGCGTGCTCGTCGGGTCGAACGGGTTCAACCTCGCCGCGATGATCGGGCTGAGCGCGCTGATCACCGGACGGGTGCGGCTTGCCCGCGCGACGTTGCTGCTCGAGGGTGCGGTGGGCCTGATCGTGACGCTGGTCGCGGCCGCGCTGCTCCTCGGCTGGCTCTCGCCAGCCAGCGCGACGGTCCTGACCGCGTTCACGCTGATCCCGTATCTCGCGGTCGTGATCGCCGGATCCCGGCTCAGCGGCCGGCATTTCAAGCGTCTCGCGCAGGCCCTTCACGAGCACGCGGCGACCGACCGCGAGCCGGATACGAGCACAAACCCGACACACCACCTGCTCGCCTTGATCGTCCTCGACGTGGCGCTGATCGTCGCCGGCAGCTTCGGCATGGTTGAGGCGGCGTTGAGCCTCGGTTCCCACTGGCACATCTCAGACGCGGTCCTCGGCGTGGTGATCCTGGGTCCGCTCACGAGCATCCCGAACGCGATGACCGCGGTTCGCCTCGGCGTCGCCGGCCGGGGCGCGGCGCTGGTTGGCGAGACGTTCAACAGCAACACGATCAACCTTGGGTTCGGCGTGATCGTCCCATCGCTGTTCGTGACGTTCACCGCCGTCACGACGCTCGGGAAGCTGCAGCTGGCGTGGCTGATCGGGGCGACGCTCGTGACCCTGGCTGCGCTGGCGCGGCCCGGCGGAATGCGCCGACCGGAAGCCCTGGTACTCGTCGTCCTGTATTTCGCCTTCGTGGTGGGTACGCTCGTGGGCTCATGAACGAGCAGCAGATTCGCGCCCGGCGGCTCGCCCGAGAGCGCGAGCGACGGGCCCGGGCTCGCCGCAACGGTCTGGTGGTCGTGTTTGCCCTGGTTGTGGTGGTGGCCGTCGTGATGGTGATCGGCCTCGCCGCCGGCGGTGGCGGCAAGACGCCCAGCCCGACCTCGGCCACGAACGCCTCGCAAACCTCTCATCACAAAGCCACGACCGCGTCGGCCCGAGCCGGCCACGCCAAGACGCTTCGCCGCGACGCGGCTCCCGAGATCGACCGTGACCGGGGTCGGCACCGGCAAGCCCGGGACCGCGACGGTGCCGGTCCTGATGTACCACGTGATCAACCCGCCCCCGGCCGGCGCCCCCTTCCCCGGGCTGTACGTGCCCTCGGACGAGTTCGCGGCGCAGATGCAGGCGCTCAAGAACGCGGGCTGGCACGCGGTCACGATGGACCAGCTCGAGGCCTATTGGAAGCGCGGTGTGCCGCTCGGGCCGGGCAAGCCGATCGTGCTGACGTTCGACAACGGCTACGCCTCCCAGTACGAGAACGCGTTGCCGATCCTCAAGCGGCTGGGCTGGGCCGGGAACGAGAACATCCAGCTGACCGGGCTGCCGCCGTCGCAGGGCGGCCTCACGACCAGCAGGTGAGAACGATGATCGCCGACGGCTGGGAGCTCGACACCCAGGGAATCAGCCATGCCGACCTGATCACTCTGGATGCCTCCCAGCTCAAGTACCAGGTGGCCATCGCGCGCCAGACGCTGCGCCGGCGCTACGGCGTGCCGGTCGACTGGTTCTGCTACCCGTCGGGGCACTACGACACGACCGTGGTCGCGGCGGTCAGGGCAGCCGGATTCGTCGGGTCGACGACCGTGATCCCGGGCTGGGCCAGCCCGAGCGAGGATCCCTACCGCCTCCCGCGCCTGCGCGTCCTCGGCGGGACGAGTCCCACGGCGCTGCTCGACCAGATCTCCTCGGCGGAATCGAGCGGGGCGCCCCCGGCGTCCTACGGCGGCGCCGGCACCGCGTGAGCGCACGGTGAGCGCCGGGACCCGCATGTTCCCCGGCGAGCGCCCCGGGACGCTGCGCGCCTCGAGACCGTCGCTCGCCCTCGGCATCGCCGCGTCGGTGCTGCTGGTGGCCGCGGCCACCGCCGCGATCTACGGCCTGAAGGCCCTCGCGCCGGTGGTTTCGCTGAGCGTGGTGTACCTGCCCGCGGTGGTGCTCGTGTCGGCGTACTGGGGACTGACGCTCGGGCTCACCACCTCGCTGCTCAGCGCTGCCGCGTTCAACTTCTTCCACCTTCCGCCAACCGGCCGCTTCACGATCGCCGACTCGCGCAACTGGGTGGCGCTCGGAGCGTTCTTCATTGTCGCGGCCGCGGTCAGCACGATGGCCGAGCTCGCGCGCAGCCGGGCGCTCGAGGCCGAGCGCGGTCGCGCCGAGGCCGACCTCGCGGCGGCGCTCGCGCGAGAGCTGCTCGGCGGCTCGGAGACCGCCGCCGCGCTCGCGGTCGCCGCCCACCGCATCGCCGAGGCGCTCGGGATGCCCTCCGCGGCGCTCGAGCTCGGCATTGCGCAGGCCAACGAACGACGCCGGGCGTTCGCGCTCAAGGGCACGGACGGCACCCAGGTCGCGACCCTGCTCGTCCCCCGCGACCTCCCTGACGAGACCGAGCAGCGGCTAAACGAGCGGGTCGTGCCCGCGCTCGGCGCGCTCGTCGCGATCGCGCTCAGCCGTGACGCGCTGCAGGCCGAGGCGGTCGAGACCGCCGCGCTGCGGCGGAGCGACGACGTCAAGACCGCGCTGCTCCGCGCGGTCTCCCACGACCTGCGGACACCCGTGACCGCGATCGTCGCCGCCGGCCACGCGCTCGGGACCGGCTCGCTGACGGCCGAGGAGCGAGCCGAGCTGAGCGGCGCAGTCGTCGACGGCGGCGAGCGGCTCGCGTCGCTGGTCGACAACCTGCTCGACCTCTCCCGGCTCCAGGCCGGCGGAGCGCAGCCGCGCGAGGACTGGGTCTCGCTCGAGGACGTGCTGCTGATGGCGCGCGACGGGCTGGCGCAGCCCGCCGCCGTGCGACTCACGATCGACCCGGACGTGCCCGCGGTGCGCGCCGACGCCGCTCAACTCGAGCGGGCGTTCGCGAACCTGCTCGAGAACGCCTCGCGCTACTCCGACGGCCAGCCCGTGGCGGTCCAGGTCCGGCGGAGCGGCTCGCGCGTGGTCGTGTACGTCGTCGATCAGGGGCCGGGGGTGCAACTGGGCGAGCGCGCGCGGATCTTCGAGCCGTTCTACCGCGGGCGCGCGACCAGCGGCGACTCGTGGACGGGGTCGGGCCTTGGCCTCGCGATCGCCAAGGGGTTCGTCGAGGCCAACGGCGGCGCGATCTCGGTCGAGTCGCTGCCCGGTCAGGGCTCGAGCTTCATCGTCTCGCTGCCGATCGAGCACGAGCACGAGCCGAAGGTCGTTGACATCGCGTCATCAACCTCATGACCGCCACCAGACCCCGAGTCCTTGTGGTTGATTCCGCGTCATCAACCTCATGACCGCCACCAGACCCCGAGTCCTTGTAGTTGATGACGAGCCGCAGATCGTGCGGGCGCTGCGGGTGATCCTGCGCGAAGCCGGCTTTGAGTCGCTGCCGGCGTACACCGGCGAGGAGGCGCTCGACGTCGCCGCACTGCAGAATCCCGACGCGGCGATCGTCGACCTGCTGCTGCCCGACTTCGACGGGATCGAGCTGTGCCGGCGGTTGCGCGAGTGGAGCGATATGCCGCTGATCGTGCTCTCGGCCGTCGGCGAGGAGGAGGCCAAGGTGAGGGCGCTGGCCGCCGGCGCCGACGACTACGTGACCAAGCCGTTCGGGCCTCGGGAGCTCGTGGCTCGCCTGGAGGCGAATCTCCGCCGGATTGCGCCCGACCCCGAGGAGGCGCAGATCCGGGTCGACGGGCTCGAGGTCGACCTCGCCCGCCGCACGGTCAGCGTGAACGGCGACGAGGTCCACCTGACTCCGACCGAGTTCGACCTGCTTCGCCTGTTGGTCCGCAACCGGGGGCGGTTGATGACCCACCGAGACCTGCTGACCTCGGTGTGGGGCCCGGCGTACGGCGACGACACCCAGGTGCTGCGTGCGCACATCGCGAATCTGCGGCGCAAGATCGAGCCCCCCGAGGGGCGGCGGTTCATCCGCACCGACCCCGGCGTCGGCTACCGGTTCGCGGCCTGACGCGACCGCGGCGGCGCGCGATGGACCGCTTCGGGCGAGGGAGTCGGGCGCTGCTTGACCACGCTCGCCGCTCCGTTCCGGGCGGCCGCGGGCGGCGTCTCGATCACCACCCGGCACGGCCGGTGCGAGAGCAGGTAGCTCGCCGTCGGCCCGAGCGCGCGCTCCGACGGCGGCGCGTGCGCGGTTCCGAGGTAGATGATCTCCGCGTTGCGCTGTTGCGCCTCCTCGACGATCGCCGCACCCGGGCTGCGCGTGCGGATCAGGCGTGTCTGCACCTTGAGCCCGGACTTCCGCCCGGCGAGCTTCGCGCTCTCGAGCACGCTGAGCCCGAGCTTCTCCTCCTCCTCGAGCCCGGCGTCGAGCGACAGCTGGTTGGGGACGCGCAGGATGTAGATCGCCTCGACCGTCGCGCCCTCGCCGACCAGCTTGGCCGCGGCCCGCAGCGCGGAGGCGTCGACGTCGGTGCCGAAGATCGGGACGATCGCCGAGTGGTACTCGAGCTCGACGAAGAACGCCGGCCGTTCGCGACGCTCGATCTTGTGATGGCTGGTCAGGTCGAGCATCTGGCTGCGGCGGTAGATGAAGTAGCCGGCGAGCCCGACCACCATCCACCCGGTGCCGACGTAGCGCGCGTCGACGTGGAGTGCGAGGACCGAGATCCAGGCCGCGAACGTGCCGAGCCCGCCGATCACCGCGCTCACCGGGATCGCGGCACCCCGGAAGCGGATGTTCACCCCGATCCGGTAGGGCCGCTCGCGGTCGGGATCTTTGATCCGCAGCGCGATCACCGCAGCGTGGGCGGTCGTGAACGACAGCATCGCGCCGTACGAGTAGAGGTTGCCGAGGAAATCGGTCTTGCCCGGGATCAGCAGGATCGCCGCGAATACCGAGAACACCACGATCGTGAACCACGGCGTCCGGTAGCGAGGGTGTAGACGCGAGAAGATCGTCGGCAGCTGCCGGTGCTCGGCCAGGGACCACGAGAGCCGCGAGATCCCGATCAGCCCTGCGTTGGTGGCGATGAACAGGATCGTCGCCGCCAGCACGCCGACGTAGTAGCGGAGCACGTGTGTGGCCCCGGTCGCGAGCCCGAGGTGCGAGATGATGCCGAGCACCGGATCGTTCTGATAGCCCCGCGGCGGTGCCTCTCCTAGCAGGGTGTAGGCATGGGCGCCATGGCCGAGCACGGGCAGCGCCGACAGCGCGACGATCGTCATGCCCGCGTAGACGCCGAGCACGGCGATCAGGATGTAGTTGACCGCCCGCGGGACGTCCCGGCCCGGGTCGACCGCCTCCTCGGCCATGTTCGAGACGGTCTCGATCCCGGTGTAAGCGAGCATCGCCAGCGACAGCGCGAAGATCAGGTGCGAGTACGTCGGCATCGAGCCGAGCTCGACCTGGTGGACGAGCAGCGACGGGTTCAACACCAGCACCGCGCCGATGCAGATGATCAGAGCCTGGGTGGCGAGGTCGAGCACGGCGAGGATCAAGTTCAGGTTCGCCGACTCGCCGATCCCCCGGATGTTCAGCCAGGCCAGCAAGGCGATCACAGTGATCCCGCCGATCACATCGCCCGGCGGGTGCGTCAAGGCCGGCCAGAACGCGCCCAGGTAATGCGGCACGAAGAACGCGGAGATCGCGATCGTGAGGATGTAGTCGAGGCTCAGCGCCCACCCCGCGGTGAACGACACGAGCTCGTTGAACGCGTGCCGCGCGAAGCTCGACGAGCCGCCCGCCTCCGGGAACATCGCCGCCCCCTCGGCGTACGTCTTCGCGGTCAGCGCGAACAGCGCGCCGGCGAGCATGAACACCACCGGGGTCAGCCCGAGCGCGTACGCGGCGACCAGGCCGAGCGCGTAATAGATCGACGAACCCACGTTGCCGTAGGCGGTCGCGAACAGACCGCCGACCCCAACGCTGCGGCGCAACCCGTGGGTCTCGATGCGCGCCATGTCTTGCTGCTGACGGTAGGCGCGGTGCCGTCAAGAACCCGCTAAGCATGGCTCGGCCGGCGTAGAGAAAACGCTAAGCAGGAGAGCTCGCCGGGCAACACGGCTGAAGGCGAGGCTGAGCCGCTCCTCCCGCGACCCTCGCGCCCGACGCGGTCCTCACACGACCACGGTACGCAGGCGCACGGGAACGCGGGGGGAGCGGCTCGGCCTAAGCCGATGGGTCGCGCAGCCGGTAACCCACGCCCGGCTCCGTGATCACGTACCGGGGGCGCGACGGGTCGGGCTCGAGCTTCGCGCGGATGTGCGCCACGTGTACGCGGAGGTAATGAGTCTCGTCGCCGTACTCGGGGCCCCACACCTCGCGGAGCAGCTGCCGGTGGGTGACGAGGCGTCCCTGGTGCTGGGCGAGCACGCTGAGCAGATCGAACTCGATGCGGGTCAGGTGGACCGGCCGCCCGTCGCGCGTGACCTGCCGGTCGGCGAGATCGATCACCAGCTCGCCGATCTCGAGCTGCGGCGACCCGCCGATGTCGACCGACCGGCGCAGCAGCGCGCGCAGCCTGGCCAGCAACTCATCGGTGCCGAACGGCTTGGTCACGTAGTCGTCGGCGCCGGCGTCGAACGCCCGCACCTTCTCGCGCTCGTCGCCGACCGCCGAGAGCACGAGGATCGGCAGCCGGCTCCAGCGCCGCACCTCCTCGCATATCTCGACCCCGCGCCCGTCTGGGAGGACGAGATCCAGCACCAGCGCGTCGGGCGGACGGGACACGAGCTCCACGAGCGCTTCGGCCTTGGTCCCGGCAGAGTCGACTGTGTAGCCGGCGCTGCGGAGCAGGATCTTCAGACCCCTGACGATCTGCGGCTCATCATCCACGACGAGCACGCGCGGTGCGGTCGCGCTCATTTGGCGACGGTCACTGCATCCTCGGCGTCGGCCGGCTGGCGCGCGATCGGGAAGCTGACCGTGAACGACGTGCCCGCGTCCCGCTCGGACTGCAGGACGATCTGTCCGCCGTTGGCCTCGACGAAGCCGCGGCAGATCGCCAGCCCGAGTCCCGACCCGGCACCGGCCTCGCCGCGGCCCCGGAAGAACGGCTCGAACACCTGCGAGCGGTACCGCCGCGGGATCCCACTGCCGCGGTCGGCCACGCGGACAGCGACGCGCCCGGAGCTGGCGCCACCGCTGATCCGGACCGGCGAGCCCGGGGGCGAGAACTTGACCGCGTTCTCGATCAGGTTCGAGAACACCCGCTCGAGCTGGGCCGCGTCGGCCCGCACCAGCGGCAGCTCGGCCGGAAGCTGGAACTCGATCGGGTGATCGCCGGAGGCGTGGGCCGCCGCCGACGCGATGACGTCGTGCAGGTCGCACCAGTCGGCCTGGGGCGCGACCGCCCCCGACTCGATTCGCGAGAGGTCGAGCAGATCGTCGACGAGTTTGGCCAAGCGTGCGCTCTCGACCTCGATCACGTCGATCAGCTCGGCGCGCTCGGCCTCGGTGACGCCGCCGATCGCCAGCGCTGACCCCGCGGTCGTGATCGCGGTGAGCGGCGAGCGCAGGTCATGGGAGATCGCGTGCAGGATCGCGGTCTTGGCCACCTCGGCGCGCCGGGACGCCTCGGTGTCGGCGGCTCGCTCCGACACCCGTTCGCGCTCGACCGCGACGTCGATCAGGCGCCCGAGCGACTGGGCCAGCCGCTCGATCGCGCTCGGATCCCAGGTCGCGTCGCTGGTCAGATACAGCCACGCGTTGCTCGCGCGCGTCTGCAGCGGAACCGTGATCTCGCCCTCCGCGGCCGCCGGGACGGGCTCGAGCACGACACGGGCCCGGCCGGCGGCGGTCGCGAGCGCGACGCGATTGCCGATGCTCTCGAGCTGCGTGCCGATGCTCTCGCCGGCGAGGATCGCCGAGGCGATCTCGGCCACGAGCTTGGCCTCGCGCTCACGGTCGGCGGCGAGCCGCGCCCGGCTCTCAGCCTCGGCGGCGCGCTCGCGGGCGACCGCGGCCAGCCGCCCGACGACGACCGCCGCGATCAGCAGCACGATCAGCTCGACCAGGTCCTGCGAGTGGGCGATCGCTAGGCGGTGGCGAGGGACGATGAAGAAGAAGTTGAGCGTGAGCACGCCCAGGACCGCGGTCACGAGCGCGGCCACCTGCCCGCGCCGGATCGCGATCAGCAGCACCGCGAGCAAGTACAGGCTCCCGAGCCCGGCGGCGTCGGACGTCGTGGACCCGAGAGCGGCAACGCCGGCGGTGGCGGCGCCGACGACGATCAAGATCTCCGCAGCGGTGGCCGCGCCGCTTCGGAGAGCATCGCTGTCGGGCGGCCGGGCCTGGTGCGCGGCGTAGGCCCGCGCGGGATGCAACCCGAGGGCACCGAGCGGGGCGCGCCAATCTCTCATGATTCCTAGGCTACGCCGCCACCGTAGTCCGCTTGCGATCGGGCCGCGGGATCGACTCGACGATCACCCGGCAGGGCCGTTCGCGCAGCACGGTCGCGAGCGCGCGGCCGAAGCCGGCGCCGTCCTGCGGCATCGGCATCACGATCGCCGCGGCGTGCATCGCCTTGGCCTCGTCGACGATCCGCCGGCCGGTCTGACCTGACCTGACCTTCTCCCAGTGTCCGGACACCCGCCGGCCCGCCTGGACCTTGGCCTCTTCGATGATCGATTGCGCAGACGCCTCCTTGAGCGGCAGGGCGGCGTCGATCGGGCTGTTGGATGGAACGGGGATCGTCACCAGCACGTGGATTCCGCGGCGCCGGCGGGCTGCGAGTCGCGCCGCCGTGGCCATTATCTCGGGCACGAATCCGCCGTCATCGAACACCACGAGCACCGATTCGTACTCAGACTCGGTCTCGGTCGCCGGCCGCGCGATCGCGACCTTCGTTGTCGTCGTCAGGTCGAGCCCGTGGCGGTGGCGGTACACCGGGTAGACGACCATCCCGATCGCCAGCCAGCCGATCCCCACGATCGCAACGCTTGTGTGCAGCGCGGCCAGCACGCACAGCGACGCGAACGTGCAGGTGCCGCCGACGATCGCGAACAGCGGCAGGTCGCGTCCCCGGACACGCAGGTTGCCGGGCGGGCGGTATGGACGCTCGACGTTCGGAAGCGAGACCCGCATCCGCGTCACCGACAGGTGCGCGATCGTGAACGACAGCATCGCGCCGAACGCGTACAGATTGCCCAGGAACGTCGCCTGCCCCGGGATCAGCGTGAAGGCGGCGATCGTGCTGAAGATGATGATCCCGACCCACGGCGTCCCGAACTTCGGATGTAGCCGGCGCAGGCGGTCTGGCACCTGGCGGTGGATCCCCATCGAGTAGGTCAGCCGCGACACCCCGAGGATCCCGGCGTTGGTCGCGATGAACAGGATCGTCGCCGCCAGCAGGCCCACGTAGACCTCGGCCGCGTGCTGCAGCGGCCCGAGATGGAGCGCGCGGACGACGCCGAGCACCGGGTCGCCGGCGTAGCCCCCGTGCTGGTCGTCGACTCCGAGCAACGTCTGGCAGTGGGTCCCGACACAGCGCACCGGCAGCGCCGACAGCGCGATCGCCGGCAGCAGCGCGTAGATCGCGAACACCGCGATCACGACGCGGTTGATCGCCTTGGGGACGGTCCGGCCCGGGTCCTTGGCCTCCTCGGACATGTTGGAGATCGTCTCGATGCCGGTGTAGGCCAGCATGCACAGCGGGATCGCGACGAAGAAGTTGGCCCACGTCGGCGCGGTACCGAGGTGGACGTTGTCGATCAGGATCTGCGGCGAGAACACCAACACGAGGCCGACGAGGACGATCAGGACCTGCGTGCAGAAGTCGATCACCGCGAGCACGAGGTTCACCCCGATCGACTCCTCGACGCCGCGGATGTTGATCGCCGCGAGCACGAAGATCGCGATGATCCCGGCGATCACGTCGCCCGGTGGATGCTGGAGCGCCGGCCAGAACAATCCGCCGATGTAGTGGGGCACGAAGAATGCCGACGTCGCGATCGTCAGCATGTAGTTGAGCATCTGCCCCCAGGCCGCAAAGAACGACCAGAACTCGTTGAAGGCGTGGCGCGCGAAGCTCGAGGAGCCGCCGGCCTCGGGGAACATCGCGGTCGCCTCGGCGTACGTCGAGGCGGTCAGGAAGAAGATGAATCCCGAGATGATGAAGACGAGCGGGGTGAGCCCGAGCGCCAGCGCGGCCACCAGGCCGAGCGCGTAGTAGATCGACGAGCCGACGTTGCCGTACGCGCTCGACGCGAGCGGGTAGACGCCGAGCACGCGCTGCAACCCCTCCAGTTTCCGCTCGGCCACTAGCTCGTTCCCCGCTCCACCGGCTCGCGCTCCTGCTTCTCATCGGGCTGGTCCTCGTCGGCCTGCTCGGGCGGTGGCTCCCGGACCTGGGGCGGTTGACGATCTCGCCAGTCGGCCGGCGGCGCGGTCAAGATCACCCGGCAGGGCGCCTTCGCGATCACGTACCGGGACAGGTCGCCGACGTAGTTATCGAGCGGACCGCCGCGGCCGCCGAACAGCGACCCGCCGCGCACCCGGGAGGACTCCTCGGCGGCGAGCACGATCGCCTCGACCCCCCGGCGGCGGGCCTCGCGGACGATCGCCTCGCCGGCGCGCCGGGCGCGCACGATCGCGGTGGCGACCTCGACGCCCTCGTACTCCTCCCCCACGAGCTTCGCGCGCGCGAGCGCCTCGCGCGCGCGCTTCACCTGGGCATCTGGCAGCGGCGCGTCCATCGGCAGCGCCAGCGGGATCTCGAACACCCAGATCGCCTCGATCACCGCGCCCTCGGACTCGAGGTCGTCGCGGGTCTCCCCGGCCAGGCGGCCGGCGGTCTGGATGATGTCGTCGTCGAGCGCGGTGCCGAGGATCGGGACCAGGATCGAGCCGAACTCGGGCTCGAGCGCCTCGTAGCGAAGCGCCCGCTCGGGGATCGTGACCCGCCTGAGCAGCGGCTTCTGCTGGGACTTGCGGTAGACGACGTACAGCACGATCCCCCCGAGCATCCAGGCCAGCCCGACATAGCGGGCGCCGGTGTGGAACACGAGCAGCGACACCCACCCGAGCCCCGACGCGATCGCGCCGACGACCGCCGGGATCGGGACACTCGCGCCCGAGATCGTGACCGACATCGGGACGGTGTACGGACGGTCGCGCTCGCGCTCGCGGAAGCGCAGCGCGATCACCGAGACGTGCGCGATCGTGAACGCGAGAAGCGCACCGAACGCATAGATCCCGACCAGGAACTCCAGGTCCGTGGGCAGCACGAGCCCGGCGGCGGCGAGCGCAGCCGCGCCGATGATCACGTAAGGCGTGCCCCAGCGGCCGTGGAGCCGCCCGATCGCGCTCGGGATCTGGCGGTTGGTGGCGAGCGAGTAGCCGACGCGCGAGACCCCGAGCATCGCGGACCCAGCCGCAGCGAACAGACCCAGGGCGCCGCCGATCGCGACCGCGTACTTGAGGATGTCGGCGAGCCATTTCGGGTGGAACGCCTCGACCACCCCGAGCACCGGGGCCTTGATGTGCGTGGTGCCCAGGGCGGTCATGCCGTCATGGACCGGGAGCGCCCCGACACCGACCAGCGAGATTCCGACGTAGACGAGGACGATCACTGCGGAGCCGGGGCCGACCAGCAGCTTCACCTGCTTGCGGCTGGCGGTCACCTCGCCGGCGATGCTGGCCGCGGCTTCGACCCCCGTGAACGCGATCACCGCGATCGGCAGCGCGAACGCGAGATCAGACAAGCTCGGGGCGGTTCCGAGGTTGATGCTGGCGCTGAGCGCGTGTGGATCGAACACCAGCGCGAAGCCGAGCACGATGATCAGTGCTTGCAGGATCAGGTCGGCGATCGTGATCAGAAGCCGCGTCCGGATCCGGCGGGCGCTGACCCCGGTGAGGTTGTCGGCGGCCACGAGCGCGATCACCGCGAGCGCCACGACGATCTCGGTCGCCCCTCTGCCGATCGGGGCGTAGAACGCGGCCAGGTACGCCGGAACGGTCAGGGCCGTGACCGCGATCAGGATCGTGTAGTCGAGGAAGATCGCCCATCCGGCGACGAAGCTCACGAGCTCGTTGAACGCGTACCGCGCGAACACGGCCGAGCCGCCGCGCTCGGGGTGCATCGACGCGCCCTCGGCGTAAGTCATCGCGGCCAGCCCGAAGAACAGGCCCGCGATCAGGAATACCACCGGCGTCAGGCCGTTGGCATGGCGCGCGACGACGCCGAGCGCGAAGTACACCGAGCTGACCGAGGCCGTGTAGACGACCGCGAACAGCGCCCGGTAGCTGAAGGGACGATCTTTCACGAGCGGTTCAGCGACGCCGGGGGACTCCCTACCCCCGCATCTGGAGGTACAAGCGGGCCGCGCCGGCGAAGACGAACAGAACGCCGAGGACGATCCCGGTCGCGAGCGCGCCTCCGCCCGCGACCATCGTGCGCACGATCAGCGCGACGCCGATCCCGATCATCACGACCGAAAAGACTCGAGTGGAGGAGCTGTGCAGCTGGCGCCGCGGAGGCATGCAGAACGAAGCGTAGTGGCCACCGCAGGGCGTCGCACGCCGATCGGGGGGCCGGTCTTCACGAAATCTTGACGGTCGGCGTCCGGATCTACACGCGACGTTGACGTCCCAGGCCTTAGCGTGGGCGGAGAACGGCCTCAGATCGCCCCGATCCGTCCAGATGAAGCGTGCATTGCATCCGTATCCGTTGGCGTCGTCCGGTTCGCCGCCGGCGCTCGGGCTGAGGCTCCGGGTCGCGCTGCACCGAGGGCAGCTCGACCGCGACCTCGCGGACGGCCTGCCGCCCGACTCGTTCGACGATCGGGCGCTACGGGCCGCCCAGCTCGCCGGCATGCCGGAACGGCGCCGGATCGCCCGCGCGCTGCGGGCGCTGGTGAACCGGGCCGACCGGCCCCAGCTGCTTACGTCCGCGGTGCCCGTGTCCCGCCGGGCCGTGGTCCCCTCGCGCGAGGGCCTCCTGGGGCTGGCCGACCGGCTCGAGGGGCCCGACCCGGTCAATCCGTGCGGCGTCGCCCGAGCGCTGGTGCTGCTCACCGACGGCAGCGGCCCCTTGTACGAGCGCGGGGCCCCGGGATCGGTGAGCGACGCGATGTGGTGGATCGCCGACGGGCTGCGGCCGTGCCCGCCCCACGATTGGGGCTGCCCCGTGCTCATGAAGCTCGACCCCGAGCACGTGGCCTGGACGTGCGCGCGGTGTGGCGCGATCGCCACCAGCGACGACGGCGCGCAGCGCCCCTCGTAACCCTCCGCCGTCTTCACAACATCTGTATGGCGCGGGCAGGTTTCTGCATGGGCTCTTGATCCCACAGCGGCCAGGATCTGTCCATGGACGTTTTAGCCATATTGCTCGGAGTACTGATGTTCGCGGTTCTGATCGCGCTGGTCTACGGGATCGACGCGATATGAGCGGCGCTGATCTGTTTGGCCTGATCGCCTCGGCGCTTGTCTGCCTGTACCTCCTGTACGCCCTGCTGCGGGGAGAGAAGTTCTAGACATGACGTTCCTGGGCTGGCTGACGATCTTCCTGTTCGTCACGATCCTGACGCTGCTCGCGCTGCCGCTCGGTCGTTACATGGCCGCCGTCTACACCGGCGAGCGCACGATCCTCGACCCGCTGTTCCGCACGCCCGAGGCGCTCCTGTACCGGATCATGCGGGTCGAACCCCGACCGGGGCCAAGACTGGAAGGCGTACGCCAAGAGCGTGCTGATCTTCTCGCTCGCCGGATGGCTGCTCCTGTACTTCATCCTGCGTACGCAGACGCTGTGGAACTTCACCGGACTGAACCCCCAGGGGTTCCACTCGGCGCCGTGGAACGTGACGTTCAACACCACTTCGTCGTTCCTGACGAACACGAACTGGCAGTACTACAGCGGCGAGACGACGATGAGCTACTTCAGCCAGATGGCTGGGCTCACCGTTCAGAACTTCCTCTCCGCCGGGGTCGGAATCGCGGTCGCGGTCGCGCTGATCCGAGGGATCGTGGGCCGCAGCGGCAACAGCCTCGGCAACTTCTGGCAGGACCTCGTCCGCACGATCCTGTGGGTGCTGACGCCGATCGCGTTCGTGGTCGCGCTCGTGCTCGTGTTCCAGGGCTCGATCCAGAACTTCTCGCATTACGCGAGCTTCAACGGGATCACGGGCCTGCCGAATCAGATCGCGATGGGCCCGGTCGCCTCGCAGGAGGCGATCAAGGATGCTCGGCACGAACGGCGGCGGCTTCTTCAACACGAACTCCGCGCACCCGTTCGAGAACCCGACCGGGTTCACCAACTTCGTCGAAATGCTGACCGTCCTGGTCATCCCGGCGGCGCTGGTGTTCATGTACGGCCGGATGGCCGGCAACCGCCGTCAGGGGTACGCGATCTACGCGACGATGATGGTGATGTTCCTCGGCGCCGCGTCGGTGGCGTACATCGCCGAGGCGCACGGCTCACCGGCTCAGCATGCCGCGGGCCTGCACACGCAGGTGATCGCCGGCTCGGCAGGCGGAAACATGGAGGGCAAGGAGCAGCGGTTCGGGATCGCCGGCTCGGCGCTCTTCGACGTGGTGACCACGGTGACGTCCTGCGGCGCCGTCAACAGCGCGATCGAGTCGTTCACCGGCATCGGCGGTGCGGTGCCGATGGCCAACCTGTCGGCGAGCGAGGTGATCTTCGGTGGCGTCGGCACCGGGCTGTACTCGATCCTCCTGTACGTCCTGTTGGCCGTGTTCATCGGCGGCCTGATGGTCGGACGCACGCCCGAGTATCTGGGCAAGAAGATCGAGGCCCGCGAGATCAAGCTCGTGGCCATCGGGCTGTTGATCACGCCGCTGGCGGCACTGTTCTCCACCGCGCTCGCGACCGCGAGCAGCGCCGGCCGCGCTTCGATCTCAGCCGCGGCCGCCGGTTCTCCGCAGGGATTCTCCGAGACCTTCTACGCGTACCTGTCGCAAGCCAACAACAACGGCTCGGCGTTCGCGGGTTACACCGGCTTCATCCAGCCGAACGCCGGCAGCATCGGCTCGCACGGCGTCACGTTCGCGGACCTTCTCGGCGGCTTCACGATGCTGTTCGCCCGCTATGCCCCGATCCTGTTCGCGCTCGCCGTCGCCGGCACCCTCGCCGGCAAGCGGGTCAGCCCCGCGGGCCTCGGGACGATGCGCACCGACAACCCGACGTTCGTGGTCCTGCTGATCGGCGTGATCGTCCTCGTCGGCGCGCTCACCTTCTTCCCCGCCCTGCTGCTCGGCCCGATCGTCCAGGGACTCACCCCTCACCTCTACTAGAGACCACTGACATGAAACGCGACATCATCACCGCCGCCATCGGGATCGTCGTCTTGACGCTCCTGTGCGGCATCCTCTTCCCGCTCGTGATCACCGGCATCAGCCAGGTCGCGTTCCCGGGCAATGCCAACGGCCAGAAGATCTACGTCAACGGCAAGCTCGCCGGCTCGAAGATCATCGGCCAGTCGTTCACCCTCCAGGTGGTCAAGAACGGCAAGCCCGTGGTCAAGAACGGCGTTCCGGTCACGACCCCCGACCCCCGCTACTTCCAGGGGCGACCGTCGGCAACCGTGCCGCCTAACAATGCCGCCGCGACGACGTTCTCGAACCTCGGCCCGAACAACGTCGCCACCGAGCAGGCGATCTCCTCGAACATCCAGGCGTATCTGGCGCTCGAGAAGCCCTACGACCCGCGCGCTGACCGTGGCCAAGGTTCCCGTCGACGCCGCCAACACGTCGGCGTCGGGGATCGATCCCGACATCTCGGTGGCCAACGCGGACATCCAGGCCCACCGCATCGCCGCGGTCCGCCACCTCCCGATGTCCCAGGTCCTACAGCTCGTCTCGAAGTACACCGACGGCCGCGGTCTCGGGTTCTCCGGAGAGCCGGGCGTCGACGTACTCGAGCTCAACTTGGCCCTCGACCGCCTGACCGGAGTGCGCACATGAGCGTCGCGGCCCCGCCTGAAGAGCGCCCGCAGCCCCGCGCCACCGAGCGGCGTGCGGTCTCGCTGTTCCAGCCCGACATCATCAAGCGCGCGCTGATCGACAGCGTCATCAAGCTCGACCCCCGGGTCCAGATCCGCAATCCGGTGATGTTCGTGGTCGAGATCGGCGCCGTCATCACCACCGTGACCTGGTTGATCCAGGTGTTCGGCGGCAAGGCGCTCGGGGGCAACGACCCGGCCTGGTACACGTTCGTGATCTCGTTCTGGCTGTGGCTGACGGTCGTGTTCGCGAACATGGCCGAGGCATTCGCCGAGGGCCGCGGCCGCGCCCAGGCGGACACGCTCCGCTTGATGCGAAAGGAAACGGTCGCTCGCCTGGAGGACGGCACGGTCAAGCAGGCATCCGAGCTGGCCAAGGGCGACGTGGTCGTGGTCGAGGCCGGCGAGCTGATCCCCGGCGACGGCACGGTGATCCAGGGCATCGCGTCGGTCGACGAGTCGGCGATCACGGGCGAGTCCGCACCGGTGATCCGCGAGTCAGGTGGCGACCGCAGCGCAGTCACCGGCGGCACTCGCGTGCTCTCGGACCGGATCGTGGTCGAGATCACCCAGGAGCCCGGACACTCGTTCCTTGACCGGATGATCGAGCTGGTCGAGGGCGCCGAGCGGCGCAAGACGCCAAACGAGATCGCGCTGAACATCCTGCTCGCCGGGCTGACGCTGATCTTCATGATCGTGGTCGCGACGCTCCGCCCGTTCGGGCTGTTCGCCCACACCCCGATCTCCGAGACCACCCTGATCTCGCTGCTGGTGGCGCTGATCCCGACGACGATCGGGGCGCTGCTGTCAGCGATCGGCATCGCCGGCATCGACCGGCTCGTCCGCCGCAACGTCTTGGCGCTGTCCGGACGCGCGGTCGAGGCCTCGGGCGACGTCGACGTGCTGCTGCTCGACAAGACCGGCACGATCACGATCGGCAACCGGCTCGCGAGCGAGTTCATCCCGATGCCCGGCGTCTCGGAGGCGGAGCTGGCCGAGGTCGCCCAGATGGCCTCGCTCGCCGACGAGACCCCCGAGGGCCGCTCGATCGTCGTCCTCGCCAAGCAGTACGGGATCCGCGAGCACGACATGGCCAACCTGCACGCCGAGTTCGTCCCGTTCACCGCGCAGACGCGCATGAGCGGCGTCAACCTCGACGGCCGTCACCTGCGCAAGGGCGCCGGAGACGCCGTGATCAAGTTCGTGACCGACGAGGGCGGCCGGCCGCCGGCCGAGCTGCAGCCGGTGCTCGACCGGATCGGCCGCGAGGGCGGAACTCCGCTCGCCGTCGCCCGCGACTCCCAGGTGATGGGCGTCATCTACCTCAAGGACACGATCAAGGAGGGGATGCGCGAGCGGTTCGATCACCTCCGCGCGATGGGGATCCGCACGATCATGATCACCGGCGACAACCGCCTGACCGCCGCCAAGATCGCCGAGGAGTCCGGGGTCGACGACTTCCTCGCCGAGGCCACCCCCGAGGCCAAGCTCGCGCTCATCAAGGAGCAACAGGCCACCGGGCGCCTGGTTGCGATGACCGGCGACGGCACCAACGACGCGCCCGCACTGGCCCAGGCCGACGTCGGCGTGGCCATGAACACCGGCACCCAGGCCGCGCGCGAGGCCGGCAACATGGTCGACCTCGACTCCAACCCGACCAAGCTCATCGAGATCGTCGAGGTCGGCAAGCAGCTGCTGATCACCCGCGGCGCGCTGACCACCTTCTCGATCGCCAACGACGTCGCCAAGTACTTCGCGATCCTGCCCGCGATCTTCGCCACGACATGGGCGACCAGGCCCGGCGGTCAGAGCCCGCTGCACGCGCTCAACATCATGAACCTGGGCTCGCCTCAGTCCGCCGTCATCTCGGCGATCATCTTCAACGCGATCGTGATCCCCCTGCTGATCCCGATCGCGCTGCGCGGCGTCCGCTACCGGCCGATCGGCGCGAGCGCGCTGCTGCGCCGCAACCTGTGGATCTACGGCCTCGGTGGGCTGATCGCCCCATTCATCGGGATCAAGCTGATCGACCTCATCGTGCACAATCTCCTGGGGGCGTGACGAATCACGGTCACCACAAGGTGTTCCTCGGCATGGCCGCCGGCGTCGGCAAGACCTACCAGATGCTGCGCGAGGGCCAGGCCGAGGCCGAGAACGGGCGCGACGTCGTGATCGGGTATCTCGAGCCCCACGGCCGCGCGGAAACGATCGCCCAGGCCGAAGGCCTCGAGACGGTTCCGCGCCGGCGGGTGGCCTACCGCGACTCGGTGCTCGAGGAGATGGACCTGCCGGCGATCCTCCGGCGCCGCCCCGAGCTCGCCCTGATCGACGAGCTCGCGCACACGAACGCGCCCGGGGTCGAGCATTCCAAGCGCTATGAGGACGTCGAGGACGTCCTCGGCGCAGGGATCGATGTGTTCTCGACGGTCAACGTGCAGCACCTCGAGAGCCTCAACGACCAGGTCGCCGAGCTGACCGGCATCCGCGTGCGCGAGACCGTGCCGGACGCGGTCGTCGGCGCCGCCGACGAGGTCGTGCTGATCGACATCACCCCGCAGTCGCTGATCGAGCGGCTGTCGGCCGGCAAGGTCTATCCGGCCGAGCGGGTGCAGGCCGCGCTCAACAACTTCTTCAAGGTCGAGAACCTCGCGGCGCTGCGCGAGGTCGCGCTCAGGCAGGTCGCCGAGGAGGTCGAGGCCAAGCGGATCCCGGTCGACGGCGCCGGCCGCCCCGGCGACGACCGGCTTGGTCGATACCGCCGCCCCCGGCGCCGTCGGCGAGCGGCTGCTGGCGCTGGTCAAGCCGCACCCGAGATCCCAGCGAGTGGTCCGCCGGGCCTGGCGCTCGGCCCAGCGGCTCGGAGCCGAGCTCGACGTGCTGTGGGTGGCCGACCACGATCCGAACGCCGCCGAGCAGGAGCAGCTCGACGCGTTGCGTCGCCTGTCCAGCGTGCTCGGCGCGCACCTGCTGGTCGAGCACGGCGACGACATCGCCGCGGCCGCGCAGCGCGTGGCCCAAGACCGCGGCACCACCTACGTCCTGATTGGAACGCCCGAGCCTCGCGGAGCACTGCGACGGCTCACCAAGCCGGCTCTGCCGGACCGCTTGCTGGCGCTGCTGCCCGGAGTCGATCTCCGGATCGTGGCCGACCGGACCAAGCGAGTGAAAGGAGACTCGACATGACCGTTGTGTTGATAGCGGTGATCGCGATCCTGGTCGTCGCCGTGATGGCGCTCGCGACCGCCTGGGTGCGCGACCGCCTGCGCCGCCGCGAGCCCGTGCGGGCCACCAGCGCCCGCCGGATTCTGTTCCCGTTCGTCGCGGGGGCGCTGTCACAGCGCGCCCTTGACGCCGCCCTGCGGCTGGCCAGCGCGGAGCGCGCCACGCTCGTGCCGGTGTTCCTCGCCCGCGTGTCGCTCGACCTCCCGCTCGAGACCCCCCTGCCGCGCCAGTGCTCGATGGCGATTCCGCTGCTCGAGGCCGTCGAGCAGCGCGCCACCGAGGCGGGAATCCCGGTGGACTCGCGGATCGTGAGGGGACGGAACCGCCGCCACGCGCTCCGCCAGGCGATCGCCGAGGAGCGGTTCGACCGGATCGTGATCGCGGCCTCGGCCCATGACAACCACGGGTTCGACCCCGATGACGTGGCGTGGCTGCTCGAGAATGCCCCTGGCGAGATCGTGGTCCTGCGGCCGAGCTCCGAGGACGATTTCGAGCGTTGGGGCGGCGCCGGACGGGGACGCAAGCAAGGCCCGGCGCGGCCGCCTCGGGCCCGCCGCGGCGCTCACCCGGTCAGTCGTGCAGGTGGAACGGCAGCGTCGCGATGACCACCTTGGTCCGGCCTTCAGCACCGCCGCCAGCAGCCGCGCGCGCTGGTTGTGAAGGATCTCGTGGCGGCGCTTTCGCGGCAGGATCTCGGGGATCAGGACGACGATTGTCGCGTCCTCGTCCTCGTGGGACTTGACGTACTTGAGCACGCTGCGCACTAGCGAGCGTTGCGGATCGAGGAGGACCTCGATCGGGATGCCGCACGCCCACTCGTCCCATTCGTGCTTGATCTGATCGCACTCCTCCTCGTTGCCCGCGACCGCGACCGCGACGACGGTGTCGCCGAGTGACAGCGCCGCGCTGACCGCCTTCTGCGTCAGCAGGTTCACGGTCGAGGTGGGGACGATCACGATGCTCTCGCGCTTACGCGGTCGCGGCGGGGTCTTGCCGAGCTTCAGCTCCTTCGCGACCCCCGCGTAGTAATGCTCGGTGACGTTGAAAAGCGCCATCAGCGCCGGGATCGCGATCACCACCACCCACGCGCCGGCGAGGAACTTCGTGGCGAGGAACACGACAACTGCGACCGCGGTCATCACCGCGCCGGTGCCGTTCAACGCAACTCTTACCCGCCAATGCCGGGACCGCTCCTGGAACCAGTGCTTGACGAGGCCGATCTGGCTGATCGTGAAGCCGATGAACACGCCGATCGCGTACAGGGGGATCAGGTCGTTCGTCTTCGCGTTCACCGCGATCAGCAGCAGCGCCGCCGCGATCGCGAGCGCGACGATCCCGATCCGGTAGATCGGCTTCTCGGCCCGCAGGTAGAACGCGTGCGGCATGCGATGGTCCTTGGCCAGCAGGCTCATGCAGCACCGGCAGACCGCCGAAGCTCGTGTTCGCCGCGAACGCGAGCACCGCGGTGACCGCGAGGTTCGAGACGTAGAACGGCCAGCCGGTTCCGAACGCGCCGGCGGTCAGCTGAGCGAGGACCGTGACGCCCCCGCGCGGGACCACGTCGTGGGCACGGATCAGGATCGACAGGCCCGAGCAGCATCAAGCGCGAGCAGGATGCCGAGCGAGATCTCGGTCCGCTGGGCGGTCCGGACGGCGGGCTGCTTGAACGCCGGCACGCCGTTCGAGATCGCCTCGACGCCGGTGACCGCGGAGCACCCGGCGGCGAACGCCTTGAGCAGCAGCAGCACCCCGAGTGTCTCGGTGGCCGGGAACGTCTCCTTCGTCCCGATTGTCGCCACCGGAGCGGAGTGCAGCGCTCCAACCACGATCGTCGCGAAGATGCTCACCAGGAACAGAGCGGTCGGAAACACGAGCAGCTTCGCCGACTCCTGGATGCCGAACATGTTGACGACGGTGAGGATCACTAGTCCGATGAGGGTCACGGGGAGCAGGTGGTGGGCGAGACCCGGGAACACGCTGCCCAGGCTGGCCGCCCCCGCCGCGAGGCTGACCGCCACCGTGAGCACGTAGTCGACCACGACCGACGCAGCCGCCAGCAGGCTCGGCCAGCGCCCCAGGTTGGCCTTCGCGACCGAGTACGAGCCGCCGCCCTCGGGATGCGCCGCGATCACCTGCGTGTAGGAGATGACCAGCAACACCAGCATCGCCGCGATCACCACGGTCAGCGGCACGACGTCCTGCAGCGCGCTCGTCCCGGCCACCACCAGCACGAGCATCATCGCCTCGGGGCCGTAGGCCACGCTCGAGAGCGCGTCGAGGCTCAGCGCGGCCAGTCCCTTGGTCACGCCGAGGTCATGTCCCCCCTCGGCGTGCTTGCCTGTACGGGGGACCTGACCACGCTGGAGCCGGCGCCACCTTTGCTGTGCGCCCGGCCGTCCGTTGACGAACAGCGCCGAGCGGTCGCGGGTCTCCTCGTGGGTGGCGAGTGCTGGGTCCTGGTCGTCCAAGGACGCTCCGGCGGGCAGGAGTCTCGGTAACTGTGACATCCCTGAGCCCCGGGGTACGATCGAAATCGATGGATGAACGCAAAGCTGCGCCGCCCGCAGGGGTCCCCGACCCGCCGCCAGCGGCTAATGATCCTCGCGGTCTGCTGTCTCAGCTTGCTGATCGTTGGTCTCGACTCGACGATCGTCAACGTCGCGCTGCCCTCGATCCGCGACGACCTGCACGCATCGGTCTCGGGCCTGCAGTGGGTGATCGACGCCTACACGCTGGTGCTCGCCAGTCTGTTGATGCTGTCGGGATCGACTGCCGATCGGATCGGGCGCAAGCGGGTGTTCAAGACCGGCCTCGTGGTGTTCTCGCTCGGCTCGCTCCTGTGCGGGGTCGCCCCCACCCTCGAGCTGCTGGTCGCGTTCCGCGTGCTCCAGGCGATCGGCGGGTCGATGCTCAACCCGGTCGCGATGTCGATCATCCGCAACGTGTTCGACGACCCGCGCGAGCGCGCGGTGGCGATCGGCATGTGGGGCGCGGTGTTCGGACTGAGCATGGCGCTCGGGCCGATCGTTGGCGGTGCTCTCGTGGACTCGGTCGGGTGGCGCTCCGTGTTCTTCGTGAACGTCCCGATCGGGGCCGTGGCGCTGGTGCTGACCGCCGCGCTCGTGCCCGAGTCGCGCGCCGAGCACCCGCGCCGGCTCGACCCGGTCGGGCAGGTCCTCGTGATCGCCGCGCTGGCCTCGCTGACTTACGCGATCATCGAGGCTCCCAGCGCCGGCTGGACCTCGCCGGGGATCCTGGCGCTGTTCGCGTTGTCGCTCGCGAGCTTTGTGGCGCTCGTTGTGTACGAGCTCCGGCGCCGGGAGCCGCTCGTCGAGATGCGCTTCTTCCGGAGCGCGCCGTTCTCAGGGGCGAGCACGATCGCGATCTGCGCGTTTGCGGCCCTCGGCGGCTTCCTATTCCTGAACACGCTGTACCTCCAGGGCGTCCGCCACCTCTCCCCCTTCCACGCCGGGCTGTACCTGCTGCCGATGGCCGTGATGGTGCTGGTGTGCGCGCCGCTCTCCGGGCGGATCGTCAGCCGCCACGGCGCTCGTATTCCGCTCCTGATCGCCTCGTGCGCGGTGATCGTCTCCGCGCTGATGCTGACGCGGCTGACCCCCACTACTTCTCCGGCCTATCTGTTCGTGGCCTACTTCGTGTTCGGAATCGGCTCGGGGATGATCAACCCGCCGATCACGAACACCGCGGTGTCCGGGATGCCCGGCTCGCAGGCGGGCGTCGCCGCCGCGATCGCTTCCACCAGCAGGTCGGTGGGCCTGACCCTCGGCGTGGCGGTGATCGGGGCGATCGCGGGCGGCACGCTGTCGGGCGCGATCGAGCCGAGCTTTGCCGCCGCCACGCACGCCGGCTGGTGGGTGATCACGGGCCTCGGTGTGATCAGCCTGGCCGTTGGCCTGCTGACCACCACCGAGTGGGCGCAGCTGACCGCCCGCCGGACCGCCGAACGATTCCGCGAGAGCACCGGCCGCACACGCAGGGCCGGCCCGAGCTCGCCGCAGGCTGAGCCAATTCGCGGTTGATCGGCGGACCTCGTCGCGCGATGATGCGCATACCACTCGGGGGGCCGAGTTCGCAGTTTCAAACGACGAGGAGGTCGAGATGCCGCCGGTGAGCCACCAGACGATCAAGCTCAGCCGTGGGAGACATTCATCCGCGGAGCACGGCGCGTGCGTGATGGAGCTGGCGTCGATGCTCGCCGGCGAGGGCTTCAGCGACCATCCACGATCGGTGTCGCGCCCGATCGCCTCGTTCCTTCGCGGCTACAACGACCTGGTCGACGACCGCCGCCGCGAGGACCTGTACGGCTACGCGGCCAGGGCCGTCGGGACCGCGGACTGCGGTGAGATCGAGGAGGCGCGCGCGGCTCGCCTGCTGGCGTGGGCGGACGCGCTGTGGGAGCGCCGCTCAGCGCGGTCGCTGCTCCAGCGGATGCGGATGCGCCGCGTGCACAAGGAGCGCGCCACCGACCCCGAGCCCGCCGGGACGTACGCCGTGCACGCGATCGGAAAGGTCAACGACGAGCGGCACGCCGCGGCGCTGGCGCTCGTCGACGAGCTGATCGCGATGGGCGCCGGCACGTGGGAGGAAGACCAGGGGCGCGCCGACCTCGCCACGACCGCCGGGCCGTAGGTCGATGATCAGGCCGCGGGCCGCAGCGCGTCGAGCTCGCGGCTCGACGCGAGCTCCGCGAGCGCCTTGCGCTCGAGGCGGCGGACGGTGTCCTGCGAGATCCCGAGCCGGCGGCCCGTCTCGACCAGCGGCGTCGGCTCGTCGCCGCCCACTCCGTAGCGGAGCTTGACCACCTCGCGCTCCGGCTCGGGCAGCTCGGCAAGGGCTCGGCTGAGCGCATCCTCGCGGAGGATGATGTCGACCTCCTCCTCGGGCAGGAGCTCATCGCTCGCGAGCAGCGCGCCGAACGGCGTGTCCTCGCCCTCGCCCACGGGCCGGTCGAGGCTGGTCACGACCCTGACTGCCGCGCGTGCCTCGCCCAGTTCCTCGAGGCTGATCTCGGCGGCCTCGGCGATCTCCGCGTCGGTGGGATCGCGGCCGAGCTTGGCGGCAAGCTCGCGTCCCGCGCGCGCGATCCGGCGCTCGCGCTGGCCGAGGTGGACCGGTATCCGGATCGTCCGGGCGCGGTTGTCCAGCGCACGTTGGATCGCCTGGCGGATCCAGAACGTGGCGTACGTGGAGAACTTGTAGCCCTTGCGCCAGTCGAATTTCTCGGCGGCACGGATCAGTCCGAGGATTCCCTCCTGAATCAGGTCGAGCAGCGGCAGATCGTGGCCCTGGTACTTGCGGGCGTTCGAGATCACCAGGCGCAGGTTGGAGTTCACGAGCTGCCCCTTGGCCTCGAGATCCCCCCGCTCGATTCGCTTGGCCAGGTCCACCTCCTCGGCGCGGGTGAGCAGCGGGTAGCGGCGCACCTCCTGGAGGAACAGCGACATCGCGTCGGTGGTGCGCTCCGCGAGATCGTCGTTCAGATAGGCGGTCTGCTCGACGCCCCGCCGGCCGCAGTCGTCCCGTAGGTCGAGGCCGCGGGCTTGCAGCATGTCGTGCACGATCTCGGCGTCCTCATCGCCAAGATCTGCTTGCTGGATAAGCTCGCTCAGCTCCGATAGCTCAACGCACGAGTCGCCGCGCGCCTCGCTCCGCGCCACGAGTTGCTCGACCAGCTCCTGGACTGGTTCGGTAGCGGCGAGATCCTCACCTTTATCAGCCATGTTTTTCTCCTACCCCGCCCGGACACTATCGCCACACGAATGAGCTTCGCGTCCCTGTACAACCACGGGTTCGTCCGGGTGGCCGCGGCGGTCCCGCATATGCGCATCGGGGAGCCTGAGTTCAACGCCGAGCGTACGCTCGCGCTCGCCGGGCAGGCGTCCGAGGAGCACGCGGCGCTGGTGATCTTTCCCGAGCTCGGGATCTCCGGGTACTCGATCGACGACCTGCTCCATCAGGGCGCGCTCCTCGACGGAGTTGTTTCGGGTCTCGAGCGGATCGTCGCCGCGAGCGTCGATTTGGAACCGGTCGTGGTGGTCGGCGCGCCACTGCGCATCGAGCACGGCGTTTTCAACACCGCGGTCGTGATCCACCACGGCCGCGTGCTCGGCGTCGTCCCCAAGAGCTACCTGCCCGAGTACCGCGAGTTCTATGAGAAGCGCCAGTTCCGCGCCGCCCGTGACGCGGTCGGGGACTCCGTTCGGCTGCTCGCCTCAGAGGTGCCGTTCGGGGCGGACCTCGTGTTCGCGGCCGGCGATCTGCCCGCTCTCGCTGTCCACGTCGAGATCTGCGAAGACCTCTGGGTGCCGGTGCCCCCTAGCACGTACGGAGCGCTCGCAGGCGCCACCGTGCTCGCGAATCTGTCCGCCAGCAACGTCACCGTTGGCAAGGCGGGCTTTCGCCGGGAGCTGTGCGCCTCCCAGTCCGCCCGGACGATCGCCGGCTACGTGTACACCGCTGCCGGCATGGGCGAGTCCACGACCGATCTGGCCTGGGACGGGCAGGCGCTGATCTACGAGAACGGCGACCTGCTCGCCGAGTCCGCCCGGTTCGCGACCGGCGAGCAGCTGATCTTCGCGGACCTCGACCTCGACCGCATCGCGTCCGACCGCGCCAGCACCTCGAGCTACGGCGACTCGATCCACGACCACCGCCGGCGCCTGCGACGGGTGCGGCGGATCGAGTTCTCGCTCGGATTCGACGGCCGCGAGGTCCCGCTTCGCCGCCGGGTCGAGCGGTTCCCGTACGTCCCGGCCGATCCGGTGAGCCGCAACGCGCGCTGCGAGGAGGTCTACAGCATCCAGGTGCGCGGGCTCGAGACGCGGTTGCAAGCCACGGGCATCGAAAAGATCGTGATCGGCGTATCAGGCGGGCTAGATTCGACACACGCGCTGATCGTCGCCGCCCGCGCCGTCGACCGCCTCGGGCTGCCACGCGAGAACGTGCTCGCGTACACGATGCCGGGGTTCGCCACCAGCGACCACACGCTCGGCAACGCGCACCGGCTGATGCGCACGCTCGGGGTCAGCGCCTCAGAGCTCGACATCCGCCCGGCGGCCACGCAGATGCTCCGCGATCTCGGCCATCCGGCTGCCGACGGCGAGCCTGTCTACGACGTCACGTTCGAGAACGTGCAGGCGGGCGAGCGCACCTCTCACCTGTTCCGGCTCGCGAACCATCACGGGGCGCTCGTGCTCGGCACCGGAGACCTGTCCGAGCTCGCGCTCGGCTGGGCGACGTACGGCGTCGGCGACCAGATGTCGCATTACCACGTCAACGCCTCGGTGCCGAAGACGCTGATCCAGTTCCTGCTCCGGTGGGCGATCGACACCGATCAGTTCGGCTCGGACGTCGACGAGGTGCTCGCGTCGGTCCTCGAGACCGAGATCTCGCCCGAGCTCGTGCCGCGCCAGGAGACCGACTCCGACAAGCCCGGCGCCGACAGCGAGAGCGTCGTCGGCCCCTACGAGATCCAGGACTTCTTCCTCTACTACGTCGTTCGCTTCGGCTACACGCCGAGCAAGGTGGCGTATCTGGCCCACCACGCGTGGGGCGACCGCGAAGCCGGGCGCTGGCCCGACCTGATCCCCGAGGACCGGCGCCACCAGTACACCCTCATCGAGCTGAAGCACTGGCTCGGCGTGTTCCTCGAGCGGTTCTTCCACACCAGCCAGTTCAAGCGCTCGGCGATGCCGAACGCGCCGAAGGTCGGGTCCGGCGGCTCCCTGTCGCCGCGGGGCGACTGGCGCGCGCCCAGCGACGGGACCGCGACCGCGTGGCTAGCCGAGCTGCGCGACCGTGTGCCGGATCAGATCTGAGCCCTGCGCCGGAGCCGGACGTGGCGCCGGAGCTGCACGATCCGGGCGGTGCCGACGATCCCCACGAGCAACGCGCCACCGACCGCGGCCAGCAGCAGCGCCACGCCCAGTGGCAGGTGGCCGCTCGCCCCGAAGAAGCTGATCTTGATGCTCTGGGTGTTCTCGAGGATGAACACGAGCAGCAGGATCAGCACGATCGCGCCGGCGATGAGCGTCCCGAACGCGATCCCGGTTCTGGTCCGCGGGGGCGCCTCGGAGGCCACGGGCGGGCCGGAGCCCGCCTGCGGGTCGGTCGCCGGGGTAGCGCTCACCGGCTCGCCCGACATGGGCGGCTCAGCGAACGGTCTGCTCTCTCCGGCCCCGAACCGCTCCGGAGGATCTCCTGAAGCGGGAGAAGTCACTGCTTTGTTTCTACCCGTGGGGGGCGCCGCTGACCCAAGCCGCCCGCTCGATGGCGACACCGACCGTCAGACGACCGCCGAACCCCTAATCCTCATCACTGTGTGCGGCCAGCCAGTCGACGATCTGCGGGCGCGCCACCTTGGCCGCCTCGCGCCCGGCCACGAACCCGATGTGCCCCGACTCCAGCCGCAGCTCGTTTGCGTCGGCCGAGCCGACCAGCCGGGTCAGCGGCTCAGAGGACGCCACCGGCGTGATCGTGTCCTGCTCGGCGAAGGCATTCAGGAACGGGCAGGTGATGTCCGCCAGGCGAACCTCGCCGCGGCCGTAGGGGATGACGCCCTCGAGCAGCGCGTTCTGGCGGATCAGCACATCGACGGTCTGGCGGAACACTCCGCCCGGGAACGGCACCTGGTCGCGCGCCCAGGTCGCGATCGCCAGGAACCCCTCGACGAACTCGTCGTTCCACAGGTTCTGGAAGAAGTTGACGCGCTGGGTTACGAACTCGGTCGGCTTGAGCGACTGAAAGCCCTCGTCGAGCGCCCGCGCCGGGACCAGCCCGGTGTCGTCGATCACGTCGTCGGCGTCCAGCCGGTGCTCGCGGAACATGTTGCTCATGAACCCCATCTCCCGGTAGTCGCATGGGGTCGCCATCACCATCATGTTGCGAACCGGCAGTTCCGGGTGGGCGGCCGCGAGCAGCAGCGTGAGCACACCGCCGAAGCAATACCCGATCAGCGTGACCTCATCGGCACCCGATTCGGCGAGCACGGCGTCGATCGCATCGGGGATATAGCCGTCCGCGTAGGTCTCGAACGTGTTCTCGGCGTCGGCGGGATCGGCCGGCTCCCAGTCGAGTAGGAAGATGTCGAACCCCTCGCTGAGGAGCGAGCCAACCATGCTGGTGTTCGGCAGCAGGTCGAGCACGTAGCTCTTGCTGACGAGGCTGTGGACGATCAACACCGGCGGCCGGTAGCGCCGGTCCTCAGAGCGGTAGCGCCATAGCCGCGCCTTGTCCCGCTTCCACACGACGTCTCGCGGGGTCTGGCCCATCACCGGGCGGTTCACGCCCGCGAGGTAGGCCAGACCGTTCCGGGTGCGGAGGATCTGGCGCTCGAACAGCGTGGGGGCCATCAGCTTCCCGCCTCGCTCGAGGACTGGCGCGCGCGCGGGCGGGTCGGTGACCGTCCCCGCGACTTGTGCCCGTTCAGCGGCGGCCGTTCGTTCCGCCCGGTCGGATCCCGCAACTCGCGCATCTGGCGCTCGAGGCTCGCGACCTGGTTGGTCAACCGCACCACGTCTCCCTGGGACGGCCATCCCCACAGATGCAGCCATCGCTCGGTCGTCTGGTGAAGCTCGCCGAGCATCCGCCGCTGAACCCGGAACGCGATCGCGGTCATGTCCATGAACGTGTCGCTCTGCACCCAGGCCTCGGAGCCCGCGGTCAACGGCCGCTCAATCGCGTCGTATGCCTTGCGCCACAGCGGAGTCATCATCATCCCCTGCCTTTCAGATCGCGGTCCAGCCACCGTCCACGGCGAGGATCTGGCCCGTCACGTAGCTGCTGGCGTCGCTGGCCAGGAACAGCAGGGCTCCGTCAAGCTCGCCTTCGCGCCCGTGACGTCCGAGCGGCGCCCGGCGGGACACCCACTGACGTCCCTTCTCGCTCGAGAGCATGTCCTCGTTCATCTCGGACTCGAACCAGCCCGGGGCGAGCGCGTTGACGCGGATCCCCTTCCGGGCCCATTGCGACGCCAGCTCGCGCGTGAGGTTGACGACCCCGCCCTTCGACGCGGCGTAGCCCGCCTGCGGGATCTGGCCGGCCCCGACCAGTCCCAGCACCGAGGCGACGTTGACGATCACGCCACCCTCGTCGCCGTCGATCATCGCGCGAGCGACCAGCTGCGCGAGCGCGAACGGGGCCACCAGGTTGACGTCGACCACCTCGCGGAACGCCTCCAGCGGCTCGTCCTCGGCGGGAACCACGTCAACCATGCCGGCGTTGTTGACGAGCACGTCCACCCGGCCGTAGCGCGCGAGCGTGGACTCGACCACGCTGGCGACGTCGAGGCGAGCCAGATCGCACGGCACGCTCAGCGCATCCCGCAGCTCCGACTCGAGCTGCTCGAGTCGCTCGCGCCGGCGCGCGACCAGCACGACGCTGGCGCCGGCGGCGTCGAGCACGCGCGCGAAACGCGCCCCGAGCCCTGAGCTCGCGCCGGTCACGATCGCGACCTTGCCGTCCATCCGGAACCGCGCGAGCGGATCGAGTCCGTTGGCTGCCATCCGCTAACCGATCGCCTTCTCGTGGCCTTCCCACTCCTGCTCGCGGAGCACGAACTTCTGGACCTTTCCGGTCGAAGTCCGCGGCAGCTCGCAGAACTCGACCGCAGCCGGGCACTTGAACTTCGCAAGGTGGTCACGGCAGAACGAGATCAGGTCGTCCTCGCTGACATCCTCGCCGGACTTGAGCTCCACGAACGCCTTCGGCCGCTCCCCCCACTTCTCGTCCGGGGTCGCGACCACCGCGGCCTCGAGAACCGCCTCGTGCTCGGCGAGCGCCTGCTCGACCTCGATGCTCGAGATGTTCTCGCCGCCGGAGATGATGATGTCCTTGGAGCGATCGCGGAGCTCGACGTAGCCGTCCGGGTGCCACACGGCCAGATCGCCCGAGTGAAACCAACCGCCCCGGAACGCCTCCTCGGTCTCCTTCACCATGTTGTGGTAGCCGAGCATCACGCCGTTGCCGCGCATGACCACCTCGCCCACCGTCTTGCCGTCGCGCTGCACGTCCTGCATGTCGTCGTCGACCACACGCACCAGGTTGGCGCCGTTGTAAGTGTGGCCCTGGCGGGAGAGCAGCCGCGCCTGTTCCTCCAGGTCATGCTCGTCCCACTGCGGTTGCCAGCTGCAGCCCATGATCGGCCCATAGGTCTCGGTCAGGCCGTACAGGTGTATCGGATGCAGATTGAGCTCGCCCATCTTCTTGAGCAGCGCGGGCGTTGGCGGGGAGCCGCCGGTCGGCACGGTCACGTGCTGCTCGAGCGGGTGCGCCTTGTCGTGGTTGACGATGCTCATGTGGATGGTCGGCGCGCCGCTGTAATGGGTCACGCCTTCTGACTCGAACAGGTCCCAGATCCGGTCGGGCTCGACCTTGCGCAAGCACACGTGCACCGCGCCGGCGCGGGTCACCCCCCAGGTCAGGCACCAGCCGTTGCAGTGGAACATCGGCAGCGTCCACAGATGGACCGAGTCGTAGCCCAGCCCGACCTCCATGGCCACGCCGGCGGCATGGAGATACGCGCCTCGGTGGGTGTAGACCGCGCCCTTGGGCTTGCCCGTGGTCCCCGAGGTGTAGTTGATCGCGATCGGCTCTGATTCGTCCTCGAGCCAGCTCTCCGGCGCGTCGGGCGACCCGCTGGCCAAGAACTGCTCGTAGGGGTCGTCATCCTCGCCCGTGTCCTCGATCACGATCGTCTCGATGTCCGGGGTGTCAGCGTCGTCGACAAGCTCCTTGAGCTGTGCATCGACCAGCAGCAGCCGCGCGCCGGAGTCCTTGAGGATGTGCTCGACGTCCCCCTTGCTCAGTCGCGTGTTCATGGCCACCAGGATCCCGCCGGCCATCGGGATCCCGAAGTGCGCCTCGAGCAGCGCTGGGATGTTGGGAGCCAGGATCGCCACCCGATCGTGCTTCTCGAGGCCCTTGTCCCGGAGGGCCGAGGCCAGCCGGTTGCAGCGCTCCTCGAGCTCGGCGTAGTTCATCCGCCGGTCGCCGTGAACGACCGCCGGCCGCTGCCCGAGCGCTTGGGCGTTGCGGCGTAGAAAGTTGAGCGGACTCAGCTCGAGGCGCGATGCTGTGGGGTCCATGGGTCTTCTCCTCCGGTTTCCGCCGGGCAGGCGGGATCAACGGCGTTCGCCCTCCACGAACACCGCCTCTTCACCTACAGGTACCCAGCCGCGACCGCGAGCAACCTGGCAGCCCTCCGATCGGGTAGCGTGAGCCCATGTCGACGGCGTGGCCGGCAGTGTCATACGAAGAGTGGAGCGCGACCTGCGACACGCTGCACGCCCACACCCAGGTGCTCGGGAAGATCGCGGTGGCGCTTGCGCCACCCGAGCCCCAGTTTCAACACACCGCCCTACGCCTCACCGCGCGTGGATGGGAGACCTCGCTGCTCCCCGCGCCCGACGGGTCGGGCGGACTCGTCGTCGCGCTCGACCTGCGCACGCACGAGGCGGTCGTCGAGCACACGCGCGGCAGCGACCGTCGCGTGCCGCTGACTCCCGACCGGCCCGTCGGCGATGTCACCCGGGCGCTGCTCGTCGCCGTCGCCGAGATCGGTGGCGCGGTCGAGATCGACCCGACTCCGCAAGAGGTGTCGTGGACCGTGCCCCTCGATGCCGACGACGAACACGCGACCTATGACCGTGACAAGGTCGCCGACTACTTCGCCGCGGCCACCCAGGCCGCGTTCGTACTCGCTGCATTCCGCGCGCCGTACCGTGGTCGGTCGACACCCGTCAACGCTTGGTGGGGGTCATTCGATCTGGCCGTGAACATGTTCTCGGGCCGGCCCGCCGAACCGCCGTCGGCGGATTACCTCTTCCGCAATGCGATGGACTCCGAGGAAGTCGCGGTCGGCTGGTGGCCCGGCGATGGCCGCTACGGCAAGGCGGCGTTCTACGCGTACGCGCACCCCGCGCGTGCGGGATTCGCAGACGCGCAGCTGCCGCCCGCGCGCTGGGATGGAGCGCTGGGCGAGTACATCCTCGACTGGGACGACGTTCGCTCGAGCTCCGATCCCCACGGAGTCGCCCTCAACTTCGCGCGGTCAGCGTTTCGCCACGCGTGCTCGGTATGTGGTTGGGACAGCGCGCTGGCCGCCAGCGCCGAGGGAACACCGCCGCCGCTGGCGTAGCGCTTCTATACGAACTGTCGGTCTCAGGCGGCGAGGCGGCGGCGAGCCTTCTGCACGGACGGCAGCGCAGCCTTCGCCTTGGCCAGCGGACGCGCGCGCACATCGACGCTCGCCGGCTTCGCGGCGATCGTGATCTCCTCGCCGGTGGCGGGGTTGCGTCCGGTGCGCTTCTTCTGCGCCGGCTTGACGCGAACGGTCAGCTGCACGATCCCACCGATGCGCACCTTCTCGGCGTTTCCGAGCTGCTCGAGAATGATTCCTTCGAGCGCTTCGACCGCGCGCTTGGCATCGGCTTTGCTCAACTCGGCGCGGTCAGCGACAGCGCCCACCAACTGAGCCTGGGTTAACGGCACGGAACTCCTCCTGGGGTAGGTTCGTGTGTTGGGATTGGCGGATTCAACCTTGGACGGCGGACAGACGGGTGATTTGTTCCTCGCCGGCCGGCGCCCGATCGAGTGGCGCCACACCGGCGCCACGGCCCAACATGCTCGCGCATTACAGGAATCGATGCATGATGAGCAACCCGACGTACCCGTGCGCAGGGTGTTTGAACGCCTCGGGAACGGTCGTCAGCGCCTCGAAACCGAGCGAGCGCCACAGCGCGACCGCTGCCGTGTTCGTCTCGACCACGGCGTTGAACTGGATTGCCCGGAATCCGTTCTCGCGCGCCCATTCGATCACATGCTCCCCAAGCGCCCGGCCGGTTCCGTGCCCGGCGTGCCGAGGATCGACCATGAAGCTGGCGGACGCCACATGCGCCCCGGGCCCGGGGCGGTTGGCGTACATGCTGGCCGTGCCCAGCACGGTGCCATCGGCGTCGGTGGCCACCACGGTTCGCCCAGGCGGGTCGATCATCCACGTGCGCCGGCCCTCCGCCTCGTCCATGTTCGGGTCATAGGCGTACGTCTCGCTCGCGGTCACGATCTCGCGAAAGAAGGGCCAGATCGCGGCCCAGTCTTCCGGCGTGACGTCTCTGATCCTGGTGAGCGTTCGCGGCGGCGGCACTAGTGCGCGCGGATGGGCGCGGCGGCCTTCGCTCCGGCGGTCTTCTGGAGCTGGCGTTCTGGCGTGATGCGAACGACGTTCCACGCTAGATGCATCTTCGCGAGCATCGAGATGAACATGCCCGACACGTCGATCTCCCACCACCGCAGCCCGTGGTAGGCCGAGCGCGGGAATGCGTGATGGTTGTGGTGCCAGGACTCTCCGAACGAGAACACGGCCAGCCACGCGACGTTCGTCGACTGGTCCTCGATGTCAAAGCGGCGCCGGCCGAAGAAGTGGCAGATCGAGTTCACCGACCAGGTGACGTGATGGACGAGGAAGATCCGCACCAGGCCGCCCCAGACGTAGCCGCGGAGCGCGCCACCGAGCGTGAACCCGCTGAGCACGAACCCCGCGATCGTCGGAATCGCGAGTGAGACCACGACGAGCCACGGGAACCGGCGCCCAATCCGGCGCATGCTCTTGTCCTCATAGAGCTCGGTCGCGTATTTCTTCCAGTCGGCCTGGCCCTGGGTCTCGAGCAGCCAGCCCGTATGCGCGTGCCACAGTCCGCGCAGGCCGCTGCCGTGGCCAACGTGCGGGCTGTGCGGGTCGCCCTCTTTGTCGGCGTTGGCGTGGTGCTTGCGATGGTCGGCGACCCAATCCAGCACCGAGCCCTCGACCGCCAGGGAACCCAGCACCGCGAACGTCCGCTCGAGCCACGGATACGTCTGAAACGCGCGATGGGTCAGCAGTCGATGAAAGCCGACCGTGATCCCCAGCCCGGTCAGGACGTACAGGACGAGCATGATCGCCAGGTCGGTCGCGTCGACCGCTCGGTTCCAGAGCAGCAAGATCGCGGCGAGCACTCCCGCGAACGGGACCACCACGCCTAGCAAGTTCGCGAAACGTTCACTTCGGGTCATGTTCTGAGAGCTTCCCACATATGGTCGGGGGTAACGAAGCCACGACCATTGAAACCCCCCGCCTGTCGGGACGTTACACCTGGGTTCGCATGGAATCCCCCCACCAGTCGCCGTTCCGGGCATGATTCACCGATGCCCAACGAGGTGCGACTGCCGGGCCTGGTGTCGATCGAGCATTCGTTCGAGGTCCCGCTCGACCACCGAAACGAGGCCGGACAGCAGATCACGGTGTTCGCGCGCGAGCTCGCCGATCCCGACGGCCGGGACCGGCCGTTTCTCGTCTACCTGCAGGGCGGACCGGGATTCGAGGCTCCGCGACCGACGCGCAAGCCGAGCTCGCCCGCGTGGTTGGACCGGGCGCTGTCCGAGTTTCGCGTGCTCATGCTCGACCAGCGCGGCACAGGCCGCTCGACGCCGGTAGGGACGTTTGCCGGCCTCACCGCGCAGGAGCAGGCCGACTACCTGGCGCACTTCCGAGCCGATTCGATCGTCCGCGACGCCGAGTGGATCCGCCACGCGCTCGGCGTCGACCGCTGGACCGTGTTCGGCCAGAGCTTCGGTGGAATGTGCGTCACGACATACCTTTCGCTCGCTCCAGAGGGGCTGCGAGAGGCGCTCATCACCGGCGGGCTGCCCCCGCTCGGGCCGCGTATCGACGACGTCTACGCGCACACCTACGAGCGGGTGCTCGAGCGCAACCACCGGTACTACTCGCGCTATCCCTCGGATATCGCGCGCGCCATGAGCGTGCGTCAAGCGATCCGGGACGAGGGGATACAGCTTCCATCGGGCGACCAGCTGACCTGGCGACGATTTCGTCAGCTCGGCCAGCTGCTCGGAATGAGCGACGGAGCCGAGCACCTTCACTACCTGCTCGAGCTCCCGCATGACTCGCCGGCGTTCCGGCACGACGTCGAGGCCGCCCTCGGGTTTCCCCGCGACCCGATCTACGCGATCCTGCATGAGGCCAGCTGGGCGGATGGCGGCACGACGCGTTGGTCGGCCGAGCGCACGCTGCCGCCCATGTTCAACGAGATCCATCACCTGCTCACCGGCGAGCACGTCTACCCGTGGATGTTCGAGGACTACGGCGCGCTCGCGCCGCTGCGTGAGGCGGCGAACCTGCTCGCCGACCGCGAGTGGCCGCGGCTGTACAACGAGGGGGTCCTGCTCGGCAACACGGTTCCATGCGCGGCCGCGATCTACGTCAACGACATGTACGTCGAGCGCTCGTTCTCGGAGGAGACCGCCGCGCAGATCCGCGGCATCAGGACATGGGTCACCAACGAGTACGAACACAACGGTATTCGCGCCGACGGCGAGCGCATCCTCGGCCGCCTGCTCGATCTCGCGCGCGGCCGCGCCTGAGATCTGCTTACGGGACCCCGAAGCCGCACGCGGTCACCCTCGGGTCACTGTCTGTTCGGTGCGGGTTAACTGTTTGCATTGCGACCCGCCGTCGTAGGCACGGTTCCCGGGCGGAAAGTTTGGGCGGCCCTCGGGCTAGGACGCCATCAAATCGGTGTTCAAGGGCCAGCCGGATCGACGGGCGAGTTCATGCGTGAACCGGTCCACGGAGTCAAGCGCTGCCCCAAGGATCCGATCCTCGTCGATCGGGACACTGCTATGCCCGATGGTGAACCGCCACGAGCGTTGGAGCCGGTGCGCTCCGTGGTCGTAGGTCCTGATGTCGGCTACGTGGCTAACTGCGATGAGGTTGAACGGGATCCGAAGCACTCTCACTCGGAGGCTCCGATTCTCGTCGTTCGCCTCAAGCAACAAGACCCGGTACAGCGCCTCCTCGTCAAGAACGGCCAAGGTCCAATCGAGCAGCGACCCCAGTCGACCTTGATCCTCGTCCCCCGGAAGAGGTGCCATCAACCGCCACAAGTCGCCGCCGGGGATCAAGTCCTGAAGGGCGCCGACAAGCTGCGCCCGTCTGGCGTTCATACGTTGTGCGTCGCCCTGCGCCGCGCCGGGGGCGCGGTCTAGTAACGCTCCGGCCACTCGGTTGGCCTGTTCGGCATCCATACCCACAGGAGGGTAGAAGCCCGACCGACGCAACCGGCCCCCCACCCTCTCCGCGCACCCGATATTGCGACGCGCTTCAGGCCGCGGGGGCTCGCGGCGGGCCTTCCTTTCCGGTCTAAATCTTGAGGACACGTAACGCGGCGAGCATTCCACCGACTCCCACGGCGGTTCCCAGTGCCCACGCCACGACGGTGTCGCCGGTCGGGGTCGAGAGCTCGTAGAAGCTCCGCAGAAACGGAATGATGAACGCAAGTGCGAACAAGAGCGCCATCAGGGCGCATATCCCTGCAGTCGCGATCCGTCGCCATCCGGGTTCTGCCTCGAGCCTGATCACGACCGCGAGCCCGCACACGACGACGATCCCCGTGGCCACGGTGCGAGAGTGACTCACGCTGAGGTCAAATCCATAGCGCGCGATGAGATAACCGGCGGTGATCCCGATCCCGATCGCCAGGCCGGCCGGAATCGCGAACCGCGCGACCGACTGCAGGTAGCGCTCTGGGCGCCACGGGCCGGAGCTCGGCGCGAGCGCGAGTAGGAAGGCGGGGATCCCGATCGTGACCGTCGACGCGATCGAGAATTGCCGCGGCAGCAGCGGGAAGACCCCGGTGGGGATCGCCACCGCCAGGCCGACGGTGGCCGTGAACACGGTCTTGGTCACGAACAGTCGCGCGACCCGCTGGATGTTGCGCAGGATCTGACGCCCCTCGGCGACCATCCCGGGCACGACGCCGAAATCGTCGCGGACGAGCACGAGGTCGGCGACCGAGCGCGACATTTGCGTCCCGGAGCCCTGGGCGATTGCGAGACGCGCCTCCTTGAGCGCGGGTACGTCGTTGACCCCATCACCGATCATCGCGACGTAGCGACCGGCGTCCCCCAGGGCGGCCACCACCGCGCGTTTGCCCTCCGGCGAGATCCGCCCGACGGCGGGTGCGGCAAGGACCGCCTCGCGCAATTCCGCCGGGTCGGACGGCAGCGCCTCGCCGTTCAGCGCCGGCGCGGAGCCCGGAACGCCGGCATCGCGCGCGATCGCGCCCGCGGTCGCAGGCGCGTCGCCGGAGAGCACCTTGAGCTCGACCTCCTGATCGGCAAAGAACGCAACCGTCTCGGCCGCGTTCGACCGTAGTCGTTCGGCGAGCAGCACCAAGCCGAGCGGCCGCACGTCGCCGGGGAATTGCGCCTCGGGGTCGGATGCCGGCAGAGGCGATGCGCTGCGTCCGAGCGCCAGCACTCGTCGTCCCGCGGCCGCCTCCGAGCGCGCGCGCTGAGCGAGCGCGGCATCGCCGCCGGCGAACCACTCCGGGGCCCCGAGCACCAGGCGCTCGTCCCCGAGGTCAAGCGCACTCCAACGACGCCGCGATGAAAACGGCACCTGAGCGACAACTCGGCGTGGCCCGACGTTCGCCAGGTCGGCGTCCGCGATCGCCGCGAGCGTCAGGTTCCGAGAAGGTGAGTTGACCGCGTACTCGGTCAGCTCACGGGCAAGCGATGTCTCGTCCTCGCCGGCGGCGGCCACCAGCCCAACGACTCGCAGCGTCGGCTCTGTCAGCGTCCCGGTCTTGTCGGTACACACGAGGTCTACCGAGGCGAGCGATTCGACCGCGTTGAGCTGCTGAGCGAGCACCCCGCGGCGGGCCATCTTAAGTGCCGACACCGCCGCGGTGAGACTGATGAGCAAGATCAGCCCCTCGGGGACGAGCGCGACGATCCCGGCAGTGAGGAACTGAACACGCGTGGCCGCGGATCCGGGCCGGGCAAACACCGCGATCGTGAGCCCGATCACCAGCGGCACCGACAGCGCGATCAGCCACAACAACAATCGATCGTTGGCTCGCTCGAGCGGAGAGCGCGCGTGACGGAATGCGCGCGCGGTCGCGGTCAGTCGCTCGGCACGGCTATCCGGACCGACAGCCGTGACCTCAAAGAGCGCCTCGCCCTCGGCCACGAACGACCCCGACCACACCGGCTCCCCCCCGCCGCGGAACGCCGACTCGGACTCGCCGGTCAGGTTTGACTCATCCAACGCGAGCCCGTCTGTCGACACCACGGTCCCGTCCGCGACCACCTGGTCGCCCGGGGCCAGGCGCACGAGATCGCCCACCACCACGTCCTCTACCGGGACCCGGCGATCGACCCCGTCCCGCACCACGACTGCGACAGGAGCGACAAGCGCGGCGAGCCGGTCAAGCGCCCGCTTGGAGCGGATCTCCTGAAACGAGCCAATCACGATGTTCGAGACCAGGATCCCCAGGAACAGCGCGTCGCGCCACGACCCAAACGTGATCGTCAACACCCCGAACAACAACAGGATCCCGTTAGGCACCGTGACCGTGTTCGCACGAACGATGCTCGCGTACGAGCGGCTCGTACGCGAGCGGGGCAGCCGCCCGCGCGCCTCCCGCCGCCGCGCGGCCTCGACCTCACTCAACCCCGTCGATGCGATCACGACGGCCGTCACGATCCTCCGACGCTACCCCACACCATGGGACGCTCACAAGCGCGGTTCGCGATGTACGTGAGCGAGGCCAGGCCGGCCGGGATCGCGAACCGCGCTACCGACTGTAGGTAGCGGTCTGGGCGCCACGGGCCGCTGCACGGCGCAAGCGCGAGAAGAACGCGGGGACCCCGATTGTTAGCGACGAGGCCATCGAGAATTGCCGCGGCAACAGCGGGAAGACCCCGGTGGGGATCACCACCCCAGCCGACGGTGGCAGTGAACACGGTCTTGGTGACAACAGCCGCGCGACCCGCTGGATGTTGCGCAGGATCTGGCGGCCCTCGGCGACCATCCGCGGCACTTCCGAAATCTCACCGACGAGCACGAGATCAGAGACCGAGCGCGACATCTGCGTCCCGGAGCCCTGGGCGATTGCAAGCCGCGCCTCCTTGAGCGCGGGTACGTCGTTGACCCCATCACCGACCATCGCGACGTAGCGACCGGCGTCGCCGAGGGCGGCCACGACCGCGCTTGCCCTCCGGGAGATCCGCCCAACGGCGGGTGCGGAAAGGACCGCCTCGCGCAATTCGGCCGGGTCGGACGGCAGCGCCTCGCCGTCGAGCGCCGGCGCCGACCGGGAACGCCGGCATCGCGAGCGATCGCGCCCGCAGTCGCAGGCGCGTCGCCGGAGAGCACCTTGAGCTCGACCCCCTGATCGGCGAAGAACGCAACCGTCTCGGCCGCGTTCGACCGTAGTCGTTCGGCGAACAACACCAAGCCGAGCGGCCGCACGTCCCCGGGGAATGCGGCTCGGGGTCGGATCCGGGCAGAGGCGATCCGCTTCGTCCGAGCGCTAGCACTCGTCGTCCCGCGGCCGCCTCCGAGCGGGCGCGCTGAGCCAGCGCGGCGTCGCCGCCGGCGAACCACTCTGGGGCCCCGAGCACGAGCCGGTCTTAGCCGAGCTCAAGCGCGCTCCAGCGCCGCCGCGACGAGAACGGCACCTGTGCGACGGCTTGGCGTGGCTCGTCGTTCGCCAGCTCGGCATCCGCATCGCCGCAGCGTCACGTTGCGCGCCGACGAGCTGGCCGCGTAGCGCCCGAACATCGTCCCAGCCAGCTGATGGCTCGGTCACGCCGTCAGCCGGTACCAGCGCGACCACGCGCAGGGACGCTTCGGTCAGGGTCCCGGTCTTGTCGGTGCACATCACCGAGTTCACCGACGCCAGCGACTCGATCGCGTTCAGCTGCTGCGCCAGCACGCCGCGCCGCGCGATCTTGCGGCCGCCGACACGGCCGCAGCGAGCGCGACGAGCAGGATCAGGCCCTCCGGGACGATGTTCACGACCGCTGCCGTGAGCCCCCCCCCGTTTCGGTCGCTTCCCTGGGCCCGGCTGACGCCGCGGATCGCCAGCGACACGCCTAAGGCCACGCCGAGCGGAAGCATCACCGCCGACCAGCACGATCAACAACCGATCCATCGCCCGCTCCAACGGAGTGCGCGGGTGGCGAAACGCGCGCGCCGTCGCGGTGAGCCGCGCGGCGCGGCTGTCGTCTCCGACGGCGGTCGCGGCAAACCGCGCCCCGTGCCCTCCACCACAAACGACCCAGACAAGACCTGATCGGCGACGTCGCGCAACACCGGCTCGCTCTCACCGGTCAGGTTTGACTCGTCCAACCGCCAGGCCATCGCTCTCCACCAGCGCACCGTCGGCGACCACCTGATCGCCGGGCATGACCCCCCGTACCAGATCGCCCACCACGACCTCCTCGACCGGCACCGCCCGTGGCGTCCCCGTCCCGGACCACGGCCGCCACCGGAGCGACGAGCGCGGCGAGCCGGTCCAACGCGCGCTTGGCGCGGACCTCCTGGAAGGACCCGATCGCGATGTTCGCGACCAGGACCCCAAGAACAAGGCGTCGCGCCACCGACAAACTGATCGTCGACGCCCCGAAGCGCCAGGATCACGTTGGCACCGTGAACGTGTTCGCGCGAAAATGCCCGGTACGAGCGGCTCGTACGCGAGCGGGGCAGCCGCCCGCGCGCCTCCCGCCGCCGCGCGGCCTCGCCTCAGTCAACCCCGTCGATGCGGTCACGACGGCCGTCACGATCCTCCGACGCTACCCCACACCATGGGACGCTCACAAGCGCGGTTCGCGATGT
>CAVVCP010000014.1:0-30231 GCA_963746695.1 uncultured Solirubrobacterales bacterium | reverse complement strand
AGGGTAAGGGTTTCACGGGCGTTCACGAACGCGCTCGGACGGTCACAAAATCCCTGCAAACGGCCGTAATATGGAGTGTACGGCTCTGGCCGCCGATCTACGGTCGTCGTGGATCTAGTGGACGCGGAGTGGACGCGCTCCCGTTGGCCGTTCGCGTTTCTAGTCTTCGAGGCTGACGCGAGCCGTCACCTGGCCGCGGACAGGACAGGCCTCCGGGACCGCCCCCCGTGACCGTGATCGTCGCACACTTGCGGACGGCCGCAAATGAGGATCAGCGTTCGTCGAGTGGACGGCCGCCTCATCAGCCGAGCCGGCCTCGTCACCGGGGCGACGTTTCGTGGCCCTGCCCCTGATTGAGCTCGTCCCACACGCAAGCCCAGCGCGTTGACGTGGATCCGGCGTGTCGAAGAGGGGGGACGGGATGGGCAACCGCGCACCTTTGGCCCCAGGAACGGTGCCGCGACGAGTCGGTGAGCGCCCTCGTGGCGGCCGCTGTGATCCCGAGGTCAGCACTGGAGGGTCGGATCAGTAGCCCGGATGTAGCGCTCGTTGCCGCCGAGCTCGCAACGGACGATGTTCGCGCCCTGGGCGATCGCGGCCGCCTTGTAGTAGGCGATCAGCCGGTTCGCCCCCTGCCGGCCGAAGCTGCAATCGGAGGACAGGATCAGCTTGTCCGCGGGGATCGAGCGAAGCGCCGTCCGCGCGAGCTCGGCGACCTCGTGGGGCGTCTCTACCTGAAGTGCCCGGTGGCTGACGACGCCGACCGCGATCTTCACGCGAAGCCGGTCCGAGTAGGGGGCGAACAGCTTGAGCTCCGCCTGATCGCCGTCCTTCATCTCCACCGTCCACACATCGACGTTGAGCCGCTCGAGGAAGGTCTCGACCGAGGTCGCGTAGGACGGGTTCTCGGCGGCTCGCTGCATGTTGGGGTTCCCCCAGCACGTGTGCACCCAGACCTCGACCCCTTCGAGTCCGGCCACTTCGTGGTTGAAGGCCTCGACCAGGAAGTCGAGCAGCTCGGCTTGCCGGGGCTGGCTCGCCGCAACGAAGTGAATGAACGGCTCCTCGAGCTGGATCACGGCGCAGCCGGCAGCCGCCAGCTCGCGCAGCTCGGCGTTCATCGCCTCGGACATATCCCAGATCAACTCGCGCCGGTCGTCGGAGTAGATGTCCGTATCGATGTCGAGCAGGTGATAGAAGCCCTGGGCCGACACTGTCCCGAACTTGACCGGCCGCGCGGTCCGGGCCTGGGTCAGGCGCCACAGCTTGGCGTACGCGAGCGGCTTCGCTTCGCTGCGGCCGACCCTGCCAACGACCCGCGGCCACGTCCACCCACGGAAGATCTCGTGCATGATCGTGCCGGGCGGGTACGCGAGCTGTGCGGCGGCCATCGGCTCGGCGTCGACGAGACGCTCGGCCAGCGGGTACGCGCCGTCGAGCCCGGTCCACCGCTCGAGCGGGTAGCGGAGCCACGACTGGCCGCCGAGGTCCTCGTCGTGGAAGTAATCACCCGTGGTGACGACGTCGAGGCCGGCGCGTTCTTGATCCACCAGCACCGCAGCGAACGCGTCGGTGAGCTGCTCGCGGAAGACCACGTCCCTCATGCACTCCGTAATCGACCGCCCACCAATCTTGCCGGTGAACCAACGCGGCCTCGGCCACGACCCGGTCACCGTTGTCGGCAGCAGCACACCGTCGGTCGCGGTGAACACAGACATATTGTAAACTGTTTTCTAAGTGGTGGGCTCCGACAATTCACGGCCGAGACGCCCCCCCGAGGAGCTTCGGAGTCATCGCTGGTTCGGGCCCGACTCGTTGCGGGCGTTCGGCCATCGCTCGCGGATCAAGCAGATGGGCTACGCGCTCGAGGAGTTCTCGGGCCGTCCGGTGATCGCGATCCTCAACACCTGGAGCGACATCGCCTGCTGCCACACGCCACTTTCGCGAGCGCGCGGAGCAAGTGCGCCGCGGCGTCTGGTCTGCCGGCGGCTTCCCGCTCGAGATCCCGGTCGCTCTCGCTGGCCGAGCAGTTCCAGAAGCCGTCGGCGATGATGTACCGCAACTTCCTCGCGATGGAGACCGAGGAGGTGCTCCGCAGCTATCCGATCGACGGCGCAGTCCTGATGGGCGGCTGCGACAAGACCACGCCGGCGCTCGTGATGGGCGCGATCTCAGCCGACCTGCCGGCCGTCTTCCTCCCCGCGGGTCCGATGCTCCGCGGCAACTGGCGCGGGCAAGCCGTCGGCAGCGGCACCGACGTCTGGCGGTTCTGGGCCGAGCGCCAGGCCGGGCGAACTCGGCGAATGCGCGTGGCGGGAGCTCGAGGACGGGATCGCCCGCTCGCCCGGGCACTGCATGACAATGGGCACCGCCTCGACGATGACCGCCGCCGTCGAGGCGCTCGGGCTGACGCTGCCGGGCGCGTCGTCGATCCCGGCCGTCGACTCGGCCCACGGCCGCATGGCCGCCGAGCTGCGGTCGGCGGATCGTCGAGCTCGTGTGGGAGGACCAGCGGCCGAGCACGCATCCTCTCGCCGGCTTCGTTCGACAACGCGATCACCACCGTGCTGGCGCTCGGCGGCTCGACCAACGCCGTCATCCACCTGATCGCGCTCGCCCGGCGCGCCGGCGTCGACCTGGCGCTCGACCGGTTCGACGAGCTCGTCGCGCACGACTCCGGTGCTCGCCAACGTCCGCCCCGGCGGGCGGTTCCTGATGGAGGACTTCTACTACGCGGGCGGCCTGCGCGCCCTGCTCGCGACGCTGTCGGAGTCTGCTCACGCTCGACGCGCGCGACGGTCGACGGCGCGCACGCTCGGCGAGGCGATCGCGCGGCGCCGAGGTGCACAACCCAGAGGTGATCCGGCCGCTCGACCAGCCGCTCAGCTCCGAGGGCGGCCTCGCGGTTCTGCGCGGCAGCCTCGCCCCGGACGGCGCGGTGATCAAGGCGTTCGCGGCCGACCCGGCCCTGCTGCGCCACCGCGGGCCGGCGCGTCGTCTTCGAGGACCACGCCGACCTCGAGGCGCGGATCGACGATCCCGACCTCCGGTCACGCCGGACTCGGTGCTCGTGCTCAAGCGGGCCGGGCCGGTCGGCGGACCGGGCATGCCCGAGTGGGGCATGCTGCCGATCCCCAAGCGGCTGCTCGAGGCGGGCGTCCGCGACATGGTCCGCATCTCCGACGCGCGCATGAGCGGCACGAGCTACGGCACCTGCGTGCTCCACGTCGCGCCCGAGTCGGCGGTCGGCGGCCCGCTGGCGCTGGTGCGCGACGGCGACCCGATCGAGCTCGACGTCGACGGCGCGGCGTCTCGACCTGCGCGTCGACGGACGACGAGCTGGCCCGCCGGCGCGAACAGGTCGCGTCAGCCGGCCGCCCGCGCTCAGCGGCTACGGCGAGCTGTTCGTGCGCCATGTCACCCAGGCCAACCTGGGCTGCGACTTCGACTTCCTGCGCGGCCCGGACGGCGTGGCCGAACCGCTGATCTACTGACCGTTCTGGGCCCAGGCTTCGGGATTGAGACAGGATGCCGGCAGTCGGTCGTCGAGCAGCTCGCGGAGGCTGGCCACCACCGCGGCGCCGGTCCGGCGCATCGCCAGGTGGGTGAACGACGATGCGTGCCCGCTCACGATCACGTTCGGCAGCGTCAGCAGTGGGTCGCCCTCAGGTAGCGGCTCCTCCTTGAACACGTCGAGTCCCGCGGCGGCGATGACGCCGTCGCGCAGCGCCGCGACCAGCGCGTCCTGATCGATCAGCGGCCCGCGCGAGGTGTTGATCACCACCGCATGCTCGGGGAGCAGCGCGAGCTCGGGCGCTCCGATGATGTGCCGGGTCCCCTCGGTGAGCGGAGCGTGGAGCGTCAGCACATCGACCTGCGGCAGCATCTCGTCGAGATCGGCGAGCTCGACACCGTTGGTGGCGCAGAAGTCCTGATCCGGCTGCGGCTCGACCGCGATCACGCGACATCCGAATCCGCGCACGCGGCGCGCCACCGCGCGACCGACCGCACCCAGCCCGAGGATCCCCACCGCGGCCTCCGCGAGATCGCGCGTTATCCCCGGCGGCCGCCAGGCGCCCGTTCGCACGGCCGAGTCCAGGCCAGGCAGGTGGCGGAGCGAGGCAAGCATCAGCGACAGCGCCATGTCCGCCACGGCCTCGGCGTTGGCGCCCGGCGTCGTCACCACGGCGACGCCGGCCTGGCTTGCCGCGCCTAGATCGATCTGGTCCGAGCCCGTGCCCCACCGGATGATCGCGCGCAGGCCGGCCGCGCCCTGCAGTACGGTGGGGCTGTAGCGCTCACCCCCCGCGACCACGGCCCACGCGCCCACCAAACCGTCGGTCAGCGGGCGCTCGGGTGAGTCATCGGCCAAGTCGTACCGCTCGATCACTTGAACGCCCGCCAGTCCGTTCAATTCGTCGCGGCAGTACTCCGTACTCGCAGCGGTGAGGATCAAGCGCCGCGATGTGGCCATCAAGCGACGCCCGCATGTGTCAGATCAGAGTCGGAGGAGTCAAACACGTACTCGGCCAGCACGCGCTCGTAGGACGTCTGGACGTGCTCCGCGGCGAGCTTGCGCGCGCGCGGTTCGTCGCGATCGGAAATGGCCGAGAGGATCTGTCCGTGCCGCGCGATCATGATTTCGCGGAACTCGCGTTTGCGCACGTACGTCCGTGCCAGCAAGAACACGTACACCTGCGGACGCAGGTCCTGCCAGAGACGCAGCAGACGCTTGTTGCGAGCCGCTTCGTAGATCACATCGTGGAAACCGAGATCGGCGTCCGCGGCTCCCTGCACGGTGACCTTCGTTGTCAGTTTCGAGTAACTGTCGATGATCGCCTGCATCTCGTCCAGATCGCGTGCCACCGCATTGCGCGTTGCCCATGCGCAAGCCACCGGCTCGATCGCCACTCGCAGGCTGTAGACCTCTTCGAGATCCGCGCGCGACAGCTGCGCGACCATCGCGCCACGGTTGGGCCGGCGAACCACCATGCCCTCACGCTCGAGCTGTAAAAGTGCGTTGCGGATCGGGCCGCGGCTGACGCCGAGCGCCTCGGCCAGTTGTTCCTCTCGCAGTCGGTTACCCGGAGGGAAAAGCCCTCGCAAGATCGCCTCGCGCAGCCGGTCGACCACCGTGTCGGATAACAGCGGCGCGGCCGCAGGGGTGAGCACCGCGCTCATGTCGATCGCAGCACCGCCCCGTTCGTTGCCGGATGAGCTCCACGCGAGATCCACACCGGGTTTAGCCATCGCCTTGCCCTCTTTGTTGAAGACCGCACATACCTCGTAAACAGCTTACATCGGGTGGGGGCGTGTCCCACGCGGTTGGGCGCGCGACATCCGGCTCCTGGCTCACAAGTGCAGCGGAGCACCGTTGACTGCGCAAGCAGCATTGGGCTCGATCCGTGGCGTACGCAATCGTCATCGCCTACACCAGCGACGCCGCGACAAAGGGCTGCTCGCGCCGCTGCTCGGTTAGTGGACGCACGCCCTCCTCCGTGACGACGTATGACTGCTCGGTATGGACCGATCCCTCGCCGAGGATGAACACGGCCGCCTCCAGGTTCACAACCATTCCGGCCTCGAACGGTAGATCGGACGGAATGTCGATGCAGTCGTCCTGGATGCGAAGCCCGTTGTCTGGGACGATGATCGGATAGTCCCGCACCTCGAGGCCAATGCCGTGTCCGTGTGGGAACGAATGCGTGACGCCATGCTCGGTCAGCGCCTCCCACATCGACACGCATGCCTCCGATCCCGTCACACCGGGGCGGATGGCGGCCGACCCGGCGTTGAGGCAGGCCCGGATGGCGCTGTGTCGTCGCAACAGCGAATCCGCGGGCGGACCCGCGCACACCGTCGTTCCGGGAGTCTGAGAAGCACCCTTGGTAGATGCATCCGAAGTCGAGGTACGAGACGTCGTCATCGGTGAACGTATACCCGCCCTCGGTCATGATCCCGACGCCGCGCGGCCCGAACGCGAAATGATCGAAGTCGGCTCCCGAGCCGGCGATTCCGGCGCGAAAGCGCTCGATGAGCTCGGCCGCGCTACGTCCGGGACGGAGCCTGGCGAGCGCCTCCTGCATCGCGTGCTCCGCGATGACGGCGGCCCGCTCCAGCCGCGCGAGCTCGTCCGCGCTCTTCACGGCTCGGATCATGCGGATCAGGTTCGAGCAATCGAGCAGCTGTGCCCCAGGCAGCCGATCTGAAAGCGCCTGCGCTGTCCGGCCCGGAACCGCCTCGAGTTCGACGCCGATTCGTGCCCGAGTGAGACCGCGCTCCACGAGCGCGTCCACGAGCGCGTCCACCGCTGTGACGCTACACGCCGGCTGCACAGCATCGGCGATGCGCTGAAGCCCGTTCGGCAGCGTATGCCCACTTGATGGGAGCTCAAACCCGGCGTCCCCGACCGGGTGGATGTCAGTGACCCAGGAATCGGCAGCGGTTGCAGCGAACATCGACTCGACGATCAGCGCCGGTTCACCGTCCAGCGGGAGAACCGCAAAATTGCGTTGGGAGAGCTCGCTGGACGCGCCCGGCGAGCTCATGTACTCGCGGAACAACGGAGCAATCCAGCACGCGTAGTCGGTGAAGTACCTCACGTTGACCGGGGAGGCGGCGACGATCGCGTCGAGCGCGTGCTCGCGCATGTACTTGGCCGCCCGCTCGCGATTGAGGAGCATCCGGGTAATAGTAACCCGAAGATTGAAAACAATCTACAACTAGTACCGGCGACGGAGCACGGTGGGCAACGACTCAGGGCAGCGCAAGGTCATGCTTTCCCGCCACCGGACGTCGCCTTCCCGGGGACGAGGTCGAAGCGTTCGACCAATCGCCCGACCGCCGCTTGTGCCTCGAGACGGGCGAGCGGAGCCCCGAGGCAGAAGTGAGCCGCCCAACCGAAGGCCAGGTGACGGTTGTTCGTCCGCCGGACGTCGAAGCGGGCCGGATCCGGGAACCGTCCCGGGTCGCGGTTGGCAGCACCGATGTGGAGGATCACGGTGTCCCCCGCTGTAATCTGCTTGTCCTTGAGCTCGAGGTCCTCGATCGCCAGGCGGGTGTTCAGCTGGATTGGGCTCTCGAAACGCAGGATCTCCTCGATCGCGCCCGGCAGGACATCGGAGTTGCTGCGGATCAGCTCGGCCTGATCGTCGTGGAGCATCAACAGCCGCGCACCGTTCGCGAGCAGGGCGACGGTTGTCTCGTGGCCCGCAACGTAGAGGAACGTGCACAGTCCGAGGATCTCGTCCTCGGACAGGGTTCCTCCCCCATCCTCGACGGTCGCAAGCGATGTGAGCACGTCATCACGGGCTTGGAGCCGGCGCTCCTCAAGGCACTGCGCGAAGAACCCGTCGAGCGCCCGGTGCCCCTCCAGCGCGCCATCGGCGAGCTCGGCTAGGGTCGGCCCGACGTTGCCGACGAACGACACCATCTTGCCGGTGTAGTCCTGGAAATCGGCGGCCCGCGACGCAGGAATGCCGAGTATCTCGCAGATCACCGTGCTGGGAACCGGGAAGGCGAGGTCGGATACGAGATCTGCCTCGGCGGCTGCGCCGATGTCGTTCAGCAGGCCGTCCACGAGTGCCTCGATCCGCGGGCGGAGCTGCTCGGCCAGCGCGGGCGAGAACACCTTTGCCGCCAGCCTGCGCATCCGAGCATGCTTCGGCGGGTCGGTGAAGCCGAGCCAGTTCGACACGTGTTGCTCCAGCGAGCGGTAGTGCGCGCGCGCGGGCGCCGGGATCGCGCTCATGTTGATCGCGACGCGATCGCTCGCGAGCCGCCGGTCGAAGATCGCCGCGAGGACGTCGTCGTGCGTGGTCAGAACCCAGCCGGCGAGCGGCTCGCTCCAATGCACAGGATCTTCTTCCCGGAGCCGATCCAGGAGTGGGTACGGATCGGCGAGCCGCCCGCAACAGAACGCTTCGTATTCAGTGGATTCGCTCAGCGCGGCGACCGACATCCGACCACCCCGCTCACACTCACGCCTGGACTCCGCTCGTCTGCGTGCCCTTGGACCGACCGTTGGCGATCGCGTCGTGGTTCACGACCCGCGGGCAGTACCGGCCGGCCACGACGTCCACGATCGAGTCGGCCGCCATCTCGAGCATGGACTGCTGGCTGGAGATGCTGATCCCCGCGATGTGAGGGCTCAGGACCACGTTGGTCATCTCCAGCAGCGGCGACGCACGCGGGGGCTCCTGCGCGAACACGTCGAGGCCCGCGCCGGCTAGATGACCGCCGCTCAGCGCCTCGACCAGCGCCGTTTCGTCAACGACGCCGCCTCGCGCGGTGTTGATGAAGATCGCCCCGCGGCGCATCAATCCGAGCTCGCGCTGTCCGATCATCCCGCGGGTCTGCGGGGAGAGCGGGACGTGCAGGGTGACTATGTCGGATTGCCTCAGCAGTGTGTCGAGGACGACCTGTTCGCATCCCGCGTACGAGACACCGGGAAGGTCCGCGCCGAGCAGACGCACGCCGAACCCGGCGAGCCGTTCCGCCACCGCGCGGCCGATCATTCCGAGGCCGATGATTCCGACGGTGGCGCCGGTGAGCTCGCGACCGGTGAGCGCGCCGCCGCGACTCCACGCCTCGGTGCGCACTGTGCTGTCGTTCTCCAGCACCCGGCGGCAGCACGCCAGCATCAACGCGATCGTGTGGTCGGCCACGGTCGCCGTGTTCGTGTCGGGCGTGATCGTCACAGCGACTCCCGCGGCCGTCGCGGCGGGTAGATCAATCGTGTCAAGCCCGACGCCCACTCGGGCGAGCACTCGCAGTTGCGGGCATCCCGCCAGGACTTCCGCCGTGAAAGGATCGGTGCTCACGATCCCGGCGGTCGCATCGGCCATGATCCGTCGCGTCTCCTCCGGCGATCGATCAAAGTAGCGTGGCTCGAGCCGGATCTCGAATCCCGCTGCCTCGAGGGCGCCGGCGGTCTTCTGATCCTCGCGGTCGAACCCGGGATACGTGACCACCACGGTGGGACGAGCCGGGGCGGTCACGGCTGCCCCTGCAGCGATGTTCGCGCGAGGACCTCACGCCCGGCGCGGTGGAGCGCGCGTAGATAGTCGAGGTGTGCCTGCCATGTCTCGTCGAACACCAGGTCGGCGGCCAGCTCCTCGGTGTCGCGATGCGCATTCAGTAGCTCGTAGGCGAGCGTCACCAGCCGGTCGGTCTCGCGAGCCTCGGTCACGCCAGTCCCAGCTCGTCGAGGTACCGGCGAGTGCGCCGCGCGATCGGTAGCGGCCGCTCGAACGCGGTGGGGTACATGTCCTGCTCGACGATCGCGTAACCCGAGTATCCGGTCTCGACGATCGCATCGCGCAAGCCCGGAAAGTCGACCGCGCCCTGGGACGGTTCGACGAACATCCCATCTCCGACGGCAAGTGCGAACGGGATGCCCTCGCGAGCCACCCGGGCTCGCATCTCCGCGTCGACACTCTTCAGATGCAGATACGACACGCGGGCGTGGTGGCGACGGAAGAACGAGACCGGCTCGCCCCCGCAGTAGGCATGGTGCCCGACGTCCAGCGCCAGGCTCAGTCCAGGGACGTCGGTCAACAGCCGCTCGATCTGCTCCTCGGTTTGGACGTGTGTCTGAGCGTGCGGGTGAAAAGCAGCGCGCAGGCCGGATCGCTCCGCGATCTCCGCGAGCTGCGCAGTCCTGCTCACGAGTTGCGACCATTCGCGGTCATCGAGCTCGGGTGCGAGCCTCAGTTTCCCCGTGAACAAGTCCGTGTACACGTCGTCGATGAGAATCAAGCACTCTGCGCCCAGCGCGCTGAGCAGCGCACAGACAGCTTCCACGTCGGGCTCAGCGTCGGCCCAGGCCTCGGGCCGCTCGAAGTCGAACATCACGAAGCCGGCGCAGAGCTTCAGGGAACGAGCCACAAGCTCGGTTTCGAGCCGGCCGGGATCAGTGGGCATGTAGCCGTACGGACCGAGTTCGGTCCAGCTATACCCGACGTCCTTGACCTCGTCGAGGTAGCGCGCCCACGGCGTCTGGCGTTCGTCGTCGGCGAACCAAACGCCCCAGGAGTCAGGTGCTGTGCCTAGTTTGACCACTCCGCCCCCAATCTCGCTCAGCGGTTGGAGTCAGTAAACAATCTACAAGATTGCCGCACGCGAGGCAAGCAACGCATGCCTGCCCCGACCCGGCGACCGCGTTCTCACGTATCCGTCGAGTGCGCCGCTACGACCGCCGCTGCCATTCCATCCCCAATCAGCGCGGCGTCCGAGGGCAGGCTGAGCATCGTGTAGCCGGCCTGGACCCAGCGGGGAGCGTCCGCAAGCGTGATCCCGGAGATCGCCGCGACGAGGCCTCGCCTCGTGCACGCCCGCGCGATCTCCTCGATCATCTCGACGTCCCGCGCTGACGATGCGGCGCCGGCGGTTTCGCCGGTATACGAGATCGTCAGATCGAACGGCCCGACGAGCACGCCGTCCAAGCCGGGAACGTCGAGGATCGAGTCGAGATTCTCGAACGCCTGCACGGTTTCCACCATCACGAGCAACACGACCTGCTCGTTGCCGGTGCTCGGAGAGAAGCTTGGCTGTGCCATGCCCGCCCTCAGCGGGCCGAAGCTGCGATATCCGGTGGGCGGATACCGCGACGCGTCGACGGCGGCCGCGGCCTCCTCAGCGGTGTTGACCATCGGCACGATTACGCCGTCGGCGCCGGCGTCGAGCGCCCGCATGATCGGCGCCGGCGCGTTCCACGGGACTCGTACGAGGACCGGCGTCCGCCGAATCGCGGCGACCTGCACCATCGCGAACATCGCTTCGTCGCCGATCAGGCCGTGTTGCTGGTCGATGCACAGCCAGTCACAGCCGGATGCGCTCACGACCTCGGCAACGAACGGACTCCCGATCATGCACCAGCCCCCGAAGGCGACTCGGCCGTCGTTGATGATCTGGCGCAGACCGCGGCCTAGCGACTCGGTTCCGCTCGAGCTGGCGATTTCATAGAACGACACGGATGATCTCTCCTTCGTCCGCCCCTTCGGTTCTGGTTGCATATTGTAGACTGTTTTCAAATGACTTATCCGGCCCGGCGGATGCGCGCCCCTAGGTCAGAACCGTGAAGCTCGGCGTCGTCTCGTCAGCGTTGCTCAGGTTCGAGCCGGGCGAGGCCCTGACATACCTCCACGGCCTCGGCGTCGACGCGATCGAGCTCGGATCCGGCGGCTACCACGTGCCGAAGTTCTGTGATCTGGACGCACTGCTCACCGATGCCGACGGACGGGCGCGCTGGCTCGAGGCATTCGCCGAGCACGGCCTCCAGATCTCCGCGCTGGCGATCCACGGGGACGCCCTCTCCCCGGACCCGTGGATCGCCGCGGAGTACGACCGCCAGTTCAGGCAGACCTGCGAGCTCGCGGAGCGGATTGGCGTGAGCCGCCTGACGCTGCTGGCGGGGCTTCCGGAAGGGGCGCCCGGGGACAGCGCTCAGTGTTGGGTCGTGGCACGGTTTCCGGAGTTCAACGGCCGGATCCTGCGTTGGCAATGGGAGGAGCGCGTGCTCCCTTATTGGCGCGAACACGCGGCGATCGCCGACGCTCACGGCTGCCGCTTGTGCTTCGAGATGCACCCCAGCGACGTCGTGTACAACCCGGCGACGCTGCTGCAGCTGCGCGACGCGATCGGCCCGGTGGTCGGCTGCAACCTCGACCCCTCGCATCTGTTCTGGCAGGGAATCGACCCGATCGAGGTCGTGTGGGCCCTGCGCGACACGATCTACCACGTTCACGCCAAGGACACGCGGGTGCTCGAACGAAACGTCCGCGTGAACGGCGTGATCGAGGCGACACCGGGCCGTCCCCTGGGGGAGCGCGCCTGGGCGTTCCGCACCGTCGGCTACGGCCACGACGAGGCGTTCTGGCGCGATTTCGTCAGCGCGCTGCGCGACATCGGCTACGACGACATCGTGTCGATCGAGCACGAGGACGAGTACATCGACGCTGCCGAGGGACTCGAGAAGGCCTGCCGTTTCCTCAAGCCGATCCTGTTCGAGCGCGAGGCAGCGCCCGCGTGGTGGGAGCAACAATCCGGATGAAGGAGGATCTGCATGCCGCGGTTCGGCGCTAGCAGCTGGGTCTGGACTCACCCGTTCGATCCGGCGTCCGACGTCGGCCTGGTCGAGAAGCTGGCGTCGCTCGGCGGCGACCACTTCGAGCTCGGTGGGGAGGCTGCGGTCCATCCGCCGGCCGCCTTCGGCGAGTTGCAGCGAGCCCTCGCCGCGCACGACATGACTTCTTCGGTGTGTGCGGTCTACGGCCCTCAGCTCGATCTGGCCTCGCTCGATCCAGACGTTCGCCGCGCAGGGGTCGAACACGCGCGGGCGTGCATCGAGATCGCGGCGACGCTTGGGTCGCGGATCATCGTGGGCGCCTTCTGCGGGTCCGGCGGCAGGGCGTTCCTGCCCGCCGATGAGCGCCACGAGCACCTGAGCCGCGGGGCCGCCGAGTTGCACGAGATCGGCGAGATGGCCAGGAAGATCGACGCGACGCTGGCGGTCGAGGCGTTGAACCGGTACGAGAACAACCTGGTCAACACGCTCGAGGATCTCGTCGAATTGGTCGCGCGGGCAGACCACCCGAACGTCCGCGCGCTGTTGGACCTGTTCCACGCCAGCATCGAACAGGCCGACCTGACGCGTGCGATCAGGCAGGCCGGCCCGCAGATCGTGCACTGTCACGCGGTCGACAACACTCGGGGCGCTCCCGGCAGCGGCCGCCTGCCCTGGGGAGAAGTCGTCGGGGCGTTGCAGGAGACCGGCTATGACGGAGCCTTCGTGATCGAGTGCTTCAACCCGGGCAATCCGGGCTGGGCCAGCGCGACATCGTCCTGGCGCCGGCTCGCCCGGAGTCAGGATGAGCTCGCGCAAACGGGGATAGGATTCATGCGAGCAGCGTGGGCCGCCGGTGGCGTGAGCACCGGTATGGCTGAACCTGCTCCGCTGGCACCGGTTCAGTAGTCCAGCGACGGCACGACTCCACCGGACGGTTCCGGATACATGCCGTCGGCGCCCGGACGCTCCCAGCCTCGACTGTAATCGGACACCTCGAGGATCAGGCCGAGATCCGCGGCCGTCTCGAGCATCGCGTATCGCTGTAGTCCGCCGTGCACCCCGGTGTGACTTTGCAGCACGCCGCCGACCCAGTCGACTGCGGCAGGCACGTCCGGAACGTCGACCGCGACGTGGTGCACACCCTCGCCCCGCTCGCGCAGAAACGCGGAGTAGGCGCTCCGATCGTCGAGCGGCTGGATCAGCTCCCACTCGAACCGATCGTCGACGCGCGTGAGCGCGACCCGGACCGAAAACTTCACCCGCTCGCCCCCGACGACTCCTTCGACGTCCTCGTAGCGGAACAGGTGCCAGGGACCGATGCCGTAGTCGTCGTAGTAGCTCCGCACTGCTGCGTCGAGATCGCTGACGACCACGCACACCTGCTTGACATGAGTGAACACCTGATTCCGGGTCATGTGACGACGTACTCCGGTTCGTGCCCCGCGGCGACACGGCGGACGTTGCCAGCCGCGGCCTGTCCGCGCCGGCGTGAGGTCGGGTACGTGATCCCGGCGACGTGCGGCGTCAGCACGACGTTGTCGAACGCTCGGATCGGATCGTCGGACGCGAGCGGCTCGGTCGCGAACACGTCGAGCCCCGCCCCACCGATGCGACCTCCGGCGAGCGCGGCCACGAGCGCCGCCTGATCGACGATCCCACCCCTCGCCACGTTGATGAGGAACGCCGTCGGTTTCATCGCGGCAAGGCACTCCGTGCCGATCATCTGCTGGGTGTCGGGCGTCAGCGGCACGTGAATCGAGACGAAGTCGGCGTCGGAGACTAGGTCGTGGAGCTGCTGGGGCCCGCCGAGGAACCGGACCCCAAGCTCCGAAGCCATCGTCCGCGGGATCTCGGCAACGTCGATCGCGCTCACCTCCATCCCGAGCACGCGCGCGATCCCTGCGAGCTCGCGGGCGCTCGCACCCAGGCCGACGAGCCCGAGCGACTTGCCGGCGAGCTCCTCGCCGAACGACCGGAAGAACACGCCGGCCGCGAGCTGCTCCTGGCTCTGCCGAAACCGCCTGACGAGCATCAGCATCAGCATCAACGCGTGCTCGGCGAGCGCGGTGGCACTGAACTGGCCCGGCGTGTTCGCCACTGGGATGCCACTGGCGCGGAACGCGTCGAGGTCGAGGTGGTCGTAACCGGCGCTGATCATCTGCCACAGGCGCACGCCGGCGTCGCGGGCGTCCTCGATCATCGAGGCGGCCAGTGGCGCTCCGATGTCGGCGACCGCGACGGCCCCATTCACCTGCTCGGCGAACGGCTTCTCTGAATCCCACAACGCAACATCGAAGCCTTCTCCGAGCGCCTGGGCAAAGTCGTCCGCCCACGGCGTGAAGTTGCCCGGCTTGGACATCACGAGCACCTTCATGCCCTTCTCCCCTCCCCGTCGACGATCACCACCGCCTCGGGCACCGGCCCATGCGACTCGCCGTCGACGGTGATCTCAGCGGTTACGAGGTATCGGCGGCGGGCGACGTCGCGCGGAACCGTCATGTTCAGCGTGATCTCGCTGCGACCGTCCGGCTCGAGCTCGACCGCGCCGTGCTGACCCGTTGCGCTCCACCCGGGAGGTGGAATCAAGCTGGCGCCGAAGGCGGCGCGGCGCCCGAGGTTGTTCCTGACGAGGATCCGGTAGGTCACCGAGTCACCACCGCGAGCGCGTGTGACGAACGGCAGGAGACGGACCCAGAACAGGTCGATGAACTGGTCGGCGGGCTCGCCGACGAGCTCGCGGAATACCGCCTCCTTCCTCGCAATGTAATCCGTGTAGGCATCGATGTCCTCCTTGTGGCATGGCAGCACCTGGTCGTGTCCGGGGCAGATCAGCTCGGGCGCCTCGCGCCGCATCAGCTCAGCGCAACGGCGGTGCATCCACAGCTGGAAGCTGTTGCGCATGACGGTCGTCTGATATGGCAGCCGCTCGGTCGTTCCGCTCCTGGTCACCTCGTGCAGGAAGTAGTTGTCACCTGTGAACGCGACCTTGCGGCCGTCGATCATCCCGGTGATCATCGAGGCGAACTCGGTCTGGCCGGGGGCATGGAAGATCTGGAGCTCGTACTCCTCCCACTGGATGCTGTCTCCGTCGGCGAGGCGGCGATCGATCCGGATCGGCTTCGGGAAGGCGCAGGGAGTGCTGGCCCACGCCGCGGGATCTTCGAGCACCTGGGCGACCTCCTCGAGCGCCCAGCACGCGGTTCCATGGTGACGCTGAAGGTGTGGGATCCCGCATGTGTGGTCGTCGTGGATGTGGGTGGGGATGACGACGTCGATCGACTGCACGCCATGCTCCTCGATCAGCTCGTCGAGATGATGCTCGACGAACCGCATCGATTCAGGCCCCTCGTGGTCGGCCCCGATGTGCATGTGGGGGGTGTAGGCATGGCCGTAGTCGATGAGCAGCGCCTTGCCGCTGTCACTGAGCAGCACGTAGAAGTTCGAGCAGGTCCAGATCCCGCCCCACAGCAGGTGCTTTGATATCGGAACGAGCTGGGGCTCGGGGAGGTATGCGGTCTCGGGAACTGGCGTCGCCGGAGCAATCGCCAGACCACGGCCCAACTCCGCGGTGCGGGTCAATCTCCGCTCGAGCCGGCGGATGTCGCCGGCGGGATCCTCGATCGGATCTCCGTGCGACGGCAGCCCCAGGTCGATGCCGCGGCGATCGAGCGCTCGGATCGACTGGATGGTGAACATCAGACCCTCGAGCCCTCCGTAGATGTATTCCATCGCGTGGAGTTGGTAGAGCCTGCCGCCGGGGCTGAGCAGGTCTCCGGTGAAGGCGACTCGGCGGCCGTCGATCTCGGCGATCAGGCAGCTGGAGCCGAACGTGTGCCCTTTGGCCGGCAGAACGTAGAACTCATACGACCGCCAGAGGAACCTCTCGTAGTCCTCGAGTACGCCGTCGACCGGGATGTCGACGCCGCTAGTGAAGAACGTGTTGCGGTTGTCGTAGTTGTCGAACGTCCGCCGGGTCTGCCAATACGCCTCCGCGGCATCGAACAGATGACGCTCGTATTCCGGTACGGCGACTCGCGCCCCTGATGCCTTGAGGCGGGGCGTGCCCCAGCACTGATCGCGGTGATGGTGAGTGTGCGGAACCCATTCGAGCCGATCAACACCCGCCTGCCCGAGGCGATCGGCGATCGCGCCCGATCCGGCGTCGATGACGAGCCCGCTCTCGCCCTCGACCAGCAGGTACACGTTGCAGGTATCGCGCAGGCGGTAGAGATGCTCGGAGATCTGTTCCAGCGCGACAGGCTCGGCCGCGTTGGGCATGCTCGCCGAACTCACTGGCCCAGAAGGGAATAGGCGCTCATCCGGCCGCCGTCGACGGTCAGTGCGGTGCCCGTGATCCAGCGTGCATCCTGGCTCGCGAGGTACACGAACGCGTTCGCGACATCGGATTCCTGGCCGAGTCCGAGCGGATGTAGAGACGTGATCCGGGTACGGGTGGCCTCGGGGTCGGGCCGGCTCTCGAGGAACCGCTCGGTCATCGGCGACCAGATCCCTCCCGGGCAAACGCAGTTCGCGCGAATGCCGAACTTCGCGCCGCTGAACGCCAGGCAGCGCGTCAGCGTGATCGCTCCCGACTTCGTGACGCTGTACCCGGCCGCGTCGGCCTCGGGCCACAGGCCGGCCGCCGAGGCGGTCACGAGGATCGTGCCGCCACCGGCGCTCACGAGGTGCGGCCATGCCGCCTTGGCGCACAGGAACACGCCGGTGAGATTGGTGGCCAGCACCTCTGACCATGCCTCTTCACTCAGCTCGTGGGCCTCTCCCTGACCGATATGCCCGCGTTGCACACGATCGTGTCCAGTCCTCCGAGCCGGGCCGCCGCCTCCGAGATCCCGGCTTCGACCGACTCTCGGTCGCGAACGTCCATCACGATGTCTCCGCCGGCGAGGTCGCCCGTCAGCACGTCGGCACCGGCCTGGCGGAACGACGACGCCGTCGTCGCTCCGATCCCCGACCCGCCCCCGGTCACGAGCGCACGGTGGCCCCGGAGCCGATCATCGCTGCCCGCGGCCACGGTCACGGTCACCCGGCGGCGGTTGGCGGCAGCACTACCGGCAGTCCGTTGCCGGCAGTGCCCATGTACCGATCAAGCGGCCGTGAAGCCATACTGCTTCGCGAGCTCCTGCATCTGGCTGTCGCGTGCCGCGATTGCCGAGATGTTTGACTTGTCGACGAAAGCCGCACCGGTGTTCGAGGTCGGCGGTGGAACCTGATCGCGGTTCACCGCCTGCCAGGAGAGCCAGCCCGAGATCGATCCCTGCGAGTAGAACTGCTGATCGATCGTGAACTGGACCCACCCGTCCTGGATCGCCTTCGACACCGCCGGCCCTGTGTCAAACCCGCCGATCGCGAGCTGACCGGGCTTCAGGCCGATCGCGGCGCCGACGGACGGCATCAGCGCCGTGCTGTCGAACCCGAGCGTGTAGATGCCGGCGAGGTTGTCCCCGAGCTGGAGCGCCTTCGCCTTGTAGGTCTCAACACCCTTAGCCCCTTCGGTCGCGAAGTCCGGCATGTTAATCAGGGTGAAGGTCGTGCCCTTCGCCGAGTTATACGCCTTGACCGAGGCCTCGGCACCCTTGAAGCGAGCTAGAATCGAGGAGCCGCCCGGCGCTTCGTTGCCGCAGATGATCGTTCCGCTCTTCTTGCCCTGTGCGGTGATCAGGCCGAGCAGCTTATCCATGCCGAGCGTCCCCGCCGCCTCCACGTCCTGGCCAACAAACGCCAGCCCCTCGTTCTGAGTGTATGGGTTGTCGAACTGATTCGTGCAGATCACGAACGGCAACTGCTGGTGCGCCTGGTGAATCTGCTGCACCGCAGCACCGCTTCCGGGATACGCCACGGCAAGAGCCGTCGGGGACTTGGCGATCGCTTGTTCGATTAGCTTCGTGACTTCAGGCCCGGTCCCTGGGCCTTGCGGATATCAGAGATTGGAATGACCAACCGAGTGGTGTCAGGGCCTCGTGGAACCCCACCTGGATCCCGAGTTCGTAATCACCGCCGCCCGCGCCGACGTAGACGAGGCTTCCCTTCTTGCGTCAGTGCCAGGCCTGATGACGCAGTTGAAGTGGCCGCCGCGCTCGAACCCGTCGAGCTGCTCGAACTTGAGCCGCAGGCGCCCACGAACAGGCCGATGCCTCCGGCTCCGCCCGCGAGGAGCATCTGCCTGCGATTCGAACCCCTTCTTTCTCTTTTCGGGCGAGATCTCCGCAGGCGGGCTCGCCTCACTGACGTTGTTTGTCGCTTGTCCGTCCATCTCTCGCTCCTCCTGTTACCACGGTGTTGGTTTGGGCGCGTCCTTGCCTGTGACAGTCTTGTACTGCCTGCGGTCCAGCGTGACGTTGCGTTTAGAGGTCAGGATGTGTCGCTACCGGCGGATCCATCGTCATCGCCCGGACTGGAGCGCATGCGTGCCGGTACAACTCGCGCTAAGGCGCGCCTCGTTCTGTTGGCCCCGGTGCCCTGGCGCCGGACGGTGACGTCGAGAATTCCGGCCACGATGATGATCGCACCTTCGAAGACCGTGTTGTAATCCCCGCTCACGCCGCGAAGCACGAGCCCGTCCAGCAGGACCGCGAGGATGAATGCGCCGACGAACGTTCCATAGACGGAGCCCTCGCCACCAGTCACCGCGATCCCTCCCAAGATAACCGCGCCCATGACTTCGAACAGGAAGTCCACTCCTGCGATCGGATCCGCGTTGCGCAGCCACGCGACCTGTGCGATCGACGCAAATGCACTGAGCACCGCCGCGATCATGAAGCAGGCGGTCTTGACCCTTCCGGTTCTAATCCCCATCGCCCGGGCGGCCTTCGCGTTGCCGCCCACCGCGAAGACGTTGTAACCAAACCGGGTCTTTCGGAGCACGAACGAGCCGACGATTCCGATGCCGATCATCCAGAAGATCCCGGCCGGGATGCCCTTGCTCGCGCTCCCGACGGTGCCACCGATGAGCGAGTAGAGCCCGTTGTTGGGCTCGTTCAGTCAACGAGATCGGGAACTCACCGGTTATCACAAGCGCAACTCCCGCCGCCAAACTGAACATGCCGAGAGTGACGACCAGCGACGGAACCTTGAAGTAGGTGGTCACACCACCGTTAATGAGGCCGATAAACGCCGCAAACACCAGCGTCATCACGGCGGCCGTCCACGGACTCCAGTTGTGGTTGACGATCAGCCAGCCGAACACGACGCCGGTCAGCGAGAAGATGCTTCCGATCGAAAGATCAAATTCAGCAACGATGAACAGGTACGTCATCCCAACGCCCGCGATCGCAACGAATGACATTCTCCCGGCCGATCTCGATCAGGTTGGTCGCCTTCAAAAAGTGGGGCGCGGTCGCCGCGAAATAGAGGAAGATCGCGGCCGCCACGATCGTCATTCCCGCCTGACGGTTGAGCAGCAGAGCGCGCAGGCTGAGCGGGACACGCTCGACCTTCACCTTGGCGGCCCGCTCCAGGCCCGCTTCGGTGGCGATCTCGGCAACCGGCGGTGGGGGCGTCGTCGACATCACTGCCGTCCCAGTTCGTAGGCGCCGACGATCATCTCCACGACCTCCCGTCGACTGGTCTCCGCGGTCCGCACATCGCTGACCTTCTGGCCAAGGCGCATGACGATGATCCGGTCTGCAATGTCGAAGACCGTCTCGAGGTTGTGACTGATGAGGAGAACGGCGTGACCGGCTGCGCGCAGCCTCACGATGATGTCGAGTACCTTGCGGCCCTCACGCACACCGAGCGCGGCGGTCGGCTCGTCGAGCAGCGTGACGCGCCCGCCCTGCAGCACCGCCCTCGCTACCGCCACGGCCTGGCGCTGACCGCCGGAAAGGTCACCCACCTTGGCCCTCACTGAGGGGATGTTGACCGCGAGGCTGCGGATGGTCTGGGCGGCGCCGGCCAGCATCCGCTTGCGGTCCGTGAAGAGACCGAACCTGGAAAGCTCCTGGCCGAGGTACAGGTTCTGGGCGACGTCGCGCTGGTTGACCAGCGCGAGGTCCTGGAACACGGTGGAGATGCCCATGCGTTGGGCATGACGCGGATCGGACAAGCGGACCTCCTTCCCGTCGATCCGGATCGTTCCCTCGTCCGGCTGAACCAGGCCGCACAGCATCGCGACCGTGGTCGACTTCCCGGCCCCGTTGTCGCCGCAGAGCGCCACGACCTCGTGCGCGCGTACTTCGAGGCTCAGATCGTTCACCGCTTGTACGTGCCCGTAGCTCTTTTTCAGGCCGATGGCCTGGAGCGCGGGCGAGGCTCCGTTGCTGCGGGCGGCCGCCCCCTCCGACGGAACCGCGTCGCTCATGATTGGGGAACGGCGTCGCTCATGCTTTGCCCACGGTCGCCACTCGCTTCATACCTTCCGCCCTCACCGTACCAACCATAACTGTCTTTTGTCAACAGTTTCCAACTTGCCGGCCGCGTCAGAACCCGAGCCGCCGGCGGCCCGGCTTCCGAATGACCGTGGCGGCCACCGGCGGGCCGGTGCCACAGCGATCATCCTCGCGCGCGATCCGACGAGTAGTCGTAGGAGTCCAGCGCCGGCGTGTGGCCTTTCAGCGTCCAGCCTCCGTCGACGTGCAGGACCTCGCCGGTCAGAAATCCGGAGGCTTCCGTCGCCAGGAACAGCAGCGGCCCGACGAAATCCTCGGCCTGTGCCACCCGCTGCATGGGGATCACTCGTCCCCAGTTCGCGTCGTAATCCGGGTCATACTCGAGGTTACGCGCGTTGCTCGTCGGCGCCGGTGCGATCGCGTTGACTCGGACAGCCGGAGCGAACTCGAAGGCCAGCTGTCTGGTGAGCGCTTCCAGCCCACCCTTCGACATCGTGTACAGCGAGTGGTGCTGGATCATCAGCGACGCCGCGCACGAGCTGATGTTGACGATGCTGCCCCCAGTGGGGTTCATCGCCTCGGCGGCCGCGACCGAGGCGAAGAACGGTCCTCGGAGGTTCGTGTCGACGACATCGTCGAAGTCCTCGTCGGTCATCTCATGCGCCGGCCCGAACCGCGTCCGACCGGCGTTGTTCACGAGCAGGTCGAGCCGACCGAATCCGTCCGCCGCGGCGCGGACGAGCTCTCGGGCCTCGCGTGAGGAGCCGACGTCGGCCCGGATCGCCCGCGCGCTTCCGACGCCCGTCGCGTTGATCCGCCGGCACACTTCGTCGGCCCCCTCGGCGTCCGTCTTGTAGTTGACGATGACGTCGGCCCCGGCCAACGCCAAGCCGATCGCGAGCTGGCGGCCGATCCCCTTGCTCGCGCCCGTCACGATCGCAGTCCGCCCGCCCATGGCTCCCAGGGACGCTGTCATCACGCGGTCCGCTTCTCTCGCGCACCGGTCACGCGAACACTGCCCGGAACCGCTCCAGTGCCTGCTCGTCCGAATCCGCGGGGAACGCCTCGAGTCCGACCACACCGTCATACCCAGCCTCGCGCAGCACTGACACGATGTAGGGGTAGTTGATCTCGCCAGTCCCCGGCTCGTGTCGCCCGGGCACGTCGGCGACGTGTACGTAGCCCAGTAGCGACCCGTAGTCACGGATAGCCTGGGTGACACTTCCCTCCTCGATCTGCACGTGGTAGACGTCGAGCAGCACCCGAAGCCGGGGGCTCCCGACCGCCGACACCAGCTCGGCCACATCCTCGACGTGATTGAACGGGAACTTCGGGTGGTCGACTTTTGTGTTCAAATGCTCGAGGACGTACGTGACACCCGCGTGCTCCCCGAGCTCGGCCACCCGGCACATCGTGTTGTACGCGGTGATCCATCGGCGCCCTGGATGCCGCGCGATCGGATGAATCACCTGGCCGTTCGCGTCGAGCTCGCCGCTCGAGGTGAACAACGTCTCGCATCCGAGTCGCTGTGCGACTGGAAGGGTCTGCTTGCAACCTTCGATGAACTCGTCGGCTCCCTGCGGATCCACGATGCACCCGCCGAGGTACCCGGTGAAGGCGCTGATCGTGATCGCCGGGTTCTCGGCGAGCACACCGAGATCGGCCTCGCGCTCGGGCCAGCGCCAGAACTCGACCAGGAACCCCGCATCCGCGATGCGGTTGGCGCGCTCCACGAACGGCTTGTCGAGAAACGCGGTGTCGGCGCAAACGGAGAGCTTGAACACGGGATCGCTAGCGCTGGGAGTAGTGACGTTGGGCGACCCGACCGCGCTCATACTCCGAGCGCGCGGTAACCGTGCGCTCGTCGCCGCTGACCTCGGCCGGGGCGACGTCCCACCACACCTCCGCCGGGAAGTCCGCGCGGTAAGGATCCGTGTCGACGACGATCACGCAAGGCCCGCTCTCGGCGCGGGCCTCCTCGAGCGCCGAGCGAAGCTCCGCCGCGGTCCGGGCGCTCCAGGCACGCGCGCCGAAGCCTTGCGGCGATTTGCGCGAAGTCGATCTCGCACGAACTCGCCTTCGAGTCGGTTGGTGTCGCGGTCCCGCCGGCGGAACTCGTTGCCGAAGCTGACTCCCGCCGACACATCTGGAGATCCCGGATGCACTGGTAGCCGTGGTTCTCGGAGAGCACGACGTGATCTTGAGGCCCTCCTGCACGGCGGTCACCAGCTCGGTCGGGTTCATCAGGTACGTGCCGTCGCCGATGAACGTAAGACCTCGCCCTCGGGCTGGGCCAGCCGGACGCCCAGCGCCGCCGGGATCTCGTAGCCCATGCACGAGTAGCCGAACTCGAGGTGGCAGCGCCGGCCGCCGGTGCAGTCCCACAGCTTGAGCAGGTCTCCGGGCGGGCCGCCGGCGGCGGCGACGACCGTGTCGCCCGCCCGGGCCTCTCGTTCAGCATCCCGATCATCTCGCCTGGCTCAGCTCGTCGTCGTCGCCGACCGCGAACACTTCTTGCTCGAGCCGGCTGCGCCACTCCTGACGCGTCGACCGCACCTCGGCCTGGTAGCCTCATCCGGCGCGAGCCCGGCCTCGCGTCCCGCGCGCGTGATCTCGTTCAGCGCCTCGCGGGCGTCGGCGAGGATCGGCAGCGCTCCCTTCTTGAACGCGTCGTGGCCGCAGACGTTGATCGACAGGAACCGCACGTCCGGATGCTGGAACAGCGACCGCGAGCCGGTGGCGAAATCGGTCAGGCGGGTGCCGACGCAGATCACCAGGTCGGCTCCCGAGCCAGCCTCGCCGGCGGCTGGAGCCCGGTCGACGCCGACGCCACCGAGCTGAAGGTCACCGGGATCGCGCATCGCGCCCTTGCCGGCGAAGGTCTCGCCGACCGGGATGCCGAGCGCCTCGGCGAACTCGGCCAGCTCGTCCCACGCCTCCGAGTAATGCACGCCGCCGCCGGCGATGATCACCGGCCGGGACGCGGCCTGGAGCAGCGCCACCGCCTCGCGGATCCGATCCGCCGTCGGGGGCCGCCGCTCGATCTCCCACACCCGGCGCTCGAAGAATCGCGCCGGGAACAATCGCCGCCTCGGCCTGGATGTCCTGCGGCAGCGCGATCGTGACGGCGCCGGTCTCGGCCGGGTCGGTCAGCACCCGCATCGCCTCCGGCAGCGCTCGGTCAGCTGCTCGGGCCGGATGATCCGGTCGAAGAACCGGCTGACCGGCCGGAAGCAGTCGTTGACGCTCACGTCGGCCGAGACGGGTGCTCGAGCTGCTGAAGCACCGGCCCCTGGTGCCGGGTCGCGTAGTAATCCGACGGGAACAGCAAGCACCGGCAGGCGGTTGATCGTCGCGGCGCCGCGCCGGTGATCATGTTGGTCGCGCCCGGACCGATCGACGCCGTGCAGGCCAGCGTCGCGCGCCGGTTCGGGCCTTGGCGAAGCCGATCGCGGTGTGCACCATGGTCTGCTCGTTGCACGGCTGGTAGTACGGCAGCTCGGGCCGTACTCGACAGCGCCTGGCCCAGCCCGCAGACGTTGCCGTGGCCGAAGATGCCGAACATCGCCGGGATCAGACGCTGCTCCTGACCGTCCCGACGGCAATACTGGGCCCGCAGGAAGCTGACAACCGCCTGCGCCGACCGTCAAGCGCCGATCGCTCGTTGCGCCCACGCCCGCCGTTTGCTCGTAGTGCGTGTGTGGCTGCTCAATGCTGGTTGAAGACAACCGTCCTCACCTCCGTCATCTCCTGGACCGCGTAACGCGGACCCTCGGTGCCGATGCCGCTCTGCTTGATGCCGCCGTATGGCATCAAGTCCGCCCTCCACGGCGGAGCGGCGTTGATATAGACAACGCCCGCCTCCAACATGCTGGCGTGCTTCAGTGCCGTGTCCAAGTCCTTCGTGAACACACCCGCCGTCAGCCCGTACGAAGTCTGGTTGGCGAGCCGCAGCGCATCGTCGGGGTCGGCGACCGCGGTGACCGCGACGGCGGGGCCGAACAGCTCTTCTCGGAAGATCCGCATCGATGGGTCCACATCGGTGACCAGCGTCGCCGCATGAACTGCCCCGTCGCACTCGCCACCGGCGACGACCCGGGCCCCGTCGGCGACGGCCTCGGCAATCCAGCGCTGCACGCGCTCAGCCTCGTCCTCGGTGATCATCGCGGACAGCCGAGTCCCGTCTTTCATCGGATCACCGGGCCGGATCGCCTCGACCTGCGGGGCCAGGGCGTCGAGGAAGTCGGCATAGATCGCTCGCTCGACGATCACGCGTTGGGTAGAGATGCACACCTGTCCGGCGTTCGCGTAGCCGCCGAGCGCGGTCTGAGCGGCCGCCGCCTCGATGTCGCCGTCGGCAGCACTACGACCGGGGCGTTCCCGCCGAGCTCGAGCGACAGGCGCTTGATGCCCGCTACACGCGTGATCTGCTCGCCGACGCCGGTCGACCCCGTGAACGTGATCTTCCGTACGCGCGGATCGGAGCAGAGCAGCTCGCCGAGCATCGATCCGCTGCCGGTGACGCACTGCAACGCCAGCGGCGGGAATCCCGCCTCGATCATGCAGCTCGGTCAACTTCAGCGCCACCAGCGGCGTCGCGCTCGCCGGCTTCAGGATCACCGCGTTGCCTGCTGCCAGCGCCGGGGCCAGTTTGTGCAGCACCAAAAGCAGCGGGAAGTTGAACGGAGTGATCGCAACCACCACTCCGCACGGGACCCGCATCGCCAGACCGAGCTTGCCGGCGCCGTTGGGGGCCGCGTCGAGCGGCAGCACCTCGCCGCGCAGCTGTGCCCCCTCGAACGCCGACAGCCGCAGCAGGTCGGGGCAGCGCCCGACCTCGCCGCGCGACTCAGCCAGCGGCTTGCCCTCCTCGAGGGAGATCGTCTCGGGCGAACTCCTCGACGCGCGCCTCGAGCAGTTCGGCGGCCGCCAGCACCTGGCTGCGCTCCCAGGCGGTGAGCCCGCCATCTGCGCGGCTCCGCGCCGGCCGCCGCGAGCGCCTGCTCGACCTGCTCGGCGCTCGCCCTCGGCACGGTGTCGACGACCTCGCCCGTCCACGGACTGCGATCGTCGCTCGCCCTCGCCCGCGACCCATTCGCCCGCCACGTACATCTTCATCGCCGCGTCCATCCCTCCGTTCCTCGCGGTCGGCGATGTCGGCGTCCCCGCGCCCGCCAGCTCGCGCGCTTCGAGGTCTCCGCGCGATGCCGGCGAGCAGGCCGCTGTCCGAGCCGCAGCCGAGGAAACGTAAACCCGGCATCCCGGTACGCCGCCGCCTGCGCGACCGTGCCGACCAGCACGCCGGCCGCCTTGCCGTGATCGCGTGCGGCGTCGGCCACGGCCGCGGCCCGCCCGAGCAGCTCGGGATCGTCCGGCGGGCACTCGAGCCCGAGCGAGTGCGCCAGGTCCGCGGGCCCGACGAAGACCACGTCGACGCCGTCGACCGCCGCGATCTCGCGACCGCGTCGAGCGCCTCCGCGGTCTCGATCTGGACGGCGCAGACGATCCGCGCGTCCGCCTCGGCGAGCGTCCGCGGCGCAGACCCCATTGCCACGAGCGGTTGTAGCGCGCCGCGCCCCGGCGGCCGTAGCGGCAGCACTCGACGGCCGCGCTGCGCGTCCTCGACCGAGCGCAAGCGCGGCACGAGCACGCCGTCCGCCCCCGCATCGAGCGCGTGCAGCACCCGCGCTGGTCGATGCCCTCGACCCGCACGAGCGCCGTCGCGCCGGTGTGCGCGAGCGCCTGCAGCTGCGACGAGCAGGCCTGCTCGTCGCCGGCGCCGTGCTCGAGGTCGACACGAGCCAGTCGAAGCCGGCGAGGCCCATGATCTCCGCGGTCAACGTCGAGCCGAGGTTGACGAACGAGCCGAGCACGGTCTCCCCCGCCGCGAGGCGAGCGCGGAAGCGCGACGGAATCGCGCCGCTCACGTTCAGAGACCGCGATCGGCGAGCATTGCTAACAGTTTACAAAATCTGGCGTCCGACGCAATCCGACTACGCGCGCGCGCTCGGGTCCATCAGAGCCTCGAGGACATGGATCGTCGGCGGCTCGGGGAGATGCTCCCGATCGAGCTCGAGCGTGCTGCCGCGATGGCGGATGACCGGGGTTCTCGCGTGGCGCTCGAGGAATGCGTCGACCGGAGCCACCGGATACCGGACCGTTGGCGTCCGATAGTGCATCGGGATCACGACTCGGGGTCCGATCCGCTCGATCGCTACGTCAAGGTCGGGCAGCGGGATCGTCCGCCCGCCGGCGGCCAGCGCCAGCAGCACGTCGACTCGGCCCCGCAGGGCCTCGATCTGCGGATTCGGACAACGCGGTCCCGATGTCGCCCATGTGACAAATCGCGATCCCCTCTGAGCTCCGAAGCGATAGAGCGCGTTCGCCTTCGGATCGTCGGGGCGGTCCGACCCCTCCATCGCGGCCAACGCCTCGACGAACACCCCGCCCAGGTCGTAGGGATGATCGACTGCATCGAGCGCGTTGAGTACGTGCGGCGACCCGGGGACCATCGCCGCGTTCGAGTGAGACTCGTCAACTGCGGAGCTCATCACGACCGCGTCGGCGGGTTCCGGCACCGCCCCGAGACCCGCATTCTCCGGGGTGTAAGGGTCGGTCACAATCACCATGCCCCCGCCCTTCGAAGGCGAAAGCGCAGGCATGCGCGTTCCACGTGGTTCGCGCCGACGTTGCAGACGATTTACGATACTCCCCGGCGCCTCGCTGGCGCGGCGCGCCGAGCGCCGACACCCAGCGCCCGAAAACCAGGACCCAGGAGGTTCTGATCTCGACGGGGTCCGCCCCCACACATCCTCGCCGAGCACAGCGCTCACCGCTGCTCGACGAGCTCTTCGTCGTCGACTTCGACGTGCACGTCAACGAGCGGCCGTCGGACCTCGTGCCGTTCTGCGAGCTGCCGTGGCGCAAGGCGCTCGAGGCGCTCCAGCAGGTCCCCCACCGCTATCTCGACATCCCCGCCTTCGCGCCGAGCTTCAGCCCGTGGGCCGGCGCCGCGCTGCCGACGATCGAACGGCGCACGACCGTCACCGTCTCCCGAGCAGCTGCGCGACGACCTCGACATGCTCGGCATCGACGTCGGCGTGCTGTTCCCCGACAGCTTCCTGCTGCACGCGCTGATCAGCCGCCGGACTACGCGGTCGCGCTCGCCCGCGCCTACAACCGCTGGCTGGTCGAGGTCTGGCTGACCGAGGACCGCGGCCTGAAGGGCGCGCTGCTGGCCCCCAACCAGGATCCCGCTCGCGGCCGCCGACGGAGATCCGCCGCTACGCCGGGCACCCGCAGGTCGGCTGCGTCTACCTGCCGACCTGCTGCGTCGACCCGCTCTACGGCCACCCTGCTACGACCCGATGTTCGACGCCGCGCAGGAGTGCGGGCTGCCGATCGTGCTGCACGCGGTGACCGCGATCAACCCGGTCTTCCCGTTCAACCTCCAGCAGTTCGACACGCTCTTCGCGGTGCACTCGCTGGCGCACACGATGGCGATGGTCGCGAACGCGGTGCGGATGATCGAGACCGGCGTGCCCGTGCGCTTCCCGATCTGAAGATCGCCTTCACCGAGGGCGGCATCGCCTGGGTGCCGTGGCTCTCGATGCGGCTCGACAAGGAGTACAGCGAGCGCCGCCGCGACGTTCCCCTCTGACCGAACGGCCGAGCCACTATCTGTACGGCATGTTCTTCGCGACGCAGCCGATCGAGGAGCCCGAGCACATGCGCGACATGGCCACGCTGATGGGCCTGTTCGGCGGCGAGGACTGCGTCATCTTCGCCTCCGACTGGCCGCACCACGACTTCGACACCCCGACAAGGTCCTGCAGATCCCGCTCTCGGACGAGGCCAGGCGCAAGGTGATGGGTGCTCAACGGCGCGCGCCTGCTCGGCATCGAGGTGCCGGTGCGATGAGCGCCGAGCACGAATCGGCGCCGCCGACGCGATCGCCGCCGGGCGAGCACCGCGTCGTCGAGGTCGCCAGGCGCCAGATCGGTATCTCAACATCGGCGGCAGACTTCTTCGCGCTGCCGAACGCGTGCTTCCACCAGAACGGGCCGCTGTGCCGCGGCGGCTCAGCGGCACGCTACAGGCCGACGCCGACAGCGGCTTCCGCACAGCAATGGCGGCTCGACGGCGAGGTATCATCTGCCCCTGGCACTCGCTCGAGTTCCACGTCAAGACCGGGCAGTCGCTCGCCTACCCCGACCGCAGCTGCCGGCCTATCCGGTTCAGCCGTGCGCGACAGGACGCTGACCGTGACGCTGTGGGCGGGACGCGGCGCGCTCAGCCCGCGCCGGCCGCGGATCAGCCCCACCCCCACCGCGACAATCATTATGACCGCCACCTGGCTCCAGTTCAGCCGCTTCTCCGAATACGAAGATCGCCCCGAGACAGTAGTAGAGCACCGCGAACTGCGACGCCGGCGCCAGCAGCAATCGCGAGCTGGTGTGCGGGCGCGGATCGTGTCGCTGACGTTTCCCAAGGACCTCGGCGGCGCAGGCAAGGGCGAGCGGCGCCAGCACACCCCGCCTCGGCCACATGGCGCCCGCGCGCCGCCAGCCGGTGTCGTCATCGCCGCCGCCCGCCGTTCCACCCAGCGCCGCAGCAGCCGCCCGAACGAGGCCTCGGCGCCCACGTGTCTCCGGTCACGTATCCATGGGCGCCGACACGGGGCTGCTGCCAGTCAGGCGCCGAGCACGCTGAGAGCGCGAGCCCGGCTCGCGTCGACGGCGTCGGGTCGATCCGGCGAGGCCGCCCCACGGTACCGCTCCCACGCTGACGACGGCCAGTGGCGCCGCCGTGTCGAGGGCCGGCTGAGGGTCCAGCCAGCACCGCGATCACGGCCGCGATAGACCGCCATCAGTAGATGCGGTCGGGACGACGACCCCGACCTTGCCCAGGCGAAGCGCCCGGTACTCGATCCACCAACCCGGGTGACGGTTTGTCACGCCGATGGCCCCGAGTCAAGCGGTCAGATCCCCACCGATGGCCTGGCCCGCATCACCGAGGAGCACGCGTCGGCGGCAGGACAAGGATCCAGGCCAAACGCCATCACGCCCCGCCAGCGTCGTCGCAGGACCGACTTCGCCGGGTCGCGACCAAGCGCGCAAGGCGGCGGGACCACGAAGACGCGCCGAGGCGACGATCCAGCCAACGCCACCGTGAGTCCGACGGCCGGTCTCACCGCGTTTCACCTTGCGCGCGCCAGCTTCCAGCGATCTTCTGGCGACCGTCCGACCAGCCTGACGGACCTTCTGCCGTCGCCGGCCTCGACAGTCGCGACGAACGCAGGCATCGCCGTCGTGGCCTTAGCAGTTCCGTGCGCCGCGGGTCTACCAGGTTTCCACCCTGCGTACGACGCTGGTCTGTCGTCTTGGATCGGCCCCGTCACTACCCGGGCGAGCTTAAGGCAGCCGCCAGGGCCAATGAGAACAAGGCAACTCGTCCAGTTCAAGGCCTCACCGGTCAGGCCTCAAGCTCCGGAACCACAGCAGTCGCCTGAGCGATTCGTTGACGATCTACGACACTTTGCGACCGACGAGAGGCGAACGAGATCGTCGACGACTCGCCGGAACCGTGAAGAAGTACTCGGCCCGCAGTCTTCGGCGCCGCGTCGCAACCGCAGTCGCAGAGCAACCTTCTTGTCCGCACACTCACCAACACACAGATCGACAGGCATGGGTTTGGCAAACGCAGAGAGTAACAGCTACCGACTAAACGTCGCCCAGGGACGCGACATGGACGCGCCGCGTCCGCGGCGAGCGTCGCACGAAAATCATGGAAATCGCTCTGAGCAGCCAGAAACGGAAA
>CAVVCP010000013.1:0-80785 GCA_963746695.1 uncultured Solirubrobacterales bacterium | reverse complement strand
GGCCCGCCTGGACGCTTCGGTCCGCCTGTGGCTGCGGCGGTTGGTGACCAGGGTCCCGATACGGTTTCCGTCATGTCGTCGGGTCAGTGCGGGTCGCGGGTGGTTCCGGCAGAACTCGCGTGCGGAGTCGCGGCCGGACCCCTTTTCCTAAGCGCCTTCACCGCAATCGGGGCGAGACGCGCTGGGTACGACTGGCGGAGTCACGCAGTGAGTTCCCTCGCGGCCGGCCGGGATGGCTGGCTGCAGCGTGCCAACTTCATCGCCACGGGCTCGCTCTTTTGCATCGCGGCTCACGGCCTCGCGCGGAGCTCGAAGCAGACCCGCGGCCCCCGCGCGGTCCCAACGCTGATCTTCGCCGCAGGCGTCGGACTGATCGGCTCTGGACTGTTCGTGACCGACCCAGTGGCTGGATTCCCGCCGTCGACACGCGATCCCGACCAGGCTGCTCGCGCGCCATCGGTCGTGCCCACTCGCGAGGGAACACTGCATAACCTTTGCGCGATCCCGATCTTCGCCGGGATCCCGATCGCGGCTCTGACCTCCGCCGCGTTCGCCGTGCGCCGTGGGCAGTATCGCTGGGCTTCGTATTCGGCTGGCTCAGCGATTGCGATGACGAGTGCGTTCGTGCTGTTCGGCGCAGCGTTCGGTGGTACGCCGCGCCTTGCCGGGCTCGGCGGTGGTCTGCAGCGCGCCTCGATCGCAACCGGATTCGGATGGCTGAGCGCGCTGTCGCTTCGAGCGTTGACCTCGGCGCCGCCCGCTTCGTAGCCGCCGTTCCCGCCTGCTTCACGACAACCTCTCGTTCCCTCCGTCGACCTGGGGACCGCGAAGGCTTTTGATGCCGTGCTGATGCCCGCTCGCGACGTTGAGCCGATCGGCCACAAACCCAAACTGGCCCATTGCACGGCTAGATGAATCGGGGAGACAGGATTTGAACCTGCGACCGCCCGGCCCCCAGCCGGGTGCGCTACCAGACTGCGCTACTCCCCGAGGATCGGTGGATTCTACGCCGAACCCGAGAGCGGGCGACGGGGGTCGAACCCGTTCCTAGAGCTTGGAAGGCTCCCGTGCAGCCGTTGACACCTCGCCCGCGATGGGCAGATGGTAGCCGGGTTCCCGGGCTAGGCGACCGGCCGGCGCTCCTCGGTCGGCACCTCGCCGTCCCTCGTGAGCCCTGTCGGCGGCCACGAGCCGAACCAGTTGTCGAGGGAGCCGTCGAGAGTGACGACCGAGCCCGACAGCGCCGCGCCGAGCGGCGTGGCGAGCAGCGCGACCAGCCAGCCGTACTCCTCGACGCTGCCGAGGCGCTGGACGGGAACGGTGGCCGCGGCGGTCCGCCACAACTCCGCCGGGTACTTGCGGAGCGACTCGGTGTCGAAGCGGCCGAGCGCGACCGCGATCACGCTGATGCCGTGGACACCGTATGAGGACGCCAGGTCGCGCGTGATCGCCTCGACCGCGGCGCGCGCCGCGCCCGTGTGAGCCATCGCCGGCATCCCGTGATGCGGCGACACGGTCACGTTGATGATCGTGCCCGCGCGGGCCTCGCGAAACGCTAGCTCGTATGCGGACTTGCACATCGCGAGCGTCCCGTCCACATTGAGGCGCTGGACAGCCCGCCAGCCCTTGGTGGCAAGTCCCTCGGCCGGGACCATGTACTGCCCGCCCGCGTTGTTCAGCACCACGTCGAGACGTCCGTAACGCTCGAGCGCCGTCGCCACGATCCGGTCGGCCCCGCCCGCCTCGCGAATGTCCGCCGCCACCCACGAGCAGCGCTCGCCGACCTCGGCCGCCGCCTGCTCGAGCACTTCGGCGCGCCTCCCTGCGATCACGACCGACGCTCCGCACCGCACGAGCTCGGCGGCCGCGGCCTTGCCGAGGTTCGTCCCACCGCCGGTGACGACTGCGGTCCGCCCTTCGAGCGCGCCGTCGATGAAGACGCGCGAAGGCACCATCGCTACTCCCCGAGCACCTTGATCACGAGCCGTTTCGGCCGCCGGCCGTCGAACTCGCAATAGAAGATCTGCTGCCACGGCCCGAGGTCGAGCTCTCCGTCGGTGACCGGCACGATCACCTGGTGGTGCACGAGCAGGTTCTTCAGATGCGCGTCGCCGTTGTCCTCACCGCCCCGGTGGTGACGGTAGTCGCCGGGATTCGGGAGCAGCGCCTCGGCGACCTCGCCGTCGGGCTCGTGCCAGCTCGGTGGCGCCACCTTGTCGAGCCACTCGAGCACGTCGGCCTGGAGCCCGGGCTCGTCGTCGTTGATCCAGACCGCCGCCGTGATGTGCATCGCGCACACGAGCGCCATCCCCTCGCTGATGCCAGCGTCGTGGACAGCGTCCGCCACGTCCTCGGTGATCCGGACGAACTCCCGGCGCTCTCGAGTCTGGAACGTTCGGTAGACCGTGTGAGACTTCACGGCCGTGATCGTACAAACGCCCGCTCCGGCACCGGAGGCCGGCTGGCTCTACGACTCCTGGAGGACCTCAGGGGAGTAGCTCAATTTGGCAGAGCACCGGTCTCCAAAACCGGGGGTTGCAGGTTCGAGTCCTGTCTCCCCTGCTCCGCGGAGCCGGCTCCGGTTCTGTCCGGTATCGAACGTATGTTCTATCGATGCCGGCGGACGCGGTCTTCAGAAGACGTACGTGCGGTTCTCGAGCTCAAGGCGGCCGGTCAGACAGACCGTGAGGTGAGTCGCATCACCGGCGTACCGGTGAACACGATTCGGCTCTGGCGCCACCGCGGCCTCTCGAGGCGTGCCAGGCTCGCGTTGGATTACGGCGAGTGCGACTGGTGCAAGACCTGTGGTAGCGATCCACACGATTTCGCGGCGCTGCCCCCGCACACGTACGCTTACCTGCTCGGGGTCTACTTGGGAGATGGATATATCGGCCGCTCCGGCACGTCGTGGTCTCTACGGATCGCGCTCGACGCGGCCTACCCCGGGATCGTCGAGAGCTGCTGCGACGCGATCGAGGAGATCCGAGGAAGACGTCCGAAGCCGAGACCGGATCGCCGAGGCGAAGCGTGTGTCCGAGTTGAGACAACGTGGCGGCCGTGGCTGTGCTCTTCCCTCACCACGGGCCTGGCTACAAGCATCTGCGCAAGATCGAGCTGACCGACTGGCAGAAACGGCTCGTCGATGAGGCGCCCCAGGCGTTCCTCCGCGGGCTGATCCACACGGACGGGTGGCGAGGCGTGAATCGCGTCCACGTCAAGGGCAAGGACTACGCGTATCCGCGTTATCAGTTCTCGAACCGCTCGGACGACATTCGCAAGCTGTTCACCGACACCTGCGACGAGCTTGGCGTCAAGTGGCGTCCGTGGACGCGCTACCACGTCTCGGTGGCGCAGCGCGACTCGGTGGCGATCCTCGATTCCTTCATCGCCCAAAGCTGTGACCGGGAACGGAGGACGTGAACCCGAGCCAAACATCGAACGCGCGATCCGGCAGAGAGACCGAAAGCCAGCACTACGACCACCGGCCCCGGAAACCGGGACGTGCATCCCGCCGCTCCCTGAGGACGGTCGTCGCTAGTGCGGGCGGGGGGATTCGAACCCCCACGGGCCTACGCCCACCGGCACCTAAAGCCGGCATGTATACCGTTTCATCACGCCCGCCAGACGAGGACGCGATTCTAAGCCGTCGCCGTGCCCACCCCGGGCACGATCCTCCGGCGGCGCAACGCGAGGCGAACTGGAGCACGCCGCCACACCAGTTTGTAAGGTCCTGGCGTGGCTCAGCAGCGGACTCTGACCCCCGGTTACGCGGTCGTGTTCCCCAACCGGGAGAAGGCGTCGAGCAAGCTGATGAAGGCGGTCGTGGCGATCGTGCTGCTGATCTCGGTCGGGCTGCTGTTGATCGTGACGATCGGCGGGTGGTCGCAGCTCGAGGGGATGAAGCCGCTCAACTTCTTCTGGTGCATCGCGTACCTGATCATCGCGTTCTACATATTCGCGCGGTGGGCGCGCGGCATGTTGCCGATCGCGGCGGGTCTCGGGATCCTGCTGCTGATGATCGCGGTGGTGGCCGGCGTCGGGCTGTCGGGGACGAGCTGGTTCGACCGGAGCCACGCCGGCTTTGCCCAGGCGCAGTCGCTGTTCGGCGGCAACGGGCTCAGCGCCGACACGCTCGGCACGATCACGCTACTCCTGATCCCCGTCCAGCTGCTGCTTATCGTGGTGGCGATGCGGGCCTTCGCGCAGGGCTGGAACGTCGAGCAGGAGGTTCCGATCGAGGAGGCGCGCCGGCGCGGCTACAACCCGCCTGACCCGTCTCCCCCTCCGCGCGAGCCCGCGACCGCCTGAGCCCCCCGGCGAGCTGGTGGCCGCCCCCGCAAGTACGCTCGCATTCGAGGCGCCCCTGGCGGCGCTGCGCTTTGTCCTCGGATCCTCACGTAGCGCTGCTACGCATCGGATCCTGCGTCCTCGCGCAGCATCCACCAGTGGCACCTCTCGGTGCGACCGCACTTACCGGGGACGACCACTAGTAGTGCGGCGGGTGGGACTCGAACCCACACGTCCCGAAGGACAGTGCCTTTTGAGGGCACCGCGTCAGCCGATTGCGCCACCGCCGCGCACCGCCGCAGTTTAGTCCCCGGGCCTCGTAGGACCCGGCCTCGGCACCGCGGGCCAGACGTACCGCCGGCCGCGGCCAGGCGGCAGCGCTCCGCCTAACCCAGGATCAGACCGAGCAGCTCGTCGAACAACGACTCCGGGGCCGCCACCGTGCCCTGGGGCTCGCCGTCACGCGGCTCGAGGTCCTTGACGATGAGCCCGGCTCGGGTCGCGATCAGGCTGCCGGCGGCCACGTCCCAAGGATTGAGCCCCCGCTCGAAGTAGGCGTCATAGCGTCCGCAGGCGCACCAGCAGAGATCGAGCGCGGCGGCACCGACGCGCCGGATGTCGCGCACGCGCGGCAGCAGCCGCATCATGACGTCGGCCTGCCGCGCTCGCACCGCGGCGTCGTAGTTGAAGCCGGTGGCGACCATGGCGACCCCGAGCGACTCGGCGCGGGCGTCGGGACGGATCGGCTCGCCGTTCAGCGTCGGCTCGCCGGACCGGGTCGCCTCGAAGCGCTCCTCGGCGATCGGGTCGAGAACGACGCCGGCGAGCGTGCCGGACGAGTCCTCGACGGCGATGCTGACGGCGAACGCGGGGATTCGGTACAGGTAGTTGATCGTCCCGTCGAGCGGGTCGACGACCCAGCGCAGCTCCCCCTCCCCCGTCTCACCGCCCTCCTCGCCGAGGATCGCGTCGCCTGGCCGCCGCTCGCCGAGCACCGACCGGATCGCGGACTCGGCGGCGAGGTCGGCGTCGGACACGAGATCCGTCGGACCGCTCTTGGACCGGACGCCGCTGGCGCGGCCGCCGTAGCGTTTGCGCAGCTCGTCCGCGGCGGCCTCCGCGGCCTCACAGGCCACCGCGAGCAGCTCCCGCTCATCGTTCGCGATCATCGAACCGGGTTCTATCGGATTTCCAGCTGGGATCATCGGGGCCCGATGCGGCCACTCGAGACGATCACCGGGCTCGCGGACTTCACCGGCCGTGGTCCGGGAACGGACGCCGAACGGCGGGCGGCGCGGTGGCTGGCCGGCGAGCTCGCCGGCAACCGCCGCCACCGGGTCCGGGTCGAGACGTTCTGGTGCCGGCCGAACTGGGCGCTGGCGCACGCTTGGCATGTCGCGCTGGCGCTCGTGGGCAGCCTCGTCGCGGTTGGCCATCCGACGATCGGCGCGACCCTGCTCGGCGTCGCGCTGATCTCGACCGCGGCGGACGCCACCGTCGGCCGATCGCTCGGGCGCCGCCTGACCCGCGAGTGCGCGAGCCAGAACGTCCTCGCCTCGACCCCGGCGGCCGACCACACCACCCCGTCCGACCACACCACCCCGTCCGACCACACCAGCTCGCGCGACGACACACCAACCACGACGTTGATCGTCACCGCGAACTACGACGCCGGCCGGACCGGGCTCATCTACCGCGACCCGCTCCGCAAAGCTGCCGCGCGTCTGCGCCGACTCACCGGCGGCGCAACGCCCGGCTGGCTCGGCTGGCTCACGATCGCGATGGCCTGGCTGACGGCGATTGCGGTGATCCGGACCACCGCGCACCACGCGTCCGCCGCGCTCGGACTGATACAGCTGCCGCCCACGGTGGCGCTTGTGCTCGCGCTGGCGCTGCTGCTCGAGGCCGCCGCCTCCGGCTACGGACCGGCCGCCGGCGACAACGCCGCCGGCACTGCGGCCGCGATCGCGCTCGTCCGCGCGCTCGCGGCGGCCCCGCCCAGGAACCTCGCGGTTGAGCTCGTCCTGCAGGGCGCCGGCGACGGCGAGGGACTGGGACTGGGGAGCCATCTCCGGACGCGCCGCAAGAAGCTCAACCCGCGCGACACGATCGTCCTCGGGATCGCGGCCTGTGGCGCCGGCGAGCCGCGGTGGTGGCAGAGCGACGGCCGCTTCATCCCGATCCGCTACTCGAGGCCGCTCCGCGCCCTGTGCGCCGAGATCGCCGACACGCACCCCCACACGAACGCGACCGCACAGCGGTCTCGCGGCGCCACCCCCGCCCTGCCCGCACGCGCCAGGCGGATCCCGGCGATCGCGATCGGCGCGCTCGACCCCCGCGACGGCCTCGCCCCGAACTCACACCAGCCGTCCGACACGACCCCGTCGATCGACGCCTCCGCCCTACAGAAGACCGTCGAGTTCGGGCTGCTGCTCGCCCACGCGATCGACCAGGCGCTAGAACAGCGGGACGAGAGCGCGACCGCAGCCGACCGTGAACCCCCGCACGAGCACGGGCAGGAACACGAACACGAACCGGCTACACCGGCGTGACCGGATTGCGCTTATCCGGCCACTCGCGATGCTTGCCGGCCGACAGCGCGAACCGGCGTATGAGCTCTGTGCGGAGGTCCTCGGGCTGGATCACCGCGTCGATCACGAGCTCGGAGGCCAGGTGCAGGATGTCGATGTCCTCGGCGTACTCGCGCCGAAGCTCCTCGGTCCGCGCCGCCCGCTCTCCCTCGTCCGAGATCGCCTGAAGCTGGTTGTAATAGACCGCGTTGATCGCAGCAGAAGGACCCATCACCGCGATCGACGCGGTTGGCAGCGCGATGCAGCAATCGGGGTCGAACGCCGGCCCGGCCATCGCGTACAGGCCGGCGCCGTACGCCTTGCGGACGATCACCGAGATCTTCGGCACGTTCGCCTCTGAGACCGCGCTGATCATCTTCGCGCCGTGCCGGATGATTCCCTCGCGCTCGACCTGGGTGCCGATCATGAACCCCGGTACATCCGCCAGGAACAGCAGTGGGATGTTGAAGGCGTTGCAGGTCCAGATGAACCGGGCGGCCTTGTCGGAGGAGTCGACGAACAGCACGCCGCCCTTGACCTTGGGCTGGCTGGCGACGATCCCGACGGCGCGCCCGTCGAGACGCGCGTAGCCCACGATCAGCTCTCGAGCCCACCGCGCGTGGATCTCGAGAAATGAGTCGGCGTCGATCACGCGGTCGATCAGCTCGCGCATATCGAACGGCTTGTTCTCATCGGGCGGAATCAGCTCGCGAATCGAGCGATCGCCGGACGCCGGCGCCGCCGGGGGCGCGCTCGGCGGCTCGCCCAGGAACGACGAGGGGAAGTAGCTCAGGTAGCGGCGCGCCAGGTCGATGCCCTCCTCGTCGCTCGCCACGAGCGCATGACCGACGCCGCTGCGTGACGTGTGCATCCGCGCGCCACCCATCTCCTCGAGTGAGACCTTCTCGCCGATCACCATCTCGGCCATGCGCGGTGACCCGAGGTACATCGACGCGTTGCCGTCGCGCATGATCACGATGTCGCAGAACGCCGGGATGTAGGCGCCGCCGGCCGCGCTCGGCCCGAACAGCACGCACACCTGTGGGACGACGCCCGACAGGCGCACCTGGTTGAAGAAGATCCGCCCGGCGTGCCGGCGGCCGGGGAACATCTGCACCTGCTCGTTGATCCGCGCGCCCGCCGAGTCGACCAGATACACGAGCGGGACTCGCAGGGACAGCGCGCGCTCCTGGATCCGCAAGATCTTCTCGACGGTCTTGGGCGCCCACGACCCCGCCTTGACCGTCGGGTCGTTGGCCATCACCGCCACCGGTGCACCGGCGATCGTCCCAACGCCCGTCACGACGCCCTCGGCGCCGAGCCCGTCCTGATCCCAGCCGGCGAGCAGCCCTTCCTCCGCGAACGAGCCCGGATCGAGAAGCCGCGCGACACGCGCGCGCACGGGCAGCTTGCCCTGCGACAGAGCCTTCTCCTGGTGACGCTCGGGGCCTCCGGCCAGGGCCCGCCCCGTAGCAACATCCAGCGGATCGCCGCGCTCGACGTCGGTCATGAGGATTCCCATTCCACCGGACCGGCCAGCAGCACGTGGCTCCCGAGCGGGCGCCCGAGGGCTTCCTGTGCCGCTCGCGAGGCGACGATCAGCGCGCCCAGGTCCACTCCCGTCGAAATCCCCATCTCGTGCAGCATCGACACCAGATCCTCGGTGGCGATATTGCCGGTGGCGCCCGCCGGAACCGGGCAGCCGCCGAGCTCGCCGAAGCTCGACTCGAAGCTCTCGACGCCCGCCTCGAGCGCCGCCAACACGTTCGCGAGCCCCTGACCGCGAGTGTTGTGGAAGTGAGCGGTCAGCTCGACCCCCGGCAGCCGCTCGAACGCCGCTTCGAAGAACGCGCGCACCTGCACGGGGTTCGCCATCCCGGTCGTGTCGCCGAATCCGACCTCGGACGCGCCGGCATCCACCAGCGCGGAAGCAATATCGAGCACCCGATCCACCGGCACGTGGCCCTCGTACGGACAGCCGAACGAGGTCGAGATAACGCCCTCACACCGCAACCCTTCGGCCAGCGCCCGCGAGAACGTTCGCGACAACCCCGCCAGCGACTCGGACACGGAGCGCCGCACGTTCTTCTGGTTGTGGGTCTCGGACGCTGACAGGAACCCGTTGATCTCCTGAAACCGATCACGCAAACGCAGCGCGCGCTCCAGGCCGCGCTCGTTGGGAATCAGCACGCTGGCCGAAACGCCGGGCGGAAGGGAGACCGCCGAGAGCACCTCAGACGCGTCGGCCAGTTGCGGGATGACGTCGGGCCGGACGAAGCTCGTGACCTCGATCCGCCCAAGGCCGGTCGCGCCGAGCATCTCGATCAGACGGATCTTCTCGGCCGTCGGGATCACCTCGGGCTCGTTCTGGAACCCGTCGCGCGGGCCGACCTCGCGGATCCGCACACGGGTTGGAAGGTTGCTCACACCCTCGATTCTAGGAATCGGGACCGGCTCAGCGATACACCAGCTTGTAGCCCAGCATCTGCGTCAGCGTCACGAGTTGATAGCCCCGCGCCCGCAGTCCGGCGATTTCCGCCGGAAGCGCATCGAGCGTCTCGTAGCGCGGGCCGCCGCCGAAATGCTCCTCGATGATCCCGCCGTTGTGCGCATTCTCGAGCACGTTGTCGATGATCTCGCCCTCCCCGGGCAGTGCCCAGTCGCGAGGGTCGATGTCCCACTGGATCGTCGTGAACCCCATCGCTCTCGCCTCGCTGAGCACGGACGGATCGACCGCGCCGTCCGGGGCCCGGAACAGGCACGGCTCGAACCCGGTCGCCTTCCGGATCGCCTCAGCAGCCAGTGAGATCTCCTGTCGCTGCTCGTCCGCTGACAGCCCGAGCATGTCCGGATGGCTCCAGGTGTGATCGCCGATCATGTCGCCGTCAGCCAGCATCTGCCGCTCGACCGTGCCGTCCGGGTCGTACGTCGGGATGTGCTCGCCGATCTCGAAGAACGTCGCCGGTGCGTGCAGGCGAGCCAGTTCATCGACGAACTCCGACGTCGGCGGCTCCCACCATGGTCCGTCGTCGAACGTGAGCGCGATGTCGTGAACATTGCGAGGACCGGTGAACACCCAATCCGGCCCGCTCGCGAGGCAGCCGACCAGACGCGGAGTGTGGAGCGCCGCCAGCAACGGCCTCGCCGGGAACAATGTCGAGCACGTCGTGGTGCCGGGGACCGCGGGCGTACAACGCCGCGCGCTCACCGTGCTGATCACCTGCCAGCGGAGCTGGCGATACGGAAGCCCGACGCTCGAGGGCAGGAAGCTGGCGGTCATCTCCCGGTCGCTCGACCGGTCGACGGTGGCCGCGATCGCCACGGCGGGACGGGGGCCGGCGCCCGTGATCGCCGAGTAGAGCAGCCTGGGCGACCGTTCGCCGCGCACCGGCCCCGCGAGACAAACCTGAACGACGACGGAGCCTGTCGAGGCGTGCTCGAGCAGGAGGCACAGCGAGCGGCGATCGCGATGCATCGCCGCGGGAGAGAACGGCTGGACGAGTGCGACCTGCCACACCAGATCCTGACCGTCCTGGCGGAGCGACGCCGTCCGGACCGCCAGCGGCGTGCTGACCATGCCGCTCGCGCGCGCCACGCCGCTCGCGCCTGCCACGCTGCTCGCGGCGCCCACCCCGCCTACGGTGGCGAGGATCGACACGAGGCCGATTACGACGACCAACGCTCTGCGACTCACGAGCGTCCCGCACGCATCGCCCAACCCTACTACGGCACTGGCCATAGACTCCGGCGCCGTGTCATCTGAACCCGTCTGCATTGTTGGCGGCACCGGCGCGCTCGGGTTCGGGCTCGCCGTGCGGCTCGGCCGCGCCGGCGTACCGATCGTGATCGGCTCGCGCGACGCCGGCCGGGCACAGGAGGCCGCGGAGCGCCATGCGGAAAAGGTCCCGGGCAGCTCGTGCGCCAGCGCCGAGAACGCCGATGCCGTCAGAGAATCTGAGCTCGTGATCCTGAGCGTCCCGTTCCGCAGCCAGTCGGAGACGCTGACGAACCTGAAGGGGGCCCTGAAGCCCGGGCAGTTGCTCGTCGACGCCACCGTTCCCCTCGCCGCCGCTGTCAGCGGCAAGGCCACCCGGACGCTGGGCGTCTGGCAGGGATCGGCGGCGCAACAGGCTCAGGAGATGGCGCCCGACGGCGTTCGCGTCGTGTCGGCGTTCCATACGGTCAGCGCCGCGCTGCTCTCCGACCTCGACCACGAGCTCGACGAGGACGTGTTGATCTGCGGCGACCGACGGGAGGACAAGGCCAAGGTGGCCGAGCTCGTCACGAAGATCCAGGGGCTCCGGCCGGTCGACTGCGGACCGCTCGAGATGGCGCGGATCGTGGAGCAGCTGACGCCGCTGATCATCTCGATCAACATGCGCCACAAGGCCCGGGCGGGGATCAAGATAACCGGCCTGGACTCACATTGAGCGCGCCCGCGACGTCCGCGTCCCACAGCCTGACCACCCCGTGAGCGGTCCCGTCGTCGTGCTCGCCGGAGGTACCGGCGGAGCAAAGCTCGCGCGCGGAATGCTCGATGTCGTCGGCGGCGACACGCTGGTCGTGATCGCGAACACCGGCGATGACATCGAGATCCACGGCGCGTACGTGTCGCCCGACCCCGACCTGGTCACGTTCTGGCTCGCGGATCGGATCGACGAGCGCGGCTGGGGCCTCGCCGATGACACGTTCTGCGTGATGGAGGGTCTCAAGCGGCTGTCGGTCGACGTGTGGTTCAACCTCGGTGACGAGGACCTCGCGATCGGGATCGAGCGCGCCCGCCGGCTCGACGAGGGCGAGCGGCTCACGGATGCCCACGCCGCGATCGCCCGCGCACTGAAAGCTCCTGGCCGCGTCCTGCCGATGTGCGACGCACCCGTCCGGACTCGCGTGATGGCGGGCGGACGCTGGTTGCCGTTTCAGGACTTCATGATCAGATCCGGTGGCGCCGGACCGGTCGAGGACGTGGACTTCCACGGCGCCCGCAACGCCCGCCCAACGCCCGAGGTCCTCGACGCGATCGCGACCGCGCGCGCGATCGTCATCGGCCCGTCAAATCCGGTCGTCTCGATCGGTCCCATCCTCGCGGTCCGTGGAATCCGCGCCGCGCTCAACGACAGCCCGGCCCCAGTCGTCGCGGTCAGTCCGCTGGTCGCCGGCGCGGTGGTCAAGGGACCCACCAAGGCGTTCATGGAGTGGGCGGACTGGCCGCTCACGAGCGACGGCATCGCCGCCCACTACGAGGGAGTCATCGACGGCCTGGTCGCGGACCAGCGCACCCAGCGCCTGCCGGTGCTCGAGACCGACGTGCTGATGGATTCGCCGGACGCGCGCCGCCGCGTCGCGGACGAGACACTCCGCTTCGCCCTCGCGCTCGGGTAGCGTTCGCCCGCCATGCGGACCATCGCGATCCTCCCCATCAAAAGTTTCTCGCAAGCCAAGCAGCGGCTCCGCCAGGAGCTCAGCGAAGCCGACCGCCGGGCGCTGGTCGACGCGATGTTCTCGGACGTGCTCGTGGCGCTACGCCGGGTGACCGCGCTCGAGCGGATCGTCGTGGTCAGCGGCGATCGCGCGGCCCAGCGGATCGCGGCCGGGTACGGCGCGAGCATCGTCGAGGACGACGAGCGCGGGCACAACGAGGCTGCGACGCAGGGAATCCATGCCGCGCTCGAGGACGGGATCGAGCGGGTGCTTCTCGTGCCAGGAGACTGCCCGCTGCTCGATCCCACTGAGCTCGAGGAGCTGCTCGCCCGCCAGGCCGGCGAGCGCTCGGCGCTGGTCATCCCGGACCGGCACGGCACCGGCACGAACGCGCTCCTGCTCGTCCCTCCGGACGTGCTCGCGCCGAGCTTCGGTCCTGACAGCTGCCGGCGCCACATGGCCGACGCGGACGCGGCCGGCGTGCCGGCCGAAGTCGTCGAGCTGTCCTCGCTGGGGCTCGACGTCGACACCCCGGAGGATCTGGAGGCGCTGCACGAGCGGCTGATGAGCACCCGCGGCGGCGCCGCGCTGACTCGCGGCATGCTCAACCAGCTGATGCGAGCCAGCTCGTAAAGTGGCCGTCCGCGCAAGAACGCTCAGCGTGGTCGCGATCGAGGGGCTGCCGGAGGTCGCCCCGGGCGACGATCTCGGGGACCTGATCGCGAAGGCAATCGCACGCCAGAGCGACTCGGACCAAACCCTCAACGACACCGATGTGATCGTGATCGCGCACAAGGTCGTGTCGAAGTCCGAAGGCAGGATCCGACGGCTCGCCGAGGTCCACCCGGGAGCCCGAGCGGTCGAGCTCGCGGCCGACCTCGGCAAGGATCCACGCCACGTCCAGGTGATCCTCGACGAGTCGCGCGAGGTGCTGCGCGCCTCCCGCGGCGTGCTGATCTGCGTCACCCACCACGGCTACGTCTGCGCGAACGCGGGCGTGGACGCGTCCAACGTTCCCGGGGAAGAGACCCTCGTACTTCTCCCGAGCGACCCCGACGCCTCCGCGCGCACGATCCGCGCACGCATCAAGGACCTGCTCGGCGCGGCCCCCGCGATTGTCATCACCGACTCGTTCGGCCGCGCGTGGCGCCACGGGCAGGTCGATGTCGCGATCGGCTGCGCCGGGCTGACCCCGCTCGAGGACTGGCGCGGTCGCACCGACGCCCTCGGGCGCGAGCTCAGGGCGACCTGGATCGCCGTCGCCGACGAGCTCGCCGCGGCGGCCGATCTGGCCCGGACCAAGGACGGCGGGCTACCCGTGATCCTCGTGCACGGGGCCGACCGGCACGTCAGCCTCGAGGACGGCCCCGGCATCGCCGGGATGATCCGTCCCGAGTCCGAGGACCTCTTCCGGTAGCCCCGCCGACCGGCGCGCGCGGCGCACCGGACGGCGCGCCCACGTCGCGATGATCAGCGCAGCGAGCACGACCGCGACGCCGGCGAGCTGGAGCGCGCTCGGGGATTCAGACAGGATCAGCGCCGCGAGCGCCACCGCGCCGATCGGCTGGACGGTCAGCGTCAGAGACGTGATCGCCGCCGGCAGCCGCGGCAGCGAGGTCGTGATCAACAGCCAGCCGATCACCTGCGAGGTCAGCGCCAGCACGATCAGCCAGCCGACGCCCGGCCATGCCGGCGCCAGGTCAGCGTCTCCGATGATCAACCCGGCGATCACGCACGCCACGGCCCCGACGGCCGTCGCCTCGAACAACGGTCCGGCCACCCGGCGCAGGTCCGAGCCGCTGCGCCGGAGCAGCAGCAGGAAGCCGACGTACGCGAGCCCGGCCCCGAGTCCGAACGCGGTCCCGCGGGCAGGGTCCGCCCCGTAGGCGCCCTTCTGAAGCGCGCCCGAGATCATCAGCACGCCGATCAGCGCGATCGGCAGCGCCGCGAGCACCCGGCGTGACGGCCGTTCGGACAACACGGCCCACGCCACGAGCGGGACCACCACGACCTGGATGTTGGCGAGCACGGTGGCCAGCCCCGCGCCGACGTCATCGATCGAGTGATGCCACATGATCAGGTCGGCCGCGAAGAACACGCCCGCACCCACGGCCATCCGCCGGTCCGACCAAGCACGCGGGCCGTACCGGCGATCCTCGAGCCAGGCCAGGCAGCCGAGCACCGGCAGCGCGAACGCACACCGGAAGATCGCCGCCGTCGAAGGCGACGCGTGACTGAGCCTTACGAGGATGCTCGAGAACGCGATCGCGAGCGCGCCGAGCAGCGCGGACACGCGAACAGCTCGCTCATTTGCCAGCCAGCGCTCCACCTCAAGCAGGCTAGACGGCACCGCGCCGCCAGAACGTCCAAGAAACGGCGAAGCCGGCTAGCCCTGCGAAGGAGCGCCGACGGCGTGAAAACCGCCGTCGACGTGCACGATCTCACCGCTGATCGCGCGCGCGTAGTCGGACAGCAGGAAGCAGATCGTGTCGGCGACCGGCGCCGGATCCTCGACGTCCCACCCGAGCGGCGCCTGCGCGCGCCACAGATCGGACAGGCCTTCGAAGCCCGGGATCCCGCGCGCGGCGACCGTGCCGAGCGGCCCGGCGGACACGAGGTTCACCCGAATCCCGCGCGGGCCGAGGTCGCGGGCCAGGTACCGCGAGACCGACTCGAGTGCGGCCTTGGCGACGCCCATCCAGTCGTAGATCGGCCACGCGACGGTCGCGTCGAAGTCGAGCCCGACGATGCTCGACCCGGTCCCCATCAGGGGCTCGAGCGCCACGGCCAGCGACTTCAAAGAGAACGCGCTGGTCTGGAATGCGGCCGCCGCGCTCGCCGCCGGAGTGGTCAGGAACCTCCCGCCCAGCGCGTCCTCGGGCGCGAACGCGATCGCGTGCAGCGCCCCGTCGACACTGCCCCAGCGCTCCCGCAACGACGAAGTCAACGCGTCCAGATCGGCAGGGTTGTTCACGTCGAGCTCGAGCACGTCGACCTCTTGCGAGAGCCGCTTGGCCGCGCGCTCGGTCATCCGCCGCGCACGCCCGAAGCTCGTCAGCACGACCGACGCTCCCTCGTCCAGCGCTCGCGAAGCCGCATGGAACGCGATCGAGTCCTTGGTGATCACACCTGTGATCAGGAGCTTCTTGCCCTCGAGGATCACGACGGCGTCACCGGCGCTCGCCTAGCGGGCGCGGGACAGCGTCCACAGCGCGCCGGCCAGCCGCTCGCGCGTGTCGGCCGGCTCGACCAGCTCGTCGACGAATCCGGACGCGGCGGCCGCCTCGGCCCGCAGGTGCTCGTCGGCGTACTCATCGGCCAGACGCGTGCGCTCGGCCTCGACGTCGTCGGCGGCACGGAGCTCGCGCCGGTGGACGACCCCGACCGCGGCGCGCGCGCTCATGATCCCGAGCTCGGCTTCGGGCCACGCGAGCACCAGGTCGGCGCCGAGGTCGCGCGAGTTCATCGTGATGTACGCGCCGCCGTACGACTTGCGCAGGATCACGGTCAGCTTCGGCACCCGCGCCGCCGCGAACGCCCTCACCAGCGACGCCCCGTGCCTGATCACCCCTGCCCGCTCCTGCTTGGAGCCGGGCATGAACCCGGGGGTGTCGACGACCGCGATCAGCGGCACACCGAACGAATCGCAGAACGACACGAACCTGGCCGCCTTCTCAGAGCTCTCGGCGTCGAGCACGCCGGCCAGATAGCGGGGCTGGTTGGCGACGATCCCCACCGGCCGGCCCTCCACTCGCGCGAGCGTGGTGACGACGTTGCGGGCCCAGCGCGGGCACAGCTCGAGCAGCGATCCCTCGTCGACGATTCCGCCCAGCGCGTCGCGGACGTCGTAGGTGCGGCGCGACTCGGACGGCACGACCGAGCCGGGGTCGTCGATCTCCGGCCCCACCGGCTGGGCGAACGGCAGCGGCTCGCCGGCCGCGGACGGCAGATACGACAGCAGTTCGCGCACCCGCCCCGCCGCGCTCAGCTCGTCGGGCTCGACGAGGTGGCATACGCCGTTGTGGTCGTGCACCCGCGGGCCGCCGAGCGCGATCGCATCGATCTCCTCGCCGAGCGCCTCGCGAACCACGCCGGGACCGGTCAGGAACATCGCGGCGTCCTCGGTCATGATGATCAGGTCGGTCAGCGCGGGTGAGTACGCGCCGCCGCCGGCCGATGCGCCCGAGACCACCGAGATCTGCGGGACGACGCCGGTCAGACCGACCGTGTGGCGGAAGATCCGTCCGTATCCAGCGAGTGCCGCCTGGCCCTCCTGCATCCTGGCGCCGCCGGACTCGACGAACGCGACGACCGGGATCCGGGCCCGCTCCGCCGTCTCCAAAACTCTCACGATCGTGTCGGCGTGACGCTCACCGAGCGAGCCGCCCAGATATGACCCGTCCTCGGCGTAGCATGCGACCGGCCGCCCGTCGACCGCGCCGGTAGCGCCCAGGACCCCGTCCCCGGGCACAGCACGCGCTCCCAGACGAGACGAGGTCACGCGCGAGCGCAGCGGCTGGACGGTTCCGGGGTCGCACAGCGCCTCGAGCCGCTCGAGCGGATCCAGCCGGCGGGCCGGCGCGCGCAGCAGGGTGGCGCTCACGATTCCGCTCCCCGGAAGACGAGCGTCACGTTGTGGCCGCCGAACGCGAACGAGTTCGAGATCGCGACCGGCGGGTGGCCGTTGGACAGCACCAGCGCCCGGGCCTCGCCGGGAACGTAGTCGAGGTCGCAGTCGGGGTCCGGCACCTCGTATCCGACCGTCGGCGGGATCACCCGCGTGGCCAGCGTCTTGACGGTCGCGACGGCCTCGACGGCGCCGGCCGCTCCGAGCAGGTGCCCGATCGCGGACTTGGTCGAGGAGATCGGGATCTTGTAGGCCCGCTCCTGCCCCAGCGCGCGCTTGAGCGCGGCGGTCTCGGCGGCGTCGTTGAGCTGGGTGGACGTCCCGTGTGCATTGATGTAGTCGACATCGTCGGGCCCGATCCCCGCGTCGCCCATCGCCAGTTCGATCGCGCGCGTCGCCGCTTCGCCGCTGGGCTCCGGCGCGGTGAGGTGATAGGCGTCGGAGGTCGAGCCGTAGCCGCTGACCTCGCCAAGCACCTTCGCGCCCCGAGCGGCGGCGGACTCGGCCTCCTCGAGCACGAGCACGCCGGCGCCCTCTCCCATCACGAACCCGTCGCGGCGCGCGTCGAACGGCCGCGAGATCCCGGTCGGGGACAGCGCCTGCATCGAGTTGAAGCTGCCGAACCCGAACGGGGTCAGCGTCGCCTCGGCACCGCCGACGACGACCGCATCGGCGTCGTCGTACTGGATCATCCTGAGCGCGCACCCGATCGCGTGGGCGCCACTCGAGCACGCGGATACGACGCTGTACATCTGGCCCTTCAGGCCGAACTTCATCGAGACCGCGGCGGCGGCGGCGTTCGGCATCTGCGCCGGAATTCCGAGCGGCGACATCCGGGCCGGACCGCGGTCGCGCAGCACGTCGTGCTGGAGCTCGATCGTCTGGATCCCGCCGATCCCGGTGGCGAGGATGCAGCCGATCCGCATCCGGTCATATGGCAGGTCGCTATCCCAGCCGGCGTCCTCGATCGCCTCGCCGGCGGCGACGAGGGCGAGCTGCGAAAACCGGTCGAGCCGGCGAATCTCCTTGACCGACAGCAGTTCGCTCGGCTCGAAGTCGGTGCACGCGCCGGCGCCGTCGAAGATTCCGCACTCGCCGGCAGCCCACCGCTGGTACAGCGTCTCCGCGCCGACGCCAAGCGGCGTCACCGCACCGAGACCGGTGATGACGACCTTGCGCCTCATTCGGCACCCACCATCGATCGGAACCTCGCTGCGCTCACTCCGCCCGGCTGACGATCAGGTCGATCGCGTCGCCGACGGTCTTGAGCTCCTTCATGTCCTCGCCCTTGAGGACCACGGCGTAGTCGTCCTCGACGACTTGGGCCAGCTCGACGAGGTCGAGCGAGTCGATGTCGAGCTCCTCGAACGTGGAGTCGCGGGAGATCGAGTCAGCGTCGGGACCGAAGCTCGCCAGCGTCTCGACGACACGAGTCTCGACCTGCTCTGCGGTGACGGTTGCCATTTCCATTTCTCCTTTCAGTGGTTCAGCGGTTCAGCGGTTGTCATGCGGCCAGGCCCCCGTCCACGGTGAGTACCGCGCCGGTGACGTAGCTGGCCTCGTCTGAAGTCAGGAAGCGAACGCACGCGGCGACCTCCTCTGGAGTGCCGACACGCCTGGCCGGAATGGCCTGGAGAACCTCCTTCGACGCCCCGCCGATGAAGTCGGTGTCGATCAAGCCGGGCGCGACCGCGTTCACGGTCACTCCCCGCCGCGCCACCTCGACCGCGGAGGTCTTCGTCAGCGCGATCAGGCCGGCCTTGGCGGCGGAATAGTTCGCCTGCCCGGGGTTGGCCCGCAGCGCGACGGCAGAGGAGATATTCACGATCCGACCCGAGCGGGCGCGGAGCATCGCCTTGAGCGCGCGCCGCGTGAGCCGGAAAGCCGCGGTCAGGTTCGTCTCGAGCACCGAGTCCCATTCCTCGTCGCCGAGCGAGGGGGTTAGGTCGTCCCGGCTGATCCCGGCATTGTTGACCAGCACCAGGACGGGACCGTCGAAGCGCGACTCGAGCGCCCCGAACAGCTCGTCGGGGGCACCCCGATCGGCGACGTCGGCGGCCAGCGCGATCGCCTCGCCGCCCTCGCGCTCGATCTCCGAGACGACGGACTCCGCGCCGTCGCGGTCCGAGCGGTAGTTGACGCCGACCCGCCAGCCGTCACGCGCGAGCGAGCGCGCGATCGCCGCGCCGATTCCGCGGGAGGCGCCGGTGACGAGCGCGGACCCTTCCCTGTGGCGCGCGGCCTCAGGCATGGTCCGATCCTCCCCATTCGATCACGCCGGCGCCCCAGGTGAACCCGGCGCCGAAGGCGCTGAGCAGGACGCGCGCGCCGGGCTTGAGCAGGCCGTCGCGCTCGGCCGTGACGAGGCCCAGCGGCAACGTGGCCGCGGAGGAGTTTCCGAGATTCTCAATGCAGTCCACGACGCGCTCGGACGGGAGCTGAAGTTTTTCAGCGAGGGCGCGGAGAATCCTCCCGTTGGCCTGGTGATAGACGAACAGATCGATGTCCTCGAGCGTCAGGCCGGCGTCCTCGACCGCCGTCAGCGTCGCCTCGCCCATCCGCGCGACCGCATGGCGGTAGACCTCGGGTCCGTCCATCCGCAGCTTCCGGTCGTCGTGGGGAATCTGGATCGCCGGCGCGCCCGAGCCGTCGGCGCCGAGCACGATCGGGCCGATCGCGCCGAACTCGCCGGCCGCTGCAGCGACCACCACCGCACCGGCGCCGTCGCCGAACAGCGGAGCGGTCCGCTTGTCGTCCCAATCCACGATCCGGGTCGTGAAGTCCGCGCCGATCAGCAGGATGCACTCCGCGCGGCCGGTCTCGATCTGCGCGGCGGCCAGCGACAGCCCGGACAGGAACCCCGTGCACGCGGCGCCGAGGTCGATCGCTCCAGCCCGATCGGCGCCGATCGCGTGAGCCACGATCGGCGCGGCGTTCGGCATCAGCTCGTCCTGGGTCAGCGTCGCCACCAGCACGAGATCCACATCGGCAGGGTCGACGCCGGCCCGGCTCAGCGCACGCTGTCCGGCGCGCGCGGCGAAGTCAGACAGCCGCTCGTCCGGCGCCGCGACCGGGCGCTCGCGAATGCCCGTGCGCGAGACGATCCAGTCCTCGCTGACCCCGAGGCGCTCCGCGAGCTCGGCCGTGGTCACCCTCCCCGCGGGGACCTCCGCGGCGACCGAGAGGATCGCCGGCCGCGCCGGGTCGAGCGCGGCGGAAGTGCCCTGGACGGCGCTGAGCGTATGCGGACCCGTGTCAAGCATGGGCGAGCTCCACGTCCTTGAGCGTGCGCTTGACCAGCCCGGTCAGCACGCGTCCGGGGCCGACCTCGACGAACCGCTCGGCGCCGCGTTCGCGCATCGCCAGCAGCGTCTCGCGCCAGCGCACCGGCATCGTCAAAGCCTGCGCCAGCTGATTGCGGACGTCCTCGAACGGCCTCGCCGTCACCGCGGACAGAACCGTCACCCGCGGCGAGGAGATCTCGACGCGTTCAAGCGCGGCCTCGAACTCGGGAACCGCCGCGGCCATCATCGGCGAGTGGAAGGCGCCGGTGACCGGCAGCTCCATCGGCCGGAGCCCGAGCTCCTTGGCGGCCGCCATTACGTCTGCGAACGCGCCGCGATCGCCTGAGAGCACGACCTGCTGGGGAGAGTTGTCGTTCGCCACCGCCAGGCCGTGGGCCTCGGCGAGCTCGAGCGCGTGATCGGCGGCGCCGTTGCCGAGCAACGCGACCATGCCGCCGTCGCCGGCCCGCTCGCCGGACTCCTGCATCAGCTTGCCGCGGAGCGCCACCAGCTCGAGCCCGTCGCGCTCGCTAAAGGCACCGGCCGCGACCAGCGCGGCGAGCTCGCCGAGCGAGTGTCCGGCCATCATGTCGCCGTCGGGACGCCCGAGCGCTTCCCAGCCGGCGAGGCTCGCGCAGAAGATCGCGGGCTGGGCGAAACGGGTGCCCTCCTCGGCGCGCGCGAACGGGTCCTCGCCGACGATCTCGTCGGCGAGGGAGAGCAGCTCCGGTCGCAGCTCGGCCACGGTCTCACGCATCTCCGGGGTCTGGCTGCCTTGACCTGGAAACAGGATCGCAGACACTCCCATTCTGCTATCACCCTACGCGGCAGCACCTATCCGGATACAGGCGCTGAACGGTCTTCCCCCCGTTCGGGGGGAGGGGTCAAATCGGCCTCTGTCAGGCGCCTGACGCCGTGAGCCTTCCCAAGCCAACACCCCGCTCCGCCGCCCTCGTCACGGGCGCCTCGGCCGGTATCGGCAGCGAGATCGCCAGGCTGCTCGCGGCGCGCGGGCACAACCTCGTGTTGGTCGCCCGGCGCAAGGAGCGGCTCGACGCACTCGCCGACAAGCTCGCCGAGGAGCATGGCGTGCGGGTCGAGACGATCGCGTGCGATCTCGGCAAGCCGGCCGCGCGAGGCCGGATCCCTGGCCGCATCGACGACTTCGGGCTCGACGTCGAGATCCTCGTCAACAACGCGGGCTTCGCCACCGGCGGCCCGTTCTACGAGGCCGATCTCGATCGGGAGCTCGAGCAGGTTCGCGTGCTCGTCGAGGCGGTCGTCGTGCTCACCCATATGTTCTCGCCGGCCATGGTCGAGCGCGGCCGGGGCGGGATCCTCAACGTCGCCTCCACGGCCGGGATGCAGCCGATGCCGTACTCGGCCGGGTACTCGGCGGCCAAGGCCTACGTGCTGACGTTCTCCGAGGCGCTCCATCAGGAGATGCGGGGCCACGGCGTCACCGTTACCGCGCTCGCCCCGGGGCCGGTCGAGACCGACTTCTGGGAGATCGCCGGCTGGGAGACGACCAGCGGCAAGTCGTTCGAGCGCGCGGTGCCGGGCGCGCTGATCTCCTCCGAGCACGCGGCGCGCGCGGGCGTGGCGGGCCTCGACCACGGCGAGCGCGTGGTGGTGCCCGGTCTGCCGATCCGCTTCGGCATGCTCGCCAGCCGCTACATCCCGCACGCGGTCAAGCTGCCGGCGCTCGAGCGGTTCATGCGCCCGAGCGGCGATAAGTAGCGTCGGACGAGCCCGAACAATCCGCCACTCGGCCGCAGCCTCGGCTCGAGTGGCGCGAAAGTCGTGCCAGGGCCGACCGAATCGCCATTCACGATCGGTGGGCTGCCGAGTGGCGAGAAAGTCGGGCTGAGTCGGGATGGGCCTCGCCCGGAATCCGGCTCACTGGCGATCGCCGGACGGAGCTCCATGAGCCGGATTCCGCGTGCGAGGCGTCCGTGGGACCGGATCCCGGGCGCGACCGGAGCCCAGAACGCGGCGCGACCCCGTCCGGACGGGATGGCACGGCGTCGCGAACCGCGCTCGCAGTCGAAACCCGGCCCCAGGGACGCCGCCGCAGGCGGCCCCAACCCCGCTACGCCAGAAGACCGATCCGCTGTGCGCGCTGAACGGCCTCGGCCCGGTTCCGGGCCCGGAGCTTGCGGTACAGCGCGCTCGTGTGCTCCTTGACCGTGTGCGGGGAGAGGTAGAGCTGCTCGGCGATCTCGCGGTTGGTCGACCCGACCGCGATCAGGTCGAGCACCTCGCGCTCGCGCTCGGTCAGCATGGGCGCCGGCTGCTCGGCCTTCGGCGGGAACGACGTCATCCCGAGCCCGACCCGCCGCACGGCCGCCGCGACCCGGCTCGCGTCCCAGTCCTTGGAGACGAACCCCGACGCCCCGGCGGCGCGGGCGGCCGCCGGCGACATCCGCCCCGCGCCCGAGATCAGCAGCACGCGCGTCGCCGGCGAGGCCTCACGGATCGCGCCGGTCAGCTCCGCGCCCGATTCCTCGGCGAGGAACAGGTCGACGAGCGCGACATGCGGCTTGTGGGTCCGCGCGAGCGCCACCGCCTCGACACCGGTCCGCGCCTGGAAGAACCGCTCGACCCAGGGCTGCTCGCCGAGCAGCACCCGGAACCCCCAGTGGACGACGTCGTGGTCGTCGACGACCAGCACGCGCAGCCTGCGATCGTCCATCAGAACTCCTCGGGCTCGAGCACGTCGGCGTCTCGCTCGTCCTGCTGGAGCGGCACGACCAACCGCACGCGCCACTGCCCGGGACCCGACGGGCCGAACTCGACCACCCCACCCTGCTGGAGCGCCTCGAACGCCGCCAGCCGCAGCCCGATGCCCGGATCGCCCTCGCCACCCCGGGCGCCGTCGTTGCGTACCTCGAGCGTGAACGTGTCCTGATCGCGCGCGACCGCGACCTCGACCCGCGAGGGGTCGGCGTGCTTGGCGATGTTGCGCAGCGCCTCGGCGAGCACCGACTGCGCGAGCGGCTCGATGTCGGCGGGCACCGTCGACTCGCCTCTCCAGTCGACCTCGACGGCGAACCCCGGCGATTTCCGGACGCGCTCGAGCTCGGCGGCGAGCGTAGTGCCGGTCTCCGGCGGGAGCGGCGCGAGCGGCCGCTCCAGGGCCCGGCGCAGGTCCGACAGCGCCTCCTGCATCTCGATCCGGCAGCGCTCGCGCTCGGCACGGTCGAGCGGCTGCTCGGCGCCCAGTGCGAGCGAGACCCCGAACAGGCGCTGAAGCACGCTCTCGTGGATCTCCCGGGCGAGGTCGAGCCGCTCGCCGAGCGCGCGATTACGCTCCTGCTGGCGGGTCACGTTGCGCGCGGCCGCCACCAGCGCGGCGGTCTTGCCGAGCGTCCACAGCAGGTGGCGCTCGCCGTCTGAGAGCTCGAATCGCCCGCCGCCGCGATCGGCGCAGATCACCCCGTACGCGTATCCGCCGGCGCTGAGCGGCGTGCACACGAGCGTGGTGATCCCGAGCAGCTGGGCGTACTCCGGCGGGACCTCCTCCTCGATCCGCTCGGACACGACCACGACCTTGTCCTCGAGCAGCGCGCGCTGCGCGATCGGCGTGTTGACGAGCGTTGGCCGGATCCCCGACAGCTGGTCGAACGGGATGCCATAGGAGCCGATCGCGCGGACCCGCCGGCGCGCCGCGTCGGCCATGAAGATCGCCGCCCGGCGCATCGTGGTCAGGCGGCAGATCGCCTCGCAGATCCGGTCGTAGAACTCGGTCGGCGCGGTGTGCATATCGATGTCGGCGAGCAGCTCGACGAACACCTCGAGGGGCTCGACGCCCGCGAACAGCGAGGGTGCCCGATCCGCGATCGGCTGGTCGACGCTCACGCCGCAGCGACCGGCACGTCGTACCGCCGGCGGATCTCGTACAGCGTCGTCCGCTCGGCCGCCGGACGGCCGGCCCGGTGCGCCGCCGCCACGAGCTCGGGCGGGGTCAGCTTGACGCCGTGGTAGCTGCCGGCCATCCGCGAGATCGACTCCTCCATCAGCGTCCCGCCGAGATCGTTCACGCCCCAGTGCAGCGACTCGGTCGCGGCGTCGAGGCCCATCTTGACCCAGCTGGCCTGAAGGTTGCGGATCGTCTTCCCGAGCGCGAGCCGGAACGCCGCGGTGTGCTTGAGGTTCTCCTCGCGCGAGATCTCCTCGACCCCGTGGGTGCGGCCGAGCAACGTGTGGAACGGGATGAACGACAACGGCACGAACTCGGTGAAGCCGCCGGTCCGCTCTTGGAGCTCGCGCACCACGCGCATGTGCTCGGCGAGCTCCCACGGCTCCTCGACATGGCCGAACATCACGGTCACGGTCGAGCGGATCCCCTCGGCGTGCGACGCCTCGATGATCTCGACCCAGCGCGACACCGGCAGCTTGTTCGGGGAGATCCGCTCGCGGACGCCGTCGTGGAGGACCTCCGCGGCCGTGCCCGGCGTCGAGCCCAGCCCGGCCTCGCGCAGCCGCTCGAACACCGCGCCGCGGCGACAGGCCGCTGACGTCGCACATGTGCGCGACCTCCATCGGCGAATACGCGTGCAGGTGGAGGTCTGGCGCGGCCCGCTTGGCCACGCGCAGCCATTTCTCGTAGTCCTCGAGGCCCCAGTCGGGATGGATCCCGGACTGCATGCAGATCTCGGTGGCGCCGAACTCGACGGCATCGTGGATCCGCTGGGTGAACTCCTCCTCGGAGTGCTCGTAGGCGTCCGGGGACCGGCGCGACTGCCCGAACCCGCAGAACGCGCACCCGACCGTGCAGATGTTCGAGACGTTGATGTTGCGGTTGACCACGAACGTCACGGTCTCCCCCGCGAGCTCTGAGCGGAGCTCGTCCGCAGCGCACCGCATCTCCTCGATCACCCCGGGGCGGGTCTCGGCGAACAGCGCGGTCAGCTCCTCGGCGCTCAGCGCCAGCCCCTCCCGCGCACGGGCGACCGCCCGCGGCGCCACCTCGTCGCCGATCTCGACCGACGCCCGGCGGCCCGAGCCGCGGCGCGGAATGAACGACCAGTAGCTGCCCTTGATCACGTCCATCACCGGCCGCGAGATCCACTCGGGGTCGATGTACTCCGGATACACGCACAACCGCTCGGACAACGCCACTCCCTCGGCCCGCAACCGCTTGCGGACCTCTGTCGGCGACGGGAACGGGTGCTCAGGCGAGATGTGGTCGCCGTTGGCGCTGAGCCCGCCGAGGTCGGTCGCGCCGGCGCGGACCAGCTCGACCCACCAATCCGACAGGTTCGGCGGGATCTGGATCCCGACGCCCGGCATCAGCCGCCGCACCTCGGCGACCAGCCGCCCCAGGTCCTCGATCGTGACCTCGCACGCCCATGCCGGGGCATCCTCGTGCGGCCCGTCCCATAGCCCGGTGCGCCAGTACTCGCGCGTCGCGGCGTCGGCGATCTGCGCGGGCTCGCGGCCGTAGTAGCTCTGATGCGGCACGAAGTTCTGGAGGATCACCTCCTGGATGTGGCCATAGCGCGCGTGCAGCTCGGCCAGCATCTGGAGCGACGCGATCCGCTCTTCCTCGGTCTCGCCGATCCCGACGAGGATCCCGCTGGTGAACGGGATCTGCAGCTCGCCCGCGGCCGCGATCGTCTCGATCCGGCGCGCCGGATGCTTGGTCGGGGAGCCGGCGTGGACGGTCTCCATCAGCCGCTCGGACACAGACTCGAGCATCAGGCCCTGCGACGCCGTGACCTCGCGCAACCGCGCCAGGTCCTCGCGCCCGAGCACGCCGAGGTTCGTGTGCGGCAAAAGCCCCCGCTCCAGCGCACGCTCGCACACCCACACCACGTATGAGGTGAAGTCCGCGTGCCCGTACTCCTCCAGGCGGCGGGCGACCTCGGCGTTGACCTCGGGCTTCTCGCCCGTCAGCACCAGCAACTCCTTGACGTGATGCCGCGAAACCGCCCGATCGAGCAGCCCCAGCACCTCGTCAGGCGAGTGCAGATGCGGCTTGTGCGTCGCGAACGCGCAGTACTTGCAGTAGCAGCGGCAGGTCCGCGACAGTGACAGCGTGAGGTTCCGGCTGAACGTGACACGGCGACGCATGCGCGAGGCCCATTCTACGTAGCCTCCCGCTGGCTCCACGGAGCGCCTATCCTGGCCCGGCTGATGCGAGGATCGATGCTGGGGAGAGCGGCCGGGGCCTGCGTACTTGCCGCGGTAGTCGTGGCGGCCGCCGGTTGTGGCTCGAGCTCGAGCTCTTCCACGCCGGTCTCGAGCACGTCAGCGGCGGCCCAGCCCCAAGCGACCCGCGCGGCCTCGCTGATCCTCGACTTCACGCCGAACGCCGTCCACACCGGCATCTACGCGGCACTCGCGAACCACTACGACCGCGCGAACGGAGTCCATCTGCACGTAGTCGCGCCGACCGCCACCACCGACTCGATCAAGCTGCTCGAGACCGGCAAGGTCGATTTCGCGATTCTCGACATCCACGACCTGGCGATCGCCCGCGAGCGCGGCGAGAACATCGTTGGGATCATGGCGATCGTCGAGCGGCCGTTGGCGGCGGTGATCGCCGCGCCGGACGTGAGTTCGCCTCGGGCCCTGGAGGGCAAGACGGTTGGCATCACCGGCGTGCCGAGCGACACGGCCGTGCTCAACTCGACGGTCGCCGGATCCGGCGGCGATCCCGCGAAGGTCAAGACAATTACGATCGGCTTCAACGCGGTGGCCGACCTGCTCGCCGGCCGCGTCGCCGGCGCAACTTCGTTCTGGAACGACGAGGGAGTGACGATCAAGAGCAAGCGTCCCGGGCTTCCACGTGTTCAGGGTCGACCAGTACGGCGCGCCGTCGTATCCGGAGCTCGTGCTGTGCGCGACCGGCCCGGCCCTGCGCCGCGACCCGTCGCTGGCGCGCGGCGTGGTCGACGCGCTCGTCCGCGGCTACGACTACACGCTGGCGCACCCGCGGCAGGCCGCGCAGGACCTCGAGCAAGAGGTTCAAGGGCTCGATCCGAAGCTTGTCACCGCGCAGCTGACCGCGCTGCTGCCCGCGTTCCGCGCCCCCGACCTGCACGCCGGCGAGCTCGACACGGCCGGCCTTCAGAAATGGGCCGCCTGGGAGAAGCGGTTCGGGATCGTCAGCCGCGCGCCCGACGTGGCCGCGACTTTCGACCCGCGCTACGCCGCGAACGCGCCGGCGCCGTCGACCCAGTGATCCGGGCGATGGAGCGATGAAGGCGAGGAGTCGGCTGGTCGTGGGTGTGCTCGCCGCGGTCACGGTCGGCGCCGCGGCGGTGGCGCTCGGCATCGCGCTACTGCTCGGGCACATCATCGACCTCCGCACGAGCGCCGACGCGACGCTCGGGACTGACGCATACCTCGAGGCGACGATCAACGTCGAGCGGGACGTGGTCGACGCGGAGACCGGCCTGCGCGGATATGTGATCACCCGCGAGCCGCAGTTCTTGGCGCCGACGCGCAAGGCCCAGGCGCGGCTGCCGGGGTCCGCGCTGGCGCTCGAGCGCGCCGCTCTGGCCGAGGGCGCGTTCGTGAACCGTGCGACCGCGCTCGCCAACTCCGCCCGCTCCTACATGACGGGCTACGTTCCTAGGGTCTCGCGACAAGTCGCGACCAACCCTGCGGCGGCTCAGTCGGTCGCGACGACGACGCTCGGCAAACAGCTCGTCGACGGCATCCGGACGCAGACCGCCGAACTCGAAGCGCTGATCTCCGCGCGCGAGGCCGCGCGCCAGCACTCGGCCAAGGACTCGGCGAGCAGTGCCGTGGCAGTCGCGACCATCGTGCTGGTCGTCCTCACGATCCTGACCCTCCTGCTCGGCGGTTTACTCGGGTGGCTGCTCGTGGGCCGCGAGCGAGCCCGCGAGCGCGCCTCGTTCCTCGCCGAATCCGGCACGCTGCTAGATCGCGGCACGACCAGCGACGAGGTCCTCGACACGTTCGCCCGGCTGGCAATCGAACGCGGGAACGACTACTGCGTCGCCGAGGAGCTGGCCAGCCCGGGCGCGGCCCTACCCGAGCTCGAGCTCGGCCGGGTCACCGCCGGAGACGCCGCAGTGATGCCGCCGGGCGACTGGCCCGCCGCCGAGACAGCCTGGGAAGAGGTGAGACGTGCCGCGCAGATGGGGTCGGCCACGTCGGTGCGCGAGACGGTCGTCGGCTCCGAAGGGGCGGAGGTGCACGTGCTCGCGCTCGCGGCCGTGGCCCGCGGCGGCCTGATGGCCCGGGTGCTGCTGGCACGGCGTGGCCGCGCCTGGCGGCCGGAGGAGTTGCAGGAGATCGTCGGGCTCGGGACGCGGATGGCGCTTGCCCTGCACGCGCGGGCGCTGCAGGCTCGCACCGAGGCGCTGTACCGCAGAAGCGAGCACACCGCGAGGACCTTGCAGCAGAGTCTGCTGCCGGCCGTGATCCCGAACCTCCCGTCGTGCGAGCTCGCGGTCCGGTTCGCCCCCGCCGGAGCCGGCGACCTCGTAGGCGGGGATTTCTATGACGTGTTTGCGGTCGGGGACGAGCACTGGGCCGTCGTGATCGGCGACGTTTGCGGGAAGGGCGCCGGCGCCGCCGCGGTGACCGGTATGGCTCGGTGGACGCTGCGGAGCTTCGCCGGGTCGCTCCGGTCCCCCACCGATGTGCTCCGATCGCTGAACGCCGCGATGCTCCGCGAGGGCCTCGACGGCCGGTTCATCACGATCGTCTACGCGCTCGTCCACATCGGCGCCGCCGAGGCGCGGGTGACGGTCGCCTGCGCCGGCCATCCCCCCGCGATCCACGTCCCGGACGCCGGAGAGCCGCGGCGGCTCGCCGCCCACGGCGATCTGCTCGGCATCTGGCCCGAGGTCCGGCTCGAGCAGGTGGAGCTTGCGCTCCTCGAGGGCGAGAGCCTTGTGCTCTACACCGACGGTGTCACCGACCAGGGACCCGGCGCCGACGGCTCGCCTGAGCACGCGCTCCGCGGCCGGAGCGGCGGCCCGGACGCCAGCGCGCTCGCTGACGCGTTGCTCGAGGAGGCCGAGCGGTCGAGCCCCGTCCCGCGCGACGACGTGGCGATCGTGGCGCTCCGGTACGTGGGGACGGGCGGTCAGGGCAGGGACGCGGGCCGTCGCGTGCACCTCGAGCACGGCGCCGGCAGGCAAACCAGCTTGACCGGCGGCCCGGTCCGGGCATAGGCTTCCGCCCCGGTCCGTCGAGGGAGGTAAGACAAGTGAAGGCTCGGCTTCTCAGCGTGCCGGCGATTCTCGCCGCGTTCGTGGTGATCATCCTGGTCAGCGCAGGCGGCGCCGCCTCAGCTGCAACCCCGCGCTGGGCGGCCACACCGGCGCCGTCGGCGACGGCCCCGGGGAGCGAGAGCTACTTCGACCTCGCGCGCAAGGATTGCGTGGGCACGGCAAGGAACACGTCCTCGAAGGTGTGGTTCACGGTCGCCGACGGCGTTCTCTCGGACACCTACTGGCCGACCGTCGACGCCACCAACGTCCACACCCTCCAGTACCTCGTGACCGGGGTCAGCGGCCGCAAGAGCTTCACCGACCTCCAGACGCGGGACATGACCTACAACGTCCTGCCCGACCCGACCGGGATGAGCTGCACGGTGGTCGCCTCGGGGTCGGCCGCTCACGGCGGGTACCGGATCACCACGACCTACATCGCCGATCCGGCACGCGACGCCGTGCTGATGCGGACGAGCTTCAAGGGGCCGTCCGCCGATCACCTGTATCTGCGCCTGGACCCGCTCGCGGGCGGCACCGGCGGCGGCGGCTCCCAGAACGCCGGCGGGAACAGCGCGCTGCTCGACGGTGGCACCCCGGTCGCGTACAACACCAACACCAAGACCCAAGCGGTCAACCGCGACTACGCGGTTCCCACATACATGGCGCTCGAGTCGTCGAGCGGCTTCTCGACCGCGAGCGTCGGCTACGCGGATTCGGCCAGCGACGGCCTGAACATGCTCGACTCGACCGGGTCGCTGACCCCGTACACATCCGCGGCTGACGGGCACGTGACGCTCACCGCGGGCGTGGCGCTGCCGAGTCACCGGCCCGTCAACCTCGCGCTCGGGTTCGGAACCACCCAGATGCAGGCCGAGCATGTCGCCGGCGCCTCGGTGCGGCAGCCGTTCGACGACGCCTGGTTCGACTACGAACGGCAGTGGCTGCGCTACGACTCAGGCCTCCGCCGTCCATCGCTGAAGCTAGGCGCCGCCGCCGTGCGCGAGTACTACGAGTCGGTCAACGTGGTCAAGGCGAGCGAGGACAAGACCTTCCCCGGCGCGATCGCCGCCGGCCTCGCCTCGCCGTGGGGCCAGTCGGTTCCCGCCGGTAACCTCACCAACGGCGAGCCGACGTACTTCGGCTCCTACCGCGAGGAGTTCTCGCGCGACATGTACGAGGCGTTCACCGGTCTGCTGGTCGCCGGCGACGTCCAGACCGCACGCGCGGCGACGCTGTTCCTGTTCGACCGCCAGCAGCAGCCCGACGGCTCGATGCCGCGCAACTCGCTGGTCAACGGCAAGCCGGCGCCAGACACCGGCGGCCTCCAGCTCGACGAGTGCTCGTACCCGATCCTGATGGACTGGCAATCCGGGCTCGCGGGCGACCGGGAGCTCTACCTCGACCACGTGATTCCGGCCGCCGATTTCGTCGTCGCGCACGGTCCGTCCGACGGATCCGAGCGGTGGGAGGAGCAGAGCGGCTACTCGCCGTCGACGATCGCGGCCGAGATCGCAGGACTGACCGCGGCGGCGGCGATCGCGCGGGTCAACCACGACCCGGCCCACGCCAAGCTCTACCAGGCGACCGCGGACGACTTCGCTCGCAACATCAAGGGGTGGACGGTGACCTCCACCGGCACCAGCCCGTTCGGAAGCCACTACTTCATCCGCGTCTCCAAGACCGGCGATCCGAATGCGGCGATCACGTACGGGCTCGGCAACGGGAGCGTCACCGTCGACCAGCGGTCGGTGATCGACGCAGGCTTCCTCGAGCTGGTTCGCCTCGGCGTCCTGCCGGCCAGCGACCCCGACGTCACGGCGTCGTTGAACATCGTCGACAAGACGATCGAACGCGCGACTCCGAGCGGGCCGGGCTTCTACCGCTACGGCGTGAGCTCGACCGAATCCGCTGACGGCTACGGCGACTGCTTCCAGCCGAGCCTCACCAGCTGCACGGTGACAGGCGCGCCCTGGCCGCCGACCGACATCGGAACGGGTCATCTCTGGCCGATCTTCAACAACGAGCGTGGTGAATACGACGTTGCAAGCAGCGATCCGAGCGGCGCCTTGGCGCTCCTGACGGCGATGCGCAAGATGACCTCTGGGCAGGGCCTCGAACCCGAGCAGGTATGGGAGGACCCGGACGTGCCGGCGTCGCCATTCGGGTCGGACCCGGCGACGGCGTCAATCGGGTTCACGGACGGCCAGCCCGCCGGCTCGGCCAGCCCGCTGACTTGGGCACAGGCCTCCTACGCGCGACTGGCGCTCGACCTCAGCGTGGGTCGCAACCTCGAGACGCCCGACATCGTCACCGACCGTTATGTCAAGCACGGACCGCCGGGGACGCTGCCGCTGACGGTGACCTCGCCGACTGCGGGTGCGAGCATCGACTCCTCACCTGTGGCTGTCACTGGGACCACCGTGCCCGGTGCGCACGTCGTCGCCGAAGGGGTCGGCGCGTCGGGCGGAACCGCGGCGATCGCGGAGACCACCGCCGACGGGTCCGGCAACTGGTCGCTGTCGCTGCCGACCGGCTTCGGGAGCACCACGATCACCGTGACCGCAACGCTTCACCGCGCCACCGGCTACAGCCAGCTCTCGATCGTGAACGTGAAGCTGCCGGGAACGACGGTGCTCGACGTCACCGACCCCGCGGGTGACGACAACGGACCGGGCACCTACCAGTACCCGACCTCGGGCGACTTCGTGGCGGGCTCGTTCGACCTCACTCGGCTGGCGGTCAGCGAGGACGGGACGAACGTCTACATCCAGGTCACGCTCCGTACCCTGGTTCCCACATTCGGGAGCACGTTCGGGGCCCAGCTGCTCGACGTGTACGTCCGCAACCCGACGGCGAGCAGCTTCTCGACCGCCGCCCCCTTCACGTCGTTCAACTACACGATCGCGCCGGCGGACGCCTGGAGCCAGCGGCTCGAGGCCCAAGGGTTCGCGTCACCGATCTGGGTTACGGCGTCGGGAGCGTCGCCGGGCGGAACGCCCCAGTTCGTCGCCGACGGCACCGAGCAAGACCGCGACCCTGATCGTGCCGCAGTCGGAGTTCGGGACGGTCACCTCGGGCTGGACGTTCACGGTGGCGCTCACCGGGCAGGATGGCTTCAGCCCCGATCAAGCACGGGCATTCGCCTCGCCGCCTCAGGGGTTCGCGTTCGGCGTATGCGCCGCGGGCGACACCACCGACGCGATCTGCAACGCCAATCCGGGCACGGTCCCGAAGGTGATCGACACTATCCCGCCATCCGGGGTCTCACAGGCCACCGAGCTCGATCCGACGCTCGGCCCGGTCGTCCTTCAGGGCGTGCCGGTGCCCTAGGGTCGCTCGAGTAGCCGGTCCACCAGGCTCGCCCCCTCGCGCGCCATCCGCGAGCGCGGGACGACCTGGTCGAACCCGGCCTGCTCGGCCTGGGTTCGCACATCGACCTCGACATGCGAGTAGAAGGCCAGAGAGGGCGGGTTCTCTCGCGGGATCGTGCCGAGCTGCTCGAGCCGCTCGGCGGCGTCGGCGGTGAGGTCGACGATCAGCACGTCCGCGCTCGGCAACTCGCGCCTGAGCGCGTCCGCGTTGGCGACGAGCACCGGCTCGTGGCCCGCGGCCGTGAGCGCGCCGAGCACGTTGGAGCCGAACAGCAGATCGGGGATGAACGCAACGACTCGCGCCATGGGCTCTCTGGGCCGCGGGAGCGTTCCGCTACTGGGCGCGGATGCGCCTGAACTCTTCGCGGACCGACTCCGTCCTTCCCCACATCGGGTTGACCTCGGCGCGGCCCGTGCGGGCCTCGCGGACGACCATTTCGCCGTCGATCCCGGCCTCGTCGAGCAGCCTCAGCGCGGCATGCACGGCCGGCGCCGACGCGGCGTGCCCGAACCGGTGCGCCACGAGCAGCCGCCAGTGCCAGTCGGCCTTCGAGTACGGCTGGGCGTTGCACGTGACGACCAACACCGCGGCGTCGATGTAGCGGCGCTCGTCGAAGATGCGGAGGTCGAGCTCGAGGTCGGTCCAGTCGTCGGGAAGCGAGTCGACGATCTGCTGGAAGGTGTCCGCGAGCGCCATCAGAGGATCAACTGATAGAGCAGGAACACGTTCATGAGCGTGATCAGGCCGGCCACCCCGAATGCCGCCACGCTCGTCAGGCGGCGGTTGACGTGGACGCCCATCACATCGCGTCGGCTGGTCAGCGTCACGAGGGGCACGAGCGCGAAGGGTATCCCGAACGACAGAACGACCTGGCTCAGGACGAGCGCCGCGGTCGGGCTGACGCCGACCGCGAGCACCACCAGCGCCGGCACCATCGTGACCGCACGGCGGACCAGCAACGGGATCCGGATGTTGATGAAGCCGGCCATCACCACCTGGCCCGCATATGTCCCGACGCTCGAAGACGAGAGTCCCGAAGCCAGCAACGCGACCGCGAACGCCAGCGCCGCGCCGCCACCGACGAGCGTGCCGAACTCGTGGTGCGCGCCCTCGAGCGTGCTCGTGCCCGACAGGCCCGGGGTGTGAAGGAGCTTCGCCGCGACCGCGAGCATCGCCATGTTGATGACACCGGCGAGACCAAGCGCAATGATCACGTCGAGGCGCGCGAACCGCAGCACCCTCCGGCGCTCCGAGTCGTTGCGGACCGGCATGCGGCCGTTCATCAGCGCCGAATGGAGGTAGATCGCGTGCGGCATCACGGTGGCGCCGACGATCCCGACCGCGAGATACAACGAGCTGGCGCCGCTCAGGCCCGGCACGAATCCGCCGAGCGACTGGTGGACCGAGGGGCCGATCCGGAGCGTCTCGTACAGGAACCCCGCGAACACGAGCCCGAGGAATCCGGCGATCGCCAGCTCGAACCGGCGGTAGCCGCGCGCCTGGAGCTCGAGGATCCCGAACGCGATCACGCCGGTGATCAGGCCGGCGGTCAGCAGCGGCACGCCGAACAGGAGGTTCAGCCCGACCGCGGCGCCCAGGAACTCGGCGATGTCGGTCGCCATCGCCATCAGCTCCGCCTGCACCCAGAGCCCGACGCTCATCCAGCGCGGCATCTGCTCGCGGCAAAGCTCAGGCAGGCTGCGCTGGGTGACGATCCCGAGCTTGGCCGACAGGTGCTGGATAAGCATCGCCATCAGGTTCGCGAGCAGCACCACCCACAGGAGCAGATAGCCGAACTTCGCGCCACCCTGGATGTTCGTGGCGAAGTTGCCGGGGTCCACGTATGCGACCGAGGCCACGAACGCGGGTCCGAGCATCGCCAGCGTCGCCCGCAGCCGTCCGCGCGCGAGCACTCGCTCGAGCGGGCTGAGACCGAGCGCGCCGTCGCCCAGGACCACCGGCGCGCCGTCGGCCGTCGCGCCCTCGAATGCGGGCTCGCGGATCGCTCCGCGCACCGGCGTCATGAAGTGACCGCGACCCGCATCGCCCGTGCCAGCGCGCCCCCGAGGACGTGCGTACTGTCGCCGAACCGGACGAACAGCGGTCCGTCGAACGGCTGCTTGTCGACCACCTCGAGCCGGTCGCCGGGCGCGATCCCGCGGTCGGCCAGGAATCGGAGCATCTCCGGATCGGAATCGGAGACGCGGGCAAACGTACCGCGGGCACCAACCTCGAGCGCCTGGAGGCTGACCGTCGCGCCCTCCTCGATCCTCAGGTCCCGGGTCGGGATCGGGTCGCCGTGCGGATCGTGGGTGGGGTCGCCGAGCTTGGCCGCGATCAGCTCCTCGAGCTCCTCCGAGAGGACGTGCTCGAGCACCTCGGCCTCCTGGTGGACCCGGTCCCACGGCACCCCGAGCGACTTGACCAGGTACAGCTCGAGCAACCGGTGGTGGCGCATGACCTCGAGCGCCACCCGCCTGCCGTCCTCGGTCAGCGACACCCCGCGATAGGGCTGGTGCTCGACCAGGCCGAGCTCGTCGAGGCGCTTGACCATTCCCGAGGCCGATGCGGGAGTCACGCCGAGGCGCCCCGCGAGCGCGTTCGTGCTGACTGCATCGCCGTCGCGCAGTTCGAGCGCGTAAATCGCCTTCGCGTAGTCCTCGATCGCCGGCGAGCGGATCGACGTGGATTCCTGGCTGGCCATTACGGAGATTATGGTACGCCTAAATTTCAATTTCGCAAGGCTGAGTCGAGGCGTTAGCCGGAGATCCTCGCCCCCTATCCTGTTCTGAGATGGCCTCCCTGGACACCCTCGCGACCGACTACCGCACGATCACCGAGGCCTGCGGTCTGCTCGACCGCTCCGAGCGCGGCAAGCTCGCGCTGACCGGGGGCGACGCCGCCGGCTTCCTCCAGGGCCAGGTCACGAACGATGTCGAGGGGCTGTCGGCCGGCGGCGGCTGCTACGCGGCGTTCCTGACGCCAAAGGGCAAGATGCTCGGCGACCTGCGGATCCTGGCCACCGACGGCGAGCTGCTCCTCGACACCGAGCGGGTCGCGCTCCAGGCGCTGTTCAACATGATCCGCCGGTTCAGCATCGGCTACGACGTCGAGCTGCACAAGCGCACGCTCGAGCGCGGGCTGCTGTCGTTGATCGGGCCCGATGCGGCTAAGGTCGCCGGCGTTCGCGGCCTGCCCGCCGACGAGCACCAGCATGCGGTTTTTTCGGTGCTCGGGACCGGGTTGGAGGCCCGTGCGATCAGGACCGACGTCGGGATCGACTTGTTGTGCGAAGCGGGCGACACCGACGCGTTGCGGTCCGCGCTCGAGGACGCCGGCGCGGCCGCGGTGACCGAGGCCGCCGCGGAATGCCTACGCGTCAAGCGCGGACGGCCCCGCTACGGGATCGACCTCGATGACTCGGTGATCCCGCAGGAGGCGGGGCTGAACGACCGCGCGGTCTCGTTCACCAAGGGTTGCTACGTCGGGCAGGAGACCGTCGCCCGCCTGTTCTACCGCGGCAAGCCGAACCGGCAGCTGCGCGGGCTGCGGCTGTCGGCACCTGCCGATTCAGGCGATCAGTTGAGGTTCGAGGACCGGGCGGTTGGCGAGCTCACGAGCGTCGTGGAGTCGCCGGCGCTCGGCCCGATCGCGCTGGCGCTGGTGAGACGCGAGGCTCCGGTTGGGACCGTCGTGACCGTCGGTGAGGGCGAGAGCACGACGGCCGAGGTCGTCGAGCTGCCGTTCCGGTAGACACCTTCGCGGTCGCCGTCTCGCTCGAGAGCCAGCTGCGTCGTATCCGGGTGCGAGGCGAGATAGGTGGAGACGATCCGCAGCTCGTCGATCTCGTCGGGCGGAACGTGGGCGCCCAGCTCGCCGGCGCGACCCCCTCGTTTGAGCGCCACCCTCGTGCGCTCCTCCAGCGCACTCGGATCGTCCGGCGCCGGCCCCCAGTCGACGAGCCGGCCGCCGACAAGCCAGAACGCATCCTGGCGGTTGTTGTCGACGGGGTGCTGCGCGAGAACGAGGCGGGCTCTTGCATGCGTTGCCTCGAGCGCGCCACCGAGCCGCTCGAGGATCACGCCGAGCCGGCCCAGGCGCCGCCGCAGCGACGCGGCGCGCTCGTACTGCTGCTGGGCCGCGGCCGCGCGCATCTGCGCCCGGACGTGCGCGAGCAGCCGGTCGCGACCGTCGGCTTCCCCGGCTGTGCCCGGTCTGCCCGGTCTGCCCGGCCTGCCCGGCCTGCCCGGCGAACAGGCGGAGGGCCTCGTCGAGCCGCCGCCGGTAGAGGTTCGGATCCAGATCCCCCAGGCACGGCGACAGGCAGCGCCCCATCTGCCCGTAGGCAGACGGATACTCGCGGAGCTTCAGGCGCCGGCCACAGTGGCGCAGGCCGAACAATGAATCCAGCTGCTCGACCAGCTCGTTGGCGAGCCGCCGACCCCGCAGCGGCCCGATCGTGACGGCGTGCCCCGCCGCCGGTTCGGAGGCGACCTCGAGGATCGGGAATGGGATGTCGAGGCGGCAGCGGATGTAGCAGAGCCGCTCGTCCTTTCTCGCCAACCGGATGTTGCCGGGCGGACGGTGGCGCTTGATCAGCCGGTTCTCGAGCACGAGCGCGCCGAGCTCGGAGTTCGTGCTCTGGTAGTCGACCACGGTGGCCTGGACCGTCCAGTCGGACGGCACGCTCGAGGGCGCGAAGTGAGCCCGCGCACGACTTCGGATCGAGATCGATTTGCCGACGTACAGAACCCTGCCGGAGTCGTCGCGGAACAGATAGACACCGGGGTCTTTGGGGAGATCGCCGAAGTCAAGCTGCGGGGGCGGCGTGAGCGCCGGGGTTCGGCGCTTGCGCCCCGGCGCGCGCTTGCGGCGCCGGCCGGTGATCTCGAGCGCGTCCGCCACCGTCAGCGCATTCGCGCACAGCCTCGGGAACATCGCGCACAGGACGCGGGCGCACGTCTCGGCGTCCGCGAGCGCCCGGTGTGCGGTCTCCACCTCGACCCCGAGCGCGTCCGCGAGGACGCCCAGCCCCCGCTTGTTCTGGAGCGGCAGCAGCTTGCGCGCAAGCGCCGCGGTGCACAGGACCGGCGGGTTGGGCCAGTCGAGGCCGATCAGGTCGAACGCCTGGCGGAGCACGCGCCGGTCGAACGGGGCGTTGTGCGCCACCAGCACCCGGCCACGCAGCAGCTCCTCGAACGGTGGCAGCACCGCCTCGAGGCCGGGCGCGTCGGCGAGCATCTCCTGGGTGATCCCCGTAAACCGCTGGATGCCGCGTCCGAGCGGCCGGCTGCACCGCACGAGCGAGGACCAGCGGTCGTGCAGCTCGCCACCACCAACGAGCACGGCGCCGACCTCGGTCATCTCGCACGAGTCCCCGCCCAGGCCGTTGGTCTCGGTGTCGACGACCAGGAACTCAGCGGTGGCGATCGGCTGTTCCAGCAACGTCATGCACGCGTGATACGCGCCGCCCCGGACGGCAAGCAAGCAGGATTGCAGCGCTTCCCGTCGCATACGTCTCGATGACCGGACGCCCGGGTAGGATCGGATCACCAATCCTCGGGAAGGAGGTGACGTGAGCACTACCGCCCCTGACATCGATCCGCGCGAGCTGGACGATGGGACGCGTCGCGCATGGATGGCGTACAACGAGCGGCTTCGCGACCTCGACGGCGAGGAGTACGAGCGGGTCGAGAGCGAATCGTGGACGGAGCTCCAGGCCGAGCTTCGGCGCCTCGAGCGCCGGCGAGCGTCGCTGACGCAGACCTCCACCTGATCCGTCGCTGAACCCGGATCGCCGGGCGCGGCCTCGATCCGTCGGGCCGCGTCGATCTTCTCTTTCACTCTCTCCGCACGCGGCTCGATCTACGCGTCAGATCAGCATGCGGCCTCGATCAGTCACGCGGCCTCGGTCCGCCACCGATCCCGCGCGGCGCCCGCCACCACAACAAGTTGACACCGATCGGTGTTACGTTCGCGTGGGCGGGTATTACGCTCGCTAGGGTTCCGCCCCCTCCGGATCCACACGCGTTCCGGCCCTTCAGACGGCCCTTGCAGAGGAGGCCACGTCGAGGATGCGCAGCAGGACGATGATGGCGATGCTCGCTTGCGCCGCTCTGGCCGTCTCCGCGTGCGGGTCCAGCGCCACCGGCGCCACCACGCCCCGGCCGGCGGCGCCGGTCAATCTGACCGTTTACATCGACAACAGCCGCGTGTCGGTGTCCCCGTCATCGGTCGGCGCCGGCCCTGTCGACTTCATCATCACGAACCAGGCGACCCAGGCCGAGTCGCTCGCGATTCTCCGCGCCGGCGCCGCCGCCGGCCAGTCGCTGGCCAACACCGGCCCGATCAACCCGCAGGCGACCGCCCAGGTGACCGTCAACTTCTCCTCGCCGGGCCGGTACTCGCTGGCCACAGCCGGTGGCGGTGGCGGTGCGGGCGGCTCCGCGATTCGGGCGGCGTCGATCCACATCGGCCACCAGCGCGCCAACAGCAACGGCCAGCTGCTGCAGCCGTAGTCCGGGGCCGACGCCCGCCCCCCGGGCACCGCCCCTACACCGCCCGGGCTACACCGCCCAGGGTTGAGCGCCCCGCGATCGACCCCTCAGCGACCCGCCGCCACCCCGGGTCTCCGCGCGCGACGATGCACCGGAATTCGGGCCATTACGTCGCACTCGGCGCGCCCCCGACGGCGAGTGTGCAGAAACCCGCGCTATACCGCGCCCAAAGTGGATCTCGGCCGAGCGACGGGGCCGAGTGTGCACTTATCGGCCCTCGGCATCCGCCATGCCCTCAAGTTGCTTTTGTGCAATACTTGCATGCGTGCAAGCAATTCAGACAGACCGCGGAGGGACCCAGCCAACGCAGACCGCACCGAGACCGCCGCAGCAGCCGAGACCGCCACCGCCATCCGCGACACGACCCTCGCCGGCGACCTCTATGCGCTGATCGTGTTCCTCCACAAGAACTGCAACGCCGACCTGTTCGAGGCCGTCGGCGCGCTCGAGCTCTCCCTGAGCCAGATCAAGCTTCTCCACCACCTCGACGACCAGCCCCGTGAGCTCTCGCTCAAGGAGGCCGCCGAGGTCGTGCACGTCTCGATGCCCGCCGCCAGCCGGATGGTCGACGACCTCGTGCGCCGCGGGTTCGCCCAGCGCCGCGAGGATGATGACGATCGCCGCATGAAGCGCGTTTGCCTGACCGAGGGCGGGCGCACCGCGATCCGCCGCCTGAACGCCGCGCGCCTCACCGGCCTCGAGCAGTTCTCCACGCACTTGACGACCACCGAACGGCTGTCCCTCGCACAGGCGCTGGAGCAGCTGCTCGAGCGCGAGGACATCGCCGCCTGCCGCCCGGAGCCCCTCACCCCATGACCGATCGAATCCTCGCTCACCGCCACCGCCTCGTGAACGACGAGAACAGCAAGTGGTGGACGCTCGGCGCGATGTGCTTCGCGCTGTTCATGATCATGCTGGACAACACGGTCGTGAACGTCGCGCTGCCGTCGATCCAGCACGACCTGCACGCGTCACTGGCAGCGCTCGAGTGGACCGTCAACGCGTATACGCTGACGTTCGCGGTCCTGCTCGTGACGGGCGGGCGCCTCGGCGACATCTTCGGGCGCCGGAGGATGTTCCTGTTCGGCGTGACCGTGTTCGGCCTGTCGAGCCTCGCGATCGGGTTCGCGCCCAACGACACGCTCCTCGTCGCCTTCCGCGCGGTCCAGGGCGTGGGTGCCGCGTTCATGATGCCGGCGACCCTGGCGATCATCACGCAGTCGTTCCCGGCCGAGCAGCGCGGAACCGCGATCGGGACGTGGGCCGGGGTCAGCGCGCTCGCCCTCGCGATCGGTCCCGTCGTGGGCGGCTTCCTCACCGAGTACGTCAGCTGGCGCGCGATCTTCTTCATCAACCCGCCGATCGCCATCGTCGCGATCGCGGTGACGCTGTTCGCCGCCCGCGAGTCGCGCGACGAGACCGTGGACAAGACCGTCGACTACGCCGGCATCGCGTCGCTCACGGTCGGGCTGACCGCACTTGTGCTCGCGCTGGTCCAGAGCAACAGTTGGCAGTGGGGCTCGACGCGCGTCATCGGGCTGCTCGTCCTGGCGGCCGTCTCCCTGACCGGATTCGTGGTCATCGAGCGGCGCGTCAAGGCCCCGATGATCGATTTCACCTTCTTCCGCTCCCGCACCTCGATCGGAGCGAACACCGTCGGGTTCCTGATCTCGTTCGCAATGTTCGCGCAGTTCTTCTTCCTCACGCTCTACATGCAGAACGTCCTGCACTACTCGCCGCTCCAGACCGGCCTGAGGTTCCTGCCCTCGACGCTGGTGATCATGGTCACGGCGCCGCTCGCGGGTCGCCTCGCGGATCGCGTTGGCTCGCGCCCGCTGATGACCGCCGGGCTCACGATCGTCGCCGTGGCTCTGTTCATCGAGTCCCGCTTGACGATCCACAGCGGGTACGGCTTGCTGTTGCCCGGTTTCATCCTGATGGGCCTCGGCATGGGCCTCGTGATGTCGCCGATGAGCACCGCCGCTATGAACGCGGTCGACCGCAGCAAGGCCGGCGCGGCCTCCGGCGTCCTGTCGATGAGCCGGATGGTCGGCAGTACCTTTGGCGTCGCCGTTATGGGCGCGCTCGTCACCACGATCGGCGGCTCGAAGATCGATTCGCTCCTCCCCCATGTCCCGGCCACCACCCGCCACGCGATCACGAATGCGCTCGGGAGCGGGGCGACGATCGGGGGCCATGCATCGGCCGGGATCGTCTCCGCAGCGAACGACGCGTTCGTCTCAGCGCTCGGGATCGGCCTGCTGGTCGGCTCGATCGTGACCCTGTCCGGCGCGGTCGTCGCGTGGACGCTGATCCAGCGGCGTGTGGCCGCCCCGGCCGCCGTGCCGGCGCAGGCAGCAGCCGTGCAGGCGGCCGAGGCCCGCCACGAGGCGTCGGCCGAAGTCACCCTGGTCTGATCCCTGGATAGTGGGCCTCACCTCAACGGGTCTCGGATCGGCCCACCCCTGGCTACACCCGGGTAGCATCCGGGCGGCGAAATCCGCCGACCCTAGGAAGGTGCAGAACGAGTGGCAGTTGACTTGAGCCAGGTCGCAAACGTCGAGGCCGAGCCCGGCGTCCTCCCCCGGACGATGGCCGCTTGGGTGATCCGCGAGGAGCGGTTCGGCGAGCCGACCGACGCCTTCCAAATCGAGGAGATCGAGGTCCCCGAGCCCGGCGCATTCGAGGTGATCGTGCGCGTGATGGCCGCCGGGGTCAACTTCAACAACGTGTGGGCGGCGCTCGGCGAGCCCGTCTCGGTGTTCCGCTACCACCCCGAGGACGATCACCACATCGGTGGCTCGGATGCCTCCGGGGTCGTGTGGAAGGTCGGACCCGGTGTGACCCGCTGGAAGCCCGGCGACGAGGTCGTGATCCACTGCAACCAGGCGTCCTACGAGGATCCCGAGGTGCATGGGCTCGACCCGCTCGCGGCGCCGTCGCAGCGGATCTGGGGCTACGAGACCAGCTGGGGGTCGTTCGCGCAGTTCTGCAAGGTCCAGGCACAGCAGCTGCTGTCCAAGCCCAAGCATCTCGCCTGGGAGGAGGCGGCCGCGTACGGGCTGACCTACTTCACCGCCTACCGCATGCTGATCGATCGCTGCCACATGCAGGCCGGCGACCGCGTCCTGATCTGGGGCGCCGCGGGTGGCCTCGGCGTGTTCGCGACGCAGCTGTGCACGCTGACCGGCGCTGATGCCGTCGGCGTCGTCTCGAGCGAGGAGAAGGGCAGGCTGATCGAGCAGCTTGGCGCGATCGGCTACATCAACCGCTCCGAGTTCGCGGGCATGATGCGGCGCGGCGGCGAGACCGCCGAGGAGGAGCGCGCCCGTTTCAAGGAGTCGCGGCGGTTCGGCAAGGCCGTCGAGGACCTGCTCGGAGAGCCGCCGGACATCGTGTTCGAGCACGTCGGCAAGGCGACGTTCCCGACGTCCGTGCTCGTCGTGAAGCCATTCGGCAAGGTCGTGATCTGCGGCGCCACGTCCGGGTATCAGCTCGATTTCGACGTCCGCTACCTGTGGATGCGCCAGAAGGAGATCATCGGCTCTCACTTCGCAAACGCCTGGGAGGCGACCAAGGCCAACCAGCTGATCGAGGAGTCAAAGGTGCGACCCGTGCTATGGCGGACGATGGGATTCGAGAAGGTCGCCGAGGCTCACCAGCTCCTGCGGGACAACAAGCACCTCGGCAAGATCGCGATCCTCGTCGGCGCCACCGACGAGGGCCAGGGCAAGACCGCCGAGGGTCTCGGCGCGATTCGAGCGGAGGTGGGTGCCTGATGGCCGGCGTCATGCATGTCGACTGGTACGCGACCGTGCTCCGGCAGGAGATGTTCGCGGCGGAGGTATCGGCCGTGGCCCCGCTGGCGCTCCGCTACGGCGCCACCCAGTACTCGGTCCACCGCTCGCGGGACGACCGGTACAAGATCACCCAGATGGCCTGGTTCGAGTCCAAGCCGGACTGGTACCGCTACTGGGAAGGGCCTGAGATGCTCGAGTTCCGGCGTCGCCTGATGGGCAAGTACCAGATCCCGATTACCTACGCCTGGTACGACGAGCTTGTCGCCGGCGCCCTCGGCCCCGAGGTCGAGCTCGAGCCGGAGCCGGCGCCACCGCCGGCACCGGCGCCGCAGGCCGTCGCCTGACGTCGGCGCACGTGTCGCGATAGCCCGAGGTCACCGCCTATGCTTAGCGTCGGTGACCCGCACGCATAAGATCGTCAACCTGATCGGGGTGCCACTGCCGCTTGTGGGGCTGATCGCCGCGATCGTGCTGTTGTGGAACGAGGCGATCCACCCGCTCGAGCTCGGGCTACTGGTTGGCCTGTACGTCGTCACCGCCCTCGGGATCACGCTCGGCTACCACCGCATGTTCACGCATCGCGCGTTCGAGTCGAGCCGCGCGTTCAGGGCGATCGTCGCGGTGTTCGGCTCGATGGCGATGCAGGGCTCGGTGATCACATGGGTCGCCGATCACCGCAAGCACCACACGTTCACCGACCATGAGGGCGATCCGCACTCGCCCCACCTCAGCGGGCCGGGGTTCTGGGGCGGAGTCAAGGGGCTGTGGCACGCGCACGTCGGCTGGCTGTTCGAGACCGTCGGCACGGCCGAGCGCGAGCGGTTCGCCGCCGATCTCCTCAAGGACGGGGTCCTACGCGTGGTCGACAAGCTGTTCTTCGTATGGGTGGTGCTCGGGTTCGCGATCCCGTTCGCGCTCGGGTGGATCGTCGGTGGCGGCATCGGCGCAGCGCTGACGGCGCTCCTGTGGGGCGGCTTCGTCCGCGTGTTCCTGCTCCACCACGTCACGTGGTCGATCAACTCCGTCTGTCACTTCTTCGGTCGGCGGCGGTTCGACGTCGAGGACGAATCGCGCAACGTGTTCTGGCTTGCGCCGCTCTCGATGGGAGAGGCCTGGCACCACAACCACCACGCGTTCCCGACCTCCGCATTCCACGGCCTGGCCTGGTGGGAGCGTGTCGCCGACCCGACCGGTCTGCTGATCGCCGTGCTCGAGAAGCTCGGGATCGTCTGGAACGTCGTCCGCGTCAGCCCCGAGCGCCAGCGCGCGAAGTCGCTCCCCGGCGGGGCATAGACAGCCCCCGGACGACCACGCCCCAACCGAGAACCGGCTAGGCCGACTCGAGCGGCGCCATCGTCAGCCCGGCGCCGTTGAGCTGCTCCCAGTACCCCTCGGCTTCGTCGCGCGGCCCGCTCCAGACGATCGCGCAGCCGCTCTTGTGGATGCGGTCGGCCAGGCGGTAGCCCTGGGCGAGCGTGACGCCGGGTATGACCCGCGACAGCGTCTCGGCTACGTGGTCGAACGTGTTGTGCTCGTCGTTGAGCACGACCACTCGCCACAGCCCGCCCAGACCGCTGCCCGGTCCGCCTAAGCGAGGCAGCTCAACCGTCTGCGACATCGCGCCCAGCATACCTCCCGCCTCGGGCTCAGCCCTCGCCACCGGACTCCGAGCGCTTGCGCCAATAGCGCTCGAGACCCGCGTACAGCTGATCGGGAGGTGCCGCCTGCTCGTAGGTCTCGAGCAGCTCGGGCTCGGCATGCTGCGCGATCTCTGTCCGGACGCCGGCGACGAACGTGTCCAGGTCCTGCTCGCGGGCGCGTGCCGCCCACGCGTCGAGTCGCGTGGACAGCTCCGACAGCTGCGCGCCGACGTCCTCGCTCGCGCCGAAGTGTGTCTGAACCAGCCGGTCTGGCTTCCACGCCGCGATCAGCTCGATCGAGCCGTGCCACGCCTCCACGTCGATGTCCGGCGGCGGGCTCGGGGGCACCGTCAGCGACGAGCTCGCGATCCGGACGCCGCCGGTGTCGCCGACGAATGCCGTCCCGTCGTGCAGGTAGGAGACGTGGTGGGACGCGTGGCCCGGCGTGTACGCGACCTCGAAGGCGCCGTCGAACAGGCGCTCGCCGCCGTGCAGAACGCGAAGGTTCGCTTCCGGCACCGGGACCATCTCCCCCCAGCGCCGATCCATGTCCTCGCCGTAGAGCATCCGCGCGCTCTTGATCAGCCTCTCGGGATCGACCATGTGGCGGGCGCCGCGTTCGTGCACGTACACCTCGAGGTCGGGCCAGCGCTCCACGAGCGAGCCGCTGGCGCCGGCATGATCCAGATGAATATGGGTCAGCAATAGCGCTCGGGGCTGGGCGCCGTCGAGCCCTTGGAGCAGCGTGTCGAGGCACGACGTCGGACCCGGGTCTATCACCACGCCGTCGACGAGCCACGCCCCGATCACGCGCGGGCGTCCGAGGTGCATCACGTCGATGAGCCTCATCGGTGGGATGCGCCGTGGGACCTAGTAGTGCGGCCCGGTCTCGGGCTCGTGCTCGTCCGTGTCCTCGTCCGGCTCGACGACCGGCAGCACGGCGGTCGGCTCGACGTCCTGACCGTGGCCATCGGGGAAGATGTCCTCGGGCTCGACCTCCTCCTCGAACTCGACGTCGTCCTCCTCGAGCACAGCGTCTTGCTCGAACGCGACGTCATCGACGGGCGCACCGTCATCGACGGGTGACACCACCTCGGCTCCGGGCCCACGATGCTCGCCGAGGGCAACCGCCTCGGCCGGGAATCGACCGGCCGCCGAATCGGTGATCGTCAACAACTCTCGCGCCAGATCGCGGGTGTCCTCGACGATCCGGTGGCGCTCGGCCCAGATCCGGTCGGTCTCGGCATCGAGCTCGCGGACCCGCTCTTCGGCGGTGCTGACGATCTGAGTCGCCTCGCGGCGCGCTGCCTCGAGCCGATCCTCGGCCTCACTGCGCGACTGCGTGGTGATATCGGCGGCCGTGTCGTGCGCGCGCTGCAGGATCCCCGAGACCTCCTCGCCGACCCGCTCGAGCGCTCTGCGGATCGCCGCATCGGGAGAGCGCGTCGCCTGCAGCTCGGCGACGAGCTGGCTCGTCTTCTGCACGTAGGCGTCGACCGCCAGCCGGTCGTATCCGCGCAGCGAGGTCGGAAACTCGACGTCGGCCACTGCCGGGAGCGCGTCGTCCGGAAGGGTCGCGAGTGGCGCGGTGATCTCCTGCATGAGCGCGTGTTCGGTGGAGGCTGAGCTCTGATCGGGCATGTGGCTGACCTTAGAGCCTCGGAGGGTAATGCACACCTCGATTGCGCCCACGCTAAACGACCGCTCATACAATCCGCCCATGCCGGAGACGCCCTCACACCGCCTGCCCGAGCCCGATCGGCCGTGGATGATGCGTACGTACGCGGGCCATTCCGACGCCCGACGCTCGAACGAGCTCTACCGCAAGAACCTCGAGAAGGGCCAGACCGGGCTGTCGATCGCGTTCGACCTGCCCACGCAGACCGGCTATGACCCCGACCACGAGCTCGCCCGCGGCGAGGTCGGCAAGGTCGGCGTATCGATCGCGCACAAGGGCGACATGGAGACGCTGCTGGACGCGATCCCGCTTGACCAGATGAACACCTCGATGACGATCAACGCCACCGCGGCATGGCTGCTGGCGCTCTACATCGTCGCCGCCGAGGACCAGGGCGTACCCGCGGACAAGCTCCAGGGCACGACCCAGAACGACATCCTCAAGGAGTACCTGAGCCGGGGCACGTACGCGTTCCCGCCGGGGCCGAGCATGCGGCTGATCGCGGACACGATCGCGTACACGGTCGAGCACGTCCCCAAGTGGAACCCGATCAACATCTGCTCCTATCACCTGCAGGAGGCGGGCGCGACGCCCGTCCAGGAGATCGCGTTCGCAATGAGCAACGCGATCGCGGTCCTCGATGCGGTCAAGCAGCGCGTGCCGCAGGAGCTCATGGCGAGCGTGTTCGCGCGCATCTCGTTCTTTGTCAACGCCGGCGTCCGATTCATCGAGGAGCACGCCAAGCTCCGCGCGATGGCGGTGCTGTGGGACGAGCTCGGACGCGAGCGCTACGGCGTCGAGGAAGAGAAGCACCGCCGCCTGCGCTACGGCGTGCAGGTCAACTCACTCGGCCTTACCGAGGCCCAGCCTGAGAACAACGTCTACCGGATCGCGCTCGAGTCGCTCGCCGTGACGCTCGGCCGGAACGCCCGCGCCCGGGCGATCCAGCTGCCGGCGTGGAACGAGGCGCTCGGCCTGCCGCGGCCGTGGGATCAGCAGTGGTCGCTTCGGCTCCAGCAGATCCTGGCCTACGAGACCGACCTGCTCGAGTACCCCGACATCTTCGAGGGCTCCAAGGTCATGGACGGTCTCGTGGCCGAGCTGCTCGAGGGCGCGCGCGAGGAGATGCATCGCGTGGCCGAGCTCGGCGGCGCGGTGCAGGCCGTCGATTACATGAAGGCCGCGCTGGTCGAGTCGCATTCCAGGCGCTGGCAGCGGATCGAGTCCGGCGACCGGGTCGCGGTCGGCATGAACAAGTTCACCTCGACCGAGCCCTCACCGCTGACCGCCGGCGCCGACGGCGGGATCCTCGTCGTCGACCCGGAGGTCGAGGCCGAGCGGCGCCACGCCGTCGCACAATGGCGAGCCGAGCGCGACCAAGCTGCGGTCGACGAGGCGCTCGGAAACCTCGCGCAAACGGCGACGAACGACCACGAGAACATCATGGCCGCGACGATCGCAGCCGCCCGCGCCGGCGCCACCACCGGCGAATGGGCGCAGACCCTGCGCGACGCGTTCGGGGAGTACCGCGCGCCGACGGGGGTCGGCGAGGTCGCCGCGGCGCCGAGCGAAGACGTCTCGGAGCTCCGCGAAGAGGTCGAGCGCGTCAGCGAGGCGCTCGGGCGCCGGCTCAAGTTCCTGGTCGGCAAGCCCGGCCTCGACGGCCATTCCAACGGCGCCGAGCAGATCGCGGTCCGGGCCCGCGACGCCGGCATGGACGTGGTGTACGAGGGCATCCGGCTGACCCCGTCGCAGATCGCGGTCTCGGCCGCCCAGGAGGGCGTCCACGTGGTCGGGCTGTCGATCCTGTCGGGATCGCATCGCGAGCTGATCCCGGCGGTCCTGCAGGCGCTGCGCGAAGCGGGTGCCGAGGACGTGCCCGTGGTGGTCGGCGGGATCATCCCCGAGGCCGATGCGGCGGCCCTGCGCGAGGCCGGGGTCGCGGCCGTGTACACGCCCAAGGACTGGGACATGAACGGGATGATGCGGGACATCGTCGGGCTGGTCGCCGCGCGCCACGGTGTCGAGACCGCCGTGGGCGCTTGAACCGGACGCGGGCCTCGGCAGACGGCCGCGAGCTCGGCGAACGCCTGCGCGGCCGCGATCTGAGTGCCGCCCCGGCCGCGCTGAACCTGATCGAGAGCCGCACTGCCGACGCGCGCGAGCAGGCCCGTGCGCTGCTCGCCCAGGTCTCCCCCGCGGCGCTCAAACAGGAGCCGCCGGCACACATCATCGGCGTGACGGGTCCCCCGGGTGTCGGCAAGTCCTCGCTGCTGTCCCAGCTCGTAAAGCACTGGCGTTCGGAGCAAAAGTCCGTAGCGGTGCTCGCGGTCGATCCGAGCTCGCGCCGCTCCGGCGGATCGCTCCTCGGTGACCGGGCGCGGATCGAGACCGACCCAAAGGACCGCGATGTGTTCATCCGGTCGACCGCCGCCGGCACGCGGCTCGGGGGCCTCGCTTCCGCCACGCGCGCCGCATCCGAAGCGCTCGCGGCCGCGTTCGACGTGGTCGTAATCGAGACCGTCGGGGTCGGCCAGTCCGAGACCGACGTCGCCGACGCCGCGGACACGGTCGCGGTCGTGCTCCAGCCGGCGTCGGGCGACGTGCTCCAGTTCCTGAAGGCAGGCATCATGGAAGTACCCGACGTGCTCGTCCTGACCAAGACCGACCTCGGCGCCGCGGCCGTCCGAGCCATGAGCGACCTGCGGGCGGCGCTGCTCGCACTGGGCGTCTCCGACACCGAGGTGTGCGCGGTGTCCTCGGTCCCGCCCGCAACGGGGATCGAGCGGCTCGCGCAGGTCCTCGAGGACCACAGACAGCGCACGGACCTCCCGAAGCGCCGGCAGCACGCGCGGCGCCGGCACGCGCTCGAGAACTTCGCCGCCGAGCACGGCGAGCGCGGGCTCCGCGCGCTCGGGGGGCGCGCCCAGGCCGACCGCTGGCTCGGGCAGCAGGACCCCTCCCTCGACGCCGGCACGCTCGAGCGAGCGCTGGCCGACCGGGCGCAGAAGGCGGAGGGCCACGGATGAGGGGCGTCCGCCGTCGCCAGGCTATGCCCCGCCGGATCGTGCTCCCGGGCGAGCCGCTGATCGAAGGCCCAACCGCGCTGCGCGCCTGGCGTGACTCCGATCTCGACGCGCTGGTCGTCGCCTGCCAGGACCCCGAGATCTCGCGATGGACGCGAGTCCCGTCTCCGTACGGCCCCTCAGATGCCCGCAACTACCTGCTTCAGCGCCACGACGCGCTCCACGCCGGGACCTCGGCGCCGTTCGCGATCGTGCTCGCCGAGGACCGCGACCACCTGCTGGGCTCGATCTCGCTGATGCGATTCTCCTGGAAGCACGCCCGGGGCGAGGTCGGATACTGGCTGGCGAAAGACGGGCGTGGGCAGGGTCACACGACCCGCGCCGTGCGGCTCATCACGAACTGGGGGTTCGCCCACCTCGCTCTGCAGCGGATCGACCTGCTCGCCGCGACCGGGAACCCGGCGTCTCAGCGGGTCGCCGAGCGCTGCGGCTTCACCCGCGAGGCGGTCCTGCGGTCCTACATGGTCGGCAGCACCGGCCGCGACGACATGGTCGCGTTCGGTCTTCTCGTAACGGATGTCCGAGGTTGACCGGCCCCGGCCGCTAGCCTTATCCACATGGGGCTCGCGCCACTACGTGACGGCCACGGTCGGTTGATCGGCGACCTGCGGGTGTCGGTGACCGACCGTTGCAACTTCCGCTGCCAATACTGCATGCCCGCCGACGGGCTGCCGTGGCTCGAACGCGCCGAGATTCTGCGGTTCGAGGAGATCGAGCGCCTGGTCAGGCTGTTCGGCGCGATGGGCGTCCACGACGTGCGGCTGACCGGCGGCGAGCCCCTGGTCCGCAGGGAGTTCCCGCGGCTGGCACGGATGCTCGCCGGCATCGACACGGTCCATGACCTGTCGGTGACCACCAACGGGTTCCTGCTCGAGCGCGACGCCGAGGCGCTCGTCGGCGCCGGCATCAACCGCTTCAACGTCTCGGTCGACTCGCTCCAGCGCGACCAGTTCTTCGAGCTGACCCGCCGGGATGCGCTGCCGCAGGTGCTGCGGGGACTCGAGCACCTGGCGAGCTTCCCCGAGGCTCATCCGATCAAGATCAACGCGGTGGCGATCCGCGGCTTCACCGAGGACGAGGTGATCCCGTTCGCCGAGCTGGCGCGGCGCACCGCCTACGAGGTCCGCTTCATCGAGTTCATGCCGCTCGACGCCGATCACGCCTGGACCGACGATCAGGTCCTGACCGGCGCCGAGATCCGTGCGGCGATCGACGCGGTGTACCCGCTCGAAGAGATCCCGCGCGAGCCGCACGCGACCGCCCGCATCTGCCGGTTCGCGGACGGCCAGGGGCAGATCGGCTTCATCAACCCGGTGTCAGAGCCGTTCTGCGGCGACTGCAACCGGATCCGCCTGACCGCCGACGGGCGCCTGCGCACTTGCCTGTTCTCGCTGAACGAGACCGACCTGCGCGGACCGATCCGCGAGGGCGCCGACGACGAAGAGCTCGAGCGGATCATCCGCGACGCGGTCTGGCTCAAGGAGCTAAAGCACCACGTCGGCGAGCCGGGCTTCATCCAGCCGGCGCGCAGCATGTCCGCAATCGGTGGTTAAGGGTTTCGCAACAATTTAGGCAGCATCATCTGAGGCGCAGATGCTGCTGCTGATGCTGTTCGCCCTGATCGCCGGCGCGGGGACGGCGATCACGCCCTGTGTCCTACCGGTCGTGCCGGCGTTGCTGGCCTCGAGCGCCACCGGAGGCCGCCGCCGTCCGATCGGGATCGTCATCGGGCTCGGCGCGACATTCACGATCGCGATCGTTCTGCTGGCGGAGCTGGTCAACGGCGTGGGCCTCGCGAGCGGCGCCGCGCGGACGCTGTCGATTGTGGTCCTGATCGCGTTCGGCGTCGCGCTGCTGATCCCGGACCTTTCAGCCCGCATCGAGGCGCCGCTTTCTCGGCTCGGCCGGTTCGGACCGAAGAGCCGCGGGACCGGCTTCTGGTCGGGGCTCGGGGTAGGTGCGGCGCTTGGGTTCGTGTGCGCGCCGTGCGCCGGGCCGATCCTGGCCGCGGTGACGTCGGTCAGCGCCTCGAGCGGCGCCAACGCCCGCGTAGTTCTGGTCGCGATCTCCTACTCGGTCGGCCTGTCTGCCGTGCTGCTGGTTTATGCCTTCGCCGGACGCGCGGTGATTGACCGGATCCGCCGGGTCGGACGCGGCAACACGGTCAACCGCGCCCTCGGCGTCGTGTTGCTGGCGACCGGCGTGCTCATGGTGTTCAACGTCGACGTCCGCTTCGAGGAGGCGCTCGCCAAGGACACGAGCCTGCCGGCGATCCTGGTCGATCCCACGAGATCGCTCGAGAGCTCGAATGCCGTGCAGAAGCGGCTCGCATCGCTCCGGCCGACGTCCCGGTTCGTCACCGCACAGAAGGAGGCGTCAAGCAAGCCCGTCTCCACGGCCGCCGAGCGCGAGGTCGCGATCCCGGGCGTCAAGACGCCCTCGCTCACCGACCTCGGGACCGCTCCCGAGTTCACCGACAACCAGGACTGGTTCAACACCCCCGGCGACAAGCCGCTGACGCTGGCCGGGCTGCGCGGTCACGTCGTCCTGGTCGACTTCTGGACGTACACATGCATCAACTGCCTGCGCACGCTGCCGTTCCTGAAGGGGTTGTACGCGCAGTACCACAGGTACGGGCTCGACATCGTCGGCGTGGAGACGCCGGAGTTCACGTTCGAGCAGGAGGCGGGCAACGTCCGGCAGGCGATCAGCTCGGACGGGATCAAGTACCCGGTCGTCCAGGACAACAAGTACGGCACCTGGGACGCATGGAACAACCAGTACTGGCCCGCCGAGTACCTGATCGACGCCAAGGGGCAGGTCCGGCATTACCAGTTCGGCGAGGGCGACTACAAGCAGGACGAGGCCGCAGTCCGGGCGTTGCTGGCCGACGCCGGCGCGAAGAGCCTGCCGCCGCCGATGACCGCGACCGCGATCGTGGCCTCGGCGGGGCTGGGGACGGCCGAGACCTACCTCGACACGCAGCCGCGCCAACAGAATTTCGCGACCAAGCTGTTCGCCGGCAACCGTGACTACCCGGGCGCGTCGAGCCTCAGCCTGAACCAGTTCGCGCTCAAGGGCCCCTGGAACGCCTCGTCCGAATCGATCACCGCGGAGGGAACCGGCGCATCGATCAGCGGCGCGGTCCAGGCGGCCAAGGTGTACCTCGTGCTGACGTCGGCCGGCAACGTCCCCCGCCAGGGGCGGGTGCTGCTCGACGGCCAGCCGATCCCGGCCGCCCACGCCGGCGCCGACGTCAAGAACGGCGTCGTGACCGTGACCGGCCAGCGTCTGTACTCGCTGGTCTCGTTCCCGCAGGCCGAGCAGTTCAACTTCACCGTGCAGCTGCCGCCCGGCGTGAGCGCCTACGACTTCACGTTCGGCTAACCGCGACGCTCGCGACCCCCGTGACCCTCGCGACGCCCCCGCGACCCCCGCGAGGGCGTCAATACGGCGCGGTCAGCCGACGGCGGTCGAGCATCGCGGCGGCCTGGAGCAGATCGTCGGGCGAATTCACGTCGAACAGCTCCTCGGGATCGTCGACCTCGAGCAGGACCGGATCCATCGCCGCGATCGTGTCGCTCAGCGGACGCGTGTCGTCGATCGCCTCGCGACCGAGCAACGGCAGCGCCCGGCGCTGATAGCACCCGAGCAGCGGCTGCAAGCGTCCTTGCGCGCACGCGACCACCGCCGGCGCCCGGCCCGGATTGGCCCTGGCGAGCCGGCGGACGAGCTCGGCGCTGACGAACGGCAGGTCGGCGCCGCACACGAGCGCCGGACGACCGTCGGCCAGCGCGAGCGCCTGAGTGATCCCGACGATCGGGTGGCGGCGCGCGTCGGGCTCGATCCAGACGGTCACCCCCGACACGTAGGGCAGCTTGGTGTCGGCCTTCGCGAGGATCGCGATCTGCCCGAGCGCCTCCCGGACCGCCTCCAGCGGATAACAGATCAGCGGCTTGCCCTGGAGCTCGACAATCGCCTTGTCGCCGCCGATCCGGCGGCCCCCGCCGCCCGCGAGGATCGCGCCCACTGGCCTCGTGCGGACCCGCATCAGCCCCCCTCGCGGTGGTCGTTCACACCGGGCATCGTAGAATCAAGTCGATGGAGGGCTCAACGTCCGTACGCAGTTGGCTCCGCTGTTACCGCTGTTGGTCGCAAAACCTCGAGGTGCAGGTGCACTATGAGGGCATCCACCGGATCGATCCAGAGACCGGCGAGCGCGGCGAAGTCGTAGATGAGATGCAGGAGGCTGTCGTCCAGTGCCTCGAGTGCATGCACGACCAACCCCACCTCGGCTTCCACAACGGCCGCGTCGAGCCGATCGAGGACCGCTGGGAGCGGATGATCGCCGGGACCCCGTGGGTCGCCTCTTGCACGGTCACGGTCGACGCCGACGACGTCGAGACGTGCTCGGGCCCCGAGGCCGGCGACGCGCTGTCGTACGCCGCCTTCGGCGATCACGGGACCCGCGAGTTCTTCACCCACGTGCGCTTCCACAAGCACGACGACGACCGGATCGTCGTCCACCTGCTGGTCGAGCTCTACGCCCGGTCGGCGGAGGAGGCCACCGAGGTGCTCGAGGAGGCGGCGCGGGGCACGCTCGCGATCACCTCGCTTGCCGAGGAATCGCGCCCGCCCGCATCGACGGGCGGCGACGGACAACACTGAATCGCTGCCAGCCCTCGGTCACGATCAGCGCCAGGGCCACCGGCACCGTCGCCGGCAGCTCGTTGATGAAGAAGAACAGCAGGTCGAACGCGCCCGCGAGGACGAGCGTCAGGACCGCCGCCTGCCACTGCCGCCGCCACTGTGACGCCAGCACCGCGCCGAGCAGCGCGGCCACGAACAGGTCTCCGTAGCCCATCGTCACGGTCCCGAAGATCTCGCTCTGCAACTGCGGCAGGCCGGCCGGCGGCTGAGCCGCCACCAGCGCCGTGTTCGGCGACTGGAGCAGGTCGGAGGCCACGAGCCACACGTCCGCGACCGCCATCAGCACGATCCCGGCCTTCAGCCAGCGCGACGGCGTCACCGCTGAGAGCAGTACGCCGAGCGTCACGCAGCTGAGCGCCGACAGGAGCGTCCCGGCCGCTTCTCCCGGCAGCGTGTTCTTACTCGTCCAGGCGATGATGAACAGCGGTATCGCCGCGAGCGCGGCCAACGGCTTGGCCCCTCGCATCGCCCAGCCGAGAGCCACCGCGGCAAGGATCGGCACCGCGACGAGCGCGAGGTCGGTCAACCCGGTCGCCGTGTCCGACACGTAACGGATCGCGAAGATCACAAGCACGATCGAGCCAATCGGCACAAGCGCCCACCCCCGCCCGCGGAAGCGCTCGAGCCAGGCGATCCGCTGGACCGACCGGGGCGCCGCGACCACGCCGGCCTGCACGGCCAGCAGCGCGGCGTCCGAGGGGATGAACGGGAGAGCCACGTCCGTGAGAGTACGTGCCCTTTTTAAGAATCTCTCTTACGCTTAGGAGGCGCCCAGGCGGTTGCTCGAGCGCCTCGAGCTGCGACCGCAGCTCATCGGGCAGCCTGTCGCCGAACTTGGCGTAGTGCTCCTGCATCTGGGGCAGCTGCTCGTTCCAGCTGTCCGGGTCGACCTCGAGCAGCTTCTCGAGCGCCGCGTGCTCGATATCGAGCCCGGTGGTGTCGATGCCGCCCTCCCCGAGGGGTGGCACGAGGCCGATCGGGGTCTCGACCGCCTCGGCGTTGTTCTCGAGCCGGCGGAAGGCCCAAGCCAGCACGCGCGAGTTCTCGCCGAAGCCCGGCCACAGGAACTTGCCGTCGTCGTCGCGGCGGAACCAGTTCACGTAGAAGATCCGCGGTAGCTGGGCGCCCTGGCGGCGGCCGATCTCGAGCCAGTGCGCGAAGTAGTCGGCCATGTTGTAGCCGCAGAACGGCAGCATCGCCATCGGATCGAAGCGCAGTTTGCCGACCGCCCCGGCCTGGGCCGCAGTCGTCTCCGAGGACATCGTCGAGCCGAGGAACACGCCGTGCTCCCAGTCACGCGCCTCGTACACGAGCGGCACCACCGTGGCGCGGCGGCCGCCGAACAGCATCGCGTCGATCGGCACGCCGGCGGGGTCGTCCCACTGCGGATCGGCCGAGGGACACTGCGCGATCTGTACCGTGAACCGGGCGTTCGGGTGCGCCGCGGTCGACTCCTCGGCTGGTGTCCACTCGTTGCCACGCCAGTCGATCGCGTGCGCCGGCGGGTCGCCCATGCCCTCCCACCAGATGTCGCCGTCGTCGGTCTTCGCGCAGTTCGTGAACACCACGTCGTGCTCGAGCATCTCGAGCGCGTTCGGGTTCGTCTTCCTGCTCGTCCCCGGCGCGACGCCGAAGAATCCCGCCTCGGGGTTGACCGCGTACAGCTTGCCGTCCTTGCCGAACTTCATCCACGCGATGTCGTCGCCGATCGTCTCGACCTTCCAGCCGGGCAGCGTCGGGATCATCATCGACAGGTTCGTCTTGCCGCACGCGCTCGGGAACGCGCCGGCGATGTACTTGCTGACGCCCTCCGGAGAGGTCAGCTTGAGGATCAGCATGTGCTCGGCGAGCCAGCCCTCGTCACGGGCCATCACCGAGGCGATCCGCAGCGCGAAGCACTTCTTGCCGAGCAGCGCGTTGCCGCCGTAACCCGACCCGAACGACCAGATCTCGCGCGTCTCCGGGAAGTGGACGATGTACTTGTTCTCGGCGTTGCACGGCCACGGGACGTCCTGTGCGCCGTCGAGCAGCGGTGCGCCCACCGAGTGCAGGCAGGGCACGAAATCGCCGTCATCGGCGAGCTCGTCGAGCGCCTCCTGTCCCATCCGGGTCATGACCCGCATCGACGCGGCCACATAGGCCGAGTCGGTCAGCTGCACGCCGATGTACGAGATCGGGGAGCCGATCGGGCCCATCGAGAACGGCACGACGTACATCGTCCGCCCCCGCATCGAGCCCCGGAACAGGTCGGTCAGCGACTGGCGCATCTCCTCGGGCTCGGTCCAGTTGTTGGTCGGGCCGGCGTCGTCCTCCGACAGCGAGCAGATGAACGTCCGATCCTCGACCCGGGCGACGTCGGCGGGATCCGACAGCGCCAGGTACGACCCCGGTCGCTTGGAGTCGGACAGCTTCTCGAAGGTTCCGGCGGCGATCAGCGCCTGCGCGAGCTCGTCGTATTCCTCATCCGAGCCGTCGCACCAGTGGATGTCGGCCGGCTGGGTCAGGGCCGCGACCTCGTCTACCCAACCGCGCAATCGGGCGTGGTTGGAGCTGGCTTGGTGCGTCGGTGCGGTATGAGCCATGGGTTCTCAGCAACTCCTAATGTCTCGGTTGGACCAGCAAGCGTATACGGACGTCTACGAATATGAACGGCTCATGGCCTATTCCACGTTCGCCTCGGCCGAGCGATTTGCGCCCGTCGAGTCGGCGGATTCCCTGCGCGGTACGAGCACCAGGCGCTTGAACTCGGCCACGAGCAGGCCGTCCTGATTGAGCACACGTGTATGCACTCTGACGGTTCCGCGATCGGGCTTGGACTGCGAGGGCCGGACCTCCAGCACCTCGGATTCGCAGAACAGCGTGTCGCCATGGAACACCGGGGCGGGGTGCTTCAGCTCCTCGGTGGCGAGGTTCGCGATCGCCTTGCCGCTCACGTCCGAGACGCTCATTCCGAGCGCGAGCGAGTAGACGAGCGGCCCCACCACGACATTGCGCCCCTGCTGCGACTGGCGGGCGTAGACGTCGTTGATGTGGAGCGGGTGGTGGTTCATCGTCAGCAGGCAGAACAGGTGGTCGTCTGCCTCGGTGACGGTCTTGGCCGGCCAGTGCTTGTAGATCGCCCCAACCTCGAACTCCTCCAGGTAGCGCCCATAGGGGTGGGCGCCCGAGGCCTCGCGGACGGTCTGATCAGTGTCGACTTGGTTCATGTCGCCCAGAATGTCATCTCCGGATGACCGTGGGCGCCGCCCCAAAAGGGCGAGGCCGGACGCCGAGCCGGGGCGGCATGGCCCACGCGCGCCCCATGCGCCGCCCTCAGGCCACAGACCCAACTAACGTTCTGCCCATGCGAAACCCCCGTGACTTTGCCAAGCCCCTGGCGATCGGCGCACCAGCGCCGGCGCTCGAGATCCCGTTCAAGCCCTCGCGAATGATCCATTTCCTGGACTTCTCCAATGAGAAGATGGTGGCCAAGGTGCCCGACATCGCGCCTACCGTGGACATCCTCCTCGGCAATCTCGAGGACGCGGTGCCGGTCGACCGCAAGGAGGCGGCGCGGGAGGGTCTGCTGCGCGTCGGCAAGGACATGGAGCTCGGCGACACGCAGCTGTGGACGCGGGTCAACAGCCTCGAGTCGCCGTGGGTGCTCGACGACATCACCTCGCTCGTCACCGAGATCGGAGACAAGCTCGACGTGATGATGATCCCGAAGGTCGAAGGGCCGTGGGACATCCACTACGTCGATCGGCTGCTCGCCCAGCTCGAGGCCCGGGCCGGGCTCGAGCGCCCGATCCTCGTGCATGCGATCCTCGAGACCGGCCTCGGCGTCGTCAACCTCGAGGAGATCGCCACTGCCAGCCCGCGGATGCAGGGGATGAGCTTCGGTCCGGCCGATCTCGCGGCCTCGCGCCGGATGAAGACCACGCGGGTCGGCGGCGGCCACCCCGGCTACCGGGTGATCGAGGACCCGGATCCGTCCGACGCGCAGGCGCCGCGCGCCACCGCCCAGCAGGATCCGTGGCACTACTCGATCGCGCGGATGGTCGACGCCTGCACTTCGGCCGGCATCCTCCCCTTCTACGGCCCCTACGGCGACATCCGCGACGTCCAGGGCTGCGAGGCGCAGTTCCGGGCCGCGTTCCTGCTCGGTTGCGTCGGCGCCTGGTCGCTGCACCCGGTGCAGATCGAGATCGCCAAGAAGGTGTTCAGCCCCGATCCCGACGAGGTGCGGTTCGCCAAGAAGGTCCTCGAGGCGATCCCGGACGGCCGCGGGGTCCACATGATCGACGGCAAGATGCAGGACGATGCCACCTGGAAGCAATGCAAGGTGATGGTCTCGCTCGCCGAGATGCTCGCCCACAAGGACCCCGACCTGGCCGAGGCCTACGGCTTCGAGCCAGCGGCAGTGTGAGAGGCTAGAAGCGTGCGGATCTCGGCCAAGGCGGACTATGCGGTGCGAGCCGCGGTCGAACTCGCGGCTGCGACCGATGAGAAGCCGGTCAAGGCCGAGCGCCTCGCCAGCGCCCAGGACATCCCGCTGAACTTCCTCGAGAACATCCTCGGCGAGCTCCGCCACGCCGGCATTGTCCGCAGCCACCGGGGCGCCGAGGGCGGGTTCCGGCTGGCCAAGCCGGCCGACCAACTGACGATCGCCGACGTGATCCGCGCCGTCGAGGGGCCGCTCGCCAGCGTCCGCGGCGGACCGCCCGAGGACGCCGCATATCCGGGCGCCGCCACCGAGCTCCCGCGGGTGTGGATCGCCGTCCGCGCGAGCCTCCGCAACGTCGTCGAGCACGTCACGCTCGCTGACGTGGCCGCCGGCAAGCTCCCGGCGGCGATCGATCGCCTCGCCGAGGACCCCGAGGCCTGGGTCACGCGTTGAGCGGCTGCGCGTCGGAATCGTCGCCGGCCGCGGCCAGTTCAGCCTCGGCCGGGTCACCGGAGACCACTGAGCGCATCGGCGGCCGGACGAACACGATGTCGCCGGGCGCGAGCTCGAGCTCCTCGCTCTGACCCCGGGTCAGCTGTGCGCGCGCCGGCTCTCCGCCGGTCATCTCGAGCTCGATCCTGACCTCGAACCCCAGGTGCACGACGCGCTTGACCATTGCTTCGATCAGTCCGGGCTCCGAGGTCAGCGACAGGCTCACGTCGTGCGGTCGCACGAGACGCCCGTCGATGTTGCTGACGGGCCCGAGGAAGCCCATCACGAATGGGCTCGCAGGCTTGTCGTAAACCTCGCGTGGCGCGCCGACCTGCTCGATCGCGCCCTTGTTCATCACCGCGATCGTGTCGGCGACCTCCATCGCCTCCTCCTGATCGTGGGTCACGAGGACCGTGGTCACGCCCTGCTCATCGTGGAGCCGGCGCAGCCAGCGCCGCAGCTCGGCGCGGACGTTGGCGTCGAGTGCGCCGAACGGCTCGTCGAGCAGCAGCACCTGGGGCTCGACCGCGAGCGCCCGCGCCAGCGCCATTCGCTGACGCTGCCCGCCCGAGAGCTGGTGCGGCCGCTGCCCGGCCCATTGGGTCAGCCCGACCAGTGCCAGCAGCTCCTCGACGCGAGCGCGCACGTCGGCCGGCTTGCGCTTGCGGATCTTCAGACCGAACGCAACGTTCTCGAACACGCTCATGTGCGCGAACGCCGCGTAGTGCTGGAACACGAAGCCGATCCCGCGGTCCTGGGGGCGCGCGGTGGTGACGTCCTTTCCGGCGATCCGGACCACACCCTGATCTGGCTCCTCGAGGCCGGCGATGATCCGCAGCAGCGTCGACTTGCCCGAGCCGCTCGGCCCGAGCAGCGCGGTCAGCCCCCCCTCGGGCACCTCGATCGACACGTCATCGAGCGCGGTGAAGTCGCCAAACCGCTTGGCGATCGAGTCGACTTCGATCTTCATCGCGCGTTCTCCGTTCTGGATCCGAACATCGTCATCAGCAGCAGCACCGCTATCGACAATACGGCGAGCTCCGTCGCCAGCGCGTAGACGCTTGTGTCCACTTGGCCGCCGATCTGCGAGTCGCGCTGGAACAGGAGCAGCGGCAGCGTCAGCGTCGATCCGGCGACGTTCGAGGAGACGACCAGCACCGCGCCGATCTCGCCGAGCGCTCGTGCCGTCGTCAGCACGACGCCGTAGGCGACGCCCCACCGGATCGTCGGCAAGGTGACCCGCCAGAACGTCTGCCAGGAGGATGCGCCGAGCGTCGCGGCCGCCTCCTCCTGCTCGTCGCCGACCTCGCGCAGCACCGGGGTGACTTCGCGAACCACGAACGGGAGCGACACGAACACGGTTGCGATGAGCATCCCGGGAACCGCGTAGATGATCCGGATGCCGTTGTTCTGGAAGACGTCGCCAAACCAGCCGCCTTGCCCGTACACGAGGATCAGCGCGAGCCCGACGATCACCGGTGAGACGACGAACGGCAGATCGATCAGCGCGTCGAGCACGGATCTGCCCCGGGCCTTGCTGCGCGCGAGGACCATCGCCGCGCCGACGCCGAAGATCGTGTTCAGTGGCACCGCGATCACCGCGAGCAGGACCGTCAACCAGAACGCGCTGACCGCCGCCGGCGTGGTCATGTACGACCAAGCAGTCGCGAAGCCGTGCTCGAACGTGCGCCAGAACACGACTCCAACCGGCAGCAGCAGGAGCAGCGCGAGGTAGGTCAGCGCGACGAACCGCAGCGATAGCGTGGTGCCGCGGTTAACGCTCAATCCGGGCCCCGATCCGCCGGAGGGTGAACAGCACGAGCAGCGCCACCAGCATCAGCACAACCGACAGCGCCGCCGCCGACTGCTCCGAGCCGCTCTCGATGTCGGCGTAGATCACGATCGATGCGATCTGGACCTTGCCGGCGATCAGCGCGAGCGAGCCGAACTCGCCGATCGAGCGCGCGAACGCGAGGGCCGCGCCCGAGAAGATCGCCGGGCGCAGCGCGGGGAGCACGATGCGCCGGAACGTGGTCGCGTTCGAGGCGCCGAGCGAGGCGGCGGCCTCCTCGACCTCGCGGTCGAGCTCGATCAGCACCGGCTGCACCGAGCGGACCACGAACGGAAGCGTGACGAACAGGAGCGCGACGATCACCGCGCCACGGGTGTAGGCAAGGTGGATGCCGACCGGGCTACCCGGCCCGTATAACGCGATCAGTGTCAGCCCGGCGACGATCGTCGGCAGCGCGAACGGCAGGTCGATCAGCGCATTGACGAAGCGTTTGCCCGGAAACGAGTCGCGGACGAGCACCCAGGCCACCAAGGTGCCCATTACCGCCCCGATCGCCGCGATGATCAACGACGCGATCAGCGTGGTCACGAGCGCCCGCAGCGCGAGCGTGTTGTCGATCGAGCTCCACAGCGACCCGAGCCCCGACGAGAACGCCTTGACGACCACCGCGGCCAGCGGGATCAGGACGAACACGCTCAGGTAGATCATGCACACGCCGAGACCAAGGTCGCCGGCGCCGATCCTTGTTGCCCGCGTCCTCGCCCGAAGGCGACGACGCGGGGTCAGCGGCGCCGGCCCGGTCGCCGGCGCCGCCGCAGGTTGGAGCTCAGGAGGCAGTGGGAACCCCCGCGGCCTCCTCGATCTTGGTGATCGAGCCCGTGGACGGGGCGAAGAACTCCGTCGAGACCTTGGTCCAGCCGCCCAGGTAATCGATCGTGAACAGCTGGGGCGGCGTCGGGAACTTGCTCGCGAACTTCTTGGCGACCGTCGCGTCCACCGGACGGTATCCCTGCTGGGCCCAGATCGTCTGGCCGGCGGTCGACCACTGCCAGTTGACGAACGCCTGCGCCTGCTTTGAGTGCGAGCTCTTCGACGTGACTGCGATCGGCGTCTGGATCAGGATCGTCTGCTTGGGGATCACGATCTGGATCGCGTCCCCGGCCTTCTCGGCCGCGAGCGCGTCGCTCTCGTAGTCGAGCAGCACATCGCCCTTGCCGCCGGTGAATGTCTGCAGCGCCGCACTCGCGGCGGAGTCCTGCACGCTGACGTTCTTGGTCAGAAGCGTGTTGATGTAGGCGAGGGCCTGGTCCGCGGTCTTGCCCTCCTTGAGCTGCGCGCCGTAGCCGGCGAGGATGTTCCAGCGCGCGCTTCCCGAGGTCGACGGGTTCGGGGTGATCACGTCGACGCCCGGCTTGACCAGGTCGTCCCAGCCGGTGATGTTCTTCGGGTTGCCCTTGCGGACCACGAACACGACGACCGAGTCGCTCGAGAAGCCCTTCTCCGGGTTCGCGTCCCAGTTGTCCGACACGATCCCGTCCTTGACCAGGCGGGTCATGTCGGGCGTGGTCGAGAACGCGACCACGTCCGCCGGCTGGCCGGTGTCGACGGCCCGGCTCTGCGACCCGGAGGCCCCGAATGACTGGCCGAACGAGACGCCCTTGCCGGCGCTGGTCTGCGCGAACGCGGTGGTCAGCGCGTCATAGGCCTTCTTCGGCGTCGAGTAGGCCACCAGCTGGAGCTTGGTGCCGCCGCCACTGGTTGACGCCGCGTTCGTCGCCGACGACGGCGAGGAGCTGCTCGTGGAGTCCGAGGAGCCGCCGCACCCGGCGAGAGCAGCCACAAGGCCAATCACGATGGCAGTGGTCAGCGCGGCTACGGTCGTCCGGCGTGATCGTGCTCTCATTCAGGAATCCCCCTGGTGGCGTCGTGTTCTCATGCCGCGGTGACGTCCGGAATCGATCGCCCCGCTCGATCAACCTCACTTACCTCATCGAGATTACCAGATTGATAGAAGTGCTCTGTTTCGTCGGAGCGGTACGCGCGGAGCCCCAGATTCCGGTGCAAAGGGACCGCCCGTCATCCGCTGCGCAACCTACGCCACTGTAGGCTGGCGCCTCTCGCCCGCCGGCTCCGCTACGCTCCGGCGCCCCGATGCGCTTCTTCGAGTACGAGTCGCGGGCGATCGTCGCCAAGGCGGGCATCCCCGTGACCAAGCACGGCTTCGCCAAGACCAGCGATCAGGCCCGCCAGATCGCCGAGCAGATCGGCGGCCCGGTTGTGATCAAGTCTCAGGTCCTGAGCGGCGGCCGGATGAAGGCCGGCGGCGTCAAGTTCGCTGATGACCCCGACGAGGCCGCGCAGCACGCCGATCACATCCTCGACCTCGAGATCGGTGGCCACATGCCGCGCGGCGTGCTGGTCGACGACCGCGCCGCCGTCGCCCATGAGTACTACGCCGGCGTGGTCTGGGACGGGATCCGCAAGCGCCCGGTGATGCTGTTCTCGGACATGGGCGGGATCGACATCGAGCAGGTCGCCGAGGAGCATCCCGATCACGTCGCCCGCCGGCACTTCTCGACCCGCGCGCCGTTCTCCGACTGGGAGGCCAAGCAGCTGATCGCCTCGCTCGGCGTCAGCGGGAGCGCTTTGAACCGGCTCACGCCGATCGTGGCCAGGCTGGCGCGGCTGTTCCTCGAGTACGACATGACGCTGGCCGAGATCAACCCGCTCGGCGAGCTCGAGGACGGGTCGTTCGTCGCGCTCGACGCCCACATGGATATGGAGAACGAGGCCCGGCCCCGCCAGCAGCCGCTCCTGCACGAGCTCGGGGTCGGCGACGAGGAGACGCGCCTCGCGCGCGAGCCGACGCCGTTCGAGCTCGCCGGCGAGCAGGTCGACGCCCAGGATCACCGCGGCGTGGCCGGCAACGTGACCGAGTTCGACGGCAACCTCGGCCTCGTGATCGGAGCGGGCGGCGGGTCGCTGACGCTGTTCGACGCGGTCCGCGCCCACGGTGGCGATCCGGCGAACTACTGCGAGATCGGCGGCAACCCGTCGGTGCGAAAGGCCTGCGGGCTGGCCAAGCTCGTGCTCCAGAAGCCGGGTGTCGACAAGATCGCGGTGATGATGTCGATCGTCTCCAACACCCGCGTCGACATCGTCGCCCGCGGGGTCATCAAGGCCTGCGTCGAGCTCGGCTACGACCCGGCCGAGAAGATCGCGATCTTCCGGATCCCTGGCGCCTGGGAGGAAGAGGGCTTCAAGATCCTCGAGAAGTACGGCGTCGACTACGCGGACCGGTCCGTGTCGCTGCACGAGGCCGCTCGCCGCGCCGTCGTGAAGATCCAGGGCCCGGGCGCGGAGGCGGTCGCATGAGCATCCTCATCGACGCGAACACCACGTTCATCGTCCAGGGCATCACCGGCCGCGAGGCAGTGAACCTGACCCGCGAGTGCCTGGACTACGGCGACGGCGCGAAGATCGTCGGTGGCGTGACCCCCGGGCGCCTCGGTCGCGACGTGCACGGCGTGCCGGTGTTCGACACCGTCGCCCAGGCGGTTGAGCACCACGGCGCCCCGATCGACGGCGCGGTCGTCACCGTCCCCCCCGCGTTCACCAAGGACGCCGTGCTGGAGGCGCTCGAGAACGGCATCAAGCTCGTCGTGATCGTGACCGAGCGGATCCCGCGCGGCGACGTCGCGGAGATGGTCGAGCTCGCGTCCGAGCGCGGCGCGCGGATCATCGGGCCGAACTGCCTCGGGATCATCGTTCCCGACGTGATCAAGATGGGCGGCATCGGCGGCCCCGCCCGCGACGCCGCCAAGTCGTACAGCCCCGGCCCCGTCGGTGTGATCTCGCGAAGCGGTGGCATGACCACCGAGATGTCATCGACCCTGACCGCCGCCGGACTCGGCCAGTCGACCGCGGTGTCGATCGGCGGCGACGCGATCATCGGCTCGTCCTACGCCGAGCTGATGCCGCTGTTCGAAGCCGATCCCGACACCCAGGCGATCGTGATCTACACCGAGCCGGGCGGGCGGATGGAGGCCGAATTGGCGCGGTGGGTGACCGACAATGACTCGCGCCTGCCGATCGTGGCGTTCATGGCCGGGCGGTTCATGGACGAGATGCCGGGGATGAGCTTCGGCCACGCCGGCACGATCGTCGAGGGCAAGGAGGACACCGCGACCGAGAAGATCGCGCGCCTGGCCGAGGCCGGGATCGTCGTCGCCGAGGAGATCTCGGAGATCCCGACGATCGTCAAGGACCGGATCGGGGCCAAGGTATGAGCCCCGCTCTGTTCATCGCGGTCGAGGTCGACGAGCCGGTCGCGAGCGACCCCGGCCTCGCCGCCAAGCTCGCCGAGGTCTGCCCGGTCGACATCTTCCATGCCGGCCCGAACGGCGTCGAGATCGTCGAGGACAACCTCGACGAATGTGTGCTGTGCGAGCTCTGTATCAACGAGGCGCCGGCCGGCACCGTGCGCATCGTCAAGCTGTACTCGGGCGAGACGCTTCCCGCTTCGGCGTAGCCGACCGTGTCAGCCGCTGCCGGGCCGCGGCGCTCAGCGGTCGGTAGGTCTCGCCAGTGGCATCCAGGTACCAGGCCTGTACCCCATCGCCGGGCTCGGGGATCCCAGCGGCACGAAGATCCCCGGTCAGCGGCCTGAACCAGGTCGTGACCGGGATCCGATCGACGACGTGGACGAGCGCCGGCTTCTGCTCGCGCGCCAATCCCGACAGCGCGCGACCGATGTCCCGGGCGCTCAGCGTCCGGCCGGCGCGGAGCGTGACCGCCGCGATCGCCAGCTCGGGCTCCTCGTCGTGCGGCGACACCCCATAAGCCAGCGCCAGCCCAATGGCCGGGATCGCCCCGAGCGCGTCGCGGATCGCGGCCGTGAACACCGGACCCTCGGCGGTCCGGATCACATCGCCGATCCCGTCGATCCGCCAGTAGTCGCCATCGGCGTCACGACGGAACAGATCGCCGGTCGCGACCCAGGCATCGTCGCGCGCGAACAGCGACCGCAGCGGCGTGACGCTCAGCGGGTCGTTCGGGCTCACGCGCGCGAGCAGCATCCCGACCTCGTCGACGCCGCACCGTTTCGCGAACCCGTCCCGCCCGAGCACGAGGCCCTGGGCGTCGAAGTCGTAGGCGGCGATCCGCACCTCGGCGCTCCCCGGCAACGGTCGGCCCATCGATCCGGGCTTGGCCCCGCGGACGTTGACGAGGATCGCCCCGACCTCGGTCGAGGCATAGAACTCGACCACGCGCGCGGGGCGGAACCGCTGCTCGATCCGTCGCCATAGTCCCCCGGGCATTCCCGATCCGATGAACAGCCGGAGCGGATGATGGCGCTCGGCCGGCTGTGGCGGGGCCTCCGCGAGTGCCTCGAGCAGCGTCCAGGTGTACGACGCGACCGTGACCCCGTAGCGCCGGACCTCCTCCCAGAACGTCGGGACGTCGAACTGCCGGGCCATCGCCAGCCGCGACCCGCCGACGATCGCGCCGCCGATGCTCATCATCAAACCCGACGGGTGATAGACGGGCGTGACGCTGTAAAGCGTGTCGGCGGAGGTCAGCGCGGCCGATGACGCGGTCCCGAACGCCGACTGCGCCCACCGGCGGTTCGTGATCCGGCTCATCCGCGTGTTCTCGCCCTCGCCGCTGAACACGATGAACGCGAGGTCGCCGGCTCGCCCCGGGTTCGGCCGGTACCAGCCCGGCAGCGACACCGCCCCCGGGTCGATCCTCTCCATGTCGGTGATGTTCTCGGTGTCGAGGTCGCGGGGACCGCCACCGCCTCCGAGCACGAACGTGTGGACTCGGCCGAGCCCGGCGGCCAGCGGGGCGTGCTCGGGGTCGGCGACGATCCGCTCGATCTGGCCGAGTCGCGCCTCCCGGGAGACGTCGCCGTCCGGCCGCATCAGCACCGACACGGCGCCGAGGCGGCTGATCGCGACCACCAGCGCCAGCGCGCTCGGCCGCGGGCCCATCAACACGCCGACGTGCTCGCCCTGACGGACGCCGATCGAAATCAGGCCCCGCACGACGTTGTCGATCCGCTCGCCGACCTCGCCGGCGTCGTACGCGCGATCCTCGAACAGGAAGAAGACGTCGTCGGGCGCGCGGCGCCGGCGCTCCTCGACGAGCAGCCCGATGGAGATCCGGGTGCTCGCGTCCAACTGGTCCAGACGCACCAGGCGAGGGAGCTGCGCTGCCGCCTCACGGGTCAGCTGGCGCACGCCCCGGACCGCCCGGCCGGCGGTGCCGATCGTGGTCCGGGCGATGCCCGCTCCGACGCCGACGGCCAGCTCGACGCCGTAGCCCACGCGGTTGCGGACCGCCGGTGCGAGCTCGACCCCGCCGTCCTCGGGGATGCGCGTGACGTTCGCGGGCAGCTCGCCGGCGCCTGACGCCCAGTGAGCCCAGGCCGCCACCGTCGGCCAGGTCAGCGCCGTCGAGGTCGACCCCACGACGAGGCCGAAATGGCCGGCGTGGACCGCGAGCTCATACACGTCGGCGCTCGGTGCGGCCTGTCGGATCGCGCGCACGCCCGGTGCCGGCGCGATCTCGTCGACGGTGCCCACCACCGACAGGATCGGGCAGGCCAGATCGGCCAGGCTCAGCGTCCGGTCCTCGATGACGAACCCGCCCTCGAGCATGCGGTTCGAGGCCACGAACTGACTGACGAACTCCGCCAGGGCGGGCCCGGGCCAGGCCACCCAGCCCTCCCCCTCGAGGAATCGCCGCTGGCGCTCGCGCGGCAGCAGCGCCTCGCGGTCGTGGAGCTGGAGCAGGAACTCGATCCGGCTGCGCACCGACTTGACCGGGTCGAGCATCCGGAAGCCAGTGCGGCTGACCCAGGCCGGGACTCCGCCGTCGCCGAACGCGACCGCGAGGGCCTCGGCGACCTCGACCGCCAGTTGCTCGGGCAGGCCGAACGGCATGCCGAGCCGCGTGTCGACCGGACTGCCGAACGTGATCAGCGAGGCCAGGCCCTCGTTGCGCCGGTACGCGGCCGCCTGGTAACAGAACATGCCGCCTTGGGAATAGCCGGCGAGGTGAACGTCGCCGCCGGTCTGCGCCCGCACTCGATCGATCGCCTCGGACACCGCCACCACGTGGTCTGAGAGCGTGCGCTCGAGCCCGCCCCGCTCGCGCTCGGGCGCACCGAAGTCGACCACCCAGGGGTCGATCCCGTGCTCGTCGAGAATCGTGACCGCGCTGCTCGCCGGCGACACGTCGTAGATCTCGGCCGCCAGCATCAGCGGCGGCACGAGCAGCACCGCCGGCGCGCGCGTCTCGGTGTCGGCGCTGCCGTCGGCGCCGGCCCGCGATCCCGCGTAGTAGCGCCGCAGCCGGAACACGCGATGCTCGAACGTCACCTCGTACGGCGACGGCTCCTCGTCGGTGGCGAGCCCTCCGAACCGGGCGACCTCGAATGCGTTCTGCGCGGCCGCACCGACCCTGCTGACCGGTGCGGTGATCGTCTTCGGCAGTCGCGGCATCGGCGTCGACATCTTGTCGGAAGTGGTTGCGAGGTGCCAGCGGCAACCGGCTATTGTCAGCCCGCCGTGTCCGTGGAGGTCAGCATCCGCGACGCCGTGCGCGATGACATCGCGCTGATCTTCGGCTGGATCCTCGAGCTCGCCGATTACGAGGACGCCCCCGATCAGGTGAATGGGAGCCCGGAGCTGCTCGAAGACGCCCTATTCGGTCCGACGCCGTCTGCCGAGGCGCTGATCGCGCAGACACGCGGTCCCGGCGGCGCCTGGGAGCCCGCGGGCTTCGCGCTGTTCCACGGCACCTTCTCGACATGGGAGTGCCGGCCGGGGCTGTGGCTGGAGGATCTGTACGTCCCGCCGGTACACCGACGCGCGGGCGTCGGCGCCGCGCTGCTGTCCCACCTGGCCGCCATCACGGTCGCGCGCGGGTGTACGCGCCTCGAGTGGGCCGCGCTCGATTGGAACGAACCCGCGCTCAACTTCTACGAGAAGATCGGCGCCGCCCGCCTGGATCCCTGGGTCCTCCACCGGCTCGACGGCGCCGCGCTGGCGCGGGTCGCCGCGATGGTCGGCACGGGCGACTGATGCCTGAGCCCGCTGCGGAAGCCGTTCCGCTGCGGACGATCGCCCTCAACTGGACGCGAATCGGCCTGATCGGCTTCGGCGGGCCCCCCACGCACATCGCGCTGCTCCGCCGACTCGTGGTCGACGAGCGGCGCTGGGTCGACCAGCGCGAGTTCGAGGACGCGCTCGCGGCCTGCAACCTCTTGCCCGGACCCGCGTCCACCCAGCTTGCGATCTTCCTGGCCCGCCGCGTCGCCGGGCCGGGCGGGGCGGTCGTCGGCGGGCTTGGGTTCATCGTCCCGGCGGTCGTGCTCATCATCCTGCTGTCGATCGTGTTCCTCGGCGAGTCACCGCCCGTGTGGGTGCGGGGCCTCGGGGCGGGAGCGGGCGCCGCGGTGGCCGCGGTGGCGGTCCGCGCGGGTGCGAGCCTGGCCGGGCCGAGTCTGGATCGCGCCGCGCAGCGGGCGCGGTGGTTCGCGTACGCGGTGCTCGGCCTCGCGGCCGGGGCGCTCGTCGGCCGTTACCTGGTGCTGGTGCTGCTCGGCTGCGGGTTGCTCGAGCTCGGCATCGCCCGCGGCTTCGGCGACCGGGCGCGCCTGCACGGCTGGACGCCCGCGATCGCGCCGGCGGCAGCGGCGGCGCTCGCGGGCGCGGGCGGGCTCGGCGCGGTGGCCTGGGTCGCGTTCAAGGTCGGAGCGCTGTCGTACGGCGGCGGCTTCGTGATCATCCCGCTGATGCAGGGGGATGCCGTGCACACCTATCACTGGATGACCTCGGCTCAGTTCCTCGACGCGGTCGCGCTCGGGCAGATCACGCCCGGTCCGGTCGTCGCGACGGTGGCCGCGGTGGGGTACGCGGCACACGGCGTCGGCGGCGGCGCGCTCGCGGCGCTGGTCGCGTTCCTGCCGTCGTTCGCATTCGTGATGATCGGCGGGCGCCACTTCGAGCGCGTGCGCACGAGCCCGCGCGCGCAGGCGTTCCTCGACGGCGCCGGCCCGGCCGCGATCGGCGCGATCTTCGGCGCCGCGATCCCGCTCGCGGCCGCGCTTCGCGAGACCTGGCAGTTCGTCGTGCTGGGCGCAGCCGCCGTGGCCCTGTTGCTGCTGCGGCGCGGGATCGTCGCAACGCTTGTCGGCGCGGCGATCGTCGGCGCGGTGCTCGGGCTGGCCGGCGCGCCCGTGCCGCGCTGAGCGCCGAGCCGAGCGTGATGGGGCTAGCCTCCCGTGTCCCGTCCTGTCCACGTGGAGCGAGTCACAGCAATGTCTCCGCCTCCGAGCTCCCCCACTCCGCCAGATCACGTCGGCGACCCCGATCCGGCGGCCGCGCCGGCCACACCGGGCGGGCCGCTGCGGTTCGCGGGCATGACCGGTTCGTCGATCGCCTCGCGCAACGCGGGCGCGTGGGTCACCGACTTCCTCAATGCCGCGTACTACCGCCGGCCGGTCGACGAGCGCGAGGTCGACGATCTCCGGCTGGCGTTCGCGATCCTCACGACCTTCTGGTACCGCCGCGACTCGCCCCGCCGGCTGCGGCTGACTGACCTCGGCGCGTTTCACCACACGTACGGAAGGCAGCGGTTCGACACCGAGCTGACCGAGCGCGGCCTCCTGACCCGCTCCCAGCTGCTCGACGGCGCGGCCCAGCTCCTCGGCGACTGGTTCCCGGACGCGTACGCCGACGATTCGCGGCGCGCCTGGGGGATGGTGTTCCCGTCCGCGGAGGAGCTCACCGCCTACGAGCCCGAGCGCCGGATGGCGCTGGCCAAGCTCGGGAGGCTGACCCCGGGGTCGGCGCCGCCAGAGCACCAGACGTGGCACACGTACTCGCCGGTCGAGATGCCGTCGGTGGACGGAGTGGTGGCTGCGCTGACCCGACCGGAGACGTGGCCGGATTACGCGACCGAGCTCGGCCGCTTCACGCCGCTACGGGCAGGCGGCCTGGCCGGCCAGACGTTCGAGATCGAGGTCGCCGCCGGCACCGAGTCCGCGTTGCCCGTGTTCACGCGCGGGTACGTGACGATCACCCGCCTCGTGACCCCCGACGATCCCGCCGCGCTGCGCGAATACTTCGCCGAGCTCGAGTCGGGACTCGCCCGCTACGGCCAGGACGAGCCGCACGCGGTTCCCGACGGCGGCGATCCGGTCGTCGGGTTCGACCTGACTACCCACGAGGGACATTTCATGGGCTCGGGACACAACCGCCTGATCCTGTACACGCATGACGGGCGCCCCTGGGTGCGCGCCGCCGGCACCTGGGATCCGATGCCCTGGCATGTCGAGCGGTCCTACCGCGTCGCGGGCCGCGCGGCCCAGCACGCGTTCTGGGGCCAAGGCGGCGAGGCGCGTCTCAGCATGCTCCACCAGCTCGCATCGCGGGTCGCGTGACCGCGGTCGTGGTCGGCGCCGGGCCGAACGGCCTCGCCGCGGCGATCCGGCTCGCCGAGGCCGGGCAACCGGTCACCGTGCTCGAGGCGGCCGACCGTCCCGGCGGCGCGGTCCGGACCGAGGAGCTGACGCTTCCCGGCTTCCACCACGACACGTTCTCGTCGGTCTATCCGGCGGCTGCCGCGTCGCCGGTGTTCGCGCGGATGCCGCTCGAGCGCCACGGCCTGCGCTGGACCCATCCGGAGGCCTGCTACGCGCACCCCCTCCCCGGAGGCCGCGCGGTAGCGCTGTACCGCGACGTCGACCTGACCGGGGAGAGCCTCGACGCCATGCACCCAGGCGACGGCGATAGCTGGCGGGCGTTCGTCGCGCCGATGCTCGACGGGTTCGAGGCCGTCCGCGCGACCATGCTCGGTGGCTTCCCGCCGATCGGCGGCGCGCTGCGCCTGCTTGCCGCTCTAGGACCTCTCGGCACGGCACGGTTCACGGCGCTGTTGCCAGGCTCGGCCGAGGGACTCGGGCGCCGGCTGTTCGGCGGCGCCGGATCGCGGGCGTGGCTGTACGGCTCGGCCGGCCACGGCGACGTTCCACCGACGGACGCGGGCAGTGCGGTCGCGGTCGCGTATCTGAACCTGATGGGCCACGCCGTCGGCTGGCCGAGCCCGACCGGCGGCGCCGAGCGCCTGATCGACGCGCTCGTCGGCTATCTACGCGAGCTCGGCGGCGAGGTGCGCACTGGTGCACTCGTCGAATCGATCGAGGCCGCCTCCGGCCGCGTCGTCGCGGTCCGGGTCGCCGGCGGCGAGCGCGTCGCCACCGATCTCGTCGTCGCCGACGTGATGCCGCACGCGCTCGCCGGCCTCGGTGGCGACGCGCTCTCGTCGTGGTATCGCGCGCTCCTGCGCCGCTACCGATACGGGCCGTCGACCGTCAAGGTCGACTGGGCGCTCGACGGCCCGATCCCGTGGGAGGCCCCCGAGCCGCGGACCGCCGGCACCGTCCACGTCGCCGGCGGAGACGAAGAGCTGGTCCAGACGATCGCCGACAGTCAGCACCGGCTGCCGGCTCGGCCTTACCTGCTGCTCGGGCAGCAGTCGCTGGCCGACCCGTCGCGTGCGCCCGAGGGCAAGCACACGGCGTGGGCGTACACCCACGGGCCGCGGACCGGGATCGACTGGCGCGCCGAGCTCGCGCCGACGGTCGAGCGGGTCGAGGCCCAGATCGAGCGGTTCGCGCCGGGGTTCCGCGAACGCATCCTCGCCCGTCACGTAATGGGGCCCAACGAGCTGGAGAGTCGCGATCGCAACCTTGTCGGCGGCGACGTGGGCGGCGGCAGCTATCGCCTGCGCCAGGTGATCTTCCGCCCGGTCCCGGGCCTATCGCCGTACCGGACCCCGCTGCGGGGGCTGTATCTCGGAAGCGCCGCGGCCTTCCCCGGTGGCGCGGTCCACGGCGTGCCCGGCGACTCGGCCGCGCTCGCGGCGCTCGCCGACACGGGGCGCAAGCGCCGCGCTTAGTGGTCGTCCGCCAGTCCGGTTTCTGACCGCCCCGTCAGCGCTCGGGGCCCGGCTCGGCAACGGAACCCGCCCCGACCGCGCCTGACCCCGGCCACCGCGCCGGCAACCCGCGGCCGCGACCATAGAAAAACCCCGCCGGGGCGGGGTCTTTCCGTAGGAGGCCTGTAAGCCGGATTCTGTCTAGAGCAGCCATCCATCTGCGCGGCCTACCCGGACCTTGGCGGGTCACCTGCAAACGGTCCTGCTTGGCCTAGCATCGAGTGGGGTTTACCTCGGCCGCCGCGTCACCGCGACGCCGGTGCGCTCTTACCGCACCATTTCACCCTTACCGGCCTGGGGCTCTGCAGCGGCTCCAGGCTTAGGCGGTGTCGTTTCTGTGGCACTTTCCCGCGGGTTTCCCCGGGTCGGCGTTACCGACCACCCTTCCCTGTGATGTCCGGACTTTCCTCGAAGGCAGCTTCACCTCCGCGACTGCTCAGTCTCCAGCGGCGAAGCATAGCCCCGCGATTAGCGAACGGTCGAGCCGCACCCCGAGCACCGACCGCCGACGGCGCGGGCGTGCACGCCATATTCCGGCTTCATCTCCTCCCCGCACAGCGGGCAGGCGACGTTCGCGTGATCGCGCAGGCCCTCCCACACCGCGACGATCAGCTCGTCGAGCGTGCCCCGGGCGTCGGCCGCTTCGAACAGCGACGGCGCGTCCATCAGCGTGCCCGTGGTCACGTCATGCTCCGCATCAGCCCGACGACCCTGCCGAGCACGCGCACGTCACGGCTGCGGATCGGCTCCATCGCGTCGTTCTCGGGCTGGAGCCGCACGTGATCTGCCTCCTGGAAGAAGCGCTTGACCGTCGCCTCCTCACCGACGAGCGCGACGACGATCTCGCCATCCTGCGCGGTGTCCTGCGGGCGCACCACGACCAGGTCGCCCTCGAGGATGCCCGCGCCCATCATCGACTCGCCCCGCACCCTTAGCAGGTACTCGCCATCGACCCCGCCCGCATACGACGGCGTCTGCACGTAGTCCTCGATGTTCTCCTCGGCCAGGATCGGCTGGCCTGCCGCGACCTGGCCGACCAGCGGCAGCCCCGGGCGCACGAGACTCCGCACGCCGGCGGTGGCGCGGTCCAGCAGCTCGATCGCCCGCGGCTTCGTCGGATCCCGCCTGAGCAGGCCGATCTTCTCCAGGTTCGCCAGATGCGCGTGAACCGTCGACGACGACGCCAGCCCGACCGCCTTGCCGATGTCGCGCACGGTCGGTGGATAGCCGTACTTCGCCGAATACCGCTTGATGAAGTCGAAGATCTCCTGCTGGCGCTTGGTCAAATCCATCGGTCCGCTCCTTGCTCGTTTGGCTCGGCGATCCGGAGTGAGTCGAACATGTGTTCGGCACTCTAGCGCGCCCTCTGGACGGACTCAAACCCGGCCGGGTCGACAACCCCCCACGCCCCACCGCCGCCCCGGATCAGCCGTCCGCCGGCCTCCGTGCAAAGACGTCAAACATGCTCTGCGAGCCGACCGCCGAGGCTATACTGCCCGCCTCCAGCGCCTGTGGCGGAATTGGTAGACGCGCAAGGTTGAGGGCCTTGTGGACTATATGGTCCGTGGAGGTTCGAGTCCTCTCGGGCGCACTGGAAAAGCCCCGCACAGCGGGGCTTTTTTGTGTCTCAGGGCGACTGTTCCACACGCCGTCCGCGATGTGGACGTATTGTTGCCACGTGGCAACAAACAACAGTCGTACCCACCGTCCGGCAACAGCTTGTGGGTACGCGGCAACAAACCGTGGAGTACGCGTGAGCGTTCGCCAGCATCGCGGCGGTTGGGAGGTCCGCTGGCGGGACGGATCCGGGCGGCGGCGTGCTCGCCGGTTCGCCTCCGAGGAGGCTGCTCGCGCCTTCGACGAAGCGCTCGCCGAGGTCTCCCCCGCCGCCCGTCGCGCCGAGACCGCTCGGCACGGCCGCAGCGGTGGCGTCTACTCGTACCGAACTGCCGACGGCGTGCGTTGGCGATTCGTCTTCCGCCGAAGCGACGGCACGCAGACCTCCAAGCGCGGGTTCACGAGCGAACGGGCGGCGCGCGACGCCCGCCGTCGACTGATCGAACAGGTCGAGCGGGGCGAGGTTCGGCACATCAAGGAGACGTTCGGCGCGCTATTGGGAGCGGTGGCTGGCGCGTCGCCGTCCGTACCTCGAGGCTGGGCACGTGGGCGGGTACGAGATCGCCGGCCGTAAGCGGCTGCGTGCCCGCGTTCGGCCGCACGATCCGCTGGGCGCGCTCTCCGTCGACGACGTCCGCGCAGTTCATGGCGGAGCTGGCCGAGGCGGTCGAGGCCGGGCGACCTCGCGGCCAAGACCGTCAACAATGCGCTGGGCACGCTCGTGGTCTGTCTGAACGCGGCGGTCGAGGATGGCCTGCTCGCGGTCAACCCGGCGCTGCGCGCGCAGCGACTTCCGGCCGGACACATCGAGCGCGACTACCTGCGACTCGACGAGATCCCGCGCTATCTCGATGGGTGCTGCGCCGTCTACCGGCCGCTCGCCGAGCTACTGATCGGAACCGGTCTGCGGGTCTCTGAGGCACTGGCGCTTCGTGTCAGCGATCTGGAGTTGCAGGAGTCGGGCGGGACGATCATCGTCTACCGCTCGCGCAAGAACGGCGGTCGTCGGCTCGACGAAGTCAGACCGTTTTCGTGCCGTCGAGATCGGTCCGGGTCTCTGCCGGGTTCTGCGTGACCAGGTCGCGCGCAGAACCGAGCTCGCATCCGGCGATCGAACCGCGGCAGTGCTGTTTCGTGATGCCGGTCCGGACCTTGAAGCGCAGCAAGGGCCGCTGGGAGAGCGCCGGCGTCGGCTCAGCCGCTCGATCGCACGACCGTGTCGCGTGACTGGCACAAGGAGGCGCTCGAGGACGCCGGGCTTCGTGACATGCCGCTTCACGCGCTACGCCACACGGCCGCCGCGGCATGGCTCGCGGCTGGCAATTCGCTCATGTACGTCCAGCGGCAACTCGGCCACGCCGACATCAGCACAACCGAGCGGTACTACGGCCACCTCGAGCGCCACGTTCTCGCCGCCGGTGCCGTCGCGACCGAGGAAGCGATAGCGAGAGCGGCGCGAGCTGCCCGCTAGAGCAATGGTTGCGGTCCGGCGGAGCTCGACCGGACAGTTGACGCTCGGGGTCCGCTGCGTCGTCGCCGCCGGGGGACGCTTTTCTGGTCAAAGGATGGCGTTGTGGTCGCCCACGGCGCGCGGCACTCCATGATCCACCGATCGATCTCCTCCGGAACGAACCGCAGCGGCCCATCCTCTCCCCCGATGCGAACCGACGGAATGCGGCCAGTCCTCGCAGCCTCATATACCCATGCGCGGGACACCGAAAGTTGTCTCGCAACATCATTGGGTTTCAAGAGGTTCACATCCGTCCTTTTGCGAATGCCGGGCGTTCAGTTGTCCCGCTGCGTTGCCTGTCAAATCCGATGTGACCGGGATCGGCGGTCGTGACGCGGGTTGGGTGGATGAGGGGCGAGAAGCTCACGAACGGTGCGGGCCACGCGAGGCGAGAAGGGTTTGATCCGGCGGCGCTCGAGGATCCGATCGGTTAGGTCGTACCCGTCGTCCCGGTCGGGCCAGAGGTCGACGATCTCGACCGTGGTTGCGGCGCCGGCAAGACGTCTCTGCAATCTCTTCCGCCGCGTGCCTCCCGGCGTGGTCGCAGTCCATGACCACCGTGACGTGCCGGCCCGCCAGCAGGCTGCTCCAATCGGGCCTCCATGCGTTCGTGCCGGGCACGGCAATAGCCGCGAGCGAGCAGGAACGCGCAGCGATCATGTCTGGCGGTCCTTCAACGAGGAGGATGTGGGGCGACGTTTCGCGCGCTGGATGCGGGATCAGCCCGAGCCTCGAGCCAGGAAGGGCCTGCATCTTTGGCGAGCGCGGTCCGAACGGGTCGTATCGGAGAACCCCGCGAAGATGGCCGCCCCCATTACGGATCGGGACGGTGATCCGCGCGCCATCGAAGCCCACTTCGAGGTCGCGCATCGCGCGATAGCTCCAGCCCCGCTCCCTGAGCAGCCGGTACAGGAGACGTCCATCCGCTTGGAGCATTTCGCGCCAGCGCTTTACATCGAGGTTGTCGGCCCGCAGCGTTGCGCGAACCTCCGGCGCACGGGCCGGCTCAACGGTGCGAAGTGCGACCCTGGCCTTATCAGGTCGCCTGTGTCCTCCCTCCGCCCGGGGCTCGGCGAGGCCATGGGCGATCATCAGATCGATCGCTGACCGTGGCGTGTGGCCTCTCACGAGTGCGGCGTCGTAGGCGCCGCCGCGGGCGCCGCATCCGTGGCAGTTCCAGGCGCCGGAGGCGAGGTTGACCGAGCAGGATGGCGAACGGTCGGCGTGGTTGTGGGCGTCGGGTTGGGCGAAGCATCGGGTGGGTGCTTCGAGTTTGGGCCAGCCGGGGAGTTCGATGCCGAGTGCTTGTGTAGAACGCGCGGACGTCTGGCGTGGTCATTCGCGGACCTCGGGCGTGTAGGCGGCGATGAACTCGAACTCGCCGTGCAGGAGCGGTACTTGGTGGGGGTATCGGGCGGCCCAGGCGCAGCACTGTTCCATCGTCAGGTCGCCGTGGCGCATGGCGGCGACGCGTTCGTCGGGGGTCATCTGCCACAGGGCGTCGAGGCGCGCTGCGCGTTGCGCGGCGGCGTGGGTGAGTAGTTGGGAGAAGGTGTTGGAGGTCATGGTCATTTCCCGGTGGTGGTGGCGGGCCCGCCGGCGGCGGGCCCGCGGTTGTTGTGGGTTAGGCGGCGGCCGGCTCGGCGGTCGTTGGCGTTGCGGGGGGCGGCGAGGAACTCGACGTTTCCGATGACGCTGATGGCGGAGCGGTTGGCGCCGTCGTCGGCGACCCAGTGGCGGTAGTCGAGGCGGCCGTCGACGGCGACGAGCCAGCCCTTGGAGAGGACGCGCCCGGCGGCTTCTCCGGGCTTGCCGAAGGTGGAGACGTCGACGTAGCCGGTCTCTCCTCCGCGGCCCATGCTGTCGACGGCGAGTCGAATGACGCAGACGCTCGAGCCGTTCTCGAGCGCGATCACCTCGGGGTTGCGGGTGAGGCGGCCGGTGAGTTGGATTACTTGGAATTGACCGTTGGTGTGTTGGGCAGGGTTCATGAGTGAGGCTCCTGGGCGTAGTTGGCGAGGTAGTCGTCGTCCCATCCGACCGTCCCGCATACGAGCTGCCGGACGAGGTCGGCTTCCCAGCTGCCGGGGCGGCCCGCGGTTAGCGCGGCGGTGGAGCCGAGCTCGGCTGCTGCGGTCGCGAGGACGCCGGCGAGCCAGCCGCCGAAGTCGTGTTCTTCGCGGACAGCGTCGGCGATGGCTGTGGCGGCGCGGTCGGTGTAGGTCTGCTCGGGGGTGGTCATGGCGGTCTGTTCTCACTGGTTGGAGGTGATGGGGGCGCCGGCGGCAGTCCACCGCCGGCGCCGGTTGTGGGTTAGAAGTCGGCGGTCTCCTCGCCGTTGTCGGTCGTGTCGGTGGGCTGGTCGCCGTTGTCGGGCCGTCCGCCGAACTGGACGCGGCCGACGATGTGGTGGCGTGAGCGGCGGGTGCCGTTGTCGTCCCATTCGCGGTAGACGAGCCGGCCGGTGACCGCGACCGCGCGGCCCTTGGTGAGGTATTTGGCGCAGGCGTCGGCTTGGGCGCCGAAGGTGGCGACGTCGATGTACATCGGCTGGTCCTTGACGTCGTTGACCGCGAGCCGGAGCTGGCAGACCTTGCGGTCGTCGTTGAGCTGTTTGAGGACGGGGTCGGCGGTGAGGTTCCCGACCAGGGTGACGGAGTTGACTGCGGGTGCTGAGGCGCTCATCTTTGGTTCCCTCCTTGTGGGGATCCGGTGGTTGACGTAGCCCGAACTGCCGGCCGGCGGCCGGACGCGGAACCGAGCCCGCGGGCGAGGGAAAGGGAGACGGTCGTCGACCTTGAAGCTGTCCGGCCGACGGTCGGCGAAACTGGGCGAAGGCAACCCACCGCGGTGCCCGCATGGGTGCGGGGAATCCGGTGTGTGCACGTTGCTCCTGGCAGGGGTCTCTCAGGTTGGACGGGCTGACCTTGTCTTGAGAGAGGTTTGTGTGACCGTCGAGGCGGTGGGATGCTTTGGGTGTGTTTGAGCGCTTCACCGAGGAGACCCGTGAGGTCATCCGGCGCGCCCAGCAGGAGGCGCGTGCGATGGGTCATGGGGCGGTCGGAACGGAGCACCTCGTGCTCGCGCTGACCGGCGTGGACGGCGGGATCGTGGCGGAGGTCTTCACGGAGCTCGGGATCGCCAGCGGCGTGCGTCGAGAGGTGCGCAAGCGACTGGGTCCCGGCCCCGATCGAGCCGAAGGCGGACATGTCCCGTTCTCTCCGCTCGCGAAGCGTGCGCTGGAGTTGTCGCTGCGCGAAGCGCTGGCGTGCGGAGACCAGAACATCCGGCCCGAGCACCTCCTCCTCGCCGTCAGCGGGATGGGTGAGAGCGGCGGCAGCGAGATCCTCCGCGCGCTGGGCGCGAGCCCGGACCTGATCGGAACCGCGGTCCGGGAGCGTTTCGCGCTCCGGTGGTGGGCCGTCCGATCGGTTCTCAGTCGGCGCCCGTGCCGGACGTTGCCAACCCGGCCGTGCCCCCGCGCTTGGCGCGGCCTGATCGGCTGCTGCAGATGTTCCTGACTGGGGCCGGTCGACGCGCGTGGATGGAGCAGCGCATGCGGTTCGGGCTGGAGGATCTGCTGCGTGTATGCGCCCAGGACGAACGCGCGGCGCGACCCCTGAGCGAGCTCGGCATCGATGTGGACCTGTTGCGGGAGCGACTCCGTCGCCCGCCGCCGGCGGCCTGAGACACACGCGCTGTGCGCATTGCTCGTCGGCGGCGACATCGTGTGAGTAATGACCCGCTCGTCAAGCATCGCCGTGCCTGCTGTCCGCTTCGCCCGAGGACTGGTCTGGAGTTGGGACCGTCGCGAGCATGTTCAGGAGTCGGTCGACCGCGTCCTGGTCGCCTTCGACGGCGGCGCGTTCGTTGTCGGTGAGCGGGATCTGCACGAGCATCCGCTGCAGCCCGTGCTTGGCTTCGAGCAGTTGCGCCTCGCTCGAGGCTTTCGGGATGTAGAAGTCGCAGCGGGCGCACGCCATCCGGTGCGGGCATTGCTCGAAGAAGGTGTAGGAGCAGTAGCCGTGCCCGAGGTCGTAGAACTCGAACGGATTCCCGGCCCCGGCCGCGCCGGTGGTGACCGCGTCGCGGTCGAGCAGCACCTCGATCGCGCGGACGTTCCGGGCGAAGTAGCCGGCGTCTGGTAGGCCTTGGTGAGGGTGACCGGGGTGATCCGCGCGTAATGCTGGGTGGAATGCGGCGATGAGTGTCCGAGCCACGCCTGGAGCTCGAACAGCGACATCGGGTCTTTGGCGTTGTAGAGCTGGCTCGCGATCGTCGCCCGCGCCCGATGCCCGGTGCTCTGCCCGCGAACGTCCCCGCGCGGCACCCCGGCCTTGCGGCACAGCAGCGGAATCAGGACCTGGTTGACGTACTTCTCACCGAGCCGCCCTCCGCGGTAGGCCAGCAGCACATCGACGAGCTCGCCGGTCTTGCGATCCTCAAACTTCGGCTGCCCGGGCCGGACGTTTTCCCACGCCGCGATCGCGTCACCGACCGTCGGGTCGACCGGCTTGGTGAACGCCGTGCCGGTCTTGTTCGTCGACACGTCCAGCAGACACACCCGGCGGTCGCTCTCGAGGTCGTGTTGGTGCTGCCAGCGGATCGCGCCGACGGGCAGCCTGAGGATCTCATCGACGCGCAGCCCGGCAAACAGCCAAAGCAGCGCGACCGCACGGACGAGCCCGAGCGGATACCACG
>CAVVCP010000012.1:0-19850 GCA_963746695.1 uncultured Solirubrobacterales bacterium | reverse complement strand
CGCTCGACCAACTCGAGCGGATCCTCCTCGAGCGCTATCCCGAGCGCGCCGGCGACCGCGCGCCCTTCCTCGATCACCGCTCGCGCGAGCCGCCGGGTCGGGGCATGGTCGATCAGCTGGCCATGGGTCAGGCCGGTCAAGGCGCACAGGGGGTTCGTCGCGCAGTTGAACAGCAGCTTCGTCCACTGGGCGGGGCGGGCGTCGGCGACGGCGCGGGTCTCGAGTCCGCTGTCGGTGAGCAATCCGGCCAGTTGCCCCACCTCCTCGAGCGACGCCGGGCTCGGCTCGAACGGTCCGACCCACGTGAGCCCGTGACCGTCGCTCTCGATGACCCCGGGGGCGGCGACGCGCGATGCCGGCAACGTCACCCCGCGCATCACCCGCGTCACGTGCGCCGCGATGAGCTCCTCATTGCCGATCCCATTCTGGACGCTGCAGACCGCGCCTTCCGCGAAAGCCGGCGCGACGACGGCGATCGCGGGCCCGGTCACCGTCCCCTTGGTGGCGACGATCCCGAACCGGCAGGCGGGGATCTCGTCGGGATCGGTGAGAGCGTTGACGGACGCGACGACCTCGGTCCGCCAGATCAGCCGCAGGCCGTCGCGATTGATCGCATCGACATGCGCGTGGTCAGGGTCATACGCCCACGCCTCGACGTCGGGGATCCGAGCCAGTGCGCAGCGAACAGCCCGCCGATCGCGCCGCATCCGACGATGCAGATCCTCACGCCAGCACGGCTTCCGCGATCTCCTGGCAAACGTCGGCGCCAGGCCCGGCGATCCCGACGCCGACAACAACGCGATCGCCGTCGCGGACCGGCACTCCGCCGGCCACCGCCAACACGCGGTACGGCAGCACCGACGTCATCGCCGGATCGATCTCGGCGCTCGGACGCTGGAAGGTGGCGGCGCCCGCGGCCAGCGCCTCGGCTACGAACGGCGCCGCGGTGGGCGCTCCGTCCATCGTGTCCTGCTGGTCGGATCGCCGCGGCCGTCGACGACCGCGACCGCGATGCTGACTCCGCGGGCGCCGGCGCCGGCGATCGCCTGATCGGCGAGACCGAGGGCCCACTCATGTTCGGGCTCGCTTGCCGCGGGCGGAGCGGTGTAGCCCAGGCCCGGCTCGTCAGGCAGCGTTCCGAACGCCTCGAGCCAGCGCTTCTCATCGGAGCCGTGCTGCCCCTCGTACGGCAAGCCGAGGGTCCAGAGCACGACCAGGTCCTCCGAATTGGCCGGCTTGCCGTCGGCGATCAGCATGCGCCGGTCGATCCCCGGGATGTCGACGAACGGACCGATGGTGGCACCCGAGGCGCTGAACCCGCCGACGACGACGCCGGGGTGGGCGGGATCCTTGTCAAAAATCGGCATCCCGCCCGCGCCCGGGAAGCTCGCCTCCGGCGAGCACGCGACGAATCCGGCGGCGATCGGCGGCGGCAGCGTGGCCATCCGAAGGTGGTGCTCGGTACTCGGGATCTGCTGCGTGGCCGATATCCACGCCTTCGAACGCGCGCGCGCCATCCCGCCGGCGCCGCCACGATCCATTCGCGACGCGCACACGAGCACACCGGTGGCCCCCACGACCGCGAACGCGCCGCGAGCACCGATGTGGGCCGCCTTGTCGATCGCACGGGCAATCAGCGCGCGGGCGTCCGTGAGCGCGATGTCGGTCGCGTGGCGTCCGGTCGCGTTGCCCTCGGCGCGGGCTCGGGGTCGCCGGTCAGCGGACGAGCACCACGTCGAGCTCGGCGGCTGCCGCCGCGAGCCGGTCGGGATCGGCGGGCTCGGCCCGCGCCGGGAAGATCCGCTGCTCAGCGACCTGACCCGCGAGCTCGAAGAAGCGCTCGATCCCCGCCGGCGCCACCATGCTCGCGAAACGCGTTAGATTTGCGTCGCACTGGTAGGAGTGCTCGACACCCACCGGGATGCTGACGAAGTCGCCGCGCGTGAGCTCGTGCGTCTCGCCGGCGGTGGTCACGCGCAGCCGGCCGTCGAGGCAGTAGATCCCCTCGTACGTACGCTCGTGAACGTGTGCCGGCGTGGCCGGACCCTTCGGCCCCTCGGTGACGGTCATCGCCATCCGGCCCTCGCTCTGCGCCCCGGTCAGGATCTGGAAGCACACCTGCCCGAACAGCGTGTGGCGCGGGCCTTCGCCGGCGCGCAGGAAGTACGGAAGCTGGCCGTCGGGCAACTCGTCATCGGGGGCGTCGAGCGTCGCCTCGGCATACGGCGCATCCTGGACATACGTCATCTCGAACTTCTCCTGCGCCGCGCCGAACTTGTCGAACGGCGGCGGTGACGGGTCGACCTGCGGGTACGCCGGCCCCGGATACGGGGAGCCCGTGAAGTCGAAGAACCGGTCCCACCCGCTGGGCACGATCGGACCGAGGAACTCGTTGTAGTGCCCGAGCAGCTGATATGCGTGGACCGAGCCCGGCGGGGCGGTGCCGATGTCGCCGGGATTGAGGATCCGGCTTTCGCCGTCGGCCCACGCCTGCATCTGTCCCCGGACGCAGTAGAAGTAGTCATGCTCCTTCTTGTGCCAGTGCAGCGGAATCGGCCGCGATGCCGCCGGCCCGCACAGCGTCATCACCGACATCATTCCGTCCGTCTCCTCGGCGCCGGCCAGGACCCGCCCAACCTCGCCGAGCAACAGGTGCGCGCGGCCGGCGCCCGCCTCGAGTCGATAAGGCACCGGACGTCCCGGTAGTACCGTCTGCGGTGCGTGATCGACGACGCCTGTGGTCATGACCGTCTCCTCGATTTCGGCGGAAGCTACCACGCCCGAGTGTATACAAGAGTGATAACTGTCGCCATAATGGCCCTCGGCGTGTCTGAACGGCGGGTCGCGGCAGTGACCGGTGGCGCCGGCGCGATCGGCGGCGCGATCGCGCATGCCCTCGGCGAGGCCGGGGGTGAGATCGCGATCGTAGATCGCCGCGGTGACGCTGCCCACGCCCCCCAGCCCCGACAGCCATCCCTCCGGTTGCCAACGCGTTGATCTCTTGCCCATGCGTTAGGTAAGCTTTGACCTAACGGTATCAACGGGGTCAGTGAGGGCTCATTAAGGGGCGCAGTCGTGACCGGAGAGCGCACGCTCCGGCAAAACCAGTTGACAACCGCACGCCCGTCGCGCGCGGGGCGTGAACAGCTGACCAGCTGATCTTCGAGGAGTCACCGTGACAGTTAGCCCGCAAGCCGATCCCGGATTCGCCTTTGCCGGTCTGCACACGCCGGACGCCGCCCCCGCCCAGGCCGGAGCCGCCCCCGCATCGCCGCCAGATCCACTCGGTGCACTCGCGCCGCTGGCGGGCACCTGGAAGGGCCACGGGTTCAACGCCATCTGGCGCCCGCACAACCCAGCGGGCGTTCAGGATCGCTTCCTCGAGTTGAATCTGACCGACGAGACGATCGTATTCACCCCGATCAACGGCCCGATCCCCAATCGCGGGCTGGCGATGCCGGACATCGACATGTTCGGCCTCACCTATATGCAACAGATTTCGGGCTCGGTGAGCAAGGCCGGCCTGCACATCGAGCCGGGGATATGGGCGAACGTCCCGAAGACGACCGACCCGAACGAGCCCGCCACGGTCGTGCGGATGGCTTCGATTCCACACGGCACCGTGATCCTTGCTCAGGGTGTCTCGCAGGTGCTCGCCGGAGGTCCCCAGGTCATCCCTGACAGCAACATCCTCCCGTTCTTCTTCGGCAGCCCTCCACCTGCCAACGCCGACTTTAATACCGTGGCGCAGACGTTCCCCGAGCTGAACCTGTCGATCCCGACCCCCTTCCGCTCCGCGGCGGGGTCGGTGACCCAGGACATGGTCAAGAACCCGAACAGCGTGATCCAAGCGGCGCTGCAGGCCTCGCTTCAGGGGACGCACATGAAGAGCCGGACGTTCCTGCACGTCGCTACGACAGCCACCGTCGTCCACGGCGGAGGCGGCACCGCGAACACGGCCTTCCTCGCCTCGAGCTCGAATCCGCCCGGTGGTAACGCGAAGGCCACCGAGGTGGAGGCGATCTTCTGGATCGAGACGATCGCGGGAACGGGAGGTCATCCCGACATACAGCAGTTGCAATACACACAGCGGGTGCAACTTGATTTCAATGGCATCCACTGGCCTCACGTGACTGTCTCGACGCTGGTCAGGCAATGATCTGAGAGTGCCGGCCGGCGGGCGGGCGGCGCGGTGGTTACGAGATCACTGACTGCCCGCCGTCGACGACGATGTCGACCGCGTTCAGATAGGCGGCGTCATCCGAGGCCAGGAACAGCGCCACCCGCGCCACGTCCTCGGGCTGCCCGAGCCGGCCGAGCGGGTGCGTGTCGGCCATCGCTCTGATCGGATGGCCGGGGTCGTCGAGGAACGGCTCGATCTGGGCGGTGACGATCAGGCCCGGGCTGATCGAGTTGGCGCGGATCCCGTGTGCTGCGCCCGACGCGGCCAGGTGGCGGGTGATCGCAAGCACCCCGCCCTTCGCGGCGCCGTGGCCGGCCTGCTCGACGAACTGCGCGCCCCGGTAGGCGGACACCGAGGCCGTGTTGATGATCACGGCGCGCCCGCGCGCGATCAGGTGCGGCCAGGCGGCCCGCGTGACCGTGAAGATCAGATCGAGCTCGTTGCTGATCGTGAACCGCCAGTCCTCCCAGGTCATCTCCGAGAACGGGCCCACCCGCGGCGCCGACGCGTTGTTGTAGAGGACGTCGATCCCCCCGCCGGCCGCCACCGCATCCTCGACCCACGCCGCCGCCGCAACCGGATCGGACAGGTCGACGGGCGCGAACGAGCTCATCTCACCGCCGGCGTCACGCACCGATGCCGCCACCGCCGAGGCGCGGTCGGCATCGATGTCGCAGCCGATCACGGTCGCGCCCTCGCGCGCGAACAGCCGTGCGGCCGCCGCGCCCTGGCCGCCGGCGGTCCCCGTGATCAGCGTGACCTTGCCGTCGAGACGACCCACCTAATCGCGCTCCACGAGCTCGACCAGGTTGCCCTCCGGATCGGCGAGGAACGCGAACCTCACCCCCGGCTCGGGTGACGGCCGGGGCGCGATCATCGGGCGCGCGCCCTCGGCCACCGCCCGCTGGAAGACCGAGTTGATCTCGGGCGCCTTGAGCGCGAAGTGGCCGTAGCCGCGAGTCGCCAACGCCTCGTCCGGCATCTGGTCGTGGATTCCCGGGCGTGATCCCGGCCGCTCGAACAACTCGAACCGCATCCCGGAGTCGTGGGTCATCATCGCGCCCCGGATCTCCCCGGGGAGTGAGAACGCCAGCTGCAGCCGGAACCCGAACGCCCGCTCGTAAAACGCCTGCGCGGCGTCAAGCTCGGCGACGCACAGACCCACGTGATCGAACCCGATGCCCATGACCGCCGGGATCATTGCATACAAAATCGCGAATCGTCTACATTTTCGCGGTGTGTGCCCGGCCGGTCCCCCGATCCATCATGTCGGGTATGTGGTCGACGACCTGCGTATCGGAGTCGAGCGATTCGCGGATGACCACGGCGCCGGTCCGTTCTTCGTCATGGAGCACATCGTGTTCGACGAGGTCAGCTACGAGGGCAGCCCCGCGACGTACGATCACTCGTCGGCGTTCGGGCAATGGGGACCGCTCCTCGTCGAGTTGAGCCAGATCCACGATGCCCAACCCGAGGGTCTTCGCGACCGGCTCACCGCCCCGGGGGCCGGCGTCGGCCACATCGGATTCCTGACCGATTCGCTCGCGAACGAGACGGTTCGGCTCACGCGCCTCGGGTTCGAGCCGTTCCACGCCGGCCGCACCGGCCCGGCCTCGGCGGTGTGGTTCGACGGCGGCGATCTGTTCGGGCACCCGGTCGAGGTGCTCCAGCGCCGCGACGAACTGCTCGGCTTCTACGAGACCGTCCGCCGGGCGGCGGAGGACTGGGACGGCACCGACGCGTACCGTCCGAGGACCGCAACCGCTCCATGAGCATCGACGACCTCGACGTGCTCGTGATCGGCTTCGGCGCCGCCGGCGCGGGCACGGCGATCGCGGCGCACGACGCCGGCGCGCGTGTCGGCGTGATCGAGAAGACCGGCGCCGGCGGGGGCAACTGCCGCCACTCGGGCGGATTCCTGTTCGACGTCGATGATGAGGTCGCGATCGAGCACCTCGACGCGCTCTGCTTCGGCAAGACCGACCGCTCGGTTCTGACCGCCTACGCCGCCGGCCTCCACGAAGTCCGGCCGTTCCTCGAGTCGCTCGGTGGCGAGGTCGAGTCGGTCCGGATCGAGGAGTTCGGCGGTCTGTTTCCCTCCTGGCCGCACTTTCCGGGCGCCGGCCGCGTCCGGTACCACCGCTACCACTCCGGCACTCACGTCCCGCCTGGCCATGCTCTCTGGCAGCTACTCGACGAAAACGTCCGCGAACGAGGCATCGAGGTCGTGCTCGACGGCCGGGCGACGGCGCTCACCATCCGGGACGGCGCCGTGACCGGGGCCGAGATCGACTGCGACGGCATGCCGCGCACGATCGAGGCACCCGGCGGGGTCATGCTGGCGTCGGGTGGGTTCGAGTACGACGCCGAGCTTTGTGACGCCTACCTGCCGTTGCCGCTGGTTCCCGTCGGCCACCCCGGGAACACCGGGGACACGCTCCGCCTCGCGGCCCAGGCCGGGGCCACGCTCTGGCACATGAGCTCGTTCTTCGGCTGGTTCGCGTTCCGCTACCCCGACCACCCGGCGGCGTTCCCGCTCGACGTCCACGCTCCGACCTACATCTACGTGGACGCCGACGGCCGGCGATTCGCCGACGAGACCGGCTGGGAGGTCCACGACAGGGTCCGCTCGATGACCGCGTACCTGCCTCGCCGCGCCAACCGCCCGCATCTCCCCGGTCACCTGATCTTCGACGAGGCGGCGCGGCTGGCCGGGCCGCTCAACGGGATAACCACCGCTGTACGCGATCGAGATGTGGCCGGCCGTCGCCACCGCATCCGGCGGGCCGCGCCGTGACGGGCTCGCGCGCGTGCTCCGCCCGGGCGGCGCCCCGATCGACGGTCTGTACGCCGCCGGGGCGGCCGGCTCGATCTGGAGCCACCTGACCGAGCGCGGCGGGGGCCTGACCGACGCGATCGTGTTCGGCCGGATCGCCGGCCAGGAGGCAGCCGCGCGAGCGGTGTCCGAGAATCAACGGCTGACCGCCCACGACATCCCGAGAGGACTAACGGCATGACACGCACCCAGATCGACATCGCTACCGCGCGAGGCACGATGCCCGTATACCTCAGTTCACCCGCCGCGGGTGGACCGCGGCCGGCGGTGATCCTGTTCATGGACGCGCCCGGCGTCCGCGACGACCTCCACACCGCCGCGGGGCGGCTGAGCGACGCGGGGTACGTCGCGGTCCTGCCCGACCTCTACTACTGGCTGGACGGCGCCGACCGTCCCGATCCGGCAAAGGTCGTCGCCGGCGACGAGCAGGAGCGCACCCGGATGTACGCCGCGGTTCAGCGCATGAGCGACGGGGACGTGGTCGGGGACACGCGCACGCTGCTCGACCGCCTCGCGGAGGTGCCGGAGGTCGACTCGAGCCAGTGGGGCTGCGTCGGGTTTTGCATGGGCGGCCGGTTCGGGATGCGCGCCGCCGAGGGGTTCGGCGACGAGCTCCGCGCGGCATCGCTGCTCCACCCGACCGGCCTTGTCACCGACGAGCCCGACTCCCCCCATCGGGGCGTAGGGTCGGTGCGCGGCGAGCTGTTTCTCGGGTACGGCGAGGCCGATGCGGTCACCCCGCTGGACACGATCCCGCCGCTGCGCGAGCAACTCGAGCAGCACGGCGTCCCGCACACGATCGAGGTGTTCGCCGGCGCCGAGCACGGCTACACGATGCCGCACCACATGGGATACAACCGCGCCGCCGCCGAGCAAGCTTGGGAGGGGACACTCGCGCTGTTCGCGCGGACGATGCCAGTCTGACATGAACCACGGAGGAGAACCGAGATGAGAGTGCTTGGGATATCGGCCGGCGCCGCGAACGGGAGCGCGGAGATCCTGCTGAAGGCCGCTTTGATGGAAGCCGAGGCCGCCGGCGCCGAGGTTGCGCTGCTGCGAATCGACGACATGCGGATTCCCACGGGGCCGTTTGCGACCGACGAGCCGGACGACTGCCCGTGGTTCTGGGAGCAGGTGATGGCCTCCGACGGGATGATCTACGGCGCTCCGATCTACTCACGGATGGTCCCGGGGAAACTCCGGCTGCTGAGCGACAGGGTGTTCGGGCCGCACGCAGACGTCGGCTTCATCGAGCTGCTGCTCGAGCGCGAGCGCGCCGGCGATCCCGTCCCGCTGCCGTTCAAGCCCGACGAGCGCGCGCTCAAGGAACGGGTCGCCGCGTTCATCGCGGTCGGCGGCGCGCTCACCGATCAGTGGCTGACGCTCGCTCTCCCGATGATGCAGGCGCTCAGCTTCTCGATGCGCGACGCGGTCGTCGACCAGATCCTGCTCAAGGGCGCGGGCACACCGCAGTCGATCGTGCTCGACCCGGCGGCGCTCGAGCGCGCCCGGCAGCTTGGCCGCAACGTCGCCGAACAGCTCGGGCGGACGTTCGAGGAGGTCGAGTACCGGGGCGAACCGGGCATCTGCCCGCTCTGCCACCTCAACGTGATCGCGGTCCGGGGCGAGATCGTCGAATGCGCGAGCTGTGGCGCCGAGGGCAACTTCGAGGTCCGCGACGGCAAGGTCGAGGTCCTGTTCTCACGCGAAGGTCTCCAGAGGTCGGTGATGACGAACGAGGAGAAGCGGGCCCACTCGATCGAGATCATCGAGACCGCGGCTCGGCACGCTCACCAAGCCGACGAGATCGCCTCCGGGGCCGCCCCGTACGTGGCCTGGGACCCGGTGGTGAGCCCGACCGCCGACGTCCCGCTCACTCGAACTGGTTGACCATCTCTGGATCCCACGGCGCTCGTCCGTGGGCGAACTCGCGGACGGCGCGGATCATCTGGTCTGACGCCGCCTTCGCGCGCTCCCCGCCACCGGTGACCCGCGCGCCGATCTCGGTGCCATAGGTCCCGAACACGAGCGGCACGTCGATCGTGTGCGTGGCGCCGAGACCGGGCTCCGGCGAGCCGTATTGCACGCGGTACTCGAGCACCTCTCCCCCGGCTCGCCGCCGCGCCGCCGTCCACTCGACCACCGGGAGCAGAAACAGGTGGTGGGTGGCGAGCCGGCACAGGACCGCGCTGTTGTCGCCGGCGCCCCGCGCGCGCTCCTGCTCGATCTCGACCGCAGCCTGCTCGGAACCCGTCACGTCGGGAAGGTGGGAGACCATCGCCTGCAGCCGGGCTTCGTCGGGTTCGAGCCCGCGCCCGGCGGCGCGGAACAGGAACGTCGCCTCGTCGGCGGTCGTCCCGATCATCACCGGAATCCCGATGCGGCTGTCGGGAACCTTGCGCGGATCCGCCGGCAGCGTCGCCGGGTCCTCGACCGGCATCGCGCCGCCCCGCGTCCCCCGGAACTCCGCGGTCGCGAGCAGTGCCTCGTGGAAGTCGACGATCATCCGCGCGGGCAAGTCGCGCAGCGACTCGACGTCGAACGGCCCGTCACGGACCTGCGCGCTCAGCGCCTCGGCCCACGCCTCACCGCGCTCGCGCGGCACCGTGACCTCGCCGAGCGGCGGCGACTGGGCGATCGCCCGCGCAAACAGCCCGTCGCCGAGCGGCGAGCACAGCAGGTGAAGGACGCTGCCCGCGCCGGCGGACTGGCCCCAGGCCGTGATCGCGTCGGGGTCACCGCCGAACGCCGCGGCGTTCGCGCGCACCCAGGCAAACGCGGACGCCATGTCCTGCAGCCCCCAGTTCGCCCCCAGCGATGAGTGGTTGAGCCAGCCGAGCGAGCCAAGCCGGTAGTTGATCGTGACGACGACGGCGTCGGCCGCCGCTGCGACCGTGGCGCCGTCGAATACCGGCGAGCCGGACAGCCCGACGGCCCAGCCGCCGCCGTGCAGCCACACCAGCACGGGTTTGCCGGACCCGCCGGGAGTCCAGACGTTCAACGACAGGCAGTCCTCGTCGGTCACGCCAGTCGGGCCGTGGGACCACAGGCCGATCGGCCGCTCGGGCTGCGGTGGCGCGGGCCCGAACGCCAGCGCTTCCCGCACGCCCGACCACGGATCGACGGGCGCCGGCGCAGTCCAGCGCCGCTCGCCCACGGGCGGAGCGGCATACGGGATGCCGAGATAGGCCGTGACCTCACCGAGGTCGACTCCGCGGACCGAACCCGCGATTGTGGTCACCACCGGATCGGCTCTCATCCAATCACGCGCCGGCCTCGAACACAGGCGTCCCGTACGTCCGCCAGCTGTCGGGGAACCGGGTGCCCCAGCCGACGCCCCGCGCCCGGTCGGCCGCGGTCCATGTCCGCGTCTCGGGATCCGGGTCGTACACGAAGTCCCCGCCGGTGGTCACCTCGATCCGGTTGCCACCGGGCTCATACGCGTACAGGAAGAACGACGAGCCGATCCCGTGCTGGGCCGGCGGCACCTCGATCGTGGCGCCGTGATCGGCGAACACGTCTGCGGCCCGCAGGACCTCCTCGCGCGTGTCGACCCAGAACGCGAGGTGATGCAGCCGCGGCGGCGCCGCGGGGAGGTCGGCGACATAGACGAGCTCGAGCGGCGCGATCGAAGTCGTCAGCCACGCACCGGACTCGAGACCGCTCTCGTCGAGGACCCGATCCAGCAGGCGGTAGCCGAGCGTCCGCTGCGCAAGCTCGCGGTCTGCGCCGACATCGCTGGAGAACAGGCTCGCGTGATCGAGCCGCTTGACGCCGACGCCGGTACCACCCCGGGGGTCGCGCCGCGTCTGGCGCTCGACATCCCAGTACAGCTCGAGCACGTGGCCGGTCGGATCCTCGAACCGGAACGCGCGCCCGTGGCCGAGATCTCCGTCGATCCATCCCCGACCGCGACCGGAGGCCTCGAGCTCGGCGGCAGTTCGCTCGAGCGCAGGTCCGCTCACCATGCGCAGCCCGAGATGTCCGAGCCCCGCCACACTCGACGCCGACAGCTTCAGGTCGGTCAGCTGGTACTGCCCATAGCCCCTGAGGTACACGGCGTTCGCTGATTCGGCGACGACGTTCATCCCCAGGACCACGACGAAGAACCGCTGGCTCGCGGCCAGCTCCGGGGTCAGGAGCTCGGCGTGGCCAACGTGTGCGACGTTGGCCATGCGCTCTACGTGCGCGCGGTCTCGGCGGCGTCGGGCACGGCATCGCCGTACCGCTCGGCCCACGAGATCACCGGATTGCGCAGCACGCCGACGCCCTCGATCTCGGCTTCGACCAGATCCCCCGGCTTGAGATACAGCGATGCCGCGTCCTCGCTGAAGCCCGCGACGCCTGCCACGGTCCCGGTCGAGATCACATCCCCGGCGCTGTAACCCATGGCTGAATAGTGACTGATGATCTCGGGGATCGTCACCGACATCCGGCTTGTGTGCGAGACCTGGCGCGGCTCGCCGTTGACTCGAAGTTCCATCGCGAGGTCGTGCGGATCCTCGATCTCGTCGGGGGTGACGATCCACGGTCCGATCGGGACGAACGTGTCGATGCTCTTCGACAGGCAGAACACGCCCGACTTCATCTCCTCGCGCTGGATGTCGCGCGCGGTGATGTCGTTGAACACGATGTAGCCCGCGATGTACGAGGCGGCCTCCTCCGGGGAGAAGAACTTTCCCGCCTTTCCGATCACGACCGCCAGCTCGAGCTCGTAGTCGAGCTCCGAGGTCATCGCCTCCGGATAGACGATCGCCTCGTCCGGCCCGATGATCGCATCCACGTTCTGGAAGAACACGATCCAGGGAAGGACCGGGTGCGACCAGTTCACACGCGTTGACTCCTCGTGGTGCTCGCGGAAGTTGCCCGCGGTGTGGAAGAACTTCTTCGGGATGATCGGAGCCCGCAGGGTCACGTCATCGAGCGCGCGCTCGACGCCGGTCGGCTCGACCTCGCCGCCAAGCTCGAAGTAGCGGCGCATGTCCGGGACGTCCAGCTCAAGCACCTTGCCATCGACGACCTTCCCCACCCGCCCGTCGTCGTACGTAACAAGCCTCATGCGACCCTCTCGTTTTCAGCGTTCCCCGCGCAAGCGGGCCCGATGTGTCAGCGTCAAGCCGTACGACGCATTTTAGACAGAAGCCCAGACTGTATGCAATTCGCTATTTTGCAGACGCGTTCTCGACGACAATCCATGAGGAGAGCCGGATGGCAATAGAAGGCACGGTCCTGTGGCGCGGAGACGCGGGATACGAGGAGGCCCGCGAGCGCGCGGCATGGAACGCGCGCAAGCCCGACCGGTATCCCGACGTGATCGTCCAGGCTCGAAGCGAACACGACGTGATCGCCGCAGTCCGCCTCGCCGCCGACCGGGGGCTCAAGGTCAAGGCCCGCGCCGGCGGTCACAGCTGGACCGCGTCGGCGGTCAGGAGCGGGATGCTGATCGACCTGTCGGGTCTGACCGAGGTCTCATACGATCCGGCCACCGGGTCAGCGTCGGTGCAGCCGGGCGTCACCGGGCGCGATCTCAACGGGATGCTCGCCCCTCACCAGCAGTTCTTCCCGTCCGGTCACTGCCCTACGGTCGGACTCGGGGGCTTCCTCCTGCAGGGAGGCTGGGGTTGGAACTCCCGCGCGATCGGTCCGGCATGCATGAGCGTCCGATCCGTGGACGTCGTGACCGCCGACGGCGAGTTGATCCACGCCGACGAGGAGCAGAACAGCGACTACCTGTGGGCGGCCCGCGGCGCCGGGGCCGGCTTCTTCGGCGTCGTCACGCGGTTCGAGCTTGCCTGCCATCCGCGCCCGACCGCGATCTACACCCGCACCGACGTCTACTCGCTCGCCGACGTCGACGAGATCCTCGGCTGGGCGCTCGAGTTCGAGCCGACGCTGGCGCCCGAGTTCGAGTTGGCGATCCTCGGGACCACGCCCACGCTTCCCGGCGGTCGCACCGTCCACGACGACACCGCCCTGATGATCATGTGCATGGCGCTGATGTATGACGAAGAGGAGGCGCGCGCGGCGCTCGGTCGCCTCGACGAGTGTCCGGTGCTTGGGCGGGCGCTCCATCGCGAGGAGGCCACGCCCACCAGCTTCACCGGCTTGTACGACGGCCCGGACTCGATCGAGCCCGAGGGCGTGCGCTGGGCCGCCGACGGCATGTGGACCAACGCCGACGCCGCCACGCTGCTGCCCGAGGCCCGAGAGCTTTTCCTGGACGTGCCCACCGCGGAGTCGCACGTGTTCTGGTATCCGTGGCGGCCGCAGCAGCTTCCCGACGCGGCGATCTCGATTCAGGGACAGCTCTACCTCGCGGCGTTCGCGGGGTGGCAGGACGCCGCCGACGACCACCGCTACCTCGACTGGCCGGCCGGCCACATGCGCCGGATGGAGGGGATCTCGGAGGGTATCCAGCTCGCCGACGAGAACCTGATCGACCGTCCGGCGCGCTACCTGTCGCCGGACAACGAGCGAAGGCTCGAGGAGCTGAGGCGAACTCACGACCCCGACGGGCGATTCCACAGCTACCTGACGGCCTGAGCAAATTCTTCAGAAGCCGGCCTACCGTCAGCCCGCGAGCGGCGGCGCGGCCTCCAGCGGCCATCCCGCGGTCGGATCCGCCATGCAGCTGTGGCCAGATGGCCACCGGATTCGTCCGCGGGGCCGCCGCTCGAACACTAACCCAACGTTTGCATACAGTCTGAGAAACTGTGTAGAGTAAGAAGGAGCAGGCCGTGACACTTCGTTCTGCACACATACTGACCCTGGGTGCCAGCAGGGCGCCGGCGCCCGCCGAGGAGGAGAGTCGATGAATTGGACACGGTTGGTGCGGGGCACGACCGCCTCCGCCGCGTGCGTCGCGGCCGTGGTCGCAGTTGCTGCGTGTGGCAGCTCGTCGAGCAGCAGCTCGAGCGCGGCGGCGCCATCCTCGAGCGCGGGCTCCACCACCGCTTCGACGCCGTCGGGATCGTCAGGATCCGCGGGCGCGAGCGGCGCGGTGCTGGGCACGGCGCACACGGCCAGCGGCACGCCGGTCAAGTTCGGGATGATCAACGTCGAGACCAACGCCGGCGCTGACTTCCCGGAGGTCAGGGAGTCCGCCCAGGCGGCGATCCAGTACATCAACACCTATCGCAACGGCCTCGACGGCCACCCGATCCAGCTGGTGCCGTGCATCACCGACGGGCAACCGGCAACGTCGGCGAGCTGCGCCAACAAGCTGATCTCCGACCATCCGGTCGCCGACATCGGCGGCGCCGACATCGGGCAGGCCGCTTCGCTTCCGATCCTTCAGAAGGCAGGGATTGCTCAGATCGGCGGAGTCGACCTCACTCCCGCCGAGTCCTCGTCCCCGAACTCGATCATCTTCGCCGACGTGGCCCAGACCGGTAACTCCGACATGGGCATCTACGCGGTCAAGAACCTGCACGCCAAGAAGGTCGCGGTGATCGCGATCGGCGACACCCAGGGCATCTTCCAGGCCCAGCACGGCGAGCTGCCCGCAGTCAAGGCCGCCGGCGGCCAGGCGAAGCTGTTCGAGCTGCCGCCCACCCAAGCCGACGCGTCGTCGGTGGTGAGCGCGGCGCTGGCGTACAACCCCGACGTCGTCGAGATCGAGAGTCCGTCGCAATGCGTGGCGATCCTGAACGCGCTGCACAGCCTCGGCAACACCAAGCCGATCATGTCGATCGACCCGTGCTCGGCGCCGCCGGTGATCGCCGCGACCTCCGGGGCCGCGAACGGGATGCTGTGGTTCCAGCCGTTCGACAACCTGATCGCGTCGAACTCGGCCGATGCCAACCTGACCAAGGCGGTGCTCGCGAAGTACGCTCCGGCGAAGATGCCGGTCGACTCGCCGGCGCTGGCCGGGTTCGCATCGGTGATGAACATCTGGTCGGCGTTCCACAACACGCCGGTCTCGAAGCTCACCTCGGCGTACATGCTGAAGACGCTGAAGACCGGCAGCGGTCACGCCAACTTCCTGGCGAGCCCCTACACCTGCAACGGCACGGCAATCCCGACCGAGAAGGCCGTCTGCAGCGCCGGGCAGCAGCTGTACCAGATCAAGGACAACAAGCCAGTCCTGGTGACGGCCGGTCCTTACACGGCTGGGGTCTCGCTGGCAGGCTGATCCGCCACGCAGCAGTAGTTTGGTTGGCTCCGCCGGCCCGGCACAACACCCGGCGGAGCCAACCGCTTAAGCCGTAACCAAGAGCATGTCCAGCTACATCCTGTTCCTACTCCTCGGCCTCGGCTCCGGCGCGGTATACGCGCTGTTGGGGCTGGGCCTCGTGCTCAAGTACCGCAGCGCCGGCGTCGTGGACTTCGCCCACGGCGCCATTGCCATGTTCTGCGCCTACGTGTACATCGAGTTGCGCTCGAACGGACAGCTGGTGTTCCCGTGGCCGGTGCTCAAGCACTCCTTCCAGGTCGCCTCCTCGAACGGGATGGCGACCGTGCCGTCGATCGTGATCACCCTCGCGTACTCGGTGGTGTTCGGATTCGTGCTCTACTGGGCGATCTACCGGCCCCTGCGGAACGCGCCCGCGCTCGCGCGGGTCGGCGCCTCGGTCGGCGTGATGCTCGCGCTCCAGGCAATCGCGGTCCTCAACTTCGGCACGTTCGCGGTCTCCTCCCCGCCGATCCTGCCCGATTCGCCGGTCAAGATCGCCGGCATCGACGTGCCTTCCGATCGCCTGTATCTCGCGGCGATCGCGGTGCTGATCGGGATCGCGCTCGAGTTGATCTACCGCCGCACGCGGTTCGGGCTGGCCACCCGCGCCGCGGCCGAGAACGAGCGCGGCGCCGCTTTGCTCGGCCACTCGGCGCCGCGTATCGGCGCCTACAACTGGATCATCGCCACCGTGCTGGCGGCCGCGGCCGGGATCCTGATCCTGCCGATCACCACGGTCAACCCCGGCACCTACACGCTGTTCGTCGTCCCGGCGCTCGGCGTCGCGCTCGTCGCCCGGTTCCGCTCGTTCGCGATCGTGCTGGTCGCTGGGCTCGGGCTCGGGATGTTCCAGTCACTGCTGGTCAAGTTCCAGAGCATGTGGTCGTGGTTGCCCCAGCAGGGACTCCAGGACGGCATCCCGTTCCTGCTGATCATGATCGCGATGACCGTGCTCGCGAGCCGGCTCGGCGCCCGAGGCACCGTCACCGATCAGCACCTCCCGTCGATCGGCCGGCCGCGGCGTCCGCTCGCGACCGCCGGCGCGGTGTTCGTCGTCAGCGTGCTCGCGCTGCTCCTGGCCAGCCCGCTGTACCGCACCGCGATCATCTCCTCGACGATCACCACCTGCATCTGCCTGTCGGTGGTGGTGATCACCGGCTACGTCGGGCAGATCTCGCTGGTCCAGAACGCGTTCGCCGGCTTCAGCGCTTTCATGCTCTCGCACATCTCCCAGCAGCTCGGGATCGGGTTCCCGTTCGGCCTGATCCTGGCGGCGCTATGCGCGGTCGTTGTCGGAGTCGTGATCGGCCTGCCCGCGGTGCGGATCCGCGGGGTGAACCTCGCGGTGGCGACGCTCGCGGCCGCCGCGGCGCTCGACGCGCTGGTGTTCAACAACGCCCACTTCACCGGTGGCTTCGTCGGCCGGGACGTCAGCAACCCCCACCTGTTCGGACTCGACCTCGGTATCACCGGCAGCGGGCACGACTACCCGCGAATCGTGTTCGGCGTGCTCGTGATCGGGATCACGCTGCTGGTGGCGCTGCTCGTGGCCAAGCTGCGCAACGGCGCCGCCGGCCGCATGTTCATCGCGGTCCGCTGCAATGAGCGCGCGGCTTCGTCGATCGGCGTGGACGTCGCCCGCACCAAGCTGCTCGCATTCGGCCTGTCCGCGTTCATCGCCGGGATCGGCGGCGGCCTGCTCGCCTACCAGCAGGGCAACATCAACCCGGCGTCGTTCACGCTGTGGACCTCGCTGACGATCCTGGCGATCACCTACGTCGGCGGCGTCGGGCGGATCGCCGGAGCGCTCGCCGCCGGCGCGCTGCTGGCTTCCAACGGCGTCGTGCCGACGCTGCTCGACAAGTTGTTCAGCTTCGAGCAGTACCAGGGCGTGATCGCCGGCGTGGCGCTGGCGCTGACCGCGGTCGCCAACCCCGACGGGATCGCTAAGGAGATGACCCATGGGCTGCACCAGCTCAGCGGCGCGGTGATGCGGCGGGTGAGACCGGCGCCAGAAGAGCCTGCGCCGGCCGATACCGCGCGCCCGCCGGCCGTGATCGCCGCTGAACCGCCCGAGGCGGTGAAGCGGTGAGCGCGATCGAGGCACCGGTTCGCCTGGGCGACTCCGTTCGTGGAGATCTGCTGCTCGAGGTCGAGGACCTGCGGGTCCTGTACGGCAACGTCGTCGCGGTCGACGACTTCAGCTTCGGCGTCCGCCGCGGTTCGGTCACCGGCCTGATCGGCCCGAACGGCGCCGGCAAGACGACCGTGATCGACGCCCTCACCGGATACGTCAAGCCCGCCGGCGGCCGGGTACGGCTGGCCGATCGCGAGATCACCGGAATGCGCCCTCACGCGCTCGCGCGGATCGGGCTGATCCGAACCTTCCAGTCGGTCGAGCTGTTTGACGACCTCACCGTCGAGGAGAACCTCCAGGTGGCATCGAGCTCGCCGGGGGTGTTCGGGACGCTCGCCCAGCTGCTGACGCCCACCCGGTCGGGCCTCGACGAGCGCGTGCAGTGGGCGATGTCGGTGACCGACCTCGAGCCGGTGGCCGGCCGGTACCCGCGAGAGCTATCCCACGGTCAGCGCAAGCTGGTCGGCGTGGCCCGCTCGCTCGCCGCCCAGCCGACGCTGTTGCTCCTCGACGAGCCAGCGGCCGGTCTCGACACCGACGAGACCGTCGTCCTCGGGCGGAGGCTGCGCGCGCTGCCCGAGCACGGGGTCACGGTGCTGCTGATCGACCACGACATGTCGCTGGTGCTGAGCGTGTGCGACCAGGTGATGGTGCTCGACTTCGGACACAAGATCGCCGAGGGCACGCCGGCGCAGATCCGCGTCGACCAGGCCGTGATCGACGCCTACCTCGGTCGGAGCTCTGAGGAGGGCTGATGGCGGCGAGCGCCGAGGCCTCCCTGCTCGAGGTCGAGGACCTCCACGCCGGCTATCTCGGAATCCCGGCGGTCCGGCGGATCTCGCTGACCGTCGCCGCGGGCGAGGTCGTCGCGCTGCTCGGCCCGAACGGCGCCGGCAAGACGACGACGCTGGCCACGATCGCGGGCCTGCTGACGCCGATCTCCGGCGAGATCAGGTTTGCGGGCGAGCCGATCGGCGGGCGCCCGACCCACCTGCTTGCGCGCCAGGGCTTGGCGCTCGTGCCCGAGGACCGCGCGCTGTTCTACGACCTCACGACACGCGAGAACCTGGTGGTGGCGAACCGCGGCGGCAACGCGTTGCCCGCCCGCGAGCTGATCGAGATGCTGCCCGAGCTCGAGAAGTGCATGAACCGCAAGGCCGGCGTGCTGTCGGGCGGCGAGCAGCAGATGCTGGCGCTCGGCCGCGCGATCGTGACCCGCCCGAAGCTGCTGCTCGTCGACGAGATGAGCCTCGGCCTGGCGCCGGTGATCGTCGAGCGGCTGCTCCCGATCCTCCGGCGGATCGCGCAGGACCTCGGCGCCGGCGTGCTGTTCGTCGAGCAGCACGTCCCGCTCGCGCTCAGCCTGGCCGATCGCGCCTACGTCCTCAACCACGGCGACCTCGTCCTCCACGGGACGGCCCAGGAGCTCCGTAGCCGCCGCGAGCTGCTCGAGGCGAGCTACCTGGGCGAGGCCGAGATCGACGTCGCCGCCGCCCGGGGGCCGAATTGAGCGCGTCCGCCGAAGGCGCCGGATCCGTGGCTTCGGGCCACCGGCCGGAGCGGCGGCGGATCGCGATCGAGGAGCACTTCCAGGGCCCGGGCTTCGTGCACGACCCCGGCGGCGCGTTCCGGCCCGACGTCGGACGGCACCTGCAGGAGCGGATCGCGGACTTCACCGAGTACCGGATTCCCGAGATGGATCGCGCCGGGGTCGACGTCCAGGTGCTCTCGACGTTCGCGCCCACGGTCCAGGGCGTGACCGACCCGGCTGAGGCGACGCAGCTGGCGCGGGCGAGCAACGATTTCCTGGCCGAGGTGATCCGTGAGCATCCGAGGCGGTTCGCCGGCCTGTGCGCGTTGCCCACGCAGGATCCGAGCGCCGCGGCGGCGGAGCTCGAGCGCTCGGTCACCGAGCTCGGCCTGAGGGGCGCGATGATCAACGGCCACACCGGCGGGCTCTACCTCGACGACCAGCGGTACCTGCCGCTGTGGGAGCAGTTCGCCGCGCTCGGCGTGCCGGCGTACATCCATCCGGTCTCGACGCCGGGGCCGTGGGCGCCCGCCGCGGGCTACCCGGAGATCCTGATGGCCGCCTGGGGGTGGGCGGTCGAGACCGGCTCGCACGCGCTCCGGCTCGTCTACAGCGGCCTGTTCGACCGGTTCCCTGAGCTGACCGTGGTCATCGGGCACATGGGCGAGTTCCTACCGTTCAACCTGTGGCGGCTCGACAGTCGCACCGCGGTGTTCCTCTCGCCCCACCCGCTCACTCACCCTCCGTCGCACTACATCCTGCGGAACTTCATGATCACCACGTCAGGAGTGTTCTCCGATCCTCCGCTGGTCGCGGCCCGGGACGCGCTCGGCGCCGAGCGGATCCTGTTCGCGGTCGACTACCCGTATGAGTCGATGGACTACGCGGTCGACTGGATCGAAGCGGCGCCGCTGTCCCGGGACGAACGCGACCTGATCTGTTACGGCAACGCCGAGCGCCTCCTCAACCTGTGACCGGCAACCGCGA
>CAVVCP010000011.1:0-374330 GCA_963746695.1 uncultured Solirubrobacterales bacterium | reverse complement strand
CGGTGCGACCGCGAGTTCCCGCGACGATCAGGTCGGCGCCTCGGCTGCGCGCTACTTCCACGACCGCGTGCGCCGGGCGGGTCCCCACGTCCCCCCTGATCTCCAGCGTCGCGTTGATGCCCTCCTCGGTGAGTGCGGCAGCCAGTTTCTGGAGTTGGGCCTGGACCTCGGGCTCGTCGGCCCGATGAGGGATCCCAACCGCGCCTATCCCCTCGACTCGCTCGACGACGTGCACGATCGTGACCGTCGCGCCGCCCTCCTTCGCCAACGCCTTGACGAGCGGGAGCGCCTTCTCGGCAGACTCCGACCCATCGTTGGCCCAAACGATCGTCTTGAACATTGATCCTCGTCTCCTCTCTCGTGTTTCCAGTAGAGCTACGTGGCTGTCGCATTTCGCGATCGCCGGGCAGCGTCCGCCAACAACGGGCGTGGCGCATCCGCCTAGCACCGGCGCGGATTGCGAGAAACTACGCGCAGGACCGCGCCGAGTCCAGTCCTCGACCCCGATCCGGCGCCACCATCCGCCACGCGGACCTGTTGCGCGGACGACTCGATCCAAGAGGTGCCGCGATCGAGGCCCTTCGATGAAGCGACCTCGTCACCAGGCCGAGCTGTTGAGAGGCTGAAAGCGAGTAGCGGTCGGCGGCGGCTGGCGGCGATGTGCGCCGATCGCCGGGGCGAAGGTCCCGCAGACTTTTCGAGGTTCGGGCACGAAAGCGCCCGATTGGGAGTACAGTCGTAAGTGAGCTGGCCCTGCGGCCGGGATTCTCACCCCAAGCCCGAATGCCACCGACGGCGCGTTGTGCGTTACGAGGCGGGAGGCGTGGGCTACTGGTTTTGACTGCGGGGCCGGTGGCTTGTTCTATCGGCGTTACTCCACCGGCTCGGTGGCCTCGTCCCAATTCTGGCTAAACGCGCGGGGATCCTCCCTCTCCTTGCGGGTGGCCCAACAGAGGGTTGGGAAGGCGTGAGACATGACGCGGACGGAACACGAACCGGCAGCGCGTCGGCGCGGGGAGTTGGCCCGTGATCGCGGGTCGCGAAAGGTCGCCTCGGCGATCGAGTCGACGACGCACGAGTCGTCATGAGCGCCAATTTGAGCCAGCTGACTGAACGCGAAACGCCACAGATGTCAGGGGCGGATCTCAAGGAGCTTGAAGAGGTCAAGCGTTTGATCGCGCGCGGTTTACGGATCGGCGTACTGACGTACGCCGAGATCGCGACCGCCACGGCCGAGCTCGACCTCGAGGACACCGACGTCGAGGTTCTGCACGATGTCTTTGAGCGGTGCGAGATAGAGCTGATCGAGGAGCTCGATCCGGCTACTGAAGCAAGCGTGAGCATCGAGCGCGCGCCCGAGAAGCGAACCCGCCGCAAGCCTCAGCTGGATCTGGAGCCGGAGGGCACGACCGACGGGCTACAGCTGTTCTTGAGGGGCATCAGCAAGGTGCGGCTGCTGACTGCCCAGGAGGAGGTCGATCTCGCCAAGCGAATCGAGCGCGGCGACCTCAACGCCAAGCAGAGGATGGTCGAGTCGAATCTGCGGCTGGTCGTCTCGATCGCCAAGCACTACCGCAACCAGGGGCTGCCGTTCCTCGACCTGATCCAGGAGGGGACGCTCGGTCTCGTCCGCGCCGCCGAGAAGTTCGATTACCGCAGGGGCTTCAAGTTCTCGACCTATGCGACGTGGTGGATCCGGCAGGCGGTCGCCCGGTCGCTCGCGGACAAGGCGCGGACCATCCGGATCCCGGTGCACGTGGTCGAGAAGCTCAACAAGATCGGGCGGGCCGAGCGCAAGCTGGTGACTGGGCTCGGCCGCGAGCCGACCACCGACGAGATCGCCGAGGTCACCGGAATCGAGCCTGAGGACGTCGACTCGATCCGGCGCTCCGCGCAGGCGCCGATCTCGCTCGAGAAGCCCATCGGGGACGAGGACCAGTCCGAGTTCGGCCAGCTGATCGCCGACGACCGAGCCGAGTCTCCCTACGAGCGCGCCGTGGAAATCCTCACCAACGAAGCACTGCGCGACACGCTCGAGAACCTCTCCTATCGCGAGAGGCGCGTGCTCGAGCTGCGCTACGGACTCGGCGACCAGCGCCCGCGCACACTCGACGAGGTCGGCCGGACATTCAACATCACCCGCGAGCGGGCCCGCCAAATCGAACACCACTCGCTCAGGAAGCTCCAGCAACTCCACCAGACCTAGCGCCTGGCTGTGAGCGGGTCGCGGATCGCCGTCGTCAGTCCAGCGCGCCGGGCGGCAGCACGAAGCGCAGCGGCACACGAGACGGGGTCGCGTCGCCACCGATCATCCGCGAGCCGTGAAGCCCCCGGCCGCGAGTCGCGGACACGGGCGCGTCGGGTGTGCCGGCGTGTGCGGTGATCCAGTTCATGACCGCGGCGAAGTCAGCGCCTTCGGCGAGGATCGCAGCGCGCTCGATCACGACTCCACCGGAAGCGTGGGGACGCGACAGTCTGGTCACGAGCGCGTTGATGTCGAGATCGTCCACGGGTCACACCGTAGTTGTTGCGGGCGTTAAGGGTGAGTGGTGAGACCGCCGCCGGATTGCGACGTGCCCGATCGTATCCGGCAGGTCAGCCTGGACATCGGTGCGCCCGGGGCGGAGCTGGAGCAGCGTGGTCAGCAGTAGCAGCGGGGCGCCCGCGGCCCACGCTTGGGGACGCGATGCCGTAGGGAAGGCTACCGGGACCGACGTCAGTGACCGGGCAAAGCCGGCGAAGACCTCGGGCAACCGATGCTCGAAATACGGCGCGGCCGCGAGGATCGCAGCGGCGATCGTGCCCGCCGCCTCATGGTGTCCGTATCTGGCGAGCCCGGCGGCGATCAGCGAGTTGTCGTGCGGCCAGACCGTCCCGGTGTGGTAGCCGAGTGGGTTGTATCCGGCCTCGCGTGTCGCGAGGGTCCGGACTCCCCAGCCGGAGTACAGCTCCTCGTTGAGCAACTGCTCGGCGGTGATCGCAGCGTCACGGTCGTCGAGGATTCCCGACCACAGGAGGTGGCCGACGTTAGAGGTCAGGCTGTCCACTTGCCGTTTGTTGCCGTCGAGAGCGAGGGCGTAGCAGCCGCGCTCGCCGACCCAGAAGTCGCGCCGGAAGCCGTCGCGGAGGTCGCCCGCGCGCTGCTCGAGCCGCCGTGCGAGCGCGTCGTCGCCCCAGACCTCGCGGGCCAACCGCGCTGATCGCCGTTGTGCGTCGTAGGCGTAGCCCTGGATCTCGCACGTCGCGATCGGTCCCCGTGCGAGCCGGCCGTCGGCGAATTGGATTGAGTTCCAGCTGTCCTTCCAGCACTGGTTGAGCAGCCCCGTGGTGGCGTTGCGGCGCTCGTACTCGACGTATCCATCACCGTCACAGTCTCCACTGTCCGCGATCCATGCAAGGGCCGCACGGGCGTTTGGCTCGAGCTCCCGTACCAGCGAGTCGTCCCCGGACCACAGGTGGTACTCGTCCAAGAGGATTAGGAATAGCGGCGTCGCGTCGGCGCTGCCGAAATACGGTGAATGGGGTCGCTCACGACGCGAGGTGAGTTCACCAAACCGCAGTTCGTGCAGGATCTTGCCCGGCTCCTGCTCCTGAAAATCGTCTCGTACCTCCGCCTGACGAGCCGCTAGCACGCGCAGCGTGGTCGCCGCCAATCCGGGGAGGTAGGGAAGCGCTTGCAAGCTCGTGATCAGGCTGTCACGACCGAACAGCGCCATGAACCAGGGCAGCCCCGCCGCCGGGAGGGTCGGGTGCTTGTCCAGATCAGGGCGCATGCGAAGCGCACCGAGATCACTGAGGCTCGCACGGTAGGTGCGCGTCAGCGTCGGGTCGCTGGCCTCCAACGCCGGCGCTTCGGCCAGCCAGGCCTCGAGCTCGGCATACCGCGCCTTTTGCTGGCCCTCGAGGCCCCCTCGCGGCGCGCGGCGCGCAAACGTGATACCGGGCTGGGCGGCCTGCGGGGAAACCGCCAGGTCCACTGACCATTGCTCACCGTGAGCGAGCTCCAGAGTGAAGGCGAAGCCGTGGCGGGTCACGGCTGCGGGTGAGCTGGCCGTCGACGGTGACGGACCGGTGGAAATCGCCACGCGCGTAGCTCAGAGTCAGGTGTGCATCATCGTGCTGGCAGGTCACGTCTCGCGCGGCGACGCGGCCGTCCTTGATCTCGAACAGGTCGGCGAAGTCAGTGTCGACATCGAGCGCCAGGCGTAGACGACTGGTCCCGTGTCGATGGTTCGTCACGATCAGCCGCTCCATCCATACGTCGCCAACGAGACGGTGGCGCACGATCGAGCACGGCGCCTCTTCCTCAGGTCCCACGGCCGGCGTCAAGAAGAACTGAGCGTCGAAATGAGCGCTCTGATTAAGGCTCAACAACTCGAGTGGCGTCTCGTCGAGGCGAAGCACCCAGCGTGATATGAAACGGGTGTCCTCCGAGAAGAAGCCGTGTTCACGACCCGCGTCGGGTCGCACGTCGCCGAGGCGATCCCCGAGGACGAACGTGCTGCCGTCCAGGACACTGAGGGTCCGTTCAGACACCAGCGAGGGCACACGCTGCGCTCGGAAGCGCCACGGCTCGATAGGTACGTTCGTACGCAGCAGCGACCACGTCCACGTCGCAATGCTGGCTCACCCAGGCTCGGCAGTCCCGTGCAGCGATCTGGTGCAGCCGGCCTACCGCCTCGCCCATCTCCCGCTCGTCATCGACGAGGAAGCCAGTCTCACCGTCCACGACGAGCTCGCGCGCCGCGCCCTCGGGGAACGCGATCACAGGCGTCCCGCACGCGAGCGCCTCGACCATCACCATCCCGAACGGCTCGTTCCAGCGGATCGGCATCAGCAGGCCGCGAGCCCGCGCGAACAGCGACCGCTTCGCCGACCCGCCGACCTCGCCGACGAACTGGACCCGGTCGCCGTCGATGTGGGGCGCGATCTCTCGGTCGAAGAACGCCTGCTGTCCGGGCTGGATCACGCCGGCCAACACGAGCGGTACATCCACGGCGCGGGCGGCCGCGATCGCGCGATGCGCTCCCTTCTCCGGGGTCATCCGTCCGACCCACAGAAGGTGGTCCCCCTTGCGCTCCTGCAGCGGCCAATCCCGCAGATCGATCGGGTTGGGGATCGAGGCGATCGGACCCAACCCGGGTGGTGCCGATGACAGCTGAGCACGGCTGATACCGACGAGCGTGCCCTTGTGGCCGTGCCGCGCGTAGAAGGCCGCAGTCTCCCGCGTGAACGGTCCATGCAGCGTATGGACGAGCGGCGTCTCGATGCGATTTGCGATCGCGAGCCCGGTGAACCCGCAGTGGTCGTGAACAACGTCGAACCGATCACCACCGGTAGTGCTATCGATCGCGTCGAACGCTCGCCCCACATGGTCGGCTTCATACAACGACCGCTCGATCTCGTCTGGATGGGACTCCTCGAGCAGCGTCACCACGCTTGCGCGCGACACCGAGCCCGGAGCGCAGAAGAGCGTCACCTCATGCCCCCGGCGGACCAGCCCCTCCGTGAGGCTACTCACGACCGACTCAACGCCACCATACCCCGGCGCCGGGACCGAGATCCATGGCGGAGCGAGCATCGCGATACGCAGGGGTGCTCCAGGCGCCTCCACCAACGAGAGATCCGGTGCGTGACCGGAGCCCGCCCGTCTCCGCAGCGGACGACGGAACCTGAGCGTGGGCGTTGAGCTCACAGCATCCATCGACGCTCCTCACGTGCCTCTCAGGCGGGGGCACTCGCGAGGCAGAGAGGTCAAGTAGGACCGAGCGAGCGCACGATCGCCAACCCCTGAGGGAACGCGATGGACTTGCCCCACGGTACCAGATGCCGGACTAAATCCGAGCGCCGCAGTCGGAATAGCGGGAGTCGCCGCAGCGTGACCGAGAGCACGACTCGTAATTCCGAGTGCTGAGGTCGGGAATGTGTTAAGCTCCGGGGTGCGCTCCGTGAGCCACTTGCTCTTCTTGCTTCCCGGGCGACATCCCCGGTTAGAAGGGCAGAGAGGCGGTGGCCCAGTGGCCGGCGGCACGCTGACGGCGCCGAAGGAGAACGAGCAGCTCGCGGGCATCAATGCCGACTACGAGGAGCGCTACGGGTTCCACGACGCCGAGAACTATCTGTACAAGGCACCTAAGGGACTGAACCGGGAGATCGTCGAGAAGATCTCTGAGTTCAAGTCAGAGCCGCAATGGATGCGCGACTTCCGGCTGAAAGCGCTCGACCACTTCCTGGCCCGCAAACAGCCGACCTGGGGCTCGCCGATGCTGGCCGAGCTCGACTACGACAACATTCGCTACTTCGTGCGCGCCTCGGAGACTCCCAGCCGCTCCTGGGACGACGTGCCCGAGGACGTCAAGCGGACATTTGACCGGTTGGGCATTCCCGAGGCGGAACGGAAGTTCCTGTCTGGAGTCGGCGCCCAGTACGAGTCAGAAGTCGTCTATCACCAGATTCACGAGGATCTCGAGAAGCAGGGCGTGATCTTCACGGACATGGACACTGCTTTGCGCGAGCACGAGGACATCCTGCGTCACTACTTCGCGACCGTCATCCCTCCGAACGACAACAAGCTCGCGGCACTGAACTCTGCGGTGTGGTCCGGCGGATCATTCGTGTACGTGCCCGAGGGCGTCCACGTGGAGATGCCGCTCCAGGCTTACTTCCGGATCAACACCGAGAATATGGGCCAGTTCGAGCGCACGCTCATCATCGCCGAGCCCGGCTCATACGTTCACTACGTCGAGGGTTGCACCGCCCCTACTTACAGCTCCGACTCACTTCACTCGGCGGTAGTCGAGCTGATCGCCAAGCCCGGCGCACGGATCCGTTACACGACGGTCCAGAACTGGTCGACGAACGTCTACAACCTAGTCACCAAGCGCGCAGTCGCATATGCCGATGCGACGGTCGAATGGGTCGATTGCAACCTCGGGTCCAAGCTGACGATGAAATACCCGAGCATCTACCTGCTCGGGGAGCGAGCCCATGGCGAGGTCCTGTCGATCGCGTTCGCGGGCGCCGGCCAGCACCAGGACGCGGGCGCCAAGATCATTCACGCCGCGCCGAACACCACGTCGAACATCTTCGCAAAGTCGATCTGTAAGGACGGCGGCCGTGGGTCCTATCGGGGACTGCTCGAGATCGCCAAGGGCGCCCACGGCTCCAGGTCCAAGGTCGTCTGCGACGCGCTGCTGCTCGACGAGCATTCGCGCTCGGACACGTACCCGACGATCAGGATCGGCGAGGACGACGTCAACGTCGGCCACGAGGCGACCGTCTCGAAGGTCGGCGACGACCAGCTGTTCTACCTGATGTCGCACGGCATCCCCGAGGATGAGGCGTCGAAGCTGATCGTCAACGGATTCATCGAGCCGATCATCAAGCAGCTCCCGATGGAGTACGCCGTCGAGATGAACCGCCTGATCGAACTCCAGATGGAGGGCTCGATCGGCTGACGGACCTACTTCGGGCAGCGCCTAGCCTTTGATGTCGACTGGTGGAGCGGGCGCTGGCAGCAACTCCGCAAAGGTCATGGTTCCCTCGACTCTCCCGGCTCGCGATCGCGATCGCGAGCCGCTGTCGCCTTCAACCGCCCAACCCCGCCCACCGAGGAGCCCGGCATCACAGCCACGTCCAGATCGCCGTCACTTAGGCTGCACGGCGACTTTGGTGACCGTCGTCTTGGATGGTGTTCGTCAGCACCACATGGGTGTAGCTGAATGAAGGGGTTTCCGCTTGGGCGGCGACCGGCGCGCTGGCCGCGGCGACGACGACGACGATGGCAACGGTGTGCTTGGCGAGCTTGAGCATGATGGGCTCCTTGATGAGTGGACTCGAGCGCTGCGACTTCATGGCCGAGTCAAGGTACGAGCAGACGGCTACCGATACATCGGGAGCACTCCCCATCTTTCGATCCACAGTTCCCTAGCTTGGATGACCAGGAGCAGTCGTCGCCTCGCACCCGACGCCGGAGCCGCCGACCCGAGGTCTTCACACGTGCCACATCGGATTCTTTTACCCCTGCGGTGATCCAACGGCGCGCGCCCGCCGTATTGAGGGTCATGCCCCCCTCGATATCCGCCAAAGGAGATTCGCGCATGTCCGTTGAGCAACACCACCCCGGAACCGACCGTAGGCAGTTCCTGCGCCGAGGCGCGGCCACGGGTGCCGGGGTCCTGGTCGGAGCGTCCGCGCTTGAAATGTTGGTCCCGTCGTTCGCCGCCGCCAAGAGCGGAGGCGTCACCAGCGGCGACGTCGCGATCGTCGGCGCCGCGCAGATCGCCGAGGCACTCGCGGTGACGACGTACACGAACATCATCGACCAGTCGCCGTTCTTCAAGCGGCTGCCCGAGGACGATCAGGGCTACCTCAGGGCCGCGCGGCAGGAGGAGATGTCGCACTACGCGCTCGAGAAGAGCGTGACCGGCAAGCCCTCGCCGTTCACCACCTTCTACTACCCGCCGAAGATGTTCTCCGACGCCCAGACGACTCTCGACGTGCTGGTGACGCTGGAGGATGCGTTCATCGCCGCGTACCTGATCGGGGTACGGGACTTCAGCACGCCGGCGCTCCGGGTCCTCGCGGCGCGGATCATGGGCATCGAAAGCGACCACCGCACGCTCGCGCGCGTCCTCGCCGGTGACGTGTCGGCCAAGGATGGCGGCCCGATCAAGAAGATCACCGGCGTGCAGGGCAAGGCCGAGGAGGCCGATCCGCCCAACAACAACGGATACGAGCGCACACTCAAGTGGACGAAGATCAGCCAGGCGGTTACCGCTCTGACTCCGTTCGCCGACAAGGCATCCGCGGGTCAGGCCGGGTTTGACACGTCCAAGCCGTATCAGTTCCGGCCCTTCACCCCGGTGCTGCCCAACCCGCTGGGGGCATTTCACTCATTCGCGGGTTGACCCGGAGCGCTCCGCGGCGCGGTGAGCACCGAGCCGCGCCGACGGAGCCCCGCGGGGAACAGGAGGGTGTCCGCCTAACTGTGTCGGCGTAATTGAAGTGGGCGGGCGCGGAGACTCGCGGTGCACGCCACCGCTATCAGTAGGACCCCGGCCACCAGGGCGATCAGCGGGATCGTGCCGACCCCGCCACCCGCGGATTGGGTCGCCGTAGACCTTGACCAGCTTCCTGCACCGTCTCCCCCATCCGCTCTCGTATCCGGTCGCGCTTGATCGCAGCGGCAAGATCGCCGACGGGTACGAGATGCTTGGCGTGCCATGGTTCGTCCTTACCTCGCGGACCGGTCAGCTGCTGTACTACCGGGAAGTCTCGACCGCCGGCTGGCCGAGCACGAGCGTTCTGCTCCGCTACGTCAAAGCCGCGCTGCCCGTGCCCCGAAGCCGGGCGGCGCGGCCACGGTGAACCACGATCTCGCCGGCTCACGGCCACCACTGGCCGCGCTGCACCAGCAGTCAGGCCGGCTGCTGGGTAGCGAGTCCGCGCTGGCCGTCCGTGTCCGCGCACTGCGGGGCTATCCGATCGTGATCAACGCCTGGGCATCGTGGTGCGGGCCGTGCCGTTCGGAGTTCGGTTTGTTCGCCTCGGCCTCTGCCCGGTACGGGCGGCAGGTCGCGTTCCTCGCGGCCGACACCGACGATGCCGCCGGCGACGCACGCACGTTCCTCGCGCAGCACCACGTCAGCTACCCGAGCTACCAGACGAGCACCAGCGACCTCTCGTGGCTGGCCGCGATCCAAGGCCTCCCGACGACGGTCTTCATCAGCCCAGCCGGCAAGGTCGTGTACGTGCACACGGGGCAATACGACGCCCAAGGGACCCTCGACCAAGACATCGGCACCTACGCCCGATAGGACCCGCCTCGAAATCGAGACTCGCACAGGAAGCGCCGGGCTCCGGAGGGAATCATCCCTGGCGCAGGTCGCGTGGATGAAGGTCAGCTGACGCCTGAGCCGCTCGCGGAACCCCTCACATCCTCGCCGTATAAGAACACCCGGCCGGAGTCTCTCCGGCCGGGTGTTCGTCGCGTTGGGTTCCGGCGCTCAGCAAGCCCACTGTCAGCCGGTATTGCGCATGCCGGCGGCGATGCCATTGATCGTCAACAACAGCGGCCGTTCCGCGTCGCTGTCGCCGGCCCGAGTCCGCCGTAGAAGGTCGATTTGCATGTAGGACAACGGGTCGGTCCACGGGTTGCGATGCGAGAGGCGCGCCATCAGCGCGGGAGCGCTCTGGAGCAGCGCGTCCGTGCCGGAGATCTCGAGTACGGTCCGCACGACCCGGTCGTGCTCGGCCCGGATCGGCTCCCAAAGCTCGCGGGCGGGGTCGTCGCCGAGCAGCTCGAGGTATCGCTCGGCAACCCCGAGGTCGCTCTTGAACAGCGACATCTCGAGCGTCGAACAGAGCATCTTGAAGAACGGCCAGCGGTCGATCATCTCGCACTGCAGCTCGCGGTCGCCTTCTTCGAGCGCAGTTCCGGCCCCGTACCAGGCGGGGAGGAGCAGCCGGTTCTGCATCCACGCGAACACCCACGGGATCGCGCGCAGCTCGCCCACCGTCCAGGTGCCCGAGCGCGACGCGGGCCGAGAGCCGATGTTCAGCTTGGTGAGCGCATCGAGCGGCGAGGCCAGGTCCAGCAGCGCGGCGAACCGCTCGTCCTCGTAGATCAACGCCCGGTACATGACCCGCGACCGGTCAGCGAACCGCTGGGCCTCGGCGCGGTACCGGTCGGGCACGTCGCGGTGCGGCGCGAGAGTCGCGAGCAACACCGCCGACAGTGTCTGCTCGAGTGAGCGCAGGGCCAGCTCGGGGTGTGAATACCGCTGCGAGATCACCTCTCCCTGCTCGGTCAGTCGCATCCGCCCGCGGATCGACCCGCTCGGCTGCGCCAGGATCGCCCGGTGGGTCCGCGCTCCGCCTCTGGAGGTCGAGCCGCCGCGACCGTGGAAGAACCGCAACTCGACTCCACGCGCGTCGGCGTCAGCCAGCAGGCGCTCCTGGGCCGAGTAAAGCTCCCACTGGCTCGCCAGAAAACCACCATCCTTCGCGGAGTCCGAGTAGCCGAGCATGATCTCCTGGCGGTGCGAGCACACCGCCAGCTGCGCGGCGTACATCGGCTGCTCATACAGCGTTGCCATCGTCGTCTTCGCCCGGTCGAGATCCTCGACGGTCTCGAACAGCGGCACGAGCGGCAGCGTGGGCAGGTCCCCGAGGCCGATTCCGGCGAGGCGCATCAGCACCAGCGCGGCCAGAACATCAGAGGGACGCTCGACCATCGAGATGATCACGCTGCCGAGCGCCTGCGGGCCGTGCTCGCGCAGACCGGCCGCGATCGTCGCGAACACGTCCGGGGGCTCTCCGGCGCCGCCCTCGAGCACAGCGGCGAGTCGGTCTGTCCGCTCGTCCTCGGGCGCGGCCGCGAAGCCGACCGCGAGCGGCTCGATCGCCGAGCGCAGATCGTGCGCCGACAGCCGGACGTCGAGCGACGCGAGATGGAATCCGAACGTCCGCACCTGGCAAACCAGCCTCGCGAGCGCCCCATCCGCTACCCGCCGCGAGCTCGACGACTCCCGGAGCAGTTCGAGATCTCGCTCGAGCTGACCGGGCTCACGGTAACCGTGCGCCAGCCCGCGCAGCGCGCCGTCAAGCCGCGCCGACACGAACGACAGCTTGCGGCGAAACGGCTCCTGTTCGTTGCCCGGCCGGCGGGAGGCAACATCGGGCATCGCCTCACCGTCGGATTCGAGCGAGGCATCGAGCTCGGGCGAGACGAACAGCCGCGCCTCCGATTGGGAGAACCGCTCGGCGAGCCTGTCCACCCGCGCTCGCAGCAGCCGCAGCGCGGTCGTCCGGTGCAGGCGTAGCGTGCGAACCACCGAGTCTGGGGTGACCTCGGGATTGCCATCCATGTCCCCGCCCGCCCAGCTGCCGAACCGAACCGCCGGAACGCTTGGGGGCCAAGACCGCTCGAACGAACGCGAGATCTCGGCCTCGAGCCGCGGTGCCGCGTCGAACAGCACCGCCTCGAAGAAGAACAGGATCCGACGCACCTCGTCCTCGACCACCGGCCGCATGCGCCGGACCGCGTCGGTCTGCCACCACACCGTCAGCACTTCGCGCAGCTCGCCCTCGAGTTCACGCCGCAGGGTGCGGCCCAGGCGCGGGTCATCGAGCCGCTCCATCGCCTGCCACACCGCCTGCTGAAGGTTGAACACCGACCGTCGCGTCGCCTCGGTCGGATGCGCGGTCATCGTCAGTCGCACATCGAGCCGCCGGAGCGCCTCGGCCACGTCGGCGGGCGGATGCTGGACCGCCACGCCCGCCGCGGCCGCCAGTGACTCGCGCTGCGGAGCGCTTGAATCGGACTCGTAGTGCCGCCGGCGGCGCAGCCGCTCCAATTCCTCCGCGATGTTCGCCAGCTGCAGCTGAATCGAGCACGCTCGCACGAACGGCTCGAGTGCGCCGTCCGGCTGGGCGTGGACGAACCGGGCCAACGTCCCGGCTGCGCCGATCTCGCCGCCACGGACCCGTGCCGCCGTATCGCGCAGCCAGAAGACTCGGTCGCGAAACGCGCGACCCTCCTGCTCTTCGAGCACGTCGCCGAGCAGCGCCTCGAGTACCGCAGTGTCTCGGTCGAGCGAGTCAGTCATCGCGACGAATCCCACATGTGAAGCTTGAAGATCACAAAGGCCGCGTCTCGCGATCCCCCCAGTTGGGGTATCGGGCAACGCGAGGACGGGCACCGCGTCGCTTGAGCTGAGTTCAGTCCCGAGGCGTCGCCTGCGTCGCTCGCTCAGCTCCAAGGGCTCACGCAGGATCGCGAGGTCCACGACGAACAGAACGATCACCACGTCGTTGAGCACCGCGTCGCCTGGCAGTCCGGGCGCGATCTGCACGATCCCCCAGAGCGCGAACGCGCTGACCAGAACCTTCCGGCTCTGGCCGCGCGGGGCTCAGCGCTTGTAGTAGCCGGAGTTGATCTGGACGTACTTCTGCCACTCGTCGGGCAGCTGATCCTCGGCGAAGCACGCGTCAACCGGGCACGCCTCGACGCACGCGTCGCAGTCGATGCACTCCTCCGGGTCGATGTAGAGCTGAGCCTCGTCGTCGAACCCCGGCTCGTCCTGGGTGGGATGAATGCAGTCAACCGGGCAGACCTCCACACACGAAAGATCCTTGGTTCCGATGCAAGGCTCGGCGATCACGTACGCCATGCGCTGAATCTCCTGACACGCTCGACCGACATCAACCGCCGCCACTCTTGCACTTCGACCTAGGTTGAAGTCAAGCGTTGACGCGCGACCGGCCGCCACGCCGCCCCGCGGCGGGGACCCCGGTGTGATCGCGAAGCGGCAGCACGCGATCGTCGAACATCCGGCACACATCGATCGATTCGCAACTGCATTTGCTGCAGATTTTCAGTAGGCGGCGCACGGAAGTGGCCCGAGCGATCAGATCGTCGAGCTCGGGGACCTTCAGCGTCGCGAGCTCGCGTAGCCGCTCGTGCGCGGGCTGGTCGCGGGAGCCGAAAAGGTCGCGGATCTCCTCGAGCGTGAACCCAACCCGCTGGGCGGCGTCGATGATCGCCAGACGCCGGAGCACGTCCTGGTTGTAACGGCGCTTCCCCGCCAGGCGCTCGGGCACCGGAAGCAGCCCGCGCGCTTCGTAGAAACGGATCCGCGACGCGCTCATCCCGGCGCGCTTCGCCACCTCGCCAATCGCCAGCTGTCCGACCGCCTCGCTCAAACTCGCCGCGCTCCGGTTGACCTAAACCCGACTTCAATAGCGAGCGTACCGCTAGTGCACCCAGAGCTGGTCGAGCAAGACGCCGAGCTGCGGGTTGTATTGATAGTCGCCGACGCGGCGGGAGACGAAGTCGGTGGTGCGCGGAGTGACCAAGGGGACGACGGGTGCCTGATCGGTGAACCGCCGGTCGGCTTTCGCCCACAGGGTTCCGACGGCTGGCGATTTGTCGGACTCCGCGGCGAGCGCGCTGCCGACCGTCGCGTCGAACTGCGGGTCGCAGAAGGGAAGCGCGGGGACGTTGCTCCCGGTGGCTGGGAACGGGCTCTTGCAGCTCTTGTATTCCGGGCCGAGGAACTCGGAGGCGGCTGGGTAGTTTGGGGCGAGGACGCTGAGGAAGGCTTGAGCTCTCGTTCGGGGGTCCGAGACCAGTGAGAACAAGATGCTGCCTGAGCGAACGCTTCTGAGGCGGGCCGGGTAGCCGAGACGGTCGAGCAGTGAGACGAGGTAGTGCGCGGTTGCCGTGAAGTCGGTGAGGTAGCCGGGCGCGGTCCAGATCGTGATCGGCGTCCCGCGGGTGCCCGACGCGGCGATCAGCGTTCTTGCTTTGGTGAGGTCGGGAGCACTCCAGGCCTCTGTGTGGTTAGCGTTGAGCGTGTATGGGCAATAGCGCTGATATCCGGGTATGAACGGTGCGAGTTCCTGGCAGGTAGGGCTTGAGTCCTGCCCGAGCAGGCGCGCCAGCTTCCCGCGGTCGACAGCGAAGTTCAGCGCGCGGCGCACGCGCAGGTCGGTGAACGGTGCCTGCCGCGTATTGAGCCCGAGTTCGATCGTCACGTCGTTGGGTTCGACGTGCAGCTGGCTTGCGAAGCGCGTCTGCACCTCATTCAGGCGGCCTGCGGGCGGCGGGTCGATCGTGTAATCCGCGGCGCCGTGCTCAACCCTGGTCACCGCTGCTTCAGTGCTGGTGCCGATCCGCCACACGATCCGGTCCGGGTAGCCGTCTGGCTGCGCAGCATGTGACCATTCGCGAAAGTACGGATTGCGCACGAGCGTGACCTGCCGCGGGGTGTCGCTCGCGAACATGTAGGGGCCAGTCGCCGGCATCGGGTGGCTACCGATGTCATGGCTGGGCGTCCCGGCGGGCACGGCTAGGGCAGGCCACAGAGCGAGCTGTTGTAGGAACTCGGGGTCGGGCGTGACGAGTTGAAATGTGACGGTGTTCGGTCGCGTCGTCGGTGACGATCCCGCGTGATAGGTCACAGCGCGTCGGGCGCGCGACGCACGCAGCGCCACCAACGATATTCGTGTAGTAGATGGTCCAACCTAGCCCGAGCGAGCGTTGAATCGCGCGGCGGAAGTCCTCAGGCCGCACGAGCTGGCCGTTTGAGTAGCGGATCCCGGGGCGCAGCTGGAAGGTGTAGGTGAGACCAGCGTCGGTTGGAGTCGGCAGTGAGACCGCCAGGTCGGGCACGACCTGGGCACCGCCGCTGCCGCCGACTCGCTTGAACGCGGTCAGCCCATCGTTGGTCATGTAGAGCGAGTAAAGCGCCGCGAGCGACCCGTTCAGACCGGACGGATCGAGCGAGCCGAACTGGGCGTTCTGAAGGACGGCCAGGGTCCCGCCGCGGTGGCTTGCGCCCGAGTCCTGAGCGCTTACCCATATCAGGCCGCCCGCGGACGCCAGACCTTGGGGATCGTTGCCGACCGTGACCGTGCGCGCGACCGTGTCGGTCGCCGGATCGATGCTGACCACGCTCCGGCCATACTCGTTGGCGACCCACACCCCGCCGGTGCCGACTGCGATCGCGCTGGGGCCGTTACCTACCGGGATCGTCGCCGTCACGTGGCCGGTCTGCGGGTCGATCCTTGAGACCGTCCCATCGAGAGTGTTGGCGACCCATACCGATCGGTCTCCAAGCGTGATCGCATCCGGCCCGGTGCCGACATTGATCTCACCGGTCACCGCGTCTGTGTGGGGATCCACACGCAGAACCCGCCCGTTCGCGGCGTCGCTCACCCATACCGCGTCGAGCCCGACGGCGACATCGGTCGCGCTGCCGAGCTGGATCGTCTTTACCACGTGACCGGTGAGCGCGTTGAGCTTGCTGAGGGTGCCGTCGTTACTGTTGCTCACCCACACCGCGCCGGCGCCGATCGCGATCCCGCTCGGCCCGTTGCCGACCGCGGTCGTCTGGACGACGTGGTCAGCGGCCGGGTCGATCCTCGAGACCGTCCCGCTGAAGTTGTTGGTCACCCATACCGCGCCGTCGCCGACTGCGATCGCGCTTGGAGTCGAGTTGACCAGGATCGTCTGCTCGACGGTGTGCGTCACCGGGTCGATGCGCGAGACGGAGTTGGCGTTGTAGTTGGCGACCCACACCGAACCCGCGCCGGCTGCCACATCCGACGGTGAGAACTCGTCAGGCACTACCGCGGTGATCCCCCCGCGCGCCGGATTGATCGCGCCGACCGAGTCCGCGGGAATGGCCGTCAAGCGGGCGGACCCGCCACCGGGCGACGCCACAACCGCCGTGGAGATCACGATCGCGATCACCGCGGCTGTCCCGGCCACGAGCCACCGGCGCCGGGGTCGAACTCGCGGACCGCCAGGCGGCGCGACGGACGGCCCGGTCGCTCGCGGTGCCTGCAGCGAGGCGTCGCGACCCAGGATTGCGACCTCGAGCTGCTGTAGGCCGGGGCTTGGGTCGAGGCCGAGTTGCTCAGACAATGCGCGCCGGAACTCCTGGTAGACCTGCAGGGCTTCTGCTTGACGGTCCGAGCGGTACAACGCGAGCATCAGCTGTCCCCGCAACCGCTCCCGGAGCGGGCTTTGGTGGACCAGCGAGGTCAGCTCGCCGACAAGGTCGCGCTGGCGTCCGAGCGCAAGATCCGCCTCGACGCGCTCCTCCAGGGCGCTCAAATGAAGGTCGTCTAGTTCGGCGATCGCGGTCTGCGCAAAGGCCTGGTAGGCGAACTCGGCCAACGGGGGGCCGCGCCACAAAGCCAGGCCGGCGCGCAGGATCGCGGCGGCCCTCCCGGCCTCACCGGCCGCCAGCGCCTCACGCCCCTCCTCGACCGAAGCTCGGAAGCGGTCCAGGTCGAGCTCACCGCGCGCGACACGAAGCAAGTACCCGTGCCCGCGGGTGATCAGCACCCGATCTGACCCCTCGGGGGACTGATCGCCGTTGTCGTCTAGCAACGCGCCCCCTTTGGCGTCCAGTGCCTTACGCAACCGCGAGATGTGCGCCTGGAGTGCCTTCAGCGCTGCAGGCGGCGGGCGCGCTCCCCAAAGATCGTCGATCAGCCGGTCAGCCGAGACGACCTCGTTGGCGTGCAACAGCAAGACCGCCAACAGCGCCCGCTGCTTATCGCCACCGAGCCGGACCGTCCGATCCCGATCGCAGACCTCCAGCGAGCCGAGAATCCGAAAATCCATGCACCCTTTCTGCGCTCCCCTGAGCGAGGCTACCACCGCTCCCGGCCTCTGACCAGCCGGCGCAAAGGCCGACGTGTACACGGCCATCGCCGGTTTGTAGCCGCGCTGTCACCGGCCCCGCGCACCATGGCAGGCGCGCTCGGTCATCAGTGCCGGGGCATCGACGCAGGAGAGCCCGATGGCAAGCCAATTCACCCACACGGGGCACGTGCACCAGCCCACCCAGGCCACCGGCCCGACAACCGCGAGCGGCCGCACCATCCGCGGGTGGTGGCGAGAGCGTCGCGCCGAACACCGCCGCCGTGTGATCGTCAGCTGGCTCCGACGGACCGCTGACCGGACCGAGGAGCCTGACCCGATCGCCCGCCGCCGCCAACCGTTGCTGCATTACCGCGTCGCCGCGGTACGGACCGAGCTGCTCGAGATCGCCGCCGCGCTGGAACGCGCACAGAACGCCCCTCCCACATCTGTCGAGACGCTGCGCGCACTGCTCGCCAATGGCTGTGACAGCCCGCTCTACAACCCTGACATCCACGTTTCTGAGCTCCACGCAACCCTGCACCACGTACGGGCCGGGTTCGACGCCCGCGTAACCGCCAGCTGACGATCAGCAAAGGACGAAACGATGCCGCCGCCAAGACGGAGCCACGCCACACACAAAATCCTCCCGCCGGACGAACCGCCCGAGCACGCAACCGCCCGGAGCGGCCTCGCGACCCTCCGAAACTGGCGCGCTGGAAGCGTCGCCACCGCGATCGTCATGGCCGCTCTGCTTCCGTTCGCCGTCGCCTGGCACATGCCCGACCGCACCGCGATCGCGGTGTGCCTGATCGGCGCCGCGCTCCTCGCCGCGGGCTGCCACATCGCACGCGGACACCGGCTCGCGACGCTGGCCATCGTCCCCGAGCTCACCCGGCTGCCCGAAATCGCCGCGAAGAACACGCGACTTCTCAGCACCCGCAACCGCCGAGCGCTTGCGGCCGGGCTGCGGCGAACCGCTGCCGTGACACAACCGCCGCGTCGGTTCGATACCTGCCCAATACTCACTGACCGTGTCGCAGCCGTCCGCCCCGAACTGCTTCAGCTCGCGGACGCGTTGGAGCAGACCAACGATCTCGACCCGGCGAGCGTGGCACTCGTACACCAGCTCCTGACGAACGCATGCAGCCCGCTCTACAACGCCAACCTCTCCGGCGACGACCTCCAGGCAACGATCAGCCGCGCGCACGCCGGGATCTCCCTACGTGCAAGAGACTGACCTCGCGTGACGACGAGTCAGGCTACGCAGGCCACCGCCACCGCGAGCGCGTCGCAGATCTGATGCATCCGGTCGTCGCTTAGCCTGCCCAGGCGCTCGACGAGCACCCCGACCGAGACGCTCTCGACGGAGTCGAGATTTACCGCCGAACGTCGCGGGATCGGGTCTTCCCCAGGGTCAAGCACGACCTCGCTCGGGATGCCGCGGATTGTCGTCGTGCACGGCCCGACCAGCGCTCGCCGCAGTCGCGGAATCGCGGAATCGCGGGAAAGCACCACGACTGGCCGACGCCCCACCTCGGCAAGCTCACACCACCAGACCTCGCCTCTCGATGGCAGCGCGGTCACGACGCGCCGGCGGCGTTGCGGAACGACGCAAGGTCACCCCAATCATCGGCCTGGTCGATTGGGTGTTCGTCGTAGGCGGAGTAGGCAGCGTCGATCTCGACCTCACGATGCCGCGCCAACAGCGCCGCGAGCGCCTCGTCCATGAGTGCGGAGTCCGCTGATCCTGAGCGCATCCGTCGAGCGTTCTCGAGCAGCCTCTGGTCAACCGTCGTGCTGATCCTCACCCGCGCCATGCCACAATCGTACCACGAATATGCCACAGACCATCGCACGGTGACGAGCACGGTCCCGGGAGGTTCGAGTCCTCTCGGGCGCACTGGAAAAGCCCGGTCACATGAGGTTGGGCGTGTGTAGGTCGGAGAGGTGACGGGCGGTGGTGGTGGTGAACCCACAGGCTTGGAGGCGGCGCAGGCGATTGCGTTCCATCGTTTGCATCAGCGCGCGGACGTCCGCGGCGGCGTCGGATAGATCGGCCGGCTGGATGGATCGCGCCGCCATGATCGTCAGGGCTTCGATGAGGACGGGCGAGAGGCCGGAGAGGCTGATGAGTTTGGCGGCGCGTGCCTCGGCGGCGGCAACGAGCGGCCCCACCGCGTCGGGGTCGATCCCGACGGAGCGCCTGATGTTCGAGATGCCGAAGTGGACGTGCCGGCGCTCGTCGCGGTGCGCGAGTCTGGCGGCCGCGGCGGTGGCGGCGTCGGGCGCGTGAGTCTCGATGAAACGCAGAAGATCCAGGAAGGTGCCTTCGCCGAGCACGTTGAGCAGCAGCGACGAGGCGGTGAAGTCGTGCTCGTCGAGCAGGGTGCTGAGGGACAGCTCGGTGGACGCCAGCGCATACCCGTGGTGCCCACCGGCGAGCGACCGTTTGGTGAAGACCTCGATGTGGCGCGCTTCGTCGTGGACATGGCTGCCGAGCCACAGGACCAGCTCAACGAGCTGCGGGTTGACCTGTGGCAGGAACCCGGCGGGGACGTACAGGGCGGCGTATTCGTTCTGAGCCAGGAACGTCATGACCTGCGCCACGGCCCGTTCGGTGGTGTCATCCAGGCCCTGGGCGGCCTCCCAGGGGATGTCGCGGGAGGCGTCCCACTGTTGGGCGGACGCCTGGTCGACGAGCTCGCCGACGTCGTCGGCCCAGATCGCGTCGCGGCGGCTGAGTGCCCAGTGGTGTGCGGGTGCTCCGGTCTCGGGGACGGCTCGGAGGGGAGCAAACCCGGCACGAGGATCCGGCTCGGGCGGGACGGCTCCGCCGCGCAAGTCAGCGGTGCGGAGCTCTCCGTCACTAAGGCGCGGAGGCGCCTCGCGCGGTGGGAGCGGTCCCGCCAGGATGCTGGCCGAAGTTCCACGGCGTATCACGACGACGTGTCCATCCTTCCGGCTGATCTGATCGATTGGCTCGTGGCCGGCGAGTCGAGCCCAACCGGGAAGCTCGAGCGCGACCGCGCGCGACGGCGTTCTGACCTCCAGAACGCCGCCGGGCGCGACACGCTCAAACGCCGCCGCGAGCAGGACCTCCAGGCCACCGCCGAGCTCGAGGTGCTCGGCATCGACCCGGTGGGCTGCCTGCCGGCGGTCGACGGTCACGAGAGCAGCGCCTGCTCTCGCATCGCCGTCCGCAGCGACGCGTACCCCTCGCGATCCCCGGGATACCAGCGCCGCACTCCCTCGAGGTCCATCGCCGAGCGCAGGCTGGCGTCGTCGTAGTCCATCGCCAGCAGCGCCTGCGACCACCGCTCCGATATCCCACGGTCCAGCGAGTCGAGCACCGTGAAGTTGCAGTGGTAGTAGGCGGGGCTGCGCCACGCGACCTCGAGGTCGGCCACCGCCGGCACCGACTCCGCACGAAACGCGCTGAAGTACGCGGCCGACAGCGCGCCGGCGTCGGCCTCGCCTTCAGCGACCGCACGCACCACGTGCAGCTCGGAATCGCCGGTGTCGCCGTGCTTGCCGAGGTCGGTGTCAAAGCGCACCAGCCGGCAGCCCGCGACGTCCAGGCCGTCCGTGGCGAGGTAGTGAAGCGGCAGGATCGCCGCGTGGCCCGAGTCGCGGCTCCCCAGCGCCAGGACCCGCCCGCTCAGCTCGGAGATGCTGCCCGGCAGTTGTCCCTTGCGCGTCACCAGCACCGTCGCCCAGTCCCGGTCGACGTCACGCATCCCGAGGATTCGCGTCCGGCCGCCGGCGCGGTGATCGAGCACCACGTAGGCGGTGTTCGTGTTCCAGCCGATCTCGACGGTCCCGTCGAGCACCGCATCGACAAGCCGCTCGTAATTGGAGAACAGGACGTAGTCCGTCGGCACCCCGGCATCGGCGAAATAGGTGCGAAACCGCTCCCAGATCGTCACGATCCGCGGGTGATACGCCACTGCGCCCAGTCTCAGCTCCGCGCCGCTCATGGGACCGGAAGCCCCGCGATCGCCTTCGCCGACCAGGTCCGCAGCACCCCATTGGTCGGCGCCATCACCGCCCCCGCCCGAGCGTCGCGCAGGTGACGCTCGATCGCAAGCGCGGGCGTGTACCCCTGCCCGCCGCACACCTCCAACGCGCCCTGGGTCACCCGCGCCGCGACATCGGTGCATAAGACCTTGGCCTCCATGAGCGGAACCAGCGCTCCCTCATCGCCGTGGTCGCCGAGCCGGGCCGCCTCCCGTAGGAGCGCCCGGGCGGCGCGGACGTCGATGTCCATGTTCGCCAGCGCATGCTGGACGGTCGCGACCTCCACCAGCGAGCTGCCATCCGGATACCGGCGGGACTTCGCGTGCTCGAACGCTTCCGACAGTGCCGCCTGCGCGATCCCGACATTCACCGCAGCCAACCCCACCAGGAACGTCGGCGCGACAACGCCGAACACCAGCCCGGCGCCACCGCCCGCCTCGCCGATCAGCGCATCACGATCGAGCACGACATCGTCGAGCTCGACCGCGATGCTCGAGTTCCCGCGCATCCCCAGGCCCTCCCAGTGCCCGTCAAAGCGCACCCCGGAATCGTTCCGGCGCACCACATAGCAATCAAGGCCGTCGCCCTCGCCCTGCAAAAGCACCAACATCGCGTCGGCATGGCCGCCCGAGGTGACAAACGACTTGCGCCCACTCACAAACACCGAGCCGTCACGGCGCTCAGCCCGCAGCTCCGGCGCGTAGAAATGCGCGCCCGTGCCACGCTCGCTGAACGCCAGCGTGCCCAGCACCTCGCCGCTCGCCATCTCCTCGAGCAGCCGCGCCGCGGAGGGACCACCGCCTCCGGCGACCGTCGCCGCGGTCACGCTGTGCATCAGGAACACCATCCCGGTCGACGCGCAAGCGCCGCCGACCGCCTCACACACATCGGCCAGCGCCACCAGCCCGGCGCCCACACCACCCTGGTCGCACGGCACCAACAGGCCCAGCGCGCCGACCTGCGCCAGCGCGTTCAGCTGCTCATCGGGGAACCGCGACTCGCGGTCGATCCCTGCGGCGCCTGGCGCGATCAGCGCCTGCGCCAGCTCGCGAACCTCCGCGAGCACGCCATCGACGTTGCTCACAGCAACCTCTGCCATCTACCTGCTCCTTTTCGAAAGAGGACGAGGGGACCATTCGCCGCCCCGACGGGGCAGCCGCGACGACCGTCGCTCAGCGAAGCCTCATCGCGCCACCCCCTCTCCACCAACGAGCAGAAGCCGACCCGACACCGGACTCCGCGTGAACTGCTGTGCCGATGACCGAGTCACGATGCAAAGCTTGCCAGCTCCAACGCCGCGGCAGCGCTGCTCCTCCCCCGGCCGCGGACACGTTGCCTAGAAGAAAAACTGGCGCCACGCAGCCCACCAGTCCTCAGCCCGCGATGCGATCTGCCGCGGCGACGTGATCTCTACTCCGGGCCGATGCCGATAACTCTCTACGTGATCCGAGGTCGTGTAGTCGACGAGGATTTCGCAGGGCGCTCCCGGCTCGTACGGTCTGACCGCGGATAGATCGGCGAGCGCGGTGCGGGCCCCCGCCTCGATCAGCGCGCGTGCCTTCGCCGCGGGGAACTGGCGGGCGCTGAAGCGTCCGAGTCCCTTCTTGACGGCGACGGTCGTGACGCCATCGCCGAGCAGCGCCTGCGCTTCGTGGCAGGTCGCGACATCGCCGGTGACGAGGACAACCGGGCAGCCCCACGTCCCGCAAAGCGCGGCATTGATGCCGGTCTCGCCGACCTCCACGCCGTTGAACCGCAGCCGCCACCACGACGAGCCGCTGACCGTGTGGGCCAGCACGCCGTCAGCGGTTCCCGCCATGGCGTGCATTCCAACGAATAAGGCCGCATCGACGCCGCTCTCCAGATACTCGACGTATTCCGTCCACTGGTTCTGGACCACGTACTCGCAGTCGGGATCGAGCTCCTCCGGAATCAGCGAGTTGAATGTCCATCCCTCGCCCGCGCCGTGACAATCCATCACCACGATCTCTGTCGCGCCGGCGGCCTTCGCCCCGCGAACGGCGGCGTTGATCTCACCGGTATAGAGCCTCCGGCCCTCCTCGTACATCGGATGGCCACCGGTGACCTGGTCGAACCTGACGATCCCAGCGACGCCCTCCATGTCGGAGATGATGAAAACGCGCACGACGTGAACGATAAGACCAACGCCCGGAGGCGGAGAACCGCTAGCGGTAGCGCCGGTCAGTCGTTGACGTCGAGGACCGGCATGATGTCCGGCAGCTGCTGACCGTCCTGGGCGTGCTCATTGGGAACAACCGCGGTGCCCACGGCGAAGAACTCGATCACGTGGCTCCCCCAGCCGTGGTTGTTCGCTTGCAGCTTGACCTCGACGATCCCCAAAACGCCGTCACCGATCGCCTCGGCCTCCTTCTGCATACGCTCCATCGCGAGCTCGCGCGCGTCATACAGAGCCTGGGTGTACTGCTCGAGCTCGACATTCTGTCCGGTCTGGCGCATCGATTGCATCATCCCGCGGTGGGCGACGTGGTACACGCAGGTGCCCATGACCAGGCCCACCGGGCGCTTGCCGGTCTGCAGCAGTGTCCAGAAGGCCTGACCGCTGAGATCGGAAGTGAACGGCCGGCCGTTGGGCGCGCGGTGGACCTTGCCGCCCTTGTGCTTGATCGCTGTGCCGATCGCGATGAACTCGGCCATGTCCGCGCCCCATTCATAGCGACCGACTTCGAGGCGGACACCGACGATGCCGTCAGCACCGAGCTGATCGGCCTCCTCCTCCATCCGCGTCATCGCCAGCTCGCGAGCCGCGTACATCGCCTGCGTCAGGACACCCATCTCCTGGCTTGCCTTCCAGCTCGACTGCTGGAAGCCGATGTGGTAGATGCTCGACCCCACAACCAGCCCCACGGGCTCGAAGCCGGCCTTCTCCACGCACAGGTACTCGTTCACCGAGAGGTCGGACGTGAACAGCCCACGGGCGTTCATTCGCAGGCGCTCGCTGGCGTGCTCGGCGAGGCCCTCGGTGCTGGTCGGATCGTATGTCGACATCAGCTGTTCTCCTGACGCGGTGGCGGACTAATGGCCCAGGTTGATTGACATCACCGGAACGCCCAACGGGGCCGGATGAGGCTCGTGCGCACCGAGTGCAATCGCAGTGCCCAGCACGTGCATCGAGACGATGAAGAAGTGGTGCCTGTAGCCGACGCTCTCGTACTCGTGATGGTCGATGTGGTGCGTGAGCGTTGAGATCACCATGTCGTTCGCACCGACCTGGCTCGCCTGATGGCGCACCTCGTCCATCGCTAGTTGACGGGCCGCGTAGACGCCCTGAGTGACCTCGGTCATCTCCTGATTGCCCCACCAGGAGCCCATCATCTGATTGGCGTACGGACTGAGTTCCACGCACACCACCGAGGTGTGGCCGATGACTTCCAACGTCTCGGCGCCGATACGCCGCAGCTTGTCTACATCCTGGCCCGAGAGCGTGCACATCCGCGGGCGGAAAACGTCACGGCCAACGAGCGTGGTTTCACGGACGGCTGTCCCGAATACCACATATTCGAGATTGCCCGGGCCCCCAATAGAGCTGTTGACATTCATCTCGATGCCGATCACTGCGTCCGCGCCCGCGAACTGCGCCTCTTGGCGCAGACGGTCGAACGAGCGCTGGCGAACCAGGTTCCACGGCATGGCAAACGACGGCATCTCGCGGACCCCTCCGCCGAAGGAAGACCAGCCGTAGTTCTGCCAGCCGTGCTGGACGACCGAGCTGCCCATGACCTGCGCGATCGGCGTAAGACCGGAGGCTTGCGCGACCGCGTACTCGTTGACGGTCAGATCGCTGGTGAAGACCGGCGAGGTCGACGCCGCGACCCGCTTCAGACGCTCCTCCGCTCCGAGCGGGATCCCCCCGCCCCGGATGCGCTCGAGATCAACCGCCGCTGCCTGACGCTCATCCTCGCTCAGCGGTGCCGCTCGTCTTCGGAACAATGGCAAAGTACTTCATGCTGGCACATCCGACAGCGGGCCTCCGCGGAGAGGCCGACGGCTCACAGCGCCGCGCTGATTCTGGCGTCTATGGTTCGGGTCGCCGTGGAAGCCTGGGGCCTGACAAGCTTCGAGAACGATCCCGCAAACGACTGGTTCCTACTTGTCGAAGAAGCGGTCGATCCGGGCGAGCTGATCGCCTCGACGCTCGACACCGCGCTGAGCGACGCCGACTACCTTGGCCTCGACACGGCGTTCGAGGCGATCGCAGCCGCAGAACTATCCGCGTGCTGCGCCGGCCAAACGCCCGACCGCCTGCCTGACGGTGTGCGCCGTTGGGTGGACTATCACCCGCACCTACCCCACGACTCTGAGATAGACCAGGCGGTCCTGGCCGTCCAGCGCGTCCGTGAAGAGAGTGAGTTGCGCGAGCAGTGGGACCAGGACGCCGACGGCCGGGCCGACAGGTGGCTCGGCGAGATCGATGATCTGATCGCGCGTCTGCGGCGTTCCGGTGCCGGCGATCCAGCGACGCTTTCGCCGTAGCTCGCGCGCCCCAGCCGGGCGACGCGCGGTTCAGCGCAAACGCGGAGTACAGTCAAAAGCAGCCTTCCACCGCCTGAGTGCCTCGCTCCGCATTCTTCCTGTGGCCCACCGTTCGCCAGCGGAGCGATGAGGGGAGCAGCACGTGCCGAAGCAGAACGAAAAACCAAGCCCGCCACGCCAAGAGCCGGGCCCGGGACGGTCGACCGCCGAGCAGGCGTTCAACGATGTCCGAAAGGAGATCGCGCAACGCAACGAGCGGGCCCATCAAGAGGCTCGCAAGCGTCGATCCGAACGCGAGCGCGAGCAAATGGAGAGGCGCCGCGAGCGTGACTTCTAGCCGCCGGTGACGGCGGTCAAGCGGGGCCCGGGATAGCTTCGCCGTCGCTCGTGGCTACGACGGCGCTCAAGCTGCCCGTGAAGCAACCTCGGCGGGCGGTGATGCGGGGGCAGCCACGCCGCGAGGCTGGTTGGGCCTTGCCTGCGCGAACGTGACCAGCTTTCCCTGCTCCTCGTCCCACAGCTTGAGCCGGACGGCCCGCAACCCATCCCCCAACGACAGCGTCGGAACCTCGTGGAAGATCGGGTTCTCATCGTGAGCACGCTGAAGGTTGTAGTTCGGAATCCGCGCGTTGAGATGGTGGACGTGATGGAGCCCGATGTTGCCGGTGAAGAACTGGAGCACCTTCGGCAGCTTCAGGTAGGAGCTGCCGCGGAGCGCCGCGTCCGAGTAATTCCAGTCGGCGGCGCTTTCCCAGTAGGCGTCTTCGAATTGATGCTGCACGTAGAAGAGCCAGATCCCGACCGAGCCGGCGATCATCGCCGGAGGTGCCCAGACGATCAGGAACCGTTCCCAGCCGATCAACCAGCACAGCCCACCGACGATCATGACCAGAACCACATCGGTGAGAAGCACGCTGTGGCGCAGCCGCGGCCGCTGTGACCGCGTGGCGATCCGCGGCCCGATGATCATCGCGAGAATCGGACCGAGGCCGAACATCACGACCGGATTGCGGATCAGGCGGTAGGCGAGACGACCTCGCCGTGACCGCGCGCGGTACTCGCTCACGGTCAGCGTGACGATGTCCCCGACCCCACGCCGCTCGAGGTCTCCCGACGTGCCGTGATGGATCGCATGATCGTGGCGCCAGCGCTGGAACGGCGATAGGACGAACAGTCCGAGAAACCGCCCGACCAACCGGTTGGCGCGCTTGGAAGGCAGGAGAGAGCCGTGGGCGCAGTCGTGAAAGACGATGAACGTCCGCACCAGGAAGCCGGCAGCCGGGAGCATCAGCGCCAGCGCCAGCAGATACGAGACGTCAAGAGCGAGATATATCAGCACCGAAACGGCCAGGTACGGCACGACCGAGGTGAGGATGTCCAACACGCTTCGCCCCAGGTGGGGGCGCGCGTACACGGCGAGCTCCTCGTGCCCGAGCCAGCAATCCGATCGATGCAAAGTGACCACTCCGTTGAGGGGGTTGACATTCCAGAGCACAACCCCCAACGGGCCATCATCAGACCACTATGGGCGCAAGCCTCTCCTTGGTCGAAGCATGCCGGCCGAACAAACAGCGGTCCCGCCAGCGTGTCTCGAGAACTCTAGGTTAGTCGATATTCCCGTCGGCAGCGACCGGGCAGCGCGCCTCCTGACGACCCGGACGAGCGCAGTCGACCGGTTGGCGCCGCCTGACGGCTGGCTATGAATCGTGGCCGGTCTCCTCGGGACCGGCCGGGTCAACCAGCTCCAACGCGCCGAAGCCCGGGACCGGGCCGTCCATCAGGAAGACCTCGAGCGTGAGATCAGGCTCGATATGGGCCTGGCTCAGGAAGGCAAGCACCTTGCGCCCGGTCAGTTCCTCGATCATCTCGCTGTAGCGCTGCTTCATCATCCGCTGAAAGTCGCGCCGCATGTCGAGCACGAGGTCCGGCTCGCCGCCCTCCAGCATCGTGCGCTCGATCGCGGTGAACCCATTGCTGAGTACGCATACGATCAGGTTGTCCAGGACGTAGGTCTTGGCCTTGATCGGTCCGCGGCCGTAGTGCTCGCGCATGAGCGCGACGATCCGATTCGTGATCTCCGCGAGCAGCTTGCCGCCGCCCAGCGGCTGGCACCCCGGCTCCGGATCGCCGGCCGTCATGTCCTGCCTCTGGTTGATTCGCCCTCTGCGGTGATCACTGGTGGTGCGGTTACTCAGCGCCACCGGCCCGACGGGAGCCGGGGCGCCACTTCAGATTCGGCGGGATCGTATCGACGACGATTCGCGGTTGCGAGCCGGCGCGATGCGGCTCGCCGCCGCTCACACGGCGTGCGAGCGGGATGCGAGCGCGCTGTGAGCCCGGCTGTCGATCCTGACCGCGTGTTCACGAATAAGGAGCGGACAATGGAATACGCGATCGAGGCCGAGGGCCTCGTCAAGCGCTTCGGCAGCACGGTGGCGCTCGGAGGCGTCGACTTCGCCGTTCAGCGTGGATCGGTGCTCGGGATGCTCGGCCCCAACGGCGCCGGCAAGACGACGGCGGTGCGGATCCTCGCGACGCTGTTGACCCCCGACGCCGGAAGCGCCCGGATCGCCGGTTATGACGTCGTCGCCCGCGCAGCGGACGTGCGCCGCCAGGTCGGTCTCACCGGACAGTACGCATCGGTCGACGAGGCGTTGACCGGCCGTCAGAACCTGGTGATGATCGGCCAGCTGCTGGACCTGAGCGCCCGGGCGGCACGAGCCCGCGGGGCCGAGTTGCTTGAGTGGTTCGGCCTGACCGATGCCGCAGACCGTCCGGCGCGGACCTACTCCGGGGGCATGCGCCGGCGGCTCGACCTGGCCGCGAGCCTCGTCGGCCGGCCGTCGGTGGTGTTCCTGGACGAGCCGACGACCGGGCTCGACCCGTCCAAGCGGGAGGACATGTGGCAGATAGTGCGGGCGCTGGTCCGAGACGGCGCCACCGTGCTGCTGACCACGCAATACCTCGACGAGGCCGACTCGCTGGCCGACGACATCGTCGTCATCGACCACGGCCGCGTGATCGCCCATGACACCCCCGATGGGCTCAAGCGCATCGTCGGCACTCAGACTCTGACGGTCCGCCCGACCGACCCGACCCACGTCGGTCGGGTGGCGGACATCCTCGACGCGGTTACCGGCTCCGCGCCGAGCCGTGATCCACAAGGCCTGACCGTCCCGGTCGCCGGCGACGCCGCGATGACGGAGACCGTCCAGCGGCTGGCCGCAGCCGGCATCGCGGTGACCGAGCTGTCCCTGAACCTGCCGAGTCTGGACGAGGTGTTCTTCACCCTCACCGGTCACGGCGCCGACAACAATGATCTGAGGGAGGCGGCATGAACGCCGAGGCCACAACCGCCGTCAGCGGCGTGATTCCGCTGGGCATCAGCACGAACCAGCCGCGCCGCCGCTGGCGGTTCGCGCGTCACAGCCTGGTCCTGGCCAAGCGCGGCCTGATCAACACGCTTCGAACCCCCGAGGCGCTGATCGACGTGACGCTGCAGCCGATCATCTTCCTGTTGATGTTCACCTACATCTTCGGCGGCGCGATCGCGCACGGGTCGCAGCACGCGTATCTGGAGTTCCTCCTGCCCGGGATCCTCGGCCAGACGATCGCGATGGGCGGGATCGCTATCGGGGTCAACCTCAACAACGACGTCGCCAAGGGAATCTTCGACCGGTTCCGCAGCCTGCCGATCGCCCGTTCGGCGCCGCTCGTCGGCGCCGTCCTGGCCGACGTCGCGCGCTACACGATCCTCTGTGTCGTCACCCTCGGCTTCGGGTATGTGCTCGGCTTCCGCGCACACACGAGCGCGATCGACGTAGTGGCCGCGTGCGTGCTGGCGATCGGGTTCGCGCTGTGCCTCTGCTGGGCGTCGGTGTTCGTCGGGATGATCGCGCGCACGCCGGGCGCCGTGCAGGGGATCATGACGCTGATCGTGCTGCCGCTGAGCTTCGGCTCCAACACGTTCGTCCCGACCGCCACGATGCCCGGCTGGTTGCAGTCGTTCGTGAAGGTCAACCCCCTGACTCAGCTGGTCGGCGCGGTCCGCGGCCTGTTGCTGGGCGGCCCCGTGGCCTCACACGTGCTCTGGACGCTGGTCTGGATGGGGATCCTGCTCGTGGTGTTCGTTCCCCTGGCGCTCCGGGCCTATCGGCGCCGCGTCTAGGCGACCCGGGTCGAGCTTCCCTGGGTCGAGACGGGCCAGCGCCTCGTCTCGGCTCAGGGCTCGTCCGGCGACGAACGCCGCGTCGAAGGTCTCCTCGCCGAGCCGCCCTCGCAGCGCCGCCGTCAGCCGCGCGACCTCGGGATGCGTCGGGTCCTCGGCGCCCCGCAACCGGGCGGCTGCGCCCAGGATCACGGCGCTCTCGAGGCCGTCACCGCGCCGCTCTTCGAGCGAGGCAAGCGTCACGCCGAGCATCGCCACGATCGGCATATCGTGCGTTCCCAGCGCGACGGGATATGCCTCCGTCAGCAGGCCCTCCGCGGCGTCGAGCGCGCCGGCCTCGAGCTCGACCACCGCAGCCCAGTTCAGCGTGACCGCCTGGGTGTGCCCCTGCTCCGGCCTGCGGTGCTCGGAGTCGCTTATCTGCTCGCGCGCCTCGTCGCAGAGCAGGCGCGCACGGGCGAGCTCACCTTCGCGCGCGAGAAGATATGCGAGCGAGACCTTGATCATCGCCGTCTCTTCGGCGAACCGCTCGCGCTCGTCGAGGCTCTCGAGCAGCATCCGTCGCGCCGCATAGAACTCGCCGCGCCGCGTCCGCACGTCGGCCAGGCGCAGCTGCATCATCGCGCCGCCGTCCGAGGCTCCCAGCTCGGCCATCAACGACCGGGTCTCCTCCAGCGCCTGCTCGGCACCGTCGAGGTCGCCGCGCAGGATCCGCAGGCTCGACAGCTCGGACAGCGTGGTGGCCAGCCCCCACCGGTCGCCAACCTCGCCGAACGCGCGCAATGCCTCGTCGAGCGCGACGCTCATGCCGTCGACATCTCCCTCGTTCTCGGTGAGCTGCACCCGCACGAACAGCGCCGTCGCCCGTACCCACGGGTCGGGATGTCTGACCGAGTGCTCGAGCAGCTCGAGGACCCGCTCCCGACCGGCGGCCATCGCCAGCATCGGTCGCACCGCCGCCAGCAGCGGATGGTCGGCCAGGTCGACATCCTCGATCTGCTCGAGCGTGGTCGTGAGCGCCTGCCACGGGTCGCCGGCCCCCGGCTCCCCTGGGATCGCCCGCGCCAGGGCATGGACGCCGTCGATCAGCACCCGGTCGAGCGGGTCGGCATCACCGGCCACCTCGCGTGCGAACCCGGTCCAGGTCACGACCTCCTGCCGGCTGCCCGACAGGACCCAGAACCACAGCAGCGCCACGACCACCTTGGCCACGAGCGCTGCCTCGTCCCTCTCACCCAGGTAACGCAAGGCGGCCAGCACGTTGTCGTGCTCGGCGCGCAGGCGAGCCACCCAGTTCAGCTGATCGGGTCCCCGGAGGTGTGGAGCCGCCTCGATCGCGAGCCGGGCGAAATGGCCCGCATGCGCAGTCCGCGTCGCCGGCAACTCCCCCGCCTCCGCGATCCGTTCGAGTCCGTACTCGCGGATCGTCTCGAGCAGCCCGTACCGCGGTCCCTCGGATTCGGCGATCTGCAACAGCGACTTGTCGACCAGCGCGCAAAGCAGGTCGAACACGTCGGCAGCGGCCACGGGCCCGCCGGCGCACACGTCCTCGGCCGCCTCGAGGGTGACGCCGCCGGCGAATACCGCGAGCCGGCGCAGCAGCGCCCGCTCGCGCTCGTCGAGCAAGTCCCAGCTCCAGTCCACGACCGCGCGCAGCGTGCGCTGGCGGGGCATCGCCGTCCGGCTGCCTCCGGTCAGCAATCGAAAGCGATCGTCCAGGCGCGCGGCGAGCTGCGGCAGGGTCATCGAGCGCAGACGGGCCGCGGCAAGCTCGATCGCCAGTGGCAGCCCATCGACCCGCCGGCACACGTCAACGACCGCCGCGACCGTCTGCTCGTCGACGACGAACCCCGCCGCCGCTGTCGCCGCCCGGTCGGCGAACAATCGCACCGCGGGCACGGCCAGCGCCTCACCAGCCGGCAGCTCGCCAGAGGGAAGCTTCAACGGGGCGACTGGCACGATCATCTCGCCGGTGATCCCGAGCGGCTCGCGACTCGTGCACATGATCCGCAGGCGCGGGCAAGCTCCGAGCAGCTGATCCACCAGCCGCGCCACCGGCTCGAGCAGGTGCTCGCAGTTGTCGAGCACGAGCAACGCCTCTTTGTCGGCGAGCACCTCGACCACGTGGGACAGCGCATCCCCGGCGGCTACGGCCGACCTGGTGCCGAGAAGCTGCACCTCGCGCAGGCCGAGCGACCCCAGCACGGCCGGGGCAATTCCCGCGCCCTCGGCGACCGGTGCCAGCTCGACCAGCCACACGCCGTCACGGACCGAGCCGAGGACCCGGTCAGCGACCTCGCTCGCCAGCCGCGTCTTGCCCGCGCCGCCCGTGCCGACGAGCGTGAGCAAGCGATGCTCGCTCAGCAGGTCGTCGACCTGCTCGAGCTCCGGCTCGCGTCCGACGAAGCTCGTCAGGCGAACCGCGATATTCGACCGTGCCTCACGGCCAACCCGGCTGGGGACCCCCTGCTCGCCCTTGAGCAACGCCAGATGAATCTGCGCGAGCTCGGGCGAGGGAGTCACTCCGAGCTCATCGGCAAGCCGCGCCCGCACCCGCTCGTACAGGGCGAGCGCATCCGCTTGCCGCCCGGCCGCCCACAGCGCCCGCATGAGCTGCCCGGCGACGCGTTCGTGGAGCGGATTCTCGCCGGCCAGAGCCTCGAGCTCCGCGACCAGCCCGGCCGCGCCACCGAGCGCGATCTCCGCCTCTGCACGGTCGGCCTGCGCGGTGACCCGAAGATCCTCCAGCGAGGCAGCCGCTGCAGCTAGCGACCCGGCATGCGCTATGTCGGCAAGCGCTGGGCCCCGCCACAGCGCGAGCGCCTCCCTCAGCACGTCGCGGGCGCGCTCCGGATCGCCATCTCGCAACCACCTTGCCCCATCCGCGGCGAGCCGAGCAAATCGCGGCGCGTCTACCTCGTCGACGGCGAGAGCCAGCCGGTAGCCGCCGGCACTCTGCTCGATCAGCTCGCCGTCGCCGAGCGCTCGCCTTAGCCGCGATACCAGCGACTGCAGGGCATGCAACTCATCCGCCGGCAGCTCACCGTCCCAGATGGCGTCGGCCAGACTCGTAGCGGACACCGACTGCCCGACGTCCGTCGCCAGTCGCGCCAGCAGCGCCTTCAGTCGCCCGCCGGCCACCTCCAGACGACGACCGTCACGCTCGACCGTCAACGGACCGAGGATCCCGATTCGCACATCCCCCACTCTGCCACGGACACCCACCGCTACTGGCTCGCGATCCACGTCGGAGCCTCCGTTAGGGGAGCCTTATTAGGGCGCCCTAATTTGTGTTATGCTGCCGCCGCTGCCAAGCCGAGCGTGCCAGTCGGGTTTCCCTTGAAGGTCTTTCGATGACGCCAGTTCCAGCCGCCAGCGCTACGCCAAGCCGCCGCCCGCGTCCGAGTGAGCGGTTGGGTTTTTATGTGTGGACGGCGGTGGTGTTGGTGGCGGCGGTGGTGGTTGTGGTGATTAGTTGGCATGCGCGTGGGGGGACGACGGATCCGACGGATTTGCCGGCGGGGGATCGGTTGAGTCATACCTCGGTGGTGATCGATAGCGCGATTCTGGTGTTCCGCGAGGGGCTTGAGACGATTCTGGTGCTGGCGGCGGTGACGGCGAGTTTTTTGGGGGCGAATCGGGTTTATCGCCGCCCGGTGGTCGCGGGGAGCGGCGCGGCGGTCGCGGCTGGGGTCGGGACGTGGTTGTTTGTGGTGTGGTTGATCGGCCGGTTTCATGGCGGCGAGTTCGACGTGCAGGCCGCGACCGGGATCCCGTCGTTGATCGTGCTGTTGGTGGTGATGAACTGGTTCTTTCACAAGGTGTATTGGACGGGGTGGATCTCGTCGCATCACAAGCGCCGCCGCGGGTTGTTGTCCTCAGATCCGGACACGAATCAGCGGCGGATGCTGCTCGGCCTGGCGTTGTTGGGGTTCACGTCGGTGTACCGCGAGTGTTTTGAGGTCGTGATCTTCTTGCAGAACCTCCGCGAGTTGTATGGCGCGAGCGTGGTGCTCGAGGGGGTCGTGATCGGCCTGTTGTTCACCGCGGCCGCGGGCGTGTTGACGTTCGCGTTGCATCAGCGGCTCCCGTACCGGCGGTTGTTGATCATCACCGGGGTGATGCTGCTGTTCGTGCTGCTGGTCGCGGTCGGGGAGGAGGTCAACGAGATGCAGTTGGCCGGGTGGATCGGCACCACCCCCGTCCCCGGGCTGAACCTGCCCGGCTGGACCGGCACCTGGTTCTCGCTGTTCCCCAACTGGGAAACGTTCGCCGGCCAATTCCTCGCGCTCGCGCTCGTAATCGGCTCCTACCTCGCCGCCCAATACCTCCGCGTCTGGCGCCCCCGCAAACGCGGCCAACAAGCCGCCCGCCTCGCCACCGCACCACCCGAACGACCCGCCGACATCGCGATCGGCGCCCCGATCGCCGGCGCCACGACATAGCGACCGCGACGCCCGCGGCCGACGGTGTCGTGACTAACGGCCTCGCCGGGCCCTGTCTGCTTGTATGAGGACGATGTCTGGGGTCGCGTGTCGCCGGTGTTGACCCGGCGGCCACTACAAGTTCTGGCGGGGGTCCTCGCCGCCGCGGTAATCGCCGGCGGCGTCGTCGCGCTCGTGCAGCCCGGTGGGACGAAGCGGCGATCCCCCGGCTCCGGCGCCGGCGAAGCGTCGGGCCGGCCGAACATCGTGTTCGTCCTCACCGACGACCTATCGAGGAATCTGGTGCGGTTCATGCCCCACGTGCTGGCGATGGAGCGGGCCGGACTCACCTTCGAGGACTACTTCGTGTCCGACTCGCTGTGCTGCCCGTCGCGGGCGTCGATCTTCACCGGCGACTTCCCGCACGACACCGGGGTGTTCAGCAATTTCGGGCCGGGTGGCGGGTTTCGCGCCTTCTACCGGCACGGTGACGAGCAACGAACGTTCCCGCTCGCGCTGCAGCGTGCGGGATACCGGACCGCGCTGATGGGCAAGTTCCTCAACGGATACCTGGAAAGATCCGGGCACGGGCACCTGTCCGACGGGGAGGTCACCAATGTGCCCGCCGGTTACGTCCCACCGGGGTTCACCGACTGGGACGTGGCCGGATGGGGCTATCCCGAGTTCAACTACACGCTCAACCAGAACGGCGTGCTGCACCGCTACGGCGACAAGCCGTCGGACTACCTGACCGATGTGATCGCGCGCGACGGTGTCCAGTTCATCAACCAGGCCGCGCACGACAAGGCGCCGTTCTTCCTCGAGCTCGCGAGCTTCGCCCCCCACTCCCCGTACACCCCGGCGCCGCGCGACGACAACGACTTCCCAGGGTTGCGAGCACCGCGCCCGCCTAATTTCGACGTGCTCCCGACCCACGCGCCGCAGTGGCTGGCCGGCCACCCCCGGCTGACCGGTCGACAGATCAAGAAGATCAACTCCGCCTTCCGGCGCCGAGCGCAATCCGTGCAAGCCGTCGACCGGATGATCGCGACGATCGAGCGTACGCTCGCGGCCGACGGGCTCAGCAGGAACACCTACCTGGTCTTCAGTTCGGACAACGGCCTGCACACCGGCCAGTACCGCCTGATGCCCGGCAAGCTGACCGCGTTCGACACCGACATCGATGTCCCGCTCGTGGTTGTCGGCCCCGGCGTGCCGGCCGGCAAGACCACCAACGCGATGGCCGAGAACATCGACCTCGCCCCGACGTTCGCGGCGATCGCCGGAACGAGCATGCGCTCCGACGGTCACAATCTCGCGCGCCTGATCCACGGCCAGCCCACGCCCGCATGGCGGGACGCGATCCTGGTTGAGCACCACGGCGGACCGATGTCCGCCCTGGACCCGGACTTCCAGCAATCGCCTAGCGGGAACCCGAACACCTACGAGGCGATGCGAACCCGTCAGTATCTATACGTCGAGTACACCGACGGTGAACGCGAGTTCTACGACCTCCAGACCGACCCGTTCGAGCTGCACAACTTAGCCGGGCGGCTCACGCCGCGCCAGCTGAGACAGCTTCACCGTCAGCTCTCCCGCATCGAGCGGTGCCACGGCGCACGGCGATGCTGGACCGCGATGCACGTCACGCCGGTGTAACCAGGCGTACGGCCGCTGCCAGGGGTTACGATCGTCGGATGGTGAACGACAAGGCCGCGGCGAGTGGGAGTCAGCCAACCGTGACCGTGACCGGCGAGGCCGCGATCCGAACCGAGCCCGATGAGGCGATCGTGTGGGTCACGCTGTCGACGACCAAGGCGTCACCGGGACCCGCGCTCGCGGACGTCGCCCAGCGGAGTGACGCGCTCGCTCAGATCCTGGACGAGCTCGCCATCGGCCGCGAGAACCGATCCACGACCGGGGTGACTGTCAGCGAGGAGTTCGACCACACGACGGACGGCCGGCGCTCGCTCGGTCATCGAGCGCTCGCGAGCCTCTCGGTCCGAGTCGCCGACACCGACACGATCGGTCGCCTGATCATGCGCGCGACCGATGAGCTCGACGCACGGATCGCCGGTCCCAGTTGGAGCATCTCGACGGACAATCCGGCATGGCTCGAGGTGGCTACGCAAGCCGCCGCGCGGGCCAAAGCGAAGGCGGCCGCATACGCGGCGGGTGTGGATGCGCGGCTCGGAGCGCTGATCGCGCTCTCAGAGCCCGACCACGCCCGTGTACTGAACATGCGGCTGTCGGGCCGCGCTGCCGCCGGGGCCGACATGAATGTGGAGGCTGGCGAGCAGGAAGTCGTCGCCACGATCACCGCGACGTTCGCGCTCGAAGCCTGATCGAGCCATTCCCGCGCTTCCCATTCCTCGGAGACCGGTCTCATCAGGATCCGCCGGTCAGGACGCGGCCGCCGGCGCCGGGGCCGGTGGCCTGGCGAGCTTCGGCGGATGGCGGAATGCCCGCGACGCGGTGGCGGCGACCGCCAGCAGCATCCCCCAGCCGGTCAGCACGAGGATCGTGGCGGTCGAGCCGGCGCTTTGGAGCAGGAGGCCCACCGCGAGCGGGCCAGCCCACGCGACCGAGAACGAGATCAGGGTCGAACCGGCTTGGACGCGGCCTTGAAGGCGGTCGGGTGCGAGCGCGACGCGGTAGCCGACGACGATCGAGTTCGTCACCGGAGTGATCAGCTCCGCGACCGCGACGATCGCCCCGAGCAGGAAGACGTTGTCCACGAGCAGGAGCAGCGGGATCGCCAGCGCGATCAGCCAGTTCTCGCCGATGAGGACGGTGCGCGGCGACAGCCGTCCGAGCAGCCCGGGCGCGAGCAGCGCGCCGACCAGCCCGCCGGTGGCGGCGATGCCGAGCATCACGCCGACCTGTGCTGACGAGGCCCCGTCTTGCTTGGCGAGCACCACGATCAGCAGGTAGAGCCCGGTGAAGATCGGATTGCTGCAGGCGAACAGCAGCATGCAGACACGAAAGAACGGCCGGTCCCAGACCCATCGGAGGCCCTCGATAGCGCGTCCCGGCGCGGCGTCGATTCGGGTCTCCTGAAATTCGGACTTGATCAGCAGCTTGCTCACCACCGACGCGGCGTAGGACACGGAGTCGGCGAGAAACGGGACCGCCTGTCCGAGCGCGAACAGAAGGCCGCCGAGCGGCGGCCCCGCGAGCATCGCGCCGAACTCGCGCGATTCGTTCCGCGCGACCGCCTCGCCGAGTTGCTCGGGCGCGACCAGCTGTCGCATCGCGCCGCGTTCGGTGACATAGGTGAACACGAACCCGGCCCCGTCGATCACCGCGACGAGCACGATCAGCCAGTACGGCACCGAGCCGGTCACGATCGCGATCGGTATCGACGCCAACGCCACCGCGCGAACCGCATCGCATGTCACCATCAGGTGCTTGCGGTTCATCCGGTCGGCCAGCGCCCCGGCTGGTAGCGCCAGCACCGCGATCGGAAGCTGCCTCGCGAACCCGACCACACCCGCCTTCGCCGGCGAGCCGGTGACCGCCAGCACCAGCAACGGGAAGGCGACGAGCGTGATCTGCGAGCCGAGCGCGGAGATCGCCTGGCCGCTCCAAAGCAGCCGAAACTCGCGGTTGTGATGGAGCGGAACTGAAGCCATTCTCCGGCGAGGATACGCGGCCGGCGCCGCTCGTCGCTAGAGGTTGGCGAGGCTGAGGTGGAGGTTCGCCCCGAGCAGGATCAGCGGCCACAGCACCGTCGCGACCACCGCCGAGAGCACCTGGGAAAAGCTGCCCAGATGGGCGTAGTAGCTGTGCTGGGAGGCCACGATCACGCCGATCACGACATAGGCGATGTAGGCCAGGCGGGGCATCCGATTGAGATTCGCCGGGCGTCGCGGCGCTCCTCCCCGGGTCCGGAGGTCGCGTCGCGGCGCGGAGGCACGGACCACCCGAACCCGCGATCCTGTCGTTGTAACGGATGCGGCCGTCTTCGACCGACGTCCCGAGCGACGACCCGCGCCCGTGGCTGATCGGCACCGCACGCAACCTCGTGCTTGCCGACCGGCGGCGCCACCGCATGCGGCTGCAGGATCTCGAGGGCGTCGAGCCGCCGGCTCCCGAGGAGCCGCTCGCCCCAATCCTCGACTTGGATGCGGAGCTCGAGCGGGCTCTCGCGTCACTCTCGCCCCACGACCGCGAAGCGCTGCTGCTCGTCGCGTGGGAGGACCTGACGCCGGCGGCCGCGGCGGCCAGCCTCGGGATCTCGGCGGCCGCATTCCGCGTCCGGCTGCATCGCGCGCGTCGCCGGCTCGCTCACGCACTGGAAAGCCGCGCGCGGGACCGCGCGGTCGACAACTGCCAACCCAGCTGGAGCAGCTATGACCTCTGATCGCATCGTCGAGCGGCTTCGGGCGGCCAATCCCGCGCCGGCCGCGGTCATCTACGACGACGACCTGTTCGCCCGGATCACCGCGAGCCCGGTCGACCCACGACTCGCCGGTCCGGCCAGGGCCGTGCGCCGGTCCCCTCGCCGACTGCGAATGAGCCCTCGGCGCCTTGCCTTGATCGCGGCCGCGGTGCTGCTCGTAGCCACCGGTGGCGCGATCGGCGCGATCAGGCTCGGTCTGATCTCGGCGAGTCCGAAGACGCTGTTCGAGGCCAACCCCGCAGCGCAGTTCCCCGGAGCCCCGCGGCAGCAGGTGATACCGCAATCGGTGCACCGTGCAACGACTTTCACGGTCCCGGGCGTGGGCAGGTTCGAGTGGTGGATCGGGCTCAGCCGCAAAGGTTGGCTGTGCGAGGCAATCCGCCAGCCCGACGGGACCTGGGCCGACATCACCGGAGACAAGTACCAGCTCGGCGGCCCGGTGCCCGGTTGTGGGCGATTCCCCTGGCACGACGCGCGTGGGTTCTCGTACTGGCCGACGAGCATCCGCTCCCCGAGTGGTCAGACGTGGCGCATCGCGTACGGCTACGTCCCGACGATCGGCGACCCGGTGAGGGTCCGCGACCGGATCAGCGGCACGACCGCACCGATCGGAGACGGCCGATACTTCGCGATCGTCATGCCGACCTGCAAGGGCAAATGCCACCTCACGAACAGCTCGGCACCGAACCTATCCGGCGCGCTCTTCCCCGGCTACCAACTCCAGACGCTCGACCGCAGCGGCCGGGCGCTCGTCACCGACACGTTCGATCCCGGGAAGTAGCGAAATCGTTCACCCACGGACAACCGCCAGACATCACCTCATTCAGGTGATGTCCCGGTCCGGGGGTCCCGTTGAACATCAAGCGAAACGTCAAGCCGATCACTGCAACGGGAGCGTGAACATGGCCGAGCCGTTCAAGGGCATCGTCAACGTCGACGTCACAGAGTCGACCCCGGACTGGGGGCCCTACACCCAGCCGATCGCGCCCGAGGGCACGCCGAGCGTGCTGTACATCGTGCTCGACGACGTCGGCTTCTCAGCGATGGAGCCCTTCGGCGGCATGATCGAGACCCCGAACATCAAGCGGATCGCCGACCGTGGCCTGCTGTACACGAACTTCCACACGACCGCGCTGTGCTCGCCGACGCGATCGTGCCTGATGACCGGCCGCAACCACACCACGAACGGGATGGCGACGATCACCGAGGCCGCGTCGGGGTTCCCGAGCTCGAACGGCCTACTATCCGGGCGGCTCCGAAGTGCCCGAGTCGGTCGCGCCGAACATCCGCAACCGGTCTTACACGATCGCGGTCGAGGTCACGATCGACACCGAGGAGGCGGGCGGCGTGCTGTTCGCCCACGGATCGAGGTTCGGCGGCCACGCCCTGTACATCAAGGACCGCAAGCTCAAGTACGTGTACAACTGGGTCGGCCTCGAGGAGCAGATCGTGCAATCCACCGAGCTCGGACCCACCGGCCACGTCGTGCTCTCGGCCTCCTTCGAAAGGGAGGGTGACACGATGCCGGCCGAGGGCACGCTGACACTCCACATACGCGAGAACGCGGTGGGCGACGACCGGATCAAGACGCAGCCGGGCACGTTCTCGATCGCCGGCGAGGGCCTCAACATCGGCAAGGAGGGGGCCGAGCCCGTCACCGACGACTACCCCGGCGACTACCCGTGGGGGTTTGCCGGCGGTACGGTCCACAAGGCGGTAATCGACGTCAGCGGCGACCCGTTCGTCGACCTCGCCACCGAGGCCCGCATGGCCTTCGCCCGAGACTGAGCGATGACCACAGACACCGCCGCCCCGCAGCTCACTTCGTGGAACGACACGCCCTCGCGGCAAGCGATCGTCGAATTCGTCGAGCAGGTCACGCGACGAAGGCGACCCCGGCTACGTGCCGCCGGCCGACCGCGTAGCGGTGTTCGACAATGACGGCACCTTGTGGTGCGAGAAGCCGATGCCGATCGAGCTCGGGTTCGTCCTGCACCGGCTCGCTGAGATGTGCGAGACCGACGCGGCGCTGAGAGCCAGGCAACCGTGGAAGGCAGCCTACGAGCGTGACTACGACTGGTTGAGCGCGATCATGGCCAAGCATTACCACGGCGATGACAACGACCTCAAGGTTCTGATGGGCGGCATCCTGCGGGCGTTCGCGGGGGTGACGGTCGAGGATTACGGTCACGCCGCGGAAGCGTTCCTGGGCGCACCGCATCCGACGCTCGAACGCCGGTTCCGCGAGTGCGGTTACCTGCCGATGATCGAACTGCTCCGTTACCTCGAGGCCAACGGGTTCACGAGTTACATAGCCTCGGGAGGTGACCGCGACTTCATGCGGCCGGTTACCGAGGAGATCTACGGGATCCCCGCCGAGCGCGTGATCGGCAGCTCAAACGCCCTCAGCTACCAGGAGGACGAGCACGGGGGCACGCTCGTGTACCTGGCCCAGCCGGACGTGTTCGACGATGGCCCGACCAAGCCGGTGCGGATCTGGAGCCGCGTCGGACGGCGCCCGATCCTGGCCGGCGGCAACTCGAACGGTGACATCCCGATGCTGCATTACGCCGGCCGCAAGGGACTGCGCCTGCTGGTGCTGCACGACGACCCCGATCGCGAGTTCGACTACGTCGAGGGCGCCGAGACTTCACTTGAGCGTGCGGCCACGGACGGCTGGACCGTGGTCAGCATCAAGAACGACTGGGCCACGGTCTTCGGCGACACCTAGGCCGGGACTGGCCGGGCGCCCCCTATTCGCGGGCGATCATCGCGGCGGCGGCGCGTTCCAGATCGACGTACGGGTCGCCGCTGACGTCGACCGCCACCGTCCTGATCGTGCCGCCGGTGAACGCCCAGGGCCGCTCGCCGGGGAAGTCGTCGGTGATGTTGCTGATCGCGCGCCCGACCACCAGGTCGGTCCCCGACAGCCCGAACGCCGACGGCTGAGTCTTGATCCGCGCCTCCCCCACCTTCTGGTCGCCGTGGAACAGGGAGACGATCCCGGTCGAGACGCCAGGCGGGTCCTCGCCGTCCTTCACGAACGACGCCGACAGGATCAGGTTCTCGCCCGTGGGTACGTCCTCGGTGGCCACGACCTGCTGTTCGACCACCCCCACGAAGTTGTAGACGTAGTGGAGTCGGTTCTCCTTGACGTAGAGCGCATGCCCGCCGAAATGGGATCCCTGGGCGAACAGGACGCCCCCGGCGCCGGCGGCGGGGATGTCGAGCACCGCACCGATGATGTAGTCGCGGTTGCGGATGTTGACCGACTGCGCCTCGGGGACGCCGGCGGTGCCGGGGAAGTACTGGTAACGGTCGCGCGGGCTGGTGAGCTGCGGCCGCGGTGTGTTGAGGATCTCGATCGCGGACCGGTCGTCGAGCGGGAACGCACCGTTGGCGCCGGCCTCGGCGAACCACAGGTTGAGCAGCTCGCGCACCTTCTCGGGCTGCTCGGCCGCGAGGTCGTGGAGCTCCGCACGGTCGACCTCGACGTTGTAGAGCTCCCAGGTGTCGTCGTTGAAGTGGCTCCACCCGCTGATCGTCGGGTGAGTGCTGACGGCCTTCCAGCCCTCGTGCCAGATCGCCCTCGAGCCGAGCATCGAATAGAACTGGGTCTTGCGACGGCCGGGGGCGTCGGCGTCGTTGAAGCTGTAGCGCATACTGATCCCGTCGAAGGCGGACTGCACGTGGCCCTTGATCGTCTCGGGCGACGCGACGCCGAGGCAGTCGAGGACCGTCGGGACGATGTCGATCGCGTGGTGGTACTGGTCGCGGACCTCCCCTCTCGCGGTGATCGTCTTCGGCCACGAGATGATGCATGGGTCGCAGCTGCCACCGTTGAACTCGTACCGCTTCCACATCTTGAACGGGGTGTTGAACGCCATCGCCCACCCGTTCGGATAGTGGTTGTAGGTCTTCGGGCTGCCGAGGTCGTCGAGCAGCGCGAGGTTGGCCTCGATGTCGTCCGGCACGCCGTTGAAGAACTTGTTCTCGTTGACCGAGCCGTTCGGGCCGCCCTCGCCGCTCGCCCCGTTGTCGGAGACCAGCACGATCAGCGTGTTCTCGAGCTGGCCGGTCTCTTCGAGGTACGCGAGCAGCCTGCCGATCTGGTCGTCGACGTGTGACAGGAACCCTGCGTACACCTCGGCCATACGTGAGAACAGCCGCTTCTCCTCAGCCGAGAGGGAGTCCCAAGGACGCGTGACGTCGACCCCCGGGAACGGCAGGCCGCCCGGACCCGTCCGGGTCTGCGGGGTACCGATCGGATTGATCGGCGGCAACTCGGTGTCGTGGGGAACGAGTCCGAGCTGCTTCTGGCGCGCAAGCGTCTGCTCGCGCATCGCCTCGTAGCCGGCGTCGAAGCGGCCTTTGTACTTGTCGATCCACTCGCGCGGCGCCTGGTGGGGCGCATGGCAGGCGCCCGGTGTGTAGTAGAGGAAGAACGGCTTGTCGGGCGCGACTGCCTTGGCATCCTTGATGAACTCGAGCGCCTTGTCGGTCAGATCCACGCTGAGGTGATAGCCCTCCTCCGGCTGGTACGGCGGCTCGACCGGATGGTTGTCGTAGACCAGGTCCGGATACCACTGGTCGGTCTCGGCGCCGAGGAATCCGTAGAACCGCTCGAACCCGCGACCGCCCGGCCAGTTGCGACGGGTCGAGGCCAGATGCATCTCGTCGGTCGGGCACAGATGCCATTTGCCGGTCATGTATGTGTTCCAGCCGAGCTCGCCGAGGATCTCGGGCAGCATCCCGTTCTCCGGCGGGATCATCCCGCTCGCGTTCGGAAACCCGATCGCCGCCTCGGTGATGCAGGCCATGCTGTTGCGCGTGTGGTTGCGGCCGGTCAGCAGGCAGGACCGTGTCGGCGAGCACAGCGCGGTCGTATGCCACTGCGTATAGCGAACGCCGTTTGCGGCGATGCGGTCGATGTTCGGCGTGTCGATCGGACCGCCGTAGCAGCCGATCGCCGAGAACCCGACGTCGTCGAGCACGAGGTACAGGACGCTCGGCGCCCCGTCCGGAGCCCGCGCAGGCTCGAACGGCGTCCAATCGGGCTGGGAGTCGCGAATGTCGACGTTGATGACGCCTCTGAACGGACTGCTCACACGAACCTCAATTCCACGGCGAATGGCGACCGGATCGGTCCTCAGCCCAGGCTTCCACGCCGCCGGGGTGCAGCATCACCCGAATCAGATGATCCCCGGGTCTCCGGGCTGTCCTAGGATTTGCGTGGCATGGTAGGTGCGGCGATGGTCGAGATTCCCGGTGGGGTGTTCCGAATCGGCTCGGCCGACTTCTACCCCGAGGAGGGCCCGGTCCGCGAAGTCGAGGTCGGCGGTTTCGCGATCGATCCCGGACCGGTGACCGTCGCCGAGTTCGCCAAATTCGTCGACGAGACCGGCTACGTGACGATGGCCGAGCGGCCACCGGATGCGGACGACTATCCAGACGCGGACCCAGCGCTGCTCGTCGCCGGCTCGGCCGTGTTCCACCCCACGCCCCACCCTGTGCCGCTCGCCGACCCGACCCGGTGGTGGGCCTACGTCCCCGGGGCGAACTGGCGCCACCCGTGGGGTCCCGAGAGTGACAACGCCGAGCGCCAGAATCACCCGGTCACGCACATCGCCTATGAGGACGCGGAGGCGTTCGCGCAATGGGCGGGAAAGGATCTTCCGACCGAGGCCGAATGGGAGTGCGCGGCGCGAGGTGGCCTCGACGGCGCGACGTTCGCCTGGGGAGACGAGCCGCGACCGGGCGGCGAGCTGATGGCGAACTTCTGGCAAGGGGATTTCCCCTGGCGGAACACGGGCTCCAAGGGGTGGCGCGGCACGACGCCGGTCGGATTGTTCGCCGCCAACGGGTACGGCCTCCACGACGTGACCGGCAACGTGTGGGAGTGGACCTGCGATTACTACTCGGCCCGTGGCGCGGGCGCCGACGCACCCGCCAGCCCGTGCTGCAGTGCCGCCGTCAACCCGCGCATCGAGACCCCGGACGCGAGCTATGACGTCGGCCGCCCCGGCGCCCACATCCCCCGCCGCGTGATCAAGGGCGGCTCGCACCTGTGCGCGCCGAGTTACTGCTTGCGCTACCGGCCCGCGGCTCGCCAGCCCGAGGCGATCGACACGTCGACCAGCCACATCGGGTTTCGCTGCGTGACCCGCTGAGCCGCCACGTCACACCGCGGGGTCCAACGCGGCCGCCGGAGGGGCCGCGTCGGCGTGCGCGGTCGGGAGCGGATTCGCGGGCAGGAGAATCGATGCCCCGAGCCCGACGAGCGCGAGCACGGCGAGGACGATCATCGCAGCCACATACGTCCCGTTCCCAGAGACGAGGTTCGAGACCAGGATCGTGCCGGCGATCGCGGTGCCGAACGACGAGCCGAGGTTGGAGACGCTGCGCGACAGCCCCGAGATCTCTCCCTGCTTCTCCTCGGAGAAGGCGCCCTGCACGAGGTTGACCGATGGGGTCAGCATCACGCCGAGCCCCAGCCCGATCAGCAGCAGGCCCGGAGCGAACGCCCACGCGCTCGATGAGGCCGCATGCACAAAGCCGAGCAGGAGCCCGATCCCGACCGCCGTCGTCACGAAGCCTGTCGCGATCAGCGTCTTCTGGAGGTACTTCTTGGCCAGCCGCTCGGCGGCGAGCGACGAGACCAGGATGCCGACGGTCGCCGCGGTGAAGATCACGCCGGTCTTGATCGCGCTGTAGTGGCGCTCGGTCTGGAGGAAGACCGACACGGTGAACGACACGCCCATCAGCACCAGCCACTGGAGGTTCTGAGTGATCAGGCCGAGGTTCGACGTGCGGTTCTTGAACAGGGCCGGGGACAGCAGGGGCTCCTTCCCGGCTCGCTCGCGGGCGCGGACGAACACGAAGAAGGCGGCCAGGAACGCGGCCCCCAGGGCGAGGAACACGACCAGCAGCGTGTTGTTGACTCCGGCCTGCAGGATCCCGACCACCAGACAGAACATTCCGACCGCGGACAGGATCGCTCCGACCGTGTCGAACGGACGGTCAGGGTCGGGCGCCACGGGATCGACGACCCGTCGCGCGAGCACGATGATCGTCGCCACCACCAGCGCCTGAAACACGAATGCCGCCCGCCAGCTGATCCCTGAGGTGATCAGACCGCCGATCAACGGTCCGGCCGCGGCGCCGATGCCTCCCAGCCCGCTGATCACCCCGAACGCTTTGGCCCGGGACTCGATCGAGGTGAACGCCATCGTCGTGAGGATGTAGACCGGCGGGATCAGGAACGCCGTGCCCACGCCCTGGAACACCGAGTTGCCGAGGATCAGCACCCCGAGGCCCGGGGCGATCGCGCTCAGCACCGTGCCGATCCCGTACAGGACGAGGCCGCCGATGAAGCACCGCTTGCGGCCGAAGCGGTCGCTCAGCTTGCTGCACGGGATCATCAGCACGGCCATGATCACCAGGAACAGCGTGATCGTGGTCTGCACGCCCTTCACGTCCGTGTGCAGGTCGTGGCTGATGTCGTTGATCATCACGTTCATGTTCGAGCCCGCGAAGCTGCAGATGAACTGAGCCAGCGCGAGTGGAGCGATGAACGCCCGCGGCGACTTCACCCAGCTCGCCGTCGCCGCAGCTCTGTCGGTCGATGTCGGGCTCACGCTGCAGACGAGGCTATGAGCGACCCCCGGACGCGCCATCACCCGAAGCGGATGAGGACCGGGCGTAACTGCGGGATAACACGCCGCCGGCGCCGCGTCGGGGATCAAGCGGAGTCGCCGCAAGCTCGACCTGCTCGCCGAGGCCCACCTCGAGGAGATCGCCCATCTCGCCCCGATCATGCGTACCCTCTGGCGGGCGCTGCAACAGGTCGACGGCCACCCGGCTGGGCGCCAGCCCGCCAACACGGCCGCCGGCGCGACACCGAAGCGATGACCACAGGACCGTTCACGACCGACGATTTCGCCAACCGCATGAAGCGAGCGGCGACGCAGGCGCACGACGCTGGTCTCACCGGCGTGCTCGTCACGCCCGGCCCGGACCTCCTGTACTTCACCGGCTACTCGCCTATTGCGATCACCGAGCGGATCACGATGCTCGCGATCAGCGCCTCGCGCGACCCGGCGATGATCGTTCCGATTCTCGAGCGCTCCGGTGCCGCGGAATCGATGAGCGCGGATGCGGTGTCTCTCACCGTCTGGGCCGACGGCGATGATCCGTACGAGGCCACCGGGAGCCTGCTCGACCCTAGCGGGCGCTACGCGATCTCGGACTCGGCCTGGGCCATGCACGTCCTCGGCCTGCAGCAGCGGCTACCCGGCTCGAGCTACGTGTCCATCAACGACGCGCTCCCGATGCTCCGCGCGGTCAAGGACGCCAACGAGCTCGAGCGGCTGGCCGAGGCAGGCGCTGCCGTCGACGCCACCTTCGAGGAGATCGTGCAAGCGCAGTTCGAGGGCCGCCTCGAGACCGAGGTGGCCGCTGACCTTGCGGCCCTCCTTCGCGAGCACGGCCACTCGCAGGTCGACTTCACGGTGGTCGGCTCGGGCCCGAACGGTGCCAACCCGCACCACGAGGCGGGCGCCCGCAGGATCCAGCACGGCGACATGGTCGTGCTCGACTTCGGCGGGCTCAAGAACGGCTACGGATCCGACACGACCCGCACCGTCCATGTCGGCGAGCCCACCGACGAGGAACGGGCGGTGTTCGAGACCGTTCGGCGCGCGCAGCAGGCCGGCTTCGAGGCGGTCCGCCCTGGTGTCGCGTGCGAGGGGGTCGACCGAGCCGCCCGCAAGGTGATCGCCGACGCCGGCTACGGCGAGTACTTCATTCACCGCGTCGGCCACGGGATCGGGCTGACCACGCACGAGCCTCCGTATCTGGTCGAGGGCGAGACCCGCCCGATCGAAGCCGGGATGTGCTTCTCGGTCGAGCCCGGGATCTACCTGCCCGGCCGGTTCGGAGTGCGGATCGAGGACATCGTCGTCGCGACCGAGGACGGCGGCCGGCGACTGAACAACACCAGCCGCGAGATGCGCATCGTCCGCTGAACGAAACGGTGCACCGATGAGTTTCGGTGCCGCGGCCGGTCTAAGCCACAGTCAACACTCGTGCCACGCCGGAAGGAGCTCACATGACCGACGCCACGACCAGCATCCACGAGGTCGGGACCATCTTCGTCCCGGTTGCCGATCAGGAGCGCGCGCTGGCGTTCTACGTCGAGAAGCTCGGCTTCGAGAAGCGCGCGGAGTTCGAGTACGGGGAGGTACACCGATGGGTCGAGGTGGCGCCGCCGGGCGCGGGGAACAACCTGGCGCTGGTACCCGCGAGCGAGGGTGCGTCCGCCGGCGGCGACGTGGCTCGCTGCGCGCTCGCGACCAACGACATCGAAGCCCTGCACGAGAGCCTGCGTGCGCGCGGCGTCGACGTCGACTCTGAAATCGGGCGCGACGGCACCGCCCGTCCGGGCCTGGTCTCGGCCGACATCCTCGTCGAGGATCCGGTCCCGCCGCAGTTCTTCTTCCGCGACCCCGACGGGAATCGCTTCCTGATCGTCCAGGTTTAGAGGACCTTGCGATACCAGCGCGCTGCGCTTCCGGCCGGGCAGTTCTCGATGATCCCAACCGTCTCGTATCCCAGCCGTTCGTATAGTCCCCGCGCGAGCAGATCGTAGGCGTGAAACACGACGAGCGCGCAACCTCTGCGCCGCGCCTCGGCCTCGGCGCCGGCGAACAGTGCGTGCGCCAGCCCACGGTTGCGGAGCGATTCCTCGACCCACATCGCCTGTAGCTCGCAGTACCCGCCCCAGACGATGGCGGAAATGCCCGCGACGACGCGACGGTCGTCTCCCCGGGCGAAGATCCCGAACTCCTGCTCCTCACCCAACCCGGCGGCGGCGATCGCGGCCGCCGCCACCTGCTCCTCGAGAAGCGCCAAGTCGGCCGCGTCGGGCGAGTCCTCGACGACAAGTTCGGGCAACCCGCCCGAAGGTTCGGGCAGTCGCGATCGCATTGCGGCGATCGCGTGTGTCAGGTTCCGAGGATCTTGGCCTTGGCGGCCGCGAACTCCTCGTCGGTCAGGGTGCCGTCGGCGTGCAGCTTCCCGAGCTGCGCGAGCTCGTCGTAGTCGATCGTTGCACTCGGCGCGGCGGGCGCGGGCGCGGCCGCGGGCGGCGGCTCGTTGTATCCCCCGTCGTCGTATCCCCCCTCGTCGGCTTGCTGTTGACCGCCCCGGTGCTTGCCGTATGCGTAGGCCGCTCCTCCGACCACCAGCGCGGTTCGGCGGCGAGCGCGTCGACGTACAAATCCCATCGCGTCCTCCTCATCGTTGACGACGTTGACGTCACGGCTCCGATGCGTTCGCCGGAGCCGGTCGACCACTATCGTGCCGGTCCGGGGATAACGCGGCATCACCCAAAAAGGGGGAAACGGCGCAGGTCAACCCGTCGGCACGGCCAGGTGCGCGACGGGTGTAGCGAACCCGCAGGCAGTCGCCCGAACCAACGCGCACTGCGTCCGGGAGCACCCACACCGAAGTCGCCCAGCTCGACGACGACCACCTCCAAGGGTCGAGCGTGTGAACGATGCTCCCGTGCAGGTGCGCGCGGAACGTTACGGCGATGGCGTTGACGGTTGCGTCGGGCGGGACAGCGAGCTCAGCGGACGCGTCGACGGTCGGTCGGTCGTACCGTCCGAGCTCGACCATGGCTAGCGAGACCGGCGGACCCACCGGCGGCCAGCCGGCCAGGACCTCAGCTTCGGTGGGGTTATTCACCGGACCTGGGAAGGCCGCGTCAAGCAGCGGCTGGAACTCGATCCCGTAGAGGCGCCGCCAGCGTTCGATGGCCCGCCGGCCGATCGCGCGCTGCCTGGCCTCCGCGTCTGGGATGCGCAGCGGCCGAGCCACAAGCTCGAGCGTGTGCGGAATCAGCCGCGCGCCGGGTTTCAGTAGACGGCGCCGCGCGTCGAGCGTCGTCTCGAGGATCTCCTCCTCGAACGGTTCGTTGCCGATCACCTCCGCCGCCAGCAGGTCCGCACGCTCCGGTAGCTCGATGTCCCTGGACCAGCCGCGGATGAGCGTCACCTGGTCTTCCACGCCGTTTGCGGCGAACACGCGCTCCGCTACGTCGGCGATATCGCTGGCCTCGACGGCGTAGACGTGACGCGCGCCCGCCCGCGCGGCGGCGATCGCGAGCACCCCGCTGCCGGTGCCGATGTCGAGCACGACGTCGTCCGGTCGCATCGCTTCGCGCAGCGCAGCGATGTAGTCATTCGTCCGGCGCTCGTCGTGAAGCATGCGCGCGTGCTCCACGGGATCGGCCCACCCTCTGGTGACGACGCCACCAACATCCGGCGGCACGAGCGCGCCCTCCTCGATCAGGAGGTTGATCACACTCAGGGTGGGGACGAAATCGGTCGAGCCGTTGCTGTCGTTCTCGAGTCGTTCGATCGCCGCTCCGAGGCTGAGCGGCCGCGCGAACATCGACAACGTCGCGAACCCCTTCGGACCCAGGTCGATAATGGTGCCGTCCGGCGCGTCGAGCAGCACGTGGCCGGCGGCATCTAAGCGTGTCCGGACACCCGGCGCGAGTTGTAGGCGCGTTTCCGCTGACAGGTCAGTGCCGGGCACGAACCGCGACCCTGAGCCGCGTTGGCATTCCGCTGGGGCTAGTTCATGCTCCTGCTTCGGCCGCCTCGCGGTCCTCCTCGGCTGCGGCGATGAGCGCCTGGGTCGGAATGCGGCCCATGGCGACCAGCTCGCCGCCGGAGTGGCGGATCGACGACGCGAACGGCGCCGCCCACGTGTTCTCCCAGACGAGAACGGCGGCAGTGCTTCCGGGCGCCAAGTCCACACCCACCCGCTCCACGTCCTCCGCGGCCAGCATCATCGACAGATCCGCCTCGAGCGACCGCAGTTCGCCGAACTCACTCTCATCCCGGTCGCGCAGTTCGGCTAGCGCGACGGTGCCGTCCTCAGCCTTCGTGACCACCATGAGATCGAGCACCCGTACCGTCCCGCCTTCCACCAGCTTCCTCAGCTCCTCTGCCATTGCACCCGAGAAGTCCGCCTTGTCCGCAGGAAACTCGACCACGACGTAGTCGACCGGCCCGAGTTCGTCAACGTTTACATCGGCCATGTGTGCCCTCCATCGATGCCGTCCTGGTCGCAACCATGCGTGCGACCGGTTCGGTCGCGACGGGGTTGCTGACCCCAAGTAATGATCATTGACCGCTGCCTGTTCGCAGCGACCAGCGGAAGCGTATGACCGCGCAAATCGGCGCGGGTCACCCGAATCGGGTGATCCTCCGGACCAACGAGAAGACCCGGACCCGGACTCGCGGTAATGTCACGAGTTATCTGCTGATGTGCACCGCCGCCCCGGCGCCAGACCCATGCAGCGGACGGACGAGAGGTGCTGTTGTCGATCAGGGCCGACGGTTACGAGGATCTGCGCGAGGCGATCGTGAACGGAGAGCTGTTGCCGGGTGAGCGACTGCTCGAAGAGGAGTTGAGCGAGCGGCTCGGGCTCGGACGCGCGGCCGTGCGGATCGCGCTCGTCCGGCTCGAGCATGACGGGCTCGTGGAGCGCGAGCGCCACCGCGGCGCCAGGGTGAGACGCGTGTCCGAGATCGAGGCGGTCGAGATCCTCGAAGCCCGCGCCGCGCTCGAGGGACTCGCGGCGCGTCACGCCGCCTTCAACGCCGACGAAGCCGCGGTCGCCGAGCTGCGGAGCATCATCGAGGAGATGCGCGGCCTGCGCGAGCAGGGTGACCTGCTGGCGGTCTCGAACGCGAACGCCCGGCTGCACGGGCGGATCCTCGAGATCTCGGGACACGAGACGGCCGAGCGGCTGTCAAGAACTTTGAGCTCGCAGCTCGTCCGCTTCCAGTACCGGACGGTCCTCTTGCCGGGACGGCCGGAGCGTTCATACGCCGAGCACAACGACATCGTGGAGGCGATTGCCGCCCGCGATCCCGACGCGGCCGAGCTGGCCATGCGGAACCACCTCTCGCATGTTGCCGAGGCGTTGCAGGCGCACCACGATCTCGCCATGCCTGCCGGCGCGCCCGTACCGCGGCCTGGTATCTAGATTCCGTGCACGCCAGCATCGGTCAGAGGCCGGGGCGCCCCCCGGGAACTTCGCGCCGGGCGGTGAGCCGCACCGCGCTCGAGATGTTCGCCGAGCGGGGATTCGAGGAGACGACGGTCGACGAGATCGCGGAGGCGCTCGGGGTCAGCCGGCGAACTCTGTTTCGCTACTTCGCGTCCAAGAACGACATGGTCTGGGGCGACTTCGACTTGGTGCTGGGGCGGCTGCAGCGCTGTCTCGACGCGACCGTCCCCGGCGAACCGCTGCACGAGGCGCTCCGGCGCGCGATCGTCGAGTCCAACCGCTATGAGGACGAGCAGCTCCCCGAGCTGCGGATCCGGATGCGCCTGATCACCGGCGTGCCCGCGCTCCAGGCGCACTCGACGCTCCGCTACGCCGAGTGGCGAGCGGTGATCGCCGACTTCGTCGCGGCGCGGCTCGGATGCCAGCCAGGCGAGCTCGTCCCGCAGACGGTGGCGCACGCCGCGCTCGGGACGTCGATGGCCGCGTTCGTGGTCTGGGTCGACGACCCGTCGAGCGACCTCGCGCAGAACCTCGACGAGGCCTACCGTCTGCTCGGCTCCGGCCTCACCGCCCTGACGGAGAGCTAGTGGCCGCCCCCGCAGGGGACGACCACTAACGACGGCTCGGATGCGGCGCGCGCCTCGGCGCCAGCGCCCGGAAGTCACGCGCGCGCACGCACGCGACCCAGATCCCAACGCCGCGCGCCGATTCATCGGCGAGGCGGAGCGCTCCGTAGCTGAGCGGATCGAGCGGGGGGTCCTCGGCGAGCCAGTCGGCGACGATCACGAGCGCGAGCAGCGCCGCCAGCCTCCGGACGAGCCCGCGATCGCGCGATGCGCACACCGCTGCGAGCGCGAACGGCGCCCACGGCCCCGCCACGGCCCGCCCGAGGTCGCGCGCCTCCTGAACCGTCGACTCGGCGGCGGCCCGGGCCGCCCATGGCGCGACGTGCGGTAACCGCCCGGACACCGACCGGGACAGCCGCAGCGCGCGCAGACCGGTGAGCCCGGCAAGCACCGGCCACCAACCACTCAACCATGCGGCCCACCCCACCGCGGCCGGCGGGGACACGAACAGCGCCGGCACGCGATCGGGATGCCGCCCGAGCAGCGGCGCCACCGATTCGTTGTAGGCGACTCGCCGCCGGTACCACGCCACCGGGTCGAGCCGATCGTGATGGGCGACCTGCGTGCGCGGGTCGTAGCGGACCTGCCATCCCGTGTCGTGCAGCCGCCAGACCAGATCGACGTCCTCGCCGAGCTCGAGGTCCTCGTCGAAGCCGCGACCGAGCGCCGCCCGCCGTGCGACCATCGCCGCGCTCGGCACGTACCACACCCACGAGTACGGACGGACCCTCGATGGCTGCGGCCCCATGTCGAGCGCCGAGTGACACCGCTCGTACGCGGCGATCCTCCCGGACTGCCCGCCCAGGGAAACGATCCGTGGCGCGACGAGGCCGACGGCAGGGTCGGCGAGGTGGTCGAGCAGCTCGCCGGGAAACCCGGCCGGCGGCACGCAGTCGGCATCGAGGAACGCGACCATCGGCGTGGCTGCCAGCTCGAGGCCGGTGTTGCGGGCCGCGGCCGCACCGCGGTTGCAGAGATGGCGGACGTAGCGAGCGCCGAACCGGCCGGCCACTGCGGCGATCGCCCCGCCGTCGGGCGAGCCGTCGTCGACCACGATCACCGGCGTCTCGCCGGCCAGCGGCGCCAGGCACAACGCGAGCCGCTCGGCGTCGCCATACACCGGCACGACGATCGTCACCTCCTCGGCTGGGAGACGGTCGCTGGGCGGCGGGTCGGGGTGGGCCAGGCCGGCGTCCAGCAGACGGCGAGCGAGCAGGCGCTCTGCGAGGTCGTCCCCGACCGGCTCGCCCGTCCACCATCGCTCGGCAAGCTCCGCGCCGCGCCCCGACAGCGCGATCAGTCTCGGTGGCGAACCCCCGAGCAGCACCTCGCCGCCGCGCTCGCGCCGCAGCCCTCGGGACGGCCGCAGGCGCCACCCGACCGGGACGGGCACCGCGGCTACGGCGTGAGCCCTCCGTCGACCGGGATCACCGCGCCGGTCAGCGCGGATGCTCGTGGTCCGCACAGCCACACAGCGGCGGCGGCGACCTCAGCCGGGTCGAGCAGGCGGCGCATCAGCTGCTGACCGGCGAACTCCTCCTGATCACCGAGGTCGTACAGCTCGGCGCTAGCGGCGAGCATCGCCCCGCGGGTCGATCCCGGGCAGATGGCGTTGGCCGACACCCCGGTCCCCGCGAGGTCGGCGGCCAGCGCGCGGACGTAGCCGACCGTCGCCGCCTTAGCCGCCGAATACGCGGCGAGCTGGGGCATCGCCCGCAGCGCGGCGGCGGAAGCGACCGCGACGAACCGCCCGCGGCGGGCCACGATCATCCCCGGCACCGTCGCCTCGGCCAACCGCCGCGCGCCGTGCAGGTTGACGTCGATCAGCGTCGACCACGACTCCTCGCTCGTCGCCCACCCGGGCCCGCCGGCGATCACGCCGGCGGCCGCGATCGCGGCCGCCGCGGTCCTGCCCGCGAGCGCGTCGCACAGCCGCGACGCGAACTCCGGCGCGCCCACGTCGGCCTGAAGCACGTCGACATTCGGCGCGCCGGCCTGAGCACATGCTGCCGCGGCGGCCTCGAGGTCCGCGGGCGCCGGCATCGCGTACCCGATGCCGGGTTGATCGGCGCAGGCGTCGACGAGCAGCAACGACCACCCGTCTTCGGCCAGGCCGAGCCCGACGGCGCCGCCGATCCCGCGCGCCGCGCCGGTGACGACCGCGAGGCCGGGTCCGTCACTCATCGCCGGGCCCGTCGGCGAGGAGCGAGTCGAGCGTCGCCGCGCAGCCAACGGTCACCTCGTCGAGCAGCCGGCGGCCCTTCTCGGCAGTGGCGCCGCGCGGATCGCCGAGGACGCCGTTGGGACTCACGGCCCGGACGCCCTCGCGGCGAAGCCGCTCGATCAGCTCGGGCAGCGGCGCCCGCTCGCCCGGCTCGGCGTCCTCGTATTGGACCACGGCCGGATCGAGATGGAGGAGCATCGATGTCTCGGTCAGCCCGGCGTGCGCGTCGCCGCCGTTCGGCGAGATCGAGAACGCCGCGCAGCGCCGTCCCTCGCCGGCGAGCCGATCCAGTGCCGTCGACATCGCGTCCCAGTTGCCTCCGTGCCCGTTGACGAACAACAGCGCGCCCCAGTGCCGGGTCGCGTCGCGGCCGAGTTCGACGAGCAGCTCCACGAGCGCGGCGGTGCCGATCGACAGCGTGCCCGGGAACGCCGCGTGCTCTCCGCTCGCCCCGAACGCCACCGGCGGCGCGACCGCCACGCCGCTGCGCCCCACGGCGGCGGCGTGCGAGACGGCGACCGCGATCCGAGTGTCGGTGTCGAGCGGCAGGTGCGGGCCGTGCTGTTCGAGCGAGCCCAGGGGTACGATCACGGCGCGCCGTGGGACGCCATCAACCTGAACCCAGTTCAAGTCAGAGAGATTTGTCACAGAGTGCTAAATTATCGCGCCCGACTGCCGCAGAGGAGAGGAGAATCGCATGAGCACGGTCCCTGAGCAGCTCGAGCAGACGGCCCCGGAGCCGGAGTCCGAGGAGGAGATGGCGACCCAGCCCTCCGACGAGGAGCTCGTGCTTGAGGATCTTCTGGTCGAGGATGTCTCGATCGATGGCATGTGCGGCGTCTACTGAGCTGGGTGGACTGCTCGATCGGGGGTGGCGGGTCGCGCCGCAGGTCGCGGTACGCCCTGAGCCGTTCGGCGCGCTGGTCTATCACTTCGGGACGCGCCGCCTGTCGTTTCTGAAGAGCCGGTTGCTGCTCGACGTCGTCAGTGGGCTCGGGCAGCACGACAGCGCCCGGGATGCCTGCCGCGCCGCCGGCGTCAGCGACGATGAGCTGCCGCAATACGAGCGGGCCTTGGCCACGCTCGCGGATACCGGCATGATCGTGTCGCGGGCGGGGTCGTGAGCGTCGCGGCCGCGCCGGGGCGGCTCGTCGATCAGCTCGAGACCGGCCTCGACGCGCCGATCTGCCTGACCTGGGAGCTGACGTACGCGTGCAATCTCGCGTGCGTTCACTGTCTGTCGAGCTCGGGCCGGCGTGACCCTCGCGAGCTGACCACGGCCGAGTGCAAGGCGGTGATCGACGAGCTCCAACGGATGCAGGTGTTCTACGTGAACGTCGGCGGCGGCGAGCCGACGGTCCGCCGCGATTTCTGGGAGCTCGTCGACTACGCCGTCGACCATCACGTCGGGGTGAAGTTCTCGACGAACGGGTCGCGGATCACGGCTGAGGTGGCGGCTCGGATCGCCCGCACCGACTATGTCGACGTGCAGGTGTCACTTGACGGGGCGACGGCTTCGGTGAACGACAGCGTCCGCGGCCCAGGGTCGTACGCCACCGCGATCGGAGCGATGGAGAACCTGGCCGAGGCCGGCTTTGAAGGGTTCAAGCTGTCGGTTGTGATCACGCGCGAGAACATGCCGCAGCTCGGCGCGTTCAAGGAGCTGGCCGACCGGTTCGGCGCGCAGTTGCGGCTGACCCGGCTGCGGCCGTCCGGGCGCGGCGCCGATGTCTGGGATCGCCTTCACCCCACCGCCGCCCAGCAGCGCGAGCTGTACGAGTGGCTGCTGGCCCACGGCGAGGATGTGCTGACCGGAGACTCGTTCTTCCACCTCGGCGGCTACGGCGCCGCGCTGCCCGGGCTGAACCTGTGCGGCGCCGGGCGGGTGGTGTGCCTGATCGATCCGATCGGCGACGTGTACGCGTGCCCGTTCGTGATCCACGACGAGTTCCTTGCCGGCAACGTCCGCGACCCCGGCGGGTTCGCGCGGGTGTGGCGAGAGTCGGAGTTGTTCTGTGACCTGCGGAGCCCGCAGCACGCCGGCGCGTGCGCGAGCTGCGGGCTGTTCGACAAGTGCCGCGGCGGCTGCATGGCCGCGAAGTTCTTCACCGGCCTGCCGCTGGCGGGCCCGGATCCCGAATGCGTGCTCGGGCATGGCGAGCGGCTCCTCGCCGACAGGGATGACTCCCCGATTCCCAAGCCGTCGGTGGACATGTCGAAGCGGGCGCCTCGCCGCGCCCCCGTGCACGCGTGCGACGAGAGCCCGCTGGCGATCATGCGTTCGCCGTGAAGTTGTTTGACCGCAACCCGTGGTTCGAGTCGGTCGCCGTGGCCCAGCGCCGGGCGCAGAAGCGCCTGCCGAAGTCCGTGTACTCGGCGCTGATCGCCGGCTCAGAAGCCGGGGTCACGCTCGCTGACAACCTCGCCGCGTTCTCAGAGCTCGGGTTCGCACCGCACGTCGGGGACCTGCCCGCCGCGCGGGACATGACCACGACCGTGATGGGCCAGACGCTCTCGCTGCCGGTGCTGATCTCGCCGACCGGCGTGCAGTCGGTACATCCCGACGGCGAGATCGCGGTCGCGCGCGCGGCGGCGGCGCGCGGAACGGCGATCGGGCTGAGTTCGTTCGCGAGCAAGCCCGTGGAGGAAGTCGTTCAGGCCAACCCCCAGACGTTCTTTCAGATCTACTGGTGCGGCTCGCGCGAGCAGATCACCGGGCGGCTCGAGCGCGCCCGCGTCGCCGGCGCCGTCGGCATGATCGTCACGCTCGACTGGACGTTCTCGCATAGTCGCGACTGGGGTAGCCCGTGGATCCCCGACCAGATCGACCTGGGGGCGATGCTGCGGCTCGCGCCCGAGGTCCTCCTCCGGCCGGCCTGGCTCGCCGATTGGGCCCGCGCCGGCGGCCCGCCCGATCTGAGCGTCCCGAACCTGACGCCGCTCGGCGAGCCGCCGCTCCGGTTCTTCGGCGCGTACGGCGAGTGGATGCAAACCCCGCCCGCGACCTGGGAGGACCTCCGCTGGCTTCGCGAGCAATGGCCGGGCCCATTCATGCTCAAGGGCATCACCCGCGTCGACGACGCCAGACGCGCCGTCGATGCCGGCTACACCGCGATCTCGGTCTCCAACCACGGCGGCAACAACCTCGACACGACCCCCGCGTCGATCCGCGCCCTCCCCGCGGTCGCGCAAGCCGTCGGCGATCAGATCGAGGTCCTGCTCGACGGCGGCGTCCGGCGCGGCTGCGACGTCGTCAAAGCGCTGGCGCTCGGCGCGCGAGCGGTGATGATCGGCCGGGCCTACCTGTGGGGACTCGCGGCCGCCGGCCAGCCCGGCGTCGAGAACGTGCTCGACATCATGCGGGGCGGCATCGACTCGGCCCTGCTCGGCCTCGGCCGAGCGAGCACGCTCGATCTGACCCCGGACGACATCATCATCCCACCGGGATTCAGCCGCCACCTCGGCGCCGCGGTCGAGCCGGCGGACATCGGGGTCCGCGGCTGAAGTCGGTGGCACTAGCTCTCGTGAATGATCACGCCGCGGATGTTCTTGCCCGCCAGCAGGTCGCGGTAGCCGTCGTTGACCTGCTCGAGCGTGTAGCGCTGGGTGATGATCTCGTCGAGCTTGAGGTGGCCTGACTTGTACAGGCCGAGCAGACTGGGCATCTCGAAGATCGGGTTGGACCCGCCGGCGAGCGATCCCTGAATCCGCTTGTGCCAGCCGACCATCGGTGAGCCCGTCAAGCTGATCGACTTCTCGTCGGCGCGGCTGACCGAGGTCACCACCACCCGTCCCGCCTTGCCGACAAGGCTCACGGCTTCGACCGTCGTCTCCGGATCGAGGACGCCGACCGTGATCACCGCCAGGTCGGCCATCTGGCCGTGCGTCAGGCCGATGAGTTGCTCCCGCGCCTCGTCGGCGTTCGCGGCGGTGTGCGTCGCACCCAGGCGGCTGGCCATCTCGAGCTTGAACGGGTTGGGGTCGATCGCCAGCACGGTCGTGGCGCCGGCGTAGCGAGCCCCCTGTACGGCGTTGATGCCGACGCCGCCGACGCCGAAGATCACCACGGTCTCGCCCGCGCGGGTCTCGCCCGCGCGCACGGCCGAGCACCAGCCGGTCGTCACCCCGCACCCGACCAGGCACGCCACCTCGAACGGGACGTCGTCGTCGATGCGAACGCACGAGTACTCGGACACGACCGTGTGGTCGGAGAAGGTGCCGAGCGCGCAGAACCCCCCGAAGTCCTCGCCACCCTGATGGAACCGGAACGTCTCGTCCTGGAGGCAGCCGACGCCGGCGTACAGGCCGCGGTCGCACAGGTTCTGATGGCCGGTCGAGCAGTACCGGCACTTCCCGCACGCCGGGATGTACGAGGTCACGACGTGGTCGCCCGGCGCTACGCGCGTGACGCCGGCGCCGACCGCTTCGACGATCCCTGCGCCCTCGTGGCCACCGACCAGCGGAAACCGGATGTGGCTGCCGCCCTCGCGGCGGATGTGCTCGTCGGAGTGGCACAACCCTGCCGCCTTGTAGCGGATCAGCACCTCGAACTCCTTGGGCTCGTCGAGGTCGAGCTCGGTGATCTCCCAGTCCGTGCCGGGCTTGTGCAGCACGGCCGCTCGCGTCGTCATGGTTGCCATCGCGTGTCTCCCCTTTCAGGCGACCTGTGCGACCACCTCGGCGCCGATCAGACGCAGGTGATCGAGGTCGTCGATGTCGAAGATGTGCAGGTAGAGGGTCTCGCAGCCGTCCTCCGCCAGCCGCTCGCAAGCGGCGACCAGTTCCGAGGGTGTGCCCACCAGCCCCCTCGCGAGCATCCTCTCCCCGGGCGCGCCCAGGCGCGCGAGTCGCTGCTCGGCCTCCGCCTTCGTCGAGCCGCAGATCACCTGCCAGGTGGCCGACATCCGCAACGTCGCAGGATCGCGGCCGATCTCCTCGCAGATCCGGCGCACGTTCTCGAACCGCTCGCGGCAGCCGTCGCCGGCGCCGCTGTTGAACTCGTCGGCGTAACGGGCGGCCATCAATGGCGTGCGGCGGGGGCCGGTGCCGCCGATGATGATCTCGGGCCGCGGCTGCTGTACGAGCACCGGGAAGTTCGCGCACGCGTCGAGCTGCCAGAACTTGCCGTCGAAGCTGAACGTCTGGCCGGGCGGCGTCGTCCACAACCCGATGATGATCTGCATCTCCTCGTTCAGGCGATCGAACCGCTCGCCGATCGGAGGAAATGGGATGCCGAACGCCTGGTGCTCGCGCTCGTACCAGCCCGTGCCGATCCCGAGGCAGACCCGTCCGTTTGACATCTGGTCGACGGTTGCGACGGCGTTCGCCACCACAGCGGGGTTCCGGTAGGTGCCCGCGGTCATCAGCGTCCCGAGCTTGACCGTGCTGGTCTCGCGCGCGAGGCCGGCGAGCGTGGTCCACGAGTCCGTGGGCAGGTAATCCGGGTCGGTCGAGTCGATCCCGAGGTAGTGATCGCCCCGGAAGAACCCGTCGAAGCCGGCCTCCTCGGTGGTCTTCGCCATCGCGGCGACGCGGTCGTACGTGGCGCCGTGGCGCGGCTCCATCAGCACTCTGAGTTTCACACGGTCTCCTCGGGTCGTGGCAACGGGAACGGCGCCGGGCCGCCCCCGTCGAGGACGAGCATCTGGCCGGTGATGAACTCGGCGCCGTCGCCGGCCAGATAGCGGACGGCGGCGGCGACATCGTCGGGCCGGCCGACCCGGCCGACGGGCAGCCGGCGCCCGCGCTGCTCCATCTCGGCGCGAACGTCGAGGTCGGGATCGAGGCTCAGCACCGAGCGGCTCGTGTCGAGCGCGCCGGGGGCGATCGAGTTCACGGTGATGCCCCACGCGGCCACGTCCATCGCCAGCGCCCGCGTCAGCCCGAGGATTCCCGCCTTCGACGCCGAGTACGGGGTCGAGCGGGGCGCTCCGATCACGCCCGCCATCGAGGAGATGTTGATGATCCGCCCCCACCGCCGGCGGCGCATGGCGGGCACCGCGGCGCGGCACATGAGCCAAGCGCCGCGCAGGTTGATGCGAATCACCTCGTCGAAAACCTCGATCGGGATCTCGTCCACAACGTTGCGATCGAGGCCCTGGGGCGCGGCGGCGTTGTTGACGAGGATGTCGAGCCGATCGAATCGGTCGAGCGCCGCGCCGATCATCGCCTTGGCGTCGTGCTCGTCGCCGATGTCGCCGAGGACCGGGATCGCGGTCCCGCCCGAGGCCTCGATCTCGACCACGAGCGAGTCGAGGCCGGCCCATGACGCCGGCTGCTCTGAGCCGACGACCTCCTGGCGGCGGTTGAGAACGCCCGCCGGCCGGCGATCGGCCACGACGACCGCGACACCGTCGGCCGCCAGCGTTCGGGCGATCGCCTGGCCGCTGCCGTCAGGCTTGCCGCAACCGGAGATGAGCGCCACGCGCTGGTCGGTCATGATCCCGCCGCCGCGCCGGCCGGTTTGCGGGTCACGCCCGGGTAAGGCATCCGCGGCGGGCCTCCGCCGTCGACCGTCAGCACCTGACCTGAGATCCACCGGGCCTGGTCTGAGGCCAGGAACAGCACCGCGGCCGCCGCGTCCCAGCAGTCGCCCTCGGTCTGGAGCGCGACCATCTGGCGGCGCGGCTCGCGCGCCTCCGGCGGCAGGTTCTCGGCAACGCCGGCGGTCCACAGCGCGCCGAGCTCGACCGCGTTGATCCTGATCCCCCGCTCCGCCAGCAGATAGGCGCCGCCGCCGGTCAGCGACTCGAGCGCCGCCTTGCCGAGGCCGTAGATCGTGCCGGCGCGCTTGGCCGCCACCGAGGTGATGTTCACGATCGCGCCGCCGTCCGGCATGACCGGCGCCGCGTGGCGGGTCATCAGCCACGCGGTCTTCAGGTTGAGCGTCAGCAGCTCGTCGAACCGGTCCGGCTCGACGTCCCACAGCTCGGCGGCGCTCCACGCGGCAACGTTGTTGACGAGCGTGTCGAGCCCGCCGAGCGCGTCCCGCGCCTCGGCCACCGCCCGCGCGCAGTCCTCGTCATCGGTGACGTCGGCGATGACCGAGGTCGCGTTGCCCCCGGACGCCCGGATTTGCGCCACCGTCCGGTCGGCGGCCGCGGGGTCGCGGTCGAGGACCGCCACGCTCGCGCCGTGCCGGGCGAGCAGCCGCGACACCGCCCAGCCGATCGTCCCCGGTCCGCCGTCGCGACCGCCGCCACCGGTGACGAGCGCGCGACGGCCGTTCATCCACTCCGCGGGCAGCGGGCCGTCGACGTCGACTCTCACGATCCCGGGCCCGGATAGTGAAGGTCGATCGCCTCGGCGGGCACCGCCAGCGACTTGCCGAGGATCGCCCGCATCACATCGGGCGGCGCGAGGCAATCCTCGCACGCCTCGGGCGTCGCGATGATGTCGACCACGACCCGCTCACCATCCTCGCGGGCATCGAGCGCGTAGCCATCGGCCGACAGCATCGCCCTCATGTCCTTCAGCCCCTGCTCGCTGAACACGTCAGCCTCCCTTCACGGCTTGCACCGGCGAGCGTGCCGGCTCGATTTCCACGGAACTGTTCGACCACTCGCCGAACACCCGGAACACCATCGAGATTGCCGCGTTGCGGGCGCCGGCGACGATGATCGGGACCGACTGGCGGCCGGGCAGGAACGGCGTGAACACGTCCGCCGCGACCCGTTCCTGCTCGCTTGCCGAGCGGCCGCCGAGGCCGCCCTCGGACACCGCGTCCTTGCCGGCGCTCCGCAGGTCGGCCTCGACCCGGCCGCAGTGCTCGATCAGCCAGTCCTTGACGTCGGTCTTGGAGTAGCCGGCGTTCGCGAGCATCTGGGCGTGCTCGGGGCAGAACACGATCCCCGCCGACTGGGCGCGGAAGATCATCACCCCGGTCCGCGAGATCGTGTCGGCGAAGTCGTTCAGCAGATGCTCGGGGTTCTGGGTGTGGCGGTTGTCGACGAACTCGTACGTCCGGGTCAATGTGCACGACACCGCGTTCGCGCCCGGCTCGAGGCCCATCTCGGTCGCCAGCGGATCCCACGGGCTCTCCTCCTCGTTCTCCCCGAAGCAGATCGCCCACCGGCCCGGGATCCCCTGGGTCGTCTGGTCGAACACGTGCGGGACGACGCCGAAGGCGTTGCGGAGCATCAGCCCGAGCGCGCGCGGGATCGTGGCGTTGGGGCGGAAGCCCGCGGCGAACACACCGCCGGTGCAGTTGATCCCGAGCTCGGCCCGGATCGGGCCGTTGATCACGATCAGCGGCGCCGGTCCGCTCGTGCTCTGCCACCCGCCGCCCTTGGCGGCCCGGTCGCGCATGACCGCGTCCCACGCGGCGAGCACGACCGGGAAGTACTCGGGCAGGCAGCCCGCCATCGCCGCGTTGATCGCCGCGGTCTGGACCGTGCACTCGCGTCCGAGGTGATCCATCCGCCACAGCACCTCGTCGGGGTTGCGGCTGGTCTGGGCGAGGAACTCGTCGAGGATCGATTGCGAGACCGGGACCACCGGCAGGCCATCGGTCCAGCCCTGCTCGTAGCAGTACTCGATCGCCTCGCGGGCTACATCGGGATCGGGCTCGCGGGGTTCGCCGGCCACTTACGCGACCTCCCGAGCCTGTCCCGCGGCGAGCATCCCCGCCACCTCGGCCGCCACCGCCTCCGCCCGCTCGCGCACCTGCTCGCGGGTCAGCCCTGCGACCGGGTGCGGCGTGGTCAGGTACCGGTACCCCGGGGCTCCTTGAATCTCGGCCATCGCATCGCCGGTGGCCCTGAACGCGTCCGAGCAGATCACCGCTGCCGGTGTGCCGTGACGCTCGAAGAGGATTCCGTCGGCGACCGCCGACGCGCTGCACGAGCCTCAATCGCCAATGCCTATCACCACCAGATCAGACTCCGAGCTCAGTTGGTCGATCAGTTCGGCCGGTGCCGGCTGGGCGAAGTTCTCCTTGCGGCGGAGCCTGGCCTCGCCGGCGCCGTAGCGCTCGCGCAGGATGTCGGCGACGTCCTCGAGGAACTGGCGCGCGTTCTGCTTGCCGTTCTCGAGCAGGCCCACGGTGACGCCGCTGAGGTCCGCGCGCCGCGGCGCAAGCTCGAGGCCAGCCTGGGCGTCCCGCTGGCTCAGGCCTGTCGGGTCCAGGATGGCGTTGGGCATGTCAATCCTCCTCACGTTCGGGGTCGCTTGGCAGATAACTCGGAATATGTCCGAGTAATTCGCCAACCGGGTGGCTAGTGGTCATGGATCAGCACCCCGCGGATGTTGCGACCCGCGAGCATGTCCTCGTAGCCCTGGTTGATCTGATCGAGCGTGTACCGGTTCGTGATCAGCTCGTCGAGCTTGAGGTCGCCGTTCTTGTAGAGCCCGAGCAGGCGCGGCATGTCGTACAGCGGGTTCGCGCCACCGAACAGCGAGCCCTGGATGTTCTTGTGAAAGCCGGTCACCGGCGAGCCGTGGATGGCGATCGTGTCACCCTCGCCGCCGACCGCGGTGACGACGACGCTGCCGCCCTTGCCGATCATGTCGACCGCGCTGCGGAGCACCTCGGCGTGCATCACCCCGACCGTGATCACGGCGTGGTCGGCCATCTCCCCGTGGGTCAGCTCCCACACCTTCTGCTTGGCCTCCTCGGGGTCGCCGGTCGTGAACGTCGCGCCGAACTTGCCAGCCATCTCCTGCTTGTACGGGTTCGGGTCGACCGCGATCACGTGCTTGGCGCCGGCGTAGGCCGCGCCCTGCACCGCGTTCATGCCGACGCCGCCGGTGCCGAAGATCACGACGGTCTCCCCCGCCCGCGTGCCCGCGGCGTACACCGACGATCCCCAGCCGGTCGTCACCCCGCACGCCACGAGTGCCGCCACTTCGAAAGGAAGATCCTCATCGATCGGTACGCACGAGTTCTCGGAGATCACCATCCACTGCGAGAACGTCCCGAGCACGCACATCCCGCCGACGTCCTCGCCGTTCTCGTGGAAGCGGAACGTTCCGTCCAGGAACATCCCGGTGCCGGCATTGAGGCCGTCGTTGCACATGTTCTGGTGGCCGGTGGAGCAGTACCGGCAGTGACCGCACACGGGGATCCACGAGGTGCAGATGTGATCGCCCTCGCGCACCCGCGTCACCGACGGCCCGACCTTCTCGACCACGCCCGCCCCCTCATGGCCGCCGACCATCGGATACCGGTACGGCCCGCCCTCGCGCACGTGCTCGTCGGAGTGACACAGCCCGCACGCCATCACCCGCACGAGCACCTCGTGCTCCTTGGGCTCGTCGAGGTCGAGCTCGGTCACCTCCCAGCGCTGGCCGGCCCCTCTGACCACTGCGGCGCGTGTTTTCACTGTGTCACTCCTGTCGTTGATGTGAGCTGCACTCGCGAGTTCCGGCGCCTCGATGCCGAGGAAGCGGAACGCGTTGTGCCAGGTGATGTCCTCGAGCACATCGGGCGGCAGGTCTAGTGTCCGCAACGTCCGCGCGCATGGATCCTCGCGCGGCATCGCCGGGAAGTCCGATCCGACCAGCACCTGCGTGTGGCCCATCATCTCGATCAGGTGCCGCAAAGTTCGGCGGTCCATCACCAGGCCGTCGTAGTAGAACCGCCGCGCCAGCTCGGCAGGCGAGACGCCCTCTCCGACCGACGAGGGCTCCTCGTTCCAGGTCTTTCCCCAGAAGTAGTTCGCACGCGGGAGCATGCACGGGAACCCGCCGGCGCCGTGGCTGAACGCGAGCCGGAGCGCCGGATGCTTCTCGGCAACGCCTCCGCACACGATCGACGTCGCCGCCAGCGCGCAGTCGGCTCCGACCGCGAACCCGGCCACCGCGACCAGTCCCGCCGGCACCCGCCCGCCGAGGTCGGACGGCATCCCGTGGACGAAGATCGGCATCTCGAGCCGCTCGGCCTCGGCCCAGAATTCGGCGAACTCCTCCTCGTGCAGCGAGCGGCCAAGCACGTTCGAGGCGATCTCCACCGCCACCAGCCCGGCGTCGCGCACTCGCGTCAACTCCGCGGTCGCCAGGTCGGGCGCCTGCATGGGCACCATCGCCATCCCGAGCAGCCGCTGCGGGTCGGCCGCGCACAACGAAGCGATGAACTCGTTGACCCGCCGCGACAGCTCGAGCCCCTCGTCGCCAGGAAGCCCGTAGTCGAGCAGCGGCGGCATCGGCGAGACGATCTCGGCGTCGACACCGCTGCGCTCCTGCTCCTCGAGCCGGCGCTCGGCCGAGTAGAACGCGTCCGAGGCCTTGAACTGCATCCCGCGGTCGTTCTCGAGCAGCCGCGCGTGTGGGTCGTCGCACGGTCCGATCCGCGGCCCGCGGTGGTCCTCGGAGGCGCCGACCGCGTCCAGGGCACCGGGAATCACGTGAGCGTGCATGTCAACCAGCATGAGATGCCTCCTCTCCTGTCGCCGCAACCCCCGCCATCGCCGCCCCGGCCTCCGGGCAGACGCATACGTGTACCGCGCCGCCTTCGGCGAGCTCGCGGATCGCCGCCTCGGTGTCGGCGAGCTCGTACTTGCCGCTGTGCATCTTCTCGAGCGGGAACCGGCCGGACTCGATGATCCGGATCGCCTCGATGTACGCCTCGGCGTTGACGCCGAACGCGCCTCGGACCGTGAGTCCCTTGTTGATCAAACGGTCGCTCACGAGCTCCACGGACTTGCCGCCCTTCAGGCCGGCGAGCACGATCCGCCCGCTGTGCTTGACCGCCTCGATCGCGTCGCGGATCGGCTGATCGGCGATCGGAGTCAGCTCGAGCACGACGTCGGCCATCGCGCCGTCGGTGATCTCGGTCACGCGCGCGACCACGTCCTCCTCGTCGACGTTGATCGTGTGGTCGGCGCCGAACTCGCGTGCCAGTGCCAGCTTCCCCTCATCACGCGACAACCCGGTGACGATGATCGTGCCGGCGCCGCGGGCCTTGGCCGCGATCACCGAGGTCAGCCCTCGCTGGCCGGGGCCGAGGATCAGCACGGTCTCGCCGAGCCCGACCTCGCCCAGGAACGCGGCCCAGCGGACGCCGGCGCCGAGCGGGTTGAACATCACCGCGATCTCCGGCGGGATGTCCTTTCGCATCTTGTGCAGGATCGCCCAGGGATGCAGGTACAGGTACTCACCGAACCCACCCCACAGCGCCGGCTCGCGCGACAGGGGTGTCATTCCGTACGCGCCGTCCCGGTTCGGGCACGACATGTACCGCCCGGTCAGACAGTGATCACAGGCGTGGCAGGGCCGGAGGATCTCCACGGCGACACGATCCCCCACCGAAACGCCCCAGCGCTCGGCCGCGCGGGGGCCGACCTCCTCGATCACGCCGAGCGGCTCGTGACCGGGGATCAGCGGGAACATGCCCGGCCGGACCAGGTGGCCGCGCCACTGCTCGACGTCCGAGCCGCAGATCCCGCACGCCTCGATCCGCAGCAGGCCGTCATCGTCGCCGATCCGCGGCCGCGGGAACTCCTGGATCTCGTACGCCATCGGCCCGGTCTGGACCGCGCCTCGCACCATCTCTGAAGAAGACATCGCTTAAAAGCCTCCCGGCATCGTCTCGTCCTCGTACAAGGGGATCAGCGGCACTGCCTCCGCCTTCTCCGCCGGCGGCGTGTACCCCCAGTACTTGGCCCGCGCCCCGCCATCGATAACGAAGTCGCAACCGGTGATCAGCCGCGCGTAGTCCGAGCACAGCCACGCCACGCAGTGACCGATATCGGTCGGCGTCGACGGCTCCATCGGCATGTTGTTCCGCACGTCGATCTTGCCGACGTCCCGCCACCACTCGGGCCGCTCGGGAGGCGGTTGGAAATGCCGTCGCAACCCGCCGGAATCGCGCAGCTCCGCCAGCAGCTCGGGGTTGTCCGGCCGCGGCGCCGTCGGCGAGTACGAGTTGACGCGGATCCCGTACGGCGCGAGGTCCATCGCGGCGGCGCGCGTGAAGTTCGCCAGGCCGCCCTTGTGAAACGCGTATGCGATCACGCCGGCACAGCCCTGCCAGGCGTTCGAGGACAGGATGTTGACGACGGACCCCCTGATCTCGCGCTCGATCATCGAGATCGCGACATGCTTGGTGTTCAGGAACGTGCCGGCCCCCGCCACCGCGACTGCGCGGTTCCAGAACTCGAGGCTTTCCTCCAACACCCCTCGCCCTCCGAGCAGAGCCGCGTTGTTGATCAGGATGTCGATCCGTCCCCAGGCATCGAGCACTTCGCCGATGTACCGGACCACGTCACCCTCGTCGCTCACGTCCCCGACGACCGGAAGAGCCTCGCCCCCGTGGCGCTCGATCCGGTGCGCCGAGGCGGCCGCCGCCTCCTGGACCATGTCGTTGCAGGCCACGCGTGCGCCGTACCGCGACAGCGCCAGCGCGATCCCGCTGCCGATGTTCGGACCGGCGCCGGTGACCAGCGCCACCTTGCCCTCCAGCGAGACCTCCACGGGCTACGCCCGCCCGTCGATGATCACGCTCTTGACCTGGGTGTATTCGAGGATCGAATCGGCGCTGACCGTCCGACCAAACCCGCTCGACTTGTAGCCGCCGAACGGTGCCCCGATCACGCCGCCTGACCACAGCGTGTTGATCGACACCTGTCCGGCCTCGATCCGGCGGGCCAGGCGCACGGCCTTCCCGACGTCGCGCGTCCACACCGAGGCGACGAGCCCGTAGCGGGTGTCGTTCGCGATCGCCAACGCCTCGTCCTCGTCATCGGAGCTGAGCACGGACAGCACCGGCCCGAAAATCTCCTCCTGGGCAATCCGCATGCCGGGCTTCACGTCGTCGAAGATCGTCGGCTCGACGAAGTAGCCCCGGTCGTACACCGGGCCCTCGGGCTTGCCGCCGCCGACGACCACGTGCGCGCCCTCCTCGCGCCCGGTCTTCAGGTATCCGAGTACGCGCTTCTCCTGCTTGGCGCTGATCAGCGGCCCCATGTCGACATCCTCGTACCACGCCCCTACCCGGACCCGCTTGAACGCGTCGGCCAACCCCGCAACCACTTCCTCGCGGATCGATGCGTCGACCACGACTCGCGAGCCGGCGGCGCAGATCTGTCCGGTGTTCAGCGTGATGCTCCGGGCGATCGTGGGGATCGCCTTGTCCAGCGGCGCATCCTTCAGCACGACTTGCGGCGACTTGCCGCCGAGCTCCAGATGGAGCGGGATCAGATGGCGCGCGCACGCCTCCATCACACGACGGCCCGTCTCCGGCGAACCCGTGAAGCTCATCCTGCGCACACCCGCGTGGCCGGCGAGCGGCTCGCCCGCCTCCGGCCCGTAGCCGGTCACGACGTTGATCACCCCGGCGGGAATCCCCGCCTCATGCGCAAGCTTCACCAGCAACAGACAAGTCAAGGGCGCGTCTTCTGCCGGCTTGATCACGATCGTGTTGCCCATCGCTATCGCAGGCCCGGCGTCGTTGACAGTGTTCGGCCCCGGCGCGTTCCACGGGATGATGCTCCCGCAGACTCCGAAGGGCTCGCGCAGCGTCATCCCGATCACGTCGGGGAACATGCTCGGGAGCGTCTGCCCGGTGGCCTTGTCGGCGAGGCCCGCCGTGAAGGTCAGGATCCCCGCCATCGGGCCTAGAGGCCCCCACTTCGGCCGCCCGACCTCGAGCCGCTCGAGCAGGTCGAGCTCATCGGCATGCTCGCGGCAAAGCGCCGCCCAGTCGAGCAGCAGCTGCCCGCGCCGGCTCGGGCTCGTGTCCCGCCAGGCCGGCAGCGCGTCCTCGGCAGCGGCCACCGCGTCGGCGACGTCTTCGGCACCGGAGCGCGGGACGGTCGCGAGCGCCTCGCCCGTGGCCGGGTTCAAAACCTCGATCGTCTGGTTGGTGCGTGCCGGTACCCATTCACCCCCGATCAGCTGCGTACCGTCGCTCAGCAGGGTCTGGACGTCGAGCCTGGACTCAGCCCGGATCGATTCGTTCATCGTCATCGGTGCCTCCTACCGCTTGCCTTCGGACATGGTCGCGATCGCGTCGGCTCGTCGTCCCTCGGCCGGCGCGTCTCGGGAAACCGGAAAGTGGCAGGCCGCGTAGTGACCGTTCGCGAGCTTGCGCAGCGGGGGCTCCTCGGCGGCGCAGACATCCTGGGCGCGCGGGCAGCGCGTGCGGAACCGGCAGCCGCTCGGCGGGTCGATCGGCGAAGGCGGCTCGCCCCGGATCGTCTGCGTCACCGGCGCCCGCGCCACCGTGGGATCGGGATTCGGGATCGACGCCAGCAGCGCGACCGTGTAGGGATGGAGCGGCTCGCGATATAGAGACTCGGCCGGACCGATCTCCACCAGCTTTCCCAGGTACATCACCGCAACCCGATCTGAGACCTGCTTGACCAGTGCCAGATCGTGCGCGATGAACAGGTACGTGAGCGAGAGCTCGGAGCGAAGCCGCTCGAGCAGATTCAGGACTTGCGCGCGGATCAGCACGTCCAGCGAGGAAACCGCCTCGTCGTAGATGATCAGCGCGGGGTCGAGCGCGAGCGCGCGGGCGATCGCGACCCGTTGCGCCTGACCGCCCGAGAGCGATCGCGGCCGGCGGTCCGCGTACCGCTCGGGATCGAGCCCGACCCGCTCGAGCACTTCCGTTACCCGGCGCCGGCGCTCGGCTCGCGCTCCCGTCCGGAACGCGATCAGCGGCTCCTCGACGATACGCGCGACCGACCACTTCGGATCAAGCGACCCAAACGGGTCCTGGAACACCATCTGCAGCTGGCGCCGCGCATGCAGCAGTTCCCGCCCGCGAAGCTTGGCGAGATCGGTGCCTTCGAACAACACCTCGCCGGCCTGCGGCCGCGGCGCCTGCAAGATCGCGCGCGCGAGGGTCGACTTCCCAGACCCGGTCTCCCCCACCAGCCCGAGCGTCTCCCCCTTCTCGAGCGTGAACGAGACGTCGGACACGGCCTGCACGACGCCGCTCCTCACCCCGCCCTGTGCGCGGACCTCGAACTCCTGCACGAGGTGGCGCACGTCGAGCAGCGGCCCGCCGGCACTCACAACCGCACCCCGTCCTCACATGGATGCCAGCACGCCCACATGTGGTCGGGCTCGTGCTCCTCGAACGCGGGCGCGTGCTCCCGGCACTGATCGGTGGCGCTGGGACAGCGCGGCGTGAACGGGCACCCGGGCTCGCGCAGCGCCAGGTTCGGCGGCTGGCCGGGCACGGCCGCGAGCTCCGAATGCGAGGCGTTCTCCAGGCGCGGGATCGCGTCGAGCAGCGCCCGCGTGTAGGGCATCCTGACGTGGGCGAACAGCATCTGCGTCGGCGCCTGCTCGACCGCCCGTCCGGCGTACATCACGACGACCTCGTCGGCGAAGCTGGCGGCCAGCCCGAGGTCGTGGCTGATCATGATCAGCGCCATCCCCAGCCGCTGCTGGAGGTCTCGCAGAAGCTCCATGATCTGCGCCTGGGTCGTCACGTCGAGCGCGGTGGTGGCCTCGTCGGCGATCAGCAGCTTCGGCGAGGCGGCGAGCGCGATCGCGATCATCACGCGCTGGCGCATGCCGCCCGAGAGCTGATGCGGATACTGCTCGAGCCGCTCCCGCGCAGCGGGCAGCCGCACCAGCTCGAGCAGCTCGAGCGCGCGGTCGTGGGCGCTTGCGCGCGAGGCCTTCTCGTGGGTCTGGATCGCCTCCCGGATCTGCGCCCCGATCCGCATCGTCGGGTTCAGCGAACGGGTGGGATCCTGGAACACCATCGCCACCCCGCACCCCCGATGCGACCGCATGGCCTTCTCCGGCAGTCCGACCATCTCCACCTCATCGAATCGGATCGAACCGGTGACCGTCGCCGTCGGCGGGAGCAGGCCCATGATCGCCCGCGCGCTCACGGTCTTGCCCGACCCGGACTCTCCGATCACCGCGATCGTGCGCCCGCGGTCCATCGAATAAGCTCAGCCCGTCAACGGCCCGGACCAGCTGGCCGTCATGGCGGAAATCGACCCGTAGCTCGCTGACCTCCAACAGTGACTCGGTCATGAGTTGCTCCACCGCGCGCGCAACCCGTCGCCGAGTAGGTTGAACGACACGACCGTGATGAATAGCGCGGCGCTCGGCAGGAACACATACCGCGGGTCGGCGGAAAGCACGCTCTGCCCCTGGGCGATCATGTTCCCCCAACTCGGCGCCGGCGGCGGGACACCCAGCCCGATAAAGCTGAGCGCACCCTCGAGGATCATCGTGATGCCCATGCCGAGCAGCGCGAAGCTGATGAGCTGGGGCAGGATGTTGGGCGCGATGTGGCCGATCAGCATCCGCGGGAAGCGCGTTCCGGACAGCCGCGCGGCGGTCATGAACGTCTGCTCGCGCACGCGCAGCGTGGCCGCGCGCGCGATGCGCGCGAACGCCGGAACGCTGAAGAAGCACAGCGCCCAGATCGTGTGCAGCTCACTCGGTCCGAGACCCTGCGCGATCGCCACCGCCAGAACGAACGCGGGGAACGCGATCACCACGTCGAGCAGCCGCATGATCGTGGCATCGCGCCACCCGCCCATGTAGGCGGCGACGGCGCCGAGCAGGCCGCCGAGCACGATGCCGATGGCCTGCACCGCGAGCGCGATCTCGAGCGACGCGCGACCGCCGTACAGCAGGCGCGACCACTCGTCGTTGCCGACCGGGTCGGTGCCGAGGAAGTGACCGGCCGAGAACGCGGGCAGGTTGGAGTCCAGGATGGTTCCTCCGGTGGGCGACGGCACGGGGCCGATGAGTGGCCACACGAAGCACAGCAGGAAGATGAAGGCGACCATCCCCGCCGGGACGATGACCCCGAGCGAGCCTCGCCAGCGGCCGGCGACCCTGGTGGCCGCGGCCTCGTCGGCCGTGGGCGCGACGCCCGCGACTACGAGATCACTCGGTAGGTCGGCCATAGCGGATCCGCGGATCGAGAACCGAGTACAGCACGTCGGCGAGCAGGTTGGACAGCACGACGATCACCGCGAACACGAACACGATGCCCTCGATCACCGGGATGTCGCGGTTGTCGATCGCCTGGAGCAACTCGTGGCCGATACCCGGAATCCCGAAGATGTCCTCGATCACCACCGTCGCCCCGAGCAGTGTCCCCAGGTTGAGCGCGACCACGGTGATCAGCCCGAACAGCGAGTTGCGCAGCGCGTGCCGGGTGAGCACCCGCCACGGGCGCACCCCTTTGGCCCGCGCGGTCACCACGTAGTCCTCCCCCTGCATCTGCTCGAGCAGATCCGCGCGCAGCAGGCGCGTGTAGAAGCACAGCAGGCCCAGCCCGACCGACACCGCCGGCAGCGTCAGGTAACGGATGTTCTGCGTGATGCTCTGCCCTGGCGGGACCCACCCGATCGCCGGCAGCACGTTCAGCTTGACCGCGAACACGTAGATCAGGACGAGCGCCAGAACGTACGGGGCGATCGACAGGCCGGCCATGCTGAACATCATGCTCAGCCGGTCCGTGATGCCGTTCGGCTTCCGCGCGCACAACAGCGCGATCGGTACGGCCAGGGCCAGCGAGATCACGAACGCGAACGCCACCAGCTCGAACGTCACCGGCAGGTCCGCGGCGAGGATCGAGCCCACGCTCTGACCGCTGGAGAGCGAATGGCCGAGATGCCCGGTGATCACTCCGTGCAGCCAGTCCCAGTAGCGGGTCAGGAACGGACGGTTGAGGCCGAGCTTGATCTGAGCTGGTGGATCTCGGACGGCGTCGCCTGCGCGCCGAGCAACTCCTGTGCCGCGTCGCCCGGCAGCGAGTTCATCACGACGAAGCTACAGGAACGTCACGCCGAACAGAACCGGGATCGCCATCAGCAGCCGGCGGACGATGAACCGCAGCGTGGGCGAGCCGGCGAGCCGGCTCGCCCGGCCGGCCCGCGCCGCCAGCGGAGCGCTGAGCGGCGCGGAGGTACTACTCATCAGTTGCTGTCCCCTGCGCCACCGTTCACTGCGTGTATGAAACGTCTCTGCCATAGCGGCGGCGTGTTGACCACGACCGACGGGATCACCGTCGTCAACCCCGGCCCCTGGACGCCGTGCACGGCGACGTTCCAGGACGCGAGCGGGAACAGGAACGGCCCGTCGGCGTTCTTGGCGATGTACTGGGCGGCCTGCTGGTAGATCTTGTCGCGCGCGGTCGGGTCGACCGCGGCCTGGCCGCCGAGGATCAATGCGTCGAGCTTCGGATCGTGCACGCCGCTGAACGGCGATGCGGACAGGAACCTGAATCCGAGACCCACGCCCGCGGCCGGATCCCAGGCCCCCGCGGTCTGGAGCGCGGCCTGCCACTTCTTGCTGACGAACTGCTGGATCAGGCCGGCCAGGCTGTACAGGTGGATCGACGTGTTGATGCCCGCCTGCTTCCACAACTGCTGGAGGGCCTCCATGAAGTTCTGGTTGACCGGCGACGCGAGCGTGAAGAAGTTCACGGTCAGCCCGCCGGGGATCTGCTTCACCAGCGACTTGGCCTTGTTCAGGTCATACGTCGGGTACCCCGGCACATTCGGGTAGTAGAACAGGCCGCCGGGAGCGGTGAAGCCCTGAACCACCTGGAACTGGTTGCCGAACAGCTTCTGGTCGATCAGCGCGGCGTCGGTGGCGTAGTAGATCGCCTGCCGCGCCTTGATGTTGTTGAACGGTGGTGCCGCGGTGTTCAGCTGGATGTCGTAGGGAGAGGTCGCCGGCTGTTCGGTCGTCGTGAAATGCGACTTGTAAGTGCTCACCAGCGACGGGGTCGCCATCCCGTCATAGGCCTGTGCGCCGCCCGACTGGAGCGCCTCGAGCGCGGCCTCGTCGTCGGCGGTGGCCTTGAACGTGAGGTTGTCCAGATAGGGACGCCCGGTCTGCCAGTAGTTCGGGTTCTTCTTCAGCACGAGCGTGTTGCTGAGCGTGTCGCTCACCACCGTGAACGGGCCGGCGCCGACCGGCTTGATCTTGAACGCCTGCTCGCCCATCTGCTTGATCGCGGTCGGCGAGGCGATCCAGTTCAAGTTGGCGACCAGCAACTGATTCTGGAACGCGCCGTCCGGCGCGCCAAAGTTGATCTGGACGGTCGTCGAGTTCGGGGCGGTGATCGACTTGATCGGCGGGAGGCCCGTCGGCTTGCAGGTGCACGGGTTGGCGAAATCGCGCTTCCAATTCGACACGACCGCGGCGCCGTCAAGCGGCGTCCCGTCGGAGAACTTGAGGTTCGGCTGGAGCGTGATCGTCCACGTCTTGCCGGCAGCCGACGGCGTGGCGGAGGCGGCCAGATCGGGGATCAGCTTTCCGCCCTCGGCAATCTGGAACAGCTGACCGAAGATCGAGTTCATCTGATCCTGGTCGGCGGCGCCGTTGACGTTGGTCGCGGGATCCAGTCCGGTCGGCCACGCGCCGGCATACCCACCCAGCTCCAGCACGGTCAGCGACCCGCCGGCCTTGGGCGTGCCCGCGGCTGTCGACGATGATGTCGTCGAAGATGCCGTCGAGGTCGCCGACGAGGACGACGTCGAGGATGACGAATTGGAACCACCGCACGCGCTCACGGCAGCGGCAATCACAAACAGACAGGCCGCAATTGCTGCAAGCCTGCTCAGACGGATGGCGTTACGCATCCTCGGGCTCTCCTCCGCTCGGTGCAGCCTACACGCCGGCGCCCCCAGGGATCGGTGCATTTTCCGGTCCTTTTGTGGGCGCGCCGCCGCCGATGTTAACAGCTTTGTCAACGATCTTGACGCACTCACGCGCATCGTCAAGTGACAGTGCGCTCACCGTCAAATTCCCCGCAAAATCAGCGGTCTAAGACGATCCGACCGCGTGGCCCGGGATCATAATTCGATGCACTCGACCCTTGAGCTTTCGAGTGCCGCGTTCGCGATCCAGGTCGATGGGCGGGCCGCGAGCCTCGACGCGGTGTTCGCTGATTTCTCCGAGCACGATCGCCTCGGGGTCGTCGTGCGTCAGGGGTGCGGGGCCGTCGGAGCGAGCACGCTGATACTGGCGTCGGTCACGGCGTTCTACGACATCCAGCGGTCCCGCTCTGAGAACTTCTTCATCTATCCCGACTACTTCCTGTTTCACGTCGGGGGGCGCCACGGCGATCACCGCAGACTCGACATCTGGCCCTCGCACAAGGAGGTCGTCGTCGACGACGACCCCGAGGAGCTGTTGCGGGCGATCAACGATCGCGCCATCACACGCCTGGTCCTCGACGACCGCCCGCCGCGCGACGCGAAGCTCGAGCGCGAGTCGCTGGCCAGCGCTCGCGCCCGGATCATGACCGCGCTGACCTACCAGGCGAACGGCCGCGTCGCCCGACGCCGACGTGCGGATTACCGGCAACGCGGTGACCGAGGCGTACGTGCGGGGCGTGCTCGAACGCTCGACGTCGGTCCCGGAGTCAGAGCGTGCGGCGCTGGCCGGAGCGCGCCCCGCGCTGCTCGAGGACGGTCGGCCGGTCGAGACTTATCGCCGCATTGCGTTAGACGAGGCCCTCACTTTGTTGTGAAGTCTGTGTTAACCTCTCCTCGCCCGCACGCGGGGGGAAACATGCCGCGGCGGGCTTGTGGCGCACTGAAAGGAGAGACGTATGCGTGGACGTACCGCGGCGCTAATCGCCGCAGCCACCGTTACAACCGGAGGGCTCGCCACCGCGGCGATGGCCGCGGCACCCGCCGGCCCACCCCCACCGCCAAAGGCCACGAACGGTCACGCCGTTCAGGTGGTGGCCACCGGCGTCACCACCCCAACCTCGTTCGCCTTCGGCGGAGGCAGCGTATTCGAGGGCGACGGCGGTTCCGAAACGGCGAACCCGCCGAACGGCGGCGTGTTCGTGCTCAAGAACGGCACAGCGACGCTGATCCCCGGATCGCCTGCTTTCGTCGCGGGGCTGGCCTGGCATCAGGGCGCGCTGTACGTCAGCGGCGGCGTGCTCACGGCCAAGGGGCCGAGTTGGCAACTGCAGAAGTGGACGGGCTGGAACGGCACGACGTTCTCGAGCCAGAAGGCGATCTACACCGCCCCGAAGAAGTTCCAGGGCTTCAACGGCATCGGCTTCGGTGCCAACGGACGGCTCTACGTCGGCGTCGACGTCGGCCTGTTGAACGGTAACGACCACGGGCCGTCGACGATCTCGCCGCACGTGTACCAGATCCTGTCGTTCAAGCCCAACGGCAAGGACCTGCAGGTGTTCGCCAAGGGCATCCGCCAGCCGTGGCAGATGGCGTTCCCGAAAGGCTCGTCGTCCCCGTTCGTGTCCGACCTCGGTCAGGACAAGGGCGCGAAGAATCCGCCGGACTTCGTGCTCCGGGTTAAGAAGGGCGACAACTACGGGTTCCCGTCCTGCAACCAGACGTCGGCGAGCAAGTGCACGGGCTTCACCAAGCCCTTCCAGCAGTTCAGTCCCCACACGGACATCATGGGCCAGGTCATCATGGGCAACAGCAACAAGCTCTACATGACCTCGTTCCTCGGTCCGAACGGCAAGGGTGGCCAGGTCCTATGGATGCCGCAGTCCGGCGGAACGGCCAAGACGCTGGTCAAGGGCGTCGCGGGGCCGGTGGTCGGACTCGGCGGGAATGACGGCTGGCTTTACTTCGGTTTGGTCGGCAATAAGACCGGCCAAGGCGTGGTCTATCGCGTCAAGCCGTAACTGCACGTCGTTCGTGGTATCCCGGCCCCTCGTCTTCGGGGGTCGGGATGCCCGGTCAGTCGAGAAACGTGGGACGAGAAGCGAGGAACGTGGCGCCGCTGTGTAGCCGCCCGGCGATCTCCGGCTCGTCCGGGAGGCTGTCGCCGACGACGTCCGCCAGCAGCTCGAGGCATCGCGCGAGACGCTCGAGCGGGAAGCTCCGGGCCTCGAGCACGCGCGCCAGCCACGCGAGCTGTTCGTCGTAGTCCAGGCCGACCGTGAGGCTGAGCGCGGCCCAGTTGACCAGGTGCTGGCAGTCGTGGCGGCACCACTCGGACCCGGCGGGGCCATAGCGCTCGCGCTCGTCGGGAAACTCGGAGCCGTAGGCCACGCACGCCTCGCGCGCCAGAGCGACGAGGTCGATGTCACGGCCATGTGGGCTCGTCACGGTCTCCGGCGGCGGCATACCGCTCGGCGGGGCAACTTGCCGGCTCATCGGGCGACGACCGTAAACGTGTGCAGGTGCTCGAGCGCCTCGAGCTTTATGTCCGACTTCAGGCCCGGCGCGATGCGGCCGTGCGAGAAGCTATGGGCGTCGCTCTTCATGTACGTCTTGAAGCTCTCCCGATCGGTCCAGTGGCTGACCATGATCAGCTCGCTCGCGTCTCGATCGCTCTGCCACACCTCGAGCCCGACGAAGCCGGTCGCCGCCTCGACGAGATGCGCTCGGTCGCGAAACGCGGCGACCAACTCCGGAGCACGGTCGGGTGCGACGCGCAGTCGAGACATCGACACGTACACGGCTTCAGACGATAGTCCAGCTCATCGTCGCGCGCGGGCGAAAATCTCCCGCCGCGCCGGCGTCCGGGATTAGGATCGTCTTATGCGCTCTGGCGTGGGGAACAGGGTCGCGGTCGCATTGATCGCGGTGGCAGTTGCCACGGCGATCGGCGTGGCCACGCCCGTCCGCGCGGCACCGGCAAGGGGCGCCTCTGATTGCGCCTCGCTCGGGCAGGCCGCGAACTTCGCGGTGTTCTCGAACGGAGCCTTCAACGCGTCCGAGCCATCGGGCACGAGCGTCAACGGCCGGATCGCCGCCGCCGGAGACGTCACGCTCGACGGCGTGTCGATCAATCCCGCCGCGGGCGACTCGACGCCGACGATCGTCGCCGGGGGAAACTTCACGGCCGGGCGAACCACCGGGAGCGGAGGGACCGTGAACGGCGGCGTGAGCTACGGCGGCACGAGCGACGTCGCCCCGAACTTCACCGTCAACGGCGGGCTAACGCACGCCGCGCCACCGTTCTCGTTCGACACCGAGTTCACGTCGTTGAAGCTGCTGAGCGCATCGCTCGGCGACCTCACGCAGACGCCCGGGGCGACCGTGAGCCTCAACCAGTACTCGCAGGCACTCGAGTTGACCGGCACCGGGACCGGCCTGAACGTATTCACCGTCAGCGCCGCCCAGCTCACCCAGGCCGCTGGGATCGTCATCAGCCTCACGCAGCCGGGCGCGACCGCGCTGATCAACGTCACGACCGACACGATCCTGTCGATCGCGCCGATGTACATGAACCTGTCAGGTAGCGCCACCGCGGCTGGACTGATGTGGAACCTGCCGCTCGCCACCGGGTTCGCCGTGACCCACGGCGTCGCCTGGCAAGGCACGATTCTTGCTCCGAACGCCAGCGTCACCGGCACCAACCACCCGCAGCTGAGCGGGCAGCTGATCGCCGCCACGGTCCCGGACAGCAACTGGGTGATCAACCGCGTCGCGTACACCGGCTGTCTGCCGATTCCGCCCGGCCCGCCGGACACGACGCTGACGATGACAGCGCTGTGCATCGACGGCAACGGCGACCTCGACATGCGGCTCCGCAACGCCGGCGACCAGACCCGGCACATCGTCTGGACCGACCTCACGGGCCGCGACTCTGGGCAGTTCGACGTGCCGGCGCACAGCGATCACTTCTTCGTCGTCCGCGGGGGCGACGGGAGTAGCGTGATCCACGCCACCTCGGGCACGACGACCGTGCAGGCGAACGGGACCGACCGGCGCTGCAAGGGGCAGATCACCGTCGAGGTCCTGACCGAGGGAGACGCCCCAACGGGCCAGACCTGGGACGTCCGTCTGACCAACGGCGACCACGGCAGCGTGTCGAAGGTGCTCACGCTCGCCTCAGGTGAGTCTGGTACGGCAATTGTTCCCGGCGGGTACGTGCCCGGTACCGCAGCGATCGACGAGGTGGTCGGTGGCGCCTCCTACACGATCTCGGTCGACAACCCGCACGGAGCGCTCTCGACGACGATCAGCCTGAACCCGGTCGAGATCCTCGACGGCCAGCACGAGTTCGTGACCGTGACGCTCGTTTACGGGACAGGCGGCACACCCGGGGTCACGCCGCCGATTCCGCCGATCGGGCCCGTCGATCCCACGCTGCCGCCGGGCGCCCCCGATCCGCCGCCCGGACCGGGCATCGTCGGGGGGACCTCGGGCGCAGACCTCGCGGTCACTCACCAGATCACCCCGGCCCGGCTCCTCGTCGGCGGCACCGTCCAGACGGTCACGCGGGTGCAGAACCTCGGAGACCACGATGCCGAGGGAGCCATCCTGCGCGAGATCCCGCAGTTCCACCCGAACGAGGCCAACAAGGTCGCGCACGTGCTGTCGCTGACCACGACCCGTGGAAGCTGCACGCAGCGCCGGCCGGTGCGTTGCTCGCTGGGAACGCTCGCCCCGGGCGCGACCGTGACGATTCGCAGCCGTACGCGCATCATGGTCGCCGGGAGTTTCCGCAGCGTCGTGGTCGTGTCCTCGCCGACGCCGGACACGAACACCACCAACAACATGGCGAGCGCCAACGTAACGGCGTTCCTGCCGGCATCGGCCATCCGCGCGCACATCAGCGCGCCGCCGACGGGGCGGGTCGGAGCTCCGCTCAGCTACGTCGTGAGCGTCAGCGGCGGGCCACCCATGGGCGCGAGCACGGTGCGGCTGTGCACCCAGCCACCGGGCAGCCTCGTTCAGGTTCGCGCGCCCGGCACGTTCAAGGACCGCGGCCTGTACTGCCGGAACTTCACGCACGTCGGACTCGGCCAGTCGGTCGCCTTCACGGTGTTCGGCTCCCCCTCCGCCGCGGGACGGTTGCGCGCGTCGGCCCGCGCGACCGCCGTCAGCGTCGCCCAACCGTCCCGCGCGTCGGCGCAGATCCTCGTGGGCGCGGCCGTCGCCTGCCCGGCAACCGCTTCCGCACCTCGCGCACGACGGCCGAAGGCCCGCGCTGCCTGCTAGCAGCAGCCGGCCATCATCAGGTAGGTAGCCGACCTACCATATTGTCTTAGAGTGACCGAGATGGGGCCGGGCTCCGACCTGGGCGAATTCGTCATCGAGGCTGTCGCGGGACGTGGTGGCATGGGCGTCGTCTACCGCGCGCGGCAGAAGACTCCTGCCCGCATTGTCGCGCTGAAGGTGATCTCTACCGCGCTCGCCGAAGACGCACAATTCCGGGTGCGCTTTCAGAGCGAGGCGGCGATCGCGGCGCAGATCGAGCACCCGAACGTGATCCCGGTGTACGCGGTCGGCGACGCTGACGGGACGCTGTTCATCGCGATGCGGTTCGTCGACGGGCTGGATCTGCGGGCGCTGCTGGCCTCCGAGCCGAAGCTCGAGCCCGCGCGGGCGGCGTCGATCGTCGACCAGGTCGCCCAGGCGCTCGACGCCGCCCACGCCCACGGGCTCGTCCACCGCGACGTCAAGCCGGCGAACATCCTCGTCGCGACGACCGGCGCAAGGGAGCACGTCTACCTGACCGACTTCGGCGTCTCGCGCCGGATCGCCGGGACCAGCGCGCTGACCGGAACCGGGGCGTTCATCGGCACGATCGACTACGTCGCCCCAGAGCAGGCCCGCGGGGAGCACGTCGACGCGCGCTCTGACGTCTACTCGCTCGGATGCGTGCTGTTCCAGGTGCTGACGGGCACCGTCCCGTTCCAGGTCGACAACGACCTTGCCAAGCTCTACGCGCACGGCAGTCAGCCGGCCCCCTCGGTGCTCGAGCGCGACCCGAGCCTACCGCCGGCGTTCGAGGCCGTGCTGCTGCGCGCGATGTCCAAGCGTCCCGAGGACCGCTATCAATCCGCCGGCGACCTGGGACGCGCGGCGGTGGCCGCCAGCTCCGGGGCAGCGGTGGCGACGTCCGAGCGTACGGTCGCGGTCGGCGATGCCGCGCCTGCCGACACGCCGCCCACGGTGGCCACGACGCCGACGCCGACGCCGGCACGCCGGCGCCACGGCGACGCCGGCTGATCGTGGCCGGAGCCGGGCTCGCCGGTCTGATCGCGGTCATCGCGGTCGTAATCGTGCTCGCGGGCGGGGGGTCCAACTCGCCGGCGACCTCGCCGGCGACCTCGACGTCCACCTCGACGCTATCGCTGACCCCGGTCCAGATCTCAGTACCTGCCGGCGATCCCTCACCGGAGACTTGTCCAGCAGGTCGCTTTGAAGGCTCGCGCCGGTTACGAATACCGCCTCGCGCTCGAGACCGAAGACGCCCCGGCCGGCTCGACCGCGCGCACCCGCCTACCGCTGTACATGACGCTGATGGCGCGGCGCGGGTCGATGCCGTTCGTGACCGTCCAGCGGCTGAAGCTGCCGTCGATCTGGCCCTGGACCAGGAGCTCGATCGTCGCCTCGTTCACGCTCGACCCGAACCCGGATGGGTCGGGACAGGTCGGGCTCTCGTGGTACGCGGTCGCCGGTGACAAAACCGACGTCACGCACTACCTCGACGTCGGACCGCAGGGCATCCGGCTCGACTGACGCTCGCACCGGTCGTCCGACCGCGAGCTCGATCCAGGGGTAACGTCACTGGTCACGACTGGACAACTGATCTCGCGCCCACGACGGATAGGAGACGAGCGATGGAATACGTGAACCTCGGCAGCACCGGACTTCGGGTGTCCCGCGTCTGCCTCGGGATGATGAGCTACGGCAAGCACGAGAGCCGCGAGTGGGCGCTCGAGGAGCACGACGCCGAGCCGATCGTGCGCCGCGCCGTCGAGGCCGGCATCACCTTCTTCGACACCGCCGATGTCTACAACGGCGGCCAGAGCGAGGTGATCACCGGCCGCCTGTTGCGCAAGCTGTTCGGTATGCGCGAGGAATACGTCTCGCCACGAAGGTCCACGGCGAGACGATGCCCGGCGAGAACGGCCGCGGCCTGTCGCGCAAGCACATCATGGCCTCGATCGACGCGTCCTTGAAGCGGCTCGAGCTTGACTACGTCGACCTGTACCAGATCCACCGATGGGATTACCGCACGCCGATCGCCGAGACGATGGATGCGCTCCACGACGTCGTCAGGTCCGGGAAGGCGCGCTACATCGGCGCCAGCAGCATGTTCGCGTGGCAGTTCGCCAAGGCGCAGTCGATCTCGGTCACCCCGTTCGTCTCGATGCAGAACCACTACAACCTGCTCTACCGCGAGGAGGAGCGGGAGATGATCCCCCAGTGCATCGACCAGGGCGTCGGCGTGATCCCGTGGAGCCCGCTCGCGCGCGGGATGCTCGCCGGCAACCGCACCCGTGAGGGCGAGCGGCTGACGACCCGCGCGAACACCGATCGGTTCGGCGACATGCTCTACAAGCCCGAGATCGACTTCGAGGTGGTCGAGCGCGCGAGCCAGGTGGCCGGCGCCCGCGGTCTGCCGAGCGCCCAGGTCGCGCTCGCGTGGCTCCTGCAGAAGCCCGGAGTGACCGCGCCGATCGTCGGTGCCACGAAGCTCGAGCACCTCGAGGACGCGCTCGCGGCCGAGCAGCTCGAGCTGAGCATCGAGGAGGTCTCGGCGCTCGAGGAGCCCTACGTCCCGCACGCGATCGCGGGTCACGCGTAGAGCTTCGCGGCCATGCCCACCACCGAGGCGATCAACGTCGACGCCGGCGGCCGCGAGCTCCGCGTGTCGAACCCGGAGCGCGTGATCTTCCCGGCCACCGAGCGCTCGCCGGCAGTGACCAAGCTCGACATCGTCGAGTACTACCTCGCGGTCGGCGACGGGATAATGCGCGCGCTCGAGCGGCGGCCGACCACGCTCGAGCGCTGGACCAAGGGCGTGTACCCGGGCATGGTCCTGTCCACCCGCGAGGGCCGCGTCGGCGACGCCTTCTACCAGAAGCGGATCCCCAAGGGGGCGCCGGACTACGTGCAGACGGCGCAGATCGCGTTCCCGTCCGGGCGCCACGCCGACGAGGTCTGCCCCACCGAGATCGCGGTGGTCGGATGGGCGGCGCAGATGGGCACGATCACGTTCCATCCGTGGCCCGTCCGCGGCGACGACGTAGACCACCCCGACGAGCTGCGGCTCGACCTCGACCCGCAGCCGGGCACGGACTTCGCCGACGCCGTCCGCGCCGCCGGCGAGGCGCGTGCCCTGCTCGGAGAGCTCGGCTTCACCGGCTTCCCGAAGACCTCGGGCGGCCGGGGCATCCACATCTACGTCCGGATCGAGCCGCGGTGGACGTTCACCGATGTGCGCCATGCGGCGATCGCGTTCGGGCGCGCGCTCGAGCGACGGCTGCCCGACCAGGTGACCACCAGCTGGTGGAAGGAGGAGCGCGGCGAGCGGATCTTCGTCGACTACAACCAGAACGCCCGCGACCGCACGATCGCCTCGGCGTACAGCATCCGTGCCAGGCCCGGCGCGCCGGTATCCGCGCCGCTCGCGTGGGACGAGCTCGGGTCGGTGGCGCCCGAGGACTTCACGGTCGCGAGCATGCCCGCCCGCTTCGCGCAGGTCGGCGATCGCCACGCCGCGATCAACGACGTCGCCCACTCGCTCCAGCCGCTGCTCGACCTGTACGAGGCGGACGCTGAGCGCGGCGCAGGGCGACATGCCCTACCCGCCCGATTACCCGAAGATGCCGGGCGAGCCCAAGCGCGTCCAACCGTCACGGGATCGCGATCGCCCTCGCTAATCGGATGCGACTGAGGTTTGCGGCCGCTATGGCCCAAAACCTCAGTCGCATCGACCGCCGAGGGCGTCAGGGCGCCTGGGGCAGCTTCTTGGCGCCGCGCCTGGTGACCGGGTTGGACGGCGGCGGCACCACCGGCCCGATGTCGCCGTCGGGCGCCTCGTCGAGGTCGACGATCACCGGCGCGTGATCGCTCGGGCCGCTGCCCTTGCGCGCCTGGCGGTCGACCCAGGCGGCGCGGACCCGCGAAGCCACGGCGTCGCCGGCCAGCACCAGGTCGATCCGCATCCCGAGGTCCTGATGGAACATGCCCGCCCGGTAGTCCCAGTATGTGAACACCCGCTTGTCCGGCCAGTGGTCGCGGACGACGTCATGGAGCCCGACTGCCTGAAGCTCAGCCAGCGCCGCCCGCTCCGCCGGTGTGACGTGGGTCTGGCCGACGTAGGCCTCCGGGTCGAACACGTCCTCGTCGGCCGGCGCGATGTTCATGTCCCCGCACACGACCGTCGATTTGGGCCCGCCCGCCCCGGCCGCCACCATTTCGCGCAGCGACTCGAGCCACGCGAGCTTGTACTGATAGTGCTCGGAGCCGGGGGTGCGCCCGTTCGGCACGTACACCGAGACCACGCGGACCCCGTCGCACGTCGCCGACACGGCACGCGCCTCGGGGTGCGGGAAACCCGGCGCGCCCTCGATTCCGGCGACGACGTCATCGAGCCCGACCCGTGACAGGATCGCGACCCCGTTCCAGGCCGACTCGCCGTGGGCGGCGGCGAGGTAGCCCCGGTCCGAGAGCTGGTCGCCGAGCAGCTCGGTGAAGGCGCCGTCGGCGAGCTTGGTCTCCTGCAGGCAGACCACGTCGGGCTTGCGCTCGTCGAGCCAGGGCAGCAACCGCGGTAGCCGCTGCTTGAGCGAGTTGACGTTCCAGGTCGCGATCCGCATCGACGCTACGGTAGCGGCGTCTAAGCCCGCACGCCGGTCACCAGCACGGCGAGCTCGCTTGACCGCACCACGCCGCCGGCGCGCTCGGCGACCAGGCGGTTCTCGGCCTCGAGCTCGACTCGCTGAGCGGCGTCGAGCCGCGCGTACAGCGAGGTCGTGCGCAGGTACCCGTTGAGCCGATCGGCGGTCATCTCGCTGTAGACCAGCATGGTGTCGAGACGCACGTCGGTGAATAGCGCCGCGGCCTCGGCCACGGTCAGGTCGTGCCTGCCCATCCACGACCACACCGCGGAGATGTTGTCCCGCCGGTCCGCGGCGCCGGCCACGATCGTCGCCGCGTCGCGAACGCCCGGCCAGCCGGCGGCGATGTCGGGAGCCACCTTCACGAGCGCGGCGTGGAGCGCGTGCCGGTCCTCGTCGGTGCGCTCGTCGGCCACCTCGGAGTACTGAAGCAACGCCAGCACGCCCCCCGGCCGGAGCAGACCGGCCGCGCGCGCCCAGCCTATCTCCGGCTCGACCCAGTGGAACGCGGTCGCGGAGAACACGGTGGCGAACGCGCCCAGAGGCAAAGTCACGTCCTCGAACCGGCCGTGGTGAAAGCGCACCGCCGCGCCCGCGCCCACGCGGCGCCGCGCGAGCCGGATCATGTTCTCGCCGGGATCGACCGCATCGACGCGCAGCCCCTGGGCGACCAGTGCCGCGGTCAGCAGACCGGTCCCGCATCCGACCTCAACGACCGGATCGCCGGCGCTCAGCCCGCCACGCTTCATCGCGGTCTCGATCAGCTCCGGCGGATAGCTCGGGCGCTCGCGGTCGTACTCCTCGGCGACGCCGTCGAACACCTGCCCGTAGCGGCGGCGCAACTCCGCGTCGCTGACCCCGTGAGCGGTCAAACCGCACCGCCGTAGACGTCCTTGGTCCGCGCCATGCCGCCGTCGACGCACACGGTCTCGCCGGTGATGAACCTCGCTGCGTCGGAGGCTAGGAACACGACCACGTCGGCGATGTCATCGGGAGTGCCCCAACGGCCGAGCGGCGTGAGCGCTTCGATCTGCTCGATCACGCCGGGGATCGCCCGGTTCCGCGCCCACATGTCGGTGTCGACGGCGCCCGGCGCCACCGAGTTGACCCGGATTCCGTGCTGGCCGAGCTCCATCGCCAGCGACCGCGTCGCCGCGTCGATCGCGCCCTTGGTGGCCGCGTACGCGGCTCGGCGCGGCGTCCCCGTGATCGCCGATGAGGACGAGACGCTGACGATCGCGCCATGGCCGCGCTCGATCATGCCCGGCACGAGCGCGGCGATCAGCAGCAGCGGCGCGCGAACGTTGACCGCGTACAGCCGGTCGACGAGTGCGGCGTCGAGCTCCGTCGTGGGCGCGCGGGCGGCGACCGCGGCGTTGTTGACGAGCACATCGATCGCCCCGAGCCGCTCGCCGGCCTCGCGCACGAGACCGGCCGGCACGTCGGGGTCGGCCAGATCCGCCTCGAGCACGACCGGGTCGTTGCTCATCTCCGCCGCCACCGCCTCGAGCGCCGGGCGATTGCGGGCAACGAGCGCGACGCGTGCGCCGGAGCGGTCGAGCGCGGCCGCGATCGCGGCGCCGATCCCGCGCGAGGCGCCGGTCACGAGCGCGGTTCGGCCGGCGAGCGACGTCGGTTCCATCACGAGCAGACTACGGATCGGGATCCGACGGCAGCCTCGACCACAGGCCGGCGTCGACCCGCTCTCCCTGCTTGAGGTGGATCGACCGCATGACTCCCTCGCGCACGTAGCCACAGCGCTCGGCCACCCGCGCCGACGCGTGGTTCTCGACGTCGATCACGAGATACGCCCGCATCGCGCCGAGCTCGCCGAACGCCCATTCGGTCAGCAGGCGGAGGATCGCGGTGGCGACGCCGCGTCGACGAGCCGACGCCGCGACGATGTATCCGAGCTCGACCTCGCCACCCTCGCGGTCGATCTCGGGGGCCAGCCCGAGTCCGACAAACTTGCCGCCGTCCTCGATCGCCGCAAACCCCTCGCGCGTTCCCTGCTCGCGGCTCACCCCGTATGAGGCGATCCACGTCTCGGCGAACCGCTCGGGCGGCGGCTCGGGGATCCGGGTGTGACGCAGCACATCGGGATCCCCGATCAGCCGCCGCACGGCTGACAAGTGGCGTCGATCGAGGCGCTCGAGCGTGATCTCCCGCACGCTCTCTATGTCACCACACGAGCGGGATCAGCCGCTTGTGGCCCGACGCGTACGTGCGGTAGCGATCGCCGAGCGCAGTCTGCAGCGCGTCCTCCTCCACGTGGATGCGGTACAGCAGTGGTGCCATCACGAGCAGCGTCCACGCGGCAAGGCCGATCCAGTTTCCCGTCACCAGTCCGGACCCGAGCACGACGAGCAGGACTCCGGTGTAGCCGGGGTGGCGCACGAACCGGTAGGGGCCGGACGTGATTACCGGCTGGTCGGCGCTGGTCATCACGGTGAACGTGAAGTAGCGCCCAAGCGTCATCTCGGACCATCGCCGCATCGCGAACCCGGCGAGGTAGGCCGCAAAGCCGATCGCGAATGCGACGCCGGTGGGCCGGATCGCGGCCGCCGGTGCGAGCCCCGGCGCGAGTACGAGCACCACGAGCCCGAGCGCGGCACCCATCAACAGGATCCGGATGCTGCCGTTGTCGGTGTTCGTGGCTTCGGCGCGCCGCTGCTGCCATTGCACGAACTCGAAGCCGAACGACGCCAAGTTGGCCAGCGTCCACGCGAGGAGTGCGACGGGCTGGGTGTGGATGTAGGGCCTGATCGCGGCACCGACCGACAGTTGTTCTAGAGGTACGGTCATGTCTGGCTCTTTCGGGTTGCACGTTCGAACAAGCTCACGAGCTCGGCGCCGTAGCCGTCCAGATCAAGGTCGGGGTCGTCCGCCGAGCTGGTTGAGCAGCGCGTCGAGCGAGGCCTTGATCGTCACCGCCATGACCCGGGCGTCGAAGTTCCCGAGGCTGTCGTCGGCCTGGCCGTACTCGAGCACCTGTTGGACCACGCCCAGCTCGCCGGCGACCGCCTGGGGACCGAAGTGCTGCTGGCCGCCGTCGTCTCGGAAGTTGCCCCAGATCTCGCGGATCGCCAGCACATAGCGCGTCTGGGTCCGGTAGTAGTCGACCCACGCGTTGATGTAGTCCGCAACGAACCGCGCGGGCGCGGTGTCGCGCAGGCGGAGCTCGAGGGCCCCCTTGATCGAGTCGAAGATCTCCGCGACCACCGCGAAGATCAGGTCGTCCTTCGCGGCGAAGTGGTAGGTCACCACGCCCTTGCTGACGCCGGCACGGCGCGCCACCTCCGCCACCGAGGTTCCCTGGAAGCCCAGCTCGACGATCGCGTCGATCGCGCAGTCGACGAGCTGATCTCGCCGCTTGCGCTGGGTGAACGTGCTTGGCTCGCCAGTGCGATTAGTACGCATGACCGTAGATTAGTACGCGCGTACTAATCCGTCAATGGCGGAGGTTCACCCGGATCGGGTGATGCCGCCGTGCGCGCCGCCTCGATGCTTCCGTCTGGCGCCCACCGCGAACATCGAGACCGGAGATGGAGAGTGCCTGAGGGCTTGTCGGCGGCCGAGGTCGGAAAGGAGATCGCCGAGCACAAGAAGCACGCCGAGCACGAGGAGGAAGGCGAGCACAGCGACCGCCACGATCGATGGGTGTCGATCGTCGAGGCGGTGTTGCTGTCGGCGGTGGCGCTGCTGGCGGCCTACTCGGGGTTTGCGGCGGCGAAGTGGAGCACCGAGTCGTCGGTGTCGCTGGCGAAGGCCTCCGCGCTTCGGACCAAGGCCAACCGTGCGGACCTCGAGGCGCTCCAGACGCAGACGCTCGATTCGGTCTCGTTCAACGCCTGGTTCACCGCGTTCGTCGCGGGCAACAAGCGCGCCGAGCAGCTCGCCCAGGCCCGCCTCCGCCCCGGATACCGGCCAGCCTTCAAGGCCTGGCTCGCCACCGATCCCGCCCACAACCCGAACGCCCCGCCCGGCCCTGCATACATGCCCCAGTACGTGATTCCCCAGCAGGCCCAGGCAAACCATCTCGACGCGCAGGCCGACGAGGAGTTCACCACGGGCTCCGATGCCGGCGGCACCGCGGACAAGTACGTGCGCGACACCGTGTTCCTGGCCACGGTCCTGTTCCTGGTCGGAATCAGCGGTCACGTCAAGCTCCGCCAGGCCCGCTACGGCCTGATCGGAGTGGGTGTGCTGCTGCTCGCGTTCTCCGTGGTCCAGCTCCTCGGCCTGCCGGCGCCGCCGTGATCCGCCGGCAGCGCGCGCACCCGGAAGCAATCGGCGCCGCATGAGCGAGGTCTTCCTGTTGTCGCTGACCTCGGCGTTCAACCCGACGCTGATCGCGGTCACGACGCTGATGCTGCTGCTGCCCAACCCCAAGCGGCTGATGCTCGGCTACTGGCTCGGGGCGATGCTGACGAGCATCACGCTCGGATTGCTGATCGTGTTCTCGCTGAAGAGCTCGGGCATTGTCAGTACCAGCAAGCACGCCCTGAGCCCGCTCGCCGACATCGTCCTCGGCGGCCTCACGCTGATCATCGCGCGGGTGCTCGCCACCGGGCGCGACAAGCGCATCCAGGAGCGCCGGGCGGAGAAGAAGAAGGAGAAGCACAAAGATGGCAAGGAACCGCCACGGTGGCAGCGGGCGCTCAAGAGCGGCAACGCACGGACCACGTTCGTGGTCGGCGCGCTCTTGACGCTGCCCGGGGCCTCGTACCTGGCCGGACTGGACCGGCTGAGCAAGCTCGGCTACTCGACCGCGGTGACCGTGCTCGTCGTGCTCGCGTTCAACCTCGTGATGCTGGCCCTGCTCGAGGTGCCGATGATCGCGTTCGCCGTCGCGCCCGAGTGGACGCCCGCGGCGCTCGACCGGGCCAAGGCGTGGGCGGGCGTCCACGGCAGGAGGTACGCGGTGCACGGCCTCGAGGTCATCGGCGTGTTGCTGATCATCAAGGGCGTTGTCGGCCTGATCCTGGCCGCCTAGCTTTTTAGACGCCGAGCAGAGCCGGGACCTCGCCGGCCGAGACCGCCTCGGCGAGTCGCTGATGATCGAGCTCGTTCTGATCGGCGTACGTGCTCGAGAAACGAACGAGTGCCTCGTCGAACTTAGGGCCGGCGCCCACGTACGCGGCGATCGCGAGCCGATCTCCCGAGCGGGCGTGCGCCCGCGCCAGCGACCAGCCACACGCCCGGCCGTACGCGTGCAGTCCGGTGTAGCGCATCGTCGTCAGATCCACCGACGCCTTCCAGTCCCAAAGCTGCCGGATGTAGAAGTCGTGCTCGTTGCCGTCGAGGCCCCTGCTCCGCTGCCAGCCCAGGAACACGTCGGTCACCGCCTGATCCATCCGCTGCCCGCGGACCACGCGCTCGCCGTGATGGTCGAACTCGCTCGCGCCGAGGTACGGCTCGAGCACCGACGCCTGCGCCTCCTTCATCTGCAGCACGAGCGCGTCCCGCCCGCCGCGACCGGCGAACAGGAGCACCCACGCACGCGTCCCGACACTCCCGACGCCGACGACCTTGCGCGCCATGTCGACGAACTCGTAGGTACCGAACAGGTATCGGCGGTCCTCGTCGAGGCTCGCGACGTACTGGTCGAGCAGGTCGCGGACGTAGTCGGACTCGCCGCGCGGATCCGTGGGGTCGTGCAGATCGGCGAACCGGACGAGCAGCGGCGGGACGCTACGAAAGCGCGGCTTGCCGTCGACCTGCTCGGTCAGCTTGCTAAGGGCCCGCAGGCTCGTCTTGCGCCTGGCCTTGGCGAACGGCTGGGCGAACAGGATCCGGCCCTTCCTGCCCAACCGGCCGCCGAACCGATCGACGAGCTCACTCGCGTTGATGCGCTCGTACCACACGTCGAGGTGGCTCACCCGGGCGAACCCCCGCATCGCCTCCCGATACTCACGAACGCACGCGGTGACGAGCTGGCGACGGCGGTCCGCCGGCAGGCCGACGTCCCGGCCGGCGATCTCGACGCTCGCCGCCATCCGTTTGACGTCCCATTCCCACGGCCCGGGCAGGGTCTCGTCGAAGTCGTTTGGGCCGAAGATCAGCCGCCGGTCGGGCGCGGCGAACCCACCGAAGTTCGAGATGTGAGCGTCACCGCAGGCCTGCACGACGATCCCCGAGTCGGGCGTCGTCGCGAGGTCCGCCGCCATCACCGCCGCGGCGCCGCGATAGAACGTGAACGGCGAGACGAGCATCCGCCCGTACCGGATCGGGACCAGCTCCTGCAGCCGCGTCGCCGCCTGAGTGTGGAGCACCGCGACCGGATCCGGTCGGTCCGGCGCCGGCGCCCAGTCACCGTGAGCTGAGCGCGGCGCCTCGAGCCGGGCCGCCCGGCCCCGCTCCGCCGACTCCCCAAGCTTGAGCGTCGCGCGATCGGTGGCCGACACGTGCGCAAGAGTCGATCGGCGGCGCCCCGCGTACATCACCCGAATCGCATGAAAGCGGGCACAGGGCGACGGTAGGATCGGTTTCCTTTCGTGACGAAGGAGGGGTGAGGATGAAGCTCGAGCCTGGGAAGGTCGCTGTGGTGACCGGCGCCGCGAGCGGCATCGGCCTGGCGCTGGCCGAGCGGTTCGCTCGCGACGGAATGAGCGTCGTCCTCGCCGACGTGCAGGAGGACGCCCTCGCCGGCGCCGCCGAGACGGTCGGGGCTCTGGGCGTCGACACCATCGCGGTGCCCACCGATGTCAGCGATGAGGCCGCGGTTCAGTTACTGGCGGCGGCCGCGCTCGAGCGGTTCGGCGCCGTGCACGTGGTGTGCAACAACGCCGGCGTCGCCAGCCCAGCCGACCCCTGGTTCGGTCCGCTGTCCGCCTGGACGTGGGTCCTGGGCGTAAACCTGTGGGGTGTGATCCACGGGACCCGGACCTTCCTGCCGATCCTGCTCGGGCAGGGCGGGGGCCACATCGTCAACACCGCCAGCATCAATGGGCTGATGCCGGGATCCGGCCCGATGTATGACGCGAGCAAGCACGCGGTGGTGGCCCTGACCGAGGATCTGTCCACGATGACCCGGACCTACGGGCTTCCGGTCGGCGTGAGCGTGCTGTGCCCCGGCTGGGTCCAAACCGGAATCGCCGATGCCGACCGAAACTGGCCGGCGCGGCTCGGCGACACCCCGCCGGCGGTCCAGGGCTCCGAAGTCGTCACCCCGCTCATCAAGAAGGCGCTCAGCGAGGGTATGCCTCCGGCCGCGGTCGCCGATCTCGTGGCCGACGCGATCACCGCCGGCCGGTTCTGGGTGCTCCCCCACCCCGAATTCGTCGAGCTTGCCGCGCGGCGCTGGCGGCGCATCGCGGACGGCGAAGACCCCGAGCTCGAGGTCGATGTCCCGGGCTTGCCGCCGTCCGCCGAGATCATCGGCCGGATCAAGGCGCTGCTGGCCTAGTTTGACTCAGAGCCCCGGTCGACCAGGGCCCTGAACTCGGGCTCCTCGCGAAGGCTCGCGAGGTCGTCGTCCTCGCGCGCCCAGCCCGCCATCTCCGGTCGGATCCCGATCGCCGTCATGAGCTCGGCGAGCGCGCGGTCGCGCCGCCCCTCGACCGCCTCGAGGCAGGCGAGGTTGTAGTGCAGCGACGGCGACCCGGGATGCGCGTCGAGCCCGTCAGCGAGGATCTCCCGCGCTCGCGCCGGATCGCTTCGTATCAGCGGGGCGGCGCGGAACGCCCACTCCCACGGCGAGGGCTCGAACGTGGGCGGACCGCCGAAGCTGAGCACCGTGGTCCCCGGCTCCGTCGCCACCGCGTGCCGGCGCGAGGCCGGGTCGGGGATGAACACGTAAGTCCCGGCCGGCGCGTCGTGGGAATCGCCGTCGATCGTGAATGTCGCCCGGCCGGCCGCGACGAAATACAGCTCCTGGTGGGCGAGAGCCGGGTCGTCGGCTTGCTCGGTGTGAGGCTCGACGACGTCTTGTCCCACCTCGCCGGCGGTGTAGGCGTTGCAACCGAACGCGCGCACCCCGAGCGTGAACCGGACCGGATGCCAGGTCAGGCTGCCGGGCCCGGGGATGGAGTCGAGCTGGTCGAGGCGAACGATCTTCGGCGGCTCGTGCGGCACGAGGGCTTAGCCTAACCGGGAGATGCTCGTCTCGGGACGTGAGCCGGGCTGGGCCGGCATCACAGCGCCCGCGCTGAGCTGTCTAACCTGCGCGGCGTGAGCGATCCGTCTCAGCCGCTGCGCGAAGAGGATGTCGATCCGGATCCGGTCCGGCAGTTCGACAACTGGTTCGAGGCGGCCAAGAGCGCGGGCGCCCGCCAGCCCGAGGCGGCCGCGCTGGCCACGGCCGCCGCCGACGGAGCCCCGTCGGTGCGAATGGTGCTGGTCAAGCAAGCCGGCGACGACGGGTTCGTGTTCTTCACGAACTACGAGAGCCGCAAGGGCGGCGAGCTCGCCGCCAACCCGCGCGCGGCGCTGCTGTTCCACTGGGAGCTGCTGGGGCGTCAGGTGCGGATCGAGGGCCCGGTGCAGCGCACAACGCGCGAGCAGTCCGCGGCCTACGCGCACAGCCGCGCCCGCGGAAGCCAGCTGAGCGCGCTCGCCTCACCGCAGAGTCGCCCGATCTCCAGCCGCGACGTGCTCGAGCGCCGGGTGGCCGAACTGGCCGAGCACCACGCCGGCGGTGACGTGCCGCTCCCCGACGCCTGGGGCGGCTTCCGCCTCACGCCAGAGACGTTCGAGTTCTGGCAGCACCGCGACAACCGGCTGCACGATCGTCTCCGCTACAGCAGGGATGGCGGCGGCGGTGGCGGATCGAGCGGCTCGCGCCCTAGGGTGGACTCCATGAAGAGGCGGCGACTCGGCTCATCCGACCTCGAGGTCTCGCGGCTGTCGCTCGGCTCTTGGCGGACGTTCGAGCGGATCTCGCGAGAGGATGGCCTCGAGGTGATGCGCGCCGCCCGCGAGCACGGCTTCAACTTCCTCGATGACGCCCGCTACAACGACGAGACCGGGACCGCGCCGATCCCGACCGGCTACTCCGAGGTGCTGTTCGGCGAGCTGTTCCGCGCGACGGGCTGGGACCGTGCGGACACCGTGGTCTCGAACAAGCTGTGGTGGGAGTTCTGGCCTGAGCAGAGCGCCGCCGCGGAGCTCGACGGCTCGCTGGCGCGGATGGGCTTCGATTACGTCGACCTGATCTATGCCAACCCGGCACCGGACGAGTTGCCGGTCGCCGAGATGGTGGCGGCGGTGGGCGAGCTTCTGCAGTCGGGTAGGGCGCGAGCCTGGGGCATCGTCAACTGGGAGCCGGGCCCGTTCCTGGAGGCGGCGCGCGCCGCCGAGAAACAGGGTGTCCCGCCGCCGTGCGCCGCACAGCTCCCGTACAGCCTCGTCCGTCGCGACTGGGTCGAGAGCGACGAGATGGCCGCGGCTCTCGACGTCTCCGGGGCCGGGGTCGTCGCCTCGTTCGTGATGGCCGGCGGCGTGCTCACCGGCAAGTACGGCGCCGGCCAGACGGGACGGGCCGCCGGCGAGATCGACGATCCCAGGTTGGCCGCCGCGCGCGAGCGAGGGGAGCGTCTGCGCACGCTCGCGGCGGAGCTCGAGGCGAGGCCGGCCGCGCTCGCGATCGCGTTCGCGCTCGCCAACCCCGCCGTCGCCACCGTGCTGTTCGGCGCCACCTCGCCGGCGCAGATCGCCGAGAACGTGACCGCGCTCGACATCGATCCCGCGGTGGTGCGACGGATCCTGGAGATCTGACGCGTGGACCTGATCGAGGGGTCCGCTGGCGCCGACCCCGCGCTCGACGTCGCCATGGGGCACGCGCTGCTCGAGCTTGTCGCCACCGGCCGCCGAGGACCCGTCCTCAGGTCGTATCGCCCGCAGCCGACAGTCGCGTTCGGACGACGGGACAGCTTCCTCCCCGGGTTTTCACGGGCAGTCGCAGCGGCGCAGAGCCTGGGCTTCGCACCCGTGGTTCGCGGCGCCGGAGGCCGCGCGGCCGCCTACGACGAAGGCTGCCTCGTGGTCGACGAGATCATGCCGGCGGCCGACTCGATGAGCGGGATCCAGGCGCGCTTCTCCGAGGAGGCCGAGCGGCAGGCGCGCGCGCTGCGAACGCTCGGCGTCGATGCTCGGGTCGGCGAGGTGCCCGGCGAGTATTGCCCGGGCGAGTTCAGCGTCAACGCGCGCGGTCAGACCAAGCTGATCGGCGCCGCCCAGCGGATCGTCCGCGGCGCGTGGCTCCTGTCGACGGTCGTCGTCGTCGACTCCGCGCCGCGGGTGCGGGCCGTGCTCGAGGACGTCTACGCCGAGCTCGCTCTCGACTGGGACCCGGCCACGACCGGCTCGGTCGCGCACGAGGTGCCGGGCGTGGGCGTCGCGGACGTCCGCCGCGCGCTGCTCGAGGAATACGGGCGGCGGCGCGCTCTGGCGCCGGCCCCGCTCCAGCCCGAGGAGCTCGCCGCGGCCCGTGATCTGGTGCCCCGCTACCGCGTGTGATGGACCTCTTGGCGCCCGTACACGGGCGTGTCGATGCCCTCGAGCCGCGCCTTGAGCTGGAGCGCGAGATACAGCGAGTAGTGGCGCGACTGGTGGAGGTTGCCGCCGTGGAACCAGAGCGCCTCCTGCTGGGTCGGTTTCCACATGTTGCGCTGCTCTCCCTCCCACGGCCCCGGGTCCTTCGTGGTGTCCGATCCGAGTCCCCAGACCTTGCCGACCTTGTCGGCGACGTCCTGGGAGATCAGATCGGCGACCGACCCGTTCATCGACTCGTAGCCGGTGGCGTACACGACGAGGTCAGCCGGAACCTCGGTCCCGTCGGCCATGACCACAGCGTCCTCGGTCAGGTGGTCCACCTGGCCGGGCTGGAGCTTGATCTCGCCGCTCGCCACCAGCTCGGAGGCGCCGACGTCGATGTAATAGCCGCTCGCCCGGCGCAGGTACTTCATGAACAGGCCCGAGCCGTCCTCGCCCCAGTCGTGCTGGAACCCGGCGGCCTCGAGCCGCGCGTAGAAGTCGGCGTCGCGCTCGCGGATCTGGTCGTACACGGGGACCTGCAGCCCGGCGAGGATCCGGTAGGGCAGCGACGCGAACGTCAGGTCGGCTTTCTCGGTGGTCATCCCCGCCGCGACTGCCTCCTCGGAGTAGAGGCCGCCGAGCGCGATGTCCATCAGCGTGTCCGACCTGACCACGTGCGTCGAGGAGCGCTGCACCATCGTCACGTCCGCGTCGTGCTCCCACAGCGCCGCGCAGATGTCGTGCGCTGAGTTATTGGACCCGATCACGACCGCCCGCTTTCCCCGGTAGGCATCCGGACCGGGATGTGCGGAGGAGTGGTGCTGGTCGCCCTTGAAACGGTCCATCCCCGCGAACTGCGGCGTGTACGGGCGGCCGGACATCCCCGTGGCCATCACGAGCTGCTTGGGCCGGAGCGTGATCGGCGCACCTTCCCGCTCGACCTCGAGGACCCACTCACCCGCGGCCTCGTCGTACCGCGCGCTGTTCGCGGTCGTCGACGCCCAGTAGTTGAGCTCCATCACGCGCGTGTACATCTCGAGCCAGTCGCCGATCTTGTCCTTGGGCGAGAACACCGGCCAGTTCGGCGGGAACTTGACGTACGGCAGGTGGTCGTACCAGACCGGGTCGTGCAGGCACAGCGACTTGTAACGCTTGCGCCACGAGTCCCCGGCACGTTGGTTGCGCTCGACGATGATCGTCGGGATCCGCAGCTGCCGCAGTCGCGCGCCCAGGCCGATCCCGCCCTGCCCGCCGCCGATGATCACCACGTACGGCTGCGTGGTGTACCCGAGCTCCTCGGCCTCGCGCTGGCGATCCTCGAGCCACGTGTGTCGCTCCGGGTCGGCGCCGTGGTGCACGCCCTTGGGCCGGCGCGGTCCGAGGCCCTGCTCGTGTCCCTTCAGCTCGTCGAGCGTGGTCAGCAGCGTCCACGCCTTCCCGTCGATCAGCCGCAGGTGCCCGGTGCCCCGGCCCACATCGGTCTCGAACTCGATCCAGGCGTCGGTCACGCCGTCGGCGGCGGTGGGCTCATCGGTCGTGTGCCAGCCGTGCGGCTTCACATGCCCAAGCGTGTGCTCGAGCATGTCGGTGATCCCGGCGCGGCCCTCGACGGTCTTGATGTTCCACGTGAACGCGACCAGGTCGCGCCAGTAGCTCTCCTCGGCGAACAGCTCCGCCGCGCCCGCGGCATCGCCCTGCTCGAGCGCAGCGCCGAAACGCTCCAGCCATTCGTCGACCTCGGTGGCCGCTGGTGAACGGACGGCAGTTGTGGACATCGTCTCTCTCCTCGGCTCCGGTGGCGGGACTCGTATTTTCGCCGAGGCCATTCGCAAGCCTGGACTTATCAGGTTAGACTTATGAAATCGTCGAAGAGCTCGACAACCACCAGCTTGCCGCGACGCTCCGGCTGAGCATCGGCCTGCTTCTGCGGCGACTGCGTCAGATCCCCACCGGGGACGAACTCACGTTGTCCGAGAGCGCGGCCCTCGCGCGGCTCGACCGCGGCGGCCCGGCGACATCGGCCGCCCTCGCCCGGCTCGAGCAGATCAGCCCACAGTCGATGGGAGCGACGCTCGCATCGCTCGAGTCGCGGGCTCTCGTTCGGCGGGCGCCCGACCCCGAGGACGGCCGCCGGGTGATCCTGTCGATCACCGACCCCGGTCTCCAGGTGCTCCGCGACCGCCGCAACGCGCGGACCGAACGACTCGCGGAGGCGCTGTCATCGGGATTCACGCGCTCCGAACTCGAGCAGCTGATGGCGGTCGCGCCCCTGCTCGAGCGGCTGGCTCAGAGCATCTGATGCGCGGCGGCACCGACGACGGCTACAAGTGGGTGGCGCTCTCGAACACGACGATGGCCGTGTTCATGTCGGCACTCGACGGCTCGATCGTGATCATCGCGCTGCCGGCGATCTTCCGCGGCATCCACCTCGATCCGCTCGCGCCCGGGAACATCACCTACCTGCTGTGGATGATCATGGGCTACCGGCTCGTGCAGGCAGTGCTGGTCGTCACGGTGGGCCGGCTCGGCGATATGTACGGCCGCGTGCGCATCTACAACGCCGGCTTCGTGGTCTTCGCCGGCGCCTCGATCCTGTTGTCGTTCGATCCGTTCCACGGGCCCCAGGGGGCGCAGTGGCTGATCGGCTGGCGAGTGCTGCAGGCGCTCGGCGGGTCGATGCTGACCGCGAACTCCGCGGCGATCCTGACCGACGCGTTTCCGGCCGATCAGCGCGGCCTGGCGCTCGGCATCAACCAGGTCGCCGCGATCGCCGGGCAGTTCATCGGCCTCGTCGCCGGCGGCCTGCTGGCCGCGATCGACTGGCGGGCGGTGTTCTGGGTCAACGTCCCGGTCGGCGTCGTCGGAACGATCTGGGCCTACCGGATGCTCCGCGACACCGGGGAGCGCCACCCCGGCCGCATCGACTGGTGGGGCAACATCACGTTCGCGGTCGGCCTGAGCGCGATCCTGATCGGGGTTACGCTCGGCATCAAGCCTTACGGGGATCACCTGATGGGTTGGACGAACCCCGTGGTGTTCGGGTCGATCATCGGCGGCTTCGCGCTGCTCGTCGCGTTCGTCATGATCGAGAAGCGGGTCACCGATCCGATGTTCCAGCTCGGCCTGTTCCGGATCCGCGCGTTCGCCGCCGGCAGCGCCGCTGGTCTGATCTCGGCCGTCGCCCGGGGTGGCCTCCAGTTCATCCTGATCATCTGGCTCCAGGGCATCTGGCTGCCGCTGCACGGCTACAGCTACACCCAGACGCCGCTGTGGGCCGGCATCTACCTGCTTCCGTTGACGACCGCATTCCTGATCTCGGGTCCGATCTCCGGCTACCTGTCGGATCGGTTCGGCGCCCGCGGCTTCGCCAGCGCCGGCATGCTCGTGTTCGGCGCGAGCTTCATCGGCCTGATGCTGCTGCCCGTCGACTTCCCGTACTGGGCGTTCGCATCGCTGATCGTCATGAACGGCGTGGGCGTCGGCCTGTTCAGCGCTCCCAACTCCGCCTCGATCATGAGCAGCGTCCCCGCCCGCGAGCGCGGCGCCGCGTCCGGGATGCGGTCGACGTTCCAGAATTCGGGGACCGCGCTGTCGATCGGCGTGTTCTTCTCGCTGATGATCGCCGGGCTTGCCACCAGCCTCCCCGCCCAGCTGCTCAGCGGTCTCCAGCAGCAGGGCGTCCCGCACGCAATCGCCCACCATGTCGCCGGCCTGCCTCCGGTGTCGTCGCTGTTCGCCGCGGTGCTCGGAGAGAACCCGGTGGCGCACCTGCTCGCGCCGACCGGCGTGCTCTCCTCGCTCTCCCCCGCGCATCAGCAGCTCCTGACCGGCACCGAGTTCTTCCCGCGGCTGATCGCGTCGGCGTTCCACCACGGCCTCGTCGTCGTGTTCAGCGTCGCCGCGGGGCTGTCCGTGCTGGCCGCGATCGCGTCGCTGGCGCGCGGCGGCCGCTACATCCACGTCGAGCCGCCCCCACCTGAGAAAGGAACGCCACATGACCGAGCCGCCCCATCCGATCGACCCGCGCCACGCGGCCCTGCTCGTGATGGACTACCAGAACGCGATCGTCGACATGCTCGGCGAGCCTGACGAGCTGCTCTCGCTCGCAGCGGAAGCGATCGCGGTGGCTCGCCGGCGCGGCGGCGCGATCGGCTACGTCCGCGTGGCGTTCACGGACGCCGACTTCGCGGCTATCCCCGCCACCAGCAGGATGGGCGCGCGCGTGGCCACGTCGGCCCGGGCGTTTCACGACGACTCGCCCACGACCGCGGTCCACGACCGAGTCGCACCGCAGGACGGCGACATCGTCGTCCGCAAGGTCCGCGTCGGCGCGTTCTCGACCACCGACCTCGACGCGCAGCTGCGCGAGCGCGAGATCGACACGCTGATCCTGGCCGGGATCAGCACGAGCGGCGTCGTCCTGTCCACGGTCCGCGACGCCAGCGACCGTGACTACCGCGTGGTCGTCCTCGCCGACGCCACCGCCGACCCCGAGCCCGACGTCCACGCGTTCCTGACCGAGCGGATATTCCCGCGGCAGGCTGACGTGGTCACCGTCGCCGAACTCGACGGTCTCCTCTCCGGTGGTGGCGGCTAACGTGTCACTCGACGCCGCGCTCGGGCCGAGTGACACATTGACCGCGTCTATCGCGGTTAACGTGGATCTCCGCTAGCCGAGGCTGCCGAGTGTCGCGTTAACCGCCACCACGGTTACCTCGTCGAGGTCAGTGCGCGACCGCCGCGACCCGCGACGCCGCGCACGAGGTTCGCCACCGCCACCGGCGCGAGTAGCACCGCGGTCGCCACCTCGCTCGCGATCGCAATCACGACCGGCGTGTCGTAGCCGTCCTCGGAGAACCCGAACAGGATGCTGGTCTCGGAGATGAACAGCGCGATCAGCGAGCCGATCGCGATCGCCACCGCGCCCAGTGCCAGCAACCCGACCGCCCGCTCCCCGAACAGTCTCTCGACCGGCAGCAGCAGGCCGAAGCCGACCACCCCGGCGGTGATCGCGTTCAGCAGGAACAGCGTCCCGATCGTCGGCACCACGTTGTATCCGGTGAGGTACTGCTGTAAATGCACAGCGCCGACGGCGAGAAGCGCCACCGCGCCGGCGCGGCGTATGAGTTGCAGTGTCATGGAGAATGACCTCCTTGTTGCTCGTGTACGTCGTTGTCCTTACCTACACCGACGTCACGCCGGCGGGATCCTTCCCGGCGTTAATGAAGGGCGGCGAGCCGCGAGGCGGCCTCGGCGATCACCTCTGCGCGCTTGCAGAACGCAAATCGCACGAGCGTGGCGCCGGCCTCCTTGTCGTCATAGAACGCGCTGGTCGGGATCGCCACCACGCCGCAGCGCGGATGGCAGCGCGGCACAGAACGCCACCGCGTCCTCGCCGACGTCTGCGTTGACAAAGTACGTGCCCGCGGGCCGGATCGGACGCAGGCCCGCGGCATCCAGGCCCGCGCACAACTGGTCGCGCTTGATCCGCAGATCGTCGCGGACGGCCTCCACCGCCGACGCCGGCAGCCGCAGCGCCGCGGCGGCCGCGTGCTGGAGCGGCGTGCCGCCGGCGAACGTCAGGAACTGCTTCACGGTCCGCGTCGCCGCGACCAGCTCCGACGGTCCTGAACACCAGCCGACCTTCCACCCGGTGAACGAGAACGACTTCCCCACGCTCGAGATCGTGAGCGTACGCGACGCCATCCCGGGCAACGTCGCGATCGGGACGTGCTCGCCGTCGTAGACGAGATGCTCGTAGACCTCGTCGGTGACGCAGATCAGGTCGTGCTCCACGCACGCGGCAGCGATCAGCTCGAGCTCGGCGCGGCTGAGCACGCGCCCCGTCGGGTTGTGGGGCGAGTTGAGCAGCAACACGCGGGCGTGTGGGCCGATCGCGCCGCGCAGCCCGTCCTCGGAGACCTCGAACCCGGGCGGGCGGAGCGTTACCGGCCGCCGCCGAGCGCCCGCGAACCCGATGCACGCCGCGTACGAGTCGTAGTAGGGCTCGAGCAGCACGACCTCGTCGCCCGGATCGCACAGCCCCAGCAGCGCCGCGGCGATCGCCTCGGTGGCGCCGAACGTGATCAGCACGTCCTCGGGCTCGAGACCGTAGTAGTTCCGCTGGTGGTCGAGCACCGCCTCGCGCAGCGCGGGTACGCCCGGCAGCGGCGCGTACTGGTTCTCGCCACCGCGGAGCGCCGCCACCGCGGCCTCGATCGCCGCCGAGGGGCCGTCCGTGTCCGGGAACCCCTGCCCGAGGTTGATCGCCCCGGTACGCGCCGCGAGCGCGGTCATCTCGGTGAAGATCGTGGTCCCCAGCCCGGTGAGGCGAGCGGCGGGGCTCATGCCGGGTCGGCCGCGCCCCAGATCCCGGGCCCGCGGTGGTGCTCGTAGATCAGAGACGTCTCGGCGTGGGATACCGACGGATGTGTCGCGAGATGGTCGACGACGAACTCGCGCAGGTCCTGGGCGTCGGTGGCGGCGACCCAGACGAGGTAATCGGTCACGCCGGTCAGGTGGAACACCATCAACACTCCCGGAAGCCCCCGGACCGTGGCCGTGAAGTCGTCGATCTGGTCGCGTGCGTGGACGGCGAGCCGGACGGCGATCAGCGCCTGCAGCGGCCGGCCGAGCGCGGCGAGGTCGACCTCGGCGTGGAAGCCACGGATCACGCCGCGGTCTCGCAGCGAACGCAGCCGCGAAAGCGCCGTCGACGGCGCGACCCCGACCCGGTCGGCGAGGCGCTGGTTGGTCATCCGGGCATCATGCGCGAGCAGCTCGAGCAGGGCTCGATCCGTGGCGTCGACGTCGTGCTGTGGATGATTCGGCATGGAGCGGATTACCTCGCTTTGAACCGAAGAATATCCAATCCAATCTCGCTCAGTCGCATAATCTTCGGCTCCTTGTGAAATGTCCGCAGGATCATCATCCTATGAGGTATGACCGAGACCGCAATCGCACCCATTCTGAAGCAGTCGATCCTCGACACGATCGGCGATACCCCGCTTGTCCGGCTGTCGCGCATCGGCGCCGGCGTGCGCCCGCGGCTGGTCGCCAAGCTCGAGACGTTCAACCCCGGTGGTTCGATCAAGGACCGCGTCGCGGTCGCGCTGATCGAGGCCGCCGAACGCGACGGCCTCCTGGAGCCCGGCGGCACGATCATCGAGCCGACCTCCGGCAACACCGGCACCGGGCTCGCGATCGCGGCCCGCCTGAAGGGCTACCGGGTGATCGCGGTGATGCCCGACAAGATGTCGCGCGAGAAGATCGATCTGCTCCGCGCCTACGGCGCCGACGTCGTGCTCGCCCCGACCGACGTCCCGCCGGACTCGCCGCAGTCCTACTACCGCGTGGCCGACCGGCTCACCGCCGAGATCCCGGGCGCGTTCCAGCCCAACCAGTACTTCAACCAGGCCAATCCGCAGGCTCACTACGAGTCGACCGGACCCGAGATCTGGGAGCAGACCGCCGGCCAGATCACCCACCTCGTCGCCGGCGTCGGCACCGGCGGCACGATCACCGGCACCGCCCGCTACCTGCGCGAGCGCAACCCCGACCTCGTGGTGATCGGCGCCGATCCCGAGGGGTCGATCTATTCCGGCGGGCCAGAGAACGTCCGGCCGTACCTGGTCGAGGGCGTCGGCGAGGACTTCTGGCCTGAGACGTTCGACCCGACAGCTGATCGACCGCTGGGTCACGGTGTCCGACCGCGACGCGTTCCTGACCACGCGGCGGCTGGCCCAGCTCGAGGCCATCCTCGCGGGCGGATCGGGCGGCCTCGCCCTCCACGCCGCGCTCGAGATCGCCGGCGAGGTCGAGGACCCCGACGCGCTGATCGTGGTGATCCTCCCCGACGGCGGCCGCTCGTACCTGTCGAAGATCTACTCCGATGCGTGGATGCGCCAGTACGGCTTCCTCGAGCGCGACACCAAGCTGCTCGTCGGCGACGTGCTCGCCCGCAAGCGCGAGGCCGGCGAGATCCCGTCCCTGGTCACGGTCCAGACCCACTTCAAGGTGCGCGATGCGGTCGCGCTCCTGCACGAGCACCGCGTCTCGCAGCTGCCGGTGGTCTCGCGCCCACGATCCGGCCACCGTGGTCGGCGCGATCGGCGAGCGCGGCCTGCTCAAGCGTGCCGCCGAGAACCCGGCGATCCTCGACGCTGAGATCGTCGAGGTCATGGAGCCGCCGTTCGCGGCGGTGTCGACCGAGGATCCCGTCCGCGATGCGGTCGAGCTGCTCGTCGGCGATCAGCAGGCGCTGCTCGTGACGCGTGACGGCCGCGCCGAGGGGCTCGTCACGCGGACGGATTTGCTGGAAGCATTGGCCTCGTGAGTGAATCGGGCGAACGGCGGGACGCGTTCGCGACCCGCGCCGTTCACGCGGGCCTGACGCCGGATCCGTCGTTCGGCTCGGTGATCCCCGCGATCCACCAGACCTCCACCTACGCCCAGCGCCGGCCCGGCGAGTTCGTCGAGGACTACGACTACGCCCGCTCGGCCAACCCGACGCGGGCGGCGCTCGAGCAGGCGCTCGGCGAGCTCGAGGGGGGCAGGGCGGTCGCGTTCGCGTCCGGCCTCGCCGCCGAGCATGCGCTGATGACCGTCGTGTGCTCCGCCGGCGCGCACGTGGTGATGCCGGCCGACCTGTACGGCGGTACCTTCCGGCTGGTCGACAAGGTCCTGAGCCGGTGGGGTCTGTCGTTCGACCTCGTCGACCAGACCGATCTCGCCGCGCTCGAGCGCGCGGTCCGGGATGACACGCGGCTGATCTGGGTCGAGAGCCCGACCAACCCGCTGCTGAATGTGGTCGACATCGAGGGCGTGATCGCCCGCCGGCGCGGCGCGCTCGTCGCGGTCGACAACACGTTCGCGACGCCCGCGAACCAGCGTCCGCTCGAGCTCGGCGCGGACTTCGTCGTGCACTCGACCACCAAATACCTCGGTGGCCACTCGGATGTCGTCGGCGGCGTCGTGATCACGCGCTCGGATGAGTGGTACGAGCGCCTGCGGTTCGTCCAGAACGCCGTCGGCGCCGTTCCGGGCCCGTTCGACTGCTTCCTCGTGCACCGCGGGCTGCGCACGCTCCACCTGCGGATGGAGGCCCACGCGCGCAGCGCCGCGGCGGTGGTCGAGCTGCTCCACGCGACGCCCGGGGTCAGCGACGTCCGCTGGCCGGGGTTCAGCGGGATGGTCAGCTTCCGCCACCCGGACGCGGCTCGGATCGCAGCGCGGACCCGGTTGTTCACGCTCGCCGAGTCGCTCGGCGGCGTCGAGTCGCTGATCGAGGTGCCGCAGGCGATGACCCACCAGTCGGTCGAGGGCTCGGCCGCGGCGGTCCCGCCCGACCTGGTGCGGCTCAGCTGCGGCATCGAGGACCCGGCCGACCTGGTCGCTGACCTCGCACAGGCTCTGGCCGCGACCTGACCGCCGGCGCTTGCTGGATTTTCCGCGTCATGCGCGGGTTTTCCAGCAAGCGACCGCTCGGGCGCGGCGAGGTTCCCGTCCGCTCAGAGGATGTTGAAGCAGCCGTAGACGATGAACAGCGGGTTCGTGACGTTCTGCCCTGCGGCGTCGAGCATCGTCGGACCTCCGAGGAACGCAGGCGGCGACTGCGCCTTGTAGCACCCGTTGTATTGGACGCTCACGTCGTACTCGACCGAGGTCAGCTGATAGGGGACCGCGTTCGGCTGCGGAATGTAGACGTAGATGTTGCAGTTCCAGTCCCCGGGGCCGATTGCCTTGGTCGCGCGCCGATTGCACTGCGGCTGGACGTACAGCCGGGCATTCGCCGGCACGCGGCGGCCGATCAGCTGCTGCTGCAGAAGCGTGATGTTGTTGAACTCGCGCCCGATGGTGTAGGCGACCCGGTACGCGGTCACGCCGGTAGGGCCGACGCTGCAGCCGAGCGCGAGGACCGCGATCACCGCGGTGCTGACCGCGACGACCTTGATCGGGGCGGTCCAGCTGGGGCCGCGCCCGCTCACCCCGCCGAGGAAGTCGCGCCGGCGCATGATCCGCCAGCTGGCGGCCAGGCAGGCCGCGATCCAGATCAGCGAGACGACGCTTCCCACGAACACCTGGCCGAAGTAGGGGTTACTGGTGAACAGGCCGTGCCAGCCGTCGAAGGCCGAGCCGATCAGCAGCTCGTGGACGATGACCCCCTTGCCGATCAGGTCGAGCAACTGGGTCACGAGCGCGACGAGCAACGGACCGAGCACGCCGAGGATGCCGTTGCGGGTGGCCACCGAGAACAGAATCGCGAGGCTGGTATACGCGAGCAGCGGCAGGACGCACGTCAGCCAGGCGACGACCGTCAGCGCGAGCATGCGCCCCGGGGACGTGAGGACTCCGCTGAGGTTCACGAGCGCGTGCGGTCCTACGAGCGCGATCCCGGCGATCAGGCTCATCACCGCCAGGATCAACATCAGCCCGAGCACGAGCGTGCCGACGGCCAGCAGCTTGCCGGCGAACACATCTTCACGCGTGCAGGACCGGGTGAGGATCGTCTTCCACGTACCGTGCCGGTCCTCGGAGGAGAACAGGTCGCCGGCCAGCACCCCGGCGACGATCGGGAATCCCCAGGAACCCGCGAATCCGAGGATCACGAGCGAGATCGCGAACCCGGACGAGTGGACCCAGACGCCGAACAGGGCGTCGGACGGCGTGCCGCTCTGGACCTTGAGGATCACCGCGAAGGCGAGCGGACCGATCGCGCAGACGAGGATCAGGATGCGCGTGGTCAGCTGGGCCATCAGCTTGTGCAGCTCTGTCTCGTACGCGTTGCGCACGCCCTGGCTGATGCCGAGCTCGGGGCGGGCCGCCGGAGCGGTCGGGCTGATCGTGGTCATGCGCCGGCCAGGATCGTGTCGGCAAGCTGCTGCGGCGCCAGCGCGTCGAGGTCCACCGGGCCGTCGTCGGTGGTGAGCGCGAAGAACATGCTCTCGAGCGGGCTGACGATCAGCTCGAGGCGGCGGATCAGCACATGTGCGTCCCCGAGCGCGGCCACGAGCTCGTCCATCCCGTCGGGGCGCGCGGCCACGGCGAGACCGCCCCGCGGCGCGCGCTGGATCCGGACCGCTGTAATCCGGGACGCCAGCGCGAGCGCGTGCGCGTCGTCGCTGGTGAACAGCGCGTACGCCGAGCCGGGGGCCTGGGCATCGAGCTCGGCGGCGGTCCCGTCCCACACCACCCGGCCGTGGCGCACCACCGTGTAGGAGTCGCACACCTTCTCGAGCTCTCCGATCTGGTGGCTCGAGAGCAGCACCGCGACGCCCTGGGCGGCGAGCTCGCGGACGAGCGCCGCCACCGCGCGGGTCCCGGCCGGGTCGAGCCCGCTGGTCGGCTCGTCGAGCAGGAGCAGCCGCGGCCGGCGCAGCAGCGCCGCGGCGATTCCCAGTCGCTGACGCATACCGGTCGAGTAGCCGCTCACGCGGTGGTTCGCGCGGTCGCCGAGATCGACTCGCCCCAGTGCCTCGTCGATCTCCCCGGCGGCCGCGCGAAGTCCGTCGAGCTTGGCGAGCAACCGCAGGTTTGAGCGCCCCGACAGGTACGGATAGAAACAGGGCTCCTCGACGAACCCACCGACCGCTTCGAGCACGTCGCCGCCGAGATGATCCAGCGCGTGGCCGAGCAGCTCGACCGTGCCGCTGTCGGGCGTGATGAGTCCGAACAGCATCCGCAGGAGCGTCGTCTTGCCGGCACCGTTGGGGCCGAGCAGCCCGCGGATCTCGCCGCACTCGATCGAGATGTCGAGTCCGTCGACTGCGGTCACCGTGCCGAAGCGCTTGACCAGTCGTGTCGCCCGGACGGCGTGCACGCCGGGGCAATATACACACCGTGTGCCGTCCTCATGGAGGCCTTCGGCAGGTCCCGTTCGTGAGCTTTCTCTTAGTGAACCAAATCGAATACATGTCGGCAACACACGCCGCTTGACGCCGGGGATAGGGTGCTGGGTGGCGTTCTGGTCGCTTGCGCCACCGCCCGGAGCCGGGCGGCAACACACATACCGTCCCTGGGGGGATTCGCGTGAGGAGTCTCGGTCCTAATCGGATGCGTGCGCGTCGGCGCGGCCGTGTGGTGATCGCCGCGGCGCTGGTGTCGTGCGTGGCTGTCGTCGGCGTCGCCTCGGCCACGATCGGCGGGTTCAACCCGTTCGGCAAGCAGCAGGTGGCTCAAACGTATGCGAACGGCATCCTGCTCCCGACCAACCAATGGATCTCGCCGCTCGGGACCCGGATTCTCGACAACAACGCGCGGCTGGTGTCGAGCACGATAAGCCCGAACGGGCAGTACCTGGCGGCCCTGGGCTGGAACGATTTCTCCGGCTTCCTGACGATCATCAACCTGCAAACCGACAAGATCGTCTCCCAGACCGGTCTCGACACGGGCACCGGGAGCGCGGAGGACTTCTCGGTCGGCCCCGACGGCCCTCTGTTCTCGTCCGACGGCAAGACCCTCTGGGTCCCCCAGTCGACCTGGCTGGCCAAGTTCAGCTTCGATCCCTCGACCGGCGCGGCCACGCAACAGGACCAGATTGCGTTGTGCGGGTCGGCTCTCACAGACCCGGCTTGCAATCCCAACATCGGTCCGAGCGACGCGAACGGTGCATGGCTGCCGTCGGGTATGGCGTTGTCGCCAGACGGCAACACGCTCTATGTCGCGCTCAACGGCAACAACACGCTGGGCGAGATCAACACGCAGACTGACACACTGACCAACAGGATCCCCGTCGGCAACGCGCCGCGCCAGGTGGTCCTCGCCGACAACGGCACCGTCGCCTACGTGTCCAACGAGGGCGGCCGCCCGGCGAACAAGACGGACTTCACGAACCTGTCCGACGGCACGCCGATCGTGTCCAGCCGGAAGACCGGCGGGGCGATCACCGGCACGGTCTCGGTTGTCAACCTGACGACCGGCAAGGAGAACACAGGAGATTCCGGTCGGCCTCCAGCCGACGGCTCTATACCAGAACGGCAATGCGCTCCTCGTCGCCAACTCGAACGACGACAGCATGTCGGTGATCGACGAGAACGACAACAGCGTCGCCCAGACGGTGCACACCAACCCGGTGCCCGGCGCCCAGGTTGGCAGCTACGCGAACGCGATCAGCATGTCCGATCCCAATCACGTGCTGGTCAGCATCGGGCGTGACAACGCGATCGCCGTGTATCAGTATCGCGGCCCGTACCGCCGGATGAAGTTCGTCGGATTGCTGCCGACCGACTGGTATCCGGTTCAGGTCCAGCCCGACCCGGCTCTCGGGGCCGGCGCGATCGTGGTCACCAACGACAAGGGCATCGGCGCCCAAGGGCCTCAATCGACGATCAACAAGGGTTACGACACGTCCGCGGCCACCGGGCACAACACCTACGACGACACCGGAAGCGTGACGACGTTCACGTTGCCGGCGGACTACCAGATCCCGCAGGACACCCGGACGGTGTTCACCGACGACGACTGGAGTCAGATCAAGCCGATCAACCAGGGCGACTATGACACCGTGCCCAAGGTCATCCCGACCCATCTTGGCGGGAGCTCGCCGATCAAGCACATCGTCGTGATCGTCAAGGAGAACCGGACGTACGACCAGGTGCTAGGTGACCTCCCCGAGGGCAACGGCGACGCCGCCGACGCGCAGTTCGGTGCCCAGATCACGCCGAACGCTCACGCGCTGGCGACGCGGTTCGGCGATCTCGACAACTTCTACGACGAGGGCACGCTGTCGGCCGACGGACACAACTGGCTCGTCCAGGCCGAGGCCAACGACTACGTCGAGAAGGAGTTCGGCGCGTTCTATCGCTCCTATCCGTCACAGGGCGGTGACTCGCTCGCCTACCAGCGAGACGGGTTCCTATGGAACGCCGCGCAGAGCGCGGGCCTGAGCGTGCAGAACTTCGGCGAGTACATCCACGACCCGTTCAGCCTGGCGGCGAACGCGCCCGACTGGGATCAGTGGTACGCCGAGTCGCAGTGGCTAGAGAACGGGCAGAAGGGTCCCGAGCCGATCAGCAACCCGTGCCAATGGGTGCGGGCGAAGGCGGACATCCCGTCGCTCCAGGCGATCACCGAGCCGTGCTTCCCGAACTTCCAGCTGTCGATCCCGGATCAGTACCGGGTCGACGAGTGGCTGCCGACGTTCAAGGAGCAGGAGCGGAGAGACCAGATGCCCAACCTGACATTCATGTGGCTGATGACCGACCACACCGGGGCCACCGGCGTCAACGACAGCTCCACGGTCCCGGATCCGGTGGCCCAGGTCGCCGACAACGACCTGGCGGTCGGCCGCGTGGTCGACACGATCTCGCACAGCCGCTTTTGGAAGAGCACCGCGATCTTCATCCTGGAGGATGACACCCAGAACGGCGTCGATCACGTCGACGGGCACCGCGGTCCCGCGTTCGTCGTCAGCCCTTACTCGGCGTCCGGGGTCGACGACAGCTACGACACGCAGATCAACATGGTCAGGACGATCGAGCAGATCCTCGGCATCCATCCGATGAACCAGGAGGACCTGTCGGCCGAGCCGATGTACAGCGCGTTCACGAAGCATCCGAACTACGCGCCGTACAACTTGGCGCCCGAGCAGATCCCGCTGAATCTTGGCGCGCCGGGTGGCCCGACGACGATCAACTCGCCGGCGGTCGGCGCCACCCAGGCCGAGCGGCAGGCGTTCCGCCAGCAGGGCGTCGTCCCGGCCACCATGCAGTCGGTGTACAAGGCCTGGCAGGCGTGGAGCCGCCAGCAGGTGGCCGAGCACCACTTCGACGGCCCGGACCGCGTCAACCCACAGCAGTTGAACCGGCTCGACTGGTACGAGGCGCATGACTGGCGCGTGGCGTATCCAGACGATCCGAAGATCTACGCGCCGGACCAGGTGCCCGGCCGCAACCTGCCGGCCGCCTTCCTCGGCGACGACTAGAGCTCCTGGATGTGATCGGCCTCACGCGCCCCGCCGAACGGGCGCGTGAGGCAGAACTGCTCGAGCGTCGCCTCGGGCACGCCTTCGACGCCCGGGGTGTCCGACGCCTCGCCGCGCGTGTGCGGGTCGTCGGCAAAGCCGCCGACCTCGACCGAGTGGGCCGGGCTGCGGTAACCGGAGATGCCGATCAGGTGCAGACCGAGCGACCTGCCGAGCGCGTCGAGACGGGCGGCGATGATCGGCTCCTGGTTCACGGAATAGTTCGTTCCCGGGGCCGGGAAGAACCCGGTCGAGCCACCGTGGGCCACGAACGGGGTGTTGACGCAGCCGCCGGGGGGCGGGAGGACCGGGAGGGACGCGGCGCGCGCGGCGGCCGCCTCGCGGTCGAGCACGGTGGCCTCGTGCTGGAGCTTCGTGCGCAGCGAGGTGAGCTGAGCCCGCTTCCGGGTGCGGTCCCGGGCATACCGGAGCTCGCGGTTGACGATCGACAGACGCAGTTGCGCGATGTTGTCGCGCTCGATCCGCACGGCCGTCGTCGTCTGCTGCCGGCGAATCTTGATCCGGGCGAGGCTGCGGGCCTCGGCCGCGACGGCGGCGCGAGTGATAATGACCAGCTTCATCGTCCGCGAGTTCGCGGTGGCGATCGTCTTCAGGTTCGAGACCTTGTTGACGAGGTCGTTGAAGCCCCGCGCTTCCACGATCACGTCGACCAGATTCGGACTCGGGGACTCGTAATCGGCCACGAGCTGAGAGGCCAGTATCCGTCGGTCGGTCGCCAGCTGCCGCTGCAGCTGGACGAGCCGCCGCTGGGCGGCGGCCAGATCGACCGTCACCTGCTCGAGCTGCTGCTCCTGGATGTCGAGGCTTCGCTGCACGGTCGTGAGCCGGGCCTGCAGCGAGCTGATCGTGCCCTCGAAGCCCTGGATCTTCGTGCTGTCAGCCTGAATCGCCGAGCTCAGCCCGCTCGCGCGCTGCTTGCCCGCCGAATAGCGGCTGGCGAGGTCGCCGCGACTCACGCCGGCGCTCGTCACAATTGTGACAACCACCAGCGCGGCTGCCACCATCACTGCGTACCGCCTGCTCAAGGTCGGCGACCCTACCAGCCGCGGGAGCGGAGTCCTCCCCGTGCAATGCGGCTTGCGACGGCGGCCGCGGGCGCTACGCGAACGCCCCCACCCCCGTGATGTCCCGGCCGACGATCAGCGTCTGCATGGTCTCGGTCCCCTCGTAGGTGTGGATCGCCTCGATGTCGGCCATGTGGCGAATCACGTGATTTTCCAGGAGGATTCCGTTGCCGCCGAGCATGTCGCGCGCCTCGGCGCAGACCTGCCGGGCCTTGCGGGTGTTGTTGAGCTTCGCGAGCCCGGCGATCGTGTCGCTCAGCTCGCCGCGCTCGGCCAGCCGGCCGATCTGCAGGCAGTAGAGCTGCATCGAGGTGACCTCGGCGAGCATCCTCACGAGCCGGTCCTGGACGATCTGGAAGCTGCACAGCGGCCGGCCGAACTGCTCGCGGCGCTTTGAGTACGTGAGCGCCGTGTCGTACGCGGCGACCGCGTGTCCAAGGGCCGCCCACGCGCAGGTGCTGCGGGTCCCGGCCAGCACGCGCGCGGTGTCCTTGAAGCTGCTCGCGCCGGGCAGGCGGTTCGCCGCCGGCACTTCGACGTCTTCGAGCGCGATCTGGGCCTGCCAGATCGCTCGCAGCGACCCCTTGCCCTCGATCACCTCGGCCTCGTAGCCGGGAGTCCCCTTCTCGACGAGGAACCCGTTGACCTGCCCCTCCTCGCCGCGCGCCCACACCACGACGACATCGGCGACGCTGCCGGACCCGATCCACCGCTTGGCGCCGTTCAGCACGTAGGAGTCGCCGACACGTCGCGCGCTCGTCTCGAGGCCGACCGAATCGGAGCCGTGATTCGGCTCGGTGAGCGCGAACGCGCCCAGCTGGTCGAGACGGGCCATCCCCGGCAGCCAGCGCTGCTTTTGCTCCTCGGAGCCGAGCATCGCGATCGACTTCATCGCCAGCCCGGACTGGACCCCGAGGAACGTCCCCAAGCTGCCGTCGCCGCGGTTGAGCTCCATGTGGACGAGGCCGCAGGCGATCGGGTCGAGGCCCGGGCAGCCATAGCCGCGGATGTCCTCGCCGACGATGCCGAGCTCGCCGAGCCGCTTGATCAGCGGCCACGGCATCTCGGCGCGCTCCCAGTAGTCCCCGATCACCGGCAGCACCTCGTCGTCGACGAACACGCGCACGCGGCGGAGCAGCTCGAGCTGCTCGTCGGTGAGCTGCTCGCGCAGGAAGAAGTAGTCGGTGGCGAGCGAATGGCCAAGGTCTCCGAACAGGTCAGGGGCGGTCAGCATCGGGATCCTCCAGTCGGTGCAGCGGCAGTTCGGGATCGGCGAGCGCGGTCGCGATCGCCCGGTAGGTCTTGCGGTTGAAGATCAGCCCCACGTGGCTCCCGGTCACCTCCACGCAGGTGGCGTCCGGGACGAGCGCGGACTGCCAGCGGACGACGCCGTCCTCCTTGGAGTAGATGCTGGTCAGGCGCACGCGATCGGACGGGAACGGGGCGGCGAAGTCGGATCCGAACTGGCAGTCGCACGTCTCGGTGAGGCACAGCGGCGACCGGGCGCGTCGGCTGCGGAGCACGACCCCGCGGGCCGCGCCGGCCGCCGCCTGGGTCGGATAGCTCGCCGCGAGCATCTGACGCAGCCCGGCGCCGATCGAGATCCCGTGCGAGACGAGCTCCGGTCGCCGGTGGGCGAGTGCGCGGACGTAGTGCCCGCCACGGCTGTGGCCGATCAGCGCCACGCGGCGCCCGTGACTGTCGTGGATCCCCTCCAGTCGGCGCTCGACGCGGTCGACCGCGCGGTCCGAGCAGCCGGTGTTCGCGACGAACCCGCACATGTGAGGGCGGTATCCGATCCGCCGGAGCCACGCGGCGAGCACCAGCAGCGTCTGGTCGCCGCCGCCGAAGCCCGGCATCAGCACCACCGGGCGCCCGTCGCCGCGCGCCACCCCCCGGCCGTGGAACACCGGATCCGCGAGCAGGCGGGAGGCCTCGAGCAGCCACCGGGTCTCCCGCACGTGATCGCCCCACCAGCGTTCCTGCGGGATCGCCGGGAGCTCATCAGTCGGCAAGTACATAGGTTCCCGGTGCCTTTCCGTGCGGCTTGTAGGCCGCGTTGCCGAGCGCGCTCGGGGCCGTCTTCAGCGCGCCCGAGCGCTCGGCCAGCCAAGCGTCCCAGTCCGACCACCAGCTTCCCGGCAGCTGCGGCGCCTCCGCGCCGAACTCCTCGGGCGTCGCCGGAAGCTCGTCGGCGACACGGAAGCTCGAGCGGCTGTCCGGGCTCGGCGGGTTGACCAGCGCCTGAATGTGACCGCTCCGCGACAGCACGAACCGCTTGCTGCCGCCGAACAGGAGCGCGCCCTTGTACGCGCTCTCCCAAGGGACGATGTGATCGGTGACACCAGCGACGAAGTATGTGTCGATGTCGACTGATCCGAGATCGACCGGCTGCCCGAGGACCTCGAGCGCGCCCGGCCGCGTGAACGAGTCTTCGAGGCCGATGTAGATGAAGTCGCGGTGCAGACCGGCCGCGAGGCGGACCGTGTCCTGGTTCCAGTAGAGGACGTCGAACGCCGGCGGCGCCTTGCCGAGCAGGTAGTTGTTCACGAAGTAGTTCCATACGAGGTCGTTCGGGCGAAGCCACGTGAACACGCCCTCGAGCGCCTGCCCGTCGAGGTAGCCCTTCCGGGCGGACTCGGCGACGGCGGCCGCCGCGACGTCGCGCGTCGTGAACGCCGCCATCGTGCCCTCGGTGTTGTTGTCGAGCGCGCACACCATCAGCGTCAGGGTTGCGACACGGCCCAGCTCACCGGTCGCGGCGAGCTCACCGAGCAGCCCGGCGGTGATGATTCCGCCTGAGCAAGCGGCCGCGAGGTGGACCGTGCTCTCGGCCGTGATCGCGGCGACCGCGTCGCGGGCCTCGGCGATTGCCCGCGCGTACGCATCGAGGTCGAAGTGCCCCTGGGCCTGCCCGGGATTGCGCCACGAGATCCCGAACACCTGCTGTCCCTGCGCGACGCAGTACTCGACCATGCTCCGCCCCGGAGCGAGGTCGAGCACGTAGAACTTGTTGATCGTCGGCGGGACGAACAGCAGCGGCACCTGGCGTACCTGGTCGGTCGCCGGCTTGTAGTGGATCAGCTCGAACACTTCGGTGCGGAGCACGACCGACCCGGGCGACGCGGCGAGGTTGCCTCCGACCTCGAACTTGCTCGTATCCACCGTCGCCGGCAGATGGGTCGGCGTGTTGAGATCATGCAAGAACCGGCGCGCTCCGCGAACGAGATTGCTGCCACCGGTGTCGACGGTCTCCTTGATCACGGTCGGGTTGGACCAGACGAAGTTCGTCGGGGCGAGCGCGTCGAGCACGTTGGATGCCGCCAGCCTCGCGCGTCGCTCGGCCCGCCAGTCGATTTGGGCGTCCGTGATCAGCCCGTCGACGGTCTCGCCGACCGCGAGGTAGCCCTGGAGCACCCGCCGGAGCAGCCAGTTGGCCTCCCACGCGCGATCGCCGAACCGCCGATCGCCCTTCGCCGGCTGGACGTCCGAGCGTCCGGCGGCGGTGCGGGCCAGCTCGGCGCCGAGGCCGGCGGCGCGGCCGATGACCCGTCCCGGGTGGCGAGCCAGGCCCGCCCCCACTCTGACCGCCGAGCCCGGCGCGATGAACCGCGGCGGACCTCCCGACGCAGCTTCCCCCAGCATCACATCGAGCCCCGAGCCGGCCGCCCGGCCGGCACGGCGGGCGCGGGACTCGTTCTTGTCAGTTGTCGCGTTGTCGCTCATCGATCGTCTCCGGGTTGTGCTTATGCCATAAGACTCTCGCCAATGGGAGCGTGGCGCAACAGGTCCGTGCCCCGAAGTTCTGGCCGCGCCTTTGTGTGCTGCGTACAATCGCCGGCGAGGAGAGGCTTGGCGTGAACCGGGACCCTGCGATCGCCACGCTCCGCGAGGAGCTCGAGCTCCGCCTGGATGAGATGGCCGACGAGGCGACCGAGCGGATCGTCACCGAGGTCCACGCCTACCGCGGCGCCGACGAGCAGCTGCGTCGCGACGTCCGCGCGCACGTGCTCGCCCATCTGAGCGCCAACCTCGAGACCCTCGGCGTGGACCGCAACGTCACGCGCGAGGACCTCCTGTTCGTCCGCGCGCACGCGGCCCGGCGCGCGAAGCGCGTGTCGATCACCGAGTTCGTGCAGGCGTTCTACGTCGGCGAGCGCGTGCTGTGGGAGAACGCGCTGGCACTCGCTGACGACGAGGACTCGCGACGGGCCGCGCTCGTGTTCGCCTCCCATCTGCCCCGATACTTCGAGGTCGCAACCACGCACGCCGCCGAGGTCTACCTGGAGGCCCAGGAGCAGCTCGCGGCCACCGGGGAGCGGATCCGGCGCGACCTGCTCGAGGATCTCCTCGCCGGGCGCGAGCTCGAGCCGGGCGCACGTCTCGATGCGGCCCGCGCGGCCGGACTCCGCGATGCGGTTCCGGTCGTCGTGATCTCGGCGACCCCGTGCACCACCCCCGGCGACGAGCAGCTGCTGCGCGGCGGGGCGGCAGCGCTGGCTCGGGCCATCGGCGGCCGCACGCCGCCGCTCGCGGTCGTCCGCCAGGACGAGATCGTGGTCGTGGTACCGGCCAGGGACGGGCTGCCGGCGGCGATCGCGCCCAGGCTCGCCGACGTCCAGCAGCGGCTCGCGGGCGGCGGCCTGCCGCTGGCCGTAGCCGTCAGCACCACGGTCTCCGGCCTGGCCGAGGTTCCCGATGCGTACCGGGAGGCGAGCATGATCCGGATCGCGCGCGGCTCGACGCCAGGCGTAGTCGCGCTGTCGGAGCTGACCGCGTTCGAGTACCTGACGCTCCGCGCCGACCCGACCGCAGGCCGGCTGATCGCGCCGGCGATCCACGAGTTCGTCGCCCAGGACTTCGCCGACGGCGGTCAGCTGATTGCCACGCTGCGCGAGTACGTCGCGTGCGACCTCAACGCGAGGCGAGCAGCCGACAGCCTCCACATCCACGTGAACACCGCGCATTACCGGCTCGGCCGGATCGCCGAGCGGACCGGACGGGACCTGCGGCGCGTCAGCGATCTGATCGAGATCCTGATCGCCGCACGGCTTGCCGACGCCGAATTGGTTGCGTCACACAATCGCGCCTCGCCGAGTTAGGCAGCCGCTCCCATGTTCCGGGCGGGCGGTTTGGGGGACGCTTCACGACAACCCCGACACCGAAAGAAGGACCGATGAACGAGAGTCTCGCCTACAACCTGATCGCCGCCGCCGAGCGGTACCCGGACCGGCCCGCGCTGCGGATCGAGGACGCCGTGATCACGTACGCGGAGCTCGACGACGCGACCGCCCGCGTGGCTGGGCTGCTGCGCGACCGCGGCCTCGAGCCGGGCGACCGCGTCGGGATCATGCTCCCGAACGTTCCGGAGTTCGCGATCGCCTACTACGGGGTGCTACGCGCCGGCGGGGTCGTCGTGCCGATGAACATGCTGCTCAAGCAGCGCGAGGTCGCGTTCTACCTCGGCGACTCCGAAGCCAAGCTGATCTTCGCCTGGCACGAGTTCGCGGCCGCCGCCGAGGCAGGCGCGGGCGAAGCCGGCACCGAGTGCCTGCTCGTCGAGCCCGAGGCGTTCGGCCAGTTGCTCGCGAGCGTCGCCGAGCCTGTAAGCGAGGTGGTCGAGCGGTCCGCGCACGACGACGCGGTGATCCTGTACACGTCGGGCACGACCGGGAAGCCCAAGGGCGCCGAGCTCACGCACTCGAACCTCGCGATCAACGCCGACGTCAGCAAGCAGCTGTTCTCGGTTGGGCCCGAGGACGTGATCCTCGGCGCGCTGCCGCTGTTTCACGCGTTCGGTCAGACCTGCGCCCTGAATACCGCGATCAGCTCCGGCGCATCGCTCGCGCTGATCCCCCGCTTCGACGCGGACAAGGCGCTGCGGACCGTGCAGCGCGACCGGGTGACGATCTTCGAGGGCGTGCCGACGATGTACGCCGCCCTGCTCCATCACTCAGGTCGCGACGGGTTCGACGTGAGCACGCTGCGCGTGTGCGTGTCCGGTGGCGCCGCGCTGCCGGTCGAGCTGCTGCGCGGGTTCGAGCAGGCGTTCGGCTGCGTGATCCTCGAGGGCTACGGACTGTCGGAGACCTCCCCGGTGGCGTGCTTCAACCATCCCGACCGCGAGCGCGTGCCGGGCTCGATCGGCACGCCGGTCGAGGGAGTCGAGATGAGGCTCGTCGACGACGACCGCCGACCGGTGGCGCCCGGCGAGACCGGCGAGATCGCGATCCGGGGCCACAACGTGATGAAGGGCTACTGGAACCGCGCGGACGCGACCGCCCAGGCGATCGACGCCGACGGCTGGTTCTACTCGGGCGACATCGCTCGGATCGATGACGAGGGCCGCTACTTCATCGTCGACCGCAAGAAGGAGCTGATCATCCGCGGCGGCTACAACGTTTACCCGCGCGAGATCGAGGAGGTCCTCTACGAGCACCCGGCGGTGCGCGAGGCGGCGGTGGTCGGCGTCCCCCACCCCGACCTCGGAGAGGAGGTCGGCGCGGCGGTGGCGCTGAAGGACGGAGCCGACGCCACCGAGGCCGAGATCCGCGACTACGTGAAGGCCAACGTCGCCGCATACAAGTACCCGCGGCACGTGTGGTTCGTCGACGAGCTGCCCAAGGGCCCGACCGGAAAGATCCTCAAGCGCGCGATCGAGATCCCGGCCGGGGTGGGCGCGGCGCGCTAGAGCCGGACCACGCCCCGCCCGCCACTGAGCGCCCCGCTCCCCGCGGGGCGCTCGCGCCCGGCGTCACCCGATTCGGGCGACGTTCCTCCAACGGGACCGCGTATCGTACGCGCGCGGTGGAGACAGACGGCCACGATTTCGCGTTTGTGGTGTTCGAGCACACCGAAGGAGCCGAGCAGGCGTACTCGCGGGCGCCCCGGTCAGTCGACGGCATCGCATGGGCGGACCATGTGGCGTTCGTCGAACACCACCGTCGCAACCGGATCGTCGTGAGGGGAACGTTCGCCGGCCGCTATGTGGACGCCGACGACGAGCTGGAGTTCATGGGCGGCAAGACCGCCGAGGGCGCGGTCGCCGGCGGCGCGGTTGGCGTGCTGTTCGGTCCTGCCGGGCCTCGCCGTCGGGCTGGTCGGAGGCGGACTCGTCGGCGGCGTCGCGCAGGAGCGAAGCTCGCCCCATCTGAGGAGCGCGTTCTTCGACGAGGTCCGCCGCGAGGTACCGGAGGGATCCTCGGCGGTGATCATGATGGCGTCGCCCGATCACGTCGACGCGATGGTCAGCGCGCTCGAGGGCCATCGCGGCCGGGTGGTCCGCCACCACCTCAGCGCCGACGAGGCGAAGGCGCTCGCGGATGCGGTCGCCGGAGATCCGACCGCGACACCGCCACCGGCCGCCTGAGTGCGCCTGATCCTGAACATCATCTGGCTGATCTTCGGCGGCCTGTGGCTGGCGATCCTCTACACGTTGGCGGCGCTGCTCGCGTTCATCCTGATCATCACGATCCCGTTCGGGTTCGCGGCGCTGCGCATGGCCAGCTTCTGCCTCTGGCCGTTCGGCCGTACGATGATCAGGAAGCGAGCACGGCCGGGGTCTGGTCGGGCATCGGGAACATCATCTGGCTGATCCTCTTCGGTTGGGAGCTAGCGCTCGCTCACCTGATCACCGGCGTCGCTCAGTGCGTCACGATCATCGGGATCCCGCTCGGCCTCGCGAACTTCAAGATGATTCCGATATCGCTGCTGCCGATCGGCCGCGAGATCGTGTCGGTCGACGAGGCGCGGCGGATGGGGATCGAGTCAGGCCTCAGCGTCCCGTAGCGTCCCCTCGGGTCTAACCTACCGCCATGCCTGAGAAGGGTGCCCCTCGCGCCCGGACGGCTCGTTCGCCGGGGATGCTCCGCGCCCGCCACCTCTACGCGGCGCACGCTCAGGCCGACCGCGACGGCATTCCCGTCGACGAGCTGCTCGGGCGCACCGCCGAGGCCGGCGGGAGGACCCGGCGAGAGCTGCTGATCGGTGCCGCCGGGCTCGCTGCCGGCGCGACACTGACCCGAGGCCCGGCGTCGGCGCTCGCGTTCCGGATCGCAAAGTTGCAAGCCCACCCGCGGATCGCGATCGTCGGCGCCGGCCTGGCCGGCCTTCGCTGCGCGCACATGCTGTGGACCCAGAGCCCGGGCGACCCGGTCTCCTCGACCGTCTACGAGGCTCACCACGACCGTGCCGGCGGTCGTTGCTGGACGCTCCGCGACTACTTCTCGGGCGGGCTGGTCACCGAGCACGGCGGCTCGTTCCTGAACAGCGACCAGACCCCGATCCGCAACCTCGCGACGAGCCTCGGTCTGAAGCAGGTCGTGGTCAACGGGGGCGATCTGCCCCGCGGCGACGAGGTGTTCTTCATCGACGGCCGCGTGTACACGTATGCCGAAGCGAACGCCGACTGGCACAGCGTCGGTTTCCCGGCGTTCCGCCAGGCCTCGAAGCAGATGAACACCGCGGCCGGGACCGCGGGGCTCGACCGCATGTCGGTGCCCGAGTGGCTCGATAGCACCGAGATCGGCTCGGGCAGCCGCTTCGGCAAGCTGATGATGGCCGACACCGTGACCGAGAACGGCGGCGACCCCGACGACCAGTCGGCGCTCGACCTGATCGTGCTCCTGACCGGCAACCCGCGGTCATCGCTGCATCCACTTCCCGGCGACGACGAGCGGTTCACGATCGTGGGCGGCAACGACCAGCTCGTGTCGGGCATGATCGGCGCGCTGCCGCCCGGCACGGTCCGCCACGACCATGTCCTCGTCGCGATCCGTGAGCACGCCGACGGCACGATCGGGCTCGTGTTCGACGTCTCGGGCAGAAGCGTCGAGAAGACCGCCGACGTTGTCGTGCTGGCGCTGCCTTTCAGCACCCTGCGCCACGTCGAGCTCGACCGATCGGGATTGTCGAAGACCAAGCGCCACGTGATCCGGACGATGGGTATGGGAACGAACGGGAAGATCCACCTCGAGCTCAGCCACAAGACCTGGCCGGCGCTCGGCTACAGCGGTGCGACCTATGGTGAATGGCAGCATCTGGCCTGCGGCTGGGATGACACCGTCCAGCTCGGCGCCGACGCGAGCCCGGCGCTGTACCTGGCGTTCCCGGGTGGTCGGGTCGGCCGCACCGGACTCACCGGCAAGGCACATGGTCCCGCGCCGGCGCCCGACGTCCGCTGGGCGCTGCGCCAGATCGAGCAGCTGTTCCCGGGCACGACCGCGGCGTTCACGGGCCGCGCCTATGAGGACCACTGGGCCCGGGACCGATGGGTGCACGGCGCCTACTCCTACTACCGGGTGGGCCAGGCCGCCACGTACGGTGAGCTGGCCGGCGCCTCCGAGGGTCGGTTCCTGTTCGCCGGCGAGCACACGTCGATCGACAACATCGGCTTCCTCGACGGGGCGGTCGAGACCGGCGAGCGGGCCGCCCGGAGGCTGTTCCGCCGCATCGGCGCCTGACTGACACACGGCGGTGCCACATATGTGTCACCGACATTGCGTGTCTGTTAGCGCAAACTAACGCACGGAAGATTCGGCTCGTCACCGGGGTCCTCAAAGCTAACCGTCAACTTGACGGGATCCAGGTAAACAACGAGCTGGGAGCGAATGATGGCCGGTCGGAGAACAGGCAAATTGCGCGTCGCCGGAATAGCCGCACTGACGACGGCAGCCGTGATCGTCGCAGGATGCGGCAGCACGTCAAGCTCGAGCTCGGCCTCCGCGGCCAGCGCGTCGACCTCGTCGACCGCCGCCGCCTCGTCGACCGCGGCAGCGGCAGGCGCCGTCATGGTCAAGACCGCGAAGGGATCCGGTGGTACCTACCTCACGGGTCCGAACGGCCGGGCGCTGTATCTATGGGTTGCCGACACCGGCGACAAGTCCGTCTGCTCGGGAGCCTGCGCCAAGGCGTGGCCGCCGCTCCTGACCAAGGGAACGCCGGCGGCCGGAAGTGGCGTCACCGCTTCGGACCTCGGCACGACCACGCGCTCTGACGGCACCGAGCAGGTGACCTACAAGGGCCACCCGCTGTACTACTTCATCGCTGACAGGAGCGCCGGCAACACCCAGGGCCAGGGCAGCGACAGCTTCGGCGCCAAGTGGTGGCTGGTCGCACCGTCTGGTTCGGCGATCACCTCCAGCGGATCCTCTGCCAGCTCGTCGAGCAGCTCCTCAAACGGGGGCTACGGCTGAGCTGATCGATTCCCGCGGAAGGTTCCGGCGCCGTCGGGCGTCCTAGGTCTCTAGTGATGGCTCGAAAGGCACGCCTGCCCCTGGTTGCCGCGTTGTCGATGACGGCGCTGGTCGCACCGGTGCACGCGCTCGCGCGCACACACCCGACGCGGTCGCACGCGACGCAGACCCAGGCGACGCGGACCCAAGCGACGCGGCCGCAGCCGACGGGGACGCAGGCGACGAGCTCCCACGCGACGCAGTCCCACGCGCGGATCGCTCTGATGGTGGCGCCGTCGCAACCGCTCGTAGGTCATCCCGTGACCCTGGCGGTTCCCAATCCCCCGCCGAACGCGACCGACTACCAGTGGCAGCTCACGGGCGCGCCCGCGGTCGACACGGGCGGCTCTCCGCACGCCACCGTCCGCTTCGCCTCGCCGGGTGTCCACCGGGTCGAGGTCCTCGTCAAGACCGGCGCCACCACGGAGAAGAGCGCTCTGACACTCACGGTCCGGGCCGCGCCGGCGCATCGTGCTTCGGGGATCGGCCGCGCCGGCGGCGCGCTCGGCGCAACGCTCGCTCCCCGCGCACGACTCGCGCGGCACCAGAACGCTCACGCCGCCGCGAGTGACCCGACGGTGACAATCGCTGATTTCCAGTTCACCCCAGCCACGATCACCATTCACGTGGGTGACACCGTGACTTGGGTCAACAATGGTCCGAGCGCACACACCGCGACGGCCAGCAACAACAGCTTCAACACCGGCGTGCTCCAGAAGGGGAAGAGCGCGTCGCACACGTTCACCACGGCAGGGACGTTCAGCTACATCTGCTCGATCCATCCGTTCATGCACGGAACCGTGATCGTGCTCGCGAACACGACGACGACCACACCCACGAGCACGTCGACGACTCCCTCGACGACGGCCACCACGCCGAGCACCACGGCCAGCCCAGACGGCGGGCCAGCTGCCGATGACCGGCTTTGCGTTGGCCGGCACCGTGCTGGCGGGGCTGCTGCTTACCGGAGTCGGCTTCACGCTCCGCAAACGGTCGCGCGCGTAGATCGCAGACCGGGGACCCGCGCGTTGCGCGCGCGACCGCGAGTCCCGCGCCTAGACCGCGCACGCCGCACCGACCTCGCGCCCCCGATTCATGAGATGGGGGCTCTCCCCCATACCGAGCAGGCGGGCGCCGCGTCATCTTGGTCTGGCAGATCAGACCAAGGAGGCTTCAGATGGTCACAGTTCAGGAACACCCCTGGCACGTCGCGGTCCCCGTGTCGATGCTCGGACCCAACGGCCTCCCGCGGCTGCGCGTGCTGGTGGTCGACGATCACCCCGCGGTTCGCCTCGGGGTGCTGCAACTGCTCGACGATCAGCCCGACCTCGTCGTCGTCGACGCCGCGTCCTCGGCCGAGGAGGCGAGAGCGCTCGCCGAGCGGGAGCCGATCGACGTGGCCGTCGTCGACTACCAGCTCGGCTCGCGGAGCGGGCTGTGGCTAACCCGGATGTTGAAACGGCTCGAGCGGGCTCCGCGGGTCGTGATCTACTCGGCGTACTGCGACGGTCCGCTTGCGGCGGCGTGCGTGGTCGCGGGCGCCGACGGGCTGGTCAGCAAGGGCGGCGTCGGCGCGGAGCTGTGCGACGCGGTTCGGGCGGTCGCCCGCGGGCAATCTCGGCTTCCGATCGTCCCCCCTACGTTGGCCGGCGCCATGCGACGCCGGCTCGGCCCTGACGAACAGGCGATCTTCGGCATGCTGCTTGCCGGGATCGATCCATCCGAGGTGGCAAGCACGCTCGGAATCTCGCCGGCGGGACTCGACTCGCGCCGGTGGGCGATGCTGCACAAGCTCGAGGGGCTCCGACCCGAACCGATCGGCGCCGCGCGAACCGGAGAACGGACCGGCCGCCGGCGCTCGCCGGGGTGCTGAGTTGCTGCTTCACTGAGCGTGAGTGCGATGAACGGCAACTCCTCTGTGCCCGAGCGTCCGGGGCGGCGACGGTACATCCCGCTGCTCTATCGGGTGGCCGGCGTGAACGCCCTGTTGCTCGTCGTGGCCGTCGGGGTGACGATCGTCCTGCTCGATCCCAACCGGGTATCGATGTTCCGCGTCGACGCTGAAGGGGCGGCGCTGATCGTCGCGCTCCTGCTTGTCGTGGCGATCAACCTGTATCTCGTCCGGCGCGTCGTCGGCCCCGTGCAGGCGCTGACCGCACTCGCACGGCGCGTGGACCTCGCCGACCACGGCGAGCGAATGCCGGTGTCCAACCCGGACTCGGAGGCGGGCGAGCTGGCGCTGACGTTCAACGAGATGCTCGCCCGGCTCGAGGCCGAGCGCCGCGACGCCACGGGCAAGGTCCTCGCCGGCCAGGAATCCGAGCGCTTGCGGATCGCCCAGGAGCTGCACGACCAGGTCGGGCAGGAGCTGACCGCGGTCCTGCTCGGGCTGGCGCGGGTCGAGGCGCGCGCGCCGACTGAGTTGCGCGACGACGTGGCCGAGGTCCAGGGCGCCGTCCGCACGAGCCTCGAGGACATCCGCCGGATCGCGATCGAGCTGCGGCCGGAGGCGCTCGACGACCTGGGCCTTCAGAGCGCGCTCGCCGTCCTATGCGAGCGCTTCGGCGAACGCTTCGGCCTTCAGATCAGGCAGCAGCTCGGCCAGGCGCTGCCCGAGCTCTCGCACGAGGCCGAGCTCGTCGTCTACCGAGTGGCCCAGGAAGCGCTGACGAACGTCGCGCGCCACTCCGGCGCCGACGTCGCCGACCTGACGCTGACGCCCGAGAGCGGCGTGTTGACGCTGACCGTCACCGACGACGGCGACGGCCTCCCGGACGGCTATGAGCCCGGGACCGGGATGCGAGGCATGCGCGAGCGGGCGACGCTGATCGGCGCGAACCTCATGATCGACCAGGACCCCCAGGCTGGGGGATGCCGGGTGCGCCTCGAGGTGCCGACGGAGAACGGGCGGGTCGAGATCCGGACGGAGAACGGGCGATGACTCCGCTCAAGACCCGGGTGCTGCTGGCCGACGACCACGCGCTGGTGCGGCGCGGGCTGCGGCTGGTGCTCGACGCCGAGCCGGACCTCGAGGTCGTGGCCGAGACCGGAGACGGCGCCGAGGCCGTGCAGCGCGCGCTCGAACCCGAGGTCGACCTCGCGATCCTCGACATCTCGATGCCGCGGATGACCGGACTGCAGGCGGCCCGCGAGCTTCACCGCCGACGCCCCGAGCTGCGCATCTTGATGCTGTCGATGCACCAGAACGAGCGGTACCTGTACGAGGCGCTGAAGGCCGGCGCGTCCGGATACGTGCTCAAGACGGTCGCCGATCGCGACCTGGTCGAGGCCTGCCGCGCGGCGATGCGCGGCGAGAAGTTCCTGTACCCGGGGGCGATGACGCCGCTGATCAGCGACCTGCTGCACGGCGCGCGCAACGACGCGGCGGTACGCGAGGATCCGCTCACCGCGCGCGAGACCGAGATCGTCAAGCTGATCGCCGAGAGCTACAGCACCAAGGAGATCGCCGAGGCGCTCGTGATCAGCGAGAAGACCGTCGATCGCCACCGGACGAACATCCTCGAGAAGCTGGGGATGCACGACCGGGTGGAGCTGACCCGGTACGCGATCCGGCACGGGCTCGTCGAGCCCTGATGCCCTGATGAGCTTCCGCACGGCGGCCATCTGGTCGCTGACTTACGTTGCCGCGGCACTCGTGTTCGGAGCCGCGCTTGGACTGCTGGCGGGCTGGAGCCTCGGCACGCAGTTCCTCGCCGGCTACGTGGTCGAGAAGAGCCTGTCGGTCGACAACCTGTTCGTGTTCGTGATCATCATGACCACGTTCGCGGTGCCGGCCGAGCACCAGCCGCGCGCGCTGGCGATCGGGATCGCGCTCGCGCTCGTGCTGCGTGCGATCTTCATCGCCGTCGGCGCCGCGCTGCTCGCGGCGTTCTCGTTCATGTTCCTGATCTTCGGGCTCGCGCTGATCGCGACGGCTGTCCAGCTGTTCCGCCACCGCGACCAGGATCCGTCGGTCGGTGACAACGCGTTGCTCAAGCTCGCGCGCCGCCGGCTGCCGCTGTCGGACCGCTACGACGGTGGACGGATCGTGACCCGCGTGAACGGCCGGCGGATGTTGACCCCGCTGTTCATGGTGCTGCTCGCGATCGGCACGACCGACTTTCTGTTCGCGCTCGACTCGATCCCGGCGGTCTACGGGGTGACGCGCCACCCGTACATCGTGCTCGCCGCGAATGTGTTCGCGCTGCTCGGCCTGCGCGCGCTGTACTTCCTCGTGTCGGGACTGCTCGATCGACTCGTGTACCTGTCGACGGGCCTGTCGGTGATCCTCACCTTCATCGGCGTCAAGCTGGTCCTGCATTTCGCGCACCTGCACAACCACTCGGTCCCCGAGCTCTCGACCGCGGTGTCGCTGGCGGTGATCGTGGTCGTGCTCGCGGTCACGACGGTTGCGAGCCTGGCGCGGGTCCGCCGCGAGCCCCGACTCCGTGCGCACGCGGGATCGCTGCGCGCGACCCACGGCGACAAGCCGGCCGCAGATACACGCTAGCCCCCATGGTCGGGGCGGGCCCCGCGGGTGATCCTGTTCGAAACGTTCGAAAGGACCATCCCGATGAGCATCATCACCACCCAGCTGATCACGAGGCTCCGTACCTGGGCCCTCGTCGCCGGGCTGACCGCGCTGACGATCGCGATCGGGGCGCTGATCGGCGGCTCGTTCCTGTGGCTGTTCGTGGCGTTCGCGATCCTGTTCAACGTCGTCGGGTACTTCTTCTCGGACCGCATCGCGCTCCGCCTCGCGCATGCCCGCCGGCTGCACGTGTCTGACGCGCCGGAGCTGCACGGGATCGTCCGGACACTGGCGACGCGGGCACGAATCCCGATGCCGCGCCTCTATGTGATGCCCGGCGAACAGCCCAACGCGTTCGCGACGGGGCGTGGCCCTAGGCACGCGGCGGTCGCGCTGACCGAAGGCATGCTCACCACGATGGAGCCGGAGCACGTGCGCGGCGTGCTCGCGCACGAGCTCGCGCACATTCGCAATCACGACATCCTCGTCTCGTCGGTCGCGGCCACGATCGCGGGTGCGATCTCGGCGATCGCGAGCGTGCTCCAGCTGTCGTTCCTGTTCGGGGCCGACGAAGAGGACAGCCCGCTCGGGCTGCTCGGGTCGCTCGCCGTGGCGATCCTCGCCCCGATCGCGGCGACGCTGCTCCAGCTCGGCGTCTCCCGGCAACGCGAGTATCTGGCCGACGCGACCGCTGCGGGCCTGCTCGGCTCCGGCGAGCCGCTCGCCGACGCCCTCGCGGAGATCGAGCAGAGCCGCGCGCCGGCGCTGGACATCGCCCCGGCGACCGCGCCGATGTACATCGCCAACCCGCTCAGCCGCGGGAACGCGGCGACGCTGTTCTCGACCCATCCCCCCACCCGTGAACGCATCCGCCGGCTGCGGGCCTACGGCGAGCCGTCACGGAGCAAGCGGCGGACGGCGGGCGCCCGTTTGTCGGGCGCATGAAGCCGCTGCCGCTGATTGGCGCGGGACTGCTGCTGGCCGGCGCGATCGCCGGCCAGCGGCGTGTATCGCGCCCCGTGCAGGCGCTCATGCTCGTCGCCGCGTTGGCGCTGGCAGCGATCGGCACCGGGCTCGTCGAGCCGCCCAACCTCGAGCACACCGTCCGCCAACTCGGCTCGACGCTCGGCCCGTACACGTACGTGCTCGTCGGCATCATGGCGTTCCTCGAGACCGGCGCCGGCATCGGCCTCGTCGCCCCTGGCGAGATCACCGTGATCCTCGGCGGCGTCGCCGCGGGGCAGGGAGAGATCGAGCTCGTGCCACTGATCGCGCTCGTGTGGGTCTGCGCCGTCGCCGGCGACATCCTCTCGTTCATCCTCGGCCGCCGGCTCGGTCGCGGGTTCCTGCTCGCGCACGGCCACCGGGTCAAGCTGACGCCGGCGCGGATCGAGCAGGTCGAACGCTACTTCTCAAAGCACGGCGGCAAGACGATCCTGTTCGGCCGGTTCATCGGCGCGGTTCGCGCGCTGACGCCGTTCATCGCCGGCGCCTCGCAGATGCCCGCGCGCCGGTTCATCCCGGCGACGATCGTCGCCGCCGGGATCTGGGCATTCGCGTGCACGATGCTCGGCTACGTGTTCTGGAACTCGTTCGACCGGGCCGTCGAGCTGGCCAAGCAGGGGTCGTTCGTGATCGCCGGGCTCGTTGTGCTCATCGTCGGCGGCACGCTCGCCGTGCACCGCTACCGCCGGACCGGCGATCTCGCCGATGCGACCGCCGGCGAACGGTGGCACCGTGCCGGCCATGAGCCGACCAATCAACAATGACACCAATATGCGGATCTTCCTCGCCGGCGCAAGCGGCGTGATCGGGATCCGGCTGCTCCCACTGCTCGTCGACGCAGGACACCCGGTCGCGGGGATGACCCGTTCGCCGTCGAGGGTCGCCGAGCTCGAGGCGCTCGGCGCCCAAGCGGTGCTGTGCGACGTCTACGACGCCGAGGCGCTGACCGCGGCGGTCGTCGGCTTCGCGCCGGACGCGGTCATGCACCAGCTCACCGACCTCCCGGACGACGCCGCCGAGATCGCCCAGTTCGGCGACCGCAACGACCGGATACGCCAAGAGGGCACGCGCAATCTGCTCGTCGCCGCTCAGGCCGCCGGCGCTCGGCGGTTCTACGCCCAGAGCATCGCCTGGGAATTGCCGGGGGAACGCGGGGTCACGACCCGCGCGTACGAGCAAACGGTGCTCGACGCCGGCGGCGTCGTGATCCGGTACGGGCAGCTGTACGGCCCCGGCACGTACTACGAGACCGACGTGCCCGATCCGCCGCGAATTCACGTGCACGCCGCCGCGCAACGGACGATCCCGGTCCTCGACGCTCCGCCCGGAATCGTCGAACTCGTCGAATAGGGAGTCCGACGATGCGACTGCTGCTCACGGGCGCAAGCGGCGTCCTCGGCCGAGCGGTGGCGCCGCTGGCGCGCGACGCCGGGCACGAGCTCCGCGCCCCCGGACATGCCGAGCTCGACCTGTTCGATCCATCGGCGGTCGCCGCCGCGACGCACGACATTGACGCGGTGCTCCACCTGGCCACGCGGATCCAGTCCCTCGATCGGCTCGATGACCCTGAGGCCTGGCGCGAGAACGATCGCCTCCGCGCGGACGCCTCGCGCATCCTCGTCGACGCTGCCCTCGCGAGCGCGGTCGCGGTGTACGTGCAGCCGACGGTCACGTTCGTCTATCCCGCCGACGGCCCGGCGACCGAGGACACCCCGGTCGCGGATGTTCCGCCGATCCTGCGATCCGCGCTCGCCGCCGAGCGTGAGACCGAGCGGTTCGCGAGCGCCGGCCGTCGCGGCGTCGTTCTGCGGTTCGGTCTCCTCGACGGCCCGGGCACGGGGCACGACGAGCCGATCACGTCGCTCGGAGCGTCGCTGCACGTCACCGACGCGGCTTGCGCATTGATCAGCGCCTTGAACGCCCCCAGCGGCGTCTATAACGTCTGCCGCGAAGGCGAGCGCGTGTCGAACGCCCGGTTCACGCGCACCACCGGCTGGCGACCGCGGTATTAGGCTCTCCACCATGACCGAGCTCAACGCGCAGTGGCGCCTCGCGGCGCGACCCGTCGGTTTGCCGAAGCCGACCGATTGGGAGTACGTCGAGGAACCTGTCGCCGACCCCGCCGACGGCCAGTTCGTCGTCGCCCTCGAGTATCTGTCGCTCGATCCGGCGATGCGCGGGTGGATGAACGAGGCGCGCTCGTACCTCCCGCCGGTCGGGATCGGAGAGGTGATGCGCGCCGGAGGGCTCGGCCGCGTCGTGAGGTCGAGCCACCCCGACTACGCGGTCGGCGAGCGGGTGTCCGGCATGCTCGGCGTCCAGCGCTACGCGATCTCTGACGGGACGGGCCTAGCCCGGGTCGACACCACGCTTGCCCCGGCCCCGGTCCATCTCGGCGTCCTCGGCGTGACCGGTTTGACCGCGTACTTCGGGCTGCTCGACATCGGGCGCCCCGAGCCCGGGCAGACCGTGGTCGTGTCGGGCGCCGCCGGGGCGGTCGGGAGCGTCGCCGGGCAGATCGCTCGGATCAAGGGCTGCCGGGCGGTCGGGATCGCCGGCGGCCCGGAGAAATGCGAGTGGCTGACCGAGGAACTCGGCTTCGATGCGGCGATCGACTACAAGCGCGGCGACCTGCGCGCCCAGCTGCGCGAGCACACGCCCGATGGCGTAGACGTCTACTTCGACAACGTCGGCGGCGAGATCCTTGACGAGGTGCTGCGCCGCCTGGCGCGGGGCGCCCGCGTCGCCATCTGCGGCGCGATCTCCCAGTACAACGCCGAGCAGCCGCCGCGCGGACCGGCCAACTACATGCAGCTGCTCGTGATGCGCGCGTCGATGACCGGGTTCCTCGTGTTCGACTTCGCCAAGCGCTACGCCGAGGGGGTCGCGCAGCTCGCGGAGTGGCTGCGCGCCGGCGAGCTGCGCTCGCGGGAGGACGTCGTCCGCGGCGGACTCGAACGGTTCCCCGACGTGTTCCTGATGCTCTTCCGGGGCGAGAACACTGGCAAGCTCATCCTCGAGCTGACCGGGGACGAGGGATGAGCGCGCCGCTCGGGTACGAACTGCGGTTCTGGGCCGAGTTCGCGCGGCTCCTCGCCGAGGTGCGCTTCTGGACGCCCGAGCACCGCGAACCGCGGCGGCCGGTCCTGCTGATCCCCGGGTTCCTGGCCGGCGACGCCTCGCTGACCGTTCTCGCGGGCTGGCTCCGCCGGCGTGGGCACGAGGTGCGCCACAGCGGCATCCGGCTGAACGTCGGGTGCGCTGGGCGCGAGCTCGATCGGCTCGGGACGGTGCTCGAGGCGTTCGACGAACCGGCGGTCGTGATTGGCCAGAGCCGCGGCGGGACGCTTGCCCGCGCCCTGGCCGCGAGGCACCCTGACGAGATCGCGGCCATGATGACGCTCGGCTCGCCCGTGCTCGATCAGCTTGCGGTCTCCCCGTCGGTGCTGCGCACGGTCCGGTCGGTGGCCCTTCTCGGCGACCTCGGGGTTCGCGGGCTGCTCACGAACGAGTGCCGGGATGGCGCGTGCTGCTCGGAGTTCCGCACGCTTCTGGCGCAGCCGCTCGGCCCCGAACCCCCGTGGGTCGCGGTCTACTCGCGCAGCGACGCGATCGTCGACTGGCGCGCGTGCCTGGACCCCGCCGCTGAATGCGTCGAGGTCGACGGCAGCCACTGCGGGATGGCGGTCAACGTGCAGGTGTACCGCGAGCTCGAGCGACTGCTCGAGCGTTCCGAGGAGATCACTTGCAGTCGATGAGCGTGCAGGACGCGACGTTCCTCCACGTCGAGAACGACGTGACGCCGATGCACATCGGCGGCGTGAGCATCTTCGAGGGGCCGCCGCCGTCGTTCGAGGAGCTCTCGGAGATGGTCAGTGGCAAGCTCCACTACACCCCGCGCTACCGCCAGAAGGTCCGCTTCGTGCCGCTCGGCGTGAGCGAGCCGATGTGGGTCGACGACCCCTACTTCGAAGTGGACTACCACCTACGGCACACCGCCGTCCCCGCGCCCGGGTCGGGCGAGCAACTGCGGACGATGGCCGCCCGGGTGTTCTCCCAGCACCTCGATCGCGCCCGGCCGCTGTGGGAGATCTGGATGGTCGAGGGGCTCGAGCACGGACGCTGGGCGCTGCTGTCGAAGGTCCACCACTGCATGGTCGACGGCGTCGCGGCGACCGACCTGATGTCGGTGATGTTCGGCGACGACGCCGAGCCCGCGCCACCGGCGGACACCTGGCGGCCCGGTCCGGAGCCCTCGGACGTCGAGCTGTTCGTGCGCGGCGCCTATCACCGGGCGCGTCATCCGGCCGAACAGGCGAGCGCCGCGGTGCGCGCCCGTTCTGAGCTCCTGCGCGGGACGGTGCGGCTGATGCGAGCGGTGGCGGCGGCCGCGCCGGCAATGCGCCCGTCGACGTCCTCGTTGACGGGACCGATCGGGCCGCACCGCGTGTGGAGCTGGGCCCACGTCCAGCTCAGCGACGTCAAACAGGTCCGCTCCGCCCTCGGCGGCACCGTCAACGATGTCGTGCTGACGATCGTCACGAACGGCTTCCGCGACCTCCTGCTCGCGCGCGGCGAGCACCTCGGGCCGCGGCGCACGGTCCGCACGATGGTGCCGGTCTCGGTACGGCTGCCCGGCGAGCGCGGGGTCTACAACAACCGCGTGTCCGCGGTGTTCGCCCGGCTCCCGGTCGGGATCGAAGACCCGGCCGAGCGTCTCGCGGTGATCCGCGCGGAGATGGACGAGATCAAGTCGTCGGGGCAGGCGGTCGCCGGCGACGTCCTGGCTCAGCTGTCGGGCTTCGCGCCACCGCTGCTGCTCGCGCTCGGCAGCCGGGCGATGACCCGTTCGGCCCGGCTCAACATGGATACCGCGACGACCAACGTCCCCGGCCCGCAGCGCCCGGTCCACGCGCTGGGCCGCCGGCTGCTCGAGTCCTATCCGTACGTGCCGATCGTGGGCACGATCCGGATCGTGGTGGCGATCTTCTCCTACGACGGCGGGCTCTACTTCGGGGTGACCGGCGACCGCGACCATGCCGCGGACATCGACGTGCTCACCTCCGGAATCGAGGCCGGGCTCGTAGATCTGCTCGAGGGCGCGGCGGCGTTGCCGGCGTAATCGCTTCGGCCGCACACCCGTCCGCGGCCCCCTGCGCTTGTGTATGTGGTCGTCGTACGGGCCTGATCGGGCGCGAGGGGCCGCGTTGCCCGGGCGTCGCGGCCTCGCTCACAGCTCGGTCGAGGGTCCACGGTTTTGTCCGGACGGGGTACCCGGTCCCGGGGAATCCGGCTCCGAACGTTTGCGCTTCGTCACGTGACGGAACCGGATTCCCTAAGGGAATCCGCCGCATCGACATCCGCAGCGCATGACGTCTCGCGGCGGATTCCCCATGGACGCCGCCGTAGGCGGCCCCACTATTGCTGGGGGACGGGCTGCGCCTGTTGGCCGGCGGTCGCGGGACATGCAAAACTCGACAATCGGCATCACGCCTCGTCGCCGTGCCGAGTTGAGCACGATAGTCGTGCACCAGTCGGCAAGGCCAGTCGCCGGCGGGTGAAATGTCGCGTTATGCATGACGAACCCGGGGGCCCAGGCGATCGGCCGACTCGGTCCGGTGCTCGTTCTGCGGGAAGCCTCGCAGCGAGGTCGGGTCGATCGTCGCGGGGCCGACGCCGGCGATCAGGCGGCGTAATCTCGACAACCGTCGCTGTCGGGACCTGCATGACCTGCCACTTGACGCGCGCGGACCGAGCCTTGATAGATCGCGCATGCCCCACATGCCAGGACTAGCAAGGCTCGGCGCGCCGGCGCCGAATGTCAGGTTGCGCATGACGCCTCGGCTCCGGGTGGCCGCCCACCGCCGCCGCTCCCGGCCGCCGGCCGCCCCACCGCCCCGTCGTGCCGCCGCGCCACAGCCCCACGGGGCCACCGCGGGCCCACGAGTATTATCGGCACCGCGCTCAGGGCGCCACCGGTCCGCGGAAAGGGCGAAGCCCACCTGATGAGATTCGCCGTGCGTGTCGCCGGTCTGTCTCCTTTCCGGCCGAGATTGCGGACTCTGGGCCAATCCGAAAGGAGGCCTACGTGCCACCCCGCGGTCTTCCGGGCAACGCAAATCTCGAGCAGCTGAAGAACGGCGCCATGTCGTTTCAGCGCGCGGTCCGCGCCGGGGATGCCGGCGCCGCCGAAGTCGTTCGCGAGTTCCACCCGCGCCTCGGACAAGCGCAACCCGGCTCGCCCGAGCTCGCCGCGTTCAAGCTCGCCGACGCGCAGCTTGTCGTCGCGCGCTCGTTCAACTTTCCGAGCTGGGCGAAGCTGAAGGCCTACATCGAGCTCACGCAGCGATACTCGCGCTCGCCGGCGGCGCAACCGGTCGGCGAGCCGGCCGCCGGCGAGCACGCGCTCGTCGATGAATTCCTCCGCCTGGCATGCCTCAACTACGGCAACGACGACGCCGGGCGCTGGGCCCGGGCGCGGGAGCTCCTCACAAGCCATCCCGAGCTCGCGACCGCGACGATTCACACGATCGCCGCGGTCGGCGAGGCGGCCGCCGCCCGCGAGCTGCTCGATCGCGATCCGGAGGCAGCGAACCGGCAAGGCGGGCCTTACGGCTGGGAGCCGCTCCTGTATCTCACCTACTCTCGCCTCGGCCCCACCGGACCCGGACGGGACGCGCTGGCGACGGCGCGCGTGCTGCTCGACCACGGCGCGGACCCGAACGCCGGCTACCTGTGGGAGGGCCTCAGCCCGCCGTTCACCGCGCTGACCGGGGCGTTTGGCAGCGGCGAGGGCGATCCCCCGGCCCATCCGGACGAGCTGGCGCTCGCGCGGTTGCTGCTCGAGGCCGGCGCCGATCCCAACGACGGGCAGACTCTCTACAACCGCCACTGGGACAGCGATGACCGCTGGCTCGAGCTGCTGTTCGAATTCGGGCTCGGCACCGGCGACGGCGGACGGTGGCACCGGCTGCTCGCTCAGGCGCACGCGACCCCGCGCCAGATGGTCGACGAGCAACTGAAGGCCGCGGCCCGTTCCGGGTTCGCCGGCCATGTCCGGCTCCTGCTCGACCACGGCGCCGATCCGGAGGCTCGGGGCGCCCCCAACCACGAGTACGAGGTCCGAACGCCGCGCGAGGAGGCGATGCTGCGGGGCCACCGCGAGTGCGCGGACATACTCCGCGCCGCCGGCGCCACCTCGGGCGCGGCGCCCCTGTACGCGTTCCTCGAGGCCGCCACCGAGGGCGACCGCGACCGCGTGCAGCGACTCCTCGCGGACGACCCGACGCTCACCCAGCAGGCGATGGAGCAGTACCCCGACCAGCTCGTGCGCGCGGCCCAGAGAAACAGTGTCGAAGGCGTGGCGCTGCTGATCGACCTCGGGTTCGACGTCAACGCGACGAACCGCCTCGACCGGTATCGCGAGTCCGCGCCGCTCCACGAAGCCGCAGCGGAAGGGAACCTCGAGGTGATCAAGGTGCTGCTCGCCCACGGCGCCGACCCGAACCTCAAGGACACTTCCTACAACTCGACGCCAGCCGGCTGGGCCGAGAACTTCGGACGCACCGACGCACAGCGATACCTCGAGGCCCTGGAGACGTGAACGCGATCCAGATACCGCCACAGCTCCGCGACGCCGTCGACCACAGCGACCATCCGGAGCGGCGCGAGTGGCTGGCCACGCTCCCGGACCGAGTCACCCTGCTCGCGTCGCACTGGGGGCTCGAGCTCGGCGAGCCGTACCTCGCGGGAGGGCAATGTGCCTGGGTCGCCCCGGCGACCAACGCGACCGGCGACGAGCTCGCGCTGAAGGTGGGCTGGCGCCACCGAGAAGCCGAGCACGAACCCGAGGCGCTGCGGTTCTGGGACGGCGACGGCGCGGTCCGCTGCTTCGCGACCGAGGCGCACACGGACACGACCGCGCTCGTGCTCGAGCGTTGCGTGCCGGGCGTCGCGCTAAAGGATTCGGTCCCAGAGCCCGAGCAGGACGTGATCGTCGCCCGATTGATGCGGCGGCTGTGGCACCGCCAGGCGCCCGCGGGCCATCCGTTCGGCTCGCTCGAAGCCATGTGTGACGAGTGGGCCGACACCTTCGAGATCGGCTTCGGGCATGACCCCCGCGGCTTCGATCCCGGCCTCGCGCGAGCGGGCATCGAGATCCTCCGTCAACTGCCCAAGAGCTCCGAGCGCACAGTGCTGCTGTCGACCGATCTGCACGCCGGCAACGTGCTCGCCTCGGGGCGCGAGCCGTGGCTCGTGATCGACCCCAAGCCGTTCGTCGGCGATCCCGCGTTCGAACCGGTCCAGCACATGCTGAACTGCGACGAGCGCCTGGCCGCCGACCCCGCCGGCCTCGCGCACCGGATGGCCGAGCTGCTCGAGCTTGAGCCCGACCGGGTCAGGCTGTGGCTGTTCGCGCGATGCGCCCAGGAGTCGCCATGGGACATCTCGATGCGCGGGCCAGCTCGGATCCTTGCGTCAACACTACCTTGACGCAACCCATACCGTCAAGGTAGTCTTGACGCGACGCCCGTGGCCGCCCTCCCGGACATCGACCGGCTCAAGGCCAAGATCCCACCGGGAGCGGCGCTCGATCGGCTGTCCGCCGCCTCCGTCCTCGCCGATGGGCTCCGCGCCCGCGGTGACGAACTCCTGGACCACTTCGTGGATGCGGCGCGAGCCGACGGCGCCAGCTGGAGCGAGATCGGCGCCTGCCTGCGGACTACCAAGCAGGCCGCCCACCAGCGGTTCGCCGCGTTGACCGACCCCTCCCCCGGCCAGCCGCCGTTCGGCCTGACGGGCGCCGTTGCCGGCGTGCTGAGCTCTGCCTCGGACGAGGCACGCGCGCTCGGCCACCAGTACGTCAGGCCCGAGCATCTGATCCTCGGCCTGCTCGCCCAGCCGGACGAGCTGGCGGCACGGGTGCTCGCCGAGCTCGGCGTCACGCCGGAACTCGCCCGCCAGCACATCGAACAGCGGCTCGGCGGGCATACGCCTCGTCCCAGCGGATCGCTCGGCGTCGCGCCCCAGACCAAGCGGCTGCTCGAGCGCGCGCGAGCGATCGCCAAGTCCCTCGGCCACCGGTGCCCGCGGACCGAGCACATCCTGCTGGCCGCGGTGTCACCGAAGCTGAACAGCCCAGCTGCGACACTGCTCGGCGAATGCGGCGTCGACCCCGTGCAAGTCTCCGACGACATCATCGGGACGCTCCTACGCGAGGATCCCGAGGTCGCCGCTCGGCTTCGGCACCCGTCGCTGTTGTCAAGGCTCCGGATCCGCTGAGCGCGAGATGAACGTCCGTGCCTGGCTCCCGCACTGGTCGGTCCCGGCGGCGATGCGCGCGATTCGGGCGATGGTCTGCGTGTGCGGGCTGTTCGCGCTCAGCGACAAGGTGATTGGGAACCCGCAGATCGCGACCTTCGCCGCGTTCGGCAGCTTCGCGACGCTGGTGCTGGCGTCGTTCGCCGGGACGTGGCGCGACAAGCTCCTGGCCCATCTCGCGCTCGCGCTCACCGGTAGCGTGCTGCTGACGATCGCCACGCTGGTCAGCTCCTCGACCGTGCTGGCGGCGATCGTCACGGTGCCTGTGACGTTCGCGGTGTTCTTCGCGGGCGTGACCGGCCCCAACGCGGCCTCGGGAGCCTTGGGCGCGCTGCTCGCGTGGGTCCTGCCGGCGGCGTCCTTCGGAACCGCCAGCATGATCCCCGACCGGCTCATCGGTTGGTGGATGGCGTCGGTCTGCGGCACCGCCGCGGTGCTGCTGTTCTCGCCGCGATCGAGCGGCGGCAACCAGCTGAGCGCAGCGGCATCGGCGCTTGCGGGGAAGCTCGCAGACGTGCTCGACGCAGCGGTCCGCGGCGGGCCGACCAAGGACGACCTTGCGGCGATGATCGCCGCCAAGCACGAGTTGATCGCCCGATTCACGTCGACGCCGTACCGCCCCACCGGCCTGGCTGCGACCGACCAGGCGCTCGCGAACTGCGTCGAGTTGCTCGAGTGGACCGAAGATCTGATCTCTGACGCGGTCGCGGAGCAGCACGACCTCCGAAACGCCCCGGAGCCAGACCTCGATCTCATCGCCATTTCAAGCTCGGTGCTGCGAGACACCGCCTCTCTGCTCGCGGGCGGCGACGCACGTCCCGACGTCGACGAGCTCGAGCGCCGCCGGGCGGCTGTGCTGACTCAAATCGAGCATTCGACGGTCCGGCCCGCCGAGTTCCGGCAAGCCGCCCAGATCTCGTTCCACGTGAACGCGGTCGCCGTCGCCGTGCTCGGGGTCGCCTACGAGACGATGATCGCGTCACGGCTGGCGGACCCCGAGTGGCTCGAAGCCAGGCGCGCTCGCTGGTACACGGGGTCGAACGCCGCGGCACGAACCGTGCAGCGAGTGTCGAGCGTGGCCACCGCTGCCCACACGCACGCGAGCTTGCGCTCGGTTTGGTTCGTCAACAGCCTTCGCGGCGCGGTGGCGCTCGCGGTGGCCGTCGCCGTGGCAGATGTGACCACCGTCCAGCACGGCTTCTGGGTGGTGCTCGGGACGCTGTCGGTCCTTCGCACGAACGCGTCGGCCACCGGCGCCACCGCGGTCCGGGCGATCGCGGGAACCGCGATCGGGTTCGTGATCGGCGGTGCACTCGTGCTGGCGATCGGCAGCGACGAAACCGCGCTCTGGATCGCGTTCCCGTTCGCGGTGCTCGTCGCCGCTTACTCGCCCGGGACCGCGCCGTTCGCCGTCGGCCAGGCGGCGTTCACGGTGCTGATCTCGATCCTGTTCAACCTGATCGTTCCGGTGGGATGGAAGGTCGGCGTGGTTCGGATAGAAGACGTGGCGCTCGGCTGCGCGGTCAGCGCCGTGATCGGCACGCTGTTCTGGCCGCGTGGAGTGTCGTCGGTCGTCGGTGACGACCTCGCCGATGCGTTCCGTGCGGGCGCGTCATACCTGACCCAGGCGGTGCAGTGGGCGACCGGAGCTCGGGCCGGCGAGCCCGATACCGCGATGCCCGCCGGGACCGCGGGCGTCCGCCTCGATGAGGGCCTGCGTGGCTTCCTCTCCGAGCAGGGGAGCAAGCGCATCGCCAAGCAGGATCTGTGGCGCCTGGTCGGCGGGTCGCTCCGGCTGCGCCTCACCGCACACGCGGTGGCGGAGATGCCGGGAGATGCCACCGGTCTGGAGGAGGCACGCGGCGTGCTCGAGCGCCGTACCGCGACGCTCGCGTCCTGGTACGACGAGCTCGCCGAGCAGGTCGGCAAGCCGGATCACCGGGCCCTGTCAGAGCTCCGGCCGCCATCGCTGGCCGCGGCGGGGGTCGTCGATCAGTCGTCCGGCTCGTACTACGGCGTGTGGCTATGCGAGCACCTCGATCACCTCAGCCAGCACACGGTCGACCTCGTCCAAGCCCGCGGCAGCGGTCGCGAACCTCCGCAGACGTCCCTGGTGGCGCTGAGGCCGGCGCGCTAGAGCTGGTCGATCGAGGCACCCCAGCGCTCCTCGATCCGACCGTAGCGCCAGACCGACAGCGCGATCGCCCACGTCGCGACGAACATGCCGGCGATCACCAGCCCGAGCGCATTGATGTCGATGTTCTCGAACCAGCTCCAGAACGAGCCCGAGAGGCTGAGCTTGGCCGCGATCAGCCCGCCGAGCTCGACCGTCCCGATCATGGCCGCGACCGCCACCGACAGTCCGGTGATCGCGAGGTTGTAGAAGACCTTGCGGACCGGCTTCGAGAACGCCCATCCGTACGCGAAGTTCATGAACGAGCCGTCGATCGTGTCCATCAGCGACATGCCGGCGGCGAACAGGATCGGCAGGCACAGGATCGCGTACCACGGCAGGCCGGCACCGGCGGCGCCACCGGCGAGCACCAGCAGCGCGACCTCGGTGGCGGTGTCGAACCCGAGCCCGAACAGCATGCCGATCGGGTACATCTGCCCCGGCCTGCTCACCGTCCGGGTCAGCCGCCCCAGGACCCGGTTCATCAGCCCGCGCCGGTTCAGCTCCTCCTCGAGCTGGCGCTCGTCGTAACCGCCGCTTCGCATCGCCCGGAACACCCGGATGATCCCGAGCAGGATCCCGACGTTGAGCGCGGCGATCACGTACAGGAAGCTGCCCGAGACGAGCGTCCCGACCCAGCCGGTCACCTCGTGCAGGCTCGAGCCGTGGTGTGCGACCTGGCCGTCGAGCGACTTGATCCCGATCGACAGCAGCAGCGCGAGCACGAACACGATCGTCGAGTGGCCGAGCGAGAACCAGAACCCGACGCTGAGCGGCCGCTTGCCCTCCCCCATCAGCTTGCGCGTGGTGTTGTCGATCGCCGAGATGTGGTCGGCATCGAACGCGTGCCGCAGTCCGAGCGTGTACGCGGTCACGCCGATCCCGATCGTGAACGCCCCGGCGGTTCCGACCCGGTAATGCCTGGGCGCCACCAGCGCGATCAACGACGCGAACCCGATGACGTGCAGGGCGGCGACGAACGCGCCCATCATCACCAGCGTGCGCCGCTGCGCGGCGCTCAGTGAAGACCAGAACTGCCGCAGGCCTGCAACCTAGCCAGACCCCGGAATGTAGTCAACGACCGCGTGCTCTCGATTACACACGCGACCATGCCGGCGGCGCCGACGCCTCCCCTACGATCCGGGCGCGCCGAACGTAGAGCGGAGCGCCCGCACCAGCGTCCGCGCCCGGTCGGTCCCGCGCCGTCCCGCCCACGGATGCGGCCCCTTGGCCCACGGGTGCCAGCCGAGCGTCCCGTACTGCTCGCGCACGAGCGCCTTGAGCTCGCCGCGGTGCGCCCCGCAGGCATAGCGCTGCGGGCCGTACATCCCGCGGCCGTGCCACGTCAGCCAGCGGCCGGGCTCGGCGTCGACATACTCGCCGTGGCGCAGGTCGAGCAGCTGGTGCTCGAGCGCCACCTGCGTCTCGGGGTCAGGCCGGGTCCCGCAGAACTCGCACACGAACACGACCGAGACCGGCATCTCAGAGCCTCACCACCGTGGCTTGTAGCCGCTGGTCAACTCGCCGCCCGGCGCGCGCCAGCTCGGCTCCTGGTCGTAGTGGCGACGAATCGCGTGCCGGCGCAGACGGCGAAGGACGGGCCCATACGTGAAGCGCGCCCCCGCGGCGTAGAGCAGCCCAAGGGGGTTGGGGTCCATGAACGGCATGAACTTGTCGGGAAAGCCGGGCATCGTGCACGCGTTGCAGATCCCGCCGACGTTCGGGCAGCCTCCGACTCCTCCCACCCAGCCACGGAGCGGCACGTTGCATTTCGCCACCGGCCCCTTGCAGCCGAGCTTCACGAGGCAGCCGCGGTGGTCGGCCGGCGTCCGGGCGAACTCGCCCTGCTCGGCGAAGCCGGCGCGGCCGCAACCCTGCTGAACCGTTCTGTCGAACAGCCAGCGCGGCCGGCCGTGCTCGTCGACGTCGATCATCGGCGCGGCGCCGGCGACGTGCAGCGCCATGTGGAGCAGCGTCTCGGTGATGTTGTCGGGTTGGGCCGGGCAGCCGGGGAGATTGATGATCGGAACGTGTCGGCGCGAGGTCCAGTTCCAGCCGAGATAGTCGCGCAGGCCCATCGCGCCAGTCGGGTTGTTGCGCATCGCCGGAATGCCGCCGAACGCCGCGCAGGTGCCGAGCGCGAGCACCGCGGCCGCGTGCGGCACGAGCCGGTCGATCCACGTGCAGGTGGAGATCGGCTCGCCCGAATCCGGGTCGGCGCCGAGCGTCGCCCAGTAGCCGTCGCCGCTGATCTCCTCGTTCGGGACCGAGCCCTCGAGCACGAGAATGAACGGCTCGAGCTTGCCGGCGGCCGCCTCGAACCACGGGCGCATGAACTCCTCCCCGGTCTCGTAGGCGAGCAGCGGGTTGTAGATGATCATCGGCGGCGCGCCGGGAAAGCAGCCCCGGATCAGGTCCTCGAAGCTCGGGTTGCGGGCCGCGGTCATCGCGACCGAGTCGCCGTCGCAGCCGAGGCCGCTCGTCAGCCAGAGTACGTGCACCGGATGCCCGTCGGCGGCGACCACGCGCTACCCGATCGGGCGGTGGGCCCTTCGTGGATGCGACATCGGCCGCTCCGCCAGCGCGGGCTCGCGCTCGGTCAACGCGTCGAGTTGGTGTTCGAGGGTGCCGTGCAAGTGGAGGTCGTCGGTCGTGCCGGTCACGAGGCCGGCCTGCGCGAGCCGCTTCAGCGCGTGCGAGATCGACGGGCGCTCGGCCGCGACCAGCTGACCGAGCAGGCGGTGCGTCAGCGGCAGCGACAACCGGACGCCGGTCGGCTCGACTCGGCCCCAACGGGCGGCCAGATGCCACAACAGTAGGACCAGCCGGACCTCGAGCCGAGGCTGGGAGCTGATCGCCCGCAGGACGTCGAGCTCGAGCGGGCGACGGCAGGCGCGGCGGGCGATGATGCGGATGATCTGCGGGAACGGCCGCACCCGGTCGGCGAAGTCGCCGTCGAGCACCGCAAGCCTGCTCGTGCGCAGCGCCCGCCACCCGCACGTCCGCACGAGCAGCTGATCCGACGCAGGCCCGAGCGGCTGCAGCAGGTCGCCCGGGCCGACGAGCTCGGCCGCGGTACGGCCGCCGACCCGGATCTCGAGTGCGAGCAGGCCGTCTAGGACCAGCAGCCCGAAGCCCTGCCCGGCGGCCTCGAACCAGGGCGCGAGATCGCACGCCCCGATCCCCACCTGGAGCACCCGAGCCGTCGCCAGCTGCCGGGCGGCGATCCGGGCGCGAACGTCGAACTCCTCGGCCAGCTCCCCGTCGGCATCGAGCAGGTACGTGTACAGCGCGATCGACTCAGGCTGGTCGCCGGCGAGCTGCGGGTGGCGGGGCCACCGCAACGGTCCAGGCTGGACAACGCCTCGGTCTTCGACGGACACGACTCAGCCTCTCTGTCTCTCTCCGACCTCCCTACGACGACCGAAGTCTATGCCCCCTCGATCGTCCGACGCACCGGATCTCGGGATCGCTGGTAACCCGGGTTACAGAGCTTCACAATCCTGCCCAATCGAGTGATAGAACACGCGATGTGTGCCTGGCGATCCCTGGGCAGATCATCGAGATCGTCGATGATCTGAATAGGCTGGCCAAAGTCGACGTAGCGGGAGTACGCCGTAACGTCAACGTGGGACTCCTCGACGCCGAGAACGACGGCGAGGGCGTCGGGCCGGGAGACTGGGTCCTGATCCACGTCGGCTTCGCGATCTCGAAGGTCGACGAGGAGGAGGCGCGAGCGACCCGCGATCTGCTGGTGCGGATGGGGGCTGACTACGAGCAGGAGCTCGAGGAGCTGAAGGCCAGCGTGATCGAGTGACTGGCGCCCCCGCATCCGGCTCGGAACCCGGCTTCGCCGGCGAGGCGTGCGGCTCGCAGCACTGCATCACCTGCGGGGACGACGGCGTGCCGATGACGGTCGTGCGCGTCGACGAGCCCCGTGGGCTCGCGCTGTGTGCGCACGCGGACGGAACGCACGCGACGGTCGAGATCGCGCTGATCGAAGCGGTGGCGCCACATGACACGCTCCTCGTGCACGCCGGCACGGCGCTGACGCGACTGGAGCCCGTCGCGTGAAGTTCGTCGACGAGTTCCGCGACGCCGAGCTCGGCCGTGCCGTGGCCATGGAGATCATGTCGCTGGTCGAGCCCGGCCGGCATTACAAGCTGATGGAGGTGTGCGGCGGCCACACGCACTCGATCTACAAGTACGGGATCGACGACCTGCTGCCGGCCAACGTCGAGCTCGTGCACGGCCCGGGGTGTCCGGTTTGCGTGATCCCGATGGGACGGGTCGACGACGGGATCGCGATCGCCCACCACGAAGGCGTGATCTTCACCTGCTTCGGCGACATGATGCGCGTCCCAGGATCGAACGGCAGCCTGCTCGACGCCAAGGCCGCCGGCGCCGATATCCGGATGGTCTACTCGCCGCTCGATGCGCTGCGGATCGCCAAGCAGAACCCCGATCGCGAGGTTGTCTTCTTCGCGATCGGGTTCGAGACGACCGCCCCCTCGACCGCGCTGACCTTGAAGCGCGCGCGGGCCGAGCACCTCGAGAACTTCTCGGTGATGTGCAGCCACGTCACGATCGTGCCCCCGCTGCGGGCGCTGCTCGAGTCGCCGGATCTCCGCCTCGACGGGTTCATCGGCCCTGGCCACGTCTCGACGGTCGTCGGCGCCCGGCCGTTCCAGTTCATCCCCATCGACTACGGCAGGCCGGTCGTGATCGCCGGGTTCGAGCCGCTCGACATCCTGCAGGCGATCGAGATGATCCTCCGGCAGCTCGCCGCCGGCCGCTGCGAGGTCGAGAACCAGTACAAGCGCGTGGTCCCGTACGAGGGGAACCTGCGCGCGCTCGAAGTGATGGCCGAGGTGTTCGAGCTCCGTCCCCACTTCGAGTGGCGCGGTCTCGGCTTCATCTCGCACAGCGGACTCAAGCTCTCGGACGCCTACGCCGACCTCGACGCCGAGGTTCGCTTCAGCGTTCCCGGCGTCCGGGTCGCCGACCCGAAGGCGTGCCAGTGCGGCGAGGTGCTCAAGGGCGTGATCAAGCCCTGGGAGTGCAAGGTGTTCGGCACCGCGTGCACGCCGGAGCGGCCGATCGGCACGTGCATGGTCTCCTCGGAAGGCGCGTGCGCCGCTTACTACAACTTTGGCCGGTTTGCCCGCGAAAGGGAGGTCGTGTGACCGCCCTCGGAGGGCAAGCCGCGGATTCCGCACGGGAGCGGGAAGTGGTGTGATGGGCGATCCCGCGGTCGTCTCGGAGCGCGAGCAGAAGATCCTCGGGATCATCGAGACGGCACGGGGCAAGCGCGCGAAGTTCCGCGATGAGCGGATCAACATGTCCCATGGCGCCGGCGGCAAGGCCACCCAGACCCTGATCGAGGGCCTGCTCGCGCCGGCGTTCGGATCGGAGACGCTGAACGAGATGGCCGACGCGGCGACGATCGCCATCGAGGACGTGGAGCTCGCGTTCACGACCGACTCCTACGTGGTCAAGCCGATGCGCTTCCCCGGCGGATCGATCGGCGAGCTCGCGGTCAATGGCACCGTCAACGACCTGGCCGTCTCCGGCGCTCGGCCGCTCGCGCTCAGCCTGTCGCTGATCCTCGAGGAGGGCCTCCGCGCCGAGGACCTGAAAGCCGAGGTCGAGGCGATCGCGCGAGCCGCGCGGGAGGCCGGCGTCGAGATCATCACCGGCGACACCAAGGTCGTCGAGCGGGGTCACGCCGACGGCATGTACGTGTGCACGACCGGCATCGGCCGTCGCGACCCGCGTGCCCGTCTGTCGCCGGCCGGGCTCCGGCCCGGGGACCGGATCCTGCTGTCGGGGAGCGTCGGCGAGCACGGTACGGCGATCATGCTCGCGCGCGGCGAGTTCGATCTGGATGCCGAGATCGAGTCCGACACGAGGAGCCTGTGGCCGGTAGTCGATGCGCTGCTCGAGGCCGCCGGGCCCGAGCTGCGCTGCCTGCGCGACGCGACCCGGGGCGGCGTGGCTTCCGTGCTGAACGAGCTGGCGCGCGCGTCGTCGGTGGCGATGATCGTGCGCGAGCGCGAGGTCCCGGTGCGACCGGAGGTCGCCGGCGCGGCCGAGCTCCTCGGGATCGACCCGATGTACATCGCGAACGAGGGGAAGCTGGTCGCGTTCGTGGCCCCCGAGGCGGCCGATCGCGCGCTGGCGGCGCTGAAAGCCGTCCCCGGCTGCGAACAGGCGGCGGAGATCGGCGAGGTGCGGACGGAGCCGCCCGGGATGGTGCTGGTGGAAACGAGCTTTGGCGGCAAGAGAGTGATGGACCAGCTGGTCGGTGACCCGCTGCCGCGGATCTGTTGAGTAAGTGCCCCCTTTCGCAAATACGACGACATTCGAGCGGCCCCCGGCGGCGCCTGCGCGGGCTTGCGGCCCGCTCGGCATCCGGCCTCGCGTTCTCCGGCCGCGCCCGCGGCCATCCGGAGTCCTCGGACCTCGATGTGGCTGGGCCACACCTTCGGTCCTGCGTCCGCGCCAGGCATCCACCGGTGACCACTCTCGGTGCTGCCGTACTTACGAAAGAGACCACTGAGCGAGAGGAGACGGAATGTCGGCGTTGGCGAATCCGTACGCGAAGCAGAAGGAGACCGAAGCCGTCACCGCACACGTCCTGTGGATGACCACCGGACTGAGCTGCGAGGGCGATTCCGTCGCGATGACCTCGGCCACCAACCCGAGCCTCGAGGACATCATCCTTCAGGCGATCCCCGGCATGCCGAAGGTCGTCGTCCACAACCAGGTGGTCGACTACGCGGTCGGCCAGGAGTACGCGCAGGCCTGGTTCGACGCCGAGAAGGGCGAGCTCGACCCGTTCGTGCTCGTGATCGAGGGCTCGCTCGGCAACGAGGAGATCAACGGCGAGGGTCACTGGACCGGCTTCGCGGTGAACCCGGAGAACGGCCAGCCGATCACGATGAACGAATGGATGGACCGGCTCGCGCCGAAGGCGGCCGCGGTCGTCGCCGTCGGGACGTGCGCGACCTACGGCGGCATCCCGGCGATGAAGAACAACCCGACCGGCGCGATGGGCGTTCCCGACTACCTCGGCTGGAGCTGGAAGTCGAAGGCCGGCCTGCCGATCGTGTGCATCCCGGGCTGCCCGGCACAGCCGGACAACATGACCGAGACGCTCCTGTACCTCGCTCTCCATCTCGCCGGCCTCGCCCCCGCCCCGGAACTCGACGAGGCGCTCCGCCCCAAGTGGCTGTTCGGCCGCACCGTTCGCGAGAGCTGCAACCGCGCCGGGTTCGCCGAGCAGGGCGAATTCGCGACCGAGTACGGCTCCGACCACCGCTGCCTGGTCAAGCTCGGCTGCAAGGGTCCGGTGGTCAAGTGCAATGTCCCGATCCGCGGCTGGGTCAACGGCGTCGGCGGCTGCCCCAACGTCGGTGGGATCTGCATGGCGTGCACGATGCCGGGCTTCCCCGACAAGTACATGCCGTTCATGGACGAGGACAAGTGGGGCGGCGCCGCCGCCAACATCATGAAGTTCTCCTACGGGCCGATCGTTCGCCTGTTCCGACAGCGCCACATCAAGAACGAGTTCGACAAGGAGCCGGAGTGGCGGCGGCGTGGCAAGACGCTCACCACCGGCTACGTCAAGCGCTGGTAAGCGCAACCGTCACCCCGGAAATCCGAGAATCTTGAGGAGATAAACACATGGCGACTGAGACGCCGGAACAGCAGAGGGTGATGGTCAAGGAGATGTCCTGGGATCCCATCACGCGGATCGTGGGCAGCCTCGGTATCCACACCGAGATCGACTTCACCAACCAGCAGGTGCTCAAGTGCTACAGCACCTCGATGATCTTCCGCGGATTCGACATCTTCATGAAGGGCATCGACCCGCGCGACGCGCACTTCATCACGAGCCGCATCTGCGGGATCTGCGGTGACAACCACTGCACGTGCTCGTGCCTGAACCAGAACATGGCCTACGGGGTCAAGCCGCCGGCGCTCGGCGACCTCGCGTTCAACCTGGCCGAGACCGCCGACTACATCTTCGACCACGCGATCTTCAACGACTGCATGGCGAACGTCGACTTCTGCGAGCAGATGGTCAAGGAGACCAACCCGACGCTGCTGGCCAAGGCGGAGAACACGCCGGCGCCCGGGCAGGACATCCATGGTTACAAGACGATCGCCGACATCATGCGCGCGCTCAACCCGTTCACGGGCGAGTTCTACCTGGAGACGCTGCACGTGGCCCGGTACACGCGCGAGATGTACTGCCTGTTCGGCGGGCGTCACACCCACCCGTCGACGATCATGCCTGGCGGCTGCAGCGCCGACATCACCCACCAGACGTGCACCGACTACTACGTGCGCCTGATGCGGTACTTCGACTACGTCAAGCGCAGCGTGCCGATGCACGACGACCTGTACGACTTCTTCCTCCAGGAGCTGCCGGGTTACGACATGGTCGGGTACCGCGAGACGAACCTCGTCAACTGGGGCTCGTTCGACGACCCCGACTACGTCGACTACGACTACCGGAACATGACCAACTGGGGCCGCAAGCGCTACATCACGCCGGGAGTGGCGATCGGCGGCGAGCTGATCTCGACCGACCTGGTCGAGATCAACCTGATGATCCGGATCCTGCTCGGCTCCTCGTACTTCGACGGGTGGGAGAACGAGCCGACGTTCGTCACCCACGATCCGCTCGGCAACCCCGTCGACAAGAACCACCCGTGGAACAAGGTCACGTTGCCGCGCCCGCAGAAGCGCGACTTCACCGACAAGTACACCTGGGTCGTGTCGCCGCGGATCTACGACAAGCGGACCGACACGCACGTGTGCTGTGACACCGGCGGCGGCCCGTTCGCCCGTCAGTGGTGCACCGCCAAGGCCGGGCTGGTCGACTTCGGCTACGCGAAGGCGACCGGCCACTCGATCCAGATGGTGCTGCCGCGCTCTCCGAACATGCCCGAGATGGAGCTCGAGTGGAACGTGCCCGAGAAGTCAAACGCGATCGAGCGCGACCGTGCCCGCACCTACCACCAGGCCTACAGCGCGCTGATCGCGCTGCACAACCTCGAGCGGGCGATGAAGGAGGTCCAGGCGGGCCGGACCAAGAGCTGGAACAGCTTCAAGGTCCCCGAGAGCGCGGTCAGCTGCGGCTTCCACGAGGCGGCCCGCGGGGTGCTCTCGCACCACATGGTCATCCAGGAAGGCAAGATCGCGAACTACCAGCCGTACCCGCCGACGCCGTGGAACGCGAGCCCCCGTGACATCTACGGGACGCCCGGCCCCTACGAGGACGCGGTCCAGAACACCCCGATCTTCGAGGAGAACGGACCCGAGAACTTCAAGGGGATCGACATCATGCGGGCCGTACGCTCGTTCGACCCGTGCCTCCCGTGCGGCGTGCACATGTACACCGGCCAGGGGAAGGTGCGAAAGGTCATGCACACCCCGACAGCATTGGCGTAGGCGAATGGACACGAACGGCGCTCTCGCCGGAGGACACCGAGGAGCTCGTCGGGCGCGTCGAGGAGCTCCAGACCGAGCTCGAGGCGAGCGGCGCGTCGGTACCGCGCGGGCTCGCCGAGGAGCTGGTCGCGGCGGTCGTGCAGATGTACGGCGCCGGCCTCGAGCGGATCATCGCCTCGTTGCTGGACGCCGGCGCCGACGGCGAGCGGATCGCCACCTCGCTCGCCGAGGACGAGCTGGTCGGCACTCTGCTGCTGATCCACGACCTCCATCCGGTTCCGCTCGAGCAACGGGTCCAGGCCGCGCTCGACTCGGTCCGCCCGTACATGGAGTCCCACGGCGGCAACGTCGAGCTGCTGTCGCTCGAGCACGGGGTTGCGCGGATCCACCTGCGCGGCAGCTGCTCGGACTGCTCGGCGTCGTCGGTGACGCTCGAGCTGGCGATCAAGCAAGCACTCGAGGAGGCGGCCCCCGACCTCGAGGGCCTCGAGGTCGAAGGCGTCGCCCCGCAGACCTTCGGCGGAGCGGGCCTGCCGATGGTCACCGGCACCGCGCCGGCCCGGTCCACCACCGGAATGGAGCTCCCGATGGTGATCTCCGCGCCCGCTCCAGCGCCGCTGTGGATCGATGTCCAGTCGGTCTCCGGGCTCGCCGACGGCGCGCTCACGGCGGTCAACGTGGCGGGCCACGACCTCCTCGTGGCCAACGTCGAGGGCACTCTGCTCGCCTACCAGGATCGTTGCGCGGCCTGCGGCGCCCCGCTGCACGGCGGATCGCTGTCGGCCGGCGCGCTTTCGTGCCCGGGGTGCGCCCGTTCGTTCTTCCTGCCCCGGGCGGGGCGTTCGATGGACGACGACCACGTCCAGCTCGAGCCGGTCCCGCTGCTGCGTGAGGACGGGCGGGTGAAGGTGGCGCTGGCCGGATGAGCGAGCGCCGCGCGGTCGACGACGCCGTCGCGGCGCGCCGGCGGGCGGGCCTCGTGTCCGGACTCCGGGGTCTGGCTCGCGCGCCCACGTCGCCGTCCGCGCCCGCGGCCGCCTCACCGGACACCGAGGCGTGCGATCTGTGCGGCATCGGCATCCCCGAGGATCACCGGCATCTGCTCGCACTGTCCGAGCGCCGGATCGTGTGCGCATGCGAGGCGTGCTGGGCGATGCGCTCGGGCGAGGGCGACTACCGCCCGACCGGCAACCGGACGCTGTGGCTCCCGGCCCTCGACATTCCCGACGATCTGTGGGCGAGCTTTCAGATCCCGATCGGCCTGGCGTTCTTCATGGAGTCGACCGTCACCGCGTGCGTCGTCGCGATGTACCCGAGCCCGGGCGGGGCGACCGAGAGCGAGCTCCACTTCGACTCGTGGAGCCGGATGCTCGAACTGAACCCCGTCCTCACGGGCCTCGAACCCGACATCGAGGGCCTGATCGCCAACCGCATGTCGGATCCCCCGATGTACGTGATCGCGCCGATCGATCGCTGCTACGCGCTCACCGGCACGATCAAGGCCCACTGGGAGGGGATCTCGGGAGGGTCCGGCGTGCACGACGCGGTCGAGCGTTTCTTCGGCGAGCTGCGCGCGAAGGCGACGACGGCTTGAGCATCGAGCCTCGCACGGAGTCCACGCCCCCGGACGTCCCCGAGACGCCGCCCGACCTCGACTTCAACGTGCTCGGGGCCCGCACGGTCAAGTATGCGGCGGCGCCGATGCTGACGATCGATCTCCAGGTGTCAGAGCCGGCGGGCCGCGAGGTGTACATGGTCGCGCTCACGATCCAACTGATGATCGAGCCGGCGCGGCGGCGCTACGACGACGCCACCCGCGAGCGACTGGTCGAGCTGTTCGGCGCGCCCGAGCGGTGGGCGGTGACCACTCGCAGCATGGTGTGGGCCAAGCTCGACGTGCTGGTCCCGGCGTTCACGGGGTCGACCACGGTCGCGGTCCCGGTCGCGTGCCACTTCGACCTCGAGCTCGCGGCAGCCAAGTACCTGCACTCGCTCCCCGACGGCGAGGCGCCGCTCGCGCTGCACTTCAACGGGATGATCTACTACCCCGCGGAGGATGGCGGCCTCCAGATGGTGCTGATCCCGTGGTCGAAGTCGATCGACTTCCGCATGCCGGTGTCGGTGTGGCGGGAGACGATTGCGCACTACTACCCCGGGACGGCCTGGATCGCGGTCCGCTCCCAGACGTTCGAGGCGCTCCAGCGCGCGAAGCTCGAGCGAGGGCTGGCGACGCTCGACGCCTGCATCTCCGACCTGCTCTCCGAGGCGCCCGATGAGTGACCGCCGCGTGGACGAGCTCGTCGATTCGCTGCTGTGGGAGGGCTACGCGCTGTACCCGTACACCCCCGGCGCGACCAAGAACGCCACCCCGACCCCGTTCGGGATCGTGTACCCGCCGACCTATGCGGCCGAATGCGCCGGCGCATTCGACCACGCCCGGCTCGAGTGCGTCGCCGATATCGACCCGGGCCCGCCAGCCCCGACGCTGTTCGGAACGCTTCGGTACCTGGCCCCGAGCGGCGACCGTCACGAGGCCGCCGAGCGCCGGATCGAGCTCGGGCCGGTGCCGCTCGGCGAACGCATGAGCACGCAGTTCGACGGCGGGCGTTTCACCGTCCGCTCGTCAGGCGCGGAGCGACGGCTCGCTGTTCGTCCGCTGCTGCGTTCACAACACCGCGGCGGTGCCGGCGGGGCTTGACCGCGGCGGCGCGCTGGCCAGGTCGCTGATCTCGACGCAGATCGTCGTGCGCATCTCGGCGGGCAGGTTCCGCTCCCCGCTCGACGGCCCGCCGACCAGCGTCAACACTTATCCGGTGCTGGCGTCCGAGGCCGACGACGTCGTCCTCGGAACGACGTACGTGCTGCCCGACCATCCCCAGATCGCGCCCGAGAGCCGTGGCGGCCTGTTCGACTCGACCGAGATCGAGGAGGCGCTGCTGCTCCACGTCCAGGTTCTCACCGACGCCGAGCGTGCCGAGATCGAGCGCGCCGATCCGGCCGTGCGCGCGATGATCGAGCGCGCCGCGGCGGCGACGCCGGAGGACATCATCGCGCTGCATGGGCGCGTCGAGATCCGCGACCGCGAAACGCTAGCGCCGCCAACCGAGCCGCCCGGGCTGCCCGATCCCGCTGCCGGACAGCCCGAGGCGATCGTCGACGGGGTGCGGTTCGCGCGCGGTTTCAAAGTCGTGATCCGCCCGGGCCCGGACGCCGACATCCAGGCCCGGATGCTCGACGGCCGGACCGCGACGATCGAGCGGATCCTCACCGACTACGACGGCAAGACCCATCTCGGAGTGACCATCGACGACGATCCCGGGCAGGACCTGATGCGCGAGACCGGCCGCTTTCTGTACTTCTTTGCCCCCGAAGTGGAGGTGATCGACACATGACCGACGAGCCACTGCGGAGCATCCTGATCGCCGGCGTCGGCAACGCCTGGCTGCGCGACGACGGCTTCGGCGGCGAGGTCGCAAGGCGCCTCGCCGAGCGCACGATGCCCGACGGCGTCGAGGTGATGGATGCCGGAACCGGCGGGCTCGACCTGGCCTACGAGGTCATGCGCGGCTTCGACGCGCTGGTGATCCTCGACGTCTCCAAGCAGGGCGGCGAGCCCGGCACGCTCTACGTGATGGAGCCCGATGAGGAGTCCGTGCCGGGCGGGATCGAGGACGGCGATGTGATCAACCCGCACGCGATGGACCCGCAGACCGTGCTGCGGTTCGTCAAATCGGTGGGCGCGTGGCCCGGCCGCGTCGTCGTGATCGCCTGCGAGCCGGCTGATGTTGAGGAAATGGGTTGGGGTCTGTCGCAGCCGGTCCGGGACGCCATCGAGCGTGCTGTGGACCTGGTCGTCGAGACGGTCGCGGAGCTCCAATCCGGCGCGTTCGCGTCGCCCGCGGAATGACGGTGAACTAGTGCACGAGCTGTCGCTGAGCAGTGCGATCGTCAACACCGTGGTCAAGCACGCTCGCGGGCGTCGTGTGACGGTCGTGGAGCTTCGGGTGGGGAAACTGCGTCAGGTGATCCCGGACACGCTCGAGTTCTACTTCGAGTTCGTCGCGCGCGACACCGTGTGCGAGGGAGCGCGGCTCGAGCAGCAGGTGATTGACGCGCGCCTTGCATGTAACTCGTGTGGCCACGAGTGGGAGATCGAAATTCCCGCGTTCCGGTGTCCGCAGTGCGCGGGCAGCGACGTCAAGATCGCCAGCGGCGACGAGTTCGAGGTCGAGTCCATCACGATCGAGGAGGCCGAATGCATCGGACAAAGGTGAGGATCGTCGAGGACGCGCTCGACGCCAACAACACGATCGCGAGCGCCAACCGCGCGGACTTCGACCGCGCCGGGGTCAAGGTCATCAACTTCATGAGCGCGCCCGGCGCCGGCAAGACCACGCTGCTCGAGCGCGTGGTCACCGACCTGCCCGGCGTGCGCGTCGGCGTGCTCGAGGGCGATGTCGAGGGCTCGATGGACGCGGACCGCCTCGCCAGCCTGCACATACCGGTCACCCAGCTCAACACCGGCTCCGGGTTCGGCGGCGAGTGTCACCTCGACGCGAACATGGTGCGCTCGGCGATCCCGGCGCTGCCGCTCGACGAGATCGACCTGCTGCTGGTCGAGAACGTCGGCAACCTGGTGTGCCCGGCCGAGTTCCGGATCGGCGAGGACGCGCGCGTGATGGTGAGCGCGGTCACCGAGGGCGAGGACAAGCCGCTCAAGTACCCGCTGATGTTCCGGGCCTGCGAGCTCGTGATCGTCAACAAGATCGACCTGCTGCCGCACCTCGACTTCGACCTCGACAAGCTCCTGTACAACATCGATGTCGTACATCCCGACGTCGAGCGGATCGTGCTGAGCGCCCGGACCGGCGAGGGCATCGACGCGTGGCGGGACTGGCTGCTGCGGATCGCCGCCCGCGCCCCGGAGGAGGCCGTTGCTTGACGGTTGCCGCTGATCCGAGGGCGCGGCTGCACGCGCTCCTGGCGCAGCGGACGGAGTGCAACGCGCGGTTCTTCGAGGATTCGGCCGAACCGCTCGCGCGGTTGTGTCACCTGATGGCCGAGCGGTTCGCCCGCGGCGGCCGGCTGATCGCGTTCGGCCATTCTCCGGCGGCGCGGTCGGACGCGCGCCACGTCGCGGTCGAGTTCGTCCACCCAGTGATCGTCGGCAAGCGCGCGCTGCCGGCGATCGGGCTCGCCGGCGAGGGCGGCGACCTGGCCACCCAGGTCTCGCTGATCGCCGCCGCGGACGATGTGGCGATCGGTTTCGGCGCCGATTCCGACGGCTCGCCGGCTGCGGCACGAGCGCTCGCGGTCGCGCGCGACCGAGGGTGCCTGACGATCGCGTTCGCGCCGGCTGGCGCGGAATGGGAGTTCGAGCCGCCGACTTCGGACCCCTACATCCGCCAGGAGCTGATCGAGACGCTGTACCACGTGTTGTGGGAGCTCGTGCACGTGTTCTTCGAGCACCGCGGCCTGCTCCAGGGCCGCAGCGAGCGCCGGGTGCACGACGCCGGCGCGTCGAGCTTCCTGTATCCGTTCCTCGACGAGCGCGAGGACGACCTCGACGCGGTCGTCGAGGACGTGCGCCGGTCGGTGCTGATGAAGGCCGCCGAGGTCGGGGCGCTGCGAGAACAGACGCTGACCGACAACGCGTCGGTGCTCGTGGACGCGGCGGACGCGCTGCGCGCGAGCTTCGACCACGGCGGCAAGCTGCTGGCGCTCGGCAACGGCGGATCGGCGACCGACGCGATGGACGTCGTGGCCGACTTCCGTGCCGGCGGCCGTCCCGCGATCGACCTGACCGAGGATCCCGGGATCCTGACCGCGATCGCCAATGACATCGGCGTCGACGCGATCTTCTCGCGCCAGGTCATCGCCTACGGCGCCGGCGGCGACACGCTGCTGGCGCTGTCGACGTCGGGCAACTCGCGCAACGTGATCGAGGCGCTGACCGAGGCGCGCCGCCGCGGCCTTCACACGATCGCGATGGTCGGCTACGACGGCGGGCGGATCGCGAGCGACGCTCTCGCCGAGTACGTCGTGATCAGCCGCTCGGAGCACATCCCGCGGATCCAGGAGGCCCAGGCGAGCGCGTACCACGCGCTCCGGGAGCTGGTGGGATGAACGTCGTCGCCCGCGCGCGGCTGAGGGTGCGGGTGACCGGGACGGTGCAGGGCGTGGGGTTTCGTCCCCACGTCTACCGGCTCGCGGACGAGCTTTCGCTTGGCGGGTTCGTGCTCAACGACGCCCATGGCGTGCTGATCGAGGTCGAGGGCAGCCCGGCCTCGGTCGACCGGTTCCTGGCGCGGTTGACGTCCGAGGCGCCACCGTTGGCGGTGGTGGAGCGGGTGGTGTCCGACGAGCTCGCCCCGGGCGGTGACGGCTCGTTTGCGATCCGGGAGAGCGTGGGCGGCACGATCCCGGACGCGCCGGTGGCGCCCGACACCGCCACCTGCGAGGACTGCCTGCGCGAGCTGTTCGACCCCTCCGACCGCCGCTTCCGCTACCCGTTCATCAACTGCACGAATTGCGGTCCGCGGTTCACGATCGTGCGGGGTGTGCCGTACGACCGGCCGTTGACGACGATGGCCGGGTTCACGATGTGCCCGGACTGCCAAGCCGAGTACGAGAACCCGGCCGACCGGCGCTTCCACGCCCAGCCCAACGCCTGCCCGGTGTGCGGACCGTCGGTCCGGCTGCTCGGAAGCTCGCCCGCCGGCGATCCCATCGCCGCCACCGTGGCCGCGCTCGCCGGCGGCGCGATCGTCGCGATCAAGGGCATCGGCGGCTATCACCTCGCCTGCCGCGCCGGCGACGAGCGGGCGGTGGCGGCACTCCGCGCGCGCAAGCACCGCGAAGACAAGCCGTTCGCGCTGATGGCGCCGTCGTTGAGCGTGGCGCGGTCGCTGGTGAGGCTCGGTCACCGCGCTGGGGCTGTGCTCACCGGCCCCGAACGCCCGATCGTGCTCGCGCCGCGTCTGCCCGAGGCGCCGGTCGCCGAGTCGGTGGCGCCGGGCGCGCCGGAGCTCGGCGTGATGCTCCCCTACTCCCCGCTCCACCACCTCCTGCTCGCCGACGCCGGCGAGGCGCTCGTGATGACCAGCGCGAACGTGTCCGACGAGCCGATCGCGTTCGTCGACGACGACGCGCTCGAACGGCTCCGCGGGATCGCCGATCTGTTCCTGATCCACGACCGGCCGATCCAGACCCGCACTGACGACTCAGTCGTGCGGATGGTCGCTTCGCGCGGCCCCACATTCATGCGACGGTCGCGCGGCTACGTCCCCGCAGCGTTAGCGCTCCCCGGCCCCGGAACGCCGCGGCCGCTGCTCGCCTGCGGCGCCGAGCTCAAGAACACGTTCTGCCTGGCTCGGGGCGAACGCGCGTGGGTCAGCCACCACATCGGCGACCTCGAGAACTACGAGACGCTGCGCTCGTTCGTCGAAGGGATCGAGCACTTCGGCGCGCTGTTCGCGGTCGAGCCCGAGGTCGTCGCCCACGACCTCCACCCCGAGTACCTGTCGACGAAGTACGCGCTCGAGCGCGACGGCGTCGAGTTGATCGGCGTCCAGCACCACCACGCACACCTGGCCGCCTGCCTGGCGGAGCACGGCGAGCCCGGACCAGCCCTGGGCGCGATCTTCGACGGCACCGGTTACGGGCTCGACGGCACGGTCTGGGGCGGCGAGCTGCTGCTCGGCGACGTCCGTGCGTTCCGCCGCGTCGGGTCGCTGCTACCGGTGGCGCTGCCCGGCGGCGCGAGCGCGATCAGGCAGCCGTGGCGGATGGCGTGCTCATGGCTGTCGGCGGCGGTCGACGGCGGCGAGCCGGATCTGCCCGCCTCGCTCGCGGGCCGGGTCGACCCCCGGGCCTGGGCGCAGGTGCGGCGGCTGGCCGCCGGCGGCGGCGCGGCCGCGCCGGCAACGACCAGCATGGGCCGCCTGTTCGACGCCGTCGCCGCGCTGGCCGGGATCCGGGCCGAGGTCAACTACGAGGGCCAGGCCGCGATCGAGCTCGAGGCGGCCTGTGACCCCGACGAGCGCGGTTCGTATCCGATCGCAGTGGGCGGCGCACCCCTGGTGATCGATCCACGCGAGACGATCCGCGCGGTGGCGGCGGACGTACGCGCCGGCGAGCCCGCGGGCGCGATCGCCCGCCGCTTTCACCGCACGATCGCCCGCGCCACCGTGGAGGCGTGCACCGCGCTGGCCGCGGCCCACGGCACCGACGTCGTCGTGCTGTCGGGCGGCGTGTTCCAGAGCCGGATGCTGCTCGAGTCGGTCTGGAGCGACTTGACCGCCGCCGGCCTGCGCGTGCTCGTGCCCGAACGGCTGCCGGTCAACGACGGCGGAATCGCGTACGGCCAAGCCGCGGTGGCGGCCGCCCGGCTCGGCTAGCCTGACGACCCCGTGACCGAACCGACCCCCGAGCTCCGCCGGATCCTCGAGCAGGAGGTGTTCATCCGCGGCGCGAACCGGCCGTTCGGCGAGATCACCACCGACGACGCCCGGTCGCGCGCCGACGAGCTTCGCGCCGCCGTCGGCTGGGGTCCGACCGCGCGCGTGGCCCCGGTGGCGATGGCCTGGCGCGAGCTCTCGTTGGCGATGGAGCGCGCCGGCGCCGCCACCGCCGGCGACCTCGACCCCGACGTCCTGGTCAAGCTCGCGCCCGCGGTTGTGGGTGACGCTCCCGGGCTGACCCCGCCACCGCGCCACCCCAGCGCCACCGCGCCACCGCCCCTCGCGCCACCGCGCCACCGCGCCACCGCGCCACCGCCCCTCGCGCACCGCCACCCCGCGCCACCCCGCGCGCGCCACCCCGAAAACTGCACACTCGACGCGCCGGAATCGCCGAGATCCACGAAAGCCGTGCTATACGCGACTTTTCGCGCACTCGACCCGGCGCGCCAGCCGAGTGAGACGTTTGCGGCCCTGAATTCCGGTGCATCAAGACAGGACCGCCCGCGCAGCAGTGAAAGCGACGGCGCCCCACCCCAGGTGCCCGCCGTTTACGCCTCCGACTGGCCGCCACCCCGGCGGCGCAGCGCCGCCACCGTCAGCCACGCCGCCGCGGACGCGAGGACCGCGGCCGAGACCGTGTCCGCGCCGTTGTGCCCGACGAGCAGCGCCGAGAACACGATCGGAGTCAGCATCAGCCGGGTCGTCGCGGTCATGCCGGCGGCGGTGCCGACGGCGACCGCGAGCGTCGGCGAGATTCCGAACCAGACCTCGCACAGCGTGGCCAGCGCGACCCCGAGGAAGATCGCCGGGAACACCGGCCCGCCACGGAAGCCGCACCCCATGCTGATCGAATAGCCGATCGCCTTCGCCACCAGCAGGATCAGCACGATCTTGGTCGAGGTCTGGGCGATCAGGTCGGGGATCCCGGACTGGCCCGAGAACAGCACGTCCTGCGAGTTCGCCCCGAGCCACTGCGCGATCTGGGCGAGCAGCCCGACCGCGAGTCCACCGAGCAGCAGCAGCGCCGGCATGCTCAGCCGCTTCGGGCCCCGCACCTCGACCGCGCCGGCGGAGCGCCGCACGAAAGACACGACCAGCCCCGCGGCCACGCCGACGCCGATCCCGACGAGCAGGTCGAGCACATGGGTGCCCTGGTACAGCGGCAGGCCGGGGACCGTGATCGCCTGCGAGCTGAGGCCGCCCCAGCTGCCGAGCCCGATGAACAGCACGTAACCGCTCGCGGCGGCGACGAACCCCGGGATCAGCGTCGGGATCAGCGCCGCTCCCAGCCCGACCCCGCCCTCGACCATCATCAGGCCGCCGACGATCGGTCCGCCGAACAGCGCCGCGATCGCCGCGAACGATCCCGCGCCGGCAAGCACCGCGCTCTCCTTCTGCCCTGCCCCCGCGAGCGTCGCCACCGCCAGCCCCGCGACCGACCCGAGCGCGATCAACGGACCTTCGGGCCCCAGCACAGCGCCGAACGACAGCGTTCCAAGCGCCGCCAGCGCGATCCCGGGCGCGTACTTGAGCGGTGTCGGCCCTCCCCCGGCGATGCCCTTCAGCGGAGACCTGCCGCCGTCGCCCGGTAGCAGCGACCGGGCCACGACGCACACGGCCGCCCCGACCACCGGTAGCCCGATCACCAGGTACCACGGTGGCGCCGTGGTCCCGAGGTCGTGCGGCAGATCGGTCCACAGCCAGTGCTCGAGCTCGTGGACGACCGCGAGGAACACGGCCGCGAGCAGCGCGGCCGGCACTCCGAGCACCCCGCCGACCACCACCAGCCGGAGAGCCCGGATGCCGGCACCGGGCGGCGCATCCGGCGACGAGGCGACCGCGCTCACCGCGATCTTGTATCAGCCGTTCCGGATGCCCCGGGGCCCGCTCGGGGCCTTGGGCGGGGGGTTCGTCAGGCCGCCGGCGCGCCCTCGCGGCTCGCGACCTCGACGGCGACCTCGACGGCGACCTGGGCGGCGACCTCGCCAGCGAGCTCGCGCAGCCTGTGCAGCGTCGGCAGGTTGTCGCCCCGGCGCCACGCGATCGCGATGCCCATCGTCGGCTCCGGTGGCGCGAACCGCCGGTAGACCGCGCCCGGGATCCGCAGGCTGCGCGACCGCTCGAGCATGATGAACGAGATCCCGGCGCCCTCGGCCACGGCCGAGACGATCCGCTCCTCCTCGGGCTCGGCGCGCGCGAGCGGCGGCCACGGCGGCTCGCCGCAGACCTCGCGGCGGACCTCCCGCCAGGCTCCCGGACCGTGAGCCTCGGGCCACCAGACGAGCGGCTCGCCATCGAGATCGCGCGGCCGCACCATCGTGCGACGCGCGAGCCGGTGCCCACGCGGGAGCACGCACACCATCGGCTCGCGTCCGAGCCGGAGCTCCTCCAGCCGGGGGTCCTCGAGCGGCGGGCGGACGAAGCCGACGTCGATCTCGCCGGCGTGGAGCTGCTCGACGTGGAGCATCGTGGTGCCGAGGCTGAGCGCGAGCTCCACCTCCGGGTAGCGAGCCCGGTAGGCGGAGACGATCGCGCCGGCGACGCCACCGGTCAGCGACCGGGTCAGGCTCATCCGCAGCCGTCCGCGCTGACCGGTCCCGGTGGCGCGCGCGATCGCCGCCGCACGGTCCGCGCGAGTCAACAGCTCGCGGGCCTCGCCGAGGAGCGCGCTTCCCGCCGGCGTCAACACGGCGCCGCGCCGGTCGCGCTCGAACAGCTGGACCCCGAGCTCGGCCTCCAGCGTCCGGATCTGCTGGCTCACGCTCGGCTGCGCCAGGTGCAGCCGGTCGGCCGCGCGGCGGAAGTGCAGCTCCTCCGCGACCGCGACGAACGAGCGCAGTTGGCGGAGCTCCATGCCGAGGCATGATAGGCACTGCCTTTCACAGACGCGAGAATCCGTCTTGGCCGCTCGAGACGCTCGCCCGTAAGGTCCTCGTCTCCGAGGAAGCGAGAGGAGAGGCAGATGGCGACGACCGAATCCGGGGTCCGCGGTTTCTCGAGCCCGTTCGACGTACCGGTACCCGACGGGTGCGAGGGATGGGAGTCGATGTATCCGTACTACGCGCTGTTCAGCGAGGAGCGGCGCGAGTCCGAGGAGGCACGCGGATGGTTTCGCGACGGGATGCACTTCCCCGAGCCGATGTTCCCGTTCGACTTCGTGACCGCCGATTCACCGTACATGTGCCTCGGCCAGGCGAACACGCGCATCTTCGCGGTTCCCCCCGCGCTCGGGATCGACCATCGCGTGCTGTACGGCTGGGTGTACATGAGCGCCAATCCCGTGACCGACGAGGCTGAGATCGGCCGCCGCGCGCAACTGTTCGGCGAGCGCGCCGGGTTCTACTTCCAGAACTGGGACGACCTCTACGGCCGGTGGCTGGCGAAGGTGAAGGACACGATCGGCGAGATCGCGGCGCTCGACGTGCCCGACCTGCCCGATATCGAGGACGCGGCGGTCGTCACCGAGGGGCGCGGGATCGGCTCGGCCCACACGCTGCTGGTCGCCTACAACCGGCTGCTCGAGAGCATCGACCGCATCTGGCAGTACCACTTCGAGTTCCTGAACCTGGGATACGCCGCGTACCTCGTGTTCTACGAGCTGTGCAAGCAGAGCTTCCCCGACATTCCGGATCAGACGATCGCGAGCATGGTCAGCGGCATCGACGTCGTGCTGTTCCGGCCCGACACCGAGCTCGGCCGGCTCGCCGCGCGCGCGATCGAACTCGGAATCGCGGACGCCGTCAACGCCGCCGACACCGAGGACGCGCTGCGCACAGCGCTCGAAGCCAGCGCCCCCGGTCAGGAGTGGCTGGCGGACTGGGAGACGGTCAAGAACCCGTGGTTCTACTACTCCAACGGCAACGGCTTCTACCACCACCACCGCTCGTGGATCGACGATCCCGCCGTGCCCCTTGCCCACCTGAAGAACCACATGAAGCGCCTCCAAGCCGGCGAGGACATCAGCCGCCCGCTCGACGAGGTCAGCGCCGAACGCGACCGGATCAGCGCGGAGTACCGCGCCCTGCTCGACGACCCCGAAGCCGCCGCCGCGTTCGATCAGAACCTCGGTCTCGCGCGGCTCGTGTTCCCGTACGTCGAGAGCCACAACTTCTACGTCGAGCACTGGTACCACACGATCTTCTGGAACAAGGTCCGGGAGTTCGGCGCGCTGCTCGCGCGCAACCGGTTCCTCGACGATCCCGAGGACGTCTTCTACCTCCAGCGCCACGAGCTCTCCGACGCGCTCGTCGACCTTCGCCTCGCGTGGGCGGCCGGCTCGGTCGGCCGCGGCCCGGGTTACTGGCCACCGATCGTCTCCGAGCGCAAGCGGATCATGGAGGCGATGCGCGCCTTCACGCCACCGCCGGCGCTCGGGTCGGTCCCGGACGCGATCACCGAGCCGATGACGATCATGCTGTGGGGCATCACCACCGAGCGGGTGAAGGCCTGGGCCACCGAGGACCGCGACGCGGGCGCGACGATCTCCGGTTTCGCGGGGTCGGCCGGGACGGTCGAAGGGCCGGCGCGGGTGATCCTCGACCCCGCGCGGCTCGGCGAGCTTCAGCCCGGGGAGATCCTCGTCGCCCCCGTGACCTCCCCGAGCTGGACGCCGGTGTTCGGCACGATCGCCGCGGCGGTCTCGGACATCGGCGGGATCATGTCGCACGCCGCGATCGTCTCGCGCGAGTACCGGCTGCCCGCGGTCGTCGGCACCGGCAACGCCACGAGCCGGATCAAGACCGGCGACCGTCTGCGCGTCGACGGAGACGCCGGCACGGTCACGATCCTCACCTGAGCGCCGATGAGCGACGCACGCTACGACGCGGTCGTGCTCGGCGGCGGCCACCACGGCACGATCATCGCCCCGTACCTGGCCCGGGCCGGGCTGTCGGTGCTCGTGCTCGAGCGCACCGAGCACCTGGGCGGCGGCGCCTGCGCCAGCGAGGGCCCCGCCCCCGGGTTCGTGATGAATCACTGCAGCCACTGGACGCGCTTCTACGGCCACCCCGCGTATCGCGACTTCGGGCTCTACGACGAGGGGCTCCGCTACGTGTTCCCCGAGGAGAACGAGGGGATGATCTTCGACGACGGATCGTCGTTCGTCGGCTTCTCCGCCTCGCGCGTCGTCGACGCGACCACCGGCCGCCAGGAGCGCTCGGACCACAACATCGAGCGGACCCGGGAGCAGATCGCCCGCTTCTCGAGGCCCGACGCCGACACGTACCTGCGGCTGCTCGATGCCTACGAGCAGCACTGGAAGCAGGCGTTCCGCCGCCACCGGTTCAGCACCCCACCGCCGTGGGGCACGCCCGACCCGCTCGAGGCGCTGCTCGACGTGCCCGGCAGCCTGATCGAGCCCGTTCACCAGTTCATGACGCTCAGGCAGCTCGCGCAGGACTTCTTCGAGAGCCCGGAGCTGCAGATCCTGTTCATGCGCGCGGCCACGACCTCAACCGGCTGCTTCCCCGACGACGTGCCGGGGCTCCAGGGCCTGATCCACTGCATCCCGCTGACGCTGTCGTTCGAGCCCGCGGCGATCGCGATCGGTGGCAGCCAGGCGATCACCGACGCGCTCGTGTCCGCGGGCCGCAAGCTCGGCGTCGAGTACGTGACCTCGTCCGAGGTCGACCGGATCATCGTCGAGCACGGACGCGCCACCGGCGTCGAGCTCGCCGGCGGCGCGCAGATCGCCGCCGACCTCGTCGTGAGCGACCTCGGGCTCTCCCAGACGGTGCTCCGTTTGCTGAGAGACGTTCAGCTCCAGGGCCGGCTGCGCCGCCGGATCGCCAACATCCACTACGACCGCGGCCAGCTCCTGTGGGCCAACCTCGCGCTCCACGAGCCGCCCCGCTTCACCGCTGAGGGCGACAACCCGGGCGTGGGCTCGCAGCCGCGGCTGTACTGGGGCCCGAAGGACCTCGACTACCTGCATCTCCGCTACCAGCCCGAGATCCTGACCCGCGGCTTCGCGACGCGACCGTACGTGCTGTGCTCGGTCGACAGCCTGTGGGACCCGACGCGCGCGCCGGATGGTCAGCACATAGTCGGCGTCGAGGAGTTCTCGGCGCCACGGCGCGCGTTCTCCGACGATCAGTGGCGGACGATCAAGCACCGCTTCGCCGAGCACGTCCTGCGCGAATGGGCGCGTTACGCGCCGAACATGACAGCGGATAACGTGATCGCCACGCGTGTCTACACGCCGAACGACATCGAGCGCGAGCGGCCGAACATGATCGAGGGCGGTTACTCGACCGGCAGCACGATCGCGTCGCAGCTCGGGCGGTTCAGGCCGATCCCGGAGCTGACCGGGTACCGGCTGCTGCTCGACAACCTCTACGACTGCTCGGCCAACCTCCACTCGGGTCCGGGAATCGGGCGTGGATCGAGCTACAACTGCTACCAGGAGATCGCCGGCGCGCTGCGACTCGGGGGCTCAAAGTTGGTCGCGTGATGAACGAGCCGCGGCTCGCCGGCAAGCGCGTGATCGTCACCGGCGCCGGCCAAGGACTGGGGCGCGAGTTCGCGCTCCACCTCGCGGACCTCGGCGCCCACGTGATCGCCGCCGACATCAACGCCGAGGCGCTGGCATCGACCTGCGAGCGCGCGAGCGAGCGCGGCCGCGAGCTCTACGCCTCGACTACCGACGTCGCCGATCCCGAGCAGACGCGCATACTCGCGACCACCGCCCGCGACGTGCTCGGAGGGCTCGACGCGCTCGTCAACAACGCCGCCGTCGTCGAGGGCCTCACCCGCCGTCCGTTCGACGCGATCGAGGACGAGGAGTGGGACCGCGTGCTCGAGGTCAACGTCAAGGGCGCGTGGCTGTGCGCGAAGGCGGCGGTGCCGCTGCTGCGCGAGGCCGGCGCCGGCTCGATCGTGAACATGGCCTCTGAGGTCGCGTTCTCGGGCTCGCCGGGCCTCGCCCACTACGTGACCTCGAAGGCGGCGGTGATCGGGCTGACGCGCGTGCTCGCCCGCGAGCTCGGCCCGAACCGGATCCGGGTCAACGCGCTCGCACCCGGGTTCATCCCGACCGAGGGAAGCGTCACGATGACGCCGGCCGCGCAATACGACGTCTCCGCCACCCCACTCGGCCGTCTCGGGGAGCCGACCGATCTGCTCGGGGCGCTCGCCTTCCTGGTTTCCGACGAGAGTGCGTTCATCACCGGCCAGACGCTGCTCGTCAACGGCGGGCGGCTCAGCCATTGACGCACGCGCGCCGATGCTCATCCGAATCGGGTGATGACGCGCGGTCGCCGTCCCGCGACGGTCATGCGCGAGATCGGCGTGACGGCAGATCCGCAGCCCCCAAAGCCAAAAGAGGACCTAGACGCGGCTGGTCGCCGTGGCGTTCGCGTCGTCACCGACGTGCCGCGGCAGATGGTCAGGGTCGCATGGCGCGACCCCGAGCACATATGCGAGACGGCTGACGCTCCAGGCCGTCCACCGGCTCGCGGAGCCGTCGCTCGAGTGGGCGCAGGCCACCCGCGCGGCGCATCCCGACGGCGACCTGCAGGAGAGCGTGGAAAACCTCGGCACGCAGTCCGCAAGGATCGCGCGTCTTGCAGGGCATGGTCGCCGGAACTCCGTTCTACCTGGCGCTGATCCCCGGCTACACGAACTACCTGTGGCAGGAGGCTCGCATGACTCTTCGGCTCGCGGCGCTGTACGGTCGCGATCCAGGGACCCTCAAGACCGCGGCCGAGTTGCTGTCGCTGCGCGGGGTCTATCCCGACGCCGACGCCGCCGAGGCCGGCCTGATCGCGGTCGAGGGCATGGGCATGCCGGCCAAGCCGGAGCACCGCCGGCCGCTCCGGCTGTGGATCGAGTGCGGTCGCCGGCTGCTCGTGTTCGGCGGGTTCATCGGCCCGCCGAGCGGCGAGTCGCACCACGGCCTGCGCTCGTGGCTGCGAGACGCCATCGGGGCCCTGATCTTCGTCGCGATGTGGGCGATCACCTGGATCTTCCCGGTGACGTTCATGATCATGATGGCCTGGGGCTGCGAGACCCATTCGCGCCAGCTGTTCCAGCGCGTCCGGGCGTTCTACGCGACCGAAGAGCTGCCCGCGCAGGCGCCACCCGAGCCCGGCCGAGGGTGGCGCGCCCGCGTTCCGAACCGCAGGCAGGCGATCGGCGCTGCCGGGATCGCGCTCTCGATTGCGATTCCGGCCGGCTTCCTCGCGTACGCGATCCACGTCCACCGCCAGTTCGGGATCACCTGGGTCACCGCGCTGGGCCTGCTCGTCGCCCTCTCCGTCGTGACCGCCGCCGCCGTCTATGGCAGCCGCCGATAAGGTGACGCGCGGCCGCGGCGCGGCCGGCGACGGCAACGCCACCGGGGAGCCGCGGTGGGACAAGAGTCGTGTGGAGATATTCAGCGACGGGGTGTTCGCGATCGCGATCACGCTGCTGGTACTTGACATCAGCGTCGCGCCGTCTGACTACGACCATCTGCGGCACGCGCTCGCGAACGAGTGGCCCGCGTACCTGGCCTACGTTACGAGCTTCCTGACCGTGGGGAGCGTCTGGATCGCTCACCACAGCCTGTTCTCGCGGCTGCGTCTAATCGACCCGGTCCTACTGCGCTTGAACCTGCTGCTGCTGATGACGGCGGCATTCCTGCCGTTCCCGACCACTGTGCTGGCGCAGGCCCTTCACCACGGCGGCACGGCGGAGCGCACCGCGGTCGTGTTCTACGGCGCTGCCGCACTCCTGATCGAGCTGCTCCTGCGCGCCGCGGAGCGGTACGCAAGCTCGCAGCCAGATCTACAGATGGAGCCGATGGCCGCGACGCCGGCGCCCGAACACGTGCGCGTCACGGGATGGCGCCGGTGGGCGAGCACCGCGCTGTACGCGGCAGCGATCTTGTTCGGCGTGTTCCTGTTCCCGAGGGTCGCGGTCATCGGTTACCTCGCCGTCGGGATCCGGAGCGTGTTCGTGGTGGGGAGCGCGGGTCGTCTCAGCCTGAACTTCGGCTGGCTGATTCCGAAGCGATGGACTCGCCCGTAGCGGCCTCACGCTCGGTCTGCCGCCGGCGAACGCCGACCTGGGCGGCGAAGAACACGGCCCGCACGATCCCCACGAGCAGCACGAGGTCGAGCATGATCTGGAACGAGACCACGATCATCGCCGCGTCGGTCTTGGGGGTGATGTCGCCGAACCCGACCGTGCTGACCACGGTGACCACGAAGTAGATCGCCCGGACGTGGTTTAGCGGCTCCGAGAAGCTCTTCGGGTAGACGTGCGACAGCGACAGGTAGGTGAACGCGAACACGATCAGCACCACGGGAACCGCGATCGCCAGCGCCTCGGCCGCGCGCAACTCGGGATGCTCGGCCCCCATGATCTTCAGGACCTGCCAGCCCAGCAGCGCCGCGAAGATGATCAGGCCGACGAGCAACTCCAACAGCGTTCCGAGCCCCGTCCGGTCCGCTATCGGCAGCGCGCCGTACAGCGCGAACAGCAACACGACGCTGACCAGGATCCGGAGCGCCGAGCGGGTTACCACCCGTCGCTGCTGGCGGCGATCCAGATCCTCGAGCGAGGTCGGGCTCACAATTCAGGCTCGCACGCACGGGGCTCCAGGGGTTCACCCAAATCGGATGACGACGAGGCTCGGTCGGGCGGGCAAGCTGATCGTGCGCCACCGCCCCGAACGAGAGGAAGCCTCAATGTCTTCAACCGCCGACACCCCGATCCTCGACCTGCTCGGCAGGATGACCGCAGACTCGATGGAGACTTCCACGCTCGACCCCGAGACGCTGATGCTGGTTCGCCTCGCGGCGCTCGTCGCCGTCGACGCCCCTCCGGCGTCCTATCTCGTGAACGTCGGCGCCGCCGGCGACGTCGGCGTCACCTCGGATCAGATCACCGGCGTCCTCGCGGCCGTCGCCCCGATCGTCGGGACCACGCGCGTCGTGTCGGCGGCCGGAAGCATGATCAAGGCCCTCGGCGCCGCGGTCGAGCTCGCCGAGCTCGCCGAATACGCCGAGAGCTGAGACATGCTTTCAGGCGGGCCCGCCGGCGGCCCGCGCGCCCAGCGTGGCGCTCAGGAATGGCTCGACGTGCCGTCCGACGCCGTCTGGGTCGTCGGCGAACGGCCAGTGGCCGCTGTCCTCGAGGATCACGATCTCCGCCTTCGGGAACGCCTCCCGCTGCCGCTGCGCCATCGCCACCGGGATGTACGGGTCGTGCGCTCCCCACACGACGAGCGCGGGGCGGTCGAGCGGCGCCAGCGCGTCGGCATGCCTGCGCCCGCCAGCGCCGGGATCATCGGTGGCGCGGTAGAGGCTGAGGACCGCCCGCTTTGTGCCTTCGTCGACGTTGTCGTACATGTGATCGACGAACGCCCGGGGTAGGCCGCGAGGATTGCCGTGGCGCAGCGCCATCCGGAGCCCCGAGCGGGTCGTGGTCGCCTGGAACGTCTCGCCGGCGATCGGGGTGCGCCAGATCTTCGCCAGGTAGTGCCACCGGTAGTCGACCAGTGCGCCCGTGTTTATCAGCACGGCGCTGGCGAACCTGTCCGGATTGCCGATCGCCCATTCGAGCCCCCAGGGGCCACCGAAGTCGTGGAGCACGAGATGCGCGCGCTCGATCCCGAGCTGATCGAGCGCCGAGCCGAGAAAGCGCGCGTAGCCCTCGACCGTGTAGCTGAAGTCCCGCGGTCGCTCGGCCTGACCGAAGCCGGGCATGTCGAGCGCGATGCCGCGCGCGAACGGCGCCACGCGGCTGAGCAGGTCGTCCCAGTCGCGCCGGGACCCGGGATTCCCGTGTACGAACACGACCGCCTCGCCCGAGTCCGGGTCCCCGACCGAGGACACCGCGGTGGCTAGTCCGTCGATCGTCGGCCGCGTCGTGACGACGCAGGCGGGCGGCGGCGGTCCGTCGGCGTGTGAGCGCGACAGCGGCTGGCGCTCCGCACCGTTCCGCCCGCGCGTGCGTACCTTGATCGCCCGCGCGACGAGCAGTGCAAACTCGCGGTCGCCCGGGCCGACCGATCGCCCGCCGAACGCGGCGAACCCGTCGGCGACCTGTTCGTCCCGGGCCGCGGCCGTGAACAGCAGCTTCTCCATTGGGTTGAAGCGGCGGCCGGTCGAGTAGTCCGACGTCATCAAGAAATGGCCGAGCAGACCTCGCCGGTGGCGCTTTCGGTAACGGTCGAGCGCGGCGTCGAGCTGATCGTCGGAAGGCGAGCCGCCATTGAATGCCGGCGCGAGCTCATCGGCCAGCCACTCGGCCGATTGGAACGCCCACCCGCAGCCGACGCCCCAAACCGGGTCGGCCGCCATCGCCGCGTCGCCGACGAACGCGAGCCCGGGGCGGCCAGCCCGCCTGGTCGTGTTCGGCATCTCGAGCTTGCCGAGGATCTTCGAGATCCGCTCGCCGCTCGACAGATCGGGCGCGTTCGGGAGACCGCTGAAGTACGCCTCGAAGTTCGCCTCGAGATCGCGCTTGAACCACGACGCGCGGTCCTTGGTCTGGAACGTCGCCATCAACGTGATCCCGTCGTCCTGCGGAAACGCGTAGGCGACGTCCGGGTCGAGCAGCCACATCATCATCGAGTTGCCGGTCACGAGCGGCAGGTTGCGGTAATACGCGAAATAGCCGAAGCGGTCGTTTCGCATGACCCGGGCCTTCGTCCGCGGACAGCTCGCCGATCCGCGAATCCCGGCCGTCGGCGGCGACGACGACCCGCGCCGAGATGTCGCGCTCGCGCCGCTCGCGGTCGATCGCCCGCACGCCCGTCGGCCGGCTGCTCGAGCCGAGGAGGGCGTTCACGGTCTGTCCCAGCATCACCTCGACCCCGGGAGCCTCGGACGCCAGCTCGCGCACCATCGGGTCGAGCTTCTCGCGCCGGATGTCGTAGCCGTAGCGGGGATAGGCGAACTCTTCGCCCAGCGGGGGACGGATCCATCCGTACCGAGTCCAGAGCGCCACGCCGTTGCGAACGCCACCGGCGGCCTCGATCCGCTCGGCCAGCCCGAGCCGCTCGATCGCCGGCGTTGCGCTCGGCGCGATGAAGTGGGTGCATATCGTCTTGTAGGCGGCGGGATCCGAGCGCGCCTCCACCAGAGCGACGCGCGCCCCTGCCCGCCCGAGCAATGTCGCCGTCGCACACCCGGCCAGGCTCCCGCCCACCACCACCACGTCGTAATCAGCAGACACGGATCGACTCCCTGGTCAGCTAACAACCGAGGGGCGCAGCATGACGGACCGCACCAGGGCGCGCAACGCGCGCCCGGAGCGCCGCCGGCTTCAGGCCGAGGTCTCGGCCTCGTGGAGCTGGCGCGCGAGCTCGTCGGCGTTCGCGTCGATCTCCTTGGACACGAATCGGTTGACCGCCTTGATGTTCGCCGCGACCTGGTCGGCCATGTTGGTCGCGTAGACCACGATCAACCCGGCCTGGCCCTGATCGAGCACGTCGCCGAGCCCCTTCAGGTCGCTGTTGTCCATGCCACCCTTCACGTGACCGGTGACGGCGCCGATCGCCGCGCCGGCGCCGGCGCCGACCGCGAGCCCGCCGAGCAGTGCGACCCCGGGCAGGATCGCGCACACCGCACCGATCGCAAGCCCCCAGCCGAGACCATGCACCGCGCCGTGCCGGGTCGGCTGCTCGTGCTTCTTGACGACTTCGATCTTGCCGTCCTCGCCACGGGCGATGACCGCGGCGTCGAACTCGTGCGAGGTCTCGATCTCGTGGTAGAGGGCCTTTACCGCCTGATAGTCAACCTCGGCATCCGCAACGTTGTCGTAGGAAGCCGCGAGGACAAACAACGTGTCGGGCTTGCTCATGGCGCGCCTATCTCCTGTCGGTTGGCAACGGATCGACGCGATGCTTCCAGCCGCCGATTCGGCGGTCGTCATCCGGTTTGGGTGACGACCGGGTCCGGCGGAGAGCCCACACTCGAGCCATGCCCTGCCTGCTCGCGCTGCTCGCCCTGATCTCGCCCCGGCTGGTACTGATCCTGCTGTGGATCTTCAGCAGCGTTCTGAGCCACGCCTTCAACAGCTGGATCCTGCCACTGCTCGGGTTCTTCCTGCTGCCGTGGACGACGCTCGCGTACGCCGCGTTCTGGTCGTGGGGACCCGGTCACCACGTGACGGGCTTCGAGTGGTTCTTCGTGGTCCTGGCGTTCCTGATCGACCTCGGCTCGTACGGCGGCGGGCGCTTCGCCGCGGCCAGGCGCTGACCGGCGAACGGCCTCACGGTCTCAGCGTAAGAAGTTTGTAGGCGAGGCGCGTCACGACCGGCTCCGGCGCGTCGGGCGGCTTGGGCGGCGCCGTGCTCATCGCGACCCCGACGAGCACCGCCACCACGCCGGCGATCTGGCCGATCGCGGCCGGCTCGCCGAGCGCAAGCCAGCCGGCGGCGGCACCGACGACCGGCTCCAGGTTCAGGAACGCGCCCGCCAGCTCGGCGGGGACTCGCGCCTGACCGAACGCGAACAGCCAGAACGGCAGCGGTGTCCCAAGCAGCGCCAGTGCCGCCAGCGCGAGCACCGCCGTCGGCGCTCCGGGCGCGTGCGGCACGCCCTCGGTCAGGACCGACACCGGAAGTGCGACGAGCGCGCCGCCGGCGAACTGGACCGCGGTCACGGCGGCCGCATCCCGGCCTTCGAGCAGCCGCGGCTGGATCGCCACGAACGCTGCGGACAGGATCACCGACCCCAGCACCAGCAGGTCGCCGTGAGCGGTCGCGCCGCCTCCGCCGGCGCCGGCCACGAAGGCGATGCCGGCGAGCGAGACGCCGTAGCCGGCCCACGTCAGGGGACGGGCCGTGGTCTGGCCAAGGCCGGCCGCGATCAGCGCGACGAGCACCGGCGCAGCACCGATCACCACGGCGGCATGACTCACGCTCGTGTGCTCGATGCCGGAGTTCTGCAGGAGGATCACGGCGCCGAACCCGATCGCGCCGGACGCCAGCACCTGCGGCGTCAGCGCACCGCGGAGCCCGCGCCGGCCGACGAGCGCCAGCAGCGGTGCGGCGACCGCGAACCTCACGACGGTCAGCCAGCCCGGCGCGAGCCAGCCCAGGGCCAGCTTCGTCAGGGGAACGTTGAGGCCCCACAGCGTGCCGGCTGCGGCGAGGGCGAAGATCGCTGAACGGTGCTTGCTGTTCATATGAACCAGGATCGTCCATTTCCGGCAAAGCTCCAGCCTAGATTTGACATATCGGGCTTCAGACGATGGAATATTTTGCGAAATGGCCATTTCGCTTGATTTGATTGACGTAAAGCTGCTCGAGGAGCTCCAGGCCAACGCGGATCGCGCAAACGTCGAGCTCGCGCGGATCGTCGGCCTCTCCCCCGCGGCCACGCTGCACCGGGTCCGCCGCCTGAAGGAGTCGGGAATCGTCAGGGGCATCCAGGCCCGGCTCGATTCAGCCGAGGCCGGGTTCCCGCTCCAGGTCTACGTCGCGGTGACCCTCCAGTACCACGGCGACACCGCCCATCGTCGCTTCGCCGAGGCCGTGCGGGCGATGCCCGAGGTGATCTCCGCCGACTGGGTGACCGGCGAGACCGACGCGATGCTGCTGATCGTCGCGCGCGAGGTGGCGCAGCTTCAGCGGGTGCTCGTACGGCTGTCGACGCGCGGTGGCGCCGCGCGCGTGAACACGTTCCTTCGCCTCGAGGAGCTGAAGCCGTCCTCACCGCTGCCGCTCGAGCCGTCGGAGGGCTGACGCGCAACGCAGTGCTCGAAAAGGCCCGACAGTGGGGCCAAATCGAGCACGCGGGTCTCAACTACAGGACGAGCGGCGGAACGAGATCGCCGTGCGCCCACAGCAGCTCGTCGACCAGCTCCTCGATCTCGTCGAGCGGCAGCTCGGCCCCGGTGTGGGGATCGAGCATCGCCGCGTGGTACACGGGCTCGCGGCGGCCGGTCAGCGCGGCCGACACCGTCAGGCCCTGCACGTTGACGTTGGTCTGGATCAACGCCGCCAGATGTCGCGGCAGCGCGCCCACCGACGAGGCTCGATCCCGTGCTCGCCGGCAACGCACGGGACCTCCACGCAGCACTCGGCCGCCAGGTTGTCGATCAGCTGCCCGGCGCCGGTCGCGTTCGGCACGTTGCCGTTGAACTCGAACGGAACTCCGCTTTCGCACGCGTTGATGATGCTGGCGCCGTACTCGTTGCTGCGTTCCACGCGGACCGGCCAGCCGTTCTGCAAGCCGGCTCGCAGCGCAGCCCACTGCTCGATCTGCCGATCGCACCGTCGCAGGTACTCATCCAGCGGGATCGCATAGCGGTCGATCAGGTCGGGCCTCGCGGACTTGATGAACCATGGCACGTACTCGGCGAAATGCTCCGAGGACTCGGTCACGAAGTAGCCGAGATGTCGCAGGACCTCGAACCGAACCCGGTCCTCGCGCGGCACGCGATCGGCCTCCACGAGCTCGCGCAGCCGCGGGTAGAGGTCCGCCCCGCCGTGCTCGAGCGTGAGAAAGAACGCGAGGTGGTTGATCCCCGCGACGAGGTAGTCGACGTCCGCCGGCTCGGCCGCGAGCGTTGCAGCGAGCTGTGCCGCGGTGTGCTGGACGGAGTGGCAGAGCCCGACCGTCCTGATCGGGCTGGCCTCGGCCACGGCCCAGCACAGCATCGCCATCGGGTTGACGTACTGGAGCAGCAGCGCATCCGGGCACAGCTCCTCCATGTCGCGGCACACGTCGAGCAGCACCGGGATCGTGCGCAGGCCCCGCATGATGCCGCCGACGCCCAGCGTGTCGGCGATCGTCTGACGGATCCCGTAGCGCTTGGGCACGACGAAGTCGACGATCGTCGCGGGGTGCAGTCCGCCGACCTGGAAGCAGGTGATCACATAGTCGGCGCCGTCGAGCGCGGCCCGCCGATCCGCGGTCGCCTCGATCCGGGCGCCGGCGCCGCACGCCTCGGCGAGCCGGCGCGCCATCACGTCCGAGGTCGCCAGCCGGTCGGGATCGACGTCCATCAGCGCCAGCGTGATCCCGTCGGCGAGAGCGGGAAAGCGCAGCAGGTCACCGATCAGATTGCGGGCGAATACCGTCGATCCCGCGCCGACGATGGCGATCTTTGGGGCCACCGGCCCTCAGCGTTACAAGCTCAGCGCGCGAACGTGAGCGCTTCGCCCGACTGCTCGTCGAAGAAGTGCAGCTTCGTGGCGTCGAGCCACAGCTCGGCCTCCTCGCCGGATCGCGCCCGGCTCTCGGGGCTGAGCCTGGCGACGAGCACATGCTCGCCCGAGTCGGTCAGCTCCTCGACGCCACCCGCATCCTGACGCAGGTCCTGAAGCTCCTCGGACTGCACCATCTCACCCTTGACCCCGAAGTGGGCGTAGTACTCGGCGCCCATCGCCTCGACCAGATCGAGCTTGGCCTTGAAGGTGGATCCGCGCGAGCGGCCGTCGCCGTCGACCTTCGTCGCATCCTCGAAGTCCTCAGGCCGGATGCCGCAGATCACGCGGCGACCGTCGGGCTGGCGCCCGAGCCGCTCGCGTACCTCCTCCGGGAGCGTCACATCGGCCATCGGCAGGTGAACCGAGCCGTTGGTGAGCGTTGCCGGCATGAAGTTCATGCCCGGAGAGCCGATGAAGCCGGCCACGAACAGGTTCGCCGGGTTGTTGTACAGCTCCATCGGCGACCCCACCTGCTGGAGCAGGCCGCTGAGCATGACCGCCACGCGGTCGCCGAGGGTCATCGCCTCGGTCTGGTCGTGGGTGACGTAGACGGTGGTCGTGTTGAGCTTGCGCTGGATTCGCGCGACCTGGGCGCGCATCTGCACGCGCAGCTTCGCGTCGAGGTTCGACAGCGGCTCGTCCATCAGGAACGCGCTCGGGTCGCGGACGATCGCGCGGCCCATCGCCACTCGCTGCCGCTGCCCGCCGGACAGGTTCGCGGGCTTGCGCGCCAGGTGCTCGGTCAGGTCGAGGATGTCGGCCGCGTCCTGCACCTTCTTGTCGATCTCGGCCTTCGGCGCCTTTTTGAGCTTCAGCGCGAAGCCCATGTTCTCGCGCACGGTCATGTGCGGGTACAGCGCGTAGCTCTGGAACACCATCGCGATGTCGCGGTCGCGGGGAGCCACCTGGTTGACCACCTTGCCCCCGATCCTCAGCTCGCCGGCGGAGATGTCCTCGAGCCCGGCGATCATGTTCAGCGCCGTCGACTTGCCGCAGCCCGAGGGCCCGACGAGGATCATGAACTCACCGTCGGCGATGGTGAGGTTGAGGTGCTTGACGGCCTCGAAGCCGTCGGGATAGCGCTTGACGATGTCGTCGAGAACGATGTCGGCCATGTCCGCTCCTTTTAGCCCTTGACGGCCCCGGCGGTCAGCCCGGAAACGATCCGTCGCTGGAATATCAACACCATGATCAGAATTGGCACAGTGACGACGACCGCTCCCGCGGCAATCGCGCCGGCCGGCTGCTGGAACTGCGAGGCGCCCGTGAAGTACGCCATCGCGACGGGCGCGGTCCGCGCCGCGTTCGATGTCGTCAGCACGTTGGCGAAGAGGAAGTCGTTCCACGCTGCGATGAAGGCAAGGATGCCGGCGGTGAACACGCCCGGCATCGCGAGCGGCAGGATCACCCGGCGAAATGCCTGCATCGGCGTCGCCCCATCCATTTGGGCGGCCTTCTCCAGGTCCCAGGGTATTTCTCTGAAGAATGCCGACAGGATGTAGATGCACAGCGGCAGTGAGAACGACAGGTAGGGAAGGATCAGCCCGGGCCACGTGTCGAACAGGCCGATGTTCCGCCACACGTTGTAGAGGCCGCCGACGATCGAGATCGCCGGGAACATCGTGACCGCCAGCGCACCGGCGAGGATCAACGTCTTGCCCGGAAAGTCAAGCCGGGTGATCGCGTAGGCGGCCGCCGACGCGAAGCACAGCGCCAGCACGGTCGTGATCAGGGCGATCCCGATCGAGTTCCGCAGTGACGGTGGGAAGAAATCGGTGTTGAACACCGAGCTGTAGTTGCTGAGCGTCCAGTGGGTCGGGAGGAAGCTGCCGTCGCCGATCGACTCCGGCGTCTTGAGCGACAACGAGATGATCCAGACGACCGGCATCAGCGCGTAGACGAGGACGGCGACCACCGCCAGCCCCCACAGCGTCTTACGGCTCGGCGTGTTTTCAGTGCTCACGTCGTGTCACCTCCGTTGAGGACTAGCGCCGAGGAACCGGAAGAAGAAGAAGGCCATGATGCACACGCAGAAGAAGATCAACACGGCGATCGCCGATCCCAGCCCGAGGTCCAGCCGTCCGATCAGGACCTGGTAGCCCAGCAGGGACACGCTCCCGGTGTTGTTGGATCCGTTCGTGATGATGTAGACGGCGTCGTAGATCCGGAAGGCATCGAGTGCCCGGAACAACACCGCCACCGCCAATGCCGGCTTGATCAGGGGCAGCGTGATCCGCCAGAAACGCTGCCAGGCGGTCGCGCCGTCCATCTTCGCCGCCTTGTATAGGTCCTCGGGGACGAGCGCGAGCGCACCGAGCATCAACAGCGATATGAAGGGCGTCGTCTTCCACACGTCCGACAGGATGATCACCATGAACGAGCCCGCCCGAGTCGTCAGCGGCGGCGTCGAGAGCCCGAGCCACTGAGTGGCGAACCCGGTCGCCGGATTGAACGCCAGTGACCACGCGAACGCGGACACGACGGTCACCGCGCCGTATGGCACCAGTACCGCCACCCGGATCCAGGTGCGCGCGTACAGCGCGCGGTACATCGCCTCGGCGATCAGCAGTCCAAGCACGATCTCGAGCGCGACCGAGAACACGGTGATGATCATCGTGTTCAGGAAGTCGCTCCACCAGGTGTGCGAGGTCAGGACGGATATGTAGTTGTCCAGGCCGATCCACGCGGTGAGGTTCGGGAACCGCAGATCGGCGCGATGGAGAGACAGCCAGAACGCGTACACGATCGGGAAACCGGCGACGAGCAGCATCACCGCGACCGCGGGCAGGGTCAGCATCAGCCCGAGCTTGCGCTCGGCCTTGGCGCGCCCCGTAAGACCGTGCGCGCTCGGCGGAGCGGCGAGGGGGGCCGTAGTGGGGGTTCCGGCGACGGTCGCCATCAGCACAGACCTCCCTTGAGTAGCGTGGTCAGACACGAACGCAGACTGGTGATGTCGGACACCGGCTTAATCGACGCCGGCGGATGCAGCGTCTGCTGGATCGCCAGGGTCACGTCCGAGTAGTAAGGCGTCTCGGGACGGTTGGTCGCGTGCTGGAGCTGCTTGAGCAGGGTCGCCGCGAACGGGTAGCTCTTGATCACCGTCGGGTTGGTGTAAGAGGCGATGGTGACCGGCGGCAGCCCTTCGTTGATCGCCTCCTGGTTCTGCCAGTAGTACCGGGTCATGCACAGAGCGGCGGCGAGTGCCTGCTTGGGGTACTTGCTGTAAGCCGAGACCCCGATGTTCGCGCCGCCGACCGACGACTTGCCGGGAATGCTGGGATAAACCGCCGGGTACGGAGCCCAGCCCATGTTCTCGAACACGTGCTTGGTCGTCGCGCTGGTCTTCGCGTCGGTCCGGCCGGCAGCGTAGACGTACGGCCAGTTGAGCATGAAGGCGGCGTGTCCGGCCTCGAACGCCAGCCGCCCCTGGTCTTCCTGATCGGTCGACAGCGAGGGATCGGCGCGACCTGACGTGGCCACGTCGTGGATGATCGTCGCCGCCTCCACCGCCGGCTTGCCGAGCACCGGCTTGTCCTGGGCGTTCACCACCTCGCCGCCTGCTGACGCCAGCACGCTGTTGAACCACACCGTGTAACCCTCGTACTGCTGCCCCTGCTCCTCGATCAGGCCGTTGCTCGCCGGCAGCTTCTGAGCATCGGCGATGACCTGCGCCCACGTCGTCGGCACGGGCTGGTGGATCGAAGCGAGCAGGTCCTTGCGGTACCAGAGCAGCTGCGCGTTGGTGTTGAGCGGCACCGCGTACAGCGTTCCCTTGTACTCGGCCGACTGGGCGGCGATCGGAAGCACTCCCTGGAGTGCCGTCTGTCGATCCGCCCCGGTGATCGGCTTCAGCCAGCCGGCGGCCGCGAACTCGGCCGTCCAGATCGTGTCCATGTTGAGCAGCGAGTAGTCCGAGTCATGCGCCGCGAGGCGCTGAACGGCAAGCTGGCGAGAGGCGTCGGAGCTGTTCGCCTCGGGGGTGATCGTGATGTTGTAGGAGCCGCCCGACTGCTTGCTGCACGTCGCGGCTGCCTTGACGTTTGTCCCGTTCGAATCGAGCGGGCTGTAATACACGATCGATGCTGGTCCGTGCGCGGCGCCCGAAGATCCGCATGCGGCGATCCACAGTGCGCACAAACTCCCGATTGCGACCGCCGTAGCGATCCTGACCACCCTATTTCCAGGCGAACTCGCCGACGCTTGGCTCACAAGATCCTCTCCTCAATCGGTCCGGGCCGGGGCGTAGCGCGGCGTGTTGTACCGCCGGGAAGATTTTGTGAACAGCGTCGTTCGGGTATGCCGGACGAGCGCTCGGCGCGGCGCTCAGCTGAGCTCTTTGAGGATCTGATGGACCATCGTGTCGTCCTGATCCGAGGGAGGACGGACCTCTCCGAGCAGCCGCTCGACGACGTCGTCAGACCACTCGTGCGTGGTCAACAACAGGTAGCGAAGCATTGCGATGCGCAGGTAACGCTCGGTCTCTGTGCCCTCGCCGCCGATGTGAGCTTCGTTGAGGACCTGGACGACCGGCTCGTACTCCTCGTGAAACCAAGCCTCGGCGATCTCGGCCCGGGACAGCAGCTGCTCGCGTGCGTAGCTGGCCCGCAGCCCCCAGGCCTCGATCAGGACCGAGAGCTCCGCGTAGCGCCACTCGTCTGAGAGCTCGATGCGGTCGCGAAGCGCCGGCGCCAGCGGCACGCGCTCGCGAAATATGCGCTCGTGGCGCTTGAGTGGGAGGTCACCCAGCTTGAGATCCGCGCCCGCGCCCACCGCGGTGCGCACCTCCTTGACATACGCGTCGATGTGAGTGTCACCCATTGCCCTGGCCACTGACACCCGATGGTGACCATCCTCGACGAAATGCAGTCCGCCGATGCGATATACGTCGATCGGCGGCATCGCGTCGCCGCGCCGGCGCGCGGTCGCGATCCGCTCCCACCGGCCGCGCGTCCCGCTCGATGTCGGCCGGAACTTACGGTCAAACTCGTTGTGACGACGGGCCACCGTACCGACGACCGAATCAAGCCGGATCGACTGCAAGCCGATGTCGCGCTGGCTGACCCGCCCGAGCGCGGCCACGACCTCCTCGAACGGGAGCATCGACGACACGTCGTCGGGCTCGAAGCGCAAGCCGCGCGACGATCCTCGACAGGGCGAGACGGCGGCGCTGGCGCGCGAAATCGGACTGGGCGTCCTGTTGGGGTAGGCCGGTGTCCTTCACGTCAGCCTCACGACTCTGGGACGGGACGGGTCACGCCCGATGATAGGCGCAGATCTATCCGCCGGGGCGCCCCAGGAGTAACGTATCGCCCATGTCCCGTGAGTCGGTGTTGATGGGTGTGCTGACGACCGACCCCATGAGCACCTCGGATCTATACGAGAGCGTCGGCTACGGGACGCTGGCCGAGGTGGGTCTGATCCCCTACCACTCGTTCCGCGGCGAGCTCGACAAGCTCAAGGCCGCCGGCGTCGTCGACAGCGAGCCCGGCGAGGATGGATCGACGATGTGGTACCTCACATCGGATTCGGTCGGCTAGTGCTCGTCTTCGGCCTCGTGCACGGCAGCGGATGGGAGCCTCCGGACACGGGACCGGAGCCGCCCGAGGACGAGGTGCCGAGCCGGAAGCGGCTCGAGTGGGACTGGCACATGATCCCGTGGCGTGCGCTGGCATGGTTGGCTCTCTGGTGTGTCCTGATGGCGATCGTGCCGTTCATGAGCAGTACGTTCGGCGGACTCGCCGGATTCGGCGTGCTGATGCTCGCACTCGCACTCGCGGTCTGGCGGCTCGAGCGGTTCTGTGCCAGCCAGTACTGGCACGGCCTGCGCGAATACAAGCTCTGAGCGGGCGAATGCCGGTGCCCGAGTCGCCGTTCCGGCATTCTCGAACGGATCTTGACCCCCACCCGCACCGGGTGCGACACTCGCGCGCGCCAAATTCTCAGCGAGGGGACATTCATGGAACAGGCAACTCCGCATCGCACTCTGATCGTCGCCAACCTGACTGCCTCGACGCCGTTCCTCCTCCAGGAGGTCCAACGTCTCGCGGCCGAGCGTCCGACCTCATTCGGCTTGCTGATCCCGAACTCCGCGCAGAATCAGGGCGCGGACTGGTCGATCGCGACCGCGACGAAACTGCTCGGGAGAGCCGCCGGCGCGACCGTCGACGGGCACGTCGGCGGCGAGGATCCGTTCGAGTCGATCAAGGCCGAGATCGCCGGCGGCAACTACGACGACATCCTGATCTCGACCCTGCCCAAACGCCGATCCGAGTGGCTGCAAAAAGACCTCCCGACACGGGTCGAAGCGCTCGGCCTCCCGGTCATCGTGGTCACGCCGCCCGAGGAGCCAAGCGCGCTCAAGCAGTTCACCGAGACGTTCTCGGCCAGGTCTTCCGAGTAGCGCCGGCTCCGGCTCGGCTCCGAGCCGCAGCGCAGCGGGGCGTTCACCGCCGGCGCGTCACGCGGCCACCGGGTGGTGGCGAATCGCCGCCGTGATTCGCGACGCCGCGGCTACGACGGCGCGCGCGTGCAGGTCGATGTTCGCGGTCGAGAACGGGTCCAGCAGGTCGAGGCTGATCGCCGCGGCGACGCTGCCATCCGCGTCCCGCACGGGCGCGGCGACCGCGCTCGGGCTCATCGCCTCCTCGGCATCCGTCTGAGCCCAGCCGTGCAGTCTGACCCGCTCGAGATCGAGCTCGAGCTCATCGACCGAGGTGTGCCTGGTGTGGACCAGCCCGTCGCCCCACAGCGTCTTGATCTCGTCGAGCGGCCGGCTCGCGAGTAGCACCCTGGCGGTCGCGCTTCCGTCGAGTGGCGCCGGGATCCCTGCGGCCGGACCGCAGCCGTTCGCATGGCGGGCGCTGTAGCGACGGTCGATGTAGATGATCCGTCCGCAGTCCCACGCCGCGAGGCTCACCGTGAGCCCCTGGCGTTCGGCGAGATCGCGCACCACCGGGCGCGCGTGCGCCTTGAGCGCGCTCGTGCGCAACAGCACCGACGCGAGCGTCACCGTCCGCCAACCGAGCCGATAACGACCGTGGCCCACGCGCTGCAGCAGGCCGATCCCGGCCAGGCTCGCGAGGACGTCGTGGGCCAGAGACTTCCCGATTCCGAGACGCTGTGCGGTCGCAGTCACGCCCCATTCGGGCTCATCGGTAGTGAACAGGTCGAGGACAGCACCCGCCCTCGCCAACGTACCTAGCATCGCCTTCTCCCCGGTTGAAGTGCACTCACCATGCGAAGCACCACTCCGCATCTACCTTCGCCGCGCGCGGTGGCTCCGCGCCGGCCCGCTCGCACGTCCGCGCCGCCACGATGGCGGCGAACTCCGCGGTCCGTACGATCGCATCGAAGTCGCCGAGATCCGCTCGTCCGAACCCGTCGGCGACCCACGCGCCGAGCCACGCCGCGCCGAACGCGTCGTCGGCTCCGCTTGTGTCAACCACCTCCACGCTGGGCGCCTCGATCATCGCCTCGAACCCCGTGGCCAGGACCGTTGCCCGCCGGCTGCCATCCGTCAGCAGCACCAACGAAGGCCCCTGCTCGAGCAGACCGCGCGCGGTCTGATACGGCGTCCGGTCGGGATCGAGGTACGCGAGATCCTCCTCGCTGGCCTTGACCACGTCGGCCACGCGCAGCAATTCGCGCAGGCGCTCGCGATAGATATCGCGGGCACGGACGGTTTCCGCGCGACAGTTCGGATCGACCAGAACGAGCGTCTCCGGGCCGGCCTCGCGCGCCAGCGATGTCATCGCTCGCGCCTGGGGCTCGACCGCGAGGCCGAGTCCGCCGACGTGGAGGCCCGCAGGCCTGGGCGGCATCGCGGCGCGGGCCTCGTCGGCGCGGAGCCCCGCGGACGACGTCCCCTCGACGTAGAAGCGATAGTTCGCGGCGCCGAATCCGTCGATCTCGACCCGGGCAAACGTCGTCGGGTCATCGGTCGGGACGACCCCATCCAGGCGCACTCCCGACTCCTCGAGCGCCGCCCGGAGGCCGCGCCCGTACCGGTCACTCGATAAACGCCCGATGAATACCGGTCGCAGGCCGAGCCGCCCGAGCGTCCGCGCCGCATTGAACGACCCGCCGCCGAGGTGGGGCGTCGTCCCGCCGTCGGCCTCGAGCACGAAGTCGACGAGGGCGTCGCCGGTCACCACTACGGTGCGTCCCGCGTCCGGAGCCACACGGGCACCCGGGCGCAGCACGCTCGCTGCGCTGTGGACATTGTTGGACTGCTCCTCACCTCGTCTGGCCATTTCCCCGCAGCCGTCTGTTGTCGGGCTCGCCCGCCCACGGCTGGGATCGCACGGCTCAGCGTGGCGCAAGCGAGGAAATGTGGAACCGGTTCCAATATCTCACGACGGTCTCGCCAAGTCAAGCCTCGATCGTTGACTTTCGAGCTACGCTTGGGGTTGATGGATCCGGTTCCACCGAGGTCGCGGGAGCGCCCACCGACCATCCGCGACGTAGCCCGTCACGCCAACGTCGGGGTGGGGACCGTCTCGCGCGTGCTGAACGACAGCCCGCTGGTCAGTGAGGATGCGCGCCGGCGCGTCCACCGGACGATCGACGAGCTCGGCTACCGCCGCAGCTCCACCGCGCGCAATCTCTCGCTCGGGCGGACGCAGATGATCGGCGTGGTCGCGCCGTTCTTCACGAGCGCCTCGGTGCTCGAGCGGCTGCGCGGCGTCGTCGGGCAGCTGCGCGAGCGAGGCGACTACGACCTCGTGCTGTTCGACGTCGAGACGCTCACTCAGCGCGGAGACGCGTTCCGCGACTTCGCCCGCACCGACCGAGTCGACGGGCTGCTCGTCATGTCACTGCTCCCCACCGAGGACGAGATCGACGCGCTGCGGCGCGAGCAGCTTCCGGTGGTGCTGGTCGACGTCCGCCATCCGGACCTGCCGCGCGTGGTCATCGACGATGTTCGGGGCGGTGAGATGGCGACCGAGCACCTTCTCGCCAAGGGACATACGAAGATCGGCTTCGTCGGAGACGAGCCGACCCCGTTCGGCTTCACCTCGAGCGAGCAGCGACGCGACGGGGATGGCTAAGGCGCTCCGGCGCGCCGGGGTCAAGCGGCGCGACGCTTACGAGCAGCGCGGGGCCCATGGCCGCGAGCCGGCGCAACAGCTGGCCGAGCGGCTGCTGTCTTTGACCGACCCGCCGACCGCGATCTTCGCGGCCTCGGATGTGCAGGCGATGGGCGTACTCGCGGCAGCCCGCGCCGCGGGCTTGCGGGTCCCGCAGGACGTCGCCGTGATTGGATTCGACGACATCGACATGGCCGACGTGCTGGGCCTGTCCACCGTCCACCAGCCCCTGCGCGAGACCGGTGCGCGGGGGGTCGAGCTCCTGCTCTCGGCGATCGACGGCGTCGGCGGCGCGCCGGTCGAAGAGCGTGCGCCGCTGACCGTGATCGAGCGTCGCACGACGTAGTCGGTGGCGCTGAATACCCGCCGTCGCGTTCGCGATGCCCGAACGGCGCTGTGACGCGGGCCGGTCGAGCGATAAAAAGCGCCGCTGTGACCCAGTCGGCCGCCCTCACCGCCGTCGACGAGTCCGAGCTGGTCGCCCGAGTCGCGTCGCTGTCGCTCGAGCAGAAGGTGCGGCTGCTCACCGGCGCGGACTTCTGGTCGCTGCACCCCGAGCCCGCGGTCGGCCTGCGCCGCCTGGTCGTCTCGGACGGTCCCGCCGGCGTGCGCGGAGAGCGGTGGGACGAGCGCGACCCTTCGGCGAACGTCCCGTCGCCGACCGCGCTAGCCGCGACCTGGGATGAGGAGCTGGTCGAGCAGCTCGGTGGTCTGCTGGCCTCCGAGGCCAGGCGCAAGGGCGTCGACGTCGTACTCGCGCCGACCGTCAATCTGCACCGCACCCCGTTCGGAGGGCGGCACTTCGAGTGCTTCAGCGAGGATCCGCTGCTGACCGCGCGCATCGGCGTCAGCTACGTGTCCGGCCTGCAGGACGGCGGCGTCGGGGCGACCGTCAAGCATTTCATCGCCAACGACTCGGAGACCGAGCGGATGACCCTCGATGCCCGCCTCGACGAGCGGACGCTGCGCGAGCTCTACCTGGCGCCGTTCGAGGCGATAGTTCGCGAGGCGGGGGTGTGGTCGGTGATGGCGTCGTACAACGGGGTCAACGGCGAGCCGATGACCGACAGCTGGTTGCTCGAGGACATCCTCCACACCGAGCTCGGATTCGACGGGGTCGTGATGTCCGATTGGTTTGCGACCCGCTCTACCGAGGCATCGGCCCGGGCGGCGCTCGATCTGGTGATGCCCGGACCGAACGGACCCTGGGGCGACGCGCTCCTGGCCGCGGTCGGTGCCGGCATGGTCGAGGTCGCGGCGATCGACGACAAGGTCCTGCGGATCCTGCGCCTGGCCGCTCGCGTCGGCGCGCTCGACGGGACCGCGCCCTCGATTCCGCCGACCTACGACGATGACGAGATCGCAGCGATGCTGCGCCGGATCGCGGCCGCCGGCTTCGTACTCGCGCGCAACGACCGCGGCCTGCTCCCGCTCGATGCGAGCGCGCTCGAGCGGCTCGCGGTTATCGGCCCGAACGCCGCGCTTGCCAGGACCCTCGGCGGTGGCAGCGCGACGGTGCTTCCGCCCTACACCGTGTCCCCGCTCGAGGGGCTCCGCTCCGCGCTCGCGCCCGGCGTGCAAATCGCGTACAGCCCCGGCGTGCAGGCAAGCAACCGGATCCCGGTGGCGCCTGCATCCTGGGTCCACGTGCCCGGCGCGAGCGAGCCCGGAGTCGAGCTCCGGTTCCTCGGCGCCGACGGAGCGCTGCTCGCGAGCGAACGCCGGCGCGGCTGTGCCTTCAAATGGCTCGGCTCGCTCGGCGTCGCCGGGACGGTCTCCTGGATCGAGGTCCGCACGGTCCTCCGCGCCACCGACGCCGGCACGTACACGATCGGAGCATCGGGGCTCGGCCGCTACCGGCTGACCATCGACGGCGAGGAGGTCTTCGACGAGCGGCTCGAGCTGCCTCCGGGCGCTGACATCGTCGAGGGGCTGATGACCCCGCCCCAGGCCGCCCACACCATGGAGCTCGCCGGTGGCGAGGAGGTCATGCTCGTCCTCACGCACGAGGCCGAGCCGCCCGGCACCGCCATGGGCGACCTCGGCGTGAGCTTCCAGCTGAACGTGGCGCCTCCGTACGCCGGCGACGACGAGGAGATCGAGCGGGCGGTCGCGCTCGCCCGCGCCGCCGATGCCGTGGTGCTCGTCGTCGGCACGACCGAGGAGGTCGAGAGCGAGGGCTTCGATCGCGACTCACTGTCGCTGCCCGGTCGCCAGGACGAGCTCGTGCGACGTGTCGCCGCGGCGAACGCGGCCACGGTGGTCGTCGTGAACGCCGGCGCCCCGGTGCTGATGCCATGGGCGCAGGACGTCGCCGCGGTGCTCCTCGCGTGGTTCCCGGGACAGGAGTTCGGAAACGCGCTCGCGGACGTATTGCTCGGGGTCGCCGAACCCGGCGGCCGCCTGCCGACGACATGGCCCGCGACCGAGCGCGGCCTCCCGTCGACCCGGCCGGTCGCAGGCGTGCTCGCCTACGACGAGGGCCTGATGATCGGGTATCGCGCCGAAGGCCGCGGCGAGCGCGCGACGCTGTTCCCATTCGGACACGGTCTCGGGTTCTCGTCCTGGGAGTACGAGTCGCTCGACGCGCCTGCCCGCACCTCCCCGGGGGCCGCGGTCCGCGTGACCGTCGCGGTCAGGAACGCCGGCCGGCGGCGCAGCCGCGAGGTCGTCCAGCTCTACGCCAGCCGCCCCGACAGCGGTATCGAGCGGCCGGTCCGGTGGCTGGTCGGGTTTGCGGCGGTGCAGGCGGACCCGGGCCAGACCGCGACGGCCACGATCATCGTCCCGCCACGGGCGTTCGAGCACTGGAGCGTGCAGGCGGGCGGCTGGGCGGTCGAGCCGGGCATGTTCAAGCTGACCGCCGGCTCGTCCTCGGCGGTTCTCCCGCTGTCAGCCCAGATCGTGCTGGCATGAGCGGCGCCGGACCGCAGTCCAATGGAGCGCTCTGGTGGCGTAGCGCGGTCATCTACCAGGTCTACATCCGCAGCTTCGCCGACGGCAACGGCGACGGGGTCGGGGACATCCCGGGACTCCGCTCGCGCCTGCGCTACCTCGCCGACCTCGGCGTCGACGCGCTGTGGATCAACCCGTGGTACCCGTCCCCGATGAAGGACGCCGGCTACGACGTTTCGGACTTCCGCGCGATCGAGCCGGTGTTCGGGACGCTCGCCGATGCCAAGGCGATGATCGGCGACGCGCACGACCTTGGCCTGCGGGTGCTGCTGGACATCGTCCCGAACCACGTCTCGGACCAGCATCTGTGGTTCCAGCAGGCGATCGCGGCAGACCCGGATTCGCCCGAACGGGCCCGGTTCATCTTCCGTGACGGCCGCGGGCCCGGTGGCGAGGAGCCGCCCAACGACTGGTTGAGCAACTTCGGCGGTCCGGCCTGGACTCGCGTCGCCGAGGCGGACGGGCAGCCCGGCCAGTGGTACCTGCACCTGTTCACGCCCGAGCAGCCAGACGTCGATTGGACGAACCCCGACGTGCGAGACGAGTTCGACGAGACGATGCGATTCTGGTTCGAGCTCGGGGTCGACGGCTTCCGGATCGACGTCGCGCACGGCCTGATCAAAGCCGAGGGCCTGCCCGACGTCGGCTCGATCGTGTGGCCGCCGGTCAGCAGCGAGGTGGTCGACCATCCCCACTGGGACCGAGACGACGTCCACGACATCTACCGCTCATGGCGCACGCTGGCCGACACCTACGACGACCCGCGAGTGTTCGTCGCCGAGGCCTGGGTGCATCACCCCGAGCGGTTGGCCCAGTACGTCCGCGCCGACGAGCTTCACACCGCGTTCAACTTCGACTTCCTGCTCGCGCCCTGGGATGCCGAGCCGATGCGCGAGTCGATCATCGCCTCCCTGTCCGCGCACGAAGCCGTCGGCGCTCCGGCAACGTGGGTGCTGTCCAACCACGACACGGTGCGGGAGGTCTCCCGCTATGCCCGTCCGCAGGGCGTGCGCCCGCTGCGGAAGCTGAGCGACCTCCACGACCTCCCCGCCGACTTCGCGTTGGGCCGGCATCGGGCCAGAGCAGCCGCGTTGCTGATGCTGGCGCTGCCCGGCGGCGCCTACGTCTACCAGGGCGAGGAGCTCGGTCTGCCCGAGGTCGAGGATCTACCGGACGACGTGTTGCAGGACCCGGGGTGGGAGCAGTCCGGCTGGACCGAGCGCGGCCGCGACGGCTGCCGGGTGCCGATCCCGTGGTCCGGCGACCAGACTCCGTTCGGCTTCAGCCCCGAGGGGGCCACCTCCTCGCCCTGGTTGCCCCAACCGGCCTCGTGGGGCGAGCTCACCGTCCAGGCGCAGTCCGGCGTCGAGCGCTCGATGCTCGAGCTCTACCGCCGCGCGCTTCACATCCGTCGCGGCCGGCCCGCGCTTGGTGACGGCACGATGCGGTGGCTGGACGCCCCCATCGGCGCGCTCGCTTTCACGCGCGACCCCGGGTTCACGTGCATCGTCAATCTCTCAGGCGATCCGGTGCCCGCGCCCCAGGGCATGGAAGTCCTCATCTCGAGCGGGCCACTCACCGACGACGGCCGCGTGCCGGCCGATACCACCGTGTGGCTCGCAGCCTGAGTCCGCGAACGTCCGCCCGCGGGCTCACAGCAGGCGGGCCGCCCGGACCTCACCCCGGGCGGCCCGCCGCGAGTTCCAGTATTTCCCGCACGAGGTGCTCGAGGTCGACCGTTTCGGCGGTGTCGACCTCGATCACCGGGCCGAGGCCGAGCGGCGTCAGGTGGTGCTCGTTCCACAGCTCCTCGGACGGCCGTTCGTCGTCGAGATGGCCGGTGTGCCGCGTCGCGCTGCGGGCGCGGTAGCGCGCCCGCGCAAGCTCCTGGGGGCACCGGCAACGAACCTCGACGAGCGCGCCCGGCAAGTCCTCGAGGTGGGGGCGGGTGTACGGGTAGAACGTGCTGTCGAGTACCGCACCCGGCGACGATCTCGCGGCCGCCAGCATCGCCATCACCGCGGCCCGGCCCAGCCGGCGGCTCTCCTCGACCGTCGCGGGCGGCCCCAGCACCGCCATCAGCGCCTCCTTGATCGCATCCTTGGCGAGCAGGGGGAGCCCGAGCTCCGCGGCCAACGGCGCGGCCAGCGTGCTCTTACCCGATCCGGGCGGCCCTGCGACCAGCACGAACGTCGGCACGCCCAGAGGATCCCGGATGCGCCGGGACGGCGTGCGACCTACTCGGACCGCGTGCGACCTACTAGTAGCCCTGCTGGCTGATGCTGTAGCCCTGGCTGTTGGTGCTGGTGTTCTTCGCCGGACCACCGTTGCTCGCCTTCGGGGCCGCCACCGTCGGCTTCGGAGCCGCGACCGTCGGGGCCGCGGTCGTGGTCGACGCCGGAGCCTGGGACGTGGTCACGGGCTCGGCGGTCGCCGTCGCCGACGTCGTGGTCGCGGCCGGCTTCTTCGGCTTGGCCTTGTGATGGACGGCCGCCTTGTGGGCCTTGGTCGTCGTCGTTGCCGGATCCGCTGTCTGGGTCTGGGAGGTCGACGTAGCCGGCGCCGACGCCGCTGTGCTCGAGCTGGTCGACGACGCGGAGTTTCCGCCGCAGGCCGCCAATCCGATGGCGATCGCAATCGCGCTCAGCATCGCTCGTTTCATATGACGCACTCCCATCTTCGCTGGCAAATCTTTCATCTTCAGGGTACAAGACACCTCCGTCGCCGTTTTGTTTCGCCCCTACCTACCAGGGCCGCACGACGCCGTGCAGGCCGTTCCGCCGCGCGGGCCGGGTAAGGTGTGGCCCGGATGGAGGCATCTGACACTTCGTCTGCTCCCCGGGACACCGACGGCTTACCTGCGGGCGGGGCGGCAGTAGCAGACGGCGCCGCTCGCACGCCTGCGAGCACCGAAACGCCGCCGGATCGGACCGCTCGGTCCCGTTCAAAGCCGCCTGCAACCGGCCTGGACTCGCGTTCGGCCTGGATTCTGGTCGTCTGCTGCATCGCGCAGTTCATGGTGATCCTGGACCTGAGCATCGTGAACGTCGCGCTGCCCTCGATCCAGTCGAGCCTCAACTTCGCCTCGGGCGATCTGCAGTGGGTCATCGACGCGTACGCGATCACGTTCGCCGGCTTCTTGATGCTCGGCGGGCGCGCCGCCGACCAGCTCGGCCAGCGACGCGTGTTCGTGGCGGCGCTCGTCCTGTTCTCGGTCACCTCACTCGCGGGCGGCCTCGCCCCCACCCGGCAGATATTGATCCTCGCGCGCGGTGTTCAGGGCTTCAGCTGCGCGTTCATGGCCGCGTCGTCGCTGGCGATCGTCACCTCCTCGTTCCCACCCGGCCCGCAGCTCCACCGCGCGATCGGCCTGTGGGCCGCGATGAACGGGCTCGGCGGCGCCGCCGGCGTGCTGTTCGGCGGCATCATCACCCAGGCGCTGAGCTGGCGCTGGGTGCTGCTGATCAACCCGCCGATCGGGATCGTGACCGCGCTGATCGCCTTCGCCGTGGTGGCGGACCGCCGCCGGGACCGGGCGGGACGAAACTTCGACATTCCGGGCGCGCTGACCCTGACCGTCGGCCAGATGATCTTGGTCTACGGCGTCGTCGAGGCCGGCCTCCGCGGCTGGCATGACGCCCTCGCGCTCGGCCCGATCCTCGTCGGTCTCGCCATGCTCGCGGGGTTCATGGTGATCGAGACGCGTTTCGCGTCCGACCCGCTCATACCGTTCAAGGACCTGACCAAGGGGCTCAACGTCGCCAACGGGATCGTGGTGCTGTTCAGCGCCGCGCTGTTCCCGATGTGGTTCCTGAGCTCGCTCTACCTGCAGCAGGTGCTCGGGCTATCTCCGCTCAAGGCGGGACTCTCGTTCCTGCCGATGGCGCTGACGATCATGGTGGTCGCCCGGAGCGCCGGCAAGCTCGTGAGCCGCTTTGGCGTGCGAGCGGTGCTCGGCGGCGGCCTGACCATGATGACGTTCGGGATGCTGTTGTTCACGAAGATCGCCGCGAGCGGCAGCCCGATCGTCTACGTGGTGATCCCGGGGGTCCTGACCGCGGCGGGAATCGGCATGTCGATCGTCCCCTCGACGATCGCCGCGACCCACGAAGCCAAACCTGGTCAGGCCGGGCTCGCGTCGGGGCTCGTCAACACCTCCCGGCAGGTCGGCGGCGGGCTCGGACTCGCGGTCCTGATCACGCTTGCCACCTCGCTCTCGAGCCACCTGATCGGCCAAGGGCACGAGGTGCCGCAGGCGCTGACCGACGGCTTCCGGCTCGGGTACTTCATCGCCGCCGGCCTGTGCGCCGTCGCGGCGCTGGTCACGTTCGCGCTGGTGCCGAAGTTCGGCGCGGCCGAGGGCCCGATCACCCGGCGGATCCCGATCGCGCTCGCGGTCACGCTCGTGATCGGCTGCTTCCTCGCGGTCGACTTCGCGTTCGGCGGCTCTCACGGGGCGCCCATCGGTGCGTACTCGACGCAGGACACCTACAACTACGCGTCGGCGCCGACGCTCCATCCGCCGGTGATCAAGTCCGAGATCACCCCGGTCTCCAAGAAGCTCGCGCCCGGCTACATCCTCACGGCGAACTTCTACGACCTGAACTACCCGCCGATCCGCGGCCAGAGCGGTCCACTGATTCTCGACAACCGCCTCCGGCCCGTGTGGTTCAAGCCGGTGCCGGTGAATGTCGTCGCCGGGAACCTCAACCTCCAGATCTACAAGGGCAAGCCGGTGCTCGCGTGGTGGCAGGGCGACGTCACGAACACCGGCGCGACCGAGTCCGGCCAGTGGACGATCGTCGACCAGCACTACCGCACGGTCGGGACCCTCAAGGCGACGGACGGCTGGGTTCTCACCTTGCACGAGATCGTGATCCGCGGCAACGACGCTTGGGTCACCGCGAACAAGAACATCCCGATGAACCTCTCGAAGTACGGCGGCGCGTACAACGGCGCGCTGATCGACTCGGCGGTGCAGGAGTACAACCTCACGACCGGCAAGCTCGTTCGAAGCTGGGACGCGCTCGACCACATCGCGCTCAGCGATTCGCAGGCGACGCTGCCGACGAACGGGTTCCCGTGGGACGCGTACCACGTCAACTCGATCGACGTTCCCGGCGATGGGACGTTCGTCGTGTCGATGCGCAACACCTGGGCCGCGTACAAGGTGAACATCAAGACCGGCGCGATCGTGTGGACACTCGGCGGCAGGCACTCGAGCTTCAAGCTCGGATCGGGCGCCGACTTCCAGTGGCAGCACGACGTATCGGTGTATCCGGGATCGAACCTGCTCACGATGTTCGACGACCACTGCTGCCAGATCACCGGTGGCGGCACCTACGTGAACCCGACCGCCGCCTCGCGCGGACTCGTGCTCAAGCTCGACACCGCCAAACACACCGCCACGTTCGCGGGCGAGTACAGCCACGGCAACAACTTCGACGCCGAGTACATGGGCAACATCGAGCCGCTGGCCAACGGCAACGAGTTCGTCGGCTGGGGATCGGCGCCGTTCCTCACCGAGTTCGACGCCGCGGGCAACATGCTGCTCGACGCGCGCCTGCCGGGACACGACCTCAGCTACCGAGCGGAGCTCGAGCCCTGGGTCGGCCTGCCGCTGTATCCGCCGTCGGGCGCCGCTCGCCGCTCGTCGTCGGGCAAGACCACGGTGTATGCGAGCTGGAACGGCGCCACCCAGGTCGCCTCGTGGAAGGTCCTCGGCGACGGCGCTTCGACTGCGGTCGCGACCGCGCCCAGGTCCGGGTTCGAGACCGCGATCCCCGTGAGCCAGTCCCACAAGACGTTCAAGGTCCAAGCGCTTGCGGCCAACGGCCGCGTGCTCGGAACCTCGGCGCAGTTCACCGTCGGCGGCTGAAGCACGCCGCCGCCCGTGGAGGTCGGCTTAGACTGAGCCCGTGGGAAAGGCCGATGCTCGAGGTAAGGCACCTCCACGCCGCCCGACGTCACGCGACGTCGCCTCGGCCGCCGGCGTCTCTCGCGCCACCGTCAGCTACGTCCTCAACGGCGCCGACCAGAAGCACCGGATCACGTCCGCGACCCGCGACCGGGTACTCGAGGTCGCCGAGCGGCTCGGGTACGAGCCCAACGCGGTCGCGCTGGCGCTGCGGGCCGGACGCACCGAGATCGTGCTCGTCGAGATGCCGAACTGGCCGATCGGTCCGCCCGTCGCCGAGGCGATCAGCACGATGGTCGAGTCGCTCGAGCAGCTCGGCTACACCCCGCTCGTCCACTTCCAGCGCGCGGACCCGCAGAGCCTCGCCCGCGCCAGCCAGCGGGTCCATCCCGTCGGCGTGATCGCGCCGGGACGGGAGCTGTCGCCCGAGGTGATCACGCGCCTGGGTGCGCTCGGCGCGCGCGGCCTGATCGCGTTCGATCAGCGCCCCCTCCCCCACGTCTACACGTATGTGATCGACCAGGCCCGAATCGGGCGGCTGGCGGTCGAGCACCTGGCGGCTCGTGGCCACCGCTGCGTACTCGCGCTGATGCCCGATGACCCCGCCCTGCACGAGGTCGCGAACGCGCGGCTGTTCGGCGCCACCGAGGCCGCCCACGACCACGACCTCTCGTTCCGATCGGTCGTGGCGCCGCCCCGGCGAGACTCCACCGAGCTCGCCCTTGCCGCCGAGCTCGGCCGTCCCGACCGCGCCACGGGCATCTACGCCTTCAACGACGAGCAGGCCCTGGTGGCGCTGGACGTACTGCGCGACCGCGGTGTGGCGCTCCCGGCGGAGATGGCGCTGATCGGCTGCGACGACAGCCCGGCGGCGGAGCGGGTCCGTCCCCGTCTGACCACGGTCCGCTTCGACGACCACGGCCGGTGGCGCGAGATCGCCCGCCACCTGCACGCGATGATCTCGGGCGAGGGGTCGTACCCCGACGTGATCATGTCCGATCCGGCCGTGGTCGCCGGCGACACCACCTGAGCGTGCGCCGCCGCGCCGCCGCTCCGCCGCTCTGCGGACCCTGTCGAAACCACCTGAACTGACCTCGTTTTCGGCCCGTACTGGTCCTAATAACAAGTTGCTTGACACGATTCAGTGGCGGTGATACGACTGCTCGTCCGCTGACCGCTGAAGCCCCATCGGCGGCTGCCACCACATAGGAGGAGAACGATGTCTGCGCTCTCACGGCGCCGCGCTGTCGCGCTGGTGCTCACCGTCTCCGTTGTCGGCCTGCTCGCGGTGAGCGGGTCCTCGTCGGCCAAGTCGCACGCCAGGCGCGCCGCGACCGCCAGCGCCCGACATGCGAACGTGACCCCCGGTCAGCCGTGGACGGATCCCAACCAGCCGCCGCTGACCCGGGCCGACGAGTTGCTGGCGGCGCTCAGCACCGACCAGAAGATGGACCTTACGCTGGGCAACTTCGCCCCGCTGGCGAGCTTCGGCGTGCCGGCGCTGAGCTCCGACGACGGTCCTGACGGGCTGCGCAACCCCGGCACCACCGCGATGCCCTCCGGACAGGAGCTGGCGGCGACGTTCAACCGCGCGCTCGCGTATGCCTACGGGTCGGTCGTGGGGTCCGAGGCGCGCGGCGAGGGCTTTAACGAGTGGCTCGGACCGGCGGTCGACATCGACCGCACGCCGCTCGCGGGCCGCCAGCCCGAGGCCGAGGGCGAGGATCCCTTCCTGGCCGGTAACACCTCGGCGCAGGTGATCCTCGGTGCCCAGAGCCAGCACGTGATCTCGACGCTCAAGCACTACACGGCCTACAACCAAGACTTCGGCCGGATCGGGTTTGACACCGATGTCCCGGGCGTCAACACGCCTGGGGTCAACGTGGCCGTATCCGAACGCGCTCTGCAGGAGATCTACGAGGCGCCGTTCCGCACCGCCGTACAGGTGGGCGGCGTGGACTCGGTGATGTGCTCCTACAACCAGATCAACGGCAACCCGAGTTGTGAGAACCCGACGACGCTCGGCGATCTCAAGCAGGGCGACGGCTTCAAGGGGTTCGTGGTGCCCGACTTCGGGTTCGCGGTGAGGAATCCGACCGCGGCCGCGCTGGCCGGCGTCGACCTGGCCAACCTCCCGGGCGCTCCGCCCCAGGCACCGGACTTCAGCCAGATCCCGGCCTCGCGTCTGGACGACATGGCCCGCCGGATCCTGTATGCGATGTTCGACTCGGGCGTATTCGACAATCCGCTCCCGACGCCCTCGACCGAGGTCTCGACGCCGGCGCACCAGCAGGTGGCGACCCAGGTCGCGGAGGCGGGCACGGTCCTGCTCAAGAACGACCGCGGTGCGCTCCCGCTCTCCGGGCACGATCACTCGCTCGCGCTGATCGGGCCGACCGGCGACGACGCGGTGTTCGTCAGCGGCGGATCGGCCGGCGTCCCGCTCGCTCCCGGGCAAGCGATCACGCCGGCCCAGGGGATCGCCGCGCGCGCCGCGCAGGCCGGCGTGAACGTCACCACGGTGCAAGGCTCGGCCGGCGACGTCGCCTCGCCGACGCTCGTCGACTCGTCGGTGCTGACCCCGAGCAGTGGCTCGGGGCCGGGGTTGCTCGGGTCCTACTGGGCCAACGGCGACTTCAGCGGCGCGCCGGCGGTGACACAGGTCGACCCGACGATCGACCTGAACGGAGCTCCGGCGAGTCTGGGAAGCCCCGCGCCGCTGGTGTGGTCGGCGAAGTGGACCGGCACGCTCACTCCGACCGCGTCTGGTCTGTACCGGTTCACGCTCTCGGAGGCCGGGATCGCGTCGCTCAAGATCGGTGGGCAGACGTTCGGTCCCGCCTACCGTGAGGCCACGCAGTTCGTCGTCGGTCCGCATTACGTGCTGCAGGGCGCGGTCGAGCTGACCGCCGGCAAAGCGGTGCCGGTCGAGATCGACTACTCGAGCAAGAGCGGGCTGTTCAGCCAGGAGATCCACTTCGGCTGGCAAACACCCGCCCAGTCCGGTATCCCGGCGGCGGTGGCCGCCGCGCGGCAGGCGAAGGTCGCGGTCGTGTTCGCCAACGACGCCCAGGGCGAGGGCATGGACCGCAATTCGCTGGAGCTGCCGGGCGACCAAGACCAGCTGATCGAGGCGGTCGCGCACGCGAACCGTGACACGATCGTCGTGTTGAACACCGGCGGCCCGGTGCTGATGCCGTGGCTGCACGATGTGGCCGGCGTGCTCGAGGCCTGGTACCCCGGCCAGCAGTTCGGCACCGCGATCGCGGCCGTGCTGTTCGGCGACGCCAGCCCCGGCGGCCGGCTGCCGGTGACGTTCCCGGCCAGCGAGACGCAGGGGCCGGCGCCCGCCAGCCAGCCGATCCACTACCCGGGCGTGAACGGTGTGGTGAAGTACGACGAGGGCCTCGACGTCGGCTACCGCTGGTACGACGCCACCGGCCAGCGCCCGCTGTTCCCGTTCGGGTACGGGCTGTCCTACGAGCAGTTCGACGTGTCAGGCCTGCGGGCGTTCTACAACCCGTTCGACGGCACCGCCGATGTGGTCGCCCGGGTAAGGAACACCTCGCGGCAATCGGGACCGACGACCATCGAGCTCTACGTCGAGTCGCCCGCGGCCGCGCAGGAGCCGCCCAAGCAGCTCAAGGCGTACACGAACGTCACCCTCGGGCCCGGGCAGAGCCGGTATGTGTTCTTCCGCCTGAGCCCGAGCGACCTCGCGTACTACAACAGCGGCGAGGGCAAGTTCACGGTCGCACCAGGGCGCTACTCGGTGCTGGTCGGGACGTCCTCGACCGAGCTGGACAACCGCGCCAGCTTCGAGGTCGGTCACTCGGGACACCACCGGTAGGCCACGGATCAGGTGAGCGGGTCCTCGACCCGCTCACCATCCCCGGCCGCTCGCGTCGCGAGCACCTCCGCGAGCTCCTCGCGCGAGTGGATGTCGAGCTTCTGGTAGACGTGGCGCAGGTGGTACTCGATCGTCTTCGGGCTGAGGAACAGGGCCGCCGCGGCCTCTCGGGTCGTCCTCCCGTCGGCGAGCAGCAGCGCTATCTGCAGCTCCTGCGGCGTCAGCTCGTCGATCGTGCTCGGATCGCGCCGGCGGAGCGTCTCGCCGGTCGCGGCCAGCTCGGTGCGCGCCCGTTCGGCCCACGGGCGCGCGTCCAGGCGCTCGAACGAATCGACCGCGGCGCGGAGCTGCTCGCGGGCGAGGACGCGATTGCGGGCTCGCCGCAGACGCTGGCCGTAGGCAAGTCGAGTGCGCGCGGTCTCGAACTCGTCGAGCGTCTCGGCGTGGTAGCGGAGCGCCTGCTCGAACAGCTCGGCGTGGTCGCGATCGCCGGCCAGCAGACCGCGGGAGCGGAGCGCCCGGGCCAGTGACCACGGCTGTCCCTTGGCCTCGGCGGCGGCCATGAACTCGGCGGCGGCCCGCTCGGCGTCGTCGTCGCGCCCCAGCCGCACGTAGGCGTCGACGAGCTCCGGAGCGGGCGAGAGATCCGCGTCGGTGATACCGAGCTCCCGCAACAGTCCCAACTGCGCCTCGAAATGCTCCGCCGCGCCGCCGGCTGCGCCGAGCCCGAGCTCGAGCTCGCCGAGCGCCGCGGCCGCCCACACCTCATACAGCCGCGCGCCGAGCTCGACGGACACCCGGATGGCCTCGGCCGCCAGCGCCCGCGTCTCCGCTTCGCGCCCACGCCGCGCCTGCAGCCAGGCCAGACCGGCGAGTCCGAAACCGAGGTCGGTCCGCTGCTCGGTCTCGCGCGCGAGCGCGATCGCCTCCTGGTAGGTGGCTTCCGCAACCGCCCAGCGATCCGTGGTCGCCTGGTCGCGGGCGAGCAGGTTCAGCACGAACGGGAGCGCGCCGAGTGCGGCCCGCGAGCGTGCGGTCCGGAGTGCTTGCGCGAGCAGCGGCCGGCCGGCGCCGGTCTGCCTGAGGAAGATCGGCCCCAGCGTCAGCCACGGAAGCAGTTGCAGATCGTCGCCCAGCTCGGGCGACCTACCCGCGAGCTCGACGGCCTCGTGGATCGCATCGGCGCCGGCGGCCGCGTCGCCGCCGAGCACATGGGCCATCCCGAGCGCGGTCAGGGCCATGAAACGAGCTCGAATCGACGGGTTGTCGGGCAGCGTGGCATGGGCCCGCTTGGCCGCTGCCAGCATCTCCGCCGGCTTGCCCGCGGAGAAGCACGCAACCGCCGCCTCGGAGAGCATCGCCACCGCAAGCTCGGGATCGGCGCGGGCCGCCGCCGTGGTCAGGATCGCGTAGCCGCGCATCACGGGACCTCGGCGCAGCGTGATGTGGCCCGACAGCTGATCGATGGCAACGCTCGTCGCCGGGTCAGGCGCGCATCCCCGGGCCTCGTCGAGCAACTGGCCGGCACGGTCGACGAGCCCGGCGTACCAGGCGGCCTCGGCCGCTTCGAGCAACAGCCGCGCAGACCGTTCGACGTCGGCCGCGAGCCGCGCTGCCCGCTCGAACGCGGCCGCCGCGGTCGCATACGAGCTGCGGTCGCGGCTGCGGACGCCGGCCTGCTCGAGTGCCGCCGACGCCGCCTGGTCGGTGCCGACCGCCGCCGCGGCCAGATGCCAGGCCCGCCGGTCGACGTCCCGGTCGGGCAACGCCGCCGCGAGCGCCCGGTGCGCGTCGCGCCGCTGATCCGGAGAGGCGCCGGCGTAGATCGCCGACCGGGCCAGTGGATGGCGAAACTCGACCGTCCCGGCACGGAGGCTCACGAGCCCAGCGCTCTCGGCGAGCGAGAGCGCGGCGAGGTCGACGTCGAGGCGATCCGCCGCGCGCTCGAGCATCGGGAGATCGCCGCTGTCGCTGGTCGCCACGAGCACGAGCGCATCACGGGCGGCGTCGTCGAGCTCGTCGACACGCCGCAGGAATGCGCGCGAGATCCGCGCGGAAACCAGGACCGGGGCGCCTTCGGGCGCGAGCGCGAGGTCGCCGGCGTCGGCGTCGGGCGCGAGCTCGATCAACGCGAGCGGGTTGCCGGCGGTGGCGCCGTGCAGGCGCACGGCCGCGGCAGGCGCAAGCCCGCCGAGGAGCATCGCCGCCTCATCGCTGGTGAGACCGCCGAGACGCATGGCGGGCAGGTCCGCCCCGTCGAGCAGCGACGGGTCGCCTTCGCGCACCGCGATCAGCACCGCGATCGGATCGGCCACGAGCCGGCGGAACGCGAACAGCAGCGCCTGCGCGCTCGAGCCGTCGAGCCAGTGGGCGTCATCGACGAGAATCGCCACGGGGCCGTCCTCGGCGTAAGCCGCGATCAGGCTGAGCGTGGCCGCGCCCACCGCGAATCGCTCCTGCGCCGGGCCCCGCCGCAGCGCCAGTGCCCCTTCGAGCGCGACCGCCTGCGGCTCGGGGATCTTGTCGAGCATGACCAGCGCCGGCCGCAGCAGCTCGAGCAATGACGCGAATGGAATCTGGGCTTCGGACTCGATCCCCCGCGCGCGCAGCACCCGCATCCCGATGGCACGCTCGGCGGCATGGTCGAGCAGCACGGTCTTGCCGATCCCTGCCTCCCCTACGAGCGCCAGCGTGGCGCTCGCACCCGAGCGTGCGCTCGCGAGCACGCGCTCGATCTGCTCCCGCTCGCTGTCACGACCGAGCAGCACCGCCCCGACCCCCACCCCCGATGCGACCTCGTGCCGGTCCGGCGAAGACTAGGTGCCCCCCGGAAGCGAGCCGGGGCGCCCCGGCCCTAGCCTCGCCCGAAACCGGACCCAGGAGGGAATTCGTGAGCACGATCGAGCAGCCCGTCGAGGTCGACGGCGACAAGCTGATGCAGTTCGTATTCCGCGCGGTAGACGAAGTCGGAGCCACCTTGAACGCGGCCTTGGTGGTGATGGGTGACAAAAACGGCTGGTATCGGGCACTCGCCGGAACCGGGGGTTTGTCGCCCGCAGAGTTGGCAGACCGAACAGGCACCGCCGAGCGTTATGTTAGGGAGTGGCTGAACGCCCAGGCGGCAGGCGGCTACGTCGACTATGACCCCGACAGCGGCCTCTACAGTCTCCCACCCGAGCAGACGGTCGCGCTCACCGATCCGAGCAGCCCCGCGTACCTGCCGGGGTTCTTCCAGATCGCGGTGGGCTCGGTGCTCGACTCGCCGAGGATCTCCGAGATCGCGCGCAGTGGCGCGGGCATGGGCTGGGGCGAGCACGTCCACGACGTCCACGAGGGCTGCGAGCGGTTCTTCCGCCCGGGCTACAACGCCCACCTGGTTGCGGAATGGCTGCCGGCGCTCGACGGCGTCGTCGAGAAGCTCGAGCGCGGCGCGCTGGTGGCCGACATCGGCTGCGGCCACGGCGCCTCGACGATCCTGCTGGCGCAGGCGTTCCCGAACTCGACGTTCGTGGGATCCGACTATCACGACGGGTCGATCGAGACCGCGCGCCAGCGGGCGCAGGAGGCCGGTGTGGCTGACCGGGTCAGCTTCCGCGTCGAGCCCGCGTCGGCGTTTGGCGGCGAGAGCTATGACCTGGTCACGATGTTCGACTGCCTGCACGACATGGGCGATCCGGTCGGGGCCGCGCGCCACGTCCACTCGACGCTCAAGCCCGACGGGACGTGGATGATCGTCGAGCCGCACGCCGGCGACCGGATCGAGGACAACCTGAACCCCGTCGGCCGCGCTTACTATGCGTTCTCGACGCTGCTGTGCACGCCGGCGTCGCTGTCGCAGGACGTCGGGCTCGCGCTCGGGGCGCAGGCCGGCGAGGCGCGAATTCGCGACGTGGTCGAGGCCGGCGGCTTCACCCGTTTCCGCCGCGCCGCGGAGACGCCGTTCAATCTGGTGTTCGAAGCGAGTCATTGACCAGCACGACCGAGTCACATGTGGCTGTGGCGCCCGCGAGCCGGGGCGAGCTCGCGGGCGCCGGGGCGCCCGAGCAGACCCGGGCTCGCTACCCGGATGCCGAGGGCTACGTCGAGCGCGACGGCGTGCGGGTGTTCTACGAGGTCTACGGCGAGGGCGAGCGGACCGCGTTGCTCCTGCCGACCTGGTCGGTCGTCGCCTCGCGGGCGTGGAAGATGCAGATTCCGTATCTCGCGCGGCACTGCCGGGTGGTCACGTTCGATGGGCGGGGCAACGGCCGCTCAGACCGGCCGGTCGGCGCCTTGGCTTACAGCATCGACGAGTTCGCCGCCGACGCGCTCGCGGTCATGGACGCCACCGCGACCGAGCGGGCAACCCTGGTGGCGATGTCGTGCGGAGCGTTGTGGGGAACCGTTCTTGCGGCGGATCATCCCGATCGGGTGGACGCGATCGCGTATCTCGGCCCCGCGGTCAGCCTGGCCCCGAACCATCCCGAACGCGACGAGTTCCCGCTCGACGAGCCGCTCGACACCGACGAGGGATGGGCGAAGTACAACACCCACTACTGGCGCCGGGACTATCTCGACTTCCTCGAGTTCTTCTTCGCCCGATGCTTCAACGAGCCCCACTCGACGAAGCTGATCGAGGACTGCATCGGGTGGGGGCTACAGACCACCCCCGAGGCGCTGGCCGACGCCACGCGCGGGATCGCCGTCCCGCGCGGCGAGGCGTTCGCCGCCGCGGTCGCGCGGGTGCGCTGCCCGACGGTCGTCATCCACGGCGACCGCGACCTGATCCGGCCGCACGCGCAGGGCGAGGCGCTGGCGCAGGCGACCGGCGGCGCGCTCGTGACGCTCGAGGACTCTGGACACCTCCCGAACGCTCGCGATCCGGTGCCGGTCAACGTGCTGCTGCGAGACCTGATCTCGCCACCGGCGCCCCCGTCGCACTGGAGGCGGGCCGGCTCACGGACTCGGCGCGCGCTGTACATCTCATCGCCGATCGGTCTCGGTCACGCGCGCCGTGACGTCGCGATCGCCACCGAGCTCCGCAGGGTCCGTCCGGATCTCGAGATCGACTGGCTCGCCCAGCACCCGGTCACCGAGGTGCTCGAGGCACACGGCGAGCGGATCCATCCGGCGAGCGCATCCTTGGCCGGCGAGTGCGCGCACATCGGGTCCGAGGCGTCCGGCCACGAGCTGAACGTGTTCGAGGCGTTGCGGCGCATGGACGAGATCCTGCTGTCGAACTTCATGGTCTTCGACGACGTGGTGCGCGAGGAGCAGTACGACCTCTGGATCGGCGACGAGGCGTGGGAAGTCGACCACTTCCTGCACGAGAACCCCGAGCGCAAGACCGCCCCGTTCGTTTGGCTGACCGACTTCGTCGGCTGGCTGCCGATGGCCGAAGGCGGCGAGCGCGAGGCGGCCCTCACCGCCGACTACAACGCCGAGATGCTCGAGCACATAGCGCGGTACCCGCGAGTGCGCGACCGTTCGATCTTCATCGGCGAGCCCGACGACGTCGTGCCCGGCACCTTCGGACCAGGGCTGCCCTCGATCCGAGAATGGACCGAGGCGCACTTCCGTTTCACCGGCTACGTAACCGGGTTCGACCCTGCCACGCTCCCCGCCCGCGGCGCGCTGCGCCGGCAGCTGGGTTACAAGCCCGACGAGCAGGTTTGCGTGGTCACCGTCGGCGGATCGGGCGTCGGCGAGCACCTCCTGCGACGGGTGATCGCGAGCCTGCCCGAGGCCAGGCGCCTCGTGCCGCGGCTGCGAATGATCGTCGTCGCCGGCCCGCGGATCGACGCCGCCGCGCTGCCCGCCGCGGACGGGCTCGAGATCCGGCCGTACGTGCACGACCTCTACCGCCACCTGGCGGCCTGCGACGTCGCGGTCGTCCAGGGCGGGCTGAGCACCGCGATGGAGCTGACCGCCAACCGGCGCCCGTTCATCTACTTCCCGCTCGAGCGTCACTTCGAGCAGAACCTGCACGTCCGCCACCGGCTCGACCGCCACGGCGCCGGACGGCGGCTGGACTACCGCGACTCGCCGCCCGACGTGATCGCCCACGCGATCGCCGGCGAGATCGGCCGGCCCGTCGACTACCGCCCCGTCCCCACCGACGGCGCCGCACGCGCCGCCGCGGTCATCGCAGAGCTCTTGTAAAAAGAGCGGCGACCCCCTGGGGGGCCGCCGCTCTCGCACGTCCGCGGTTCCGTCCGTAGCGCCGACGGGGGCAGGACCAGCGCTTCGCCGCGGATTGGGGGCAGTGCGACTACGAGTTAGAGGACTGAGACGACTGCGACACGAGTTCGACCTCGTCCCACACGGCTCCTGCACTGGAGATGCGAAGCTCGGCGTCCTGCACGACCGCTCCCGGAGTCAGGTCGGCCGTCGTGCACATCTCGTTGGCCTCGTCGTTGTCGTTGTCGTTGTCGCCTTGGTCGTCGCCGCGGTCGTTGTTCGCCGCGGTCGTTATTGTCGCCGCGGTCGTTGTCGCCGCGGTCGTTGTTGTCGCCGCGGTCGTTGTCACCGCCGTTGTCGCCACCGCGACCGCGATCGTGGTTCTGCATCTCGGCCGGCTCCTGCTGCTCGCACTTGAGCTCGGTGGCGTTCGTGACCTTGCCGCTGGCGGTGTTGCCGTCGTTGGTCATGATCGTGAGCACGCCGTTCGTGAACGACACGATCTTTCCGGCGGGCTGGTTGTCGTTGCCCTGGTTTCCTTCGTCGTGACCGAACATCCGGTGATGGACCCGGGCGTCATGGTGCCCGCGGTGGTGATGGCGGCGATCGCCGTGCTTCGCAAGCGCCGTGGCCGGAACGAGCGCGATCAACGCAGCACTCGCGACGACGATCAGCAATACCTTCTTCATCTCTACTTCGACCTCCTTGCGCCGTGACCGGCGGCGACGCCTAGTTGGTGTCTTGTAAGGAGGAAGAGACGGTCCGCGTCAAAAGGTCACGGAAATCTTTTTCGGGAGCCTGGCCGAGAAAGCGCGAAATATGGTGGCTTTCTCGGCCAACCCCGGCAGGAGGACGTTCAGTGGCCGGAGCCGGAGCCGGAGCCGCCGTCGAGGCCGCCGGAGCCGCTGCCATCCGAGCCGCTGCCGCCACCGGAGCCACCCGAGCCGCTGTCGTGACTCGAGCCGCCGTCGCCACCAGAGCCACTGCTGCCCGACCCGCCCGAGCCGCCGTCGTGGCTCGTAACGTCGTCGTCGGCGGTCACGGCAACGGGCTGCTGGACCTCGCCGGCGTCGGCTTGCGTCTGCGAGCCCGTACTTCCTTGGCCCGACCCCGAGCCGCCCGACGACCCCGAGCCGCCCGACGACCCCGAGCCGCCCGACGAGCCAGAGCCGCCCGACGAACCCGAACCTCCGCTCGTGCTGCTGACAGGGTGCGAGCCGCCGTCGTCCCCGCCCGACGAGCCGCCGCCACCCGGGCTACCCGAGCCGCCAGACTGTCCACCGCCACCACCGCCACCACCGCCACCGCGGCCCCGGTGCCGATCCGGCGTCGAGACCGAGTCCTCTCCCTGGCCGTGCCGCTCCAGGCTGGCGCCGGCGACGGCCCCGACGGCGTGGCCCCGATCGGACCGCCCACGATCGCGCGTCGCCACCGTCGCCACCGTCGCCACCGTCGCCCTGGCGAGCTCGACGGTCGGACCGCCGGCGCGCCCGCGCGCCGCTCGCCCACGCACTTCCGCGGGGTGCAACACCGCCGCGCGTGCCGTAGCCCGGTGGGGCCGGACCGGGCCGCCATGAATGTCTATGACCGCCGCCCCGGTGGCGATCGTGCCCGAAGCCAGCAGAGCCCCGAGCTTCAGCGCCACGCCACCCGATGATGCCGCGCCCACGCCGGCGCCCGCCACCATCTCGGGGGCGCTCCCGGAGCCGGGGCGCCCGCCGCCGAACCACCTGGCCAGCGGCCACGGAGTCACCGCGGTGACGGCGGTTCGGAGGCTGTGCCCGGGCGCGATGGACCAGCTGGCGCACGGCGCCCTCCGAAAGGCCCATCGCGCTTGCGATCTCGGCGCGCGGGCGTCCGTCCAGCGCGGTCCCGACGATCGCCTGGCGCTGGCGGCTCGGCAGCCGCGCCATCTCCGTCAGCGCGCCGATCGCGGTCGCGCGTTGCTGGACGATGTCCTCGACTGTCTCGCCGCCGGCGGTCGCGCCGTCGAGCGGAACGCACACTGGCGCATGCGACCGATTCGCCGTGTTGCGGACGATCTGATAGAGCCAGCCCCGCAGGTGCCTGACCTCGGCGCCCGAGCGCAGCGCGGTGAACGAGCTGAGGAATGCCTGCTGGACGATGTCCTCGCCCTTCCCATCGGAGCTCAGCCGTCGCGCCAGCACGAGCAGCTCGGAGCGATAGCGCTCGACGATCACCGCGAACGCCCGCTCGTGACCGGCTTGGGCGAGGCTGACCAGCCGCTCGTCCGAGTGCGCCGTCAAGAACAGGTCCCCCAGCCTAGGGCTCATGTTTGGCCAGACGCCGGGAACCGGCCCGACCTTCCCGGACCGCAGACCCGCGAGGGGAACGCTCAGCCGCGCGCCGTCAGACCTGGCGCCGGCGACTTGATCGGCGCCGTCGCGTCGAACGCCCCCCAGCTCTGCGTCATGAAATGTGCCGTGGTGATCATCGAGATGTGCAAGACGCGGTCGTGCGTGACATCGATCGCAAACCGGAGCCAGACGGTCCCGAGTCCCGGGATCCGGCTCACGGTGGCGATATCGGCGATATCCGCCCGGTCTCCCCCGCTCGCGTGCGAGCGACCGAGCAGCTGCGGCTGACCGGCGAACGGCGTCCACCAACCGAGGTAGCCCAGGGCCGAGAACGGCGGTCCGCCGCCACCGTAGATGCCCTCCTCCCAGAGCTTCTGGCCGGCCGTGCGCGTCCACTCGTGCACGCCGACGATCGTCGTGTCGCTCACCGCACGCCCGTTGCGGGACAGCTCGTAGGCGAACCGGTCGGGTGTCCCGACCTGATAGTCGGTGACCTCGGGCGGCCCGGTCCCGCTCCCGAGCGTCTCGTGGATCGCCACCGACCCGAGCTGCCGTTCCGCGCGCTCGACCTGGGTGAGGATTCGCTGCGCGGTCGTACCGGCGCCCGCCTGATAGCGGATGGGAAGCGACACGCGATACGTGTGGTCGCGCGTCGCCACGTCGACGTGAAGCGCCGCCGGCGATCCCGGGAGCGCCAGTCGCGTGCAGCCGACGCCGCACCGACCGGCGGTCGCGACGCCCGGAACACGAACCTGCAGCGCGGCGGGCTTCTGGAGCGCGGTGAGCGTACGCAGCTCGACGCTGACCCCGCGCGCATCGTGGCTCACGAGGGCGTTGACGATGTACGGCCCCGCCTCCCCGGCCACCGAGAGCTGCGACCCCAGCGCCGAAGTGTCGCGCGCCGCGCCCGCGGGCACCGATGCCAGCGCGAGGGCTCGGGACAGATCGATCGGCGGCGCGTAGGCCACCAGCAGCGCCGCCGCCAGAACGATCCCGGTGCCGAGGATCGGCTCGGACGCCAGTAGCTGCCAGTGGCGTCGCTCGAGGCGGCTGTCGTAATCCCGCGAGGCCAGTAGCCGCGGCCGCAACCGCAGCGCGTGCTTGTAGGACAGCACCGCCACCACGCCGACCAGCGCGGTCTTCACGAGGAGTACCCGCCCGTATCCGTCGGTCCACAGGGCCCGTGGCGTCCCAAGCTCGGTCGCGGCGTTGACGGCACCCGCGATCACGAGCGTGATGAACGCCGGCAGCGCGACCCTGCCGAACCGCGGCAATACGACCTCGACGATCTGCCGCCGGCCCGCGGCGCCCAGGTCGCGCAGCCGCGGAACCCAGGCGATTGCGAGGTTCACGATGCCGCCCAGCCACACCGAGGCGGCAATCAGATGGATTAGGTCGCTGGCAAAAGCGACGCCGCTGAGATGAGCCGAGCTCGCGTGGCCGCCGGCGGCGACTGCCGCGAGCGCGAGTACGGCGGGCGCGCTCGCCCGACCGGGGGCGCCGCGCATCGCCATCACGACCGACGCGAGCAGCATCGCGGGCACCGCCAGACGGGCGTATCCGGCCGCGTCCGAGAGGAAGTACGCGTGCAGCGCCCGGGTGCTGATCCCGCCGCCCGCGTGCGCCGCATCCGCGAGCGTCGCGACGAGCGAGCATACGACCGCCGCCGCGCCGATCCCGATCGTCACGCGCCATTGCCGGCGGCCGATCTCGCGCCGGCGGCCGTCGGGCAGCAGCCACGCGCCAGGCTCGCCCCGCGCTGACAGCAAAGCGCTGCAGAACACGCCTCCGCAGAACAAGATCAGCGCACCGTCGAACACCGCGTCGAGCAGCGCGCGCCACCAGCCGCCGGCGGCGAGCGGGCCGGCCGGTGCGGACTCGGCCGCGCCCCGCACGGGCGCTCGGACGCCGAACGAGTACGAACCCTCCGCCGTGTGCCCGTCGTCGGCCGATACCGTGCGCCACCGTAACTCGTACACACCGCGCGCAAGCCGGTGAAGCGGCCGCAACACGAGCCGCGTTTCGCCGTCACTCGTGACAGTTGCCCTAACCGCGGCGCCGCCGGCGGTCGTCAACTTGAGTGAGCTCAACGGGCGGTTCAGCGGCTCGCTGAACATCGCCGTGATTGCCGGCGGCGCGCCGGCGAGACCCGCCCCCGGTGGCGGGTTCGACGAGATCAGGAGAGCGTGTGCGGACGCGACTGCCGGGAGAACCAGCAGGCCGATCAGCGCGAGTGCGCAGGACCGAAACGCGGACACGTCATTGGACGGTGAGCGTGCCCACCATACCGCCGGCACGGTGGCCCGGGACGCTGCAGTAGTACGTGTATGTGCCCGCCTTGAGAGTCAGCTTCAGGGTCTTGGTGCCCCCCATGAACGTCGGCGTGGCGCCGACAACCGACCCGCTCGTGCCCTGCTGAACTGTCAGGTTGTGAGCAAGTGGCGAGCTGTTGGTGAAACTGATCGTGACAGTGCCGGCCTTGGCAGTCAGTGTGCTCGTGGTGAATTTCAACGCGCCCGACGGATCCGCCGCCACCGCGAGCGAGCTGCTGGCCGCGCTCGACGAGCTCGAGGACGTCGCGGGTGCGCTCGACGCGGTCGAGGTGCTGGCCGGGGTACTGCTGGATGAACTCGCCGGCGTGCTGCTGCTGCTGCCGCCGCTCGAGCCGCCGCACGCGCTCAGACCAAGCGCCAGGGCGGCCACTGCGAGTGTGAGCCTCGGGGTCCTTCGCACGTGTCACATCTCCTTGCTGTTTTGATCGACTAACCGATTGACGCCACGGGGTGGCGCGTCCTTCCCATTGCCCGTTGTAGCGCAGACCGCCCGCCTGCGGGAACAAATCCGGGCCGGCGCGCGTCCTACGAGTTGTTCTGTCATCAGACGTGCGCATGCGACCGTGACTCCGTACCGCTCGGCCCGAGTGCTGATCGTGGCGCGGCAGACCGCGGACAGCCCCGAGTTGATCGAGGCCGTCGCCCGGCGCGCCGGCCAGGGGCCGTGCAACTTCACGCTGCTCGTGCCATCGTCGCCCCACGTCGTCGTGAACAGCGTCTTCTACCGCCAGCACCGCGACTTCGACGCCGAACGGCGCATCGCCACCGCGGTTCCGCTGCTCACGCGCGCGGCCCGATCCGAGGTCGTCGCCGTCCTCGGGGCTGCCGAGCCGGTCATCGCGGCACGCGACGCGCTGAAGCTGATGGGATTCGACGAGGTGATCGTCTCGACGCTGCCGCCCAGGCTGTCGCGCTGGCTCGCGCTTGGCCTGCCCGGCAAGATTCGCGCCCTGGGCGTGCCCGTCAGCGAGGTCGTGAGCGCCGAGACGCCGGGAACACGCGTGTCCGCCGCCCGAGCCGCCCAGTAGCCTGGACCGTCTGTCTACTCTGCTCGAGCGTCTCGGTGTCGACGTCCCTGTGTTCCAGGCCGGGATGGGCGGCGGAGTGGCCGGCGCCAAGCTGGCGGCCGCCGTCTCGCAGGCCGGCGGTCTGGGGACGATCGGGATCCTGCCACCGCCGGTCCTGCGCAAGGAGCTGATCCGGGCGCGCGGACTCACCGACCGGGCGATCGCGATCAACATTCTGTTGCCGTTCGCGCGCCCCGAACATTGGGACGTCGCCCGCGAAGCTGACGCGGTGGTGACGTTCTGGGGCCCGCCGGCGCGCCGCACCGCGGCGGTGTGGATACATCAGTGCGGCTCGCTCGCCGAGGCGCACGCCGCGGGCGCCGCCGGCGCCGACGCCGTGATCGTGCAGGGCGTCGAAGCCGGCGGGCACGTTCGCGGAACGGTGCCGGCACTGGCGCTACTCGAGCAGGTGCGAGCCGCGATGCCCGACTATCCGGTGCTGGTCGCCGGCGGTGTCGCAACCGCGGCCGACGTGCGAACGGCGCTCGCGGCGGGAGCGACCGGAGTGGTGGCGGGGACGCGCTTCCTGCTCAGCGACGAGTCAGCCGCCCATCTCGACTACAAGCGACGCGCGATGGAGGCGAGCCGAACCGTGCTGACCGAGTTGTTCGGCTTCGGGTGGCCGGCTCCGCACCGGGTGATTCCGAACGGCGCCACCGACCGTTGGCTGCGCCGTAATCCGCGCGGGCCTGCGGCCGTGCGCGCGGTCCACCGGATCACGGCGCCGATCGGGCCGCTGCTTCCGCTCTCGGTGGCGGACCGCATCGCAAAGAGCCAGCGGCTCGGAATCCCGCTTTACGGACCCTCGGCCCCACTCGCGGGCTGGCCCGACCACCTGCTCGATGCCGCGCCGCTGTACGCGGGCGAAACCGTGGTCCGGATCCGAGACATCCGCCCGGCGGCGGAGCTGGTCCGGGAGCTGGCAGGCTAGCTCAGTTGTACGCCGCCAACGCGGCCTCACACACCTCGTGATCCTGATCGGGCGTGCCGCCGCTGATACCCACGGCGCCGACGACGGTCTCATCGTGCTTCAGCGGGATCCCGCCAGCGAAGATGATCACACTCTGGTCGGAGCCCTCGATGCCGAACAATGGCTCACCTGGTTGGGCCATCTCGGCGAGATCGCGCGTGGGCATGTCGAACGCCCGGGCGGTGTAGGCCTTGCTCTGGGCGATGCCGATCGACCCGAGCCACGCCCCGTCCATCCGCGAGAAGGCGGTGAGGTTGTTCCCGGCGTCAACCACCGCGATGTTCATCGGCACTCCGATGTCGTCGGCCTTGGCCCGTGCGGCCTTGATGATGGCCTGAGCCTCGTCCAGCGTCACGCTGCCGTTGTTGTTCTTAGCCACGTTGCTCTCCTTCTCAGTGTGTCGCGGTATGCGAAAAAACTGCTGCGACCGTACTGATGACCTACCCCGGATCCGATGCTCGAACCAGCGTCCAGCACTCCTGCGCAGGCGGCAGCTGGTTCGCCTCTGGGACTTCCGCGGGAAGTCGCTACGAGACGACTTCGAGCAGTTCGGCCTCTTCCACTTCGGCCACGTCCGCCTGGTAGTAGTACTTGCCGCCGCGCATCCAGGACGCGACCGCCGCGACGACGCAGCATCCGGCGGCGAAATAGAACACCGTGTGGATCCCAGTGGCGAACGGGTGGGAGACGAGCGTTGGGAAGAACTTGTGCCCGGTGAGGTATGCGGCGGTTGCGTGCGGCAGGTGCGGGAGGGTCGGCGCGAGCAGAGTGCCCAACGGGTTGTAGCCGAGGAACGACGCGAACAGGCTGCCGACGGGCGGCAGGTGGGAGACCTGCGTGGCCGCGGCTTGCGACACGCCGTGCGACGCGAGACCGTGGTAGAGGACAGCCGGCAAGGTCGATGACAGGCCGACGATGATCAGGCTGAAGAACACGCCGATCGACAGGACCGACGCGGAGTTCTGGAACGTGGCGGCCATGCCGGCGCCCGAGCCGCGCTGATTGGGCGGCAGGCTGTTCATGATCCCGGTCAGGTTGGGGGCGGCGAACAGCCCCATCGCGGCGCCGATCAGGAAGATCACGAGCCCGAACTCCCAATAGGTGAAGTTGATCGGGAGGGCGATCAGCAGCAGGAATCCGATCGCCGAGCCGATCATGCCCCCGGTCGCGAACGGCCGGGCACCGTAGTGGTCGGCGAGCCGACCGGAGACCGGCCCCGCCACGAGGAACCCGGCCGACAGCGGCAGCATGTAGATGCCCGCCCACAGCGGGGTGTCTTCGAAGCTGTAGCCGTGCAGGGGCAGCCAGATCCCCTGGAGCCACAGGATCAGCATGAACATCAGCCCGCCGCGGGACAGCGCGGCCAGGAACGTCGCGACGCTACCGCCGCTGAACGCCCGGATCTTGAACAGGTCGAGCCGGAACATCGGCGCCTCGACGCGCCGCTCGATCGCGGCGAACACGCCCAGCATCACGATCCCTCCGACCAGCGCGGCGATCACCCCCGGGGCGGTCCACCCCATGTTGTGCCCGCCGTAGGGCAGGATCCCGTACGTGATTCCGACGAGCACCGCGATCAGCCCCACCGCGAACGTCACGTTGCCCCACCAGTCGATCTTCGCGGGCGTCCGGATCCCGCGCTCCTCGAGCTTCAGGTAGGCCCACACGGTGCCGAACAGCCCGAACGGCACCGACACCAGGAACACCAGCCGCCACGCCACGGGTGCGAGCACGCCCCCAAGGACAAGTCCGATGAATGAGCCCGCGATCGCGGCGACCATGTTGATCCCGAGCGCGAGCCCGCGTTCCTCGGCCGGGAACGCATCGGTCAGGATCGCCGAGGAGTTGGCCATCAGGAACGCCGCGCCGATGCCCTGGACGACACGCATGATGATCATCCACAGCGCGCCCGCGCTCCCCTCCAGCCACGTCACCGACAGCAGGATCGAGCCGAGCGTGAAGATGGCAAAGCCGAGGTTGTACATCTTGACCCGCCCGAAGATGTCCCCCACCCGGCCGAGGCTGACAACCAGCACCGCCATCACGACCATGAAGCTGAGCAGCATCCACAGCAGGTAGCTCGTGTTCGACGGGATCAGCGGGTTCAGATGGATCCCGCGGAAGATCGCCGGCAACGCGATGATCACGATCGACTGGTTGATCACCGCCATCAAGATGCCGAGCGTGGTGTTCGACAGCGCAATCCACTTGTAGTTGTCGTGCCGTGCCGACGCCGATCCCCCGTTCGAGCCGGCGGTCAGGCTCACTGAGACAGCCTCGCGATCAGCTTGTCGAGGATCTCGACGGCGGCGGCGAGCGTCTCGACCTCGCCGTCGTCGAGCATCGCCATCTCCTCGTGCAGGAGCGCGCGGTACTCGGCGCGGAGCTGCTCGAAGATCTCCTCTCCGACCGGCGTCAGGCTCACGAGCACCGCGCGGCCGTCGCTCGGATCGGCTACCCGTCGGACCCATCCGCGCTCCTCGAGACGGTTCACGAGCAGGGTGATCGCCGGCTGCGTCACGCGCTCCTCTGCCGCCAGCTCGGTGATCCGCCGTGGCCCCGCACGCAGGTTGCGCAGCACCCCGACCTCGGTCCGGGACACGCACACGGTCGAGCGGGTCAGAAACAGCCGTGACAGCGCCGCACTTCGCTGCGGCAGCGCCTCGGCGATCTCGTCGAGTTGGCCGCTGCGTCTGGCGCTCACCTGCTCCATCAGCCGCTTATATTACCGACTAATGGAAGTTCGCCGCCTCCCGGTGGCGCGAGGCGGGTTGCCGCCGGCACCGAACAGCGGATCGAAATCACCTGTAAAACACGACAATCGATGCGAACGCCCCCGGCTCTGCCGAGTCATGCACGACTATCGTGTCCGAGTCGGCAAGGCTCGCCCTAGCTCCGCGGTTTGCCGCGTTAAGCACCCCAGCGACCAAGCCTGCGCGCACGCCCATGGCACGGGCGCTCCCGGCCCGCCGCGAGACGTTCGGGTCAGCCGGCCCGCTGCTCGCCGAGGTAGCTCGCGGTCAACAGCGCGTTGTCGCTGCGCAGCCGCTCCGCACTGTCGGTCGCCACCAGCTCGCCGTGCGACAGCACGTAGCCGCGGTCAGCTATCTCGAGCGCCAGGTGGACGTGCTGCTCAACCAGCAGCACCGCGGTCCCGTGCGTCGAGGCGAACTCGCGCACCACGGGCAGCAGCCGCTCGACGATCACCGGCGCGAGGCCCAGGCTCAACTCGTCGAGCAACAGCACTCGCGGGCGCCGGCTGAGCGCTCGCGCGATCGCCAGCATCTGCTGCTCGCCACCGGACAGGAGCCCGGCGCGCCGGCCGCCCAGCTCGCGCAAGGCCGGGAAATGCGCGAACGCCGCCTCGATCTCGTCGCGATCGCGCAGGCCGTCGAGCCGGAAGTGCTCGCTCACGGTCAGCCCGTAGAAGATCCCCCGCCCCTGGGGCACGTGCACGACGCCCCGCCGCACGCGCGCCGTCGGCGAGACGCCGGCGAGGTCCGCGCCGTCGAGCCTCACGCACCCTCCCATCGGCTTGACCAGCCCCGAGATGGCCCGCAGCGTCGTCGTCTTGCCGGCGCCGTTGGCGCCGATCAGCGCGACCACCTCGCCTGGCGCGACGGACATCGTCAGCTCGCGCACCACCGCCGCTCGGTCATAGCCCGCGCTCAGCCCCTCGAGCTCGAGCGTCGCACCGGTCATTCGGCGGAAGCGCCGGGCCGCGCGGCGGGTTTCCGTCCGGCCGGTGGCCACGGGTCGCCGAGGTCGAGCGGCCAGCGTGCCGGCGGCACCGGTGAGACGTCCTCGGAGCCGCCGTCGGACGCCCCCGCCCCCGGGGCCGCCGCCGAGGTGCGCCGGAACTCGCGCGGTGAGCACCCGTACGCCTGGCGGAACAGCCGGCTGAAGTGCGGGGCGCTCGGCAGCCCCCAGCGGCTGGCAATCGCCGAGATCGGCTGGTCGGCGAACGCCGGATCGAGCAGGTCGCGGCGGCAGCGATCGAGTCGCGCCGAGCGGATGAAGTCGCACACCCGTAATCCCTCGGACTCGAACACGCGATGGAGGTAGCGCGTCGAGATGAAGCAGGCGCGGGCTAGCTCGTCCGGATTCAGGCTCGGATCGCTGAGCCGGGCCTCGATGTAGGCCTGGGCGTGAATCAGGAGCTCGGCCGAGGACCGGGGACGCGGTACGCGCGTGGCGTCGAGGTCGACATACAGGCGACGGACCAGGTCGATCACGTGCTCGGCCAGCCCGGTGTCGCCGTTGGCGATGCTGCCATCGGCGAGGCCGTTGGCGGCCTCGCAGAAGAACCGGGCGGCCAGCCGCGGCAGCCCCGCCTCGCCGGAGATCGTGACCGCGGTCAGGCGCGAGACCTTGCCGGCGTGCTTACCGAGCGTCGCCTTGGGCAGCCGCAGGACGAGCAGGTCGAACGGCGTGTCGGCGCGGAAGATCGCAGGTTGGGAGGTGTCGTAACAGGTGATGTCGCCCGGGTTGAGCGCCGTCGCCCGGTGCTGCTGGGCCCCGTACAGCCGACCTCGTAAAAGCAGCGACAGGTGCAGGCACTCGGGATCGCCGGCGGCGATGTCCTTGGGCGTCCGGCGCATCGTGTTAGGCCCGGCGGCGATCCGGTAGACGCCGATCGAGCCAAGGTGATCGGCCCACATTCGGGCCCAGAACCGGTCGTTCGAGTCGGTCCCGATATGCAGTGGGTGGTACGCGTCGCAAGAGGACTTCGCCCAGAAGTCGACTCGGTCTGGTGCCGCCACCGCGTTGGTGTCGATCAGCAACGTCATCGTGCGCCGGAACAGCTCCGTGGCTGGTACTGCAGCCTTCTCTCCCTCGACCGTGTGGTCAGCGGACGGCACTCTACTACCGCCTGCGGGCCCTTTCCGTGAGTGCACCGTTTGCGTTACGTGAGGTCGTAGCCGCCCTCGGCCAACACACTTGTATTCGAGCAGTTTTTCCGGTGAAGAGCATCAGTTGTCGCTCAGCGCACAGCCTGTGCGCGCCCATTGCTTCTGCGCGCACACCTCGTGCCCCCTCCCAACCCCCGGGAGCCGGTCCCCCTAGCATCGCCCCGACTTTCACAAGTAGCGAGCCATGCCGGGGAGGAGGAGTGGACATGGACCGAATCCTTGCGACCCACACCGGAAGCCTGATCCGGCCACCGGAGCTGTTGGCGTTTCTCGCGAGCGAAGGAGCGGGGTCAGAGCATCGACGAGGACGCATACCAGCAGTGCCTGCGAGACGCGGTCCTCGACGTCGTGCGCCGGCAGGTCGAGGCCGGGATCGACGTCGTCGACGACGGCGAGATGGGCAAGGCCAGCTGGATCACGTACCTGTACGAGCGGGTCAGCGGCCTCGAAGTCCGTCCCGTGACGCTCGAGGGCGCGAGCATGCTGCCGCCGAGCCGCGACCGCCAGGCGTTCCCGGGCGCGTACGCAGCGCTCGACGCGCTCGACGAGGCCGCCGTGCGCGAGAGCAACGCCGCGTCCTCGAGCGCCCACTCCGACGATGACTCCGGTGGCTCGGTGGCGTGGGTGTGCACCGGCCCGCTCAACTACGACCGCACCGCGCTCGACCGTGACATCGCGAACTTCAAGGCGGCCCTGGCCGAGCACGACGGCGTCGAGGGATTCCTCCCGGTGGTCGCGCCCGCGAGCGCGTACTGGCTCCAGAACGAGCACTACGCCACCGAGGAGGAGTTCGTGTTCGCGCTCGCCGACGCGCTCCACGAGGAGTACAAGGCGATCGTCGACGCCGGCCTGCTGCTCCAGGTCGACGACGCGGTGATGATGCACGAGGCCGACACGATGATGTCCCGCGGCGAGTCCTGGGACGACTACCGGCGCTGGGCGGACCTGCGCGTGCGCGCGCTCAACCACGCGCTGCGCGGGATTCCCGAGGACCGCATCCGCTACCACGTTTGCTGGGGCAGCTGGCACGGGCCGCACGCGTTCGACCCCCCGCTGAAGGACGTGGTCGACCTGATCCTGGCGATCAACGCGAACACGTACGCGATCGAGCAGGCCAACTCCCGGCACGAGCACGAGTGGCGGGTGTGGGAGGAGGTGTCCCTCCCCGAGGGCAAGAAGCTGATCCCCGGCGTGGTCACGCACCACACCAACGTGGTCGAGCATCCTGAGCTCGTCGCCCAGCGGTTGACGCGCTTGGCCGGTGTCGTCGGCCGCGAGAACGTGCTCGCCGGAACCGACTGCGGCTTTGCGCAGGGAGCCTTCATCCAGCGCGTACATCCCGAGATCCAATGGGCCAAGCTGGCGGCGCTCGCGGAGGGAGCCCGACTGGCCTCACGAGAGTTGTGGGGTGCGGCGGCCGCGGCCTGAACAGCCACTGGTCGAGCGCACGACATTTTCAGAAGGAGGAGAAACGTGACCACGAAGGCGCGTAGAGGGTTATTAGGGGCGGCACTGATCGCCACCATCATCGTCGCGGCGGGCTGCGGCAGCAGCAACAGCTCGAGTTCATCGACCGCGGCCGCGGCGCCCAGCTCGAGCTCCAGCTCGACCAGCGCAACCACCACCACGCCGGCATCCACGGCCGGTAGCGGTGGCGCCGGCTCGCAGTCGGTGACCGACTATCTGAGCTACGTCGACGGCAAGGCCGGCCCGGCCAACCCGTCGCTCCCGCCGGTGACCATCGGGTTCGTCAACCAGCAGGGCGGCTCGCAGGCGATCGGGCCGCTGGCGACCACCGGGGCGCAGATCGCCGTCAAGTACATCAACACCGAGCTCGGCGGCATCGGTGGCCATCCACTCAAGCTCAGCACCTGTTTCATCCGGTCGGCCGAGGAGGAAGGCACGACGTGCGGACAGCAGTTCCTGGCGAACAAGTCGATCTCGGTGATCGACGAGGGCGCGGTGGCCATCGGCGACCAGTCGCTCCAGTCCACCATCGGCACGACCAAGCCGGTGATCGTGGGAGTCGCGGTCACACCGATCGACGGCGCCAAGGCCAGCAACGTGGTCCTGTTCGGCGACGCCACCCACGTGCTCGGCCCGTTCGGAACCTACGCCAAGCAGGTCCTGCACGCCAAGACCGCGGCGCTCGTGTACCCGAACATCGCGGGCATCACCGAGGGGGCGACCGCGATCGCGAACGCGCTGGAGCAAGTCGGGGTCAAGGTCAAGAAGGTCGGCTATGACGAGAGCCAGACAGACCTGATCGGGCCGCTGACGAGCGCCGGCGCCACCAGCGCGGACCTCGTGATCCCGTACAGCGACTCCTCGGGCTGCGTGAACCTCGCCAAGGGTCTCAAGCAGCTGGGCATCACCGATACGAAGAAGATCCTGTCCGCGCCGCTGTGCCTGAACGGCCTGGTCGCGGCCGGCCTGGGCGGCGACTTCCCGATCTGGACCTACTCGATCGCCAGCTCTCTATTCGGCGATCCGACCGACCCCGGGATGCCCGCGTACATGAAGGTGATGGCGAAGTACGGAACTCCCGCCGTCGCCCCGGACCCGTGGGTGATCGTCACCTTCGGCCAGATTCTCACCACCGCCAGGTTCCTGAACCAGCTCGGCTACAGCGGCATCACCCCGTCGGCGGTCCTGGCCAAGGCCAAGGCGTTCAAGGGCCCGGTGGCGCTCGGCGCGCCGTCCCTCGATTGCGGCAAGTACCCGGCCGCACCCGGAATCTGCAACGACAGGACGCAGTTCTTCCTCTACAAGGGAAAGCACGTGTTCGTCAAGACGGCGGGATGGCTCCAGCCTCCGTCATGAGCGAAGAAATGGTGGCCCCTCGGCGATGAGGGGCCACTGACGTGCAGCAGATTCTGCTGTTCACCCTGCTCGGGCTCGGCTCGGGTGCGCTGATCGCCGGAATCGCGCTCGGCGTCGTGCTGACCTACCGCGGCTCGGGGATCATCAACCTGGCCACCGGCGGGATGGCGATGTTCGCCGGCTACGCGTTCTGGGCGCTGACCACGGATCTCCTGCACCTGTCGACGGTCCCGGCGCTGCTGATCAGCCTGGTGATCGTGCTGGCGGTCGGGGCGGCGATCGAGCTCGTCGCGTTCCGGCCGCTCCGCACGGCGCCGCCGCTGGCGAAGCTCGTTTCCTCGCTCGGGGTGCTGCTCGTGCTGCAGGCGTCGATGCTGCTTGCGTTCGGCACCACCCAGCAGCCTGAGCCAAACGTGCTGCCGCAGAACACGGTGAAGCTCCTGGGTGCCGTGATCCCGATCGACCGGTTCATCCTCACCGGGATCGTGATCGTCCTGGCCGCCGCGCTGTCGGCGCTCTACCGGTTCACGCGGTTCGGGCTCCAGACCCGGGCGGCGTCGGAGAACGAGGTGGCGGCGATGCTCGGAGGGCTTTCGCCGAACCGGCTGTCGATGGTCAACACGCTGCTCGCCTCGGCAATCGCAGGCGGCATCGGAATCCTGGCGGCATCGATCACCCAGCTCGACACGGAGACGCTACCGCTCCAGATCGTGCCGGCGCTCGCGGCGGCGCTGATCGCCGGCTTCACCTCGTTCGGGATCGCGTGCGCCGCCGGGATCGGCCTCGGAATCATCGGCTCGCTGCTCCAGTACGTGACGGCCCTGTCGTGGTTCCCGACCGCCGGCGGCGTCGCGTTGCCGGGTGTGTACGAGCTCGTGGTGTTTGTCTTGATCGTGGCGTTCATGTACCTGCGCGGCGCCAGTCTGCCCACCCGCGGCGAGCTCGTCGAGCAGCGCCTGCCCGAGGCGCCGCGCCCCCGAAAGCTCGCCGTGACCGCGCCGGTGTTCGTCGTGGTATGCGCGGTCGCCCTCGTGGTGTTCCCGTTCGACTTCCGCGAGGCGCTCGTGAACACGATGATCGGGACGCTGATCGCGCTGTCGCTGGTCGTGATCACCGGGTTCGTGGGCCAGATATCGGTCGTGCAGCTGACGCTGGCCGGCGTGTCAGGGTTCGCTATCTCCCATCTCGCGGTCAACGCCGGCATCGGGTTTCCGCTCGCGCCGCTGCTGGGCGCCGGAGTCGCGCTGATCCTCGGCCTGATCACCGCAGCCTCGGCGCTACGCGTACGCGGGGTGAGCCTGGCCGTGGTCACGCTCGCTGCGGTCGTCGCAATCACGAACTTCGGCTTCGTCAACACGACCTGGGGCGGCGGCCAGACCGGGTCGCCGGTGCCCGAGCCGACCCTCCTCGGACTCGATCTGGGGCCGCGCGCGGCGTTCCGCGGACTCGACGGCAACCTCCCGAGCCCGGTCTTCGGCTGGGTCGTGCTCGCGGTGACCGTGGCGGTGTGCGTCGCGGTCGGGCTCGTGCGCCGGGGGTCGCTCGGCCAGCGCATGCTCGCGGTGCGCTCCAACGAGCGCGCAGCCGCGGCGTCGGCGATCGACCCGCGTGCCGTCAAATTCGTCGCATTCGGGATCAGCTCGGTGATCGCCGGTCTCGCCGGTGCGCTGTACGCGTACAACTTCAGCTCGGTCAGCGCCGACCGGTTCGATCCGTTCACCGCGCTGAGCCTGATCGCGTTCGCATACGCCGGCGGGATCACGCTGATCTCGGGCGCGGTGTTCGCCGGGCTGATCTCGACCCAGGCGCTGTTCCCGTACGCGCTCGACAAGTGGTTCGGCATCAACGGCAACTGGTTCCTGCTGTTCGGCGGCGCGATCCTGATCATCACGCTGATCCAGAACCCCGAGGGCGTGGCCGGCGCGTTCTACAAGAAGACGCACAAGCGACCCGCGGTCCACCCGCCCGAGCCGGACACGAGAGCGAGTGTGGGCCTCGCTGCGCGAGGCGTCCATGGGGCCAGCAGGGCCCGTCCGGACCAAGTCGCGGCCGCCCAACCGCGCCTCCAGGCGACGCCCCCCGCCCCGGTACTCGCGGTCTCCGGGCTGTCAGTCGCGTTCGGAGGCGTGCACGCGCTCAGCGAGGTCGATCTCGAGGTCCGCGAAGGCGAGCTCGTCGGGCTGATCGGACCGAACGGCGCCGGCAAGACCACGCTGATCGACGCGGTCACCGGCTTCGTGCCGTTCACCGGGCGGGTCGAGCTCGACCAGGAGGACATCACTTCGCTGCCGGCGTATCAGCGAGCCCGCCGCGGGCTGGCGCGGACGTGGCAGAACACCGACCTGTTCGACGACCTCGAGGTCGGCGAGAACGTCGCTGTCGCGGCCGCCGGGCCACTGCGCGGAGGCACCCCCGACCGCGCGGACGGCACCGACACGCACCCGGAGCAGGTCCTCGAGCTCGTCGACCTCGGCTGGGCGGTGGACGCGATGCCCGATGAGCTGCCCGAGGGCACGCGCAAACTGGTCGGCGTCGCCCGCGCCCTGGCCGGAGATCCGCGCCTTTTGTGTCTGGACGAGCCGGCCGCCGGGCTCGACGCGCGGGAGAGCGAGGAGCTCGGCCGCCGCCTGCGCGGCCTCGCCGATCAGGGCCAGACGACGCTGCTGATCGACCACGATATGGGGCTGGTACTCGGCATCTGCGACCGGGTCGTGGTGCTCGAGTTCGGCCGCGTGATCGCCGACGGGCCGCCGGAAACCGTGCGCCGCGACGAGCGCGTGATCGCCGCCTACCTCGGCAGCGGCGGCAACGCGGCCGCCGCGGCCGTCGACGTCACGCCGGTCGCGAGCGAAGCCGAGACTTCCACAGGAGGAAGCCATGAGTCAACGTAGCCTGGAAGAACTGCTCCAGACCATCGCCTCGCCGGTCGACATGCTGCGCAACGCTCAGGTCGGGCCGAACGTGTACCCCGGCGTCCCCGCCGAGTACACGAACTGGCGCGACGAGCAGTGGGCGTGGCAGCACACGTGCGTTCTCTACAACCAGTCGTTCCACATGGCCGAGCTGGCCGTGAAGGGGCCGGACGCGATGAACCTGCTGTCCCGCCTCGGCGTGAACACCTTCAACAATTTCGAGGTCGACAAGGCCAAGCAGTTCGTGCCGTGCACTCCCGCGGGCTACGTGATCGGTGACGTCATCCTGTTTCACCTCGCTCCGGAGGAGTTCAACCTCGTCGGTCGCGCACCGGTGCTGAACTGGGTTACCTATCACGCCCAGACCGGCGGCTACGACGCGGAGGTTTCGCTCGATCAGCGGTCCGCGCTGCGAACCGACGGGCGGCGCAAGCACTACCGCTTCCAGGTGCAAGGGCCACACGCGATGGATGTGATCGCCAGGACGCTCGGCACCGAGCCACCCGATCTCAAGTTCTTCAACCTGACCACAACGCAGATCGCAAACGTCACCGTGCGAGCCCTTCGCCACGGCATGGCCGGTCAGCCGGGGTGGGAGCTGTTCGGGCCATGGGACGACTACGAGCCCGTCCACGCCGCGCTCGTGGCGGCGGGCCAGGAATTCGGGATGCGCCTGGTCGGCGGCCGCGCATACTCCTCGAACGCGCTCGAGTCCGGCTGGATTCCCTCCCCGCTGCCTGCGATCTATACGGGTGACGAGCTCCGGTCCTACAGGGAATGGCTGCCCGCGATGGGATACGAGGGCTCGGCCTCGATCGGCGGTAGCTTTGTCTCGCCGAACGTCGAGGACTATTACTTCACCCCGTGGGACCTGGGCTATGGTCACCTCGTCAAGTTCGATCACGACTTCATCGGGCGCGACGCGCTCGAGCTCATGGCCGAGGGCGACCATCGCCACAAGGTGACACTCGCCCTCGACGACGAGGACGTCGCCGAGACGATCGCCACGATGTTCGGCAAGGGCGACCGTGCCAAGTTCATCGACTGGCCGTCGGCGGTATACGCGATGCACCCGTTCGACAGGGTCACCGTGAACGGTGACACCGTCGGCGTCTCGACCTGGATCGGTTATAGCTTCAACGAGGGCAAGATGCTCACGCTGGCCGTGCTCGACCCCGAGTACGCCGAGCCGGGCACCGAGGTCACGTTCGTGTGGGGCGAGGAGAACGGCGGCACGTCCAAGCCGACCGTCGAGCCCCACGTGCAGCGCGAGCTCCGTGCCGTCGTCAGCCCGGTGCCCTACGTCGAAGCGGTGCGTAGCGGGTATCGCCCCGACAGCTGGCGCTCAGCGCACCACTGAACAGCGCTCACAGCCGGATCGCGACGAGGATCACCGCCCCCAGCGACACGGCCACCGCGGCGGCGGTCAGCCACATCACGGTCGGCGACGACAGCTCGGAGTAGCTACCGCGCCGGAGCGCCTCGCCGGTTCGCTGCTGGCGGACGGCGCCCAGAACCAGGACGGCCACAGCGATGATCCCGTACGCGATCCCGAGCACCCGCCACGGCCAGCGGGCGCCGTGCGTGAGCTCCGGCACGATCCGGCCGACGCCGACGGCCACCGCGGACGCACCGATCCCGGTCCGCCACCACGCGAGCCACGTCCGTTCCGCCGCGAGCCACGTGCGCCGGGTGACATCCGAGTTCTGAGGAGCGGCGGGTTCGGCCTCGGGAGCCATCGCCGCTCACTGTGTCACACGTGCGTCGGGCGGCGGCTTGTCGAAGTGGCGTCCCGCGGTGAGGCTCGCGCTCAACTTGATCGCCCTGACCGCGCCGGTCGCGCCGGCCTGCAGCGTGATGCCGATCGCCAACACGAAGATGCCCGGGATCAACAGGACCTTCGAGCCAAGCATCAGCAGCCCGAGGCGTCCGAGCAGGTAGGGCGGCGTGCACACCGTGGCGCCGATCACGCCCCCGACCGCGCTGGTCGTCAACTTGTCGCGCCTGGACTGCCTCGGCCTTCCGCCGATCAGCCGGGCCGGCACCGCGACATAGCAGAGCATCATCAGTCCGACCACGAGGCTGAGCACGATGCCGAACCACGGGCGTCCCCACCGCGTCACGATCATCGTGGAGAACGCGAGCAGCGCGCCCACGATCGCACCCGACACCAGGATCGGCATGCGATGACGCCGCGCCTGCTCGACCCCGGGCCGGACCTCCGGCCGCCCCGGCTTGGCGATCGCGAACGCGAACACCGCGTTGAGGAAGAAGGCTCCCATCGTGATCGTGATGATCGCCAGGCAGATCGGGATCAGGATCGGACCCCGGATCACATGGAGCGAGCGACCATGCAGCAGGTGCCCCTTCAGGTCGTACATGGCGAGCCAGATCCACATCGCCGGGAGCACCGTCACGAGCGTCAGCCGCCAGTTCGATACGAGCAGCCGCAGTCCGTCGAACAGCAGCACGAACGCGCTGACGGCGAGCGCTAGCGGCGCGAGCAGGCGGTGCCTCCGGCTCACGCGAAGGATCGCCTCCTCGATCTTGGCCTCGTCGTTCTCCTGGATCGCCCGGACCAGCGCCCCGATGCGAGTCGCGACCGGATCAAGGCGCCGCCCGAAGCTGACCATCGGAACCCTTGGCCGGCCTATCCGGCTGGATCTGTCTGCGGGCTCCGCAGCAGCACCAGCGAGCGCCCGATCAGCGTGACCGGCGCCGACGTGTCGATCGCGCGACCGGTGACGTCCGGCGTGTTCGTGTCGACCTCGACCTGCCACGACATCGCGCGCAACGGCTCGGGGATCGTGAAGTCGAGCGGCTCCCACCACGCGTTGAGCATCATCAGGAACGGATCGTCGGGGCGAGTGTGGTCGCCGGTATCGCCGCTCAGCGCCACGGTCACCGCCCTCGCGTACGCGGCACCCCAGTCCTGCCCGGTCATCGCGAGCCCATCGGGTCGGAACCAGTCGAGGTCGTCGCGTGCGGAGTCGTGCGCGGGGGTGCCGGTGAAGAACTGGCGTCGCCGGAACACCGCATGGTCCTCGCGCAGGCGGCAGAGACGGGCGGTGAAATCCACCAGGTCCGCGTTCGCGGCCACTGCGCTCCAGTCGAACCAGGTCAGCTCGTCGTCGTGGCAGTAGGCGTTGTTGTTGCCGTGCTGCGTCCGCGCGAACTCGTCGCCGCCGAGCAGCAGCGGCGCGCCCTCGGAGAGCATCAAGGTGGCGAGGAAGTTCCTCCGCTGTCGAGCGCGCAGCGCGAGCACAGCGGCCGAGTCCGTCGGACCCTCGACCCCGCAGTTCCAGCTGCGGTTGTCGTCGGTGCCGTCGTGGTTGTCCTCACCGTTGGCCTCGTTGTGCTTGCCGTCGTAGCTGACCAGATCCGCAAGCGTGAACCCGTCGTGGACGGTGACGATGTTGATCGACGCGGTCGGTCGCCGTCCGCCGTGGCCAAACAGGTCTCTCGAGCCGCTGATGCGCGTAGCCATGGCCGGGAGAACTCCCTCGGTCCCCCGCCAGAAGTCGCGGACGGTGTCGCGGAACTTGCCGTTCCACTCGCTCCACCCGGCCGGGAACTGTCCCACGTCGTAGGCGCCGATATCCCACGGCTCGGCGATCAGCTTGACCTCGGACAGGACGGGATCCTGGCCGATCGCCTCCAGGAACGAACCCTGAGGGTCGAAGTCGCTCTCCCCGCGCGCGAGGGCAGCCGCCAGATCGAACCGGAAGCCGTCCACGTGCATCTCCTGCACCCAGTAGCGGAGTGCATCCATCACCAGCCGGAGCGGCTGGGGTTGATGGAGGTCGACCGTGTTGCCGCAGCCCGTGTCGTCGACGTACCGCGCGCGGTTGTCCGCGAGCCGGTAGTAGGCCGCGTTGTCGATCCCGCGGAAGCACAGCGTCGGCCCCCACTCACCGCCCTCCGCGGTGTGGTTGAACACGACGTCGAGGATCACCTCGATTCCGGCCGCATGCAACGCGCGGACCATTCGGCGGAACTCGTCCACTTGGCCGCCGATCTCGCCGCTTGCGGAGTACTCGTTGTGCGGCGCGAAGTAGCCGATCGACTGGTAGCCCCAGTAGTTGCGCAGTCCACGGGCGACGAGCTGGGCGTCGTGTACGAACTGATGGACCGGGAGAAGCTCCACCGCGGTGACGCCGAGCCGCTCGAGGTGTGACACCGCCGCCGGGTGGGCCATCCCCGCGTAGGTGCCACGCAGCGCCTCGGGCACGCCGGGATGCTGCTCGGTGAACCCCTTGACGTGAACCTCGTAGAAGATCGAGTCCGCCATCGCCCGGCCCGGCGGTCGATCCTCGCCCCAGTCGAAGCCCGAGGAGGCCACCAGCACCGAGCGGGGAACATATGCCGCCGAATCATTCGGGTCGGGCCGGTCGGGGTCCTCAGCAGCGTGCCCGAACACCGCCGGGTGCCATTCCACCTCGCCCGCCACCGCGCGGGCGTACGGGTCCAGTAGCAGCTTGGCCGGGTTGCAGCGGGCGCCCGACGGCGGATCCCAGGGTCCGTCGACCCGGAAGCCATAGCGCTGGCCGGGCTCGACGCCGGGCCGGCGGCCCTGCCAGACGAAACCGTCCCCCTGCTCGAGGTCGAACCGCGTCTCCCGGCCGTACTCGTCGAACAGGCACACCTGGGCTGCCTCGGCGACGCTCGAAAACAGGGCGAAGGTCGCGCCGGCGCCGTCGTAGTGAGCACCCAATCGGGCCCCCGTGGCGGGTTCGAGCCGCCGGCTTGTCGACCCGGTCGTCATCTGTGCGCGTCAGCCTCGCTGTACACCCTATCTGCCGCAAGGTGGCGGGCATGTGGGAGCCGCGGAGGTTGGCATCCGTACTGGGCGCCGCGGAGGCCTGGCATTACGGCGAGGCATCCGTACTTGGCGCCGCGGAGGTTGGCATCCGACTCCACCGTTCGGGGATCATCCGACCATGTCCTCCGGGCTCCCGCGCCTCCGCCGGACCGCCAAGCGCGTCGAGCGCTTCTACTGGGGCTCTGGGCTGTGCGACGACGTGCCGGCACTCGCCTGGTACCTGGTCGGAGCGTGCGTGCCGTTGATGCTCGGGATCGCCGCGCTCGCCGCGCTCGTGCTCGGCGACGGCGCTCGTGCCGAGCAGGTCGCGACCCGGCTCGCGAGCGTTCTCCCGCCCGGCGCGCGGGACCAGGTGATCGAGCTCGTGCTCCGAACTCATCGGAACTCCCCGCTGCTGCTGGTGATCGCGGTCGCCGCGATGGTGTGGGCGGGCGCGGGCGCGACCGGCGTCGTCGAGCGTGCCGAGTCGAGGCTGCTCGGAGCACAGCGCCTGGGGCCGATCGCGCTGAAGCTTCGCCATCTCGGGCTCGCCGCGGGAATGGTGCTGGTGATCGCGCTGATGGCCGCAGCCGCGACCGAGGCCACGAATCTCCGCGGACGCCTCGGCTTCGCGATTCCGGGCTGGCTGCTGTCGGTCGGCTCGGCCGTGCTCATCGCCGCGATCTGCTCGGCGCTGTACCGATTCGCCACCACCCGCCGCATTCGATGGCGCGCCGCGGTCCGTGGCGGCATCCCGGCCGCGGTCGTGCTCGAGCTGACGCCGCTCGTGGCCGGCTACTACGCCCGAGCGGTCGCCGGACGCACGCCCGTTCAGGTGTTCCTGGTGCTCGCGGGCCTGCTGTTCACGTGCTACCTGGTCGCGCAGGGCCTGTTGATCGGCGCCGGGCTCGCCGCTGGCCGCGAGGTGACGCTCGATCGCGCCGGCGAACGTGTCGCGGCCGCGCTCGGTGGATGAGACGGGCCGCTCAATCGGCCGTCGCGCCCTGGGTGGGCTCGCGTGCGGCCTCGATCGAACGCCGAAGCTCCTCGAGCTGCGTCCTCAGCTCCCGGTTCTCGCGTTGAAGGAGCACGACGCGCCGGCGTTCGGTCACGAGATCCTCGGCCATTCGCCGTAGCGCGCGCCCGACGCGGTCAGCTCCGACCTCCTCCTTCACCGCCCGGGAGAGTGGCACCGCAGACCGATTCGGGCAAGAGGGCCGGCATCCGTTCTGCCGGGGAAGCTCTCACCACAGTTTCCATCCGCCCGGGGTCGTCGCGGCCCGGACACCGGTGGACACCCACGCCCCGCGTGGTGCCGACACCGTTGCACGAATACGCGCCGCGGGTGAGACTGCGCGATGATGGCCTCGAAGTCACCGCCGACCGCCACCACGCCCGAGCACATGCGCCTCGAACAGGCGCGCACGGGCGCCGCTCCGTGGAAGGCCTGGGGTCCGTACCTGTCAGAGCGCCAGTGGGGAACCGTTCGCGAGGACTACAGCGAGGACGGGGACGCGTGGAACTACTTCCCCCACGACCAGGCTCGCTCGCGCGCTTACCGGTGGGGCGAGGACGGCATCGCCGGGGTCTGCGACGAGCGTCAAAGGCTGTGCCTGGCGCTTGCCCTGTGGAACGGCGCCGATCCGATCCTGAAGGAGCGCATGTTCGGGCTCACGGGTGGCGAGGGCAACCACGGCGAGGACGTCAAGGAGTACTGGTTCTACCTCGACAGCACTCCCACTCACTCTTACCTCAAATGTCAGTACAAGTATCCACAGCGGCCGTTTCCGTACGCCGATCTCGTCGCCACCAACGCCCGCCGCACCAAGCAGGACATGGAGTACGAGCTGCTCGACACCGGCGTGTTCGACGACGACCGCTACTTCGACGTGGTCGTCGAATACGCGAAGGCAGCTCCCGACGACATCGTGATGCTCGTCACCGCCTACAACCGCGGCCCCGACGCGGCGACGCTGCATCTCCTCCCCACGCTCTGGTTCCGCAACACCTGGTCCTGGGGAGACGCTGTCCCCAAGCCGGCGATCGCGGGGCTCGACGGCACCGCCGCGCGCGCCTCCCACCCCGAGCTCGGCGAATGGGTATTCACCGCTCAGGAATCGGCAACGCTCGTCTTCTGCGAGAACGAAACGAACAGCCAGCGCCTGTTCGGGACGCCGAACGCCTCGCCGTACGTCAAGGACGGGATCAATGACCTCGTGGTCGGCGGCGTCGCCGGCGCCGTCAATCCGGAGCGGACCGGGACCAAGCTCGCGGCCCATCAACGTGCTCGAGATCGGGCCGGGCGAGAGCGCCCAGGTGCGCGTCCGGCTGACCGCCACGCAGACCACCGGCGACCCGCTCGGCGAAGAGTTCGACGCCGTCCTGAGGACCCGCAAGGCCGAGGCCGATCAGTTCTACGCGACGGTCATCCCCGACACCCTCAACGCGGACCGTGCGATGGTGATGCGCCAGGCTCTCGGCGGGCTGTTGTGGGGCAAGCAGTACTACGAGTACGACGTCCACCGCTGGCTGGCCGAGCACGGCACCGACCCGTGGCTGCCGAGCGCGCCGGCGAGCCCGGTCCGGAACGTTCAGTGGTTCCACATGATCGCCGGCGACATCATCTCGATGCCGGACAAGTGGGAGTACCCGTGGTTCGCAGCCTGGGACCTGGCGTTCCACTGCGCGCCGCTGTCGCTGGTCGACGTCGATTTCGCCAAGGAGCAGATCGAGCTGCTGCTCAAGACCCGCTACCAGCATCCGAACGGGCAGATCCCCGCGTACGAGTGGAACTTCAGCGATGTCAACCCGCCGGTGACGCCTTGGGCGGCGCTGTACGTCTACGAACGCGAGGCCGCGATCCGCGGCCAGGGCGACCACGAGTTCCTGGCCCGCGTGTTCGACCGGCTGATCGCGAACTTCACCTGGTGGGTCAACCGCAAGGACCCTGATGACCGCAACCTGTTCCAGGGCGGCTTCCTCGGCCTGGACAACATCGGCGTGTTCGATCGTTCGGCCCCCCTCCCGGGCGGAGGCTCGCTCGAGCAGGCCGACGGGACCGCGTGGATGGCCCTCTACTGCCAGTGGATGCTCGCGATCGCGGTCGAGCTGGCCAAGTTCGAGCCGGCATATGCGGACATGGCGCTCAAGTTCATCGCCCACTTCATGTTCATCGCGGTCGCGATGAATCCGCCCCGCGGCGACGCCGGGCTGTGGGACGAGGACGACGGCTTCTACTACGACGTGATGCGGATGCCGGACGGCACCCAGATCCCACTGAAGGTGCGCTCGCTCGTGGGTTTGCTGCCGCTGTGCGCCACGACCGTGTTCGAGCCCGAGACGCTTGACCGCTTCCCCGAGCTCATCCAGCTTCTCGCCGATTTCATCGAGCGTTTCTCCGATTCGCTCCCGGAGCTGACTCATCTTCCTGGCCCCAGTCCCGAGGGCCGCCGCATCACCCAGCTGGTCGACGAGGACCGCCTCAGGCGAATCCTCGCGATCATGCTCGATGAAGGCGAGTTCCTCGGAGCGCACGGCATCCGGGCGATCTCGCGCCGCCACCTCGATCATCCGTACGTGTTCGACTGGGGTGGCCAGGAATACAACGTGCACTACCTTCCGGCCGAGTCGGACACCGGGATGTTCGGGGGCAACTCGAACTGGCGCGGCCCAGTGTGGTTCCCGATGAACCTCGTGATCCTGCGCGGGCTGATTCAGCTCTATCGCTACTACGGCGAGCGCTTCAAGGTCGAGTGCCCGACCGGCTCCGGGAACGAGCTGAACCTGCTCGAGGTCGCCTCCGAGATAGCCTCGCGCCTGTCGGCGACGTTCCTCGACGACGAGGACGGTCGCCGGCCCGTGTTCGGCGGGATCGCGAAGTTCCAGGACGACCCGCACTGGCACGACCTGATCCCATTCCACGAGTACTTCCACGGGGACAACGGCGCCGGCATCGGCGCCAGTCATCAGACCGGCTGGACCGGGATCGTGGCGCTGCTGCTCGCATTCGGCGGCGGGCTGAGCGTTACTCCGGCCGCGATCGCGGTGGTGGCCGACTAACCACGTTCCAGATCCCGCCCACGCAAAACCCGCCACGATAGGAGTCGCAATGGGCCCAGTCACACACCAGACGATCAGACTCAGCAAGGGCAAGCACACCTCGAAGGAGCACGGGGCGTGCGTGATGGAGCTGGCGTCGATGCTGGCGGGCGAGCCCTTCAGCGACCATCCGGCGTCGGTCTGCCCGGTGGTCGGGTCATTGCTGCGCGCGTACAACGACTCGATCGACGACACACGCCGTCAGGATCTGTACCGCTACGCGGCCAAGGTGGTCGGCAGCCGCGTGCCGGCCGAGCTCGAACAGCGCCGTATCGAGCACGTAGCCGCGTGGATGTTCAAGCCCGACTCGCGCCGCTTCCGCTTGCGGCTGCCCGCGCGCCTGCGCGCGGTGAGCCCGCGGACGCCGCTCGACGTGCTCGCAGCGAGCGCGGTCCGCTCGCTGCGCACCCACGACGAGCGCACCCACGCGGAGATGCTCGCGCTCGTCGACAGCCTGCTCGCGATGGGGGCCCCTGCGCGGACGGCGCCGGATGCGGCCGACGCGCCGACCGGGGACCGAGACGCGACAGCGCCCGAGCCCTCGCCCGCCGCTTGAACGACGTCGTCCCCGAGCTCCCGCGGATCCCGGCCTCGGCGGGAGCGCTGATCCACAACCCGGCCGGGCTGCTGCTGATCCTCAAGCCGACCTACAAGAAGGGCTGGACGATCCCCGGCGGCCAGATCGACTCGGGCGGCGAATCGCCGTGGGACGCGTGCCGACGCGAGACGCAGGAGGAGTGCGGGCTTGTCGTCGAGCGCGGCCGGCTCGTGTGCGTCGACTTCCTCTCCCCCAGGCCCGGGCGGCCGGGCGGGGCGCGGTTCCTGTTCGACTGCGGCGCCTTCGGAGACGAGGCGTTCCGCGAGGTCCGTCTCCAGGAGTCTGAGATCGAGGATCACCGGCTCGCCGAGCTCGGCGAAGCGCTCGAGCTGCTGAGCGGGCCGTTACGCCGTCGCCTGTCGCAGTGCGCGGGCGCCGAGCACTGCGTCTACCTCGAGAACGGCCGCCCAGTCGACGGCGTCACGTGACGCTGAGCCGGCCGCCGGCTCAGGCGGGGACGGCAACGGACGTTGCCGGCGCCTTCGGCCGGAACGGACGCAACTGCTCGTCACCTCCACCGACGACCCCGTAGGACCCCTCGGGCACCTCGTTCCAGGCTCCGGGAAGGTCACCCACGGGCTCGGAGACCACGAGTCGGGAGTCGTCGGAGATCTCGAACAGGACCTCTCGGTCGGGAGCGAGCTTGCGGACCGCCTCGAGGTTGCGGCTATAGAACAGCGACCGCGACTTGCCCTCGCTCGAGTAGCGGAACGCCCACATACGCTCGCCGTCGGTAGTGGCGATCGTGCCCTGGAACGGGAACTCGACGCCCTTGCGGCGACCGACATCCTCCACCAGCCCGATCGCGCGCGCGACGGCGTCCGCCGGATCGCTCTCGAGGCCGAACGTCAGCGCAAGGTAGAACAGAATCTCGGTGTCCGCCGTACCGGAGACCTCCGGGAACAGCGATTCGTCGATCGCGATCAACAGGTCGCGCCTGACCCTGGGGAGGTCGGCGACGAATCCGTTGTGCATGAACAGCCAGCGGCCGTGTCGGAACGGATGGCAGTTGGTCTGCTGAACCGGCGACCCGATCGCCGCACGAATGTGTGCGAAGAAGTGCCCGGACGTGATGTGCCCCGCGAGCTCCCTGAGATTCTGGTCGTTCCAGGCGGGCTCGATGCTATGAAACACGCCCGGGGTCGGCTGGTCGTCATACCAGCCGACGCCAAACCCGTCGCCGTTGGTCGCCTCGGCGCCGAGTTCGGAGTGCAAGCTCTGGTCGATCAGCGAATGAACCGGCGAATACAGCGCCGTCTCAAGCAGAATGGGTGAACCGGAATAGGCGAGCCAGCGACACATCAGGGGGTTCCTTTCGAGCGAACGGGTGCGGACATAGCGTCGCCCGCGCACCGCTGCACAGCAAGGTGGCCTGCACGTGTCGACCCGACAGGCCCGCATCCGAGTTGTGTGAATACCGCCGTCTACCCGACCGGCACGCGGCCGCGAACCGAGGTGCCGCGACCACGGCGCCCGGTGACCTCGACCACGCCGCCGACCGCATCGATGCGGTCGCGCATGTTCACGAGCCCGCTGGCGGGTCCGTTGTCCTCGGGATCGAAGCCGACCCCGGTGTCATGAACTTCGAAAGCGAGATACGGCCCCTCGCGCGACAGCGTGACCATCGCGGTCGCGTCGGGCCCGGCGTGCTTGACGACGTTCTGGATCGCCTCGAGGCAGCAGAAGTACACCGCGACCTCTACCTCCTCCGCGTAGCGCGCGACTCCGACCGCCCGGACGGATACCGCCAGCGGTGAGCTTCGAGCCGCCGCGGTGAGCGCCTCGCGCAGGCCGCATTCGTGCAGCAGCGACGGATAGATGCCGCGCGCGAGCAACCGCAGCTCCTGGAGGACATCGTCCATCTGGCGCCCCACCGACGCCAGCGCCCGCTCGCCCCGCTCGAGGTCCTCCCTGATCGTCTCCGCTGCCATATCGAGCTTGATCCGCAGCCCCACGAGGTGCTGTTGCACCCCGTCATGGAGGTCTCGCTCGAGCCGCCGGCGCTCGGAATGGGCCATCTCCATCAGCCGGATCCGCGAGGAGGCGAGATCCGCCGTCGACGCCTTGAGATCCGCCTCGGCCTGAGTCTTCTCGAGCCGGATCAGCGCGGCCGCGCCGGCCGCCTGCACGAACGGCTCGTATCCGGCCAGGTCCTCGTTGTAGATCACCGCCGCCACCGCCTGGTGGTCGCGCTCGATCCACGCGATCGCGGTGTCGGGCAGCTCGTTGACCGAGTGCCCGGTCGAGTCGACATACGTTCCTCGTCCCGGCCGCCGGTAGGCGACCTTGAGCAGCGGGTCGCGGAGCGCCGCGGCCATTAGCGCCTCGGGGTCGGCACCGGGCATCCTGGCGAGCTCTGAGACGAACTCAGCGAGCGCTTGCCCCATGAACAGCCGTTCGCTCGCGAGCCCGATCAGGATCGCGATCGGGAGCACGGCCACGAGGCCGATGTAGGTCGACCCGAGCGCCGTCCAGACGTGGACCCCGAACGCGTGAAACAGCATGCTCGCCGTCAGCAGGACCGCGGCGGCCGACGCCGTCAGCCAGACCGGGGTGAGCGAGCGGCGCACCGGGGCCGACACGTGCCGCGCCCGGCGCGCGAGCAGCACCGGGGTTCCGCACGTCACGGCCAGCCAGGCGAGCACCATCGCCGCCTGAATCGCGGTGACGGCTTCCGTGGCGGAGCCGATCGAGAACACGTTGTTCGGGCAGTGCGGACCGCACTGGAGCAGCGGGGTCTTGAGCGGAGGCTGCAGCGTCATCACGATGCTGAGCAGCCACAACACCGCCAAAGCGCCGCCGGTGAGCCACAGGAACCGCCGCTCGCTCCGCGAGTGCAGATGCCCGGTCGGATGGGCCAGCATCAGGTAGGCGAACACCAGCGGCATCAGGCCGGTGAATACCACCCCGACGCTGAACAGGACGCGGTTGCTCGACCCGTTGAGGAGCCATAGCGCGGAGACCAGCCCGACGGCGATCAGCAGCCCGCCCATCCGAGCCTGGATTCTGCTCGTCTGCGCGTACAAGCCCGTCGCGATCAGCGCCACGATCATCACGACGCGGAGCTCGATCGCGAGCCCGGCCGGCAGGGCAGCGGGGTTCTCAGCGGTCAGCAGCCCGACCGCAGTGGCCGCGAATACGCCGAGCAACGCGATCGCCGCGCACCGCAGCGCCAGCGGCATCGACGTCCACAGACGGGCGACCGCGGCCCGGGACCGTGCGAGCGCGGACGCGGGCGAGCCCGTGACCGGTTCGGCATGCTCGAGCGCGCCCCGCTGCGACTCGCTCGCTGCGATCTCGGAACTCACGGCTGGATCCCCCGGTCGGTGTCCTGTACGTGGGCGGTATTTCTGACGCTAGGTTGCATTGCAACCCGTTGCAAACAGTAGTCCTTCTGGATGTTGGGCCTGTCTCCGGCGTGTTCGCAAGGGCTACGCAGGCTTTCACCCAGATGAGGTGATGCCGGTCCGGCCCCCGGGTTCGAGCATTCCGGGCGCCGGTTTACGCCACAAAAGGACGCGCTATGACGACAGCAGTCGAACCTCGGCCACGCACGACCGCCGCCGAGGAGCAGGTCGCAGACGTGTTCGTGATCTTCGGAATCACGGGCGACCTCGCCAAGGTGATGACGTTCCATTCGCTCTACCGTCTCGAGCGGAGGGGGCTGTTGAGCTGCCCGATCGTCGGCGTCGCGGTCAGCGACTGGACCCCCGACGACCTCCGCACCCATGCCCGCTCGGCGATCGAGGGAACCGGCGAGAAGATTGACGAGGGCGTGTTCGACCAGCTCATGGGGCGGATGTCCTACGTGAGCGGCGACTTCGGCGACGCCGCGACGTACGAGCGAGTGGCCCGCGCGGCCGGTGACGCGAAGTGTCCGGTGTTCTATCTCGAGATCCCGCCGTTCCTGTTCGGCCGGGTGATCAAGGGCTTGACCGACGCGGGGCTGACCAAGACCGGACGAGTCGTCGTCGAGAAGCCGTTCGGCCACGATCTCGAGTCGGCGCGCGAGCTCGCGGCTGAGATCCACCAGTACATCGACGAGTCCCAGCTGTTCCGGATCGATCACTTCCTGGGGAAGATGGGTCTCGGCGAGTTCCTGTACCTCCGGTTCGCGAACTCGAACATCGAGCCGATCTGGAACCGCGACCACATCGCCGCCGTCGAGATAACGATGGCCGAGAGCTTCGGGGTCGAGGACCGGGGACATTTCTACGATCCCGTCGGCGCGTTGCGCGACGTGGTCGTCAACCACCTGATGCAGCTGCTGGCCGCCGCCGCGATGGAGGCCCCAGCCGGCGACGACGCGGCGACCCTCAAGGACGCGAAGTTCGCGGTGTTCCGGTCGATGGCGGATGCCGACCCGAAGCACTACGTCCGCGGGCAATACGACGGCTACCTCGACATCGACGGGGTCGCGTCGGGATCCACCACCGAAACCTACGCGGCGATGCGGCTCGAGATCGACAACTGGCGATGGGCCGGCGTTCCGTGGTTCATTCGGACTGGTAAGCGGCTCCCGGTCACCCAGACCGAAGTCCGGCTCGTGTTCCGCCACCCGCCGCGGCTCGGCTTCCTCCCGGCCGTCGGCAACCGCGCGCCGGTCGCGAGCCAGCTCGTGATCAAGCTCGATCCGATCACCGGCGTCCGGCTGATCCTCGACGCCCACCGGGCCGACAAGGGCGGACCGCAGGAGATCACGCTCGACATGGAGTTCGCCGAGGAGGGCGGCGAGGGCCCGACCCCGTACGAGGTGCTGCTACACGCCGCGCTCCAGGGCGACAGCGCCCCGTTCACCCGCCAGGACAGCGTCGAAGAGACCTGGCGGATCATGATGCCCTTGGTCGAGCATCCTCCTCCCGCGCACCCCTACGCGCCGGACTCGTGGGGGCCGGAGGAGGCCGATCGACTGCTGAGCGGGTTTGGCCGCTGGCACGGACCGTGGGTGGCGTCATGAGCTCGACCAAGGCCAAGAAGAACGCCCACCATGACGGCAACGCCGGGGCCGTGCCGGAGACGGCCGCGCCGAGCCCGTCGCAGATCGCGGTGGCGCGGTCGCCGTTCACGCCGATCGCCGACTACGCGTTCCTGTCGGATTGCCATACCGGGGCGCTGGTGGCGCCGGACGGCGCGATCGACTGGTTGTGCGTCCCGCGGTTCGACTCCCCCAGCGTGTTCGGATCGCTGTTGGACCGCGGCGCCGGCGCGTTCCGCCTCGGCCCGTTCGGGATCAACGTCCCGAGCGGCCGGCACTACGAGCCGGGAACGAACACGCTCGTCACCAGCTGGAAGACGCCGTCGGGGTGGGCGGAGGTGCACGACGCGCTCACGATGGGACCGCGCCGTGGCGAGGACGCGATCACGCCGCACACGCGCCCGCCGACCGACGAGGACGCCGACCACGTGCTCGTGCGCACGGTCAAGTGCATCGAGGGCACCGTCGAGGTCGAGCTCGTGTGCGAGCCGGGCTTCGACTACGGCCGCGTCCTGGCCGATTGGACGCTGACCCCGGATCGCCACACGCGCCGACGCGACCGGCGGCGATCAGACGATGCGGTTGCAGACGGACATGCTGCTCGGGATCGAGGCCCACCATGTCCGCGCCCGGCACCTGCTCCGCGAGGGAGAGGAGCTGTTCTGCGCGCTCTCGTGGGACGATCAGGCGCCGACGCCGACCAGCGTCGAGGAGGCCAACGCGCTCCTGAAGGCCACGACCCGGTTCTGGCGCCACTGGCTGTCGCGCGCGCGCATCCCCGATCACGAGTTCCGCCCCCTGATCCAGCGCTCCGCGCTGGCGATCAAGGGGCTGACGTACATGCCGACCGGTGCGACCGTGGCCGCGCTGACGACGTCGCTGCCCGAGACCCCGGGCGGGGAGCGCAATTGGGACTACCGCTTCACCTGGATCCGCGACTCGACGTTCACGCTCCAGGCGCTGCATTACCTCGACCTCGACTGGGAGGCCGACGAGTTCATGCAGTTCATGGGCGATCTCGAGCGAAACGACGATGGCGGACTGCAGATCATGTACGGGATCGACGGTCGCCGCGACCTCTCCGAGAAGCTGCTCGAGGATCTCTCAGGCTATGACGGTGCCAGCCCGGTCCGGATCGGGAACGGCGCGTTCGACCAGCGCCAGAACGACGTCTTCGGCGCCGCGCTCGACTCGGTGCTGCTGCACACGCGCCGCAGCCAGCGGCTGCCCCGGCGATTGTGGCCGCTGATCCAGGCGCAGGCCGAGTGCGCCAAGTCGGTCTGGAAGCAGCCGGACCAGGGGATCTGGGAGGCGCGCGGCAAGCCCCAGCAATACGTCTCATCCAAGCTGATGTGCTGGGTGGCGATGGACCGCGCCGCGAAGCTCGCTGAGATCCGCGGAGAGAACGCGCTGGCGACCGATTGGAGAGAGGTCGCGGCCGAGATCAAGGCCGACATCCTCGAGCATGGCGTCGACAAGCGCGGCGTGCTCTGCCAGCACTACGACACCGATTCGCTCGACGCCTCGACGCTGCTCGCGGCGATCTTCGGATTCCTCCCCGGCGATGACCCGCGGCTGCGCGCGAGCGTGCTGGCGATCGCCGACGAGCTGACCGAGCACGGGTTCGTGCTGCGCTACCGGACCGACGAGACCGACGATGGCCTGTCCGGCAAGGAGGGGACGTTCGTGATCTGCTCGTTCTGGCTCGTCTCCGCGCTGGCGGTCATCGGCGAGATGCAGCGCGCCCGCGATCTGATGACGCGCCTGGCCAAGGTCGCCTCGCCGCTGCTGCTGTACGCCGAGGAGTTCGACGCCGGGACCGGCCGGCATCTGGGGAACTTCCCGCAGGCGTTCTCGCACCTCGCGCTGGTCGAGGCCGCCGGCCGGATCATCGTCGCCGAGCGTCTCGAGGAGCTGGGCGCATGAGTCACTACGACGTGATCGTGATCGGGTCAGGCGCCGGCGGCGGCACGCTCGTCCGCCACCTGGCGCCGTCGGGCAAGCGCATCCTGCTGCTCGAGCGCGGCGGCTGGCTCCCGCGCGAGCCCCAGAACTGGCAGGCCCAGGACGTGTTCGTCGACGGCCGCTACGTCTCGCCGGACACCTGGTACTACGCGGACCTGACGCCGTTCGCACCGCAGGTCCACTACTACGTCGGCGGCGCGACCAAGTTGTACGGCGCCGCGCTCTACCGCCTGCGAGCCGAGGACTTCGGCGAGCTTCAGCACGGCGACGGGATCTCGCCGGCGTGGCCGATCTCCTACGAGGAGATCGAGCCCTACTACACCAAGGCCGAGCAGCTGTACCAGGTCCACGGCGCCCGCGGCGAGGACCCGACCGAGCCGCCGGCGAGCGCTCCCTACCCGCACCCTGCGGTGTCACACGAGCCGCGCATCCAGCAGCTCTCAGACGACCTGGCCAAGGCCGGCCTGCACCCGTTCCACGCGCCCTGCGGGATCCTCCTCGACGAGGGCAACATGCCCTACAGCAAATGCGTGCGGTGTAACAACTGCGACGGCTTCCCGTGCGTCGTGCACGCCAAGTCCGACGCCGAGGTGATCTCCGTCCGACCGGCGCTCGAGCATCCGAACGTCACCTTGCTCACCGGCGCCCACGCCGTCCGGCTGCACTGCAATGACGCGGGCACGGCCGTGACCGGAGTCGAGGTCGAGCGCGGTGGCGACACCGAGACGTTCGAGGGCGACATCGTCGTCGTCTCCTGCGGCGCTGCCAACAGCGCCAAGCTGCTGCTCGCCTCCGCCACCGACGCCCATCCCCACGGTCTCGCGAACGGGTCAGACCAGGTCGGGCGCAACTACATGTTCCACAACAGCCAGGCCGTACTCGCGCTGTCCAAGGAAGAGAACCCGACGATCTTCCAGAAGACGCTCGGGTTGAACGATTTCTACTTCTCGGGCGGCGAGGATTTCGATTATCCGCTCGGGAACATCCAGATGGTCGGGAAGTCCCAGGCGCCGATGTTCCGCGGCGAGAAGCCCGGCGAGACGCGGTTCGCGCCGACATGGACGCTTGAGGAAGTCGCGCGCCACGCGGTCGACTTCTGGATGTCGACCGAGGACCTGCCCCGTCCCGAGAACCGGGTCACGCTCGCGCGCGACGGCAACGTCGTGATCGACTACCGGCCGACCAATGACGAGGCCAAGGATCGGCTGTTCGGAAAGCTCAAGGACATGCTCGGCGATCTCGGCATGCATCACGGGCACCTCCTCCCCCACCACGCCTACCTGAAGAACGAGATTCCGGTCGCCGGCTGCGCCCACCAGGCCGGCACGTGCCGGTTCGGCACCGACCCGGCGACGTCGGTGCTGAACCCCGATTGCCGGGCGCATGAGCTCGACAACCTGTACGTCGTCGACACCAGCTGCTTCCCGAGCATCGGCGCCGTCAACCCCGCGCTCACGGCGATGGCGAACGCGCTGCGGGTCGGCGACCACCTGCTCGAACGCCTCGACGTCCACCAGCCCCAACCGGAGCCCGCCCATGCCGCATGACAAAGACAAGCACCGCGTCGTGATCGTCGGCGGCGGCTTCGCCGGCCTCGGCTGCGCCCAGCGGCTCGCCGACCGCGACGACATCGAAGTCACGCTGATCGACCGCAACAACTACCACCAGTTCCAGCCGCTGCTCTACCAGGTGGCTACCTCACTGCTCGCGCCCAGCGACATCGCGCACTCGCTCCGCGCGGTGTTCGCCGACCAGGAGAACGTGGACATACAGCTGGCCGAGATCACGGCGGTGGACACGACGAACCGCACCGTCACGGCGGCCGATGGCGGAAGCTGGGAGGCGGACGCGCTCGTGCTCGCAGCGGGCTCACAGCCGAACTTCTTCCACACCCCCGGTGCGGCCGAGCACACGTTCCCGCTCTACTCGCTCGACGATGCGACGCGGCTGCGGTCGCGAATCCTCGGGCTTTTCGAGCAGGTCGACCGCGACCCGAGTCTGATCGACCGCGGCGCGCTCAACTTCGTGATCGTCGGCGGCGGTCCAACCGGCGTCGAGGTCGCAGGAGCGCTGGCCGACATGGTCGAGCTGACCGTCCCCGCCGAGTACCGCAACTTCGACGCGGGTGCCGCTCGTATCCACCTGCTCGACTACGGCGACACGCTGCTGCGCGCATTCTCGGACGAGGCTCACGGCTACGTCGCGAAGGTGTTGCAGGGCCGTCATGTGGAGCTGAACCTCGGCACCGGTGTCAAAGAGGTCGGGACGGGCCATGCGCTGCTGTCGGACGGCACCGTCGTCGCGACGCGGTGCGTCATCTGGGGCGGTGGCATCACCGGCGCGCCGGTCGCTGCCGACGGGGGCTTGACGGTCGGCCGGGGAGGGCGCATCGACGTCCAGGGCGACCTGACGCTCGCGGGCACCTCCGGGGTCTACGTGGTCGGTGACATCGCCAACATTCCTGGCCCTGGGGATCAGTCGCTTCCGCAGCTCGGCTCCGTCGCCCTTCAGAGCGGCAAGTTGGCGGCGGACAACATCCTCGCCGACTTCGACGGCAAGGAACGAAAGGACTTCGTCTACAAGGACAAGGGCATCATGGCGATGATCGGGCGCGGTGCGGCGATCGCGGAGGTGGGTAAACGCCATCACGAGGTCCACGGGCAGCTCGCGCACATGGCCTGGCTCGGCGTCCACGCGTCGCTGATGACCGGTACCAAGGACAAGATCGAGGCGATCATCGATTGGAGCTGGGACCGCTTCTCGAAGACCAGCGGCCCGCACGTTCTCGATCGGGGTGAAGAGGCGGCGATCGACTGGAATGACGACCCGGCGGTCACCGCATCTCCAAGCCAGTCCGCGACGTCGATCAGCGGCTGACCGACGGAGCTGCCGGGGATGGCCAACGACCTCGCGCGCTGGCAGTTCGCCACCACCACGATCTATCACTTCTTCTTCGTGCCGGTGACGATCGGGTTGGCGTTCCTGGTCGCGGTCCTCCAGACCGTCTGGTACCGCACCGACAACCCTGACTACAAGCGGATGACCCGGTTCTTCGGGACGCTGCTCTTGATCAACGTCGCGATCGGGGTCGTCACCGGCCTGGTCCAGGAGTTCCAGTTCGGGATGAACTGGTCGACGTACTCGCGGTTCGTCGGCGGGGTGTTCGGGGCGCCGCTCGCGATGGAGGGCATCCTCGCGTTCTTCCTCGAGTCGACGTTCCTGGGGCTGTGGCTGTTCGGCTGGGACCGCCTGCCCAAGCGCGTGCACCTCGCGTGCATCTGGGCGGTCTCGGCCGGCACGATGCTCTCGGCGATGTTCATCCTCGTCGCCAACTCGTGGATGCAACATCCGGTCGGCTACAAGATCAACAGCCAGGGCCAGGCCGTGCTGAGCAACATGTGGGCGCTGCTCGTCAACCCGACGTTCGTGTGGGGCTACGCGCATGTGATCCTGGCGTCGCTGATCACCGGGTGCATGGTGATGCTCGCTGTGTCGGCGTGGTACCTGCGCAAGGGAGAGCACGTCGATTCGTTCCACCGCACCGGCAAGGTCGCGCTGATCATCCTGATCCCCACGATCGTCATCCAGCTCTCGGTTGGAAACCAGCTCGGGGTGATCGAGGCGAAGTACCAGCCGATGAAGATCGCCGCCGCGGAGGCGCTGTGGAACAGCTGCCAGCCGTGCTCGTTCTCGGCCGCTCAGGTCGGGGGGTTCAGCCAGAGCAACCAGACGGCGACGGAGATCATCCCGATCCCGCATCTGCTGTCGGTGCTGGCGACCGGTACGTGGAGCGGTCCGGTCACGGGGCTCAACCAGCTCCAGGCGCAGTATCAGAAGAAATACGGACCCGGAAACTACATACCGAACGTGGCGATCCAGTACTGGTCGATCCGGGTCATGGCCGGCTTGGGGTCGCTGGTGTTGCTGCTGGCGCTGTGGGGCGGTTATCTGCTGCAGCGGGGCCGGCTGCGGAGATCCCGATTGTTCCTCTGGATATCGGTGTGGGCGGTGATCACCCCGTTCGTGATGAACACAGCGGGGTGGTTGCTGACCGAGTCAGGTCGGCAACCGTGGATCGTGCAGGGCCTCCAGAAGACCGTGACCGCCAACTCGCCGTCGGTCAGCGCCACCGAGATCTGGATCAGTCTGATCGTGTTCGTCCTGTCCTACATCGTGCTCGCCTGGGCCGATCTCGTCCTGATGCTCCGCTACTCGCGCCGCGGCATGGCGCAGGCGGACGCCGAGGCCGCCGAGCCCGCCGCCGGCGCCGCCCCCGCCCTGACCTACTGACCCCACATGCAACTCCACACGATCTGGTTCGTCATCATCGCGGTCCTCTGGGTCGGCTTCTTCGTGCTCGAGGGGTTCGACTTCGGCGTCGGCGCACTGCACCGGGTGATCGGAAGGACCGAGACCGAGCGGCGCGTGGCGATCAACACCATCGGCCCGTGGTGGGACGGCAACGAGGTCTGGCTGATCGTCGCGGGCGCGTCGATGTTCGCGGCGTTCCCGGGGTGGTACGCGACGATGTTCTCCGCGCTGTACCTGGCGGTCGTGCTGCTGCTGGTGGCGCTGTTCGCCCGCGGCGTCTCGTTCGAGTACCGGGGCAAGCGCGAGAGCAAGCGGTGGCAGAACGGGTGGTCGTGGGCGCTGACGATCGGCAGTGTCGTGATCCCGCTGCTCATAGGCGTCGCGCTCGGCGATCTCCTGCACGGCCTTCCGATCAACTCGGCGCACAACTTCACCGGGACCTTCTTCAGCCTGCTGACCGGCTACGGGCTGATGACCGGGGTGACCCTGCTCGTGCTGTCGCTGCTCCACGGCGCGACGTTCCTGGCACTCCGGACGACCGGCGAGATCCGCGAGCGGGCCCACGCGGCGGCCCGATCGATCGGGGTCGTCGCGGTCCTCGTCAACCTCGCCTGGGTGGTCTGGACGCTGGTCGTGATCGGCGGCGGCACCGTGCCAGAGCCGACCCAGATCTTCGGCGTGCTCGCCGTGATCTTCGCCCAGCGACTTGCCACCACCGGCAACGACGGCTGGGCGTTCGTCGCCTCGGGGTTCGGGATCGCCGCCGCGGTCGGCCAGCTGTTCATCTCGCTATACCCGAACGTGATGGTCTCGACCACCAATCACGCCTACAACCTGACCGTGAACAACGCGGCCGCCGGCCACTACGGCCTGGTCGTGATGACCGTCGTCGCCGTCCTGTTCTTCCCGATCGTGCTGCTCTACCAGGGCTGGTCGTTCCACGTGTTCCGCCGGCGAGTGAGCTCACCCCCGACCTCCTCCGGCTAGAAGTGGTCGTCCCCGCGACCACTAGGAGCTGACGGGTGCGCGCCCTCGACCCGCGCCTGCTCCGACGCACGAAGTCGGCGCGGCCGCTGCTGACGCTCGACTGCGGGCTCGGGATCGGCACCGCGCTGGCGGTGCTGCTCGGAGCGACGATGCTTGCGCGGATCGGCGCGCGGGCGTTCCACGGCACACGGCTTGATCAGCTCTGGCCTGACCTCGCACTGCTGGTCTTCGCGTTCGCGGTGCGAGGCGCGTTCGCCTGGGGCATGGAGGTCGCGGGTCGCCGCGCGGCATGGAGCGTCCTCTCGGAGCTTCGCCTGGCGCTCGCGGAGAAGCGGCTGCGCACGCAGCCGGCGGCGATCGACGGGACCGACGCTGCCGAGATCACCGCCGTTTCCGTGCAGGGAGTCGAGGCGCTCGAGGGATACTTCGCGCGCTACCTGCCGCAGATCGTGCTTGCCTCGATCGTCCCGTTCCTGGTGATCGCGTGGGTCGCCGTCCTCGACCCCGAGGCGGCGGTGATCATGGTGCTGACGCTGCCGCTCGTGCCGGTGTTCATGTGGCTGATCGGGACCTACACGGCGGACCTGACCAAGGAGCGCTGGCAAGCGCTGCGAGCGCTGTCGAGCCACTTCCTCGACGTCGTGCGCGGCCTGCCCACGCTGCGCGCCTTCGGCCGCGCGGGCGACGAAGCAGCAGTCGTCGCCGAGGTCGGCGACAGGTACCGCCGGGCGACGATGGAGACGCTCAGGATCAGCTTCCTGTCCGGCTCCGTGCTCGAGCTCGCGGCGACGATCGGCGTGGCCATCGTCGCCGTGACGGCCGGGGTCCGGCTCGTGAGCGGCAGCCTCGGCCTCGAGGCCGGACTCGCGGTGATCGTGCTCGCACCCGAGCTGTATCTGCCTTTCCGGCGGCTCGGCGCCGAGTACCACGCGAGCGCCGACGGGTTGGCTGTGGCGGACCGGCTGTTCGCGCTGCTCGATGCTCCGGCGTCGGCAGAGCTCGGCGGCACGCGGCTCGCGCCCAGCCCCGCGCGGGCGTCGGTGACGTTCGAACGCGTGTCGTTCTCGTACCCGTCCCGCTCGGGCACGGTGCTCGACGAATTCAGTCTCGAGCTCCCGCCCGGCGAGGTCGTGGCGCTGGTCGGCGAAAGCGGCGCCGGCAAGAGCACGGTGGGCGCGCTGGCGATCGGCATGCTGACGCCCACGGGCGGCCGGATCACCGTTGGCGGCACCGACCTGTCCGAGTGCCGGCTCGACGCGTGGCGGCGGCTCGTCGCCTGGGTGCCCCAGCATCCGACGCTGTTCCGCGGCACCGTTGCCGACAACATTCGTCTCGGCGATCCTGAGGCGGGCGAGGAGGCGGTCGCCGACGCCGCGCGGCTCGCGGGCGCCGACGAGTTCATCCGGTCACTGCCGGACGGCTACGCGACGGTCGTCGGCGACGGCGAGCGGTCGCTGTCGCCGGGCGAGCGCCGCCGGATCGGGCTCGCCCGAGCGTTCGTGCGCGACGCCCCGCTCGTGATCCTCGATGAGCCGACCGCTGATCTGGATCCGGACAGCGTGGCGATCGTGTCGGCGGCGGTCGAGCGCCTGCGGCACGGACGGACGATGCTGCTGATCGCGCACCGGTCCGAGCTCATCCGCATTGCCGATCGGGTCGTTCGGCTCGTAGCCGGGGTCGCGGTGCCGACGGAACGGAAGCGGGCGGCGTGACGGCAACACTTCGAGCGATCGTTGGGCTCGTGCCCGTGTCGCGCCGGCGCCTGGCCGGAGCGGCGGTCCTCGGCGCGCTGACGGTCCTGTTCGGCGTCGGGTTGATGGCGACCTCGGGCTACTTGATCTCGCGGGCGGCCGAGCGTCCGGAGATCCTCTCGCTGATGGTCACGATCGTCGCGGTGCAGTTCTTCGGCGTGGGGCGGCCGGTGCTGCGCTACCTCGAGCGGCTCGCCTCTCACGACATCGCGCTCCGCACGCTCGGACGGCTGCGCGCTCGCTTCTACGCGCGGATCGAGCCGCTTGCCCCGGCGGAGCTCGAATCCTATCGCGAGGGCGACCTGCTGTCGCGGATGGTCGCAGATGTGGACGCGCTCCAGAACCTGTACCTGCGCGGCCTCGAGCCGCCGCTGGTCGCGCTCCTCGCGGGCGCCGTCTCGGTCGGTGTCGCCGCCGTCTTCCTTCCCGCTGCAGGGCTCGTGCTCGCCGCGGGACTGCTTCTTGGCGGGCTGGCCGTGCCGGGGTTGGCGGGGTTGCTCGGCGCGCGGGCTGGTCGACGTCAAGCGGCCGCTCGCGGCGAGCTGTCGGCCGAGCTCGTCGAGCTCCTCCGGGGGGCCCCCGAGCTCGTCGCGTTCGGCGCCGAGCAGGCGGTGGTCGACCGCGTCCGCGCTGCCGACCGGACGCTGGTGCGACTGGCCCGCCGCGACGCGCTCGTCGCGGGCGTCGCGGACGGTCTCGAGCTCGTCGTCACCGGCGTGACCGTCGCCGGCGTGCTCGCCGTCGCGGTGAACGCGTCCGGGTCGGGCACTCTCGATCGCGTGCTGATCGCGCTGCTGGCGCTGCTCGCGCTGGCGTCGTTTGAGGCCGTGACGCCGCTGGCCGGCGCCGCCCGCGAGCTGTCGGCGACGCTCGCCGCGGGCCGGCGGGTCCTCGAGCTCACCGGTGAGCAGCCGCTCGTTCGCGACCCGGTCGGACCCGCGCCGGTCCCCACGTGGCCGTTCGCGGTCGCGCTCGAGGACGTACGCGCGCGCTACCCCGGTCAGCCGCGGTGCGCGATCGACGGGGTCTCGCTCGGGCTCGAGCCGGGGGAGCGGGTCGCGCTGCTCGGACCGAGCGGCGCCGGCAAGACCACTGTCGCCAACCTGCTGCTGCGGTTCCTCGATCCCGAGTGCGGGCGCGTCACGCTCGCCGGTCGCGATCTGCGGAATTACCGACAGGAGGACGTGCGGCGCGCGATCTCGGTGGCCGGCCAGGACTCGCACCTGTTCTCGACCTCGATCCGCAACAACGTTCGGCTCGCGCGACCCCACGCGACCGACGCCGAGGTGCAGGACGCGCTCCGCCGGGCGCGGATCTGGGAGTGGATCTCCGGGCTCCCGGACGGCCTCGACACGTTCGTCGGCGAGGCCGGGCGCGAGCTCTCGGGAGGCCAACGCCAGCGCATCGTCCTAGCGCGCGCGCTGCTCGCGGATGCGCCGGTGCTGGTGCTCGACGAGCCGACCGCCCACCTCGATCCGAAGACCGCGAACGAGTTGATCGAGGACGTGTTCGCGGCCGCGGAGGGTCGCACCGTGCTGCTGATCACGCACCGCGCCGAGGGGCTCGACCTCGTCGACCGGACGGTGACGCTGTGACCGCGGTGAGGCCCGAGCGAGCGCCGACCGCCCGCAGGAGCGAGGCGTCTTTCCGCTACGGAGTGGTCCTCGCGATAGTCGTCGTGTTCCTGGTGCTGGAGGTGCTGTCTCCGGACGCCGACTGGTCGCGCGCGCTCGGGATCGCCCTCGCCGGCGGGGCACTCAGTTTCGCCGTTGCCACATCCCGGGCTCGCGCCGAGGTCCGCCGTGTCCGCAGCATCACCGTCGCGGTGTTTGCGACCGTCGTGGTGATCGCGATTGCCGCGGGGCTGCTGTCAGACGCGGTCACGTTCGTCATCGGATCGGTGATCGTGGCGGCGATCCCGGTGGCCCTCGGCGGCGGGCTCATCCGCCTGATCAACACGGAGGGCGTCACGGTTCAGGCAGTCGCGGGAGCGCTGGCGATCTACCTCCTGATCGGCCTGCTGTTCGCTTCAGCGATCGGGTTCGTCTCCGTCGTCGAGAGCGGTTCGTACTTCGCGCAGGGCCAGCACGCCAACAACGGCGACATCGTCTACTACTCGTTCACGGTCTTGACGACCACCGGTTTCGGCGACTTCACACCCGCCCACCCCCTTGGCCACGCGCTCGCCGTGCTCGAGATGCTCATCGGGCAGCTGTACCTGGTCACCGTGATTGGAATCCTGATCGGCAACTTCGTTGGAAGGAGGATGAAAGCATGAATGTGCACTGGCCCGTCCGGAGCGTGATGGCCGGGACCGCGGGAACCGCGGCTCTGTCGCTCGCGTACGACGTCGAGCGGCGACTGCGCCCGCGCCACCAGGGGCCGCTCGACTACGACGACTCGCTCGTCCCCGGCAAGATCGTCGCCTCGATCATGCACCTGCCTCACGTCACCGCACGCGAGGACCGCGACATCGGCTGGGCCCTGCGCTGGAGCTACGGCTCGGCGTTCGGTCTCTGGCACGGCATCTTGCGCCGAAAGGTCGGAGAGCCGTGGGCGAGCGCGATCTTCGGCGGCACGCTGATGAGCGCGACGCTGACGCTGTTCCCGCTGCTCGGACGAACTCCCCCGCCGTGGAAGTGGCCGCCCGACGTGATGGCCACTTGCCTCGCTACCCACGCCGCCTATGTGTTCGCGGTGGCGAACGTGGACGACGGGGTTCGCCGGCTCGGACCCTGACCTCCGCGAGCGCGATCACCGCCTCGTTCTTTGGCGATCCAGCTGACATATGCGAAGCCTGAGCGCCAAAGTCCGTCCTCACCCCGGCGCTCGCGTTCACCCAGAAGGGGTGACGACTAGCCCGCGCCGCTCTGTGAGCATCGGCGGAAGTGAGCGCGACGACCGCTGCCGAACCCGCGCCGCCCGCGGAGCCGACCGCCGAGCAGGCAGCCGCGACCATGCGGAGCAAGCGCTTCGTGGTCCTGCTCGTGATCGTCGCGATCGTCGGTGTCATCGTTTCGCTAGCGGCATGGTGCTTCCTGGAGGCGATCTATCAGATCCAGCGCGAGCTCTGGACGCATCTGCCGCACGCTCTCGGCTACGACAACGGCCCGCCTCTGTGGTGGGGGCTACCCGTGCTGGCGCTGGCCGGCCTGCTCGTGGCGCTGGCGATCATGCGGTTGCCGGGCGAAGGCGGACACCTGCCGGCCAGGGGCCTCGCCATCGGAGGCAAGCCCATGCGCCCGATCGACCTGCCGGGAGTGGTCCTGGCGGGGCTGGCCGCGATCAGTTCCGGGCTCGTCATCGGTCCCGAGGCTCCGTTGATCGCGATCGGCGCGGGCGTGGCCCTGCTCTCGATCAAAGCGGCGCGAAGAGAGATGCAACCGCAGGTGCTCGTCCTCGTTGCCGCCGCCGGCAGCTTCGCGGCGCTGTCGTTCATCTTCGATTCGCCGCTGATCGCGGCCGTGATCCTGATCGAGGCGACCGGGATCGGCGGGCCGCGGCTGCCTCTGCTCCTGCTACCCGGGCTGCTCGCCGCCGGAATCGGCACGCTGGTCTCGATCGGGATGGGGTCGTTCACCGGGTTGAGCAGCAGCGCGTACGCGCTCGGTCCTCTGGACCCTTCCCCACTTCGCTCACCCGACCGTCGGTCAGTTCGGGTGGACGATCGCGCTCGCGATCGCGATCGCCGTCGTGACCAGGGCGATCATGATGGGCGGAATGAGCACGTACGGCGTGGTAGCTCGGCGCCTGCTGCTTTTCCTGCCGGTCGTCGGCCTGATCATCGCGGGCCTCGCGATCGCCTTTCATGGCGCCACGGGCAAGAACGTCAACGAGGTTCTGTTCTCGGGCCAGGACGCCCTGCCCGGGCTCGTAGAGCAGGCCGGAACCTGGTCGGTCGGCGCGCTCCTGCTGCTGATCTTGATCAAGGGCATCGCCTACAGCCTGTCGCTCGGCAGCTTTCGCGGCGGGCCGACGTTCCCAGCCATATTTCTAGGAGCTGCCGCGGGAGTCGCGGCCTCGCACCTCCCCGGCTTCGCACTGGAGCCGGCGGTTGGGGTCGGGATCGGCGCCGGGACCGTGGCGGTGCTCCGGCTGCCGCTGTCGGCGGTCGTGCTAGCCACGTTGCTGACGGTCAAGTCCGGGACCGGCGATGAGCCGCTGATCATCGTCGGCGTCGTCGTGGCGTACCTGGTCACGCTGCTGCTCTCGCCCAAGCCGGCGGAATCCACCGCGCCGGCCGCGGCGCCGGCCACACCGGCGGAGCACCCGGCATAGACGCCGCCGGCTGCCGTCAGCCGAACGGACAACCGGACGCGGCCAACGCCGCAGCCGGGCTCACGGTGTTCCAGATCGCGACAAGCCACCGGGGCACCCGCAGCGCTTGGCGCGGGCGCCCCGGTTGGCACCATGCCGTCAGGTGGACGGGGTAACCGGCTGCAGCGCTTCCTGCAACTTCTTGGTGTCCTCCTCGGACAGCGAGGTCCGGATCACGGTTCCGCCGTATTGCTCGAGCGCGGCGACCGCCTTGTCCGGCGTGACCTGCTCGATGACCATGAACAGCGCCGAGGTGCCCGGCTTCAGGTAGTCGCGCACCTGCTGCTGGAAGGCCTTGTCGATCCCCTTCTCGCCGAAGTGGCCGAACAGCGCTCCCATCCCGGCCCCGAGCGCGAGCCCGAACACGGGAATGAAAAACAACAGCCCGAACAGGAGCCCCCAGAAGCCGCCCCAGGCGGCGCCTCCGCCTGCCGATGCGCCACCGTGGGAGGTGTGAACGTGATACTTACCCTCAAGGTCACGCGAGATCGAGGCGACCTCGTCGGCCTGGATGATGAGCTCGGATTCGAGTTGAAAGACCGTCTGCCTCGCCTGCTCAGCGGTCACCTGATCCGGATAGCCGATCGCAACAAGCGTTGCCACTGCGAGTCTCCTTTCAGACGCTTGGCTTGGAGCATCGGCAAAACCAACCGCCCGGTCATCACCCAAAGAGGATGAGTAACGCTTTATGGCCCCGCGGCCGGAGGCGGACGGCGGGAGGCCTCGTAGATCGCCCGCTTCTTCGTCCGGCTCACCTCGGCGATCGAAGGTCCCGGCGCTTCGACCACCAGCGTGCGCGCAAGCCAGTCCTGGAATCCCCGACGCCGACCGTCGAACAGGATCGGCACGAACCCGGCGAACAGCGGCAGCGCCGCCAGCACGACCCCGAGGCACCGCAGAATGGCCCACCGCGTGTGGACGCGCGTCCCGTCCCCGGTCACCACGCGAATCTGGAGCATGCGCGCGCCCGGAGTCTGTCCGGTCGACGACCAGAAGACCGTGAAATAGGCGATCGACCCGAGCACGAACGCCACCGCGCCGATCACTGCCAGGATCGTCCTCAGCTCGTGTGGGAGATGCAGCAACGACAGGATCAGCGCCGCCCCCACACCCACGACGACGTCCACGACCGTGATCAGCGCCGCGTCGATCGTGAACGAGATCACCCTGGTGGCGAGGCCGACGTAACGTAGGTCTTGATCGGGCGCGGGCCCGGTGAGCGCCTCGCCCACGGGTGCCGCGGACACCCCGCTCATCAGGTGCTCGCGTCAGGTTCCACGGGGATGGCGCTCTGCTGGCGACCGATCAGACGCCGGGCGGCGCGCTCCATCCAATCGTCGGCCTTACGCGAGCGAGTCCGCACCTGATCGCCGATCTCGTCGGCGAACCCGAGGCCCTGTTGGGATACCGCCGCCGTGACCGCCGGGCTCCCGGCGATCTCGTCGATCAGGTGCCAGAGGCTCTCGCTGGCCAGCAGCCGTTCGAAGAGCCGGTCGATGAAGCCGCTGTCGAACAGGCTGTCGACCAGCTGCGCCGCTCCCTCGCTCTCGAGAGCCTGCTTGAACGCCGCCTGAATGTGCACGCTGTTGATCGCCACGATCACGACCCGCTCGAGCTCGTCGCTCTCGAGTACGCGGTTCACCGCCCGCCGCTCGAGGCTGAGGCCCGCCCCCGCGGCGGCTTCGGCTACGCCGACGATCGGCCGCAGCGTCGCCGTCGCCGCTCGGGTGCCGAAGCCCACGAGCGGCCCCAGGGGGCCGAGTCTGGAGGTTCCTCTCTGGTCTTCGGACATCGTGTCGAGACGATATTCGACCTGGCAAGCGTCGCGGGCATCACCCAAATCAGGCGATGCGTCATGCGCGCAGCCCTTGGACGATGGTGGCGCGCCGATGAGACGAGAGATTGGGGTGTCCGATGGGAGCTGATGAGCGAGATGTCCACGAGGGGGAGTCTGAGGTCGACGCTACGCCGACCCAGGCTCAGGGCACGGTAGAGACGCCTGCCGCGGCTCCGACGGTGGACGCCGCGTCCGCGAAGATCTCGCGCCGGCGGCTGATCGGCGTCGACGTGCTGATCGGCGTGACGACGCTGCTGCTTGTCGTCGGAATCTTCGCCACGTGGGCCAACCGGCTCCTGTTCAGCCCCGACAACTGGTCGAACACGAGCACCCAGCTGCTCCAGAACGAGAATGTCCGATCCACGACGGCCAACTACATAGTCGATCAGCTGTACGCGAACGTCAACGTCGCCGGCCTGATCAAGCAGGGCTTGCCCACGCAGCTCCAGGGCCTGGCGGCACCCGCCGCGGGGGCGCTGCGCAATGCCGCCGTCCAGGGCGCGGAGCTTGCGCTGACCCGGCCGCGGGTCCAGACCCTGTGGGCGCAGGCCAACCGCGCCGCCGACCAGACGTTCGTCGACATCGTAAACGGCCGCAAGGGCACGATCGGGGTCAACCAAGGTGCGGTGACGCTCGATCTGGGCGGGATCCTCAACAACATTGCGGCCCGCCTCGGGCTTCCGTCGGACCTCGCTTCGAACCTCCCGCCAACCATCGCGAAGCTGACGATCTTCAAGTCCGACGAGCTCAAGTACGTCCAGAACGGCGGCAAGGTGATCAAGGGCCTGGCGCTCTGGCTGACGATCCTGGTGCCGCTTCTGTACATACTCGCGCTGTTTCTCGCGAAGGGGCATCGCCGGCGGACGCTGATGACGATCGGCTTCGCTGGAATCATCGCCGGCGTGCTCGTCATCCTCGGCCGCTCGATCCTCCAGGGAGCGGTCGCCAGCTCGCTCACACATGACGCCTCGCTGCAGGTGACGATCCACGACGTCTACGGGATCGCCACGTCGATTCTGAACGACGTGGCCGGCGGGGTCGTGTTCATGGGGATCCTGCTGGTCGCCGCCGCATGGTTCGCCGGGCCGGCCCGGCCCGCGTTCGTCGCACGTCAGGCGATCTCCCCGTTCCTGCGCGAGCAGACCGTCGCAACCTACGGGATCGCACTCGGGCTCTTGGTCCTGCTGTTCATCTGGAACCCGATCCACGCAACCGGCACGCCCATCGGGATTCTCATCTTCACCGTGCTCGGGCTGTTCGGCACGTACCTCCTGATCGGGCAGACCGCCCAGGAATTCCCCGAGGCACGTTCGGGCGCCGCGACGCACGCGATTCGCACCCGGGTGGCGACCATGCGCGAGCGACGACACCACTCGCACGGGTCATCGGCTCCGGCCGCGCCCACCACGGCCGAGCAGCTCAAGCAGCTGGCCGACCTGCGCGACCGCGGGGCGATCACCCCCGACGAATACCAATCCGCGAAGGCGAGGATCCTCGATGTCTGACCGCATATCTCACGCCACTCGAGCAGCGCTGGCCGTAGCGCTTCCCGTGGTCGTCCTCGCGGCGTGCGGCGGCAGCAGCAAGCCCTCCTACTGCTCGTCGATCTCAAACCTCGAGAGCTCGATCAAGGCCCTCCCGAGCACGAACATCCTGCAGACGGGTCTCAGCGGGCTCGAGACCGCCGTGTCCAAGGTCCAGACCGATGCCCAGACCGCCGTCAGCGCCGCCAAGAGCGACTTCCCGACCGAGTCGAGCGCGCTCAAGAGCTCGATCGACGCCCTGTCGGCGACCGTCAAGTCGGCCGTGAACTCGCCCAGCCCGGCGACGATCGCTCAGATACCCGCCCAGGCGTCGGCCGCGATCACCGCCGTCAACAACTTCCAGAGCGCGACGAAGTCGAAATGCAGCTGATCGACGCTCAGAGTCCGGTCTGAGCGACGATCCGGCCGGACTTGACCGCTTCGGCCAGCGCTGCGTAGTCGGCGTCGTTCTGGTCCGCGTAGGCCTTGGAGAAGTCGAGGATCGCGCGATCGAATGCGTTGCTACTGCCGAGGTACGACGAGATTGCGATGCGATCGCCGCTCCGCGCGTGGGCTCGCGCGAGCGTCCACCCGCACAGCCTGCCGTACGCGGCCATTCCGGACGCGAACCATCTGTTCGATCTCCGCCGAGCCCTTCCAGTCCTTGAGCTGCCGGCCGTAGAAGTCGCGCGCGACTCCGTCCATGCCCTCTTTGACGTGGATCCAGCCGAGGAAGATGTCGCTCGTCGCCTGCATCAGCCGCTGCCCGACCACCACTCGCTGTCCGTGGTTCTTGAACTGGCTGCTTGCCGACGTGCTCCTCGAGCACCGACTCCTCCGCCTCCTTGAGCTGCAGGAACAGCGGATCCTGGCCGTCGCGGCCGAAAAACAGGGCAATCCACGCTCGCGTCCCGACGCTGCCGACGCCCACGACCTTCCGCGCGAAGTCCGCCAGCTGGAACTGCTCGAGCAGCTTGCGCCGGTCGTGATCGAGCGACACGCGATAGACCCGGATCAGCTTGCGCAGCTGGTCCATCCACTGCTCTTGCTCAGCCCCTGGGATGAGCACGCGGAGCGGCACGATCAACGGCGACTGATCGACGATCTCGGCCGTTCCGTTGACCTGCTGCGTGAGCTTCGAGAACGCGGACATGCTGTCGCGGGTGTGCGCCTTGGCCAGGACGGCCTCTGTCCGCTTGATCTGGCCGCGCTTGACCTGGGACGCGAATTGCTGCAGGACCGACTCGATCTCCAGGTGCGCGTACCAGACCTCGAGGTTCTGCATCCCGGCGAAGTCGCGCATCGCCGTGCGGTACTCGCGAGTCGTGTCGAGCACGACCTTCTCCTGGTCCTTGGCGGCGAATCCGTTGTCCCGTGCCGCGATCAGCATGCTCGCGCCCAGCCGCTTGACGTCCCACTCCCATGGTCCCGGAACCGTCTCGTCGAAGTCGTTGATGTCGAACACGAGCTTTCGCTCGGGCGACGCGAACACCCCGAAGTTCGATAGATGGGCGTCGCCGCAGCACTGCGCGATCAGCCCCGAGCGGGGCGTCCCCGCGAGGTCGTGGGCCATGATCTTGGCCGCGCCGCGGTAGAACGTGAACGGCGAGACCAGCATCCGCCCGTAGCGGATCGGGACGAGCTCGGGTACGCGCGTGCGCGCCTGTTCCTCGAGCAGGTCGACCGGATCCGCGCGATCGTGCGGCGGCTTCGAACTCAGCGTGACGAGATCGGGGAACCTCGGCGCGCGCGGCTTTGCCGCGCGCGATCCGTTCGTCGACGGTGAGATGAGGGACGGCGGTGGGTCGTGAAGTTCGCGCAAGAGTAGCCATGACCGGCGATCGTGCCAGAACCTCCTGCACCGTCCATCATCCGATGCGGGTGAAACGCGGTTCGCTCATCCTCCGTTCGGGGTGATGCGGGCGCGGACGCAGGCGGCGATATTCGCTCTCGGTCGATGGACACGCACGAGTCATATGGGCACCCGGTGAGATGGAGCCCTCAGCCGCCCCGATACCGCGTCCTCAACGTGCTCGTGTCCTGGCTCGTTGCCGGCGTGGCGGTGTTCATCTCCGCGGCGATCGTTCCGCACGTGAGCGTCGGCAGCTTCACCGACGCGCTCGCCGCCGCGGTGCTGATCGCGGCGCTCAACGCTGTGCTCCCCCCCGTGCTCGCGGCGCTCCGCCTGCCGTTCACGCTGGCGCTCGGCTTCGTGCTCGTGCTCGTGCTGGACGCGCTGATGCTGCTGCTCGCCTCGCACATCAGCACGAGGACGATCAGGGTCGACTCGTTCGGCTGGGCACTGCTCGCGTCGGTCCTGATCTCGGCGTCGATGCTCGTGCTCGAGGTGATCTTCGGCGTCAACGACGACGACACGTACTCGCTGAGGGTGATCCGGCGGATCGCGCGCCGTCAGGGCGGGACGGTCAGCACCGACGCCCCCGGAATCCTCTTCCTCGAGATCGACGGCCTGGCCAGGCCCGTGCTCCAGCGGGCGATCCGCGATGGCAACGCCCCGCAGATGGCGAGCTGGCTCGAGCGAGGCACGCACCGCCTCGCCGAGTGGGAGACGGACCTCAGCTCGCAGACGGGCGCGAGTCAGGCCGGGATCCTGCTGGGCTCCAACGAGGACATCCCCGCTTTCCGCTGGGTCGAGAAGGCCACCTCGAAGGTGATGACCTGTTCCTCGCCCGCCGACTGCGCCGAGATCGAGCGGCGGCTCGCCAACGGCCGCGGGCTGCTGACCGACGATGGGGCGAGCCGCGGAAACCTGTTCTCGGGGGAGGCCGACGCCGTGATTCTGACGGTCAGCCGCATGGCCGAGGAGAAGAAGGCCAACCCCGGCTACCGCGCGTTTCTGGCCAACGGGTTCAACGCCACTCGGCTGCTCGTGTTGTTCTTCTGGGAGGCGCTGCTCGAGAGGTTCGCGGCGATCCAGCAGCGGCGTCGCAAGGTGTGGCCGCGCGGTTACCGCGGCGGCCGGTATCCGTTCCTGAGAGCCGCGTTGTGCGTCGGTGTCCGCGACCTGATCGTGTTCGGCGTGCTCACCGACATGATGCGCGGGCGCCCGGCCGTGTATGCGACGTTCTCGAGCTATGACGAGGTCGCCCACCATTCCGGGCTCGAGCGTCCGGACACGCTCGAGGCGCTGCGCAAGCTCGACCAGCAGTTCGGCCGGATCGAGCGGGCCCGCCGGTTCGCGCCCCGACCCTACGAGATCGTCGTGCTCTCCGACCACGGGCAGACCCAGGGCGCAACGTTCAAGCAGCGCAACGGCTACGACCTGCACGAGTTCGTCGAGCGGTCGATCGCCGGCGGCAAGGTCGCGCGGCTGTCGACCGGGGACGAGAACGACGCCGCGGTCGGCCATGCCGTCGCCGAAGCGACCGGCAGCGCGAACCGAGAGCGGGACGCGGGCACTGGCGGGGACGACGTGATCGTGCTGGCGTCGGGCAACCTCGGGCTGATCTATCTGATGGACGCGCCGGGCCGGCGGTCCCAGGAGGAGATCGACGAGCGCCATCCGCGGCTCCTCGACGCGCTGAGGATGCATCCCCACATCGGCTTCCTACTGGTGCGCTCGCGCGAGCGCGGGCCGGTCGTCCTCGGCGCGGGCGGCAGGCGATACCTCGACGACGGCGCTGTGGTCGGCGAGGACCCGCTGGCGCCGTTCTCCCCGCGCGCGGCGGACCATCTGCGACGGACCGACGGGTTCGAGCACGTCGCCGACATCATGGTCAACAGCTTCTACGACCCCGAACTCGATCAAGGTTGCGCGTTCGAGGAGCTGATCTCGTTCCACGGCGGGCTCGGCGGACCTCAGACCCAGCCGTTCATCCTCCATCCGGTGACGCTGCGGATGCCGGCGGATCCGATCGTCGGTGCCGCCGCCGTCCACGATCTTCTGGCCGGCTGGCGACGCGCGCTACAGCAGGGCCGAGAACGGACTGGGACGCTGCCCGCGGACTCTTCGAGTGCTGAGAGTCCGCCGGCCGCGTCCCAGGGGCAAAGCGCTCGGTAGTGGTTACGACGCGGCTGCGGCCGGGTCCGACGCCTGCAGGGCGTCCTGCAGCTTCTTCGTGTCCTCATCCGATAGCGAGGTCCGGATCACGGTGCCGCCGTACTGCTGTAGCGCCGCGACCGCCTTGTCCTCGGTGACCTGCTCGATGATCATGAACAGCGCCGACGTGCCCGGCTTCAGGTACTCGCGCACCTGCTCCTGGAACGCCTTGTCGATCCCCTTCGACCCGAAGTGGCCGAACAGCGCTCCCATCCCGGCGCCCAGCGCGAGCCCGGCGAACGGGATGAAGAACAGGAGACCGAACAGGAAGCCCCAGAACCCGCCCCACCATGCTCCGCCGCCGGCCGATGCGCCGCCGTGCGATGTGTGCACGTGGTATTTGCCCTCGAGGTCGCGCGAGATCGCGGCGACCTGCTCGGCCTGGATGATCAGGTCGGACTCGAGCTGCCTGACCGTCTCCCGGGCCTGCTCGGCAGTTCCCTGGTCCGGGTAGCCGATCGCAACAAGTGTTGCCATTGCCTGCATCTCCTTTCAGATGGTGATCCTGGCTCGGTGCCTGTTCTCGAGCGCCGTCCGAGTCAGACGCGAAGTCCACGCGCGAGCGAAGCATCCCGGAATCGCCCCACGGGCGTCATCACCCTAAACGGATGAGCGCCTGAGGCGGATGAGCGGCTAGATCTCGCGGGGGACGACGCGGTCGACGTCGACCGCCCCGCCGGTGTGGTTGTCGAGGTAGACCACGTAGACCTGCGGCGGGCCCCCGAACCAGGCGCTCGTCTCGGCCTGTCCGACGAAATCAGCCGCGCGCTCCGAGCCGTCCTCCTCGATCACCCAGACCGGCTGTCCCTTCTCAAACGGTGTGAAGCTCACGATCCAGACCGCCTCACCGGACGCCTGTCATCGAACCGGCGTGGCGTCGGCGGGCGGGCCGCGGAGTGCCAATCTTGCCAGTGTCCCGACCACCTGCCAGCCCTTGTCGGGCTCGAGCGCAGACGGAGAGGCGCCCGGGTGATGGGGCGCGATCCTGACGCGAAGTGCGCCGGGGCGGATCCGGAACTGCAGCGGCGGATCGAGGCGCAGGGCCTCGCCGTCGATCCCCGCCGCCACCGGCGACCCGGCCTCGATCTCGAACGTGGGCGTGATCCACTGCTGCATCCCGAGCGTCCTGGTGACTGCGCCGCCGCTGGCGGTCGTCGGGGCGAGCACGGTGACGCCGAGCACCGCCTGATCGAGCCGCGGCCGGGTGCCCGAGCCGAGCGCGTGACCGAGGCGGTACGCGTTGTTGGAGACGAGGACGGCGACGGCCGACTCGTCCCGGTCAGGGCTACGCCAGTGCAGATCCGGCGGCTCCGCCTCGGGTCCGAGCGCGTCGGGAACGGTCTCGAGCAGCGTATGCAGCTTGGCCTCGCGGTAACCGGGCTTCTGGACCGCCTCCGCGTACAGCCCGAGCGAGACGTTGTTGACGAACACGCGCCCGTTGACCTCGGCCAGGTCGACACGCCGCTCGCCCCCGTTCACGAACGCATCGAGCGCGCCGACGACGTCATCCCGGTCGACGCCGAGGTCGAGCGCGAAGTGGTTGCGCGTCCCCGCGGGGATGCAGGCATACGGGAGTCCGAGCTCGGCCGCGACCATCGCGACGATCGCCTGCGATCCGTCCCCCCCGGCCATCGCGAGCGCGTTTGCGCCCTGGTCCACCGCCGCCCGCACCAATGTCTCCAGATCGTCCCCGCGGCGCAGCTCGATCGGCTCGATCCCGCGACTGCGCGCCTCATCGGCCAGGTGGAACCGCTCGGCCTTTCCCCCGCCCGACAGCGGGTTGTAGAACAACACCGGCCTACCGGGGCGCTCCGCGGGCGGGAGCTTCACGTGGACCTTGAACGCCTCACGAGCTGCCGTCAGAGCGATGGCTACGCATGCAATGACGAGCACGTCTTCGAGCAGCCGGTTCTCCACGATCACGAGCACGATCGCGCCGGCCAGCAACAGCGCGGCCAGGCCGACGCCGACGGTCCGCGCCACGCCCCGCCGCCGGATCCCGTACCAACACGAGCACACGGCGAGCACGAGGCAAGCCAGGACCGTCAAGCCGTCGGGGAAGTGCGCGATCGCGGCCGCGATTGCCAGGACGACGGCTGCGAAACCCAGCGTCAGCGCTGCGACGGACCAGATCCTGCGGACAGTCACCGGGGCATGCTCCGCGCTCGCGCGCGCGCGTTCATCACCTGATTCGGATGAGGCGGTCGGCTGTCCGGTAGCGGGGTGCCGACCTTCCCCACCAGACGCAAGAGCGCACCATTGCTGGGGCACAGCGGCGGTGGGATCGTGGCCGCTATCGAGGACGGGTGTCGCGCGACCCGTCACGGACAACAAGCGGAGGACTGCCATGTCTGTTGGCGAAACACCTCAGGCGACCAGAAGCTCGGCCGGTTACGAGGGCTATTCGGACCCGGACCGCGGTTACGGCTGGGTCTCATTTGCCGGCGTGCTGATCCTGATGCTCGGAACCCTCAACTTCATCGAGGGGCTCGCCGCGATCGGCAACTCCAAGTTCTTTGTCAACGGTCAGCACTACATCATCGGCGACCTCAAGACGTGGGGTTGGTTCGCGCTGTGCCTCGGCGTGCTGCAACTCGCGGTCGGCCTCGGCGTGTTCGTCCAGAACCAATTCGCGCGGTGGACCGGCGTGGTCGTGCTCGCCGGTAATGCGATCCTGCAGATGCTGATGATCCCGGCATACCCGTTCTGGTCGCTGGCGCTGTTCACGCTCGACGTCCTGGCCCTCTATGGACTGGTCGCCTACGGCCATCGCATCGGTCGCCAGAGCTGAGTTCGCTCCCAGAGCCCGCGACAGCCGGTTCGGTGCCGTAGCGGCACCGAACCGGCTGTCACGTCCGGTCCGAAGCAGACAATCCCGGACCGATGACGACGCCCTCACCGTCGACGCACCTGGCCGACCACGACCGGGCGCGGGCACTGCATCTGCTGGCGCTGGAGTTCGGCTCGCGGGCCGACTTCGAAGATCCCGGGCTCGCTTACCGGAGGCTGTTCTCGGAGGTCCTCGGCACGTTCATGCTGCTGCTGGCCGCCGCCGGCGGTGGGATCCTGCACGCCAAGGGGCAGATCAGCCTCTCTGCCGCCGTCGTTGCGCCCGGCCTGACGGTGACGGCGATCATCCTGTTCATGGGCGCGGTCTCCGGCGCGCACCTCAATCCCGTCGTGTCGCTCGCATTCGCGCTCCGGGGCGATTTCCCGCGGCGGCGGTTACTCGGCTACGTCGTCGCTCAGCTGGTCGGCGCCACGCTCGCGTGCCTGTTCCTGCTTGCGGTGTTTGGCAACGTCGAGCACCTCGGGGCCACGCTGCCCGGACCCGGCTACCACGCGTGGCAGGCGCTCCTGATGGAGATCGCGCTGACCGGCGGGCTCGTGAGCGTGATCCTCGGCACCGCCTCGGCCGCCCAGAACGTCGGCACGATCGGCGCGATCGGCGTCGGCGGATACATCGCGCTCGCGGGGCTGTGGGCGGCGCCGGTCAGCGGCACCTCGATGAACCCGGCACGCTCGTTCGGACCCGCCCTGGTCAGCGGCGACTTCCATAGTTTCTGGGTGTATGTGGTCGGTCCGCTGGTCGGCTCGCTGATCGCGGTCGGCTTCGCGGTGATCCTTCGCGGACGCGGCGGCGATCCGGTCGCGCACGCCGCCGGATCGGGGACGCTGGAATAGCTGCGGGCGGATCGTCATCCGGACGGGATGACGCCAGGACGTGAACGGACCAGGAGGCTACGCCGGTGGACATCGCGACCCTAATCGCGCTCGCGCTGGCGGCGTCGGTCTACCCGACGCTCCTCGCCGGCGTGATCCTGATCCTCGCCCGGCCGCGTCCGCTGCGGATGCTGTTCGGGTTCCTGTTCGGTGGGATCACGATCAGCATGTTTGCGGGTATCTGGATCATCAGGGCGCTCGAGTCGTCCGGAGCCGTGAGCAGTTCCAGTCACTCGACCAAGCCGATCGTCTCGATCGCCGCCGGCGTGGTGTCTCTGCTCGTCGCCTGGGGGATCTCGACCGGCCGCGTCAACCGCGCCCTGGCCAAGCACAAGCGCCGCAAGCCCGACCCGGAGGTGCCGGCGCGCCCATCGCTCGCCAGCCGGACGCTCGCGCGGGGATCGATCGCGATGGCGTTCGTCGCCGGACTGGTCCTCAACCTCCCGGGCGTCTGGTACCTCGAGGCCCTGACCGAGATCGCCAAGGCCAAGCCCTCGACTACCTCGGCGCTGCTCCAGCTGCTGCTGTTCAACGTGATCATGTTCGCGTTGGTCGAGCTCCCGATCGTCGCCTACGTGGTCGAGCCGCAGGGAGCGGCGGATCTCGTCAAGCGCGGCTCCGAGTGGGGGCACGCGCACTCTCGGAAGATCGCCGTCGTGGTCGCCACGGTGGTGGGCGCGTGGCTGATCGTCAAGGGCATCATCAACCTGTGAGCCCGGACCGGTGATCGGATACGCCAAGCTCCCCGAGGGCTGGACGCGGGTTTCCGCATCCGGACCGTGGCCGTTCGTCACCAGCGAGGTCGTGCGGGCGCCGGACGGCACCGAGCATCGGTGGGAGTCTCGCCGCCACCGGAAGCGCACGCCGGCGCCCGATCCGGACGCTCCTCCCGGCGGGTCGCCGCAGTCGGTCTGGTGGCGCCCGCGCGAACGCGGCTGGTGGATGGGGGTGCTGTTCGTGATCGGCGCGCTGTGCTTCACCGCGGGCGGGATCGCCTCGCAGTGGGCCGCGACATCCCGGCCGTCGATCGGGGTCACGTTCTTCGTCGGCTCGCTGTTCTTCACCTCAGCCGCCTACCTGCAGTACTCAGAAGCGGTGAACGTCGAGCGCCGGATGGCTCCGCGCCGGCACCATCGGGTTCGGTGGCGGCCGGCGTCGTGGGAACCGCAGCGGATCGACTGGCTGGCGACGCTCGTGCAGTTGATCGGAACGGTGCTGTTCAACATCAGCACGTTCGCCGCGCTGAACACCGACCTGACCACGCATCAGACCAACGCACGGGTCTGGGCGCCGGACGCGTTCGGCTCGGTCGCGTTCCTGATCGCCAGCGAGCTCGCGTTCGCCGAGGTATGCCACCGCTGGATCTGCTGGCGGAACCGCACCCTGTCGTGGAAGATCGTCGCGCTCAACATGCTCGGCTCGATCGCGTTCGGAGCGTCCGCGATCGCCTCCCTGGTCGAGCCGTCCTCGGGCGAGGTCGTGAGCGCACGGATCGCCAACGCCGGCACCTCGTTCGGCGGGCTCTGCTTCCTGATCGGAGCGCTCCTGTTGATGCCAGAGGCGGCCGCCGAGGACCGCGCGGCATCCGCCGGACCGCCGCGGGACAACCACCCCGCGCCAACCTCAAGCTCAGCACGATAGGGCCGATTCTCTGGGAAACGACCGGGGTAGGTTCGAACGACGATGCGCGACGACAGACTTCTCGAGGGCTATGCGCTCACGGCGCGGCGGCCGGCCATGCCGGCGCAGCCGGGCCTGACTTTGATCGTCGCGCTCGTGACCGCGCTGATCAGCGCGGCCGTGTGCACGGGCGCGATCCTGGCTCCAGCGCCGGCCGTGGCGATCCCGCTGGTGGTCGCGATCTGCATCGGATGCCCGCTGTTCGCCGGCTGGGAGGTTCCAAGCGCGCTCGCCGCGCTGCGGGCCAACCGCGCCGGCAAGGCGCTGGTCCGGCTCCGCCGCAGCCTCGACGAGCTGCCCGAGACCGAGCACCCGCTCGGCTATTGATCCCGGCCTCGCGCCCGGAACTCGGCTACTGATCGGCTGGCCCGACCCCGGCGCGAAGGCGCCATCACCTGATCGGGATGATGCGCCCGCGCTGACGCCGCTCGAAGCTTCTCGTCCTGAAACCCGCTCAGGAAGCGAGAACCCAGATGAGCCTGGACACGAAGGAAAACGGCGCGGCCAGCTCCGCGATCGTCCTCGAGCAACGCGTGTTGGACCTCCCGCGCGTCGCACTCAACGAGCACGGGACCGGAACCGAGGTCGCCTTCGACATGTTGTCGAACGAACTGTTGCTCGACGGTAGCGCGCGGCTGAACCTCGCGACGTTCGTGACGACCTGGATGCCGGCGAAGGCCGCGGCCCTGATGGCCCTCACGGCCGACAAGAACATGATCGACAAGGACGAGTATCCGCAGACGGCCGAGATCGAGCGGCGCTGCGTGAACATCATCGGGCGGATGTGGCACGCCCCCGGATCCGGCGACGTCACCGGGACCTCGACCACCGGCTCGAGCGAGGCCGCGATGCTCGGTGGGCTCGCGCTCAAATGGCGTTGGCGCGAGCGGATGAAGGCCGCGGGCAAGCCGACCGACCGTCCAAACCTGGTCACCGGCGTCAACGTCCAGGTGTGCTGGGAGAAATTCTGCCGCTACTGGGACGTAGAGCCGCGGCTCGTGCCGATGGAGGGCGAGCGGTTTCACCTGGGCGCCGAGGAAGCGGCGGCGGCGTGCGACGAGAACACGATCGGGGTCGTGGCCGTGCTCGGGTCGACGTTCGACGGCAGCTACGAGCCGATCGCCGACATCTGCGCGGCGCTCGACCGGCTCGCCGCGGGTGGCGGTCCCGATGTGCCGGTTCACGTCGACGGCGCCTCTGGAGGCTTCGTCGCCCCGTTCGTCCAGCCCGACCTCGAGTGGGATTTCCGCCTTCCGCGTGTCCAGTCGATCAACGCCTCGGGCCACAAGTACGGGCTCGTGTACCCCGGTGTCGGTTGGGCGATCTGGCGCGACCACGACGCGCTGCCGCAGGATCTCGTGTTCGACGTGAACTACCTCGGCGGTCACATGCCGACGTTCGCGCTGAACTTCTCGCGCCCCGGCAGCGAGGTGGTTGCCCAGTACTTCATGTTCGTCGCGCTCGGCGAGACGGGTTATGCCGACGTCCAGAAGGGAGCAAGCGCCTGCGCGCAGCACATCGCACGCGAGATCGCGGACATCGGGCCGTATCGGCTGATCACGGACGGCAGCGACCTCCCGGTGTTCGCGTTCGCGCTGAAGCCGGAGGTCACTAACTACACGGTGTTCGACGTCTCGGCTCGGCTCCGCGAGGAGGGCTGGCTGGTGCCGGCCTACACGTTCCCCGAGAACCGCGAGGACCTGTCGGTGCTCCGGGTGGTGGTGCGTGCCGGTATGTCCCGCGACATGGCCGATCTGTTCCTGGCTGGGTTGCGCAAGCAGACCAAGTCCCTGGAGTCGCTCGAGTCACCGCTGCCTCAGCGCGCCGAGCACGAGAAGGTCGCGTTCAAGCACTAAGTGGCCCCGACCGCGCACGCGTAACCGCGTGAGAAGGTGGCGGGATGCCCGCCCTCGCGCTCGCCGTTGTGGCGATCGCGGCGCCCGACTCGCTGAACCCGTCGCTGATCGTCGCAGCCGTCTACCTGGCCCTGGGCCCAAACCCGGTTCGGCGAACAATCGTGTTCACGGTCACGGCGTTCGTCGTGACCCTCGCCGGCGGACTCGCGATCGCCGTCGGCCTCGGCGATCTGATCCGGTCGCTGCTGCCCAAGCTCTCGCACACCGTCAAATGGGACGTCATCACCGCGGTCGGTGTGATCGTGATGTGCGGCGGCGCGGTCGTTTGGTGGCGGCGCGACGCGCTCGCCGCAGCCGCTCCGACCCTATCTCGGGAACCGTCTGGCGGTGGTGGTTCGCCGATCCTGATCGGCGCCGGCATCGCCGGCGTCGAGCTGTTCACCGCGTTCCCGTATTTCGCGGCGATCGCATTGGTGATCGGAGCTTCGGTATCGGCGCCGGAGAAGCTGTTCCTGCTCGTCCTCTACAACCTGGTCTACGTCCTCCCGCTGATCGGAGTAATCGTCGTCCGCGGCGTGATGGGCGAGAAGGGAGCGGAGGTGCTGGTGCCGGTGAGTGAGTGGATCCAGCTTCACTGGCCGGCGGTCGTGGCGCCGCTAGCCGGCGCGGTCGGCGCCGCGCTCACCGTCTACGGGATCGTGGAGCTAACGTGACGACGGCGGTCCGTCGTACGGATCGTTTGGGCCGGGGCGCTGGTTCGGATCGTTTGGGCCCGGGCGCTGGTAGGGATCGCCGGCACCGGTCTGCTGGTAGGGCCCGGGCTGCCGCTTGTCGCCGCTGTTGCGCCCGAGCTGGAAGATCGCGACCGCGACGCCGACCGCTCCGAGCCCGATCAGCACCCACACCCACCACGCCACGCTGCTCGACTTGCTCTCAGCTGTGGTGGGCGTGCTCTGGCTCACCACGGTGGTGTTGTTCTTGATCGACGTCGTCTGCGTGATGGTCTGCGTCGACGTGTCGGTCGTGGTCTTCGGGGGCTCGGTGATCGTCGTCGAGACCGTCGTGGTGACGGTCGTGTCGCTTGTGCTGGTCGAGCTGCGTCGTCTGGCCGGCCGCAGTCCCGGCGGCGCTCCAGGCCAGGATCGCCCCGGCGGCCAGCGCCACCGACGCGCGAGCGAATCGCCTGGCCGCAGACGCAGTCATCCCGGGCAGCCTCGCAGGCGGGGCCGAGCCAGGCAACACGGTGAACATGCGTCACATCGGGAGGCCCACACCACCGTTTCCCCGCGGGGTGGACGGCCGCATCCATCGGTGCAAGAGTTAGCTCGAGGCCAGATGAGCATCGACACGACGGAGGATCGAGCGGGTTGGGCCGCGCTGTTCCGTGATTGCTTCCGCCAGTCCCGGAACGCCATGGTCTTGCTCGACGACGAGCGCCGTCACGTCGAGGTCAACGGCGCGTACGTCCAGCTGCTGGGATACCGGCCCAGCGAGCTGATCGGCCGTCCGATCCGCGAGTTCCGCGCCGACGAACGGGTGGTCTCCGAGGCCGAGTGGCACACCGCGCTCAGCCAGAAGCAGTTCACGGGCACGATCGAGCTCCTCCGCGCCGACGGCGGGCACGTCACCGTGGAGTTCGCCGGCCACCCCGAGACCGTGACCGGCAGGCAGCTCGTGCTGTTCGTGGCGCTCAGAGCGGCGCGCGGAGGCAGAGTGCGCGACGACACCCAGCCGATGACCGACCGCCAGGACCTGTCCGGACGCGAGCTCGAGGTCGTGAAGCTGCTCGCGATGGGATTCAGCGGACCGGAGGTGGCCGAGGAGCTGCGGATCGCACACAACACGGTTCGGACCCACACCCGGAACGCGATGACCAAGATCGGTGCGCGCTCGCGCGCCCAGCTCGTCGCGAAGTCTCTGGGCGACGGCCTTTACTGGCTCGACCTCACGTAGGTAGCGCAAACGCGCTATCGACGCCTTGGCCGCGTCGCGGCACCATCGTCGGATGCTTGCCCGCCGACGCGCCCGCTCCGCCAAGGCTGCCGTCCTGCTCGTCGACGACGCGCCGCGTTGCCGCCGGATCGTGCGCGAACTGCTCGAGCGCCGTGGTTACGCGATCGCCGGCGAGGCCGGCTGCGCGGCCAGCGCGATCGACTCCGTCGAGCGGCTCGCGCCCGACGCCGCGCTCGTCGACATCCATCTTCCCGATGCGACCGGATTCGAGGTCGCCGCTCGCCTCACCGAAGCTCATCCCGAGCTCGCGGTGCTGCTGACCTCGTTCGATTTCGACGGCCAGTTCTACGCGCTGGCGGACGTCAGCGGCGCCCGCGGATTCGTGCCTAAGGACCAACTCGCGCTGGTCGAGTTCGCGTTCTTCTGGCCGGGGATCGACGGCGGATGAGCCCATGTGTCATCCCATTCGGACGATGCGGTTCCGATCGCGGATCGCGAGGATGCGCCGCGAGCAGATCGAGGAGAGACAGCGACGTCGTGAGCGAGCCCCGAGAATTACTTCGCCGATTGGCGGCCGCCGACGAACGCTCGCTCCGGACCGCGATGGCGCCCACGCCGGAGTTCGAGCGCGATTACGCGCTGACCAAGCCGGCACTCGACCGCAGGACACGAGTTCTCGTACGTCTCGCCGCGCTGATCGCGGTCGGCGCAAGCACCGAATCTCTCCGCTGGGCGGTCGAGCTCGCGTCGACTACCGGCGCGGACGACGACGCGCTCGCGGCCGTCCTCGTCGCCACCGGTTCGGCGGCGGGCGCGGCGCAGCTCGTCGAGAGCGCGCCAAGGCTGGCGCTTGCGCTGGGGTTCGACGCGGCGCCCGGAAGTCCGGCAGACCCCTACTGACCGAGCAGGCCGGCGTCCGACGCGCGCATGACGGCCTCGGACCTGGAAGCGGCGCCGAGCTTGCGATACACGGCATGCGCCTGCGTCTTGACGGTATTCGCGGACACGCCCAGCTGCGCCGCGATCTCGCGGAATGACCGGTGACTGGGGAGGAACCTGAGGATTCGAAGCTCGGCGATCGTCAGCGATGATGGCCCCGCCAGGCTGGTCTCGGCGAGCTCGTCCATGTACGACCACGCGCTGTCGAACCAGTGCTCGAAGATGACCGCGCCGGACGTCCTGCGCGCGAGCCGCGACGCCTCAGCGAGCAGCGTGCGCGCGCCGACGACGTCGGCCAGCCACAGCGAGGCGTGAGCCAGCAGGATCCGCGCCTCGGCGCCGTACCAGGGGATGAAGTCGCCGAGCTCGGTCAGGAGATCGACGCCGCTACGGAGATCGCGCTTGGCCTCATCGACGCGGCCGTGATGCGCGCGCGTGGCCGCCGACGCGGAAAAGGCAAGAGCGCAGATCGGGTACTCGGCGAGGCCCCGCTGCTCGATCACCGTTCCGGCCCGATCGGTGAGCTCGGCGGCCGACTCCCAGTCCTCCAGCTCGATCGCGATCATCGCTGCCTGGGCCAGGCACAGCGACATGATGCTCGGCGCGCTCGCGGCGCTCAGGTCCGCGCCCTCGTCGAGCAGCGGCATGGCGCCGGCGCGGTCTCCGCTCAGATGGAGCGCGGTGCCGCGGAGCAGCAACGAGATCGGACGCCACGGACTGTCGTGCGGCTCGAGGTCGCAGACGCGCTCGGCCGCCTCGCCCATCGCGCCGATGCCGACTGCACCGGCCATCGCTTCGATGCCGGCGAGCCCCGCGGTCAACGAGCGTGGCGCGGCCGCGCCTCCGTCCCGGTCTGAGACCGCCGCGGCGGCCACCGCGAGGTGGCGTGCCTCTGCCGTGTTCCCGGCCACCAGGAAGCTGTGTGCGGCCGCCAGCGCCAGCGGGGCGTACCCCGCGAGCTCCTGACGGCTGAACGCGGACAGCCATTGCTGGACGATCTCGTTGCGACCCTGGGTCACGTACGCCACGATGCTGGCCCACAGCAGATCGCCGGTTCGCACGAGATCGTGCGCGTGGACCGCATGGGCGATCGCATGATCGGTGTCTCCGTGGCCCTCGTACCACGAGCTCGCCCGGTCGTGGAGCACCTTCACGAGCTCGGGAGCGGTCCGGCGCAGCTCTGCACGCAACGTGTCTCGGAACAGACCGTGCCAGCGGTACCGCTCGTGGGCCGGGTCGAGCGGGCGGAGAAGCGGGCTGGCCTCCTTCAACCGCCGCAGGAGCAGCGCGGAACCCTGGGAATCGAGGACGGCGTCGCACGGCGGGCCCGACAGCTCCTCGAGCACCGAAGTCAGCATTGCGAACTCGATCAGATCGGGGGGGAGCACCGACAGGATCTCGTCTCGGAAGTACTCCGCGAGCCGGTGATCGTCTCCGCGGAGCCGGCTGACGGCGCCGTTCACGTCGTCCTGCTCGCCGATCGAGAGCGCCCCCAGATACAGGCCCGCGGGCCAGCCCTCGGTTCTCCGCACGAGCGCCTGGACCGTGGTCAAGTCGAGCTCGAGTCCGGCGTGTCGCAGCAGGGTCGAGGCATCGGCCGGCCGCATCTCGAGATCCTGCACGCGAACCTCGACCAGCGCACGCCGCGCCCGCAGCCGCCCGAGCGGAAGTGGCGGTTCGCTCCGGGAGCTGATCGCGAGCATCGCGCCCGCCGGTATCTGCGATGTCACCACGTCGAAGAGCTCGCGCAACGCCGCGGGCGGCGTGAGATGGGCGTCGTCGAGTACGAGCACCACACCGCCGTCGGGCTCGGCGCCGTCGAGGATCGATTTCACGCCTGCTCCGATGTCAACGGAGTGCAGCGTGGCCGAATCGAGCCACACGAACTGGCGACGATCATGTCGCGCCCACTCGTCGAGCAGGCTCGACTTGCCGTACCCCGGTGGCGCGACGATCACCGCGAGGATCGCGTCCGGCGTTTTCGAGAGGCGGCGGACCAACGCGGCGCGCCTGACCAGTCCGTGAGGGGTTCTCCGAACGCCGGCCGAGTACGCGAGCGGGCCCTTGGCCGGGGCGGGTCTCTTCGCCGGCGATCGGCGTCGGACGGGTGGCGCTGCGGCTGGTGTCATCTCGTTTGGGCGTGGCCGAGCAGCGGACGCCGCTCGTGCCAGGAAGAACCTCTCCGAGCGACGCGCTCGGGACAAGGTGGTCCACCCCCGTGTTCTGGGAGGCCCGCACCCCAGTCGGGATTCACGCGCGCAGGCCGGTCGCGCGCCCGCCGGGATGCCCGCATCACCCGGATCGGACGATGAACACGACAAGATCACGACTAGCGTCGACTCCGTGGATGAAACCGAACGCCTCCTCCGTAGGTTGGCGCTCAACGATGAGGAATCCGTGGGGATGGTTCTCGCGAGCGGATCGGAGTCCGCCGGCACTGCCGCGCTGCGACCGAAGGTCGACCTGCTCGTCCAGCTGGGCGCGCTGCTGGCCCTCGGCGCGGCGACCAGCTCGTTGCGGGCGACCGTCGATCGCGCAGTCGAGGCGGGCGCGACCGAGGCCGAGCTCGTCGGGGTGCTGATCGCCGTTGCCCCCGCGGTCGGGCTCGCGCGGGTCGTCTCGACGGCGCCCCGGCTCGCGCTGGCAATCGGCTACGACCTCGAGGCCGACGAGTGAGGGGCATCCGACCCCACGGCTGAACACGCATCACCAGGCGACGATAAGGAAGGCGTCCATGTCCCCCGTCACACATCAGACCGTCAAACTGAGCAGAGGCAGGCACGACTCCCCCGATGAAGGGGCCTGCGTGATGGAGCTCGCATCGATGCTCGCCGGCGAGCCGTTCAGCGACCATCCCGCATCGGTGTGTCCGGTGATCGGCTCGTGCCTGAGGGCGTACAACGACTGGATCGACGACGACCGGCGACAGGATCTGTATCTGTACGCCTCGAAGGTCGTGGGCACGCGCGGCCCTCAGGAGGTCCAACGGGCCCGCGCGGCGCGCGTCACCGCCTGGGCCGGCGAGGTCAAGCGCCGGCGCTGGACGCAGCTTGCGCTGCTCCAGGGCTTGTGCGCGCTGATGCTCTGGCCACAACCCGACGACCTCGGCAGCCGCCTGGTAGAGGCCGCGGCGCGGCGCCGGCGCGGGAGGCACGAGCAGGTGCTCGCGCTGCTTGACGAGCTCGTGGCGATCGGCGCTCAGCAGCGCCGCGCGCCGAGCACGCCCGCGGTCACGTCGGCGATCATCGCTCCGAGCAGCGCGCCGGCGAGTACATCGCCGGGATAGTGGACGCCGGTGTGCACGCGCGAGTAGGCAACGAGCGCCGCCAGCACGTGTAGCGGAACTCCGGCCGCGGGCAACACGCTCCCCACGCCTCCCGCGAACGCGACCGCGGCGGCGGTGTGCCCCGACGGGAACGAGCGCGACGCCGGCATCGGGATGTGGCGGGCCTCGGGAACCTCCTCCGCGGCGCGGTCCGGGCGTGACCGGCGGCCGAGCGGCTTGACTGCGAGATTGACGAACACGGCCGTCGCCGCCACCGAGGCCAGCCCCGTGGCTGCCGCGCGGCGGCCCTTCGATCCTCCGGCCACCGCCAGCAATGCGCCCGACGCGATCGAGAGCCGCGAGTAGTCGGCCGCGCTCGACAGCCGCCGCATCGCCTCGTCCAGGCGCGGCGTCGGGGTGGCGGCGACCGCGCCATACACGGCGAGATCGATCCGCTCGGCCTCTTCCAGCCACGACACCCCCTGAACGATCCCACCGATAACCGCGCGCACATCCCCCAGATCGGATGAGATGCTCGAGGCCAGCGTGCCTAGAGGATCGTTCGCTCGCCCGGGGCGAGCAGCCGCACGTCCACCGCAGGTGCATATCGCTTCGTCAGCTCGGCGAACTCTCGCGCGGGCCGCTCGGGATCCGCCGCCCGGCGCGCCGGACGGGCCAGCGCGAACGTGCCCCAGTGAATCGGGATCGCGACCGCGGGCGCGATCAGCGCCGCCGCCTCGGCCGCGCTTGTGGGGTCGAGATGGCCGGCGCCGACGCTCGCGCCCCATCCCCACACCGGCAACAGCGCGACGTCGATCTTTCCCCGCAGCTCCGCCATGCCGACGAACAGATCGGTGTCGCCCGCGAAGTAGACAGAGCTCGAGCCGTGAATCACGTACCCGACCGGCTCGGCCTCCGGCCCGAACGGCCGGCGTCGCGAGTCGTGAACCGCGGCCGTCGCCGATATCCGCAACCCCCCCACTCCGAGTTCTCCCTCCGGGAGGAGCTCGCGGACGTCGCGCACGCCCTTACCGGTCAGCCACTTGCCCGCGGGATACGGCGCCACCACCGGGCCCGAGCGGTCGAGCGCGCGAAGCGAGGGCAGGTCCGTGTGGTCAGCATGCAGATGCGAGAGCAGCACGCAGTCGACCGGTCCGACCACGTGCGCATCGGGGACGATCCGCACGAGCGGACCGACCCGGTCGCGCAGCACGGGATCGGTGATCAGGCGCACGCCGTCGATCTCGATCAACACCGTGGCGTGGCCGAGCCAGGTGATCGCGAGCTCGCCTGGTGGCGCGGCCGCGTCCAGCTTGCGCGAGGCGGGGAGGCTCATCGCCGGGGAATCGCATCGCACCCGCGTCCGATCGGCATCGTCCGATCAGGGTGACGACCGGTCCGTCATCCAGGGACTCCCCGCACGGGCGGCGGTCTCGACAGCGCAACTGTGGTGCATGCCTGCCGTGCCGTGAGATGCACGCGCCCTTGTGAACGAGTCGTGACCGAACCACGATTAGGTGAACCGGGGGCAAGAGAGGACACTTGGTAGCCGAGAACATGAGCACCTGGGTCGAGCAAGACAATCGCCGAGCGAGCGAAGAGGTTTCCCGACAGATCCGCGTCGTGGTGGCCGAGGACTCCTACGTGATCCGTGAGTTCCTGACCGCGACGCTCAGTGCGGCGCCCGAGGTCGAGCTTGTCGCGGTGTGTACCAACGGCAAGGAGCTCAAGACGGCGATCGGCACGTGGGAGCCGGACGTCGTCCTCACGGACATCCGCATGCCTCCGTCGGGCGCAGACGAGGGCGTGCGGATCGCCGCGGGACTGCGGGACACGCATCCGGACATCGGCGTCGTCGTGCTCAGCCAGTACGCGGAGCCCGCCTACGCGCTCAGCCTGCTCGAAAACGGAACGGGCGGCCGTGCGTATCTGCTCAAGGAACGGATCCGCAACAAGGAGCAGCTACTCGACGCGATCCAGGCGGTGGCCCGGGGAGGCTCGGTGATCGACCCGCTCATCGTCGACGTGTTGATCGAGGCCCGGTCGCGTGTCGCGAAGTCTCAGCTATCGCAGCTGACCTCCAGGGAGCGCGAGCTGCTCGCCGAGATCGCCTCCGGTAAAAGCAACAGCGCGATCGCCGAGTCGCTGGTGCTCACGAAGCGGGCCGTCGAGAAGCACGTGAACTCGATCTTCTCCAAGCTCAACCTGCCCGAGACCCACGATGTCAGCCGGCGAGTCAAGGCGACGCTGATCTTCCTCTCCGAAGACGGCCTCGACGGCTCCTGACGTTCGCGGTGATTCGGTCCTGCGGGTGTCCGCACTCCGCTCACCCCCGGCGGAAGCGATAACTTTGCGGCAACCTCTCGAGCGAATCCACTCGCGGGCGTCGGTGTGCCGTGACGCAATCGTCTATCCAGCCTTCTGATCAAGGCACACAACCCAGGAAGCACATACGGGTCGTGGTCGGCGAGGACACGTTCCTCATGCGCGAAGCGCTGGAGCGGATCATGTCGGGGTTCGAGTACATCGAACCCGTCGCATTCTGCGGCGATCGCGCGTCGCTGTCCGACGCGATCCAGCGGGAGCGCCCCGACGCCGTGCTGACGGACATCCGCATGCCGCCGACGGGGACCGACGAGGGTATTCAGGTCGCGCGGGAGCTCCGCGTCAGCGATCCCGACATCGGCGTGGTGATCCTCAGTCAGTTCGTCGACGCCAGCTACGTGCTCGCGTTCCTCGACTCCGGGAGCGCCCGCCGCGCCTACCTGCTCAAGGAGCGGGTTAGCGAGCCCCAGCAGCTCCTGGCGGCGATCGACGCGGTCGTCGCCGGCGGATCGGTGATCGACCCCAAGGTGGTCGAGGTGCTTGTGCAGGCCCGCAGCGCGGGTGCCAGGTCGCCGTTGGGCGCGCTCACCCGCCGCGAGCACGATGTGCTGGCGGAGCTGGCCCAGGGCAAGAGCAACGCGGCGATCGCCAAATCCCTCGTCCTCACCAAGCGCGCCGTCGAGAAGCACATCAACGCGATCTTCACCAAGCTCGAGCTCGACAACCCCGACGACGTCAGCCGCCGCGTGAAGGCGACCTTGATGTTCCTGGCCAGCGGGAACAGCTCAGGCCCGAGGCCCGACGGTTATTGAGCAGCTACGCCGCGCGGAGCGGGATCTCGGCCGTGATCCGCGTGCCGCGGCCGGGCTCGCTGTCCAGAACGAAGTGGCCGCCGGTCGCCTCGACCCGGTCCCGGAGGCCCTGGAGCCCGTGGTGGCTCCGCTCGATCGCGCCGCCGATGCCGTCGTCCTCGATCTCGACGATGAGGCTCGCGTCGCTCACGTAGGCCCGGATCCGGATCGCCGATGCCTGCGCGTACCGCTCCGTGTTCGTGACCGCCTCGCGAATCAGATAGAAGGCAGTGGCCTCGGTGGTCTCGTCGAGCCGGACCTGGGGCAGCGCGACCAGCTCGATCGGCGTCACGGACCTGGCCGCAACGTCCTCGACCGCCCGCGCGAGACCGAACTGCCGCAGCGCCGCCGGCTGGATCCCCTGCACCAGCTCGCGGAGCTCGTCGATCGCGACCAGCAGCTCGGCGTGAGCAGCCTCGAACGACGCGGGCGCGCTGTTCGGGTCCTGCCGCGCCTCGAGCGCTGACAGCCCGAGCCGGGCGGCCAGCACGACCAGGCGTCCCTGCGCGCCATCGTGGAGATTGCGCTCGAGCCGGCGCCGCTCCTCGTCGGTGGCCAGGACGATGCGGGTTCTCGACGCGCGCACGCGCGCGGCCAGTTGCTCGCGCTCGGACGCCAGCGCGGCCACCGCCAGCGTGGCCAGCGCCGCCACCGCGAGGTAGATCTGCGTGGCGGGAACGCTTTCGGCGCCGTTGACCATGAACGGCCCAGGAAAGTCGGTCGCGCCCCACATCGTGAACGCGGCGCTGATCGCGACCGCGATCGTCGCGCCGCGCGGACCGAACCGGAATCCGGCCCAGATCAGCACGGGGAAGGCGAGGTAGGTCGACGGGCCGCCGACCTGTGCGGCGACGGTGCTGAGGCCGATCAGCGTCACCAGTAACAGTCCCGCTTCGAGCACGTGCCCGCGCAGCCAGGCATGCGGGGACGGAGTGCTGAACGCGAGCACGAGCGGCAGCACGATCGCGGCGCCGCAGAAGTCACCGAGCCACCACGTGCGCGCGACCCGAAGAACGTGGTCGAACGGGATCACGTGATGAATCGCGAGCCACAGCGGTCCGATCACCGCGCTGACCGCCGTCGCCACCGTGAGCGCCAAGAACACGCCGGCCACGCCGGACGCGGTGTCGAGCGGCGCCCGTGGCGACACGAACCGTCGCAGCAGCGCCGCGCCGATCACGACCTCGAGCAGGTTGCCGAAGCTCTGCCCGACCGCGGCGCCCACCGGCAGCGCCGAGTAGTTGTTGACGAGCAGGTCGCCGATGACCACGGCGGGCCAGAGCCGCAGCCCATATAGGTACAAGCCCGCGATCCCGACCCCGACCGGGAGCCACACGATCGACGCCACCGGTCCGGCGAACCGGAACGCGTAGCCGACGTGCGCCGAGGCGTAGTAGGCAGCGATCAGGATCGCGAACTGCGCCCCGTACGTGCGCCGAAGATCCCAGCCCGGCAATGACAGGGCAATGCGTCCGAGTAGGCGATCCGGGGCTACGCGGCGCGAGGGCCCCCTGAACGCGACGCCGGCCATAGCGTCCTTACGGATCAACGAGATGATTTCCGGGTTCGAATGCAAGACCAATTTTCGCGAGCCGGCTGACCAAAATCAACCGTCGCCAGGCAGCGACCGACACCCGGGGGGCAACGCGCGTCCCGCCCGCCCGGCCGGACTCGATCGGCACCCGTTCGGTGCCCCGTGCAGTGCGGGACGTCCGTCATTCTCTCCACATAGCGGTCGATTGCATAGACGAAGATCAATGGAACAGTGTTGGAATCAATCATCCGTGGACTGAGAGGCCAGCAAGGGGTCGAACATTCGTCCAGTTGCGGATCTGGTTTGTTGAGCCGTGGGTAGCGAAACGGGCGGAGAGGCTGGACATGTCAATCGATGCCCGAGTTGAGGGAGGGTGCATCACCCACGGCGGTGGCCGTGGCGTGGCGGGTGCCGGCCCAGGCCAACGAGCGCGCGGCGTCAGGCAGGACGCCGCGCCGCTCGTCCAGGCCGCGTCGGTCGTCAGGGCAAGCTCGGCGGCCGGCGCACGATGAGCGTGCTCGTCTACGGGATCGTGGACGCGGACGGCACCGCGGTCGCCGGGACGGGACTCGAGCAGCGGCCGCTCCGCGCGGTCACGGATGGTCCGCTGTCGGCGATCGTCACCGATCACGACGGACCCGGACCCGAGCCGGACGCCACGGCGCCTCACGACTATGAACGGGCGGTGCAGCGGCTGATGGATCGCCATGCGATCCTGCCGGCGCAGTTCGGCCGGGTGCTCGCCGACGACGATGCGGTCCGCGGGATGCTGCGGCGCCGCCGGCGTGATCTGCTGGCGAAGCTCGACGGGGTTCGCGGAGCGGTCGAGCTGGGTCTCCACGCACGCTGGCCCGATGCCTCCGGCGCCGCCTCCGATCCGCGATCGGAGTCCGGTGCCGCCTATCTGCGCGACCGGCTCGAGACGCGCCAGAGCGCGCGCAGGCTCGCCAGCGAGCTCGATCCGCTGACGGCCCTCGCGCGGAGCATCCGGCGCGCGCTGATTCCGCGCCGGGACCTGCCGGTACTCGACGCCTATCTCGTCGACCGCGCCCGGGTGAGCGAGTTCGTCGCGCTCGTCGCTGAGCTCGACGACTGCCTGGACGGCGTCGACCTGGTCTGTACGGGGCCGTGCCCGCCCTACAGCTTCGCCGACGGGGGCGTCATCCGCTCGACCGCCTGATCGCGGCCGATCAACACCTCGGCGACCATCGACGGCGGGAACAAGCCGTGCTCGACGACGCCCGGCTGCGTCGAGAGCCAGGTCGCGAGCACTTCGGGGTCGTCGAACTCGGCCAGGTAGTCCGCGATCACGCCGCCGTCGGGGCTATGGGGCACGTCCCGAAGGCGCGCCGGCTGGACGCGTTCGAATGTCGAGGCGAGACCGAACTCGGCGAGCTCGAGCGGGACCGGCGGCTCCAGGCGGTCGACCACCTTGTTCGACGAGACGATCACGATGAACCGGTCCGCCGCGGCGGCGACCGCCTTCTCGCGGGTGTGGGCGGCACCGCCGCCCTTGATCAGCCAGCCCGCCGGGTCGACCTGATCGGCGCCGTCGATCGTCATGTCCAGCCGCGTCGGCGCCTCGACTCCGGCGAACGACACGACGTCGATCCCGAGTGCGCGTGCCGCCTGCGACGTGGCCGGGGACGTCGCCACGCAGGTGATGTCGAGGCCGCGAGCGGCCAGCGGCGGCAGCAGGTATGCGGCGGTCGAGCCCGTCCCCAGGCCGACCAGCATGCCGTCCTGCACCAGCTGCGCCGCCGCCTCGGCGGCGAGCTGCTTCTCGCGCTCGATCGGGTCGGTGGCGGTCAGCTTCCGGCCTTCTCGGCGTGGCCGCCAAATCCCTTGCGCATCGCCGACAGCACCCGGTTGGCGTAGTTGTCGAGCCCGCGCGAGGCGAAGCGCGAGTACAGCGCGGTGGTCAGCACCGGCGCCGGCACGCCCTCGTCGATCGCCGCGATCGAGGTCCAGCGACCCTCGCCCGAGTCGGACACCCGACCGGAGAACTCCTCGAGATCCGGCGAGGCGAGCAGCGCCTCGGCGGTCAGGTCGAGCAGCCATGAGCTGATCACGCTTCCGCGGCGCCACACCTCGGTGACCTCGGCCGTGTTGATGTCGTACATGTAGTACTCGGGGTTCTCCATCGGCGCCGTCTCGGCGTCGGACTCCTGCACGAGCTTGCCGGCGTTCGCGCTCTTGATGATGTTGAGCCCCTCGGCGTACGCGGCCATGATCCCGTACTCGATCCCGTTGTGGACCATCTTCACGAAGTGGCCGGCGCCGTTCGGGCCGCAATGCAGGTAGCCGTTCTCCGACGGCCCCGCGTCACCCGAACGCCCCGGCGTGCGCTCGGCGCTGCCAACGCCGGGCGCGATCGACGCGAACAGCGGATACAGCCGCTCGACGACGTCGTGCTCGCCGCCGATCATCAGGCAGAAACCGCGCTCGAGCCCATACACGCCGCCGCTCGTGCCGACGTCCACATGGTGGATGCCCTTCTCGCCGAGCTCCTTGGCGTGGCGGATGTCGTCGTGGTAGTGCGTGTTGCCGCCGTCGATGATCACGTCGCCGGCCTCGAGCACCCCGGCCAGGTTGCTGATCGTCTGCGAGGTGATCTCGCCCGCCGGCACCATCACCCACACCGTGCGGGGCTTGTCGAGCTTGCCCGCGAACTCCTCGAGCGAGGTGGTTCCCGGGATCCCGTCGCTCTCGAGCGCCTTGACCGCGTCGGCGCTGACGTCGAATCCAACGCAGTGGTGGCCATCGCGCGTCAGGCGGCGGACGATGCCGGCGCCCATACGCCCGAGGCCGACCATTCCCAGTTGCATCGGTGTGTCCGTAGGCATGTGAATCGTTCTCCTCGGTCTCGGGTCTTGGTCAGCGCATCGCGCGGTAGCGGCGGATCAGCGCGTTGGTCGAGCTGTCGTGGCTGAGGGCGGGGTCGGTCGCGCTCTCGAGCTCGGGGATGATGCGGGCCGCCAGGACCTTGCCGAGCTCAACCCCCCACTGATCGAACGAGTCGAGCTCCCACACCACTCCTTGTGTGAACACGCTGTGCTCGTACAGCGCCACGAGGCTGCCGAGCGTCCGTGGCGTGAGCTGCTCGGCGAGAATCGTGTTGGTCGGGCGGTTGCCCTCCATGACACGGTGCGGGACCACGTGCTCGGGCGTCCCCTCGGCGCGGACCTCCTCCTCGGTCTTGCCGAACGCCAGCGCCTCGGCCTGCGCGAACACGTTCGACATCAGCAGGTCGTGGTGGTCGCGCAGCGGGTTGAGGTCCTTGGCGAAGCCGATCAGGTCGACCGGGATCAGCTTCGTCCCCTGGTGGATCAGCTGATAGAAGCTGTGCTGGCCGTTGGTCCCTGGCTCGCCCCAGTAGACGGCGCCGGTCTCGTAGTCGACGTGACGGCCGTTGAGCGTCACGTGCTTGCCGTTCGACTCCATCGTCAGCTGCTGCAGGTACGCCGGGAACCGCTTCAGGTACTGGCTGTAGGGCATGACCCCGACGGTCTGCGCGCCGAAGAAGTCGCCGTACCAGACCGCGAGCAGCCCCATCAGCATCGGCAGGTTCTCCGCGAACGGGGTGGTGCGGAAGTGCTCGTCGAGCTCGTGGAAGCCGGCCAGCATGTCGTGGAAGCCAGCCGGGCCGACCGCGAGCATCGTCGAGAGTCCGATCGCCGAGTCCATCGAGTAACGACCACCGACCCACTCCCAGAACCCGAACATGTTGTCGGTGTCGATCCCGAACTCCGTCACCTTCTCGGCGTTCGTCGAGACGGCCACGAAATGCTTGGCGATCGCCTCCTCGTCCTTGAGCGCGGCCAGCGTCCAGTCGCGCGCGGACCGCGCATTGGTCATGGTCTCGAGCGTCGTGAACGTCTTGGACGAGACGATGAACAGCGTCTCCGCCGGATCCAGGTCGCGGGTCGCCTCGACGATGTCCGTCGAGTCGACGTTCGAGACGAAACGGAACGTCATCTCGCGGTCTGTGTAATGGCGCAGCGCCTCGTATGCCATCACCGGCCCGAGGTCCGAGCCGCCGATCCCGATGTTGACCACGTTCCGGATCGGCCGGTCGGTGTGACCGCGCCAGTCCCCGGCGCGGACGCGGTCCGAGAACACCGCCATCCGGTCGAGCACCTCGTGCACCTGCTTGACCACGTCGACGCCGTCGACGATCAAGGAAGCCGTCTTGGGCATCCTGAGCGCGACGTGGAGTACCGAGCGGTCCTCGGACACGTTGATCCGCTCGCCCGTGAACATCGCCTCGATCCGGTCCGCGAGGCCCGATTGCTCGGCGAGAGCCGCCAGCAATCCCGACCGTCTCCTCGGTGATGCGGTTCTTGGAGTAATCGAGGTACAGGCCCGCGGCCTCGGCCACAAGGCGCTCGCCGCGAGTCTGATCGGACGCGAACAGCTCGCGCAGGTGCTTGCCGCGCAGCTCGTCGTAGTGCTTCTCGAGCGCCTTCCAGGCGGGCCGCTCTGAAAGGGTGCGAACGCTCGGCATTACACGCGTGCTCATCGTGCCTCCGGGAGTCGGTGCGGCGATGGGCTCGGTCCGGTGCCCGCCGCCGATCGGTGTCTGCCGCGGATCCTGACAGAGACACCCCGTCCTGGGGTGTCTGCGTCGTGAGGCGCTGGCCGGAGCGCCTCAGCCCGCCCGGCGGCGACGGCTCGGCCGCCGCGGCGCACCGCCCGCGTCCGCCATCGCACACTCGAGCAGGTCCGGGCGGTACGCGGGATCGAGCAGCTCGGAGACCTCGAACCCAGTCCGAGCGAGATGCGAAGCCAGCAGACCGGCGCTCCGGTCGCGGTCCTCGGCCTTGCACGCATCGAGGATCTCGCGATGGCTGGCGGTCGCCCAAGCGGTCGGGCCGTGGCCGATATGCAGCCGCCGGTAGCGCTCGGCGTGGTCGAACAGCTGCCCGAGCATGTCGTTGACGCGCCGGCCGGCGTGGTGCCGTCAATCCGCGGTGAAACTGGCTGTGCGGCACGACCCATCGCCGGTAGTCCTTAGCCGAGGCGTAGTGGGCCATCTCGGCCATGTGGCCCTCCAGCCCCGCCAGATCCTCGGGCGTCATCCGCGGCACCGACAGGCGCAGCGCCTCAGCCTCGAGCGTCACCCGCATCACATACAGCTGTTCGAGATCGGACGGCGTCATCGGCGCCACCCGCACCCGCCGGTTCGGCTCGGCTTCGACCAGGCCCTCGCCCTGCAGCATCCGCAGGGCCTCACGCAGCGGCGTGCGGCTGATCCCGAGCTCCTCGGCGAGCGCCACCTGTGACATCACCGCCCCGGGCGCAAGACCGCCGTCGAGGATCGCGTTGCGGACGCGCTCGTAGACGTCTTCGGTGTTCTGGCCGTTCTCGCTCATCGCTGTTCTCCCGTTATGCCCCGAGCATGCTGTAGCCGCCGTCGGCGATCATGTAGGAGCCTGTGATGTGGTGGGCTTCGTCGCTGGCGAGGAACAGGGCCGCGCCGGTCATCTCCTCAGGCCCGGGAATCCGGCCCGTGGGTGTTCCTTCTAAGACGACCTCACGGCGCCCGGCCTTCCACTCCGGTCGCGCGAGCAGCGCTTCGGTCTCCATGAAGCCAGGCGCGAAGGTGTTCACCCGGACCTGCGGCGCGAGCGCCTTGGCGTATGACTTGGTGATGCCGAGGAGGCCGTACTTCCCGGCTGCGTACTGGGGCGCCCGCGGGCTGCCGCGCACGATCACCGTCGATCCGACGTTTACGATCGACCCGCCTCCCCGCTCCACCATTCGCTGCCCGAACTCGTGCACCATCAGCATCGTCCCCTTGATGTCCACCGCCAGCACGTGGTCGATCGCCTCCTCGGTGACCTCCTTCCACGATGCCTGGCCAGACGCCATGTCGCCCACATTGTTGAGCAGGACGTCGACGCCACCGTTGTCCTCGAACGCCCAGGAGGCCATCCGCTTGATGTCCGCCCACGAGGTGATGTCGCCCTGCACGGTCACCGCCTCGGCGCCGGCCTCGCGCACCCGGCCGGCGGTCCGCTCGGCGCCCTCGGCCGAGCTGCGGTAGTGGATCAGCACCTTCGCCGCGCCCTCGTCGGCGGCGCGGGCGGCCAGCGCGGCGCCGAAGCCGGTGCCGGCTCCCGTGACCATGAAGCTCCGTCCCTCGAACCTGCGCAGCATTTGTGGCTCCGTATCTGATTTCTAGACGATCGTGCGGCCGCCGTCTACGTACAGGACCTGACCGGTGATGAAGCTCGCGTGCTGTGAGCACAAGAACAGCACGGGCCCCACGACCTCCTCGAGCCGCCCGAACCGCGCGGCCGGAATCAGCTCGACCAGCGCCTGCCGCCGGTCCGGGTTTGCCGCCAGGTAGTCGCGGGTCAGCGCGGTGTCCATGTAGCCCGGAGCGATCGCGTTCGCGGTCACGCCGTCGGCCGCGTACTCATGCGCGATCACGCGCATCAGCTGGTTGATCGCGCCCTTGCTCGCCGCGTACGGGCCGTGATGCTTGTGACCGCTGCGGCCCGCCACCGAGGAGAAGAACACGATTCGCCCCCGGCCCTGTGCCCGCATCCCAGCCGCGGCCTCGGTCGCGGTGTGGAATGCGCTCGTCAGGTTGACGGCGAGGATCCGGTCCCAGTCGCCGGCGTCGTACTGCTCGATCGGCCTGCGGTCGTTGATCCCGGCGCAGTGGATGAACACGTCGAGGCCGCCGAGCTCGTCGCGGGTCTCCGTGACCGCGGCGCGTGCGGCGGTGGAATCGGTCAGGTCGGCCGCACGCCGCACGAGGACTCGGTCGTCGAGCCCCGCCATCGCGTCGGCGTCGACGTCCGCGACCGCGGTGCTCGCCCCGGCGCCGATGAATCCGTCGACGAGCGCCCTACCGATCGTGCCGCCGCCCCCCGCGATCAGGACGCGCTGTCCGCCCAGCCCGAGCCAGTCAGACACCGGGCGTCGACTCCCGGTGTGTGAATACGTTCAGCGTGACCGCGCCGCTGCCCGAGTCCGGAACGGTCGCGGAGTGCGGCGTGCCCCCCGGAACCGCCGCCAGCTGTCCGGCATCGAGGTGGACGGGCTCGCCGGCGACGACGAAGTCGATCCCGCCCTCGAGCACCGTCGTGATCTGATCCTGCGGGTGCTGGTGCTCCTCCCAGCTCGAGCCGGGCCCGTAGCGGTACAGCGTCGCGGTGAGCTGCGGGGTGTGCACGGTGGCACCGAAAATCCCGGGCCGGACCTCGCTGAATTCCTGCTCTCGCCAGTCGATCTTCATCGCGTCCACGTCATCGAATGATTGCATACAGTTTTGCAAGCCGTCTACAGTAGCCAGCTTTGCTCGACCCCGGTGACGAGTTCGCAGATCGCTTCGTTGAGAGGGGTCGGCACTCCACATTCTCGGCCGGCTTTCGCGACTCCGCCGTTGAGGAGCGCGATCTCGGTCCGCCGCTGCGCGCTCACGTCCTGGAGCATGCTCGGCCGGTGGCCGTAGTTCTCGCCGCCAAGCCGCTCGACCAACTCGAGCGGATCCTCCTCGAGCGCTATCCCGAGCGCGCCGGCGACCGCGCGCCCTTCCTCGATCACCGCTCGCGCGAGCCGCCGGGTCGGGGCATGGTCGATCAGCTGGCCATGGGTCAGGCCGGTCAAGGCGCACAGGGGGTTCGTCGCGCAGTTGAACAGCAGCTTCGTCCACTGGGCGGGGCGGGCGTCGGCGACGGCGCGGGTCTCGAGTCCGCTGTCGGTGAGCAATCCGGCCAGTTGCCCCACCTCCTCGAGCGACGCCGGGCTCGGCTCGAACGGTCCGACCCACGTGAGCCCGTGACCGTCGCTCTCGATGACCCCGGGGGCGGCGACGCGCGATGCCGGCAACGTCACCCCGCGCATCACCCGCGTCACGTGCGCCGCGATGAGCTCCTCATTGCCGATCCCATTCTGGACGCTGCAGACCGCGCCTTCCGCGAAAGCCGGCGCGACGACGGCGATCGCGGGCCCGGTCACCGTCCCCTTGGTGGCGACGATCCCGAACCGGCAGGCGGGGATCTCGTCGGGATCGGTGCGAGCGTTGACGGACGCGACGACCTCGGTCCGCCCGATCAGCCGCAAGCCGTCGCGATTGATCGCATCGACATGCGCGTGGTCGCGGTCATACGCCCACACCTCGACGTCGGGGATCCGAGCCAGGTGCGCAGCGAACAGCCCGCCGATCGCGCCGCATCCGACGATGCAGATCCTCACGCCAGCACGGCTTCCGCGATCTCCTGGCAAACGTCGGCGCCAGGCCCGGCGATCCCGACGCCGGCAACAACGCGATCGCCGTCGCGGACCGGCACTCCGCCGGCCACCGCCAACACGCGGTACGGCAGCACCGACGTCATCGCCGGATCGATCTCGGCGCTCGGACGCTGGAAGGTGGCGGCGCCCGCGGCCAGCGCCTCGGCTACGAACGGCGCCGCGGTGGGCGCTCCGTCCATCGTGTCCTGCTGGATCGGGTCGCCGCGGCCGTCGACGACCGCGACCGCGATGCTGACTCCGCGGGCGCCGGCGCCGGCGATCGCCTGATCGGCGAGACCGAGGGCCCACTCATGTTCGGGCTGGCTTGCCGCGGGCGGAGCGGTGTAGCCCAGGCCCGGCTCGTCAGGCAGCGTTCCGAACGCCTCGAGCCAGCGCTTCTCATCGGAGCCGTGCTGCCCCTCGTACGGCAAGCCGAGGGTCCAGAGCACGACCAGGTCCTCCGAATTGGCCGGCTTGCCGTCGGCGATCAGCATGCGCCGGTCGATCCCCGGGATGTCGACGAACGGACCGATGGTGGCACCCGAGGCGCTGAACCCGCCGACGACGACGCCGGGGTGGGCGGGATCCTTGTCAAAAATCGGCATCCCGCCCGCGCCCGGGAAGCTCGCCTCCGGCGAGCACGCGACGAATCCGGCGGCGATCGGCGGCGGCAGCGTGGCCATCCGAAGGTGGTGCTCGGTACTCGGGATCTGCTGCGTGGCCGATATCCACGCCTTCGAACGCGCGCGCGCCATCCCGCCGGCGCCGCCACGATCCATTCGCGACGCGCACACGAGCACACCGGTGGCCCCCACGACCGCGAACGCGCCGCGAGCACCGATGTGGGCCGCCTTGTCGATCGCACGGGCAATCAGCGCGCGGGCGTCCGTGAGCGCGATGTCGGTCGCGTGGCGTCCGGTCGCGTTGCCCTCGGCGCGGGCTGCGGGGTCGCCGGTCAGCGGACGAGCACCACGTCGAGCTCGGCGGCTGCCGCCGCGAGCCGGTCGGGATCGGCGGGCTCGGCCCGCGCCGGGAAGATCCGCTGCTCAGCGACCTGACCCGCGAGCTCGAAGAAGCGCTCGATCCCCGCCGGCGCCACCATGCTCGCGAAACGCGTCAGATTTGCGTCGCACTGGTAGGAGTGCTCGACACCCACCGGGATGCTGACGAAGTCGCCGCGCGTGAGCTCGTGCGTCTCGCCGGCGGTGGTCACGCGCAGCCGGCCGTCGAGGCAGTAGATCCCCTCGTACGTACGCTCGTGAACGTGTGCCGGCGTGGCCGGACCCTTCGGCCCCTCGGTGACGGTCATCGCCATCCGGCCCTCGCTCTGCGCCCCGGTCAGGATCTGGAAGCACACCTGCCCGAACAGCGTGTGGCGCGGGCCTTCGCCGGCGCGCAGGAAGTACGGAAGCTGGCCGTCGGGCAACTCGTCATCGGGGGCGTCGAGCGTCGCCTCGGCATACGGCGCATCCTGGACATACGTCATCTCGAACTTCTCCTGCGCCGCGCCGAACTTGTCGAACGGCGGCGGTGACGGGTCGACCTGCGGGTACGCCGGCCCCGGATACGGGGAGCCCGTGAAGTCGAAGAACCGGTCCCACCCGCTGGGCACGATCGGACCGAGGAACTCGTTGTAGTGCCCGAGCAGCTGATATGCGTGGACCGAGCCCGGCGGGGCGCTGCCGATGTCGCCGGGATTGAGGATCCGGCTTTCGCCGTCGGCCCACGCCTGCATCTGTCCCCGGACGCAGTAGAAGTAGTCATGCTCCTTCTTGTGCCAGTGCAGCGGAATCGGCCGCGATGCCGCCGGCCCGCACAGCGTCATCACCGACATCATTCCGTCCGTCTCCTCGGCGCCGGCCAGGACCCGCCCAACCTCGCCGAGCAACAGGTGCGCGCGGCCGGCGCCCGCCTCGAGTCGATAAGGCACCGGACGTCCCGGTAGTACCGTCTGCGGTGCGTGATCGACGACGCCTGTGGTCATGACCGTCTCCTCGATTTCGGCGGAAGCTACCACGCCCGAGTGTATACAAGAGTGATAACTGTCGCCATAATGGCCCTCGGCGTGTCTGAACGGCGGGTCGCGGCAGTGACCGGTGGCGCCGGCGCGATCGGCGGCGCGATCGCGCATGCCCTCGGCGAGGCCGGGGGTGAGATCGCGATCGTAGATCGCCGCGGTGACGCTGCCCACGCCCCCCAGCCCCGACAGCCATCCCTCCGGTTGCCAACGCGTTGATCTCTTGCCCATGCGTTAGGTAAGCTTTGACCTAACGGTATCAACGGGGTCAGTGAGGGCTCATTAAGGGGCGCAGTCGTGACCGGAGAGCGCACGCTCCGGCAAAACCAGTTGACAACCGCACGCCCGTCGCGCGCAGGGCGTGAACAGCTGACCAGCTGATCTTCGAGGAGTCACCGTGACAGTTAGCCCGCAAGCCGATCCCGGATTCGCCTTTGCCGGTCTGCACACGCCGGACGCCGCCCCCGCCCAGGCCGGAGCCGCCGCCGCATCGCCGCCAGATCCACTCGGTGCACTCGCGCCGCTGGCGGGCACCTGGAAGGGCCACGGGTTCAACGCCATCTGGCGCCCGCACAACCCAGCGGGCGTTCAGGATCGCTTCCTCGAGTTGAATCTGACCGACGAGACGATCGTATTCACCCCGATCAACGGCCCGATCCCCAATCGCGGGCTGGCGATGCCGGACATCGACATGTTCGGCCTCACCTATATGCAACAGATCTCGGGCTCGGTGAGCAAGGCCGGCCTGCACATCGAGCCGGGGATATGGGCGAACGTCCCGAAGACGACCGACCCGAACGAGCCCGCCACGGTCGTGCGGATGGCTTCGATTCCACACGGCACCGTGATCCTTGCTCAGGGTGTCTCGCAGGTGCTCGCCGGAGGTCCCCAGGTCATCCCTGACAGCAACATCCTCCCGTTCTTCTTCGGCAGCCCTCCACCTGCCAACGCCGACTTTAATACCGTGGCGCAGACGTTCCCCGAGCTGAACCTGTCGATCCCGACCCCCTTCCGCTCCGCGGCGGGGTCGGTGACCCAGGACATGGTCAAGAACCCGAACAGCGTGATCCAAGCGGCGCTGCAGGCCTCGCTTCAGGGGACGCACATGAAGAGCCGGACGTTCCTGCACGTCGCTACGACAGCCACCGTCGTCCACGGCGGAGGCGGCACCGCGAACACGGCCTTCCTCGCCTCGAGCTCGAATCCGCCCGGTGGTAACGCGAAGGCCACCGAGGTGGAGGCGATCTTCTGGATCGAGACGATCGCGGGAACGGGAGGTCATCCCGACATACAGCAGTTGCAATACACACAGCGGGTGCAACTTGATTTCAATGGCATCCACTGGCCTCACGTGACTGTCTCGACGCTGGTCAGGCAATGATCTGAGAATGCCGGCCGGCGGGCGGGCGGCGCGGTGGTTACGAGATCACTGACTGCCCGCCGTCGACGACGATGTCGACCGCGTTCAGATAGGCGGCGTCATCCGAGGCCAGGAACAGCGCCACCCGCGCCACGTCCTCGGGCTGCCCGAGCCGGCCGAGCGGGTGCGTGTCGGCCATCGCTCTGATCGGATGGCCGGGGTCGTCGAGGAACGGCTCGATCTGGGCGGTGACGATCAGCCCCGGGCTGATCGAGTTGGCGCGGATCCCGTGTGCTGCGCCCGACGCGGCCAGGTGGCGGGTGATCGCAAGCACCCCGCCCTTCGCGGCGCCGTGGCCGGCCTGCTCGACGAACTGCGCGCCCCGGTAGGCGGACACCGAGGCCGTGTTGATGATCACGGCGCGCCCGCGCGCGATCAGGTGCGGCCAGGCGGCCCGCGTGACCGTGAAGATCAGATCGAGCTCGTTGCTGATCGTGAACCGCCAGTCCTCCCAGGTCATCTCCGAGAACGGGCCCACGCGCGGCGCCGACGCGTTGTTGTAGAGGACGTCGATCCCCCCGCCGGCCGCCACCGCATCCTCGACCCACGCCGCCGCCGCAACCGGATCGGACAGGTCGACGGGCGCGAACGAGCTCATCTCACCGCCGGCGTCACGCACCGATGCCGCCACCGCCGAGGCACGGTCGGCATCGATGTCGCAGCCGATCACGGTCGCACCCTCGCGCGCGAACAGCCGTGCGGCCGCCGCGCCCTGGCCGCCGGCGGTCCCCGTGATCAGCGTGACCTTGCCGTCGAGACGACCCACCTAATCGCGCTCCACGAGCTCGACCAGGTTGCCCTCCGGATCGGCGAGGAACGCGAACCTCACCCCCGGCTCGGGTGACGGCCGGGGCGCGATCATCGGGCGCGCGCCCTCGGCCACCGCCCGCTGGAAGACCGAGTTGATCTCGGGCGCCTTGAGCGCGAAGTGGCCGTAGCCGCGAGTCGCCAACGCCTCGTCCGGCATCTGGTCGTGGATTCCCGGGCGTGATCCCGGCCGCTCGAACAACTCGAACCGCATCCCGGAGTCGTGGGTCATCATCGCGCCCCGGATCTCCCCGGGGAGTGAGAACGCCAGCTGCAGCCGGAACCCGAACGCCCGCTCGTAAAACGCCTGCGCGGCGTCAAGCTCGGCGACGCACAGACCCACGTGATCGAACCCGATGCCCATGACCGCCGGGATCATTGCATACAAAATCGCGAATCGTCTACATTTTCGCGGTGTGTGCCCGGCCGGTCCCCCGATCCATCATGTCGGGTATGTGGTCGACGACCTGCGTATCGGAGTCGAGCGATTCGCGGATGACCACGGCGCCGGTCCGTTCTTCGTCATGGAGCACATCGTGTTCGACGAGGTCAGCTACGAGGGCAGCCCCGCGACGTACGATCACTCGTCGGCGTTCGGGCAATGGGGACCGCTCCTCGTCGAGTTGAGCCAGATCCACGATGCCCAACCCGAGGGTCTTCGCGACCGGCTCACCGCCCCGGGGGCCGGCGTCGGCCACATCGGATTCCTGACCGATTCGCTCGCGAACGAGACGGTTCGGCTCACGCGCCTCGGGTTCGAGCCGTTCCACGCCGGCCGCACCGGCCCGGCCTCGGCGGTGTGGTTCGACGGCGGCGATCTGTTCGGGCACCCGGTCGAGGTGCTCCAGCGCCGCGACGAACTGCTCGGCTTCTACGAGACCGTCCGCCGGGCGGCGGAGGACTGGGACGGCACCGACGCGTACCGTCCGAGGACCGCAACCGCTCCATGAGCATCGACGACCTCGACGTGCTCGTGATCGGCTTCGGCGCCGCCGGCGCGGGCACGGCGATCGCGGCGCACGACGCCGGCGCGCGTGTCGGCGTGATCGAGAAGACCGGCGCCGGCGGGGGCAACTGCCGCCACTCGGGCGGATTCCTGTTCGACGTCGATGATGAGGTCGCGATCGAGCACCTCGACGCGCTCTGCTTCGGCAAGACCGACCGCTCGGTTCTGACCGCCTACGCCGCCGGCCTCCACGAAGTCCGGCCGTTCCTCGAGTCGCTCGGTGGCGAGGTCGAGTCGGTCCGGATCGAGGAGTTCGGCGGTCTGTTTCCCTCCTGGCCGCACTTTCCGGGCGCCGGCCGCGTCCGGTACCACCGCTACCACTCCGGCACTCACGTCCCGCCTGGCCATGCTCTCTGGCAGCTACTCGACGAAAACGTCCGCGAACGAGGCATCGAGGTCGTGCTCGACGGCCGGGCGACGGCGCTCACCATCCGGGACGGCGCCGTGACCGGGGCCGAGATCGACTGCGACGGCATGCCGCGCACGATCGAGGCACCCGGCGGGGTCATGCTGGCGTCGGGTGGGTTCGAGTACGACGCCGAGCTTTGTGACGCCTACCTGCCGTTGCCGCTGGTTCCCGTCGGCCACCCCGGGAACACCGGGGACACGCTCCGCCTCGCGGCCCAGGCCGGGGCCACGCTCTGGCACATGAGCTCGTTCTTCGGCTGGTTCGCGTTCCGCTACCCCGACCACCCGGCGGCGTTCCCGCTCGACGTCCACGCTCCGACCTACATCTACGTGGACGCCGACGGCCGGCGATTCGCCGACGAGACCGGCTGGGAGGTCCACGACAGGGTCCGCTCGATGACCGCGTACCTGCCTCGCCGCGCCAACCGCCCGCATCTCCCCGGTCACCTGATCTTCGACGAGGCGGCGCGGCTGGCCGGGCCGCTCAACGGGATAACCACCGCTGTACGCGATCGAGATGTGGCCGGCCGTCGCCACCGCATCCGGCGGGCCGCGCCGTGACGGGCTCGCGCGCGTGCTCCGCCCGGGCGGCGCCCCGATCGACGGTCTCTACGCCGCCGGGGCGGCCGGCTCGATCTGGAGCCACCTGACCGAGCGCGGCGGGGGCCTGACCGACGCGATCGTGTTCGGCCGGATCGCCGGCCAGGAGGCAGCCGCGCGAGCGGTGTCCGAGAATCAACGGCTGACCGCCCACGACATCCCGAGAGGACTAACGGCATGACACGCACCCAGATCGACATCGCTACCGCGCGAGGCACGATGCCCGTATACCTCAGTTCACCCGCCGCGGGTGGACCGCGGCCGGCGGTGATCCTGTTCATGGACGCGCCCGGCGTCCGCGACGACCTCCACACCGCCGCGGGGCGGCTGAGCGACGCGGGGTACGTCGCGGTCCTGCCCGACCTCTACTACTGGCTGGACGGCGCCGACCGTCCCGATCCGGCAAAGGTCGTCGCCGGCGACGAGCAGGAGCGCACCCGGATGTACGCCGCGGTTCAGCGCATGAGCGACGGGGACGTGGTCGGGGACACGCGCACGCTGCTCGAGCGCCTCGCGGAGGTGCCGGAGGTCGACTCGAGCCAGTGGGGCTGCGTCGGGTTCTGCATGGGCGGCCGGTTCGGGATGCGCGCCGCCGAGGGGTTCGGCGACGAGCTCCGCGCGGCATCGCTGCTCCACCCGACCGGCCTTGTCACCGACGAGTCCGACTCCCCCCATCGGGGCGTAGGGTCGGTGCGCGGCGAGCTGTTTCTCGGGTACGGCGAGGCCGATGCGGTCACCCCGCTGGACACGATCCCGCCGCTGCGCGAGCAACTCGAGCAGCACGGCGTCCCGCACACGATCGAGGTGTTCGCCGGCGCCGAGCACGGCTACACGATGCCGCACCACATGGGATACAACCGCGCCGCCGCCGAGCAAGCTTGGGAGGGGACGCTCGCGCTGTTCGCGCGGACGATGCCGGTCTGACATGAACCACGGAGGAGAACCGAGATGAGAGTGCTTGGGATATCGGCCGGCGCCGCGAACGGGAGCGCGGAGATCCTGCTGAAGGCCGCTTTGATGGAAGCCGAGGCCGCCGGCGCCGAGGTTGCGCTGCTGCGAATCGACGACATGCGGATTCCCACGGGGCCGTTTGCGACCGACGAGCCGGACGACTGCCCGTGGTTCTGGGAGCAGGTGATGGCCTCCGACGGGATGATCTACGGCGCTCCGATCTACTCACGGATGGTCCCGGGGAAACTCCGGCTGCTGAGCGACAGGGTGTTCGGGCCGCACGCAGACGTCGGCTTCATCGAGCTGCTGCTCGAGCGCGAGCGCGCCGGCGATCCCGTCCCGCTGCCGTTCAAGCCCGACGAGCGCGCGCTCAAGGAACGGATTGCCGCGTTCATCGCGGTCGGCGGCGCGCTCACCGATCAGTGGCTGACGCTGCTCTCCCGATGATGCAGGCGCTCAGCTTCTCGATGCGCGACGCGGTCGTCGACCAGATCCTGCTCAAGGGCGCGGGCACGCCGCAGTCGATCGTGCTCGACCCGGCGGCGCTCGAGCGCGCCCGGCAGCTTGGCCGCAACGTCGCCGAACAGCTCGGGCGGACGTTCGAGGAGGTCGAGTACCGGGGCGAACCGGGCATCTGCCCGCTCTGCCACCTCAACTTGATCGCGGTCCGGGGCGAGATCGTCGAATGCGCGAGCTGTGGCGCCGAGGGCAACTTCGAGGTCCGCGACGGCAAGGTCGAGGTCCTGTTCTCACGCGAAGGTCTCCAGAGGTCGGTGATGACGAACGAGGAGAAGCGGGCCCACTCGATCGAGATCATCGAGACCGCGGCTCGGCACGCTCACCAAGCCGACGAGATCGCCTCCGGGGCCGCCCCGTACGTGGCCTGGGACCCGGTGGTGAGCCCGACCGCCGACGTCCCGCTCACTCGAACTGGTCGCCATCTCTGGATCCCACGGCGCTCGTCCGTGGGCGAACTCGCGACGGCGCGGATCATCTGGTCTGACGCCGCCTTCGCGCGCTCCCCGCCACCGGTGACCCGCGCGCCGATCTCGGTGCCATAGGTCCCGAACACGAGCGGCACGTCGATCGTGTGCGTGGCGCCGAGACCGGGCTCCGGCGAGCCGTATTGCACGCGGTACTCGAGCACCTCTCCCCCGGCTCGCCGCCGCGCCGCCGTCCACTCGACCACCGGGAGCAGGAACAGGTGGTGGGTGGCGCGCCGGCACAGGACCGCGCTGTTGTCGCCGGCGCCCCGCGCGCGCTCCTGCTCGATCTCGACCGCAGCCTGCTCGGAACCCGTCACGTCGGGAAGGTGGGAGACCATCGCCTGCAGCCGGGCTTCGTCGGGTTCGAGCCCGCGCCCGGCGGCGCGGAACAGGAACGTCGCCTCGTCGGCGGTCGTCCCGATCATCACCGGAATCCCGATGCGGCTGTCGGGAACCTTGCGCGGATCCGCCGACAACGTCGCCGGGTCCTCAACCGGCATCGCGCCGCCCCGCGTCCCCCGGAACTCCGCGGTCGCGAGCAGTCCCTCGTCGAAGCGACGATCATCCGCGCGGGCAATTCGCGCAGCGACTCGACGTCGAACGGCCCGTCACGGACCTGCGCGCTCAGCGCCTCGGCCCACGCCTCACCGCGCTCGCGCGGCACCGTGACCTCACCGACGGCGGCTACTGGGCGATCGCCGCGCAACGCCCGTCGCCGAGCGGCGAGCACCGCAGGTGAAGGACGCTGCCCGCGCCGGACTCGCCCCAGGCCTGATCGCGTCAGGTCACCGCCGAACGCCGCGGCGTTCGCGCGCACCCAGGCAAACGCGCGCCATGTCCTGAGCCCCCAGTTCGCCCCCAGCGATCAGTCGTTGAGCCAGCCGAGCGAGCCAAGCCGGTACTTGATCGTGACGACGACGGCGTCGGCCGCCGCTGCGACCGTGGCGCCGTCGAATACCGGCGAGCCGGACAGCCCGACGGCCCAGCCGCCGCCGTGCAGCCACACCAGCACGGGTTTGCCGGACCCGCCGGGTCCAGACGTTCAACGACGGGCAGTCCTCGTCGGTCACGCCAGTCGGGCCGTGGGACCACGGCCGATCGGCCGCTCGGGCTGCGGTGGCGCGGGCCCGAACAGCGCTTCCGCACGCCGACCACGGATCGACGGGCGCCGGCGCAGTCCAGCGCGCTTGCCCACGGGCGGAGCGGCATACGGGATGCCGAGATAGGCCGTGACCTCACCGAGGTCGACTCCGCGGACCGAACCCGCGATGGGTGACCACCGGATCGGCTCTCATCCAATCACGCGCCGGCCTCGAACACAGGCGTCCCGTACGTCCGCGAGCTGTCGGGAACCGGTGCCCCAGCCGACGCCCCGCGCCCGGTCGGCCGCGGTCCATGTCCGCGTCTCGGGATCCGGGTGTACACGAAGTCCCCGCCGGTGGTCACCTCGATCCGGTTCCACCGGGCTCATACGCGTACAGGAACAACACGAGCCGATCCCGTGCTGGGCCGGCGGCACCTCGATCGTGGCGCCGTGATCGGCGAACACGTCTGCGGCCCGCAGGACCTCCTCGCGCGTGTCGACCCAGGACGCGAGGTGATGCAGCCGCGGCGGCGCCGCGGGGAGGTCGGCGACATAGACGAGCTCGAGCGGCGCGATCGAGCCGTCAGCCACGCACCGGACTCGAGACCGCTCTCGTCGAGGACCCGATCCAGCAGGCGGTAGCCGAGCGTCGCTGCGCGACTTCGTGGTCTGCGCCGACATCGCTGGAGAACAGGCTCGCGTGATCGAGCCGCTTGACGCCGACGCCGTTACCACCCCGGGGTCGCGCCGCGTCTGGCGCTCGACATCCCAGTACAGCTCGAGCACGTGGCCGGCGGATCCTCGAACCGGAACGCGCGCCTGTGGCCGAGATCTCCGTCGATCCATCCCGACCGCGACCGGAGGCCTCGAGCTCGGCGGCAGTTCGCTCGAGCGCAGTGCCGCTCACCATGCGCAGCCCGAGATGTCCGAGCCCCGCCACACTCGACGCCGACAGCTTCAGGTCGTTCAGCTGGTACTGCCATAGCCCCTGAGGTACACGGCGTTCGCTGATTCGGCGACGACGTTCATCCCCAGGACCACGACGAAGAACCGCTGGCTCGCGGCCAGCTCCGGGGTCAGGAGCTCGGCGTGGCAGACGTGTGCGACGTTGGCCATCCGCTCTACGTGCGCTCGGTCTCGGCGGCGTTGGGCACGGCATCGCCGTACCGCTCGGCCCACGAGATCACCGGATTGCGCAGCACGCCGACGCCCTCGATCTCGGCTTCGACCAGATCCCCCGGCTGGAGATACAGCGATGCCGCGTCCTCGCTGAAGCCCGCGACGCCTGCCACGGTCCCGGTCGAGATCACATCCCCGGCGCTGTAACCCATGGCTGAATAGTGACTGATGATCTCGGGATCGTCACCGACATCCGGCTTGTGTGCGAGACCTGGCGCGGCTCGCCGTTGACTCGAAGTTCCATCGCGAGGTCGTGCGGATCCTCGATCTCGTCGGGGGTGACGATCCACGGTCCGATCGGGACGAACGTGTCGATGCTCTTCGACAGGCAGAACACGCCCGACTTCATCTCCTCGCGCTGGATGTCGCGCGCGGTGATGTCGTTGAACACGATGTAGCCCGCGATGTACGAGGCGGCCTCCTCCGGGGAGAAGAACTTTCCCGCCTTTCCGATCACGACCGCCAGCTCGAGCTCGTAGTCGAGCTCCGAGGTCATCGCCTCCGGATAGACGATCGCCTCGTCCGGCCCGATGATCGCATCCACGTTCTGGAAGAACACGATCCAGGGAAGGACCGGGTGCGACCAGTTCACACGCGTTGACTCCTCGTGGTGCTCGCGGAAGTTGCCCGCGGTGTGGAAGAACTTCTTCGGGATGATCGGAGCCCGCAGTGTCACGTCATCGAGCGCGCGCTCGACGCCGGTCGGCTCGACCCCGCCGCCAAGCTCGAAGTAGCGGCGCATGTCCGGGACGTCCAGCTCAAGCACCTTGCCATCGACGACCTTCCCCACCCGCCCGTCGTCGTACGTAACAAGCCTCATGCGACCCTCTCGTTTTCAGCGTTCCCCGCGCAAGCGGGCCCGATGTGTCAGCTTCAAGCCGTACGACGCATTTTAGACAGAAGCCCAGACTGTATGCAATTCGCTATTTTGCAGACGCGTTCTCGACGACAATCCATGAGGAGAGCCGGATGGCAATAGAAGGCACGGTCCTGTGGCGCGGAGACGCGGGCTACGAGCAGGCGCGCGAGCGCCGCGGCCTGGAACGTGCGCAAGCCCGACCGCTATCCGGAGGTCATCGTCCAGGCGCAAACCGAGCACGACGTCGTCAACGCTGTCGCCTCGCAGCCGACCGCGGCCTGAGGGTCAAGGCCCGCGCCGGCGGCCACGGCTGGAGCGCCTCGTCGGTCCGGTGCGGGATGCTGATCGACCTCTCGCGACTGAACGAAGTCTCCTACGATCCGGCCACCGGGTCAGCGTCGGTGCAGCCGGGCGTCAAGGGCCGCGACCTCAACGGACTGCTCGCCGAGCACAACCTGTTCTTCCCGTCGGGCCACTGCCCCTCGGTCGGCGTCGGCGGCTTCCTGCTGCAGGGCGGGTGGGGCTGGAACTCCCGCGCGATCGGCCCGGCGTGCATGAGCGTCCGATCCGTGGACGTCGTCACTGCCGCCGGCGAGTTGATCCACGCTGACGCGCAGCAGAACTCCGACTACTGGTGGGCGGCGCGCGGCGCCGGCGGCGGTTACTTCGGAGTCGTCACGCGCTTCTACCTGCGCTGCCATCCGCGTCCGAGCGCCACCTACACGCGGATTGACGTCTACTCGCTCGACGAGATCGACGAGGTGCTGAGCTGGGCGCTCGAATTCGAGCCGACGCAACCGCCCGAGTTCGAGTTCGCGATCCTCGGGACCACGCCGACGCTGCCCGACGGTCGCACCGTCCACGACGGCACCGCGCTGATGCTCATGTGCCAGGCGCTGATGTACGACGACGACGAGGCGCGCGCGGCGCTCGGGCGGCTCGATGAGTGCCCCGTGATCGGACGGGCGCTGCATCGCGAGGAGGCGAGGCCCGTCTCCTTCACGGAGCTCTACGACGGCCCCAACGCGATCGAGCCCGAGGGCGTGCGCTGGTCCGCCGACGGCATGTGGACCAACGCCGAAGCAGCCAGCTGATCGAGCCCGAGAGCTCTTCCTGCGACGTGCCGACCCCGGAGTCGCACGTCTTCTGGTACCCGTGGCGCCAGCAGGAGTTCGAGACGCGGCGATCTCGGTGCAGGGCGACCTCTACCTCGCCGCGTTTGCCGGCTGGCACGACGCCGCCCAGGACGACCGCTACGTCGCCTGGCCGACCGGCCACATGCAGCGGATGGCGGCGCTCTCCGAGGGCATCCAGCTGGCCGATGAGAACCTGCGCGAGCGCTCGGCACGCTTCCTGTCGGCGGAGAACGAGCAACGGCTCGAGGAGCTGCGGCCAACCACGACCCCGACGGGCGCTTCCACAGCTACCTGACGGCCTGAGCAAATTCTTCAGAAGCCGGCCTACCGTCAGCCCGCGAGCGGCGGCGCGGCCTCCAGCGGCCATCCCGCGGTCGGATCCGCCATGCAGCTGTGGCCAGATGGCCACCGGATTCGTCCGCGGGGCCGCCGCTCGAACACTAACCCAACGTTTGCATACAGTCTGAGAAACTGTGTAGAGTAAGAAGGAGCAGGCCGTGACACTTCGTTCTGCACACATACTGACCCTGGGTGCCAGCAGGGCGCCGGCGCCCGCCGAGGAGGAGAGTCGATGAATTGGACACGGTTGGTGCGGGGCACGACCGCCTCCGCCGCGTGCGTCGCGGCCGTGGTCGCAGTTGCTGCGTGTGGCAGCTCGTCGAGCAGCAGCTCGAGCGCGGCGGCGCCATCCTCGAGCGCGGGCTCCACCACCGCTTCGACGCCGTCGGGATCGTCAGGATCCGCGGGCGCGAGCGGCGCGGTGCTGGGCACGGCGCACACGGCCAGCGGCACGCCGGTCAAGTTCGGGATGATCAACGTCGAGACCAACGCCGGCGCTGACTTCCCGGAGGTCAGGGAGTCCGCCCAGGCGGCGATCCAGTACATCAACACCTATCGCAACGGCCTCGACGGCCACCCGATCCAGCTGGTGCCGTGCATCACCGACGGGCAACCGGCAACGTCGGCGAGCTGCGCCAACAAGCTGATCTCCGACCATCCGGTCGCCGACATCGGCGGCGCCGACATCGGGCAGGCCGCTTCGCTTCCGATCCTTCAGAAGGCAGGGATTGCTCAGATCGGCGGAGTCGACCTCACTCCCGCCGAGTCCTCGTCCCCGAACTCGATCATCTTCGCCGACGTGGCCCAGACCGGTAACTCCGACATGGGCATCTACGCGGTCAAGAACCTGCACGCCAAGAAGGTCGCGGTGATCGCGATCGGCGACACCCAGGGCATCTTCCAGGCCCAGCACGGCGAGCTGCCCGCAGTCAAGGCCGCCGGCGGCCAGGCGAAGCTGTTCGAGCTGCCGCCCACCCAAGCCGACGCGTCGTCGGTGGTGAGCGCGGCGCTGGCGTACAACCCCGACGTCGTCGAGATCGAGAGTCCGTCGCAATGCGTGGCGATCCTGAACGCGCTGCACAGCCTCGGCAACACCAAGCCGATCATGTCGATCGACCCGTGCTCGGCGCCGCCGGTGATCGCCGCGACCTCCGGGGCCGCGAACGGGATGCTGTGGTTCCAGCCGTTCGACAACCTGATCGCGTCGAACTCGGCCGATGCCAACCTGACCAAGGCGGTGCTCGCGAAGTACGCTCCGGCGAAGATGCCGGTCGACTCGCCGGCGCTGGCCGGGTTCGCATCGGTGATGAACATCTGGTCGGCGTTCCACAACACGCCGGTCTCGAAGCTCACCTCGGCGTACATGCTGAAGACGCTGAAGACCGGCAGCGGTCACGCCAACTTCCTGGCGAGCCCCTACACCTGCAACGGCACGGCAATCCCGACCGAGAAGGCCGTCTGCAGCGCCGGGCAGCAGCTGTACCAGATCAAGGACAACAAGCCAGTCCTGGTGACGGCCGGTCCTTACACGGCTGGGGTCTCGCTGGCAGGCTGATCCGCCACGCAGCAGTAGTTTGGTTGGCTCCGCCGGCCCGGCACAACACCCGGCGGAGCCAACCGCTTAAGCCGTAACCAAGAGCATGTCCAGCTACATCCTGTTCCTACTCCTCGGCCTCGGCTCCGGCGCGGTATACGCGCTGTTGGGGCTGGGCCTCGTGCTCAAGTACCGCAGCGCCGGCGTCGTGGACTTCGCCCACGGCGCCATTGCCATGTTCTGCGCCTACGTGTACATCGAGTTGCGCTCGAACGGACAGCTGGTGTTCCCGTGGCCGGTGCTCAAGCACTCCTTCCAGGTCGCCTCCTCGAACGGGATGGCGACCGTGCCGTCGATCGTGATCACCCTCGCGTACTCGGTGGTGTTCGGATTCGTGCTCTACTGGGCGATCTACCGGCCCCTGCGGAACGCGCCCGCGCTCGCGCGGGTCGGCGCCTCGGTCGGCGTGATGCTCGCGCTCCAGGCAATCGCGGTCCTCAACTTCGGCACGTTCGCGGTCTCCTCCCCGCCGATCCTGCCCGATTCGCCGGTCAAGATCGCCGGCATCGACGTGCCCTCCGATCGCCTGTATCTCGCGGCGATCGCGGTGCTGATCGGGATCGCGCTCGAGTTGATCTACCGCCGCACGCGGTTCGGGCTGGCCACCCGCGCCGCGGCCGAGAACGAGCGCGGCGCCGCTTTGCTCGGCCACTCGGCGCCGCGTATCGGCGCCTACAACTGGATCATCGCCACCGTGCTGGCGGCCGCGGCCGGGATCCTGATCCTGCCGATCACCACGCTCAACCCCGGCACCTACACGCTGTTCGTCGTCCCGGCGCTCGGCGTCGCGCTCGTCGCCCGGTTCCGCTCGTTCGCGATCGTGCTGGTCGCTGGGCTCGGGCTCGGGATGTTCCAGTCACTGCTGGTCAAGTTCCAGAGCATGTGGTCGTGGTTGCCCCAGCAGGGACTCCAGGACGGCATCCCGTTCCTGCTGATCATGATCGCGATGACCGTGCTCGCGAGCCGGCTCGGCGCCCGAGGCACCGTCACCGATCAGCACCTCCCGTCGATCGGCCGGCCGCGGCGTCCGCTCGCGACCGCCGGCGCGGTGTTCGTCGTCAGCGTGCTCGCGCTGCTCCTGGCCAGCCCGCTGTACCGCACCGCGATCATCTCCTCGACGATCACCACCTGCATCTGCCTGTCGGTGGTGGTGATCACCGGCTACGTCGGGCAGATCTCGCTGGTCCAGAACGCGTTCGCCGGCTTCAGCGCTTTCATGCTCTCGCACATCTCCCAGCAGCTCGGGATCGGGTTCCCGTTCGGCCTGATCCTGGCGGCGCTATGCGCGGTCGTGGTCGGAGTCGTGATCGGCCTGCCCGCGGTGCGGATCCGCGGGGTGAACCTCGCGGTGGCGACGCTCGCGGCCGCCGCGGCGCTCGACGCGCTGGTGTTCAACAACGCCCACTTCACCGGTGGCTTCGTCGGCCGGGACGTCAGCAACCCCCACCTGTTCGGACTCGACCTCGGTATCACCGGCAGCGGGCACGACTACCCGCGAATCGTGTTCGGCGTGCTCGTGATCGCGATCACGCTGCTGGTGGCGCTGCTCGTGGCCAAGCTGCGCAACGGCGCCGCCGGCCGCATGTTCATCGCGGTCCGCTGCAATGAGCGCGCGGCTTCGTCGATCGGCGTGGACGTCGCCCGCACCAAGCTGCTCGCATTCGGCCTGTCCGCGTTCATCGCCGGGATCGGCGGCGGCCTGCTCGCCTACCAGCAGGGCAACATCAACCCGGCGTCGTTCACGCTGTGGACCTCGCTGACGATCCTGGCGATCACCTACGTCGGCGGCGTCGGGCGGATCGCCGGAGCGCTCGCCGCCGGCGCGCTGCTGGCCTCCAACGGCGTCGTGCCGACGCTGCTCGACAAGCTGTTCAGCTTCGAGCAGTACCAGGGCGTGATCGCCGGCGTGGCGCTGGCGCTGACCGCGGTCGCCAACCCCGACGGGATCGCCAAGGAGATGACCCATGGGCTGCACCAGCTCAGCGGCGCGGTCATGCGGCGGGTGAGACCGGCGCCAGAAGAGCCTGCGCCGGCCGATACCGCGCGCCCGCCGGCCGTGATCGCCGCTGAACCGCCCGAGGCGGTGAAGCGGTGAGCGCGATCGAGGCACCGGTTCGCCTGGGCGACTCCGTTCGTGGAGATCTGCTGCTCGAGGTCGAGGACCTGCGGGTCCTGTACGGCAACGTCGTCGCGGTCGACGACTTCAGCTTCGGCGTCCGCCGCGGTTCGGTCACCGGCCTGATCGGCCCGAACGGCGCCGGCAAGACGACCGTGATCGACGCCCTCACCGGATACGTCAAGCCCGCCGGCGGCCGGGTACGGCTGGCCGATCGCGAGATCACCGGAATGCGCCCTCACGCGCTCGCGCGGATCGGGCTGATCCGAACCTTCCAGTCGGTCGAGCTGTTCGATGACCTCACCGTCGAGGAGAACCTCCAGGTGGCATCGAGCTCGCCGGGGGTGTTCGGGACGCTCGCCCAGCTGCTGACGCCCACCCGGTCGGGCCTCGACGAGCGCGTGCAGTGGGCGATGTCGGTGACCGACCTCGAGCCGGTGGCCGGCCGGTACCCGCGAGAGCTATCCCACGGTCAGCGCAAGCTGGTCGGCGTGGCCCGCTCGCTCGCCGCCCAGCCGACGCTGTTGCTCCTCGACGAGCCAGCGGCCGGTCTCGACACCGACGAGACCGTCGTCCTCGGGCGGAGGCTGCGCGCGCTGCCCGAGCACGGGGTCACGGTGCTGCTGATCGACCACGACATGTCGCTGGTGCTGAGCGTGTGCGACCAGGTGATGGTGCTCGACTTCGGACACAAGATCGCCGAGGGCACGCCGGCGCAGATCCGCGTCGACCAGGCCGTGATCGACGCCTACCTCGGTCGGAGCTCTGAGGAGGGCTGATGGCGGCGAGCGCCGAGGCCTCCCTGCTCGAGGTCGAGGACCTCCACGCCGGCTATCTCGGAATCCCGGCGGTCCGGCGGATCTCGCTGACCGTCGCCGCGGGCGAGGTCGTCGCGCTGCTCGGACCGAACGGCGCCGGCAAGACGACGACGCTGGCCACGATCGCGGGCCTGCTGACGCCGATCTCCGGCGAGATCAGGTTTGCGGGCGAGCCGATCGGCGGGCGCCCGACCCACCTGCTTGCGCGCCAGGGCTTGGCGCTCGTGCCCGAGGACCGCGCGCTGTTCTACGACCTCACGGCACGCGAGAACCTGGTGGTGGCGAACCGCGGCGGCAACGCGTTGCCCGCCCGCGAGCTGATCGAGATGCTGCCCGAGCTCGAGAAGTGCATGAACCGCAAGGCCGGCGTGCTGTCGGGCGGCGAGCAGCAGATGCTGGCGCTCGGCCGCGCGATCGTGACCCGCCCGAAGCTGCTGCTCGTCGACGAGATGAGCCTCGGCCTGGCGCCGGTGATCGTCGAGCGGCTGCTCCCGATCCTCCGGCGGATCGCGCAGGACCTCGGCGCCGGCGTGCTGTTCGTCGAGCAGCACGTCCCGCTCGCGCTCAGCCTGGCCGATCGCGCCTACGTCCTCAACCACGGCGACCTCGTCCTCCACGGGACGGCCCAGGAGCTCCGTAGCCGCCGCGAGCTGCTCGAGGCGAGCTACCTGGGCGAGGCCGAGATCGACGTCGCCGCCGCCCGGGGGCCGAATTGAGCGCGTCCGCCGGAGGCGCCGGATCCGCGGCTTCGGGCCACCGGCCGGAGCGGCGGCGGATCGCGATCGAGGAGCACTTCCAGGGCCCGGGCTTCGTGCACGACCCCGGCGGCGCGTTCCGGCCCGACGTCGGACGGCACCTGCAGGAGCGGATCGCGGACTTCACCGAGTACCGGATTCCCGAGATGGATCGCGCCGGGGTCGACGTCCAGGTGCTCTCGACGTTCGCGCCCACGGTCCAGGGCGTGACCGACCCGGCTGAGGCGACGCAGCTGGCGCGGGCGAGCAACGATTTCCTGGCCGAGGTGATCCGTGAGCATCCGAGGCGGTTCGCCGGCCTGTGCGCGTTGCCCACGCAGGATCCGAGCGCCGCGGCGGCGGAGCTCGAGCGCTCGGTCACCGAGCTCGGCCTGAGGGGCGCGATGATCAACGGCCACACCGGCGGGCTCTACCTCGACGACCAGCGGTACCTGCCGCTGTGGGAGCAGTTCGCCGCGCTCGGCGTGCCGGCGTACATCCATCCGGTCTCGACGCCGGGGCCGTGGGCGCCCGCCGCCGGCTACCCGGAGATCCTGATGGCCGCCTGGGGGTGGGCGGTCGAGACCGGCTCGCACGCGCTCCGGCTCGTCTACAGCGGCCTGTTCGACCGGTTCCCGGAGCTGACCGTGGTCATCGGGCACATGGGCGAGTTCCTACCGTTCAACCTGTGGCGGCTCGACAGTCGCACCGCGGTGTTCCTCTCGCCCCACCCGCTCACTCATCCTCCGTCGCACTACATCCTGCGGAACTTCATGATCACCACGTCAGGAGTGTTCTCCGATCCTCCGCTGGTCGCGGCCCGGGACGCGCTCGGCGCCGAGCGGATCCTGTTCGCGGTCGACTACCCGTATGAGTCGATGGACTACGCGGTCGACTGGATCGAAGCGGCGCCGCTGTCCCGGGACGAACGCGACCTGATCTGTTACGGCAACGCCGAGCGCCTCCTCAACCTGTGACCGGCAACCGCGAAAAGACACTACGCCACGTAGGCGAGGCCCTCGGCGGCCGGCTCGCCGGCCACCTCAGGGGTCAGCCCGGCCAGGATCTCGACTGCACGCTCGAGCTGAGCGGGCGCCAGCGTGAACGGCAGCCTCAGGTGGCGCTCGAGCACGCCCGCTGCCGCGTACCGGGGCCCCGGCGTGAGCTGCAGGTCCTGCTCGGCGGCGGCGCGCGACAGGCTCGTGCTGATCGGCTCCGGAAGCTCGGCCCACAGGAACATGCCGCCGGCCGGGAGCGCGTACCGCCACTCCGGAAGGCGCTGATCGAGCGCACCCGCGAGCGCGTCGCGACCGCGCCGGATCACCGCGCGCCGCTCGACCAGGATCTCGTCGAAGCGCTCGAGGACATGGGTGGCGACGATCTGCTCGAACAGCGGACCCGACATGTCGCTGGTGGCGCGGGCGGCCATGAGACGATGGATCAGCACCGGGTCGGCGCGGGCCCACCCCACGCGCAATCCGCCCCACACGGCCTTGCTCAGCGACCCGACGGTGACCGTGCGCTCGTCGCCGAAGCTCGCCGTCGGCGGCGGCATCTCGACGCCGTCGAGGTTCAGCTCGACGAACGTCTCGTCGATCACGACGACCGTGCCCGCGGACCGGAGCAGGCGCATCGCCCGCCGGCGCCCGGCCTCGTCGACCAGCACGCCGGTGGGGTTGTGGAAGTCCGGCATCAGGTACGCGAACCCCGGCCGGTGACTCCGCGCCACCGTGCGGAGCGCGTCGAGGTCCCAGCCCTCGCGTGTCATCGGCACCGGCGTCAGGAGGGCGCCGGCGGCTCGCAGCGCGTCGAGCGCGACCGGGTAGCTGGGGACCTCCACGAGCACGCGCCGCCCGCGCGGGAGCGCCGCCCTGATCGACAGGTCGAGCCCGTGCATCGCGCCGTTGGTGACGAGGATCTGCTCGGGCCGCGTCGGCAGCCCGCGGCGATCGAACCAAGCGGCAATCGCCCGGCGCAGGGGCGGCAGGCCGAGCGGGTCGTAGCCGTGGTGGTCGAGCCAGCGGGGAAGCTCGCGCACCGCCGACTGGAACACCTCCTCGAGCGCCGCCGGCGCCGGCAGCGCGGCGATCCGCATGTCGAGCCCGGGGCCACCGACGATCGCGTCCGGAGCCGATTGGTGGCCGCCCGGCAGCGTTACCCAGCTGCCTGAGCCCTGCCTGCTCTCGACATAGCCCTGCTCGCGCAGCCGGTTGTACGCGCCGGTGACCGTGGCCCGGCTGATCCCGAGCGAGGTCGCGAGCGTCCGCTCGGCGGGAAGCCGGGTCGCGACCGCGACCCGGCCGTCGAGGATCAGCGACCGGAGCGTCGCCGCGAGCCGCTCGCGGCTCGTGCCCTCGCGCTTCCACGGGCCGAGCAGCTCGGTGAGACGGCCTGGGGGCGTGATCGTCACACGCCACTTCTAGCAAATTGGCCTGCGTTTGCAAAGGCCATTATCTGCGAGACTCGCGCAGACGATGATTCGGATGCGGCCGCCCCGAGTGCGACGACTCGTACAGCTGTACGCGGGTCTCGTGCTGTTCGGGGTCAGCAGCTCGATGCTGCTCCTCGCCGGACTCGGCGTCGATCCGTGGGACGTCTTCCACCAGGGCCTGTCGCGCCGGCTCGGGCTGGGCGTCGGGACGTGGTCGATCATCATCGGCGCCGCGGTCCTGCTGCTATGGATCCCGCTGCGGCAACGCCCGGGATTCGGGACCTTGAGCAACGTGCTGGTGGTCGGCCTCGTGATCGATCTCATGCTCGACTTCGTGCCCCCGGTTCACGCCCTCCCGGCCCAGATCGTGGTGATGGTCGGCGGTGTCGTGCTGAACGGGATCGCTACCGGCGCCTACATCGGCGCCGGCCTGGGGCCCGGCCCGCGCGACGGCCTGATGACCGGCCTGGCGGCGCGCGGCCACTCGATCCGCGTCGTTCGCACCTCGATCGAGCTCACGGTGCTACTCACCGGCTGGCTGCTGGGCGGCACGGTCGGGGTCGGAACCGTGGTGTACGCGCTCGCGATCGGACCGCTCGCGCACCTGACGATCCCGCGGCTGCGGATTCCACTCGGCGAGCCGGCGGTCGCTACGACATCGGCGCCAGTGTCAACCGGCCTCACGCCGAATTGACACCGATCTGGCACTGAGTTGGTGGCGGGCGCGCCGGGGTTGCGGGCGCACCCATTCACCCGCCCCGACTAAGTCGCCACTCGGCGCTCCCCCGGCGGTGAATGGCGATCCAGTCGGCCATAGCGCGCATTTCGGCACACTCGCGACGGCCCCGTGGTCGAGTGGCGAGTTAGTCGGGGTGCGGCGCCCCCCGGACGCGAGCGATCAGTCCGTGTGGAAGATCTCGACCAGGCGCTCGAACCGGTGTCGGGCCGCGCGCCCTCGGGGAGCTCGAAGAACGGCGCCATCTCGGCTTGCCACCGCGCGTTCACACCCTCCGACTCCATCGCCCGCTGTGCCGCGTCGAAGTCCTCGCACTCCAGGTAGCCGATCAGGAATCCGTCGGGGCGCAGGAACAGCGAGTAGTTGCGCCACCCGGCCCCGCGGAGCGCGTCGAGCATCTCGGGCCACACCTCGCGGTGGCGCTCCCGGTACTCGGCCAGTCGATCCCGGCGCACCGAGAGCTGGAAGCACACACGCTCCACGAGCTCACACCCGGTTGACTTCGACGCCGGCGGCCTCGAGCACGCGCACGCCCGCGACCGGCGGATCGGCCAGATACGCGATCTCCACCGACGAGGCCGGGACGATCACGTTCAGGCCGCGCTCGTCGAACTTGTGCGCGTCGGCCACGAGCGCCACCGTCCTGGCCCGGCCGATCATCGCGCGCTTGACCTCGGCTTCCAGCGGGTCGGGATCGGTCAGGAACCCATCGCGCTCGATCCCCTTGACCGAGAAGATGATGCGATCGGCGAAGAAGCTCTCGATCGCGCGCACGGTCTGGGCCCCGACGAACGACCTCGTCAGCTTGCGGAAGCTGCCGCCGAGGCCGATCAGGTCGACCTGTGGCGCATCGACGCTGCTGACGTAGGCCATCACCGGCACCGAGTTGGTCAGTAGCGTCATGTGCAGCCCGGTGTCGAGAATCTCCCTGACCACGTAGTAGGCCGAGCTCGAGGAATCGATGAACACGGTCTCGTCGGCCTCGAGGGTGGCGACGACCGCCTTGGCCAGACGGACCTTGGCGTCGACGTCCTGCTCGAGCCGGCTCTGGAACGAGTCCTCGTGCGCGGCCAGCTCAGGCAGCACCGCGCCACCGTGCGTCCGGCGGGCGTAACCGGCATCGGCGAGCATCACCAGATCGCGGCGCGCGGTCATCGGCGAAACTCGGAACTGCTCCTCGACCGCGGCGACGCTGACGCTGCCCTGCTCGCGCAGGAGCTCGAGGATCATCCGACGGCGCTCTGCCGGGACCGCCGGCCGCCTACCGTTGCCCCCGGCTCTCATGCTCGTAGATTCGCACAAAAACGATCATCGGCCCAAGCGCTCGTCACAAGACAGCCACTAACGCGGATATGCGGCGGTCACGCCGCCGTCGACGTTCAGCAGGTTGCCGGTGCTCTTGCCGGAGCGGGCCGGACGAGGCGAAGTGCAGGACCGCCTGCGGCGATGTCCTCGGGGAGGACGTTGACCCCGAGCATCGGTGCGCTTGCGGTAGTGCTCCTCGAGCTCGTCCGGGCGCGATCCCGTAGGCGTCGGCGCGCTCCTCGCGCCAGCTCGAGTCCCAGATCCGCGAGCCCTGCAGCACCGCGTCGGGGTTGACGGTGTTGACGCGGATGCCGTGCCGCGCCGCCCTCCTCGGCCAGGCAGCGCGCGAGGTGCAGCTCGGCGGCCTTGGCGGTCGAGTAGGCGGCGGCGTTCTGGCCGGCGACGAGGGCGTTCTTCGAGGCGACGAAGACGATCGCGCCGCCGACGCCCTGCGCCCGCAGCACGCGGAACGCCTCGCGCGCGACGAGGAAGTAGCCGGGCCGAGGATGACTGGTTGCGGTTCCACTCGGCCAGCGTCGTCTCGCTGATCGGCGCGCTCGAGGCGATGCCGGCGTTGGAGACGACGATGTCGACACCGCCGAAGGCGTCGATCGCCGCGGCGTACGCGTCGAGCGACCGACGTCTCGGCGGTGACGTCGCCGGCGACCGCGACGCCGCCGGTCGCCGAGCGGTCGCGACCGCCTCGCGGCGCCGTCGGCGTCGATGTCGAAGGCGACGACGCACGCGCCGGCGCCGCGACAGGCACGTCGGCGATCGCGCGCGCCGATCCCGCCGGCGGCGCCGGTGACGAGCGCGACCTTGCCCTGGAGCTCGCCCGGCGGCGGCGCGAGCGAGAGCTTGTAGAGCTCGAGCGGCCAGTACTCGATCGCGAAGCTCTCGGCCGTCGTCGAGCGAGACGAAGTCGGAGACCGCGCTGCGCGCCGGCCATCACCTCGATCGCGCGGTGATAGAGGTCGCGGGAGATGCGCGCGGCCTTCAGCGTCCGGTCCGACGCCACCAGCCCGACGTTCTCGATCAGCACCACGCGCGGGTCGGGATCGCGCCAGCTTGTCGCCGGCGCCGCGGTAGCGCTCGAAGTAGGCGCGCGTACTCGCTCGCGGTAGCGCGGCGGCGCCGTCGACGATCCGCTCGCGCAGCTCGTCGACCGCGTCGCTCGCCGGGTCGTACGGGACCCACAGCGGCAGCCGCTTGGTGTGGACCAGGTGATCGGGGCAGGCGGCGCCGACCTGGAGCGCCGGCGGCCTCGCGCCGAGTCGACGAACTCGAGCGCCGCCGGCGAGAGGTCGGCGATGCAGGATCTTCGAGCGCTCGCGACGAGACGGCGCCGCGCAGCGCCGGCAGGACCTCGCGCAGCGTCGACGGCGCTGCGTCGGTGTCGAGACGCGGCGCGCGCGCTCGGGCCGCCGAACCGCGCGAGCCCGTGCGTCTTGCGGTTGACGAACTCGGCCGCCTGGTTGCACGCCGCGACGGTCGAGGTCGTAGGCCTCGTGCGCGGTGTCGCCCCAGATGACGAGCCGTGCTTGGCGAGCACGACGAGCCCGAGCTCCGGGTTCGGCGCGGACGCGCCTCGCCGACCAGCTTCGCGAGCGCGAAGCCCGGCCGGATGTACTCGATCCAGGCGGCCTGCGTCGCCGAAGCACTCGGCGATCAGGTCGCTCGCCGTCGCGCGGCGCACGCGAGCACGTTGATCGCGTCGGGGTGGGTGTGGTGGACGTGCGCGGCCGGGACGAAGGCGTGCAGCAGCGTCTCGATCGAGGAGCGCGGCGTCGCGGGGTCGAGCTGGCAGCGAGCGAGGTAGGCGACCATCTCCTCGTCGCTCATCGCGTCGCGCTCGAACAGCGGCAGGATCTCGTCGAGGCGCAGCGGGGTGAAGTCGCGACGCCGCCATCGTCGCCAGGTCGCTGCCCGAGCCCTTGACCCAGATCGCCGCGATCTCGCGGCCGATGTGGTCGGTGGCGATCGCCCTTGGCGGAGGTGTTGCCGCCGCCGAAGTTGGCGAGCGCCCGGTTGCCGCCGAGCAGGTGCGAGGCGAGTAGCGACCTCCTCGAGCGTCGTCGCCGCGTCGGCTCGCGGCCGGTCGTCCCAGCGTTCGGGATCGGGTTGACAATCTGGGTGGTGACGCTCATCGTGTCAGCCTTTCGCAGATCGTTGTTCACCGGCGCGCCGCTCGGCCGCCGCGTTCCGCGTAGCCCGACGCTCGGAACGCGGCGACCGGGTCCGCGGCGCGCGCCGAGCGCTCGCGCGTACCGTGCGCAGAGCGGCCGCACGTCGGTGTTGAACGCGTCGAGCAGGAGCTCGTGGCCGCCGAGCACGTCGCCGGCCAGCTGCGCCTGCGCGAGCGCCGGCCGGTCGACGAGCAGCGCCTTGGCGTAGGCCTCCTGCAGGTTCACGACGCTGAGCATCATCGCCTCGACCTTGGGCTCGACGTTGTGGGACTGGTCGATCGTCAGTCGCGGCAGCGGCCGGCCCGCCGCCGACGAGCTCGCAGAAGATGAGGAACAGCTCGAACGGGTTCGACCGAGCCGACGATCAGGTCGTCGTCGGCGTACTTGCGGTTGTTGAAGTGGAAGCCGCCGAGCCGGCCGCTCCGCGGCGAGCAGCGCGACGATCTGCTCGACGTTGACGCCCTGCGCGTGATGGCCGAGGTCGACGAGCACCCGGGCGCGCGGGCCGAGCTCGCTGGCAGATCAGCAGCGCCGAGCCCCAGTCGGCGATGTCGGTCGCGTAGAACGCCGGCTCGAAGAGCTTGTACTCGACGAGCAGCTCCTGATCGCTCGGGCAGCGCGGCGTAGAGCTCGGCGCAGGCAGTCTCGAGCCGCCGCGCGGCGCGCGAGCAGGTTGTCCTGGCCCGGCGTAGTTGGTGCCGTCGGCGAGCCAGAGCGACTGGGCGGTCGAGCCGAGCGTCGACGGCGATCTCGACGCACTCGAGCAGGTGATCGACCGCCTTGCCGCCGGATCCGCGGGGTCCGGGTTGCGTGATCGAGCCGAGCTTGTAGTCGGGGTCCTGGAACAGGTTCGGGTTGACCGCGCCGATCCGCAGCCCGAGCTCGGCTCAGCATGCGTCGCGCAGCGCGCCGCAGTCGTCGACCGCGTCCCACGGGAAGTGCAGCGCGACCGCGGGCGCGGCGCCGGTCAGGCGGTGCACCTCGGCCGCGTCCTCGAGCTTCTCGAAGACGTCGCGGGGCCGCCCGGCTGCGGGAACGTCGCCGAAGCGAGTGCCGGAGTCGCCGTAGCCCCACGAGGGCGTCTCGATCGCGAAGCCCGCGAGAGCGCGCTCGATCCGCGCGACGTCGTGGCCGTGTCGCTGCAGCCGTGGTCAGTGATCGTATGCGGGTCGTCGTCACGGATCTCTTGCTAAGCGGCGACTCGGCGGCGCGTCGACCCAGTCCGGTGACCGCGAGGAAGCGCTCGTAGATCGCGTCGCGGCGCCGGCGTCCGCGCGGGCTCGTAGCGCTCGAGCCGGGCCGAGCGGCGACGAGCTCGCGCATCTCGGCCAGTCGAGCCGAGCTCGCCGCGGCGACGAGCCTGCACGAGGACGTTGCCGAGCGCGGTCGCCTCGACCGGGCCGGCGAGGACCGGCAGGCCGGTGACGTCGGCGGTCAGCTGGCAGAGCAGCGTGTTGCGGGTCCCGCCGCCGATCACGTGGATAGCGTCGATAGCGGCGGCCGGTGACGAGCTCGAGCCGCTCGAGCACGAGCCGGTACTTGCAGGCCAGCGAGGCGAGGATCGCGCGGACGAGCTCGCCCGGGTCCGGCCGGCTCGGTCTGCCCGGCGGCGGCGCACGAGGCCGCGATCCGCGACGGCATGTCGCCGGAGCGGAGCAGCGCCGGGTGGTCGGGGTCGAACAGCGGGCCGTCGGCCGGCGCCGCGCCGCGCGAGCCGGTCGAGCTCGGCGTAGTCGAGCTCGAGACCGCCAGCGCTCCAGGCGCGCCGGCACTCCTGCAGCAGCCACAGGCCCATGACGTTGCGCAGCAGGCGGATCGAGCCGTCGATGCCGCGCTCGTTGGTCAGGTTGAAGCCGGCGGCGTCGCGCACCGAGCACCGGCGCGCCGAGCTCGACGCCGAGCAGCGACCAGGTGCCCGAGGACAGTACCGCCGCGTCCGGTCCGCGAAGCGGCGGCCGGCGAACGCGGAGGCGGTGTCGTGCGCGGCGACGAGACAGACCGCGGGCCGGCTACCGGACCGTGCCGTTCGACGCACCGAGCCGAGCGGGTGTCCGGGCTCGCGGACCTCGCCGCCGAACGGCCGCTTCGGGATCCGAAGCCGGGCGATCAGATCACGCGCCCAGCCGGCGGCCCGTCGCGTCGAGCAGCCCGGTGGTCGAGGCGATCGTGGCCTCGTTGGCGAGCTCGCCGGTCAGCCACAGCCCGAGCAGATCGGGGATCAGCGCGATCGGCTCGGCGGCGACGGCGGCGCCGCTGCGGTCCTCAGCAACCAGCTGGAAGATCGTGTTGATCGGCATCGTCTGGATGCCGGTCCGCCGTAGCGCTCCTCGCGCGGGACCCGCGCGTGCGCTCGAGTCATCCCCTCGGCGTTCGCGGTCGTCGCGGTAGTGGTAGGGCAGCCCGAGCAGCCGGTGGTCCCCGTCGAGCAGCCCGTAGTCGACGCCCCAGGTGTCGATCCCGATCCCGTCGAGCCGCTCGGATGCGCCCGCGCGCGCCAGCCCATCGAGCGTGTCCGCGAACAGCAGCGCGATGTTCCAGTGCAGCCCGTCGGGCAGCCACTGCGAGCGGTTGGCGAACCGGTGCACGACCTCGAGCGCCACTGAGTCGCCGTCGAAGCGGCCGATCACGACCCGACCGCTCTCGGCGCCGAGGTCGACGGCCGCGAACAACCGCGCGCTAGCCATGAGCGCCCGCCTCGCTCCCATCGCCCGGTCGCGCCAGCGCGTCGGCGCGAAGCCGTCTTCGCCCGGCCATCTCGCGCGCTCGCTGGACGAACGACGGCACGTTGGGGATCAGCACGCTGAGGATCAGCAGACCGCCGGACACGACCTGGAAGTCGTTTTCGTTGAACGAGCTCGTCAGCAATAGCGCGCTCTGCAGCCCGGCGTAGACGAAGGCGGCGAGGGCGACGCCGACGATCGTGCCGGTGCCGCCGAAGATCGAGACGCCGCCGAGCAGCACGATCGTGATCGACCTGCAGCTCGAAGCCGATGCCGATGTTCTCGCCGGCGGACGAAAGCTCGAAGGTGTAGAGCATCCCGACCGCCGGCGCACACGACGCCGGAGAGGACGAACAGCGACATCTTGATCCGCTTGACGCGGATCCCGGCATGGAGCGCCGCCTCCTGGTTGTTCCCGATCGCGTACAGCGAGCGGCCGAACGGGGTCATGCCGGAGCGTCACGCCGAACGACCACCGCGAGGAGCGAGGAAGATCGCCACCGACCAGGACAGGAACTGCATGCCGAGGAAGCCGGTCGACCCCGAGGTTGCTGTAACGGCGTCGGGAAGTTCGACACCGTCGCTCGGTCCGAGCACCACGTTCGCGAGGCCGCGGTAGAGCGTCAGCGTCCCGATCGTGACGGCGAGCGAGGGGAGCCCGACGCGCGTGATCAGCAGGCCGTTGACCCCGCCCGCGACGATCCCGAGGGCGAGCACGACCACGATGATCAGCGCCATCGGCCAGTCGTGGCATCCACAGGTCGCCGAGGAGCTCCGCTCGCGAGCGCCGAGGATCGAGGCGACCGAGAGGTCGATCTCGCCGGTGATGATGATCAGCGTCATCGGCAGCGCCATGATCGCCAGGTCGCCGATGTTCGTGCCGAGGGTGAAGATGTTGTAGCTGCTCAGGAACTGCGAGGAGATCTGAGTTCCGAGCAGGACCACCAGCACGAGCGCCACCGCGAGCGCCATCTCCCACCGCGCCGCGAATCCGAACCGGCGGATGCCCGTCGGCCGCTCGTCGGACTCACGTTCCGCAGCGGACGCCGTCCCGTCGCCGGAGCCGCCTCGCGCTCGATCGTCGGCCGCTCAGGCTCCAAGGTGGACCCTCCGCTTGCGCAGCGCCGCCGCGAGACGCAACTGGATGACGCGATCGAGCGTGATCGCCACGAGGAGCAGGAAGCCGGCGATCGCCTCGGTCCAGATCGAGGCCACCCCGAGCACGTTGAGCGCCGAGCTGATCGTCTGCAGCAGCAGCGCCCCCAGCGCGGCGCCGACCACGCTCCCGCTCCCGCCGAAGATCGCGACCCCGCCGACCACGACCGCGGCGATCACCTGCAGCTCGAGCCCGTTCGCCGGCGGTCGCGTCGATCGTGTTGTACTGCGTCGCCCACACGACCCCGCCGAGCCCGGCGATGGCGCCGCTGAGTACGAACGCGCCGAACACCCGCCTGGCGATCGGGATCCCCGCCAGCCGAGCCGCCGCGGGATCGGACCCGATCGCGTACAGGTCGCGTCCGGAGCTGAACGAGCGCAGGAAGTACGCGGCCACCGCGACCACGACCGCGACCGCGATGGCCAGGTCGGGGATGCCGAGGATCGTCGCATGGAAGATGTTGATGAACGACTGCGGCAACGCGTTGGCCACGACCTGCCCGCTGCCCACGATCAGCGTGTCGACGCCGCGGATGATGTAGAGCATCGCGAGCGTCACCACCAGGCTCGGGACGCGGCCGATCGCGGTGATCACCCCGGTCGTGATCCCACACGCGAGGCCGATGCCGAGGCCGACCAGGAACACCACCGGTATCGGGATGCCGTGGTGCTGCTGGAACATGTTCGCCGAGACGTACGCCGACAGGCCGACGACCGACCCGACCGACAGGTCGACGTTGCGGGTCAACACGACGAGCGTCTCGCCGACCGCGACGAGCGCGTACAGGCTCGTCTCCGAGAGGATGAAGCGGATGTTGCCGGCGCCGAGGAACCGCGGCTCGATCGCGGTCGTGATCAGCACGAACAGAGCGAGGACGCCGACGATCCCGAACGTCCGGGCTCGGAGCACGAAGTCGACCAGCCGGCGCGGGTTCGCGGGCGCCAGCGTCGAGCCGGTTTCGGCGGTGGCGCTCACAGCGAGGGCGCCTCGGGCTTGCCGTTGGTCGAGCGTTGGCCGGTGGCGGCGGCGACGATCGCCTCCTCGGTGGCCTCCGCGTTCGTGAACTCGGCGGCCAGCCGTCCCTCGTGCATGACCAGGATCCGGTCGGCGAGCGACAGCACCTCGGGCAGCTCGGAGGAGATCACGAGCACCGCCACGCCGTCGGCGCGCGAGCGATCGCGAGCAACCGGTGCATCTCGGTCTTGGTGCCGATGTCGATGCCGCGGGTCGGCTCGTCGACGATCAGCAACGACGGCTTGCGGCTCAGCCACTTGGCCAGCACCACCTTCTGCTGGTTGCCGCCGGACAGGAAAGTCACGGGGCTCGTGATCCGGCCGTACTTCACCTGCAGCCGTTTGGCCCAGTCCGCCGCGAACGAGCGCTCGGTGCGACCGAGCAGCAGTCCGGCGCGAGTAAGCCGGTGAAGCGAGGCCAGCGCGATGTTGCGCGCGATCGACAGCTCCATCACGAGGCCGCTGCTGGCGCCGGTCCTCGGGCACGAAGGCGACGCCGGCGGCCATCGCGGCGGTCGGCGAACCCCGCTTCAGCGTTTCGCCCGCCGACCTCAACCGACCCGGCGTCGTAGCGGTCGATCCCGAAGATCGCCCGCGCCACCTCGCTGCGTCCGGCGCCCACGAGCCCGGCCAGCGCGACGATCTCGCCGGCCCGGACCTCGAAGCGAGATGTCGAGGAACACGCCCTCACGGGTCAGGCGTTCGACCGCGAGCACGCGCGTCGCCGGGCTCATGCGGTCGTCGTGGGCGCCGGCGAGGACTTCGCGCCCGACCATCGCGCGCACGAGGTCATCCGGACTCAGTCCCTCGAGCCGCCTGCGACAGCACGAGCCGCCCGTCGCGCAGGACGGTTACGCGCTGGCAGAAATCGAACACCTCGTCCGAGACGGTGCGAGATGAACAGCACGGCGGCGCCGTGCGCGCGCAGCGTCTGGACCACGCCGAACAGCCGCTCGACCTCGACCGGCGGACAGCGCGGCGGTCGGCTCGTCCATGATCACGACACTTGGCCTCGAGCGAGAGCGCCTTGGCGATCTCGACGAGCTGCTGCTCGGCGATCGACAGGCCGCGCGCGATCCGGTCGGGGTCGAGCCGAACGCCGAGCCGCTCGAAGATCTCAGTGACCTGCGGCGTGCATCGCCCGCGCGGTCGATTCGCCGTCCGCGCCTGAGCGGCTGGCGGCCGATGAAGACGTTCTCGGCCACGGTACAGATCCGGGAACAGCGTGGGCTCCTGGTAGATCACGGCGATCCCGGTGTCGCGTGCCTCGGCCGGGCCCGGCCAGCACGACCGGCGCGCCGTCGACGAGCAGCGCGCCAGCGTCGGGCTGGTGGACGCCGCGCGAGGATCTTGACGAGCGTCGACTTGCCGGCCCCGTTCTCGCCCACGAGCGCGTGTGCCTCGCCGGCGTGGAGCTCGAGTCGAGACGTCCTCGAGCGCGTGCACTCCCGCGAACGCCTTGGTGGCGTGCTCGAGCTCGAGCACTCGGCTCGAGTTGCTCCTGGCCTGCGTCGGCATCGTCAGCTCGGAACGTAGAAGCGCGGGTCGCCGGCAAAGTGGCCGGCGACCCGAAGCTCCGTGTGACTGGTTAGTGGGTTACTAGAAATTGAACTTGGCGATGTTCGCTTTGTCGAACACCGTCGGCGGTCCGAGGATGATCGTGTTGTCAGGACCGATCGTGTAGCTGCCGAGCTTGCCGGCGCTGAACGTCTGTCCCTGCGCGCCGGTGATCTTCTTCGACGCGACGTTCACCGCGGCGTACGCGGCCAGGTACCCGAGCTTCGAGGGATCCCAAAGCTCGAATGCGTCGATCGTCCCGTCGTCGACGAACTTCTTCAGCGACAGCGGCGTGCCGAGACCGGTGAGCTTGACCTTGCCCCGGTACTGCGGGGTGTCGAGCACGGCCGCCGCGGCGGCGATGCCGACGGTCGTCGGCGAGATGATCCCGGCCAAGTGCGGATACTTCTGGAGCAGGCCCTGGGTGACCTGGGTGGCGGTCGTCGGGTCGTCGTTTCCGTACACGGTCGAGACCAGGTGCATGTTCGGGTACTTCTTGAGCTCCTGCTTCATGAAGCCGATCCACGCGTTCTGGTTGGTGGCCGACGCCGCCGCCGACACGACCGCGATGTCACCCTTCTCTCCGATCTGCTTCGCGAGCAGGTCGACTTCGCTGGTTCCGATCGCCGCGGTCGACGCCTGGTTGGTGAACAGCTGGCGGCAGGTCGGCGCGTCCGAGTCGTACGTGACCACGGTGACGCCACGGGCCATCGCGGACTTGAGCGTCGGACACAGCGCCGTCGGATCGGTCGCCGAGACGATCAGGACGTTCGCGCCCTTCGCAATCGCCGCCTGGATCGCCGGGCAACTGCGAGGCCGACGTCGCGGCCGAGCCGCTCGTCTCGGTACCGGTCTCACCGAGAGCCTGGAGCGCGGCGAGCGCGCCACCGGTCTTCACGCTGTCGGCGACGGTGAAGTAGTTGTTCCCGAGGTTCTTCGGAACCACGAATACCTTCAGGCCTGTCTTCAACGAGCCGCTCGAGCTCGAGCTCGATGAGCTGGCCGTGCTGGTGCTGCTGGCAGCGGGCGCGCTACTCGATGACGAGGAGCTGCTGCCGGAGGACCCGCACGCGGCGATGCTCGCCACCGTGGCGGTCAACGCCACCGCGAGTCCCAACGACCGACCGATACGCCGCGCCGGCGAGGGGCGCTTCCCGACCTCTTGCATACGACGACTCCTGTGCTCGTCTTTGCAGGACACTGAGAATCGTCAGCTCCCCGGTGACTCGAGGGGGTTGGTCGACGGCCGTCCACGGGTTACCGTGCCGCCCGCCGGCGGCAACTGGGCACGCGATCGCGCGCACGCACACGTGTGTGATCCCCTCACAGGCGGCTCGTCATAGAAACCAGCACCGTCGCTCCCTCAGAGCAAAACGATCAGACTCGATCAAATCAGATCAGAAACGCTCTTGTCAAGAGAGTGAAAGTTACGATCGTTTTAGCGCCCGCTACGGCTGCTCGTCCAGTCCTCGGCCCCGTGCGCTTCCGGCCTGAGCGGCGGGGCAACGGCGGTTTGGCGCGAGGGGCCGCGGACCGGACGCGGCAGCCTCCGCTCTTGCCCGGTCGCTCGCCGCGCCTCCCCGAGCCCGCTGCGATCCGATCCTGATGCTCGTCCTCCAGCGCGGGCGTCCCGATGTCGAGCGCTGGCAATGCCGCCGGCGGTGCCCCGGGAGGCCCGTTAGCGCCGGCGGGCCCGGAGCTCCCGGTTCTTCATCCGGTTGCCGCAGACCGCCATGTTGCACCAGTTCCCCTGCTGGTTGCGGGAGCGGTCGTAGAACACCCATGCGCAGTCGGGGTTTGCGCAGACCTTCAGGCGTGGCCAGGTGCCCTCGGCCTGTGCGGCTCGGATGATCAGCAGCAGATCGAACAGACCGTCGCCGACGTTCTCCGCCTGACCGCCACCGAGCCCGAGGATGCCGCCGTTTCCGACCGTCAGGCGCACGCTGTGCTCGGCGGAGAGCCTCCGCAGCGCCGCCAGATCCTCGGCCTCTCGCTCGGGAGGCTCTCCGTCCTCGGAGCTGAGCAGGCTGCGCAGGCAGTCGCGGACCTCGCGGGCGAGCTCGAGATCGGTGTCGGTGACGTCGCTGCCCGGCGCGAGCATGCCCGCGTCGATCAGCCAGTCCCGCGCCGCCGCCGGCTCAGCCAGCAGATCGACGTCGTCCTCGACGTCGATCGTGTTGAGAAACGCCTGGACCCGGAGCAGCGGCATTGGCGCCGGCTTGGACTCGGTGCCCGGATACCACGAAGGCAGATCGCTCATACGCCGTCGATTCTAGCGACCGTGACCATCAAAATCACTTGACAGGTCACCGTGACCGGCGTATCATCTATACCGGTCATGAGAACGCGAATTCAAACACATAGCAAGACCGATCAGCGCCGGACGGTGCTGGTCGCGGATGGAAGCTTGGAAGGGCTGGTGCACACGGAGGAGCCGAGCCTGCGAGCGCGGCTGGCGGCGCGGTGGCGCCCCCGGCGGCTCGATCGGGCGCTGGCCGCCGGCATCCCGCCCGAGGCAGACGTCGCGCTGGCGCTCCGCGCCGAAGAGCTCACCGAGCTGAATCGCCGTCGCACGATCGCGGATGCGCTCCGTCAGCTCATGCGCGAGGCGCGCGAGGGCGCACCGCTCGAGCCTGCGCGGATCAGGCCCGATCGCAGACGCGTCGCGTCAGCGAGCGAGGAGCTGAGCGCCCTCGCCGAAACGCTGGAGGATCCGGGTCCGGTCGCGGCCAGTGGGGTTGCTCAGGCATGGATCCTGCTCACCGACGGGACCGGCCCGCTGTACAACCCGTACAACCGGACGAGTCTGCGAACCGGCGCCGCACGCGCCGCGAGGGGGCTGCGGCCCTGGCTCGTCTGACCGGGGCCGCATCCCCTTCAAGCGTCTAATCAGGCGACGGGCGCCGCCTCATGCTCCTGGGTGAGCGCGGCGAGATTGGCTTCCTCGTCGACCACTTCCACCGCTTGCTTCACGTACTCGGTCGGCATCGCGACGTGAGCGGCCCAGAAGTAGATCACGAGGCTCCACGCGGCGACTACGCCGAGGTCGACCCAGAACGGGATGTCCTGCTTGGCCAGCAGCGCGATCCCGAATGGCCAACCGGAGCTCGGCGCCGACGTCGGATACTGACCGAGGTAGGAGATGATTCCAAGTCCGATCAGCCACGGCGGGATCCACGAGGCGGCCCTCCAGTGCAGCTTGAGCTTGCGCCCGGGAGGCGCAACCGCTTGGTAGACGAAGAACACGACGAACCCGGCGATGATGAATATGTACAGCCAGAAGATCGTGTTCCAGCCGGCCCAGTAGACGATGAAGTTCGCGCACACGAACGACAGCGGAGCTAAGAACCAGGCCGCCGGCAATCGGTACGGACGTAGTCGGTTGGGGTCGCTTCGTCTGAGCGCGGCCAGCGATGGCGGCGCCATCGCGTACATCAGCACCGTCGCCGCGGTGACGAGCCCCACCATCCCGGCCCAGCTCGGGAACGGGAGGAAGACCAGCATCCCGATCACCCAGCAGAAGATCAGCGAGGCGAACGGGACGCCGCGCTTGTCGATCTGGCCGAGCGCCGGTGGGACGTAGCCGTTGCGGGACAGGCTGTACGACAGCCGCGACGACGTGCCCGAGTAGACCAGGCCCGTGCCTGCCGGAGAAATGACCGCGTCGATGTACAGAATCGTGGCCAGCCATCCCACGCCGGCGGTTGTCGCGAGCGAGGCGTACGGACCGAACGAGCCCTGACCTGGGATCGGGTTGGTCCACCCATGCACGATGTCCTTTGGGTTGAGCGCGCCGATGAACGCGATTTCCAGCAGCAGGTAGATCGCCGTGCCGATGAGCATCGAGATGATCACGGCTCGGTGAATGTCGTGCTGGGGGTTCTTCGATTCGCCGCCGACTTGAATCGCTTGCTCAAAACCCTCGAGGGCGAACACCACCCCCAAGGGAAGCGCCGCGAAGATGCCCTTGGCTCCGAACGGGGCGAAGCCGCCGCCGCTATTGGAGGAGAAGTTACTGCCGTTGAAGGTGACAATCAGCAGCACGATGATCGTGAGCGTCGGCACTGCGAGCTTCCAGATCATCGTGATGTTGTTCGACTCCGCCAGCCACCGGACACCCCTGATGTTGATGTACGTGAACACCGCCATGCAGACGCCGGCGACCGCGATACCGGATGCGGTCAGCGTGCCGTTGCTGTGCACAAAACCCGGGTGAAGCGAAGTCGACTCCAAGTACGTGAGCGCCGCCTCGACCTCGATCGGGGCGATCGTGACCGCCTGGATCCAGGCCATCCATCCACCGGTGAAGCCGCCCAGCGCGCCGAAGCTGAGGAACGGAAAGCGCGCGGTGCCACCAGACAGCGGATAGGTCGAGCCCAACTCGGCGTGCACGAGCGCGAGCACGCCGAGGATCGCTCCGGCCAGGATCCAGGACAGGAGCGAGGCCGGACCCGCTGATTGCGCGGCCCCCAGTGCCCCGAGCAGCCAGCCCGAGCCGATGATCGATCCAAGCGAGATCATCGTCAGCCCCCGCAGTCCGACGTCCCGCTTCAATTCCCCCTTGAAAACCTCAGCCGGGAGGACTTCTACGTCTTCGGGAACACTCGCCACAGCTCTCCTCCTTCCCTCATCTCTCGCCGCAAAGGCACCCGGCAGTTGCGGCTGATGCGCGCGGAAGCTATCGCCATGGGCGGTCGGGATCAAGACCCCCTACCGGGGGATGAGCTTCGGGGGGGTCAGCTCTTCGGAGGCTCAGAGCCCCGCCCCGGCGGCAGGGCCGGGGTCTTGCCGGCATTACTGGAGTTGCCGGCGGGGCCGCTGGCCAGGTCCGCGACCAGGATCCCGTCGCGGATCTGAGCCATCAGATCGCCGACGGCGCTGGGAGAGTGCGGCAGCAGGATCGTGTTGGTCTTAGCGCTCTCGCCGAGTGCGCGGATCATGTCCGTGTACTGGGTCAGCGCGACCAGCGCCATCGCCTCCCGCATGTCAAGGCCATGCTGAGCGATGATCTCGAGCGACTCGTGGAGCCCCTCGGCGATCGCCTTGCGCTCCGCGGCGACGCCCTCACCCTGGAGCCGCATCGTCTCCCGCTCGCCCTCGGCCTTCTTGACCGCGAGCGTCTTCTGCGCGTCGCCCTGTGCCGCGGCGGCGATCTGGTTGCGCTGCGACGCGTTGATGTTGTTCATCGCGTCCTTGACCCGCTGGTCGGGCTCGATGTTCGTGATCAGCGCCTTGACGATCTCATACCCATAGTCGGCCATCTGCCGGTGAAGCGTGTCCTGGATGTGCATGGCGATCGTGTCGGCGTCCGCGTAGGCCTCGTCCAGGTCCATGCTCGGAATGTGCGAGCGGACCACGTCGAACGCGTAGGACTGGATCTGGACCTCGGGATTGTCAAGCTTGTAGTACGCGTCCTGCACCTGTTGTGAGTTGGGGCCGACCTTGTACTGGATGGCGAGCTTGACGTGGACGAACACGTTGTCCTTGGTCTTCGTCTCGATTTCGGAGTTCAGCTGCTCGACCTGGAGGCTCATCCGCCCCGCGACCCGCTCGACGAACGGCGTCTTGGTTTGCAGCCCCGGACCCGCGACGCGCACGAACTTCCCGAAGCGCTCGACGATCGCCCGCTCCTGTTGCTCGACGGTGAAGAAAAAAACTGGCATCGGTGCCCCCCTTTCCGGGGTCGGAATATCAGGCGCTGGCCGATCCAATCCGGCGCGTGTGTGGTAGTACGAAGTTTAGGACGCCTTTCGGGCACCGCAGAGACACCTCGGTGCTGATCTCGACACTTCGAGTTTGCGGAGGTCGAGGAGTACCTTGACCGGTATATGACGCAGGAATCGAACCCCGCGGAGTTCGTCGGCCGCGAGCCTGACGAGCGGCTGCTGTCCGAGGACGTGGGCAAGCTCCCGGAGGCCGTCGGCCGGCCCGAGGAGATCGTGCCGAGCCCGGCCCGCGGACGGATCGTCGGCACCGGCGCGACGCTGACCGCGGCATCGCTGATCCTCGGTTCGCTGCTCGTCCTGCTCGGGCTGGTTGACGCCGTCTCGAGCGGAATCGACGGGCTCAGCATCGCGATCCTCGTGGTCGGCGCGGTTCTCGTCATCACCCACTGGGGTTGGGTCCATGTCGCCGAGCTCACGGCCAACTCGATTGAGGGACGGAGCACCGCCGAGGTCGAGGACCGCCGCGGGCAGTGGCTCTCGACGATCCAGCCGTATCCGCGGTTCGAGATCACGACCAGCGTCGAGGAAGACGGCTCGATCACCATCGAGCGCGTCGCGTATCGCCCCGTCGTGAGCGGGGAGCGGCGGTTCACGTTCGCGCGGGAGATCGAACAGGAAGAGGTCCACCCCGCCGACGAGCCCGCCGCGACGGTCACCGAGCGAGCCGAGCTGTTGCGCCGCGAAGCCGCGCAGGACACAGAACGTGAACGCGAGCGCTACGAGATCGCCGCCGACGCCTATGAATCAGCGCTGCTCGACGACGCCGACGAGCAGCAACGACGGCTCGCCCAGCGCGCGGCCTCCGAAGCGCTGTCGGGCCAGATCAACTCGAACCTCCGTGATCCGCCGCTGCTCGAGTAGCGCACAACGATGAGCGTCAGCACAGAGGCCATTCCATTCGGCGGCCGGACCGCGTGGGCGCGGAACCTCGCCGCGCCCGTCCGGAGCTTCTTGAGCACCGAGGCCGGCGGGGCGTTCGTCATGCTCGGCGCCGCGATCGCCGCCCTGCTGTGGGCCAACTCGCCCTGGTGGCACACGTACGAGTCGGTGTGGACGACGGAGCTCTCGATCCACATCGGCACCACCGGCATCGCAGCCGACCTTCGCACCTGGGTCAACGAGGGGTTGATGACGCTGTTCTTTCTGGTGGTAGGGCTCGAGGCCAAACGCCAGCTCGACCTCGGGGAACTGCGGGAGCGGCGCCGGCTCGCGATACCGGTGTTCGCGGCGATCGGCGGCATCACGGTGCCGGTCCTGATCTACCTGGCATTCAACGCCGGACGCGCGGGAGGCCACGGTTGGGGGGCGGCAATGTCGACCGACACGGCGTTCGCGCTGGCGGCGGTGGCGCTCGTGACCCCACGGACCGCGACTCGGATCCGGGTGTTCCTGCTCACACTCGCGGTGGTCGACGACCTCGCGGCACTCGTGGTGATCGCAACCGTGTACTCGACACACGTCTCGTTGCTGGCGCTCGCAATCGCGGTGTCGTTGTTCGCGGTGCTGGTGGCGCTGCGCTACGCGCCGTTCGGGCGGGCCGCGGTCTCGTTCGGCCTCGCGGTCGCGATCTGGGTCGCGATGTTCAAGTCCGGGATCGACCCGGTGATCTCCGGCCTGGCCATCGGGCTCGCCACGAGCGCGTATCCGCCCTCCCGCGAGGACCTGGAGCGGGCGACCACTCTGACGCGCGAGTTCCGTGAACAACCGACCCCGGAACTGGCGCGATCGGCGCAGCAGAGCCTCCAGTCGGCGATCTCGCGCAACGAACGGCTTCAGTACGAGCTCCACCCATGGACCAGTTATGTGATCGTGCCGCTGTTCGCGCTCGCCAACGCGGGCATCCATATGACCTCGACGCTCTTGAGCGATGCGGTCACCTCGCCGATCACCTGGGGGATCCTGCTCGCGTATGTCGTGGGCAAGCCGATCGGGGTGTTCACGGGCTCCTGGATCGCCTCGCGACCTGCGCTGCACGGTCCCCGGTCGCCGATCAGTGAACCGGTGCTACTCACCGCCGGCGCATGCGCCGGGATCGGCTTCACCGTGTCGCTGCTCGTCTCGAGCCTTGCCTTCCGCGGCATCGCGCTCGACGAGGCGAAGCTGGGCGCGCTCTGCACCGTGGTGGTGGCGCCCGCGGTGGCATGGGCCCTCACCCGCCTGATCAGGAAGCTGCCCGAGGCGCTGCGCGCGCGCCAGGTCGCCCGCACCGCCGAGGACATCCTCGACCTGGCGGTCGACGTCGATCCCGAGTACGACCACATCCGGGGGCCGGACGACGCGCCGGTGACGCTGCTCGAATACGGAGACTTCGAATGTCCGTTTTGCGGCCAGGCCGAGGGCGTGATTCGCGAGCTGCTGGCCTCGCACGGAGATGACATCCGTTACGTGTTTCGCCACCTGCCGCTGAACGACGTCCACCCGAGTGCGCAGCTCGCCTCAGAAGCGGCCGAGGCAGCAGCGGCCCAGGGCAAGTTCTGGGAGATGTACGACATCCTGCTCGCCCATCAGGGTGAGCTGACTCCGCGCGATCTCACGCGATACGCCACGGACCTCGGCCTCGACGTCGACCGCTTCAGGGATGAGCTGCGCCGCCGCGAATACGCCCAGCGGGTCAGCGAGGACGTCGCCAGCGCAGACGAGAGCGGAGTGTCGGGCACCCCGACCTTCTTCATCAACGGCCGGCGCCATTACGGCGTGTATGACATCGACACGCTGACCGAGGCGGTGGGCGCCGCGAAGCGCAGAGCGCGGCAGCTTTCGTTCACCGCCGCGCCGCAGCTCGAGGAAACCCCCAGCTGATACCCGCCCCTGGGCGCCCGCCCGCCCCCGCATTTAGATAGTTGAGAGGACAACTACCTGCTATGCTGAGGCGCATGGAACTTGGACTCGCCACCTTCGCCGACCTCGCCTCGGGCGTGACCCCCGAGCAGCGAATGCATGACCTGCTCGAGGAGGCGGAGCTCGCCGACCAGCTCGGCCTCGACGTGTTCGCGATCGGCGAGCACCACCGCCCCGACTTCCTCGTGTCCGCGCCGGCAATCCCCCTCGCGGCGATTGCCGCCAGGACGGAGCGCATCCGCCTGTCGAGCGCGGTCACCGTGCTCAGCTCCGAGGACCCGGTGCGGGTGTTCCAGCAGTTCGCCGAGCTCGACCTGCTGTCCAGCGGTCGGGCCGAGATCATGGCCGGGCGGGGATCGTTCATCGAGTCGTTCCCGCTGTTCGGCTACGACCTCGACGACTACGACGAGCTGTACGCCGAAAAGCTCGAGCTGCTGCTGAAGATCCGCGAGTCCCCGCAGGTGACGTGGTCCGGCCGCCACCGGGCGCCGCTCGACAACGCCACCGTGTGGCCCCGCCCGATCCAGGACCCGCTGCCGGTTTGGGTCGCGGTCGGGGGCACGCCGCAATCGGTGATCCGCGCCGGCTCCCTCGGCCTTCCGCTCACGGTCGCGATCATCGGCGGACAGCCCGAGCGGTTCGTTCCGCTCGTCGAGCTGTACCGGCAGGCGTACGGCGCCGCCGGTCACGATCCGGCACAGGCGAGGGTCGCGATCAACACCCATGCCTTCGTCGGCGCCACCGAGGAGGAGGCCAACAGTGCGTTCGCCGCCTCCTACCTGGCGATGATGAACCGAATCGGCCGCGAACGGGGCTGGCCGCCTTCCGGGCGGCCCGAGTACGACGCGCTGCGGTCCCCTCGAGGGGCGCTCGCCGTCGGGTCCGCCGAGCAGGTCGCCGAGAAGATCCTGTTCGAGCACGAGCTGTTCGGCAATCAGCGCTACGTCGGTCAGATGAGCGTGGGCGCGGTGGCGCACAAGGACGTCATGCGGTCGATCGAGCTGTTCGCCACCGAGGTCGCGCCGGTCGTCCGCGACGAGGTCGGCCGCCGCGAGGCCACCGCCGCCGAGTCCCAGGCAGCCTGACCGCATCCGGCGCGGCGCACCCTTAGTGTGCAACGCGCATGCGCGTGGCGCTGTTCTCCACCTGTCTCGTCGACGCCCTCTTCCCCGACGCCGGCAGGGCGACCGTGAGGCTCCTCGAGCGGCTCGGACAGCCGCTCGAGTTCCCGCTCGAGCAGACCTGCTGCGGCCAGATGCACGCGAACAGCGGCTACTTCGAACCGAACCTGGTCCGCCGATACGTGGACGTATTCGAGGAGTACGACGCGGTCGTCGTCCCATCGGGCTCCTGCGCCGGCGCGATCCGCCATCAGCACGCGATGGTCGCCCGCGCCGCCGGCGACGAGGTACTGGCAACCAGGGCCGAGCGCGTCGGCGGCAAGACCTACGAGCTCAGTGAGTTCCTGATCGACGTCCTGCACACTGATGACGTGGGCGCCTACTTCCCGCATCGCGTCACCTACCACCCGACCTGTCACTCGCTCCGCATGCTCGCCGTCGGCGACCGCCCGCTCCGGCTGCTGAACAACGTCCGCGGCATCGAACTCGTAACCCTCCCCCGCAATGACGAGTGCTGCGGGTTCGGCGGCACGTTCTCGATCAAGAACCCGGACGTGTCGGCGGCGATGCTCGCCGACAAGATGGAGTCGGTGATCGAGACCGGCGCCGAGGTGCTGTGCGCCGGCGACCGCTCGTGCCTGATGCACATCGGCGGCGGCCTGGACCGGATCCGCGCCGGCGTGCGGACGCTTCACCTTGCCGAGATCCTCGCGAGCACTGACCAGGAGATCGCGGCGTGAGCGCCACCCACCCCACCGGCGCCCCGGCCCCTCAGGGCAGCGGCGAGCTCGTGTGGAGTGATGACCCGCCGTTCGCGCAGAACGCAAAGCAGGCAGTCGGCGACTCCCAGCTTCGACGAAACGTCCGCAAGGCCACCGCGACAATCCGCGAGCGCCGCGCCGGCCTGGTCGCCGAGACCCCCGACTGGCAGCAGCTCCGACACGCCGGCGCCACGATCAAGGACGACGTCCTCCACCACCTCGACCGCTACCTCGAGCAGTTCGAGCAAGCCGCTACCGCGCGCGGCGCGCGCGTCCACTGGGCGCGGGACGCGAGCGAGGCCACGGCGATCGTCACCGACCTCGTCAAAACCACTGGGCACGACGAGGTCATCAAGGTCAAGTCGATGGCGACCCAGGAGATCGGCCTCGTGAAGGCCCTCGAGAACGAAGGAATCGCCGCCCACGAGACCGACCTGGCCGAGATGATCATCCAGCTCTCGAACGACCGGCCGAGCCACATCGTGGTCCCGGCGCTCCACCGCAACCGGGCCGAGATCCGGCGGATCTTCCTCGACGGCATGGACGACGCCCCGCGCGAGTTGTCCGACGACCCCCTCGCCCTCGCCGAAGCCGCTCGCCTGCACCTGCGAAGGCTGTTCCTCAAGACCAAGGTCGCGGTCAGCGGCGCGAACTTCGCGATCGCCGAAACCGGCGGCCTGCTCGTCGCCGAGTCAGAAGGCAACGGCCGGATGTGCCTGACGCTGCCCGAGACACTCATCTCGGTGGTCGGGATCGAGAAGCTGATCCCGACCTGGCGCGACCTCGAGGTGTTCCTCCAGCTACTGCCGCGCTCGTCCACCGGCGAGCGGATGAACCCCTACAACTCGGTGTGGTCCGGGGTGACCCCCGGCGACGGCCCGCAGAACATCCACATCGTCCTGCTCGACAACGGACGCACGCGAGCGCTCGCCGACGACGTCGGCCGCCAGGCGCTCCGGTGCATCCGGTGCGCCGCCTGCCTGAACGTGTGCCCGGTCTACGAGCGAACCGGTGGGCACGCGTACGGCGCCACCTACCCGGGGCCGATCGGCGCGATCCTGACCCCGCTGCTCGTCGGCGTCGAGCATGCCCCCCAGCTTCCGTTCGCCTCCTCGCTGTGCGGCGCCTGCTACGAGGTGTGCCCGGTCGAGATCGACATCCCGACCGTGCTGGTCAAGCTTCGCCACGACGCGGTGAAGGCCGAGCGCCACCGAGCCCAGGACGCGACGTTCGCGGCGGCGGCGCGGGCGATGAGCGGCCGGCGGCGCTGGACGCTGGCGCTGAGGCTCGCGCCGCTGTTGCGCTTCATCAAACATGGCGGTCCCCCGCCGCTGTCCCGGTGGACCCGCACGAGGGACCTTCCCGATCCGCCGCCCGAGTCGTTCCGCGACTGGTGGACCAAGCGCCACCCATGAGCGCCCGAGACGAGGTCCTCGCGCGCGTCAGGTCCGCGATCGCCCCGGTAAGCCCCGACACGCGTGAGATTCCCCGCGACTATCGGGCGACGACTGAAGACGGCGTCGAGGCGTTCCTGGAAAGGCTCGCCCACTACGACGCCCGCGCCATCCACACCACCCCGGACGCGCTCGACGAAACCGTCCGGGCCACGCTAACCGAGCGCCACGCTCACAACATCGTCGCGCCCGATGGCCTCCCGGGGGCATGGCTGAGCCGAATAAATCCCTTCCATGACAACCCCCCGCTCGACCACGACGCCCTGGACGGCGCCGACGGCGTGGTCACGACGTGCGCGCTGGCGATCGCCCAGACCGGCACGATCGTTCTCGACGGCGGGCCCGGAATGGGCCGGCGCGCGCTGACGCTCCTCCCCGACTACCACCTGTGCGTCGTCCGGACCGAGCAGATGGTGAGCTCGGTGCCGGAGGCGCTCGCGCGACTCGATCCCACCCGCCCGCTGACGTTCATCTCGGGGCCATCCGCCACGGTCGACATCGAGATGGTCCGGGTCAAGGGCGTCCACGGCCCCCGGACGCTCGATGTGATCCTCGTGGCGGCGCGCGAATAGACTCGCGGCCGTGCGAACCCAGGTAGGAATCGTCGGCGCCGGTCCGGCGGGGCTCACGCTTGCCTTGCTGCTGCAGCGGGAGGGCATCGACTGCGTCGTGCTGGAGGCGCGCAACCGGGAGTACGTCGAGAAGCGAGTCCGCGCCGGGCTGCTCGAGCAGAACACCGTGAACCTGTTGCGCGACCTCGGCGTCGCCGAGCGCCTGGACCGCGAGGGGCTCGAGCACGCCGGCGTGTACCTGCGCCACAACGGACGCAACCACCACGTCGACATGGCCGCGCTGACCGGCCGGCACATCACGATCTACGGGCAGCAGGAGGTCGTCAAGGACCTGATCGCGGCGCTGCTCGACCGCGGCGGGGATGTGCGGTTCGAGGTCTCCGACGTGAAGCTCCACGAGATCGAGGCCGACGCGCCGAGGATCACGTTCACCCACGCGGGCGCCGAGGACGAGCTCGTGTGCGACGCGATCGCGGGATGCGACGGCTTCCACGGCGTTTGCCGCGAGGCGATCGCCGAGCACGTGACCGAGTACGAGTTCGTCTATCAGTTTGGCTGGCTCGGGATCCTCGCCGAGGCGCGGCCCGCCACCAACGAGCTGATCTACGCCTGGCACGAGCGCGGGTTCGCGCTGTACACGATGCGCTCGCAGAAGATCAGTCGGCTGTACCTTCAGGTCCCCATCGACGAGGACATCGAGAACTGGCCCGACGACAGGATCTGGGATGAGCTGCGCACCCGGCTCGGCGATGTCAACGCGGGCACCATCTTCGAGAAGGGCATCACCCCGATGCGCTCGTTCGTGACCGAGCCGATGCAGCGCGGCCGCCTGTTCCTCGCCGGCGACTCAGCCCACATCGTCCCGCCGACCGGCGCCAAGGGACTGAACCTGGCTGTGAACGACGTCCGGCTCCTCGCGCCGGGGTTAGCGCGACTCGTCCGCGACGGCTCGATGACCGGCCTCGACGGCTACTCGGACGCGGCGCTGCGCCGGGTGTGGCGCGCCCAGGATTTCTCGAACTACATGACGCAGATGCTGCACGACCTCGGCGGCGGCCCGTTCGAGCGAAAGCTCCAGCTCGCCCGGCTCGAGTACATCGCGCGCTCCGAGGCGGCCGCGCGCAGTCTGGCCGAGAATTACGTCGGCCTCCCGGCCGCACCGGACTTCTGAGAGCGCATGAAGATCGCCTACGAACGAGGACTCCACGAGCTCGGCGACGGGCTGTACGCGTACCTGCAGCCGGACGGCGGCTGGGGCTGGAGCAACGCCGGGCTCGTCACGGCGCAGGAGACCTCCCTGCTCGTCGACACGTTGTTCGACCTGAAGCTGACGCGCGACATGCTCGACGCGATGGCGCCCATCACCGACTCGAGGCCGATCGGGCAGGCGTTCAACACGCACGGCAACGGGGACCACTGGTTCGGCAACGAACTGCTCCCGGACGGCATCCCGATCGTGGCCAGCGCCGCCGCGATCGAGGACATGCGCGCCGCGCCGGCCGCGGCGGTGAACGTGTTGTTCAACGAGCTCGACCTCGGGCCGGAGTTCGACGCTTTCGCCGAGCGCGCGATGCGCAAGTTCGACTTCGCCTCGGTTACCGAGCGGCTGCCGACCGAGTCGTTCTCGGGCCGGCACGAGCTCCAGGTCGGCGACCGCAGCGTCGACCTGATCGAGCTCGGGCCTGCGCACACGCTCGGGGACACGATCGCCCACGTGCCCGACGCCGGCGTCGTGTTCACGGGCGACCTCCTGTTCATCGAGGGCACCCCGATCATGTGGGACGGGCCGGTGGCGAACTGGCTCGCGGCATGCGAGCGCATCATCGAATTGGGCGCGCGCGTGATCGTCCCGGGCCACGGTCCGGTGACCGACGAGTCGGGCGTGCGCGACGTCCAGCGCTACCTCACCTACGTCCGCGACGAGGCCCGGCAGCGGTTCGATGCCGGCATGGATGAGACCGCGGCCGCCGATGACATAGACCTCACCGACTTCCGCGACTGGGGCGACCCGGAGCGGATCGCGGTCAACGTCGCGACGATCTATCGCGAGCTCGACCCGTCCCTGCCGGCGCTCGCGCGTCCCGAGCTGTTCGTGCGGATGGCCCAGTGGAGCGCGCGGCATTGACCTCCCACAACCCTCGGAGCGAGCAATGAGACTGATTACTCTCGAAGAGCACTACCGGGCGCCGATGCTGAGGTCGGTGGCGTTCGCGGGCGCCGGGGCGCCGCCGCCCGACAGCCCGATCGCGAGGGTCCAGGCCAAGCTCGACGACCTCGGCGACCAGCGGCTGGCCGACATGGATGCGGGTGGGATCGACGTCCAGGTTCTGTCGCACGGCGCCCCGGGGACCGAACAGCTCGAGGCGGACGAGGCGATCCCGCTCGCCCGCGGCGCCAACGATTACCTCGCGCTGTCGATCGCGCCGCACGCGGACCGCCTCGCCGCCTTCGCAACGCTCCCGACCGCCGCGCCGGCGCAGGCCGCAGACGAGCTCGAGCGAGCGGTCACCGAACTGGGCTTCAAGGGCGCGCTGATCAACGGTCACGTGCGGGGCGAGTTCCTCGACGACCGGAAGTTCTGGCCGATCTTCGAGCGGGCGGAGCGCCTCCAGGTTCCGATCTACGTTCACCCGACCGAGCCCCCGGCCGCGGTCCGCGAGGCCTATTACGGAGGGTTGGCGCCGCAGGTCGCCCAGACCCTGTCGATGGCGGGCTGGGGTTGGCACGTCGACACCGGTCTGCACGTCCTGCGCCTGATCGCCGGCGGCGTGCTCGACGAGTACCCGGGACTCCAGATCATCGTCGGCCACATGGGAGAGGCGCTGCCGTTCTTCCTGGCCCGCTCGTCGCGGGTCCTCCGCCAACAGGCGGGCCTCTCGCGGTCGCTCGAGGACTACATGGCCGCGAACTTCCACTTCACCACGAGCGGGATGTTCACCTACCCGCCGTTGATCTGCCTCCTGGAGGTGATCGGCGCCGATCGAGTGATGTTCTCGGTTGACTACCCGTACAGCAGCAACGAGGAAGGCCGCGACTTTGTCCTGGGCGCGCCGATCAGCGAGCCCGACCGCGAGAAGCTCGCGTTCGCGAACGCGGAGCGGCTGCTCGGACTCGACCTATCATCGCGGGAGCAACGACGCGAGGAGGTTGATTGATGGCGACAGAGGCGGTAAACGCCGGCAACAGGACGATCGCACGCGCGGCGGCGAACGCGGCCGAACGCCACCCGGACCGGGTCTCGGTCCGCTACCAGCGCGACGGCGACTGGCGCGAGCAGACGTTCGCCGAGGTCGCCGCGATCGTCGACGAGATCGCGCTCGGGCTCCTCAGCCTCGGCGTGGAGCCCGGCGACCGCGTCGGCCTGCTCGCGAACACCAGGCCCGAGTGGACGTTCTCGAGCCTCGCGATCTCGCGAGCCGGGGCGGTGGTCGTGCCGATCTACCCGACCAACTCCCCCGAGGAGTGCGAGTGGGTCCTCGGCAACTCCGATTCGCGCGTCGTGATCTGCGAGGACGCCGAGCAGGTGGCGAAGATCGAGCAGGTCCGCGACCGGCTCGAGCAGCTCGAGCACGTCGTCGTGATGGAGTTCGACGCCTCGAAGAACGAGATCTCGATCGAGAGTCTCCGCGAGCGCGGCCGTGGCGGCGACCGCGCCGAGCTCGAGCGGCGCTGCGAGGCCGTCTCGCCCGAGGACCCGTACACGATCATCTACACCTCGGGCACGACCGGAGCGCCCAAGGGCGTCGTGCTCAGCCACGGAAACTGCGCGTCGGTCGGCGTGATGTGTCAGGAGATCGGGTTCGTCACCTATGAGGACCTGAGCTACCTCTACTTGCCGCTGGCCCACGTGTTCGCGCTGACCGTGCAGCTCGCGTCGTTCGACGTCGGCACCGGGATCGTCTACTGGGGCGGCCAGCCCCTGCAGATCCTCGCCGAGCTGATGCAGGTCTCGCCGACCTACTTCCCGTCGGTCCCACGGATCTTCGAGAAGCTGTATGCGCTGGCGCAGTCGATGGCCGAGAGCGAGGAGCAGCTGCGCGCAGCGGTCGAGGTCGGCATCAGGGTCCGCAAGCTGCGCCGCGACGGCGAGGACGTGCCCGCCGAGCTCGCCGCCGCCTACGACCGGGCCGACGAGGCCCTGTACGGCAAGGTCCGCCCGCTGTTCGGCGGCAAGCTCGAGAAGGCCGTGTCGGGCGCCGCCCCGATCTCCGTCGAGATCCTCGAGTTCTTCTACGCGTGCGGAATCCCTGTCCTCGAAGGCTGGGGGATGACCGAGACCACCGCACTCGGGACCGTCAACACACTCGACCACGTGAAGCTCGGGACGGTCGGGCGCCCGCTGCCGGGGGTCGAGCTGAAGACCGACGACGACGGCGAGATCCTGATCAAGGGCCCGAACGTGTTCCGCGAGTACTGGCGCAACCCGGACGCCACGCGCGAGACGTTCACCGACGACGGCTGGATGCGCACTGGCGACCTCGGCTCGATCGACGAGGACGGCTACATGACGATCACCGGCCGCAAGAAGGACATCATCATCACCGCCGGTGGCAAGAACCTGGCGCCGGCGAACCTCGAGAACGACCTCAAGCAGTCGCGCTGGATCTCCCAGGCGGTCATGCACGGCGACCGTCGGCCCTACCCGGTCGCGCTGATCACGCTCGACGCCGAGGAGATCGCGCCGTGGGCTCGCGAGCGTGACCTGCCTGAGGACATGCCTTCGCTGGTCAAGTCCGACGAGATCCGCGAGCTGATCCAGGACGTACTCGACAAGGCCAACGCCAAGTACGCCCAGGTCGAGCAGATCAAGAAGTTCGCGCTGCTCGAGCGCGACCTGACGCAGGAGGAGGGAGAGCTGACCCCGACACTGAAGCTCAAGCGCAACGTCGTCAACGAGAAGTACGCGGACGTGTTCGAGGCGCTGTATGGCTGAGCAGCTCTGCGACATCGGCGGCGCGATCACGCTCTGCTACGAGACATTCGGAAGCGAGAGCGACCCGCCGATGCTGTTGATCATGGGGCTCGGAATGCAGATGCTCGGCTGGCCCGAGGACTTCTGCACCCAGCTCGCCGACCGCGGCTTCTACGTGGTGCGGTACGACAACCGCGACATCGGCCGCTCGACCCGGATCCACGGCAAACCGCCGACCGCCGGACAGCTGCTGCGGCGGAAGATCTCGCCGGTGCTGTACGACCTCGGCGACATGGCCGACGATGCCGACCGCCTGCTCTCGAAGCTCGACCTGGCGCCGGCGCACGTGGTCGGCGCGTCGATGGGCGGCATGATCGCCCAGACGCTCGCCGCCCGCCACCCGGAGTCGGTCCGCTCGCTGGTGTCGATCATGTCGATGACCGGCAACCGTTGGTCCGGCCAGCCGGCGGTCCGGATCTACCCGTACCTGCTCCGCTCTGCCCCGACCGAGCGCGAGGCGTACGTCGAGCACATGTCGCGGATGTTCTCGATCATCGGCTCGACCGGACTGCCGCAGGACACCGAGCGGATCCGCGACATGATGGGCCGGAGCTATGACCGCGGTCACGACCCCGCCGCTTCGGGCCGCCAGCTCGGAGCGATCATCGCGTCCGGAGACCGCACTGCCGAGGTGAGCAAGATCACCGCGCCCACGCTCGTCATCCACGGATCGAAGGACCCAATGGTCAGCCCTTCGGGGGGCAAGGCCACCGCCAAGGCGATCCCCGGAGCGCGACTGATGGTCGTGGAGGGAATGGGTCACGACATCCCCGAGGCGGCCTGGCCCCAGATCGTCCCGGCGATCGCCGATCATGCCCATGCCGCCGACCAGGCGGCGACCGGCGCGCCGCTGAGCGCGTCTTGACCGAACCGCCGCGCACACGCTTGCGCGACGGCTCCTCGGTGGTGATCCGCCCGATCGAGCCGGCGGATCGAGAGCTGCTCCGCTCGGGGTTCGAGCGCCTGTCCGACGAGTCCCGCTACCTGCGGTTCCAGACCCCGATCAAGCAGCTGAGCGAGGAGCAGCTGTCGTACCTGACCGTCGTCGATCATCACGACCACGAGGCCCTGCTGGCGCTCGACCCCGAGCGCGACGACGCCGTCGGGGTGGCGCGCTTCGTGCGCATCGGCGACGGCGTCGCCGAGTGCGCGATCGTCGTCGCCGACGAGTGGCAGAACCGTGGTCTGGCCACGCAGCTGCTCGACCTCCTCGTCGAGCGGGCCCGCGAGGAGGACGTCGACCGCTTTACCGCACTCGTGCTTGCCGACAACAACGACGCGCTCAAGCTGCTCGAACGGCTCGGAGACACCGTCCGGCATTCGCTCGGCTCACAGGTCGAGCTCGAGATCGCGCTGCCGCCGGCGCCCGAGCGGAGCCCGCAGCTGCACCTCGTTCTCGCCGCAGCCGCGCGCGGTCTGGTGACCCCCGCGATCAGCATGTGGCGCCAAGTCGCCGACTTCGCTCATCATCGCCGGCGGGCGGGGGCCGTCTCGGAGCCCGCGAACGTGATCGTGGCCCATGCCTACGCCGCGGACGACGGCGCGGCGCCGGCGCTGTCCGTCGCGGCGGGCCTCGCCGCTGCCCGCCACGCCCACGTTCATCTCGTCGGCAGCTACTGGCCGGTGCTCTCGAACCGCGGCGAGATCGACAAGCGTTTGTCGGCCGCAGCCGAGGATCTGCGCAGGCGCGGAGTCGACGTGACCGCTCACCTGATCGGTGGCGACGCTGCCGACGCGGTGATCGACGTCGCCGAGGAGACGGCCGCCGCGCTGATCGTGATCGACCCTCGCGCCGCCGGCGTCCTGACCCCTTGGCGCGCGTCCTCGCTGCCGGCCCGCGTGTGTGCCCGCGCGCCGTGCGACGTCCTGATCGCGCGCACAGCCGCCTGATCGTCCAGAAAAAGAGCGGGCCCGGGCGATTTGCCCGGGCCCGCTCAGTTGAAGCTGCTTTCGCTGCTTACGCCGGTTACGCGGCCTGGCTGAGGCCCTCGAGCTCACCGGTCGCCGCGAGGCGCCGGAGGCCCTGCTCCTCGAGCTGGCGCGCCCGCTCGGCGGTGATGCCGAGCTCGGAGCCTGCCTGACGGAGGGTCCGGGGCTCTTCGCCGGCGAGGCCGAACCGAAGCCGGATCACGCTCGCCTCGGCCGTCGGCAGACGCCGCACGGCCTCGTTGACGCGCTCGTCGCGCTCGGCGACGGCCACTTCCTCGATCGGCTCGGGGCGATCGCTCGCGAGCAGATCGCCGAGGGCGGTCTCGCCGTCCTCGCTCACCGGCTGGTCGAGGCTGGTCATCGCGCGGCTGAGCTCGCGAAGCTCCATTACCTCGTCGAGCTCGAGGCCGGCGACGGCCGCGATCTCCTCGTCGGTGGGCTCACGCCCGAGCTTGGTGTTCAGCTCGCTCTCGATCTTGCGCACCTTTACCTGGCGCTGGGACACGTGGACCGGGACCCGGATCGTCCGGCCGTGGTTCTGCAGGCCACGCTGAATCGCCTGCCGGATCCACAGGGTTCCGTACGTCGAGAACTTGAACCCGCGTCGCCAATCGAACTTCTCGACCGCGCGGATCAGCCCGAGCATGCCCTCCTGGACCAGGTCCTCCATCGGAAGGCCATGGCCCTGGTAGCGCCGCGCCTGGGAGACGACCAGCCGCAGGTTCGCGTTGATCATCCGCTCCTTGGCGGCCAGGTCACCACGCTCGATCCGCTTGGCCAGCTCGATCTCCTCCGCCGCGGTCAGCAGCGGATGGACCCGGGCCTTGCGGAGGAACAGCTCAAGGGACTCGAGCGAGCCAGTGCCGCGCTCGGTATCGGTAGTGGACCGGAGCTCAGCGCCCGTCTCGGCGCCGGCGCCGGCATGGGTACCACGGCGCCGAACCTGACGTCGGTTGCCCGCGACGTTTCTACGCTTCGGGGCAGCCGACCGGACGCGCCGGGCGGTTTCGTGGTTGCCGGAGGACCGTGGGGAGCCGGTCTTCCGATCTACTTCAAAATTTTCCAATTCAGTCCTTTTGTCATCCATAGTTCGATACAGATCGAATTATAGCAGTTGTTCGATGATTATCGAACCATTCTTCTCGAGCTCTTATGCAGCGCATAGCGGCATCTTCGACTCTCAAGACGCCGGTCGCCCCGGCTTTCTTCTACCCGTAATCGTGTTCTTCCTATTTCCTTCATTTCGCGGCGCACGGGCAAGGCCGGCGCCGTCGCTGCTCGCCCGAGGCGAGAGCGCGGTGTGTGAGGGGAGCGCAAGAAGCTGAGGTGTCGCCACTCGCTGATCCCATCGAGCCGGTCTACCCCGGACGATGAGGGTCCTGTCCCCGCCTAATCAGATATTCGATACCCGATTTCGGGGGCTCCGGTTACATCAGACCCCGAAACGCGGCCAAACGGTTCGGGCGGCGCCGCGGTCCGAGGGCCGGGGCGTGCGCGGGCGCCGGCAAGCCACGACCCGCGACCACCGGCGGTTCGGTCTCCGACGCCGCCATTTGACCGCGCCGGCGAGCGCACGACCCGCCGGTGACCACAAAAGTGCTGCACAACGCGACAATCTGCCCCGAGTCCGCGGGCCTTGCCGAGTCGCGCACGACAGTCATGACCAATTCGGCAAGGCACGGCTCGCACGACGCCGCTGTCGTGTAGTGCATCATCGCCGACGCCGACGCCGACGACTGCAAAAACCCTGCGCAACCTGACATTTCGCCCGCCCCCGGCCGGCCTGGGTATGCGAGGCACGCCCCACATGCGTCACATGCCAAGGCCGTCGACAACCGGAGCTGTTGTCAGGTCATGCAGGTCCGGGTGCCACCGCTCGCCGGGCCGCAGCCCTCGCCGACTACCGCCCCACCCTACGCCGCCGCCATCGCCCGCCACCGCCCCATCCCCTGCGCCGCAGCCCTCACGCGCCACCGCCCCCCACCCCCTACTCTTGGAAAACATGCGTGTCGTCGTCGTAGGGGGCGGGATCCTGGGCCTCGCCACCGCCCGCCAACTCGCCACGAGCTCCCCGGACGCCGACGTCGTCGTGCTCGAGAAGGAGCAGGCGATTGCCCAGCACCAGACCTCGCACAACAGCGGCGTGGTCCACGCCGGCATCTACTACGCGCCCGGGTCGCTGAAGGCGCGGCTGTGCCGCCGGGGCCTCGGTCTACTGCGCGACTACTGCGCCGCGCACGACCTCCCCTATGACGCCTGCGGCAAGCTCGTGGTCGCGACCGACGAGCATGAGGTGCAACCGCTCCGCCGCCTCGAGGAGCGTGCGACCGCGAACGGCGTGCCGGGGCTGAAGTGGCTCGAGGCGGGCGAGCTGGCCTCGATCGAGCCGCATGTGCGGGGCGTCGCCGCGCTCCACTCCCCCGAGACGGCAATCGCCGATTTCGCCGCGGTCGCGCGTGCCTTCGCCGCCGAGGTGACCGCCGCCGGCGGCGAGATCAGGACCGGTGCCGCAGTCGGCCGTATCCGCGCAGAACGGCCGGCACGCGCGAGTCGAGCTGATCGGACGGGTCGACGCTCGAGGCCGACCGGGTCATCGTGTGCGCGGGGCTGCAGGCCGACCGTCTCGCGCTCGCCTCGGGCGAGCCCGCCGAACCGCGGATCGTCCCGTTCCGCGGCGAGTACTGGCAGCTGCGCGACGACCGCGCGCACCTCGTCCGCGGCCTGATCTACCCGGTGCCCGACCCCGCCCTCCCGTTTCTAGGCGTGCACCTCACGCGCAAGATCGACGGGACTGTGGTGATCGGCCCCAACGCGATCCTCTCGACGGCCCGCGACGCGTACGAGCGCCGGCGGTTCGATCTGCGCGACACCTACGACGCGATCCGCTGGCCCGGAACGTTCCGCATGCTCCGCCGCCACTGGCGCGCCGGCGTCGGTGAGCTCAAGCGCTCGGCCTCCAAGCGTGTATTCGTCAGCGAGGTCGCGCGGTACGTGCCCGCCGTCTCCGTCGACGACGTCGTCCGCGCATCCGCCGGCGTCCGTGCCCAGGCCATCGATCGCGACGGCTCGCTGGTCGACGACTTCCGCCTCGGCGTCAGCGGCAACGTCGCCTGGGTCCGGAACGCGCCTTCGCCGGCGGCCACCTCCAGCCTGGCGATCGCCGAAGAGCTGCTCGAGCGCGCGGCCTGAACCCGCTCGCGGGCGCCGGCCCGTAGTTCTCCGAGCCGGTTCGGAGAACTACTGCTAACGCTTTCGGCCGACTACGACGATAAGGGGCTATGTTCGCCAACACCGAGGCGCTTTCCCGCGCCAGCCACGAGCTCCGCACCCCCTTGAACGCGATCCTTGGGTTCAGCCAGCTGCTGTCGCTCGATGAGCTGAACGAGTCCCAGCGCCACAGCGTCGATCAGATCATGGCCGGCGGCCGGCACCTGCTGACGCTGATCGAGGATCTGCTCGACTACTCGCGCCTGAATGCCGACAGCCTCGAGCGCAGGCCGGTCGAGATCGGCGCCCAGATCGCCGACGCCGCATCGCTATGCAGCGGCCTCGCGGGCGAGCGCGGGCTGAGCGTGACCGTCGACGCCGGCGACGAGCCGCTGTGGCTGCTCGCCGACCCGCGCCGCCTCAAGCAGGTCCTGCTCAACCTGATTTCGAACGCGATCAAGTACAACCGCCCGAACGGCTCGATCACGGTCAGGGCCCGTCCCGACGGTGCCGACGGCGTCCGCGTCGACGTGATCGACTCGGGAATCGGCATGACCTACGGGCAGCTCACGCGGCTGTTCCAGCCGTTCGAACGCCTCGACGCGCCGCTTCACGGGATCGAGGGCAACGGACTCGGACTGGTCGTCTCGAAGGCCCTGATCGAGGCGATGGACGGGACGATCGACGTCGCTTCGAGTCCGGGCTCGGGCTCGGTCTTCAGCATTCGCCTGCTCGCCGCCGAGGCGGTCGCCGCGGAGCCGGCCCTCGCGCTCCCGGCCCCGATGCTGGCGCAGGCCGCCTGACCGCGGCGCACCCGCAGTCGCGCGCGATCTACGGCACGCTCAGGCCGAGCGCCGGCCCGCTCGGCATCGACCCACCCGGCGCCGGCTGTCCGGTCTGCGGGAGCAGGCCGTCCGCCGCCGCCCCGGCCGCCTGAACGGTCTGCGTCACGACCGTCCCCACGGGCGCGGGGAGCTGCTGCGTCACCGACGTCACGACCTTGACCGCGGTGTCAACCGGCGTCGGCCGCGGCAGGGGCTCCGGCGCGGGGCTCGGCTGGGGCGTCCGCGCGGGCGGAGCCGGCTGCGGCGAGGAGACCGGCGGCGACCCGCCGTTCGAGCCGCCACTGCCCTGCGTGACCGGCGGCACCGTGCGACCACCGGTCGGCGCGATCGCGCCGCCGGTGCGGCTCGCGCCGCCGCCCGAGTGCACCGCGGGCGCACGGCGAACCGCGATCGACGGCCTGGAAGCGACGATGACGGGTGCGGCCGGAATCACCGGAAGCGAGCGAGCGCCGCCGGCAAGCCCGGCGCGCGTCACGCCCAGCGGTGCGGTCGCGGGCAGCGACGGTCCGGCAAAGATCTGGCCGAGCACGCCGACCTGACTCAAGCCGCCGCCGAGCGCGAGTACGACGAGAGCCGCGAGCATCGCGGACGGAACGATCAGGGCAACGCTCGAGGCGCCGAGCAGCTGGCGCCTCCAAAGCCGGGCAAGGCTCATGGGTCCCATGCTACCCCGGGGTTTGCGAGCACAAGCCCGTGCAAGCCCGGGCCATGCGGGTGGAACGGCAGGTCCGCGGGTACGATCACGCCGGGGTCCCCGCAGCCCCAATCGTCCATCCTATGCAGCATCTTTCGATCGCCCGCTCGCTGCGCCTGGCGCTCGTCGCGCTGACGCTGGCGCTCGCCCTGGTGGCCGCGCTCGGCATCGCCAGCCTCTACAACTCGCGCCAAACGTATGAGAACAAGCTCGAGCGGACTTCGTCGCTCGCCACCGCCGCGGCCAACCTCGCGAGCGCCGGGATCGCCGAGGAGGAGGTGCTCAGGGACGCCCGCGGACCATCGTCAACCGCCGCCCGGCGGCAGGTGGCCGCGGCGTACGAGACCGCGGCGACGACCGCCACGACGCTCGCCGAGGGCGACCCCGCGAGCGCACATCTCGTCAGCGCCCAGCTCGCGGCCGAGGACCAGGCCCGGCGCCTGGCGACGACCGGGCAACTGCCGGCCGCAACCGCGGTCGACGGCCCGCTGGCCCGCGCCCGGGGCCTCGCGACCCAGCTCCAGACGCGCCAGCTGATCCGAGAGGCCGCCGCGCGCAAGCAGGCCCGTGACGACTCGCGCCGGGCGCTGGTGCTGATCATCGTCGCCGGCGTGCTCGCGCTCGCCGGCGCGCTCGCGCTGATCACCGTCCTCGTCCGCTCGATGCGCCGCCCGCTCGACGAGCTGGTCGACGCCACCCACAGCCTCGCCGAGGGCAAGCTCGAGCGCCGCGTGCACCCGTCCGGGCCGCGCGAGCTCCAGGATCTCGGTGGCGCGTTCAACCAGATGGGCGAGGATCTGGCCACCGCTCAGCACCGGATCGAGGAGGAGCGCCGTCGGCTGGCGGTCACGATCGAGAGCCTCGGCGACGCCCTGATCGTCACCGAGCCGGGATCGACCAGGATCGCCACCGTCAACCCGCGGGCGGCCGACCTCGTCCCCGAGCTCGTCGTCGGCGGCCAGGTCGACGGCGAGGACAGCCCGCTCCCTCCCGAGCAGTCGGCGCTCCGACGCGAGATGCTGATCGACCACGGCGGGCGGTCATTGGCCGTGACCGCGGCGAAGCTCGGCAGCGCCGGCGCCGGGGTCGTGTGGACGGTGCGCGACATGAGCGAGCGGGCCCGGCTCGAGCGCGCCAAGAGCGAGTTCGTCGCGACCGCATCGCACGAGCTGCGCAGTCCGCTGACCTCGATCAAGGGGTTTGTCGAGCTGCTCCAGCGCTCTCCCGAGAGCATGTCCGACCGCCAGCGCGAGTTCGTCGACATCATCCTCAAGTCGACCGACCGCCTCGTCGAGCTTGTCAACGATCTGCTCGACGTCGCCCGGATCGAGGCCGACCACGTCGAGATCAACCGGCGCCCGATCGACGTCGGCGAGGTCGTGGCCGAGGTCGTGGAGTTGATGGAGCCGCGGATGCTCGACAAGCACCAGCAGCTCAGCTCCTACGTAGCGCCGACGCTCCCGCCCGCGCTCGCCGATCCCGGGCGGGTACGCCAGATCGTGGCCAACCTGCTGACCAATGCCCACCTGTACACGCCAGAGGGGGGCAACATCCACGTCGGCGTCGAGCCCGACCGCGCCTGGGTGCAGATCATCGTCGCGGACTCGGGCGTCGGAATGAACGATGAGGAGATCTCGCGAGTGTTCGACCGTTTTTATCGAGCGGGCAACCGGAGCGGATCGAACCCCGGCACCGGCCTCGGACTCTCGATCGTCAAATCGCTGGTCGATCTGCACTATGGCCAGATCACCATCGAGAGCGAGCCCGGACGCGGCTCGGCCTTCCGCGTGCTGCTCCCGGCGGCGGTGCCGGGGCTCGACTCCGCGGGGGCGCTCGAATCGATCCGGGGACGCAACGTGCTCGTCGTCGACGACGAGCCCGAAATCGCCGAGCTGATCGCCAGCCAGCTCGCGGTGCTCGACGTCCAGAGCACGATCGCGATCAGCGGTGAGGACGCGCTCGAGCAGTTGCGCGCCCACCACTACGACGCGGTCACGCTCGACATCCTGATGCCCGGCATGGACGGCTTCGAGGTGCTGCGCCAGATCCGCGCCGACCGCGAGTTGGCGACCACGCCGATCGTGTTCGTGTCGGTGTTCTCAGGCCGCCAGGAGCTTGCCGGCGAATGGGTCGTGGGCAAGCCGATCGACGCCGACGAGCTGCGCGCGGTACTCGGCGCGGCGGTCAGCGCCGGCCGCTCGCGCGTGCTGGTCGTCGGCCGCGAGGAGCTCCAGATCACGCTCGAGCCCGCGCTCGACGATCTCGGCATCGAATTCCAGTGGGAAGTGACGGGGGCCGCGGCCGCGCGCGTTTGCCGCGAGCGCCGATTCGAGGTCGCGCTCGTCGACGTTGGGATCCGAAATCCGCAGATGGTCATCCAGGCGCTCGACCTACGCGGCCGCCGCGTCCGTCGCGCGGTGATCTTGATCTCGGACGGCGAGACGCCGACGCCGGCGGGCGTCGGCAAGCTCGGCATGGAGGTCGTGCCGGCCGAATACGCTGCAAGCGCGGTGCTTGCCGCACTCCGCGGGGAGCGCTAGTTTTGATGGTGTCCGGGTAGACGGGTACGGCGTGATTTCGAATGACTTGACATCGCTAGGCTGAAATTCGTTGGCAGTGCAGAGCGATATCGGCCTGATCGACGAGCTGGTGCGGTTGCGCGCCGAGCTCAGGCGCCGCGAGCAAGAAGCCGCCGACAAAGAGCTCCAGCTCCAGCGGTACGCCGCCGACCTGCGCGAGACGTTCAAGCAGGAACGGGCCCGCGCGCAGGAGCTGAGGCGCTCCTATATCGCCACGGTACGTGCGCTGTCTAACGCCGTCGAGGCCCGTGACGCCTATACCGGGAAGCACGCCGAGCGCGTGGCCGCCTACGGGTTGATCATCGCCCGCAAGTTCGCGCCCGAGCTCGCGATCACGCCCGAGCTCGAGTTCGGCTATCTCCTCCACGACGTCGGCAAGGTCGCGATCCCCGACGCGATTCTGTACAAGCCGAGCTCGCTCGACGACGACGAGCGCGCGCTGATGTCGCGCCACCCGGTGATCGGGGCCGAGATCGTCCAGGGCATCGACTTCCTCGCCGACGCCGCCTCGGTGGTGCGCTCGCACCACGAGCGCTGGGACGGCACCGGCTATCCGGACGGCCTCGCCGGCGAGGAGATCCCGCTGGCCGCACGCGTGTTCTCGGTCGCCGACGTGCTCGACGCGCTGACCACCGATCGCCCCTACCGGCCCGCCTGCTCCCTGCGATACGCCCGCGCGATGATCAACGCCGAGAGCGGGACGCAGTTCGACCCGCAGGTGATCGAGGCGTTCAACTCGATCGACGACCAGATCTTCCAGCGGATCGCGGCCGAGATTCGATGAGCTCGGCCTCGCCGGAGATCCCGGCGCACGGAGTGCTGATCGTCGATGACGACCAGTTCATCCGCAAGCTGATCGCGACGACACTCGAGGACGTCGCCGAGTTTCACCTCCACGAGGCCGCCGACGGAGTCGAGGCGCTCGAGGTCGCCCGCCGCGAGCGGCCCTCGCTGGTGTTCCTCGACGTCGACATGCCGCGGCTGAACGGGATCGAGGCGTGCCGGCAGCTCCGGGCCGGCGACGAGTCGGGCGACCTCACGATCGTGATGCTGACCGCGTCATCCGGCGACAACGTCGAGTCGGACGCCGAGGAGGCCGGCGCCGACCTGTTCCTGACCAAGCCGTTCAGCCCGCTGGACCTCCTGCGCCTCGTCGAACAGCTCGGCGAGCGCAGCGCTCGCTGAGCGGCGTCACGGCTGCAACACTCCCGAGCATGACCCGGCGCGCCTGGCTGGCGTTCGCGGCCGCTTCGATCATCTGGGGCGTGCCGTACCTGTTCATCAAGATCGCGGTCGACCACGGAGTCACCGCGCCCGTGCTCGCCTGGGGCCGGGTCACGCTTGGCGCGATCGTGCTGCTGGCGCTCGCGTGGCGCGCCGGCACGCTGCGCACGGTCCGCTCCCGGTGGCGCTGGCTGATCGCGTTCGCCGTCATCGAGATCGCGATCCCGTTCCCGATGCTCGCGATCGGCGAGGAGCGGGTGCCGTCGTCGCTGGCGGCGATCATGGTCGCCACCGTGCCGCTGATCGGGGCGCTACTGGCGATGCGCTTCGACCACGCCGAGCGGCCGACTCCGGTCCGCGCCCTCGGCCTGGCGATCGGGTTCGGCGGCGTGATCGCGCTCGTGGGCATCGACGTCGCCGGCCACGGGCGCGAGCTGGTCGGGATCGGGGCGATCATGGTCACCGCCACCGGCTATGCGATCGGGCCGATGCTGATCAAGCACCGTTTCGCCGGGCTCGACCCCCGGGCGACGATCGGGGCGAGCCTCGCGCTCGCGTCGCTGATCCTCGCGCCGTGGGCGGCGCTCGACCTGCCCCAGCGCGTCCCCTCGGCCGGAGCGATCGGCGCCGTGGTCGTGCTCGGGGTGCTGTGCACCGCCGTTGCCTTCGTCGTGTACTCGACCCTGATCGCCGAGGCGGGCACGAGCCGCGCCACCGTGATCACATACGTCAACCCCGTCGTCGCGGTCGCGCTCGGCGTGGCCCTGCTCGGCGAGCGTCCGGGCGCCGGCGCGGTCGCGGGGCTGCTGCTGATCCTCGCCGGCGGGTGGCTGTCGACGGACGGTCGGCTGCCGCCCGGCATCGCGCGCATCGTCGCACGACGCCGCCGCTACCCCGGAAAGTCGACACTCGACGCACCTCAGTCATCGAGAGCCGACCTGTCGGTGCTATAGCCCAGGTAAGTCGACATTCGGCGCGCGCGGGTCGCCGAGTGTCGTCTTGTTGGGCCTCGCTTCGCGAGTCGTCCGTGGGGCCGTGCGACCCCGTCCGGACGGGATGGCGCGGCGTCGCGAACCACGATCGGCGTCGGGACCCGGCCCCACGGATGCCGCGCGCAGCGCGGCCCCAACCGTCAGGAGATCTTGATCAGGACGATCGTGTTGACCACGAACGCGACCGCGAACCCGACGGTCCAGCGATTCAGGTTGCGTTCGACGAGCGAGCCGCCACCGAACGGCCCCGCGCCGGTCCCGACGCCGAACGCGCCCGACAGCCCCGAGTCCTTGCCCGAGTGCATCATGATCAGGAACACCAGCATGACGCAGAGAAATACTTGGAGAATGCCGAGGACCGTGCTCATGGCCTAGGCGATGGTAGCGACCCGTCCTGCTCTCGGTCCAGGTCGTTGAGGATCTCGATCGCCTCCCCCCGGAGCGTCCGGTCGAGCTCCTCGTAGTCGGCGTCCGACAGCTTGCCGGTGCGGTGATCGAGCTCGGCGTCGCGCAGTTCCCGTAACTTGGCCTCGCGGGCGGCCTCGAGCTCGGCGAGAGCCGAGTCGGGTGGCTCCTCGGAGGCATTCGAGAACCCCCCGGCAGCGCGACGCACCGGTCCTGTGACGTACACCACGACCGCCGCCAGAATCGCGAACACGATCAGGTATTCCATGCGATCAGACCGGCTCGCGGACCGGCACTCGCGGCGAGGGCGCCGGTCGCGCCGGCGCCGGCGCGGTCGCCCGCCGTCGCGCGAACGACGGCACCGGCCATAGTGCGATCAGCCCGCCACAGCCCATGATCAGCGCCCCGAGCCAGAGCCAGGTAACCAGCGGATCCACGATCAGCAGGAACTCGGTCGGCCACGGGTGGGTGACGAACCGGCGTGCGATCTCGGTCACGGCCAGGTCCCGCTCGGCCCACAGCGAGTTCACCGCGGCCTGCGCCTGAGCCGGCGGCAGCTTCGCCGCCTTCGTCATCACCTGGGGCGCGTAGGCGGCGAACACGCTGTTGCCCTTGTTGATCAGCGACGAGAGCGGCGTCGGGTCGACGTTGACCACCGTCCAGATGTCCCGGCGCAGGCCGGCATCCAGACCGACCTGGCTGTCCGAGTTGGCGGTGTCGAAGAACTTCCCGATCAGGCCGTCGGACGGGTTCTGCGAGGGGTAGAAGCTGCGCGTCGTCGTGACCCTGGTCACGTGCTTGCCGCCCTTGGTGACGTCGAGCACGGCGCCGAACGAGATCTTCTGAGCCGACACCGAGTCGGTGGCCCGGACGTAGCGCATCGTGTAGCCGTCGACGCTCGCCCGCTGCCCCGGTTTGAGGATCACGTCCTGGGAGTGCTGGAACGACGAGGAGGCGGCGACGCCTACGAGCAGGATGGCCAGGCCGGCGTGGACGATGTAGCCGCCGTAGCGCCGGCGGTTGCGGCGGATCAGGCGCACGAACGCCAGCGGCACCGGGTCTTGGGTCATCGCCCGGCGGGCGACGACGCCGCGCGTGAGCTCCTGCGTAACCGACGCCAGGACGAAAGCGGCGAGCGCGAACATGATCAGCGCGAACGGCCGCGAGCTCGGGCCGCCGGGCCAGAACAGCAGCACGAACAGCGTGATGAGCCCCGCCGCGACAGGAATCGTGAAGTTTCGCCTGAGATTGGCGGCCGTCACGCGCCGCCACGCGATGATCGGCCCGATCCCCGACAGCAGCACGAGGATCAGCGCCAGCGGGACGATGAACGGCCGGAACGCCGGCGGTCCGACCGAGACCTTGGTGCCGGTTATCGCCTCCGAGATCAGCGGGAAGAACGTGATCCAGAACACGACGAACACCATCCCGACCAGCACCAGGTTCTGGAACAGGAACACGGCCTCGCGCGAGAGCAGCGACTCGAGGCGGGCATCGGAGCGGAGCTGCTCGCGGCGCCAGAGGATCAGCGAGATCGAGCCGATCACCATCGCCCCGATCAAGACCACGAACGGGATGCCGAGCGTCGACGCTCCGAACGCATGGATCGAGTCGAGGATCCCCGAGCGCACGAGGAACGTGCCGAGGATCGACAACGTGCCGGCCGCCAGCACCAGCGACGCGTTCCAGACCTTCAGCATCCCCCGCTTCTCCTGGATCATGATCGAGTGGATGAACGCGGTGATGCACAGCCACGGCATCAGCGCCGCGTTCTCGACCGGATCCCAGGCCCAGTACCCGCCCCAGCCGAGCTCGGTGTAGGACCAGCGCGCTCCGAGCAGGATCCCGATTCCCAGGAACAGCCAGGAGGCGAGCGCGAACCTCCGGGTGAGCGAGATCCACTCCGCGCCGAGCCGGCCGGTGATGAGCGCGCCGATCGCGAACGCGAACGGGATCGTCAGCAGCGTGTAGCCCGAATACAGCATCGGGGGATGGATCATCATGCTCGGGTGCAGGAGCAGGGGATCGAGGCCGGCGCCCTCGGCGGGCGGGGTCGCGGTGGTCGTGAACGGGTTCGCGAAGAACACCGCCAGCGACGTGAAGAACGCGCCGAAGCCGAGCAGCACCGCCGTCGCGTACGGCGCTATCTCGCGCGCCCGCCGGCGCGTGAGGAACAGGATCAGGCTCGACCACAGCGACAGCAGGAACACCCACAGCAGCAGCGACCCTTCCTGCGACGACCACGCGGCCGCGAGTTTGTAGAACGCCGGCGTGGTCGTCGATGAGTGCTCGGCGACGACGTTGAACGAGAAGTCGTTACGCCAGAAGGCGTTCTCCAGGATCGCGAACGCGAGCGTCGCCAGCCCGGCGAGCGCGTATACCGACCTGCGACCGGAGTCGACCCACTCGCGGCGCCCGGTCCGCGCGCCGTACAGCGAGGCGCAGATCCCGAACACGGCGACCCCGAGTGCGAGGATCAGGAGCGCGCGACCGATCACCGCCATGTCAGGACCTCACCACGCCGGACATCACTACGACGCGGCCGCCGCCTGGTATTTCGACGGGCACTTCGTCGTGAGCGAATTCCCCTGGCCGACGTACGCGGCGCTCGCGCCGGTCTTCTCGACCGCGACCATCACGGCCCGGCCGGCCGCGAACGGGTCCGGGACGATCCCGGTGTAGCGGACCGGGACCGACACCGGGAGCTTGGGGTCCCGGATCCGGAACAGCAGCGTGGTGCCGTCGCGCTGCACGGAGCCGTTCAGCACGGTGCCGGCCAGCTCATAGGTCTGCCCAGGCTTGCCCCTGGCGAGCAGCTGAGAGGCCGTGAACTCCTTGTTGCCGGCGGTGAAGCTCACGTATACGAGCGCCGACGCCAGCAGCACGGCGGCGGTCAGGGCGACGATTAGCCGTATGGCACGCTTGCGGCTGGGATCCATGCCTGGGTTGATTCTCCCACACCCGGCCCATCGATCCCTCCGCCGCTCAGTCCCTGAGGGCCTCTGCCGATTAAGTTCGTATTAGAGGGCTGCGGTCCTCGCCTTAATCGAGAAACGAATTGCGTCCGAGAGCGTTATAGACAGTGATGCTGGTCAGAACCAAGCAGAGCGATAGCAGCGTCAGGTGGCCCCGGCGCGGCCGTGACGGCCACACGGCGGTGCGCCCGAGCGCGCCCGCCGACAGCGATGCCCCATCCCAGGAACGGCGCCACGGCGGCCCGCCCCAGGACCGCGCGCTGTACACGTGCGAGTGCGGATACGTATTCCACGCGGCCGTAACGACCTCGGTCGGCTGCCCTCACTGCGCCCGCACGCAGGCCTGGTAGCCGCGATCGAAAGTGGACACCGCCTCCCGCGCGCGCCGGCGCGCGTGGCCGGTCGTCCGCGAAGATCACCGCCGCCGCCTGAGCGACGCAGAACGCCGCCGCCCCGTGGCGACGCAGAACGCGAGCCGACCGAGATCGCACCGCCCCTTGGTGCTCACGCGGCCGGCTCACGCCTCTGAGCCGGTCCCGTATTTAGCCCCGATCCCCTGAGCCTTTGGCTCGATCGATGGTTCCAAAGGGTCCGGGTAGTGTCAAATACGTCTATTGGGGCCTGCTATAACGGCTGCTTATGGCAGAGGCGAGCCCGCGATGGACGCTCGAGTGAGGTAGCTGAGCGACCTAGAGCTCAGGCAGCTGCGCTATTTCGTGACCGTCGTGCACGAGGGTCAGATGACTCGTGCGGCCAGACGGCTCCAGCTGGCGCAACCCGCGCTCTCGCAGGCGATCGCGCGGCTCGAGTCCCAGGTCGGCGTGAGGCTGCTCGAGCGCGGTCCCCGCGGCGTGACCCTCACGCCGGCCGGAGAGGCGTTCATGGAGAAGGCGCAGGCGACGCTCACGGCCGGCGACGAGGCGAAGGCCACCGCGCGCTCGTGGGCCCGGGAGCAGGAGGGGCGGCTCCACGCGGGTTTCATGAGCCTTACCCCGCCGATGATGGCCGGGGACCTGATCTCCCGCTTCATGTCCGACCACCCGGACCTGGCCATCGAATGGCGCCAGCTCGGCTACCCGACGCTCGAGGCCCGCACCTGGCTCGGCGACTGCGACACCGCGCTGATCTGGTTCGCGCCGACTGCCGCGGGCCTGGCGACCCAGGCGATTCGCACCAGCCCCCTCGTCGTGACGATGACCGAGAACCACCCGCTGGCTGATCGGACCGAGCTGCGGGTCGCGGACGTGCTCGATGAGACCTTCCCCGGGGTCGTCGAGTGGTGCGACCCCGGCTGGCTGGGCTACTGGGGGCTCGACGCCTACCGGGGCGCGCCGCCGCGTCGCACCGAGGATGTCGCGGTGACGCCCGAGGAGGTCGCCTCGATCGTCGCCTCCGGCCGGGCGATCACGACCGTCCCCGAGATGGTCGCGGTCCCGTTCGCTCACCTCGGGATCAGGGCGATACCGCTGATCGACGCGGCGCCGGCTGTCCTTACGCTGGTCTGGCCCGACGGCGCGGCGACTCCGCTCGTGGCGGCGCTGAGCGAGATCGCGCGCGAGATCTACGAACGGGAATCGGCCGCGGCTCACTGACGCTGGCTGGTGTCCCGAGAGTCACGCGCGCGAGAAAATCTAGGGTCCGCCGTTGATAGGCAAGTGGGCGCACCTCCGCGGAGGCGATCGCCCGCTGCGTGCCGGCGGCCGGAGCAGAATCCGGTGTCCCGCGTGCGCGCTCCCCCCTCGATGGACGTCAGCTCGAACATAGGCATCGATATCGTCGAAACCGCCGGCGTGGTCGTCGTCGCGGTCGAGGGCGACCTCGATCTGTATGCCGCGGCGCTGTTCAAGCGGTCGCTCGCGATCGCCGCGGCCACGGACGCGCCCTCGATCGTCCTCGATCTCGATCGCGTCACGTTCATGGATTCGGCCGGCGTCCACGTCCTGCTCCAGTTCTCGACCTCGGAGCGGTGCAACCGCCGTCTGTCTGTGACCCGCGGCTCGGCGCAGGTGCGCCGGCTTATGGACGTCACCGGTGTCCGGCGCTACCTGTCGTTCGTACCCTCGCCGGGTGTCATCGACAGCGCGCATCCGCGGACAGCGCGGCTGCGGCTGACTGGATAGCGCGGCGGGGCAGGTCCGCCGGCGCGAGGCCCCTCAGAGGGCCTCGAGCGCCGCGTTCAAAGTGGTGCTCGGGCGCATCGCCGCCGCCACCTTGTCGATGTCCGGGCGGTAATAGCCGTCGATGTCGACCGCGGACCCCTGGACCGAGCCCAGCTCCTCGACGATCTTGGCCTCGTCCTCGCCCAGGCGGGCGGCCAGCGGCGCGAACCGCTCCGCGACCTTGTCGTCGTCGCTCTGCGCGGCAAGCTCCTGCGCCCAGTACAGCGCCAGATAGAAGTGACTGCCGCGGTTGTCGAGCTCGCCGACCTTCCGCGACGGCGAGCGATCCTCCTCGAGCAGGCGGCCGATCGCGCGGTCGAGCGTGTCCGCGAGCAGCTTCGCGCGGGGGTTGTCCTCCTTCTGGGCCAGGAGCTCGAACGACGGACCGAGCGCGAGGAACTCCCCGAGCGAGTCCCAGCGCAGATGGTTCTCCCGCAGGAACTGCTGAACGTGCTTGGGCGCCGATCCGCCGGCGCCGGTCTCGAACAGCCCACCCCCCTGCATCAGCGGCACCACCGAGAGCATCTTGGCGCTCGTACCGAGTTCGAGGATCGGAAACAGGTCGGTGAGATAGTCGCGCAACACGTTGCCGGTGACCGAGATCGTGTCCTGGCCGCCCCGTGCGCGCTCGAGTGTGAACCTCGCCGCCGCGGCGACGTCGAGGATCTCGATCTGCACGCCGCCGGTGTCGAGCTCCTCGAGCGCCGGCCGCACCTTGCGGAGCACCTCGGCGTCGTGGGCCCGCGTCTCGTCGAGCCAGAACACGGCCGGGGTGCCCGTCTCTCGCGCGCGCGAGACGGCAAGCCGCACCCAGTCCTGGATCGGGGCGTCCTTGGTCTGGCACATGCGCCAGATATCCCCGGCGTCGACCTCGTGCTCGAGCAGGGTCTCGCCGGCGTCGTCTACGACGCGCACCGTGCCCGGGCCTCCGAGCTCGAACGTCTTGTCGTGCGAGCCGTACTCCTCGGCCGCCTGGGCCATCAACCCGATGTTCGGGGTGCTGCCCATCGTGGCCGGGTCGAACGCGCCGTGCCGGCGGCAGTCCTCGAGCGTCTCGGCGTACAGCGCCGCGTAGGAGTGGTCGGGGATCACGAACTTCGTGTCCTGGAGCTCGCCATCCCGGTTCCACATCTGGCCCGAGGAGCGGATCGCCGCCGGCATCGAGGCGTCGATGATCACGTCGCTCGGCACGTGGAGGTTCGTGATGCCGCGATCCGAGTCGACCATCGCCAGCGCCGGGCCGTTCTCGTACGACGCGTCGATCGCGCGCTGGACGGCTTCGCGCTGCTCGTCGGGCAGCGCCTCGATCGCCTTCAGCATGGCCCCGAGCCCGTCGTTGGCATTGACCCCCGCCGAAGTGAGCGCGTCGGCATGCTCGTCGAACACCTCGGCGAAGTACGCCCGCACCGCGTGTCCGAACACGATCGGGTCGGCCACCCTCATCATCGTCGTCTTCAGGTGCACTGAGAACAGGACGCCCAGGTCTTTGGCGTCGGCGAGCTGCTCGGCCAGGAACCGGTCGAGCGCCTGGCTCCGCATGACCGCGGCATCGAGCACCTCGCCGGCCTTGACCGCCGTCTTCTCCTTGAGCACCGTGACCTGGCCGCCCGCGTCGACGTGCTCGATCCTGACCGTCCCGGCCCGCTCGACGGTCACCGACCGCTCGGTGGCGCGGAAGTCGTCGTCGCCCATCGTCGAGACGTGCGAGCGGGACCCGGTCGACCACTCTCCCATCGAATGCGGGTGCTGGCGGGCATGCTCCTTGACCGACGCCGGTGCCCGGCGATCGGAGTTCCCCTGGCGGAGCACCGGATTCACCGCGCTCCCCATGACCTTGTCGTAGCGCGCCCGCGTCTCGCGTTCCTCGTCGCCGGCGGGCTCAGCGGGATAGTCGGGGATCGCGTACCCCTTGCCCTGGAGCTCCTTGATCGCCGCCTGGAGTTGGGGCACCGACGCGCTGATGTTCGGCAGCTTGATGATGTTGGCCTCGGGCGTCTGGGCCAGCTCGCCAAGCTCTGAGAGCGCGTCAGCGACGCGCTGCCCGTCCTCGAGCGTGTCGGGGAACTGGGCCAGGATCCGTCCGGCCAGCGAGATGTCACGAACCTCGACGTCGATGCCGGCCGCGCCGGCGAAGGCGCGGATGACCGGCAGCAGGGACGCGGTGGCGAGGGCGGGCGCCTCGTCGGTCAGCGTGTAGACGATCTTCATCGAGTTCGGCAGGGTAGCGGTGCTGCCGGGCTATCCGTCGAGCGCGTGGGCCAGATCGGCCCACAGATCATCGACGTCCTCGAGGCCGACGCTCAGGCGAAGTAGGCCGGGCGGGACGCGCTCGGGCTCCCACCGCGCGCGCGCCTCCAGTGTCGACGCCACCCCGCCCAGGCTGGTCGCGTTCTCGATCAGCTGGAGCGCGCGCTCGACCCGCTCGGCCGCGGCGGCATCGGTGACGTCGAACGACAGCAGCGGCCCGAACGCCTCGAGATAGCGCTCCGCGATCGGATCACCGATTCCGGGGTAGCGGACGCGCTCGACATTCGGGTGGCCTGCGAGCCGCCGCGCGAGCTCGAGTGCGGTCGCCGACTGGCGCTCTACCCGCAGCGCGAGCGTCTTCATCCCGCGCAACATCAGCCACGCCGGGTCGGGCGCGGCCACGATCCCCGAGGTGGTGCGAAACGCGTGCAGGCGCGCGTGATCCTCGGCGCGCGCGCACGTGACGACGCCGAGCATCGCGTCGTGATGGCCGGCGAGGATCTTCGTCGCGCTGTGGAGCACGAAATCGGCGCCGTGCGCGAGCGGGCGGAGCAGCACCGGGCTGAGGACGGTGTTGTCGACGACGACCACCGCGCCGGACGCCTGCGCCTGGCCGATCGCCACATCGAGGTCCGGAAACGTCAGCATCGGGTTCGAGCACGGCTCAAACCACACGAGGTCGGCCGTCGGTGGCTCGCCCGTCTGGTCGAACTCCTCGACCTCGAGCCCCCATCGGCTCAGCTCGCGCATCAGGCGCACCGTGCCGTAATAGCCGCCGGCGGCGACCGCCACGGTCGCGCCTGGCCTCAGCATCGCCAGCAGCAGCGCCGTGGTCGCGCCCGTGCCCGAGGAGAACAGGAGCGAGTGCCCGCCCTCGAGCTCGCCGAGCAGGCCTTCGGCCTCGAGCCCGACCGGGTGGGCCGTCCGCTGGTAGAAGACCGGTCCGGGCGTGGCGTCGACGAACGGGTGGATCGTCGCGCGATCGAGTGCCGGAAGGCGACCGCGCGCGAGCTCGGTCTCCGGCTTCATGCGGCGAGCCTCGGAAGCTCGATCGCGGGGCACCGATTCATCACGACGAGCAGGCCCGCGTCGAGGGCTCGCTGCGCCGCCGCCTCGTCGATCACCCCCAGCTGCATCCAGACCGCGCGCGCCCCGGCGGCGATCGCCTCGTCGACGTGGACGCCGGCCGCGTCGGCGCGGCGGAAGATGTCGACGACCTCGACGCCTTGGCTCTTCGGGATCTCGGCCAGGCTCGCGTAGCAGCGCGCGCCGAGCACCTCGTCCGCGCGGGGATTCACGGGAATCACCCGGAATCCCCGGCTTTGCAGCAGGTGTGCAATGCGATGGGAGTCTCGGCGGGGGTCGGGAGAGCAGCCGACCACCGCCCAGGTCCGCGTCTCGGTCAGCACCTCGCGGATCGTGTCGGGGCTCGAGTGAGGCGCCACCCGCCCAGTATGCCGTCAGCGGCGCTGCGCCCCGGCTCCCGGCACATTTCGACCGACATCACAGTTTGGCGCTCGTAACGTTCTATCCATGATGACTGCCGTCACCTCTGAGGTGTCCTCGCCTCCTCGCGCGCGCGCGAATGTGGTCGCGGCGATCACGACGATGGTCGCGGTCTGGGCGTCGGCGTTCGTTGTGATCCGGTTCGCCGACCGCGAGCTGTCGGCCGGGGCGCTCGCGCTCGGGCGCCTGCTCATCGGCAGTGCCGCGCTGGGACTGCTGGTCCTCGCTCGCCGCGAGCCGCTTCCGGGCCGCCGCGAGCTCGGGGGCATCGTGGTCTGCGGCGTCCTCTGGTTCGGCGTCTACAACGTCGCGCTGAACGCCGCCGAGCAGCGCGTCGACGCGGGGACGGCGGCCATGCTGGTCAACATCGGCCCGATCCTGATCGCGATCCTCGCCGGGACGCTCCTGCACGAGGGGTTCCCGCCCCGGTTGTTCGCAGGCTGTCTGGTCTCGTTCGCCGGCGCCGTGGTGATCGGCATTGCCACCTCGCAGCACGGGCTCCACGAGAGTCTCGGCGCCGTCCTGTGCCTGGTGGCGGCGGTCGCCTACGCCGGCGGGGTCGTCGCCCAGAAGCCCGTTCTGCGCCGCGCCTCACCGCTATCGGTCACCTGGCTCGCGTGCACGGTCGGCGCGATCACCTGCCTGCCCTACGCCGGCTCGCTCGTCCACGATCTCGGCCACGCCGGCGGCGCGACGATCGGCTGGATGATCTACCTCGGGATTGCGCCGACCGCGGCCGGCTTCGTGCTGTGGGCCTACGCGCTCGCGCGCACCACCGCGGGGAAGATGGGCTCGACCACCTACCTCGTGCCGCCGCTCGCGCTCCTCCTCGGATGGGTGTTCCTCGGCGAGGTTCCCCCCGCGCTCGTCCTCCCAGGCGGAGTCCTGTGCCTGGCCGGCGTCGCGCTCGCGCGCACCCGCGGCCGCCGCTCGACCTCCCGATAGCTCACCAAACCTCCGCTAGCACGGCCGCGCGCCGCGCACTAGGCGGTAAAGCCGAACGTCCTATCCGGGGCAACTACGGATAAAGCTCATTCGCTACATGGACGATCACCTTGAGCAGATAACCGCTGTCCACGGAGGCGAAGCGATTAGTGATGACCGACAGGTCAGCGGGCCATATACCAATGACCACACGGAGGTCACTACAAATGAAGAGCAAGAGGATGCGCATCTTCGCCGCCATTGCGGTGATTTGCCTGCTTGCCGCTGGTGGAGCCGCCTTCACCTACACCAACCAGCTGCCCAGCGACACCGTCGCCGGTTACAACAACATCTCGGTCAGCGGCGCCGACATCAGCGCGCTCAACAACACGCTGAGCGCCGACGGCCAGACGATCACGGGGGTCAGCATGACCTTCTCGACGGCTATCGACCCGGCGGCCACCGTCGAAATCGGCGTGGGGTCCCACCGCCGGTACCGCGCCGACGACCCTCAGCAGTGCAGGCTGCACCGTCGCGGTCGACGGCTTGTCCGCGAGCTGCACCAGCTTGACGCAGGCGACCACCACCGCGAACGAGTTCGCCGTGGCGGTCTACAAGTAGTCACTCGTGACTGATTAGCGCATAGGGAGGGTGCGGCCACGTGGCCGCACCCTCCCGAGTCGCTTCTACCGGACACTTGGGGTGAATTGCAACCGTGAGCCGAGCCCGACTCCGCTCTGGCCTACTGACCGCCGCGTTACTCGTTCTCGCGGTGCCGGCCTGGTGGTATTTCGCGCCGACGAAGATCGGCGGGTCTACCAGATACGTCGTGACCAAGGGGATCAGCATGGAACCCCGGTTCCATACCGGCGACCTGGCCATCGTGCGCCCCACGTCTCAGTACAGGGTCGGGGACATCGCGGCCTACTGGAGCACCTTGCTGCACACGGTCGCGCTGCACCGCATCATCGCAATCCACGGCGACCACTACACCTTCAAGGGAGATAACAACGACTTCGTCGATCCCACCCACCCGACACGCTCCCAGCTGCTCGGCAAGCTGTGGATACACGTGCCGCACGGTGGGGTGTGGGTCAACCTCTTCCACACTCCGGCGATCGCTGCCGCGATCTGCGCGCTTCTCGGACTGTTGCTGGTGTTCGGCTTCGGCGAGAAGCGCCGGCGACGTAAGCGCCGCCGAAAGGGTGCCCAGGGATCCGTTCTTCAAGGAACCGTGCTCGTGAATACCTCTCCAGACCAAGGCAACGGGCCTCGCATCAACTTCGGTGCGTTCGTCACCGCGTCGGCTCTAGCCGCCGCGGTCTTTTTCGCGCTCGGTCTCATCTCGTTCACTCGTCCGGATACGAGACCGACCGAGGTCACCACCCCGTATACGCAGCAGTTGACGTTCGGCTACAGCGCCGGAGCCCCGGCTGGCCCGGTGTACCCAACAGGCGCGGTCCGCACGGGCGACCCGATCTTCCTCTCGCTCGTGCACCAAATCGGCGTCCATATCAACTACCGCTTCTCGAGTGGCGCCCCACACAATGTCGTGGGAACCGAGAAAGTCCTTCTCCAACTGACGGCGCCAAGCGGCTGGAGCCGCAACATCGTGCTCACGCCAGCGACGCGCTTCACGGGCGATCACACCAGTACCACGGTTACGCTCGACATGCGCCAGCTACAGTCGCTGCTTCGCAAGGTGGCCGCGCTCACGGGCATGCCCGGCGTTACCTATACGGTCGGCGTCGAGCCGATCGTGCACATCATCGGGACCGTCGCCGGTCGCCCGCTCAACCTGAGCTTCTCGCCCGCGATGAACTTCCAGCTTGGGTCCCAACAGCTGGTGCCGCAGGGCGCCTCGACCACATCGGTCAGCGCTCCGGCGACCGCCGCGACGGCTAGCACCCCCTCGTCGACCAGCTTCGCCCCCAGCCGAAGCGGAGTCGTCGGAACACCCGCCACGAAGCCGGCCACCGTCACGGTCTTCCACGTGTCACCGACGGTCTCGCTCCTTCGCTGGATCTCGCTCCTTGGCCTGCTGCTCTCAGGCGGGATAGCGATTTACGCGTTCCTGCGCAAGCGCAGCGAGCCGTTCGAGGAGAGCGTCCAGATCCAGTCCCAGTACGGCCACCTGATCGTCCCGATCGTCGCCGGCGAGGACCTGGGCTGGCCGCCGGTCGACGTGCCGAGCATCAAGTCCCTGGTGCGGCTCGCCGAGAGCGGCCAGCGACTGATCCTGCACACCCGATCCGACAACGTCGACACCTACCTCGTCAACGAAGAGGGAACCGTGTATCGCTACCAGGTGAAGCCTTCGAAGGTCATCTGGGGCGAGTGGAGCGAGACTCCGGTCCAAGCCGCGGCTTAGCGCCGGCGTTCCTCCCCAGCCGAATGCGTTCCGGCTGATCCTTATCGGCGAGGGTTGCCCAAGCGGCCCTGCTGGTCATCGCCGTGCGCACGGTTGACACCGCGTCGCAACGCGCACAACTGACGGCTCTGTGGATAGTGCGCCATTCCGCCGCGAAATTCGGGGGTGTGGCGTTTCATCGCCCTCTACTGTGGACCATACGCCCCACCCCCCGGATCGAGCGGTGGAATGGCGCGTCATCCACAAACCGCAGGCAGGATGGAAGCTCTATGGAGGCGCGTTGGTGGGCGCAAGCGTTTCTCGTTAGGCCGCACAGCCGGTTTTTGCTGCCCGTAGGGCGCTGGCATCCGTGGTCCGCTCTCGCGTCGACGACGTCGCTGACATTCGAATCAACCCAGCGAGTCCCCCCGACCCGCCGCTGCGATCGCCTCCCTACGGACCGGCCGAGGCCCGCGTAAGCAACCCGGACGTTGTTGCGCAGCAGTGTGTGATTGAGGCCAGAGGCGATCAGGGCGGCCTCGATCACGCTCTGGTCACGGCGGCGGGCGATTGGGGAATCGGGGGAGGCGCTGCTGGTGATCTTGATGACGTGGGCGACCTTGGCCCGCGTCGCGGCCGTGATCACCCGAAGCTCGTAATCGAGTACCGGTGCGGTGACGAGGATCATGCGTGGGGTCCTTTCAGACGGCGGTGCGGCCGCCGTCGACGCGGATGACCGCCCCGTTGACGCAGCCGGCGGCGGCGGTGGCCAGGAACGTGATGACATCGGAGAGTTCGTGCGTCTCGGCGATTCGGCCCAGCGGGATCGTCTTCACGAGCTCCGCGCGGAACTCGATCGCCCCGTGGGGTTCTCGTCGAGCGCGTCCGGAGCTGAGAGCTCAAGACGACCGTCCACCACCGTCGCCGGCATCACCTTCACCAGGTGGCGGGTGTGAGGAGCTCGGTGCGGTGTGCCTGGGCCCAGTCGGTGAAGCTACGTGCCGGGCGGCTAGTGACTGTGGTTATGTCGCCTGTCGGCTTGGAGTTGTACGGTTCCAGGGTGGAGCGGAATTGCTCGATGATGGCGTGCGCCAGCTCTTCGGGTATGCCGTAGGACACCATCTGCGCGAGCATGTCGGCCGGATCGGCTTCGGCGTAGCGCAGGTCGCGGCCGAGCACCTGGCTGAGGATTGCGATCTGGTCGGGGGGCTGAGCGGTTCTGGGCCGGTGAGCTCGTAGACCTGGTGGTCGTGGCCGTCATGGGTGAGGCAGGCCGCGGCGACCGCTGCGATGTCGGCCGGGTCGACGACCGCGGCTCGGCCCGCGGCGAACGGGGCGTGCACGACCTGATCGGCCGCGATCATTCCCGCCCAGTTGAGCGCGTTGGACATGTACGCGGTCGGCCGCAGGAACGACCAGCCGATGCCGCTGTCGCGGATCGCCTGCTCCCCGGCCCGGTGCATGGTGGTGATCGGGTCGGTCGCGTCGTGTCCGACGCTGCGCACGGACAGTTTGACGATCCGCGCTACGCCCGCTTGCTGCGCCGCGGCGGTGAGCCGGTGATCGTGTGCGGCGATGTTGAGCCCGTCGGTGAGCAGGAACACGGCGTGCACATCGTCCAGCACGGGTGCCAGGTCGCTGTCTGCGAGATCGGCCACGACCTTTTGGGTGCCGTCGGGGAAAACCGCGACGGGATTGCGGGTGAGGACCCTTATGTGGCCTGCCTGGGCGGGGATGAGCGCTGCGATGAGTTCCGAGCCGACGTTGCCGGTGGCTCCGGTGATCAAAATCATGAGTTGTGGTCCTTGCTTGTGATTGGTTTTCGGGGTGAGGTTGGAGTGGGCGCAGCTCCGGCTGGTCGGAGCTGCGCCCCGCGACGAGACGGTGGGCCAGCTGACTTCGTTTGGCGTCTGTGAGCGCCTGATCGGCTGAGGCGCTCAGCCCGCGGCGACGGGAACGGCTGCGGCGTCGGCGGCGTCGTCGATGCTGGCGGCCTTTGAGTGTTCTTGGCTGTCGCGCGAGGAGATCAGCACGGCGGCGAGAATCGCTCCGGCGACGGCGAAGCCGGCGCCGACGAGGAACGCCTGGTCAAAGCCTTTGGTCAGCGCCACGGCTGAGGTGTGGACGCCGGCGTGCAACAGGCTTTGGGTGCGGCTGTTGGCGATCGTCGCGAGGATCGCTAGTCCGAGCGCGCCGCCGATTTGCTGGGAGGTGTTGATCAGACCGGAGGCCAGCCCCGCCTCGTGTGGCCTGGTCGAGCCGCACAAGATCCACTCGATGGGCTGACGTGGGACCGACGCGTGATGGGCCCGGCCGAGCGCCACGTCGGATACCTCCGCAGACCCCGGCGGGCGTGGCGGGCCACCGGAGAGCCCACAACGCCACCGAGGGCTTTGCTCCCGCACTGCAGGGCACGCGGGCGGCGCCTACACGGCGCGCTGCGGCCTACGTCGACGGGCCGATCTGAGTCGCGATCCACTCCGGCGGGAAGCCGTGTAGGTCAGTCGAGCCCGAGGTGTCGGGCGGGATGACAGTCACCGGGATGCCTAAGGCTTGGAGGCGTCTGGGAAGGGTGTGGCGGTGCCAGTGCTCGTGGTGCTCGGGCGGGGTGGAGAGCAGGATCTCGTCGTATTCGCCGCGCTCCGCCAGCGCCCCGATCGTCGCTGCTGCGTCCTCGCCGGAGTCCACGAGGGTCACCGGCTGGTTGTCGGCGGCGCGGCGCACGAGCCGGGACGCCTCTTCGGGCGTCCAGTCGGGAGCGTCAGGATGGCGCTCCGGCGGGATCATCAGCCCGATCTGACAGCCATCGCGGGCGCGGCGCGTGACCTCATCCAGTAACTGCGGTGCTGATTCCGTGAGGTTGGCGACGACGAGCAGCCGCCGTGGCGGGGTTTCTGGCATCGACTCATAACGCTAATACGCCCCGGTGCCGACGGCTTCACCCAGATCGGGTGAAGGCATTGCGGCGACGTTGGAATCGGCCGCTCATAGCGCCCTCGGCGGCGCGGGCGCCGAGGGGTGAAGACCGTACGTCATCACCCGGTTCGGGTGAGCACGAGCCGCTATCGGGGATGCATCATGAGTCTCGCCGGCCGTGTCGCAAGTAATCCTCCTCTCGCTGACCGCTTCTTTGAACCCGACGCTCGTCGCGGCCACCACCGTCATGCTGCTCCTGGACAAGCCGGCGAGGCTGATGGGCGGCTATCTGCTCGGCGCGTACTTGACGAGCATCACGCTCGGGCTCGTGATCGTCTTCTCGCTTCCGGACTCGAGCACCACCACCACGACCCAGCACACCATCAGCCCCGCCGTCGATATCGGGCTGGGAGCAATCGCGCTGGCGATGGCGTTCGTCCTCTACACCGGCCGGGTCGAACGCGCGAGGCAGGCGAGGGCGGCCCGCAAGGCGGCGAAGGGCAGCGTCGAACCGCCTCGTTGGCAGCGCGAGATGAGCAAGGGCTCGCCGCGCGTCACGTTCGTGGTCGGGGCACTACTGACACTGCCTGGCGCCTCCTACCTCGCAGGCCTCAGAGAGATTCACAGGCTGCACTACTCGTCCGCGGTGACGGTGCTGCTCGTGGTCGGCTTCAACCTCGTGATGTTGTGGCTGCTCGAGGTTCCGTTCGTCAGCTTCATGGTCGCTCCGAGGTGGACGCCGCAGGCGATCGCCCGCGCCAAGGCGTGGGTCAGCCGGCATAGCCACATGTTCGCGGTGCGGGGCTTCGCCGCGGTCGGCGCGCTGCTCGTCCTCAAAGGCCTGATCGGACTGCTGAGCTGACCGTACCTTCGGTCGTTCAGTAGCCGACGCCGTTCTGGACGCGTCGGCGTTCGCCTGACTGAATGCAGGAGCCGACGAAGGGTCGCGGGTCTGCCTCCGGCCACTCGGGCATCGCGACGCCTGGTCTCCCTCGGCGAGCAGTAGCCATCGCGACCGATGATCTCTTCGCCGCCTCGGACGACGAGCACTCGTCTCGCCGCGCGCAAGACCGGTGCATCGCCGGGGTCGTGCGAGAGCCGGTGCAGCTCGAAGTGGGTGTCGAGCTGCGGGAGCGCTGCTTCCAGAGGCAAGCATCCGCCGGCCGGCCCGACACGGGACGCGTGGTTCGCCACGACTGCGGTCGCGCCGGCGCCACTTCCGTTTGTCCAATCATTCGGGGCGCAAGGACGCGGCGCCCAGCGCGAACCGGTATCACGCGGCCCAACTGGTGCTCTTTATCTAGGCCCCCAAGTGCTATGCAACGATGAGCATCTACGAGCCGGATAGGGCGGAGTTGGCGCCGAAAGCGTTCTTGGTGCCGTCCCACCTGCGGCACGACAGGGCGCGGACCCTCAAACGCCACGCGCACGCGGGAGCCAAGAGTCCCGGACGATCGCAGTCGGCGTCTCGGCAGCCCTTGGACGCACGGCTACAGCGGCGAATCTCCGCCCCCCGAGCAGAGCGGGCGTCCGCCTTTCGCGACGCTGAAGTCAGCGTATAGTCAGGGCACACTCACGGGGCCGCTATGCACTCACAAACGGGGGAACTGGTTAGCGCTGGGTGGGATTCGTCGGCAGGCGCCGACCGGGCACCCGGGCTATGCGATGTCTTCATCTCCTACGCCAGCGAGGACGAGGAGTTCGTAGACCGCCTTCGCGGGGCGCTTGGACGCCGTGGGCGTGAGGCGTGGGTGTACACGGAAGGGGTCTTGCCGGCGGACGAGTGGAGGCCCGCGGCCCATGAGGCGATCGAGCGATCCGACGCGCTGCTGTTCGTCATGAGCAGGGCATCGCTGGCCTCTGGTCCGTGCCTGGGCGAGGTCGCGTACGCCTTCTCCCTCGAGAAGCGGGTCATTCCGGTCTGCATCGAGGAAGCGGCGAAGGACGAACCAATGCCCGAGCGGCTCGCGGCCAAAGCGTGGATCATGATGGGGGCCCCCAATCAGTTCGACCGCATGCTCGATCAGGTCGTCAAGGCGCTCGACACCGATTTGGAGCTCGCGCGCACCCACACCTGGATCCTGGTTCGTGCGGAAGCGTGGGAGCGCGGAAGCAGACGCAAGAGCCCGCTCCTGCGTGGCGATGAGCTGCGCGCAGCCGAGCAGTGGCTGACCAAGGCCGTTCGCGACGGCGGGCCCCAGCCGACCCAGCTACAGCGCGAGTTCCTGGATACCTCGGCTCATGAAGCAACCGCTCGGCGGTGGCGCCTTGGGATCATCGCGGGGGTCGTGGTGGCGATCGGGGTGGTGCTCTCCGTGGTCGCTCTCGTGTTGCGCGGTCAGTCGAACTCGCGAGCGAAGATCGCCCTCTCGCGAGAGCTTGTCAACGAAGCTAGCGACAGCTTCGCGAACAATCGTGCCGATGTCGGCGTCCTTCTTAGCCTTGAGGCGGAGCGCAGCGCTGACACCGTCGAGGCGGTGAGCAGCCTCGTCCGCTCGGTCGAAGCGGTCCCGACAGGAATGATCGCCTTCCGGCCCGTTCCCCCAAGCGTCCTGTCGGCCGGGTCGCAGAACACGACAGCGTTTTACGCTCCCGATGGTAGAACGGTCGCGTTCTCCACCGGCCAGCTGTGGGATACCCGAACAGGTCGCGTGCGAACGGTCGCGGGTCTCGGAGGACACGCGCTCATGGCCTTCAGCCCCGATGGCACCCTGATCGCCGGAGCGAGCACGAGCGACGGGACGGTCAAGCTGTGGAACGTGGCCTCGGGAAGGCTGGTGCGTAGTTTGCCCACGCACGCCGATTACGTGTTGTCCGTTGCCTTCACCCCAGACGGGACGACCCTCGCAGCGGCCACGGGCAACAACAACGGCAATGGCACCGTCGTGCGCTGGAATACGGACAGCGGTGTTCTGCTCGGCAAGCCGCTAGACGAGCCCTCCCAGGTCAACGCAGTCACCTATAGCCATGACGGCGCGCTGTTGGCGGCCGGCACCACCATGGGCGCGGTGGACGTGATCGACACCCTTACCGGCAAGTCGGTGAGCAGGTTTTCTGTCGGTCAACGGATCTTCCGGCTGGCATTCAGCTCCGACGATCGCGACCTTGGTGTGGCGCTCTCCGCGCAAGTCGTTCTAAGGGACCTCAGCTCCGGTCGCGAGAGGTTGTTGAACGCAGGAAGCCCCCCGGCCAACGCCCGCTCATTTGACCAGGCGGGGGTTGCGTTCAGCCCGACGCAGCCGATCCTGGCCACGGTGAGCGACACGGGCAGCCTGATGCTGTGGTCCTCTATCACCGGGCAGCTGCTGCGAACGGAGCCGCACGACACCGGGGGCGAGGGTGTGTCGTTCAGTCCGAACGGCAACACGATCGTTACCGTCGAGGACGCTGGCGAAGGCATCGTCTGGGACACCAAGACGGAGCTGGCATTAGGTCGTGCGGAGTCATCTCAAGCCGCGCAGGTTCTCGCGACGGCATTCAGTCCTGACGGAGGACTGCTGGCCGCCGGACGCATGGACGGCTCGATCGAGGTCTCAGATCAGAAGACCGGGGAGGTGCTGTGGCACAGCAGCCTTCCCGCTTCCAAGGGCGACGTCGGCGTGGAGACGCTTGCCTTCAGTCCGAATGGCCACCTTCTCGTGTCGGGGTCTGACCAGGGCGTGCGGCTGTGGAACGCGCGGACCGGCCACCCGATTGGGGCAACGAGTACCGACAACCCCGTCTTGCAAGTTGCCTTCAACCCAGAAGGCAGCTTACTAGCGGCCGCGGTCGACGATGATGCCGGAATGTTGCTGCTTCTCGACGGCGCCACAGGCTCACTGATCCGGAAACTGCGTGTGGGCGCCCCTATCTCCGGCGTCGCATGGCTACAAGGCGGTCGGCTAGCCGCAGACTCGGATCGAGGGACAATCATCTTGGCCGCGCGTAGCGGCACGACGACGCACACGATTCCGGGCGACGCCGCCACAACGGGCGCCTCCAATCCTGACGGAACGATCCTGGCCCTGTTGAACTCCTCGGGCGCACTCGCACTGTGGAACGCGACGACCTGGAACCAACTCGGCTCCCTGCCGGCCGACGGTATTCCTGGATTTCCTGGCGAGCTCGCGTTTTCTCAGGACGGTCGGACGCTCGCGACGGCGAACACGATTGGGCAGGTGCAGCTCTGGGATGTGGCTTCAGGGCAGCAGCTCGGAGACGTTTTCCGCGTCCCGCAGAGGACTCGGGCTCCGACAGGCGTCGAATCGCTTGCGTTCGATCCCGCTTCGTCGTCGCTGGTGATGGGCACGAGCGACGGAACCCTCGTGAGACTTGGGCCGCTTCCGCTGAGCAGCGTCGACGGCACGGCCCGTTATCTGTGCGGGGCCGTCCGTCGCAGCTTGACCCGCTCAGAATGGCGGCAGTTGGTGCCGAGCGCTTCTTATCATGCGACGTGCGCGCCGTTCGGCTACGGATGACGTTCCCGAGCAGATCAGGGCGCTGAAGCATCGCCAACTCGCCGGCCCGGCTGACATCGGTGCGGCGCTGTGCGGGCTGCATTGCGGCACCACGCGTCTGAAGGGACACGCCAAAGGGCCCCCTCCTAATCGTCAGCATGGACACGTGCTCGGCATCTGCCCAGCCCCGGCGACCCCTCACCGTCGTCTCTTGCGGCCACCAGCTCCGTCACCTCGCTGACCGCCGCTCGCCCTTAGCGCGGCGGCTGCGCGAGGGTGACCTCCCGCTCGCCAAAGCTCCGCCGCAGCCATGACCGTTTGTCGGTGTGTCTGTACGCATTCTCGTTCTCTGGTGCCGTGCGACGTTAAATACTCACTAACGAACGCCAAACGTCCTCAACGCTGGGCTTGACAGGAACGGGCACGAGCGATAAGCCTCCGGATCGACACACTGTTCCTGCGCCGCACGACTCGCAGACTCTTACGGCAAGAAGTCGTCGACGCAGCGAACTCTGACCAGAGCTTGTGACCGCCGGCTCGTCATCGGCTCGGCGGACAGCCTGCGATAGCAGGCTGTCGAGAGAGTGTTGTGTACAGCCTCATGAGGGAGGGAGTGTCGGTGCGTGCAACGAGTCGCTTAGTCCACGGGCATCCGCGTGTCTCGGTTTTGGCCTCGCTTGTTGTCACGGCGTTGGCTGCCGTGATGCTGGCGGTAGGTGTATCGGGCTCTGCGGCTCGTCCCGCCCAACACAGAGGGTCGAGCGCGAGGGGCGGAGGTACGTCCGGGGTGCTGAACCTTCACGAGGGCACGGCGTTGACGCTTGCGCTGTCTGGAGACGACCACTCGATCGTCATGAATTTCATGGGGAATCTGTGGACGCTGCCGACGGCTGGCGGTACGGCCAAGCGGATCTCGAGTTTGTCGCAGGACACTGCTTATCCGACATGGTCGCCGGATGGGAAGACGATCGCGTTTCAGTCGTACAAGAGTGGGAATTTTCACGTTTGGGCGATGAACCCGGACGGGTCGAACGTGCGTGAGCTTACGTTCGGCTACTACGACGATCGCGAGCCGGTGTTCTCTCCGGATGGGACACAGATTGCCTTTTCCTCCGATCGACCACCGCCGGGGTCGCCGGCCGGGGCTGCGAGCGGCAGCTACAACGTTTGGGTGCTCACGCTGGCGACGGGTCAGTTGACCGAGATCACGCACGACGCTGTGCTGAGCAATGCTTACTACCCGACGTGGACGCCGGATGGTTCGCACATCACGTATGTGGACTCGACTCACTCGATCGATTCGGTCGCTGCCAACGGGCAGGGTTCGGTCCAGATGCTGTACACGAACTCCTTGATGACGCTGTTCTCTCCGACGTATTCGCCGGACGGGAAGAACCTTGCCTACGTAGGGCAGAGCAGTTCAAGCTCGGGACCGACGAGCGTGAATGCGGGGCCGTTGACGCAGCTGTTTGTGAATGGCCAGGCGGTGTCGGGCAATGAGGATGTGTTCGCGTTCCCGGCGCCGTGGTCGTCGAATGACACGCTGGTCTATGCGGCGAATGGGAAAATCTGGCAGCGGAATGTGACGACCGGGGCGGTGACGAATGTCCCGTTCTCGGCGCGGGTGTCGTTCGCACGGGCTTCCTATCCGATGAAGAGCTACGACTTTTCGTCGACGGCGAAGCAGCAGGCTGTGGGGATTGTCGGCCCGGCGTTGTCGCCGGACGGAAAGCAGGTGGCTTTCGTCGCGCTGAATCAGTTGTGGTTGATGACGATCGGGCACAAGCCGCGAGCGTTGACGAGCAACAAGTTCTATAAGGCGGATCCGACGTGGTCGCCGGACGGGAAGTCGTTGGCGTATTCGACTGACTCGAATGGGTCGATGGCGATCTTTGTCCGCAACGTGCGGACGGGGGCGACGCGGAAGTTGACCCCGCCGTTCACAGGGCCGGAGGTGCAGTTGGCGTGGTCGCCTGACGGCAAGAGGATCGCGTTCCTGGACACGCTCGATCTGGAGGCTGGTGCCCGGGAGATGTATGTCGCGGATGTCGCGACGGGGCAGTTCCAGAAGGTGTGGGGCGCGGCGAACTCCGCGGGCCTCACGATCAACTCCGACTTTGAGCCGGGCCGCCCGACGTGGGGGCCGGACAGCAACACGATCGCGCTGGCGGTGTTGCAGCAGTACTCGAACCGCTTCCGCGAAGGTGTGAGCAAGATCGAAACCGTCAACGCGACGACGGGTGCGACGAACGAGTATTTCGCGGATCCCGCGAAGCCGTACGAGACGATCAGCAACCGGGTGGAGGACGACGGGCCGGTGTGGTCGCCGAACGGCAAGTTCATGGCCTACGTGATGGATAACGTCCTGCAGGTCGTGCCGGTCGATCCCGCGACCGGCGCACCGACCGGCGCGGCGAGGCAACTGACGACGGAGGCGGCGGATCAGCTGAGCTGGTCGGGAGACTCGCAGCACATTCTGTACGACTCGGCCGGGACGCTGCGGCTGATCTCAATCAACGGGGGCGCGCCGAAGACGGTGCCGGTGGATCTAAAGTGGAGGCCGCAGGCGCCCCCATCGGGGGAGACGGTGATTCACGCCGGAAGGCTCTGGGCGGGAACGAGCGATTCCGAGCGGACCAACGTGGACATCGTGGTGCGCGGCAACAAGATCGTGAGCGTCGGGCCGGCTCGGCGGCGGTCGACGTACGGCGCGGGCGTCCACTACGTGAATGCGTCAAAGGACACCGTGATCCCGGGCTTGTGGGAGTCGCACGCCCACGAGGGGATGGATCAGCCGTTCGCCGGTGGCCGCACGAATCGTCTCGAGCTCGCGATGGGGATCACGACCGAGATCTCAATGGGGGACGAGCCGTATCACTCGCTCGCGGAGGTCGAGTCCCAGCAGTCCGGCGCCGCTCCTGGCCCTCGATACTTCTGGTCTGCCGAGCCCATCGACGGGAGCAGGATCTTCTACGCGTGGATGCGGGCGGATCCGACCCGGTCGGCGCTGACCACGGATCTTGCGCGGCTCGCCAAGCTGAAGCCGGACATCCTCAAGACGTACGTGAGGCTCCCCAACAGCTACGAGCAGATTGCGATTCAGGCGGGTCACACCCTCGGGATACCGTCGTTCTCGCACTACTTCTGGCCGGCGCTGGCGTACGGCCAGGATGGTGGCTCGCACTGGGCGACGCAGCGATTGGGCTACCAGATCGCGGTGTCCAACGACGTCGTCGCCTATCAAGACACGATCCAGCTGTACGCCCGCTCGGGAATGTCGATCACCACCACTCCATACACCGGCGCGGCGAACTTCCTTCCCGACATCAACGGTAAGCCGTTCACCAGTGACCCGCGGATCAAGGCGCTGCAGAGTCCGTGGCAGTACGACTTGGCACAGCAGGAGTTCGCGCAACCTCCGCTCACGGCCGCGCAGTTGTCAACTCAGGTGGGGACGACTAAAGCGCTGAAGCAGATCGTCGCTGAGGGTGGCACGGTGCTGATCGGTACCGATAACCCGATCGGCTTTGGCAACTTCGGACAGGTGATCGCGATCAGCGAGGTGGCGCAGACTGGCCTGGGCAACTATCAGGCGCTGCGCGCGGCGACCGTCGAGCCCGCCAAGGATATGGGTGTGTCTAACCAGCTGGGCACGATCCGGCCGGGGATGATCGCCGACATGGACGTCATCCACGGCAACCCGTTGCGGAACATCGAGACGATCGCGAACGATGTGTATGTGATGCAGAACGGTCATCTGTACACCCCGCGGGAGCTGATCGGGCCATACGCAGCGAGCAGCGCGGCGGTTGCTTCCGTTGCCAAGCGGGCACCTCGCGCGGCGCGCCGCGGAGTTCCCGTGTGGGAGACGCCGGGCGAGCTGGCGCGACGGGTGATCTTGGATATGTCGCAGCTGTGCTAGTAAAGGGCCGGTTTGGATGCGCTCGGGCGAGCGTCGCGTACTGCGCCGGTCGCTCGAGCGCCATGCTGGCGCTGGCGGTCGCATTGGCTGTGGTATGGGGCGGGGTCGCGCGCGCCGACACCGACCCGGCCAGCACTTATCTGGTCGACAATCAGGTTTTCGTCAACTCGCAGTCGACCGGCATGTCGTCTGCTCAGCGCCAGCTCGTTGCCGCGGTGAGCGCGGCAAACCGCGCAGGCTTCGCGATCCGAGTCGCGGTCATCTCGAGCTCCTACGACCTGGGGTCGGTTCCTGAGCTTTGGGATAAGCCGCGGACGTACGCGCGGTTCCTTGGCGTGGAGTTGTCGCGCGCGGACAGGCGGCAGCGGTTGCTGGTCGTCATGCCGAATGGGTTTGGTTTTACCTGGCCGGGTCACCCCACCGCGGGCACCTATCAACTGCTCGCGGCGATACCGCGCGACAGCCGCGCGGGGGCGGGCCTGGCTGCTGCGGCAGAGGTTGCCATACGCCGGCTGGCACGCGCCTCGGGAGTTGCCCTTCCGCCGAGCCAGCCCGCGGCGGGTGGCGGATCGGCGCGGGCGGGGAGCGGTGCGACTCTGACGATTATCGGCGCCGTGGCCGGCGGAATCGCCGCATTAGTTGCGTTCGCGATCGTCATCACGCGCATGAGGCGTCGCCTCGCGCTACGACGGGAACGACCGGAGGGCCCGGGGAGTTCCCGGCTGCCGCGAAAGCTGCAGTGGGCCATTCCCGCCCTGGTGGTGCTGTGCGCGGTCGCGGTCGCCGCGCCGATCCTCGCCTTCGGCCGCGCCCGCGGCACTAGCTCTCCGACCGCCTACTCGGCTGTCTCGCTGGTCTCGCCTCCCGCGTACAGCTGGGGTGCGGGCGATCGCCGCGCCCCTGATTTCTCACTCCGCAACGAGGACGGCCGACCTGTCTCGGTCGCAGCGAACCGAGGACACCCCGTGATCGTGACGTTTGTCGATCCGCTGTGTCGCAACTTTTGCCCCCTCGAAGCGCAAGTGCTCAACCAGATGGAACTTCAGATCCCGGCCGCCCACCGGCCGGTGATCATCGCGGTCAGCGTTGACGTGTACGCAAACGCGCGCCGGTACCTCCGCCAAGACGATCAGGAGTGGCATCTCGTCCCAGAGTGGCATTGGGCCATCGGTCGTCCGGCTGAGCTCGCTGCCGTGTGGAAGAACTACAGCATCGAGGTCAAGGTGACGAAGTCCCGGATCAACAGCACCGTCGTCGACGGGATCGACCACACCGAGGCGGCATACGTTCTCGACGCGACTGGGCACGAACGTGCGCTATTCGCATGGCCGTTCAACCCACAGGACCTCGAGCGGGTGCTTCGTCAGCTAACTTAGCTTACGGAGCGAAGGAGTCATCGGGCAAGGCTGAGGGACCCGGGATACTCGATGCATCTTCTCGCAGACTGCTATTCGCTCATGACCCTCGGCTACGGGGTGCGCGCTGACACTGTCGGCGCATCCCGCGCCCGTAGCGATCGTGTGAATCGTTATCTGCGCCCCGGCCCAGATCTGCCAGCTACACACATAGCCTGAGCGCTCCATTTGTCGCATCGTCGGTACGGAAGGAAACCGCGATGAAACGGGTGGCGAGCAAGCACCGATAAGCTCCGGAAGCACGATGGGCCGGCTCTCGACACTGATCAAGGCGAAGATCTCGAAGCTGCTCGACCGCGCGGAGAAACCGGGTGAGACGCTCGACTACGCCTACGAGAAGCAGGTCGAGCAGATCCACGTGATCAGGAAGGGGATCGTCGATGTCGTCGCTGCGAAGAAGCGGCTGCAGACTCACGCGACGAAGCTCGAGCAGCAGGTACAGAAGCTCGACATCCAGGCGCGGACGGCGATCAGGGTTGGACGAGAGGACCTCGCTCGGATGGCGATCGAGCGCAAGCAACTCATCATCGTTGAGAGCGGTTCGCTCTCGCAACAGATCGCCGAACTCGAGCACCAACAGCGGCAGATGATCGCGTCGGAGTCGCAGCTCCGAACCAAGGTCGAGGCGTTCCGCTCCCGCAAGGAGGTGGTCAAGGCTCAGTACTCGGCTGCGGAGGCGCAGGTCCGGATTTCAGAAGCGGCTCGCGGCGTCGGGAGCGACATGGCAGACGTCGGCCTCGCGATGCAGCGTGCGATCGACAAGACCGAGACGATGCGCGCACGCGCGAATGCGGTGCAGGAGCTCGAGGCCGCGGGCACGTTCGAGGACCTCACGGCGATCGGTCCGCCACAGGACGACATCGACCGTGCGCTCGCGCAGCTCGGCGCGGGCAACGCCGTCGACGCGGACCTGGCGCGGCTCAAGGCAGAGCTAGGTCCGCCAACGGCACCGCCACAGATCACAGGTCCGACGGATGGCCGAGCCGAGGCGTGACTTCTGGGGGGACGGCGAAGAGCTCCGTGAGTCGGTAGATGCTTGACCAAGCCCAACGTCGCCAACGCGCCAGCGCTCGTCGAGGCTGGGCAAGGAGGAAAGCGATCATGGCGACCCGTGATCGCGGCCCTCCAGTGCGGTCCACCGATCCTGGCTCGGACATGATGTCCCCCCGTCGGTCGGGGTCGTATCGGTAGAACTGGTCCGGCTTGCTGCGGTGTCCGGGGTTTTTTCGGCCACCGTGGCGTTCATGATCGTCGGTCTGTTCGCGCAGTCCGATGAAGGAGACACCACGATCCGGCAGGTTTCGGGAATGGTCACCCGAGGTCGGACTAGACCTGCCCCGGGGTCGCGCGTATGAGATGCTGCGCGTGAGATGGCTTTGCAGTTTCCGACTCGTGCCGAGCGGCCCGGCTGGATCGATGCGAATGCGTGTCTCTGCCTCCCCGTTACGTGCTGCGATGCATAGCCGGGGGGCATGTTAAGTTCCGGTGAGGTCAGGCGTGTTGTACGCGGCGGTTTACCCAAGACGAGGCGCGGATTGGCCGCTGGGAGCTGCCGCCGCCGCTAGGAGAACTTGTAGGCGGGTCAGGGGTTGAGTGGCATCACCGAGACGCCTTCCGCATCAGCGACGTATGCGGTATGGACTGCGGGGTCGACGCTGATCGCGCCGGGGTAGTCGCCGACGATCGGTCGGCTCCGGGTGATCTGGCAGCCGCTCGTCTTGGTGCCGTTGCAGGTGCGGCCGTTGATCGTGGTGACGCTGGTGTCCTCGATGTTGGTGGCGTAGACGCGGTTGTTGATCGGATCGACGGCGATGCCGTTGGCACCGAATCCGGCCGGCGCGGTGGCGGGGGTCTGGCCGCAGCCGCTCGCGTTGTGGGCGTTGCAGGTGGCCCCGTTGATGACCGACACGGTGCCGGGTCCTTCGCCGTTGAAGATGTTCGCGGTGTAGATCGTGTCGGTCGCCTGGTCGACCGCGATTCCGAACGGGTTGGCGTCGCCGAACACCGGATCGGATCCGACCGAGATCTGCTCCGGCGGGTTGCCGCACCCGGCCGTGTCGGCGGCGTCGCAGGTGGGACCGTCGATGACATACACGCTGTCGCCGACGAACGGGTTGCCAAGCATGTCGCTGGTGGCGTAGATCGTGTTGGTCGCGGGGTTGACGGCGACTGATTCGGTCGAGCCGCCGTCGCCGTCGTTGCCGGTCGGTGCGTTCGCCGGGGTCTGGCCGCAGCCCGCGGTGGCGGTGGCGTTGCAGGTGCTGCCGTTGAGCACGGAGATCAGGTCCGGCCCGCCGTCGCTGGTGATCGTCGCGACGTAGATCGTGTCGGTGCGCGGGTTGACGGCGATCCCGTCCGGGTTCCCGTCTGGGACGTTGAGGGTCGAGAACGTCGCGCAGCCGGACTGGTCGGTCGTGTTGCAGTCGCGGTCGTCGAGCACCGAGACCGTCCCTGATGTGCCGGCGCCCGCGTCGGCGACGTACACCGTGTGCGTGGTCGGATCGACCGCGACAGCGGACGGGAAGGTGCCGACGGTCACGCTCGGCGGCGTCTGGGCGCACCCGGCCGTGTGGAAGGCGTTGCAGGTTTTGTCGTCGATCATCGCCACCGCGGTAGCGCTGCTCGCGACATAGGTGGTGTGGACGGCGGGATCGGCCGCGAGCCCTCCGGAGACGTGCGGCACTTCGGGTACCCGCCCGCGGCAGCCAGTGGTGGTCTGCGCGTCGCAGCGCGTCGCGGCTATCACGGAGACGTCGTTCTCGACCTGGTTCGCGGTGTAGAGCGTCTGGGTGTCGGGGTCGAGGGTCATGACCTGCGGGTCGGCTCCGGTGTGGATCTCCGGCGGGTCGAGCGTCGCGCACCCCGCCAGATCGCTGCCGTTACAGACGTTCGCGTTGACGACGATCACCGAGTCGTCCTTCTGGTTGGTCACGTACACGCTGTGGTTCGCGGGGTCGACGGCGACCCACAGCGTGACCTCGAAGCCGGGCGCCGGCAAGGTCACGTCGCCGGGCGTGTCGGTCGCGCAGCCGGCGAGGTCGGCGGCGTTGCAGCTACGCAGATCAAACGCTGAGATCGTGTTGTCGCTGTTGGCCGTGTACAGCGTCTGGTTGGCGGGGTCGACCTGGGCGCCGATGGGCGCCCGGCCGGCGTCGGGGAGCACGCCGAGCCGCTTGCAGCCGGACTGCGCGGCCGCGTTACACGTGCTCGCGTCGAACACCGACACGCCCGTGGTTCCGGGAGGACATCCGAACTCGGGATGGTTCGCGCAAATGGTCACGTAGGCTGTGTGGGTCGCCTGGTCCACGTCGCCCGCGGTCGCGAGTCCAGGCACGGTGACGGTCGGCGGGGCCGTGGTCGGGCAGGCGGCGAGATCGCTCGCGTTGCAGGTCGCGCTGTCGAGCATCGAGACGTCGTCCTCGCCGCCATTCGGGATGTAGACGGTGTGGTCCACGGGATCGACGAAGATCGCGACCGGCACCATCCCGACCGGGACCATCGCCGGCGTCTGCCCGCAACCGGCGCTGGTCTCAGCGTTGCAGGTCGCGCCGTTGAATACCGCCACGGTGTTGTCGTTCGCGTCCGCTACGTAGAGCGTGTCGGTCTGCTGGTCGATCGCGACCGCGCTCGGATCGGCATTCGGATCGCTGCCGACCGTGAGCGTCGGCCACGGCCCTTTGCAACGCGAGACGTCATCGGCCTGGCAGCGGCGCTCGTCGATCACCGAGACCGTGTTGCCTCCATCCGGGTTGCCGTTCTCGTTAAAGCCGTTCGTGACATACAGCGTGTGCGTCGCCGGGTCGACCGCCGTGAAGTCCGGGCCGTTCCCGACCGGTGCGGAGCCGACGAGCGCCGACCCGGACCAGAGCCCGCCGCGCAGGTCGAACGCTGCTGCGAACCCTCGCTGCGTCCCGAGCGTGGCGTTGGAGCCGAAGTAGCGCGTCCCGATCGCGAAGCCGACCGTACGCCGGTGAATCGAATGGCCGGTGGTTGCACTCGCCGATGCCACGGCCGCCAGAGCGATGGTCGCGGTCATGAGTAGTGTCACTCTGCGTACGTTCATCGTTCCGGTCCTTTTCGCGTGATGGTGAGCTTTCTCAGCACCTAGCAGAGTCACGTGCTGGGGTGCTAGCGGCGGGTTGGGGGGATTGGCTGCCAGGCGACTTGGTTGGCGGACTCGCCGACGAGACGCACGCCGGCTCCGTCGGCGTTCATAACCAACACGCCAGAGTCCGGCGCAACCGCGATCTGCTTGCCGTCGGGTGACCAGGACGGCAGCGGCCAGCGACCGCTGGGGGATACCTGATAGATGCGCCGGTTGTCTGACCCGTTCGCGTTGATCGTCCAGAGTTGGGTGACTTCGACGCCGCCAGGGGTGGGAGAGCTCTTCGTGTAGAGCAGCTTCGTGCCGTCCGGGGACCACGCCGGTTCGCCGGCCAGCCGGCCGGCGGCAGCGATCTGCGTGACCTGCGTTCCGTCGGCGTTGACCGTGTATATGCCGTTGTTGGCCTGGAAGGCGATCTTGCGCCCGTCGGGGGACCATTGCGGATCTTGTGCGCCGGCGACCGCGGCGATCAGCTTGAGGTGCGTGCCGTCTGGGCGCATCGTGTAGATCGACGCCACTTGCCCTTTGACCCACCGACTGAAGACGATCGCCTGTCCGCCGGGAGACCACTCGGCGCTGGCATCGGCGCAGGCTTTGCCTGACGCGCAGTCATTGAGGCGGCTGAGCGCACCCGTCTTGACGTTCACGAGCCAGAGGTCCTGGGCCAGACCCGTTTGACGCGTCACGGCGATCCTTGAGCCGTCAGGCGACCAGGCGATCGAGCTGTCCGCGTTCAAGCCGGCGCCGCAGTCCCCGCACGAGGCCAGCTTTCGAGGGTTGTTTCCGCTGGCGTCGACTAGGTACAACGCGAGGCCGGTGGGAGCGTTCAGTCCGGGCGGGTGCCCCGCGAGATACGCGATCTCCGTCCCGTCCGCGGACCATGCGAACGAGTAGACCCCGCACGCAGACACCGGCGACGCGCACCGGTAAGTCCCCACGTTCTGCCGTCCGGACCCGTCCGGGTTGATCACCGCCAGCGCGTCGAGGGCCCAGGTCACGCCGTGCTCGGACCGCGTGGGCGGGTATCCGCCCGTGGGCGGATATTTGGCGCCGCCAAAAGCGATGAACGCGACCTTGCCGTTCGTCGTCGCGACCGCCGGCCCGACACGAGTCGAAGCCTGATGATGCCTGACCGAGCTCAACACCACGCCTGCGACCGCAATCGCGACAATCACCGAAATCGCCACAGGAACAGCCACGAACGTCGCCCGCACGCGCCCGGTAGCGCGCTCGGGCGGGCCTGCCGCCACCGCCGCCACCTGGACCTGCAGCAGGCGTACGTCGCCCGGCCGGTGCGGGAGCGAGGCGCGATCATCGAGGATCCGCGCCAGCGCGGCCTGTGCGACGACGTCGCGCCCGCGATCCTCCTGGACGGCCACCGGATTCGCCGCTTGCAAACGGGCGAGAGGGTCAGTCAGATCCGCCGACATCATGTCTCCGCTAGTTCGAGCATGGATGAGGCGCCACTCGCGGCGAGCCGGCGCTCCAGCCGCCGGCGAGCGCGATGCAGACGCACAGAGAAGACCGGCGCCGAGCAACCGAGCGCGCGAGCGGCGTCGGCGACCGACAGCTGCTCCCACGCCACCAGCGCCAAGACCTCGCGATCAGCGGCGCTCAACTGCTCCCAAGCTTCCCACAACCCAGGGTCGCCGCCGTCGCCAGCTCCCAGCGGCGACCGGCGCCGCTCCCCCTCCAGAGCAGCCCGCGTCTGTCGCTGGCGGCCGCGGTCAGCGTGATGGCGCAACACCACGTTACGAGCCACCCCGTACAGCCACGGCAACGGCTCCGCGGGCAGCGCATCGAACCTCCGCCACGCCACCAGAAACGTCTCGGCAGCGATCTCATCCGCCGCCTCCCAGCCAGCACGGCGCGAGGCATAGGCGTGTATCGCGCCATACGAGTCCTCATACAATGCCGCGAAGCGCTGGGCGCGAGCGTCGGTCACGGGGCTCACGCAACCCTAATCATCGATCCGCCCCCAAATCTTTCAGGCCAACCGGAAAAATCGTAACGCGATCGCAGCTGTCCCCGCCCCGTCCGCACACTCTCAGCGCGTCAACGTCTCGGGCACCAAACACGGGTCGAGCGCCATGCAGACGACCCGCGTGTTTGAAGCCGCGCTGTACGGTGATGCGCCCCCCGCCCGGCGTGTGAGGAGGGATCCGAGGTTGGCGCTCGGCCGGGGCCTTCGCGGGGTGGTCCCGATTCAGCCCATGAAGTGGATCTTGTGCGGCTCGATCGTGAGGATCAGACGCTTCTGGTCACGCCCGCCATACCACGGATACGGGGTTCCGAGGTAGCGCTGGGCGAGCTGTTCGATGTGCTCGGCGGCGCCTTCGCTGGTGACGGTCACGACCACGCCGCGAACCGAGTAATACCGTGAGGGGCTGCTCGGGTCGGCCACGGCCACGGCGACGCGAGGGTCTCGTCTGATGTTCTTGACCTTCTGAAAGCCTTCGACGGTGTTGATCAGAATGCATGCACCGTCTGTGTCGACCCAGGTCTGGGTCAGCTGTGGTGAGCCGTCGGGCATCGCCGTCGAGATGAAGCACGGACTCGCCTGGCGGAGCAGAGCGACTAAATCTTCGGGGAGGCTCTCGGACACTCGCGGCTCCTCTGTCGGTGGGGTCTCAAGCCTACCCAGCGACTGCGAGGGCACCGAGGACGCCGTCGACCTACCGATCGGGCTTGTGCTTTGGTTCGCGGTGCGACCGACCGGACGCTCGCCCTGCGTCAGCCTCCTTGGGCAGGGTCGTTGGCGACCGCCCGCGTCAGTAAGAGGCGAGCTCGGTCGGGGCCGGGGGATGTGTCTCCCGTGAGTTGCTGTCAGTGCCGGCGAGAAGCTTCTCGATCGCGTCAGCGCCAGCAGTCGGGCCGCCGGTCGCGGCGAAGCCGTCGGCGACGCGGTTGGCGCCTTGACGTTTGGTCATCGCCTCGCGGATCTTGGCTCGCAGCCGGTCGGGGTTCAGGCGTCGTGCCGGGAGTCGGGTGCCGGCGTCGGCGACCTCGACGCGGCGGGCGACCTCGAGCTGGTCGCGGCCGAACGGCACGACGCACACTGGCAGTCGGGCGGCGAGTGCCTTCTGGGTCACCCCGGCGCCGCCGTGGGTGACCGCGCACGCCGCTCTGGCGAGAATCTGCGCGTGGGGCAGGAACTGCTCGACGTGCGCGTTGGCGGGCACGCCGGTGCGTGGGATCTCGGCGGCCGGGGTGGTTGCGACGACGTGCACGTCCTCGTGCGCGAGTGCCTCGAGCGCGGTGGTCACGAGCCGGCCGTCGTCTTGGAACTCCGATGAGGTGCTGACCAGCACGATCGGCTGGTCGATCCCGGCCAGCCAGGACGGGGGATCGGCCGGCGGATCCCAGCAGCACGGGCCGACCATCCGCACGCTTGCCGGCCAGTCCGAGCGCGGATATTCGAACGGCTCGGCGGTCATGTAGAGCAGCAGCGGAGCGGCGGTGAACATCTCAGTAATCGACGCAAACGGCGGCTGGGCGACTGAGTCGCGGGCGGCGTTGACCGAGGGAAGGAAGACCTTCTCCATCGAGCTGAGCATGAGCGGTCGCAGCGCCCGGTCACGCAGGCGCCCGAGCGGGCCGGACGGCGGGTGTGAGACCGGGACCGAACGGAGGAACGTCACGCGAGGGCACGGGCAGCGGGTAAGGGAACCATTGCGCCCACGGGCCGTCCCAGGCCGCTGCGGCCGCGGACGCGCCCCAGCTCATCGCGTCGACCAGGATCACATCGGGCTGCTCGGCGTCGATCGCGGCACGCAGGTCGGGAATTTCGTACTTGGCTCGCGCGGCGAACTTGGCCACCCCGCGCTTCAGGCTCCCCTGCGGGGTGCGTGCCTTGTAATCGTCGTGGACCAGATCCTCGACGATCGACGCGATCGGCGCGGCGGCGAACCCGCGATCCTGCATCAATGCCACCTCTGAGGCCAGCGTTCGGATCGCGATCTCATGACCACGGCTGGCTAGGACATCGAGGATCGGGACCAACGGATAGAGATGCCCGCGAGCGGGCGAGGTATAGGCAAGGACACGAGCCATCAGGTCTGCTCCAATGCTTCGATCAGTTCGATGATTGCCGCCTGGGCCTGCTGGCGAGAGAGCTGCATGTCGCGGCGAAGCAGCTTCCAGACGTAGACGTCGGTGATCGCCACGAGCTGTGCCAAGCGGCGGCGCTTAGCCGCGCCAGCAACGCTGTTCGATCTGCGGCGCGAACGTCTGCGCGACCCACTCGTGATGAAACTCGCGGCCACGGTCGAGGATCTCGTGCATGAACGGATTGCGGTCCTCTTCGGCCAGCCAGCGCAGAACCATGTCGCCGCGGTCCTCGTAGTGCTCGACGAGATTCCGCACCGCCCCGGGCACATCGCCGACCGGCGCCTGCATCCGCGCGTCGCGGACACGATCCATCCCGCGGGCCATGGTTGCCCGCAGCAACTGGTCCTTGGAGCCGAAGTGCCGCAACACCGTCTGCACCGTGGTGCCCGCCCCGGCGGCGACATCCTCGAGCGAGAAGCGATCGCTCGCCAGCTCCTCGAACAGCCGCTCGGTCGAGTCGACGATCCGCTCGCGCAACGCGGCTGTGGCCTCGGCTCGCGCAACCATCCGATAGCCCCGGCGCTGCTCCGTTCCAGATTCCATGTTAGTCACACTAACAGCAAATGGCGGCTTGTCAAACGCCGTGGACCATTTGGGGGCTGCAGGCGTCCGTCTCGACGATCCTCAGGTGCGGAGCCCCGATCAGCGCTGGCGCGGTCTCTCACGACCGCAAACTCGCGGAGCGCAACTCCGTCCACGGGGCAACGCACTGATACCGAAGCAGCTCCCAGCAGGAGTCAGCGCCATCTGCGATCGCGCTTCCCGCGCGCAAAGGAGGTTCGCCGACGCGGACGGGCAAGAGGCATGTCGCGGGACGGAAGCAGGGCCGTGCCGCGAGCGACCAGGTGCCGGTCGACGATCGATGCGACAGTCTTGGCGGCGACGTGCAGTATTCGAGATCGCCTGGAGGGAGGCTTCGCTCGCGGGCGCCCGT